>NZ_JSEE01000004.1 GCF_001625355.1 Marinomonas sp. TW1
AATTCAGGCTTTTACTCCTTATCTGGAATATTCTTTCTTCAAGCACAATAAAAGAGACTTTTTAGTAAGCGCATTGATCTGCTTTTACTGGCTACGAGTGCTTTTATCATGCCTGTCCTGTTACGTGCGGACTGATTTAGAAGCAACGAATGGCGCAGAACATGTTACTTCTACAACCGTTGTTCAGAACCCAAGACAGACAGTAAACTCAAATTTAGAAATGGGCGTTGAGGTTATTTATGATTCTTATGGTAATAAAGCGATAAAAGTTGTATACGGGGCAGATCTTTATACTGGTGAAAAAATATTTGCTAACATACCTTATGATAGTAGAGGTTTACCTGTATTTGATGAATACGCTAAGTACACTACTACGATAACTAAGCCAAAAGGCTATGAGAACATGAAGCCAGAATTAAGAAAACAATCTGAAATGCGTGCGGCGACAAGAGACTTAAGGCAAAAAATACAAAGTGGTCAGGTTAATAAAGATAGCTTTACTGAGAAACAGCTTAAAGCTATCAATAATGGAGATTCAGTTATTCCTGATTTTACATGGCATCATAATGCCCAAAGTGGGCCGAATAACATGCAGTTACTACCTAAAACAATACATAGTGCTGTAAAACATATCGGCGAAGCTAGTTTGAGTGAAGGGAAGTAAGATGACAATAGATAACATTAAAATTTTTCAAGATTCTGGCAAGGTAGATATAGCGTTAGTCGAAGCTGTCGAAAAAAAAATGGCGGTGCTTTTTCCCTCCAGTTATAAACAGTTTATCTGCCGCCATAATAATGCCTACTTGACTAAGCAGTACTTTGAATTTTTTCGACCTGATCGAAATGAGATGGGAGTATCTGATATTTTCTTTTTTGGGTTTGGTTTTGAACAGGAGCTGATAACCTACAGTGAAAATATAGAAGGTGCTCAGAGTTATGATGCATATGGCTTTGAGGGGTTGGTGACCTTTGCGAGTAACTCTTTTGGGGACTATATATGTTTTGATTATAGAGATATTTCAGAACCAGATCAGCCAAAGATAACTTTTATGTCTCATGATGAGTTTGATGATGAAACTGATAAAATGCTGACCTATCATGTTGCTGAAAATTTCGATGAATTTTGTAGCTTGTTGTACCAAGAAGTATTTGATGATGAGGCTCAGTATGCCTCTTAATTATTTTATCCGTTTTATTGTGGCAACCTCACCCATAAGTCAGCCAGTGTCAATGGTACGATAGAGTTCGGATCGCTTTATGCAAACATAATTCGTTATGTTCTCTATGGCGTGCTTCGGACTTCATTTGCGAATAACACTTATTAGGACAGGCACTTTAAGAACTCAGCAGTGACTTATTAGGACAGGCACCTTAAGAATCCAGTTTTTCCAAGGCTTCTAGCGTTTTCTCAGTACTTATTAGTAGAAATTTAACAAGACACCCAACCTAAAAAATTCATTTTCCAATAAGTTAAGAATCTGATTGGTGGTCGGGATGATACCTATGACAACTCTCTCCACAAAAATATGAAACCATCACCAAAACCAAGATCCTTAGGCACTTATTAGTGGTGCGGAGCACTTATTACTTATTAGGACAGGCACCTTAAGAACTCAGTGCTCACCATCGGCACTGACGCCGTAACACAAAACGCCAACGGCCAATACGTCAACGACAAGGGCGAATTGGCGGGCAATGTCACCGTCACCACTCAGGCATTAGAAAGCAGCGAATGGAGTGAATCCTCCTCCAGCTTCCGTGGTGTGTTTAAAGACCTTGTCAAAGGGGTGGCCGCGATTGCCGCCGCAGCGACATCCGGTTTGATTCATGGGGAAATCAAGGTGGGTGAGTCGGATGCCACCCGTACCGATACGCAGCACTTATTAGCACTTATTAGCACTTATTAGGACAGGCACCTTAAGAACTCAGTGTTTCCAAGGCTTCTAGCGTTTTCTTGACCATATTTAAATATACTGTATATAATTACAGTGCTGTTTTCTCAAGGAAGAGAGGTTTGATATGCCAAGGTCTAGGAAAGCTCAAGTCAGTTTACAAGACACCCCTTATTACCATTGTGTGGCTCGCTGTGTACGGCGAGCTTTTTTGTGCGGTGATGATCCTGTTACAGGAAATAGTTATGAACATCGTCGTGGTTGGGTTGAGAATCGCCTTTTATTTCTTTCTAACGTCTTTTCAATCGATATATGCGCTTATGCTGTGATGAGTAATCATCTTCATGTTGTGTTGCATGTGAATACAGAAAAAGCGAAATCATGGTCAACATTAGAAGTATTACAGCGTTGGCACGCATTACACAAAGGGACAATATTTACTCAACGCTATATAAAAGGGGAGGACTTGCCAAACTACGCAGTGGCGCTAGCCGAAACCGCTGCTGAAACGTACCGAGAGCGCCTGATGAACATTAGTTGGTTTATGAAAGAACTTAATGAACCCATCGCTCGAAGAGCGAACAATGAAGACAAGTGTACAGGATATTTTTGGGAAGGCCGTTTTAAGTCTCAAGCCCTATTAGACGAAGCCGCTTTATACGAGTGCTTTTATCATGCCTGTCCTGTTACGTGTTTCAAGCATGATGCAATCACTGGGGCGGCAATATGTACGGTATTTTAACTACACCTATCAACGTACAGGTACTATATGGGAAGGGCGTTTTAAGTCTTGTTTGGTACAAGACCAAAGTTACCTATTTCATTTGTACCGTTATATTGAGCTGAACCCAGTTAGGGCGGACATGGTGAAAGATCCAGCTGATTATTCTTGGTCGAGTTACCAGTGCAACGGTTTAGGTGCGAGTAGTGATTTACTGACATCGCACCAACTCTACCAGTCACTGGGAAGAACGAAAGAAGAGCGATGTAATGTTTATCGAGATATGTTTCAGTATCAAGTAGATGGTAAATTATTGGAGGATATTCGTTTAACGGCAAATAAAGGGTTGGCGTTAGGAAACGATAAATTCAAAGAGCAAATAGCATTACTAACAGGACAACGGCAAACGCAGGCAAAGCGGGGAAGAAAAGAGGGTTGGCGTAAACATCGTGATGACGAATAGTCGTAGAGATTTAATTTTACTCTACCCCCAATTATTTTAAAATCAGTATCTGGTGAGTTTCTTTTTTTGGACTAGATGTAAAAAATGGCTCTTGGGATCAGAGTTCGTCATGGGATGTCGATTTTAACCTAAAATTTCCCAGTGGAATTGGTGTAGATGTTAGTGCAGGAGTAAAAGTATGGTAATGTTTTTTGTATTTATTTCAATTGCTTGGACCATTTTGTATGTTGTTTTTGGAGCTTCTCAAGCAAAAAAACTTGGTGAGTATATTTGTCATGAAGATTATTTAAAACTTTGGAATGTAACGCAACTATATGTGTTTACATCCATAGGTTTAGATTTTGAGTTAAAAGATGACTACGCGAAAAAATTATTTTTGAGGCTTAGGAGAACTATTATAATATTCTACAGTGTAGCTTTACCTTTATTTATATTTACCAACGTACTTCATATGTTTTATCGTTAGCAATAATTGGAGACACCCATAAATAAGCCTGTGTTAATGTACGATAGAGTTCGGATCGCTTGATGCAAACATAATTCGTTATGTTCTTCAACTCTACCAGTCACAGGGAAGAACAAAAGAAGAGCGATGTAATGTTTATCGAGATATGTTTCAGTATCAGGTAGATGGTAAATTATTGGAAGATATTCGTTTAACGGAAAATAAAGGGTTGGCGTTAGGAAACGATAAATTCAAAGAGCAAATAGCGTTACTAACAGGACAACGGAAAACACAGGCAAAGCGGGGAAGAAAAGAGGGTTGGTGTAAACTTCGTGATGACGAATAGTCGTAGAGGTTTAATTTTATTCTGCCCCCACTTATTGAAGTGAAGCTGTTCTAGAAAGAACTGGTACTGTTACATATTTGGGGGCTTCTGAAATCTTGAGCGAATAAAAAAATGAAAATTTTCTGTTATAAGAAAATATTTATAGTCGTGTCATATTTGTTATTTTTAATGTGCCTGCTTATTTCTAATATAGATAACTGGGTTGTTGTTGCAATAGTTCTTGGAATTTATAGTTCTAGTTTACATTATTGCTATGCATATATATTTGATGTGGATATGGTGTTATATAATGCAACACTTACATTGGAAAGCAAATATGGCCGTATATTTGTATTTTTGTGTGGGGCTTCTATGGTGATTTCAACTCTATTTAGTCTTTCTGGTTTTATTGAAATAGTAGATTTTAATAAATTAGTAAGATTAACCGAATAAATTATTCTATTAATTATTAGAATGAAACAAGATACAGCTACATTAATGACGACAATTTAGACTCAACGGAACTGCTTGTTAATGCCGCTGGCCATGAATCGGCTCATGAAATGGATGCGCAGGATGGAAATTATTACAGCCAGAGCGATAACGAAGCCTACGCCAATAACTTTGGTAGCAACCTAGCGGACTATACGAATTTAGCCTTAGACATCAATGGTTATGACAGTGGCATGGCGATCACGAATAGCCATGTTAGTAACACTAGTCATTATGTTGAAACGAATACAGCTCATTACAAAGGGTTGGATAAGGAGCAGGGGGATAATTGGAATTTAATGCATGTTAATATGAATCCATGGCATGCTCCAGAGGCTGTAGATAGAGTATGGGTTCAACCAGTTAAAAATTTTCCTAAGGATCTAAAAGTGTCTGTTCATGGAATAGATGACAAAGATCTTCTTGAGGTTGGAAATAGAGCCGTTACTATCGGTACAATGGTTGCTCCTCAGAGGGTTGGTTGGAGTATATGAGGGGCTGCTGTAGATACTGCCGAATTCATTATGACAGGTAATTGGCTTAACTTTATTATTCCTAATATTGGTGGATCTGCTATAAAAAATGGTTTAAAAAGAACAGGCATAAATGATAATAAGTCTGAAAGAATTAGTCATTTATCATCAAAGGAAATTAAAGACCTCTTATCTGATGGAGATGAATAATGAATTATTCTAAGAAAAATATATCATTTTTATTTTTGATGTACTTGCTCTTATTGTTATGTATATATATTTCGGAGGTGAGGGGGTGGAGAAGTATTAGTGGAGTGATATTAACCTATAGTTTAGGATTATATTATTGTTATTGTTTTATTTTTAAAAAAACAATCCACTATGCTTATGGAGTAGTTAGATTGGAAAGTAAATATAGTCGATTATTTTTTTTAATTGTTGGAATGTATTGTATTTTTTTTGTTCTAGATAGCCTGCTATTTAATCCAGTAATGTTTGATGAAGAAGAACTAAAAAGAGTATTGAAAATCTAATTATCCGAAAATTCAGATAATAAGTGCACCGCTCACGGTTGAGTAGGTGGCGAGAGATCAACTGCCCATAGGTGGTATTCTAACGTCGTCAAACAATTAGAAGTACTTATTAGGACAGGCACCTCAAGAACTCGGTGTTTCCAAAGCTTCTAGCGTTTTCTTTACTATATTCAAATGTACTGTATATAATTACAGTTTTATTTTCTCAAGGAAGAGAGGTTGGATATGCCAAGGTCCAGGAAAGCCCAGGTCAGTTTACAAGACACCCCTTATTACCATTGTGTGGCTCGCTGTGGATAATTGGGGGCAGAGTCTGAGGAATCCCCACGAATTATCATTAAATAACAAATAGTTAGCATAAGGAAGGAACATTCATGGCTTTTGGTGATCAATAATTTCGCCCAAAATAACTAAACTCCTAGAGCCATGAACGCGACGACTATTCTGAACAAAATTATCCCCATTGTCAGTCCTAATATGCATAAAACTCGACGTAACGCCTTGATTGCTTGCCTTCAAAGTCTTACTCAAGGCAATCTTTGAACTGTAACCAATATCGGTCGTGGTATTCGATCTAACGCCTATGAGAAGCACTGAATCAAACGTTCTGATCGGTTATTATCAAACCCAAACCTTCAGCGTGAATCACTCTCTATTTATGTTTACATGTGCCATCTTTTTACGGTAAGTAAGAGCCCTATAATTAGTGTCGATTTGGACTTCCCAGACTTTACTAGACACCTATTAACGTTAAAATCTAGTTAAATAAAAGGTGTTTTATGAAGTCCCATGGTGAATTGATTTATGCCTTTGTACTTATGACGAAACAAAAATCTATGACTCTACCCCTGACTTGTTAAAATCTTTTCCGGTATTCGGTTGGTGTTAATCCCATAATTTTCACAAACACTTTACGACAGGCACTGCTGTCCAGATAGCCGACTTGATAAGCAATGGATTCAAAGGGTTGGCGGGTACTTTCGAGTAGATCGCAAGCCATTTGGATACGGAATCGTTGTAAATATTGGTTTGGAGTGAGTCGGGTTGCTTTGACAAAGCGGCGTAGCAAGGTTCGCTCTGTTAAGTTGGTATGTTGTGCTAGGGCTTTTATTGATGCGTCTTTTGGGTAATGGAGAGCAAGCCATTGTTGTGCTTGGATGACAACTTGATCGCCATGACTGAAAGAGGGCGAAAATTGTTGATAGAAGCTTTGTTCTCGAGACATGGTGTCGATGACAAGTGTTTTGCCTATTTGTCTGCGGACAAAGGGCGATGAGTATTTGGTAATCAGTTCCAGCCCTAAATCCAACCATGACATGACGCCGCCAGCGCTAATGATGTCGCCATGATCAATTAAGATCTGCTGGACATCTATCGGTTGATTAGGGAATTGTTGACGGAAAGTGTCTTCAAATGACCAATGTGTGGTGACAGTACGATGACCTAATAAACCGGTTGCGGCTAAGGTGAATGCGCCAACACAGACTGAGGCAAGAATGCTACCTTGTTGGTGTTGATGAACTAGCCAATGGATTAAGTGTTCATCCGTTGGCTCGCTTTGGTCTGCCATACAAGGTGGTAAAATAATGATGTCATAGGCTTTTTCATCTGCCTCTTGGTCTGTGACTAGACTGGGTGAAAACCTTGTATTGAGTTGATGGGCTTCACAAATTCTGTTTGCGAGTAGGAATAATTCTTCTAATCCATACACTGCTGATTTTAGTGCCACTGAGTGTTGGCAAATGCCGATTTGGATGTGTCTCATATTGGAGTTGTCTTTTTTTGCCTCAATAGTGTCATTTTTGACTCTAAGTGAAAACAGAGTATTTTGCCATACTCTTGTCTCTTTTAGACACGACTGGAGACGTATGATGGCGAACACAGCATTATTGGTTATTGATCTACAAAATGATTATTTCCCGGGTGGGAATTACCCCTTATGGCATGCAAATGAGACTCTGAAAAAGGTTCAAAAAGCGATTGCGAACGCGCAACAACAGAAGATGCCAGTCATCTTTATTCAGCATGTGGCCAATGCGGAAAACGGCACAGCGCCTTTTTTTAATAAAGGAACAAAAGGGGTGCAACTTCATTCAGCCTTGAAAGATATCGCTGCTTCATCGCACTTAGTCGTGAAACAATTTGCGGACAGTTTTGAGCAAACGGACTTAGCGCTAGTCTTAGAAGAGTTGACGGTCGATTCCTTATTGATTTGTGGCATGATGACACAAAATTGTGTCACTCATACTGCCATTTCCAAATCGGCTGAATCCTATGAAGTGGCCGTGATTTCAGAATGTTGCACGACGGTTGATGAGATGATCCATAAGATTGCATTGAACGGTCTGTCTCCCCGAGTGCCTTTATTATCCATTGAAGAAGCGTTTAAACCTAATAAATAGAGTTATCTGATGGATTCAATTGACCAAAAGGTACAGGCCAATGTTTTGGTCGGTTGGACTGGCTTTTTCTGAGAATCTGCTTTGATCTTGATACAATGTTTGTTCATACCACCAGTGTGAAAAGCGCTGGTGGTATGAACCTAAATTGATGAAGAGGGTTTTGCAGGGATAGCGACCCACAGCAAATTTAAACGATGACACAAGGTATGTAGCAGACTATGTCTAACACGAATTCAATCAATCCACTTGATATTTCATTGGGTCATAAGCACCTTATTGTGCAGCGTCGTTACGAAGCAGTAGGCGCATTGAACGATTTATTGATCGGTATTTGGTTTCTTATTGGCAGCTTTTTCTTTTTAAGCGATGCTTTGGTGGAAGATGGTACTTGGTTATTTATTTTGGGCAGTGCTCAACTCTTGATAAAGCCAGCCATCAAGTTAACCAGTTTGGTGCATGTAGGACGCATTCATCCACAATTACATTCAAACCAGTTATCCGCTAAATAGACATAACAACAATCGAGTACTCACCGTGCTCGATTGATTTTCCTTCTTTTTTCTGTCTGGACAAGCCGACCGTGCGTGTCTGTAAAACGCCCATTTCAGTCTAATAAAACACTTATTTCAAGTATCAAAACTGACGCTTTTTTGTGCAAAACTTTGCCAAAATAGAGGTTTAGACAGGGGGCCAGTCTCTCGTTTCATTTCATATTTCATTATTTTCATCATGGAAATTGGCTGTCTTTAAAAGTTTTTTCTTTGGTTGATTGGTCTTTTTTTATTTATTAAATAACTGATTTTATTAGAAAATATTGTATTTGTTGATGTTTTAAGCAAAATTCTGGAGTCGTTAATGGGGTAGCTAAATATCTGAAATTTGGACTAATTATTCTATTTTTTTATTTTTTTGCAATTTTTGTTCTATTTTCTATGGCATTTTTTTCTTAGTTGGCTAAACTAGTTATTAACTTTTGGTGTGACTACCAAGGTTAACGGTGAATTCCATTTGCCGTCCAACTTCTATCCTAAGAGGAGCTAGAGAATGAAAAAAATAATAAAAGGTCTATTGGCTACTTCAGCTGGGTTATGTTCCAGTATCGCTTTATCAGCCAGCATTATTGTGGTTTCACATGGACAAGCGAACGATCCGTTCTGGTCTGTGGTGAAAAACGGTGTTGAAATGGCCGCAAAGCACACTGGTGCAGACGTTGATTACCGTGCCCCAGAGACCTTTGATATGGTCGCTATGGCGCAGTTAATTGATGCAGCAGTGAACCAAGAACCAGACGGTTTGGTGGTGTCTATCCCTGATGCTGATGCGTTAGGACCCTCTATTCGTCGCGCAGTGAATGCTGGTATTCCAGTCATTTCCATCAATGCAGGTTCCGATGTTTCCAAATCTCTTGGTGCTTTACTACACATCGGTCAAGAAGAGTATGATGCGGGTAAAGCCGCGGGCGAAAAGCTTAAAGCAATGGGCGGTAAAAAAGGCATTTGTGTTAACCAAGAAGTGGGTAACGTCTCTCTAGACCAACGCTGTGCCGGTTTCACAGAAGGTTTTGGTGGTAATGTGGCCGTACTTCCAACGTCTAATGATCCTTCCGAAATCGAGTCTAAAGTTCGTGCTGCATTGGATTCTAATCCAGATGTAGACACTATCATGGCATTGGGTGCTTCTACTGCTGGCGAGCCTACGGTTGCTGCAGTTAAATCTCTTGGTCTATCTGGTGATGTGAGAGTGGCTTCTTTTGATCTTTCTGCAGACTTCTTAAAAGCCATTGTGGATGGTGATGCGACTTTTGCGATTGACCAGCAACAATTCTTGCAAGGTTACATGGCGGTTGATTTCTTAGCACTTAACGCTGACTACGGCTTAATGCCAGGTGGTAACGTGCCTTCTGGTCCAAACTTGATTACAGCGGATAAAGCCGCGCAAGTAATCGACCTTTCAGCGAAAGGTATTCGTTAATACTTCTACAAAGATCAGGAAGGCCTTATGGCCTTCCTATTTCACACCCTAATGTATTCCGTTTCAGTTTTACTGAATGCGTTCCGGAGGATTTATGTCACTAGAGAATGACTCGACAGTTGATGAACGATTGAAGGAAGAAAGCCGCGTAGCTCGTCTAATGAAACGACCTGAGCTTGGTGCCGTGGCGGGAGCCTTACTTGTTGCAATCTTTTTTATGTTTACTGCTGATGGCTCTATGTTCACCTTATCAGGGATCATGAACATTCTATCGCCTGCAGCTCAATTGGGTATCTTGGCTATTGCTGCCGCCTTACTGATGATAGGCGGCGAGTTCGACCTTTCTATCGGTTCCATGGTGGCATTTGCAGGTTTGGTTTTCGGTTTTTGTGTGGTCAATTTTGACTTACCTTTGATTATTGCTATTCCAATTACTTTAGTTTTCTGCGCTGGTGTCGGCGCGGTGAATGGACAAATCGTTCTTAGAACTGGCTTGCCATCTTTTATCGTGACATTGGCCTTTCTATTTATTTTACGTGGTTTGTCGTTGGTCGGCTTAAAAGCGGCGACAGGCGGCTCGACTCAACTTCGTGGTGTTCGTGATGCGGTGGCGGGTGACCCATTAGCGCCTTTCTTTAGTGGTGATGCATTTCAAGGTTTTTTCCAATGGGCTGCTTCAATGGGATGGATTGACACTTTCCGCAGTGGTTTGCCAAAAGTACCTGGTATACCAGTCGAGATCATTTGGTTCCTCGTATTAGCTGGTGTGGCAACATACGTTCTGCTTAAAACGCCTGCAGGTAACTGGATCTTTGCGGCGGGTGGTGACAAAACGGCCGCTTCTAATTCCGGTGTACCAGTACGCAAAGTGAAAATCGCTTTGTTTATGTTAACGGCTTCCTGTGCCGCATTACTAGCCATCACACAAGTGCTGGATGCGGGTAGTACGGATGCTCGTCGTGGTTTTATGAAAGAGTTTGAGGCCATTATTGCTGCGGTAATTGGTGGCTGTTTGCTAACAGGTGGTTACGGTTCTGCAATTGGCGCGTTCTTTGGCTCTATTATCTTCGGTATGGTGGTGATTGGTTTGACTTATACCAATATCGACCAAGATTGGTTCCAAGTATTCCTAGGGTCAATGTTGTTGTTGGCGGTTATTTTCAATAACGCTATTCGTAAACGTGTGACAGGGGAGCGCTAATATGTCTGAATCAATTCTTCATATGGATAACATTGAAAAGCACTTTGGTAATGTCATTGCGTTAAACGGTGTTAGTTTTGATGTTAAACCTGGCGAATGTCACTGTCTATTAGGTGATAACGGTGCCGGTAAATCGACTTTTATTAAAACCATGTCAGGTGTTTACCGTCCAAGCCAAGGGCAAATCTACATGGGAGGAAAACCGGTGCAATTTGGTAGTCCTCGTGACGCTATGGCGGCAGGTATTGCCTGTGTGTATCAAGATCTAGCGATGATTCCGCTTATGTCGGTCGCACGTAACTTCTTCATGGGACGCGAGCCAACGAAAGGCAAGTTTCTTTGGAAGCGATTTGATACCGAGCATGCTGACGAAATCACCATGACAGAAATGAAAAAAATGGGCATTAATCTGCGCAGTGCAGATCAAGCTGTTGGAACCTTATCTGGTGGTGAGCGTCAAACCGTTGCCATCGCTCGTGCCGTATATTTTGGTGCTAAGGTATTGATCCTCGATGAACCAACCTCAGCGTTAGGCGTTCGCCAGACATCCAATGTGTTGGCCACCATAGATAAAGTGCGTGATCAAGGCGTAGGTGTGGTCTTTATTAGTCACAACGTAAGACATGCCTTGGCTGTGGGGGATCGCTTTACGGTGCTGAATCGAGGCCAGACTTTAGGAACCGCCGCACGCGGTGAAATCACCTCAGATGAGCTGCAAGATTTGATGGCGGGTGGTCAAGAACTCGCACAATTAGAAGGCTCTTTAGGCGGCACAATTTAAGTCTATTACGGGTTTATTAGATAAAAAAGGGCATCGGTTTGATGCCCTTTTTTATGTGCTTTTTCTGTTCGATTGACTCATTCTCAAGGCGTGTTTAGGGCTCTCTTTGATAGCAGTAAACCTGATTACGGCCACGTTTTTTGGCTTCATACAAGGCTTGGTCCGCTACCGAATAAATACTGTCCGAGTTTAATTCTTCCAGTGTTTCAGCGGAGGCAATGCCAATGGAAATGGTCAGGTTGTCGGCGACTTTACTCATCGTGTGTTCGATATTAAGCGCTTCGATAGAGGCACGAATTTGTTCGGCGACTTTTTGTGTCTTACTGTGCTCTTGTTCATGACAAAGGCAAGCAAACTCCTCACCACCCACTCGATAGAACTCAATGTTTGTTTCTGTTTTTTTAAGGGATTTTAGATGTTCCGAAATACGCTGTAATGCATGATCACCAGCAATGTGACCTAGGTGATCGTTAAACAGTTTGAAGTAGTCAATGTCGAAAATCATCAACGAAAGTGGGCTTTGTTGTGCTTTGTATTCACTGACGTCATGTGCCAAATGAAGATTGAATTGACGACGATTGTATAAGCCTGTTAAAGGGTCTTCGATAGAGAGTTTATTCAGATCATTCTTTTGTTGAAAAATCAGCATCAGAGCGTAGGAGAGCACCGCTAATAACACAATGAAAACGAGAATTAATGTGTTGATTGCCATACTGATTCTAGACAATTTTTTAACGTATCTATCGGTGTGTTCACGGATAAAAGCACTACCATGACTGTACATAGCGGCACTGAAAATTTTCACTTGTTGTAGCTCGAAAAATATTTTGTTGAGATGTTGAGAGGCGTTGAGATCGCCCGTTATGAGTAATTGAATCAGCGTGTCTAAGTGGCTCTCGAAGGTGTTTAATTCTTCTTGTAGATTGGTTTTGTCAAGATCTGACTTGAGTGTTCTCCAAACGACACGAATGTTTTCGATACGTGACTTTAGTTGTTTTGCTCGGTTAATTAAGTCTTGTTTATCATTTTGAATCTGGTACTGCCGAGTGAGATTGATTTCTTGATTAATCAACGCCACTTGTAGATTCGTTTGTTGAAGTTGGTAGCGGATTTCATGAGGTGTAATGCCAATGTGTCTGTGTATGTCTTTAATGTCTTGTTGGAAGCGCCACAAACCAATGGTTAAAAGTACCAAGCCTATTAGGATCATAGGTATCATAACAATCTTGATGGGATTGGATTTTAGTAATTGCACTTATTTGACCTTTACTATTTGATGAAGACTCCAGACCCAGAGATCTCCTTCATTCATACCTAGTTTTAGCCTATCCTCACGACCTGGCCAAACTAACCAAAACGGGCCTTTATCATTAATCTCAAAGGGTTTCTCATCTAACGCAATGGCTAACATAGCGGTTTGCAATTCGGCTGCATTGGCATTCATGATTACGGCATAATCGTCGCTAGCAACGAGATAGAGTTGCTGAAAATCTGCTAGCCCAGCATCTTTTAATAGGTCGGTTAATTTAGGGCCAACAAAGTCGCCAGATGCTCGCCAAATGGTCGAAAAATTTGCCTGATAGAGAGGAAAGTTGACGAGGTCCGCATAACCATAATGTTTCCCATTTATGGTCAAGCTATATTCTTGAGGTTGATCAGGAATAGGGAGTGTTTGTCGGTAAGGGCTTAACTCAGCGGATAGCACGAAACTACTGAAAACGCAGAGCAGCATTGCGAAGAAAGTTTTCATGGAATCGGACTCTAAAGCTAAAGATATAATGCTAGCTTAGATCATAATAAGAATCGACCTCAGCACAGTAATAAGACTCTGAAGATTGGAACAGAGTCTTATTAAAGGTGACTAAGACGTCAAAAATTGCGTAATCCAGACCATTAGAGCTTGGTTTTGAATATCGTTTTCCGTCAAACTTTGACGAGCTGTATTCACCACTTTTGGTGACAGACTGGTGGCTTCATACAGTGTGATCAGATCGGCCTCATAAGTTTTGGAGAATTCTGGGTGGCCTTGGAAAGTGAGAATGCGATCCTGATAGATTAAGCCTGCATAAGGACAAAACTCTGAACTTAGAAAAACCTCCATTTTATCTGGTTTATGGATGACCTGATCTTGGTGAAAGGCGCAAATTGCAATGTGCTGCGTAGCGTTTAATTGAGGAATGGTAACCTGTTCCGATAATTGATAGTGATGGACGCCAACTCCCCAGCCGCCAGAATATTTTTCAACTTTTCCACCCAATGCTCGAGCAATAACTTGGTGACCAAAGCAAATGCCCACTAGCACCTGACCTCGCGCCTCGATATCTCGAATAAAGTCACATAATCCTAATATCCAAGGCTCGTCTCCGTAGGCATCGGACGTTGATCCTGTGATCAACCACGCATCACATGCTTCTGTGTTGTCAGGAAATTGATCTAATCGAACATCAAATATGGCAAATTCGAGTTGCGGATCAATCTGGCCAATTTGATCCGCAAACATTTGCGCGTAGGTTGGATAATGTTCCCTTAATGGCTCTGGTGTGATACCCGCGGCAAGAATACCGATTTTCATGCATTATTATCCTCAAAAACAGCGTATTAAGATTGCCCTTGCAAGCGACTTTAAATTTGGATCGTGTCGCGCAGATTATTCGACAAACGGCGCAAATCATTCTGATATAGGAAGGGATTTTTCAATAGGAGTCAAGCGCTTCAGAGCGCTAGATTAGAGTCGCGCACAGGGCATAAAAAATGGCATGAAAAAGGTATTTTCATGCCATTTGTAGAATTCATTTAACCCATAACGATGAATTATTTTTGTTCGGTTTTTTCATCCCAAACAGACAAATCGATGTCCTTTTTCAGTTCAGGGTAATCGTCTGAATTAAAAATAGGGGTGTGAGTTTTGTTCTGGTTTATATAGTCTTTTGTTAATTTAACCACTAAACCAGAGAGTAATGTAATGGCAATTAAGTTGATGGTCGCCATCAAGCCCATTGCCGCATCCGCAGCGTTAAAGACCATGGCCACACTTTCGTATGCACCCCAAGGTATCATCGCTAGAGCCAGAATACGTAAAGTGAAAATACCTGGTTTATTGGCCCATTTTAGGTAAGTTAGAGCGTTTTCAGCGTAGCTGTAATTACCAATGATGGAGGTGAAAGCAAAGAAGAAAATAGCGATCGCCACGAAATAATGACCAAAACCACCAATATGGTGAGACATGGCAGTTTGCGTTAGAACGATACCAGACTCGCCATTGCCCATTGCACCAGAAAGCAAAATCATCAATGCCGTGGCAGTACAGATTAACAAGGTGTCAATAAATACGCCTAATGACTGAACCATACCTTGTGACGATGGGTGGTGTGGATTCGGAGTCGCGACGGCGGCAATGTTTGGTGCCGATCCCATACCCGCTTCGTTTGAGAAAAGGCCACGTTTGATACCATTTAACATGGCACCGGCCACGCCGCCAGCGGCTTGTTCAAAGCCAAAAGCGCTCTTGAAGATCAGGGCAAAGGCGGCTGGAACATCACTGATATTGATGGCAATGATATAAAATGCCAAAAGCAAATACACAATGGCCATGAAAGGCACAACAATTTCAGCAAAACGGGCAATTTTACGGATGCCGCCAAAAATAACGATGGCGGCTAACGCCATTATTACCAAGCCCGTGGTGAGTTTAGGTACTCCAAATGCTCCTTCGACCGCACCGGCAATGGAGTTGGCTTGAACTGCATTGAAGACTAAACCGAATGCAAGAATCAACGACAAGGAAAAGATGGCGCCAGCCCAAGGCGCTTTTAGCCCTTTGCTGATGTAAAACGCTGGTCCACCTCGTAATTGACCATGCTGATCTCTGACTTTATAGACCTGAGCAAGTGTGCTTTCAGCGTAAGCGGTGGCCATGCCTATTAACGCTACCATCCACATCCAAAAGATAGCACCCGCACCACCGAGAGCCAGTGCGACGGCGACACCTGCCATGTTTCCGGTACCGACACGAGAGGCTAAACTGGTGCAAAGCGCCTGAAAGGGCGTAATGCCACCTCGGTCATGTTGAGGGGCTTTGAAAACGGTTCGAACAAACTCGGGGAATTGGCGTATCTGTATGAAGCCAAGACGAATGGTAAAGAGAATACCAACAGCCAGTAAGCCGTAGATCAGAATATAGCCCCAAAATAGGGTATTTAACGAGTCAATAATAGTCGCCATGTGGCACTCCCAAATTTATGTTTTTCATTATTAGGGTGGGGGAAAGACTTCAATAAAGTCTAAGGAATAGAGATTCTTTTAGAGTCACTATTCTGTAAAAGGCAGCAAGACTAGCGTCTTAAAAAAAATTGGCAAGTTTAAAAGAATAAAAAATGTTCAAATTTGGTGCATTTTTCTTGCGAAGTTTGTTTTCTGTATGATTTTGGTGCGATATTTTGACTTGAAAAAAGTAAAAGGCGCTTAAAAAACAGTGAGATAAGCGCCCTAAAGGATTATCTCAGGCTGAGGGTCTTCCAATGGCGTTGTTTGGCAATGTTGGCAAGTATTGGATCTGGGTCAACGGCAATGGGATGACTTACTTCTTCCAGTAAAGGAAGGTCATTGTGAGAATCGCTATAGAAATAGCTACCTGACATGGATTCGCCATACCGCTCAGCCCAGGCCAAAGCACGTGTGACTTTTCCTTCTCGAAAGGTTGGTGTGCCGATGAGTTCACCGGTTATTTTTCCATCTCGTATGTCGATGTCGACTCCTAAAGCATGTTCCACCCCAAGATAGCGAGCAATGGGCGCAACCAAATGAATGCCTGTGGCCGAAATGATGATGACTTGATCGCCTGCATCATGGTGCTTCTGTAATAACAGTCGAGCTTTTGGTAACGCCATTGTGATGATGACATCCTTAATGAAAGCTTGGATCAGTGTTTCGACTTGATCGGGCGTTAAGTGGCATAGTGGGGATAAGGTATAGTGCATATAAGTCGCTAGATCCAAAGTGCCTGCGTCATACTCTTCCATATACGCGAGGTTTTGGGCGAGAAAATCGTCCGGAGTGGGAAGGTTATCTTGAGCGGTAATGTATTCAGAAAATGCTTGCGCAGTATCGCCCGCGACTAACGTGTTATCAAGATCAAAAAATGCGAGTGCCATTCTGGCTCCTTGTAATGTTAAAAAATGCGCTTGGATTTAACCCAGCGCGACGGCGATTAAACCGATAAACGTCATAAGAACCCCGAGAATTTTCGGGCCTTTTAAAGATTCACCTAGACCCATTACGGCAAACAGAACGCCCAGCGGAATGCTCAATTGTCTAAATGCCACGACATAACTGACATTATCGACAAACGCCATACTGATAATGACCAGCGAATAGGTTCCGAGCATCAGGCTGCCGGTTAGCAAGGCGGCTTGCCATTGATCACGAATCAGCACGGTACATTCACGACGTTGTGTTTGAGTGCCAATCACAAACCAGATCATCCAGATGACGGCAAAAGTGCTTTGTAAGGTCACGTAGACCAAGGCGACTTCACTTGGGCTAGCGAGCGGATTTCCAGAAGCGTCGGTTAACCCCCTCATTAATTGCGTCGCTTTGTTATCAACCAAGGAGTAACCGGCTGTTGCAAAGGCCGCAACAAGGGCAAAAAAAGTCGTCCGATTTCGATAATTAGCCAATTTGAATTCATTAAAGCTGGGTAATGGAATGAACAGGCAGCCAAGTACGATCAAGGCCATGCCAATAACGGCTTGTATTGAAACCGCTTCTTGCTGCCCTAAGGCAAAGGTGGAAATGCCCACAATAATTAAAGGCGAAGAACGAGCAATTGGATAGGCAATGGACATATCCCCTGCTTTATAGGCTTCTGCCAATCCCCATAGGTAGATGGATTGGCAAAGACCAGTCAGCAATAGCAGTATCAATATTTCTTGGTTGAACGCGAGAATGAGTGCCCCGTGAAGTATCACAAAAGGGGAAAAAATCACCGCGCCTGCGACCATAGTCAGAAAAAAGAAAGCCAGTGTTGGACTAGTTTTCTTGCCAAAAAAGTTCCAGCCTGCATGCATGAAGGTCGATATAAGAACTAATACTATGGCGGTCAGACTCATTTATGCGTTTCCTATTGCTGGCGCCAGGACTGAGTGTGTTTCAGTAACACACTGCCTAAAAACCAATGGATCAACCTTGCTATCATACAGGTCATCATGATCATTACCGCCATAGCGGCGGCTGGTGCAATGTCACCAGCATCATCCATATTCAATACCGCCACAGAGGCTAAGCTTGTGTGATAAGAATATAGAAATACCACTGCTGACACTGTGGTCATGGCGTTGACAAATAAATAGCTGGCAATGTCTAACACAGCAGGCATACATACAGGCAAGGTGACGCGCCAGAAAGTTTTGATTTGTGGCACTTTTAATGAGGCCGATACGGACTCAAACTCAGCATCAATTTGTTTTAACGCTGTGGTTGCGGTTAGGTGGCACACGGTATAAAAGTGGCTAATGGTGCAAACGACCAAGATGGTCATGGTGCCATAGATGCCATTAAGTGGATTGTTGGGTGCGTTGAAGAAGAAAATATAAGCCAAACCCAGCACCAGCCCAGGCACGGCTAACGGCAAGATAGCAAATAGGTGAAAGCACCATTTTAGTAATTGGAAGCCTTTTAGTTTTGCGACCAAATAGGACTGGAAGAAGATAAACCCCGTACCAATCAGAGCGGTAAAAGTAGCCATTTGAATGGAGTTCCAATAGGAATCCCAGCCGCCGCCATCCATTAGATCAAAGTTATAGTTGTTAAGGGATAGGTTTAGATTGTAGGGCCAAAAGGTGACCAGTGACGCATAAACTGCCATCAGAATGATGCCGACAATTACCACAGAAACCAACACCATGAGAGCGAAAAATGTGCGGTCTAACCAAAGGCGTTTTGGCGCGGACCAAGGAACGGCTTTCGACGTCAATAAAGCTGATTGTCGACGTTGTAACCAACGATCTGTCATAAAGGTAAGAATGGCTGGTAACAGTAAGATAACGCTAACCGTCGCGCCCATTTCAAAGTTTTGCTGGCCAATAACCTGCTTGTATATGTCTGTCGCTAATACATTGAATTGGCCACCAATGACTTTCGGAACACCGAAATCGGTAATGACCAATGTGAAGACGACAAAGGCGACACTGATAATGCCATATTTGGCGGCTGGCAGTGTCACGGTGAAAAAGGTGCGCATGGGGGACGCGCCTAGTACTTCTGCGGATTCGTAAAGACGTGCATCGGTATTGGCTAAGGCGGTTAGCATGATCATTAAGGCGTGAGGAAAGGTCCAAAAACAGGAACCAATGACAATCCCTATTGGACCATAGATGCTTTCGCCCATCAGTAATTCTTTGATGATGCCTTGGTTACCAAAGAGGTAAACCAAACTGATGGCTGGCAGAAGTGATGGTGCCAATATAGGCAGCACCAGAATCGTGCGAAACAGACCTTTAAACGGAATGCGTGTTCGACTGATGCCATAAGCGGTTAAAAAAGACAGCGTGGTGACAATGAAAGTCGATAAAAAAGCGATTAATAAGGAGTTATTAATCGCGCTATACAGGCTGGGGGTAGCGAAAAAATGGCTGAAATTCTCTAAACCAATGACGTCGCCGGCTTTGTTTTCAATGCTTTTGGATAATAGGGTGTAGATTGGTAGTACGACACAGATGAAGAGAGCTAAGACTCCAATCATAAGCACACCACCGAGTGACCACTCATCCAAGCTACGTTGGCTTAGCCATTTTGATCTGCCGTTTTGAGATGGGGTGATTTGTGGTTGGTCCGCCGTCGCAAGGCTGGATTGACTCATGCTTGACCTCCAAAAATATGCAGACGATCAGCGGGTAATTGGCAGCGCACAGACTGACCTTGGGTTAAATTTAAACCAGACATTTCATTCATTGAAATGTCGGCAATAAGAGGCGTTTCATGATCGTCGATTTGCAATAAAGAGCGCACTCGAGAGCCTAGGAATTCGAGATGAAGTACTTCGGCATTAAGGTTGTTTTTGTCACCTTCATGACCATTAAAACGAATGTCCTCAGGACGAATCGCCAGTGTCACATTTTCTCCAAACGTGGTTTCGCTATCCGGTTCGCACTGCAACATCAGTGTGCCTGATTGCATTAGACCGTCGCCACTACGTTTGGCTTCAATGAAGTTCATTTCACCCACGAATTCTGCGACAAATGGGGTGTTTGGGTGCGCGTAGACTTCTTGTGGCGTGCCGATTTGTTCAATAACCCCTTGATTCATGACGACGATTTTATCGGCCATGGTTAAGGCTTCTTCTTGATCGTGCGTCACCATGATGGTGGTGACGCCAAGTTTTTCTTGTAGTTGTTTAATCTCTTGGCGAAGGTGCGCTCTTACACGCGCATCCAGTGCAGAAAGAGGTTCGTCTAATAAAAGTAAACCTGGGGATGTGGCTAAGGCACGTGCTAAGGCCACCCTTTGTTGCTGACCACCAGATAATTGGGCTGGGTACTTGGTTTCACTGCCTGACAGTCCAACGGTGGCTAACAGTTCGCTCACCCGAGCTTGTTTATCGTGTTGATTAAATTGTTTTGAAACCAAACCGTAGGCGATGTTGTCGGCAACGGATAGGTTTGGGAATAGGGCATAAGACTGAAAGACAATGCCAAAATCCCTATGTTTGATTGGCGTTTGTGTGATGTTGTCACCCGCTTGAAAAAGTTCACCAGAGGTTGGAGTGTCCAACCCAGCAATGATGCGTAATAAGCTGGTCTTGCCGCAACCTGATGGTCCTAGAAAACAGACAAATTCGCCTTCTTGTATGTTAAGGGAAACGTCTTTTAAGGCTTGATGTGAGCCAAACATCTGATGAATGTTCTGTAATGCTAAGTAGGCTTGGTTGGACATAGAAACCTCTCCTTGAATAAGAGCATGTTTTGTCATCATCCCTTAAATTACACAAAGTAGATCCGAGTAAGTGGATATGACAAAACAGACTGGTAATCAGTGAATGTAGAATGAGTCTGTTGATCTCAAAAAAAGGCTGGGAATAGCCGTGTCTATTCCCAGCCTAAGGGATTATTTTGGGTCGCTTTTGCTATCGTAGCGTTTTTGCCATTCCGCAAGAATTTGGCGGCGATTATTGGCTGACCATTCGAAATCGTTATTGATCATTAGTGCTTCTGCGTTGGCCGGGAAGTACTCTACAGGTTTGGCTATGCCTGGCATGGCGACAACCGCATAACCTTCGTTGTACATTTCATTGGCTTTTTGTGATGCCGTCCAGTCAACCAACGTTTTCGCTGCGGCTAGCTTGTCAGTCCCTTTGATAATGGCGGTCGCTTCCATGTCCCAGCCTAACCCTTCTGTTGGAAAGACAATGTCGAGTGGGGCGCCCATTTTTTTCGATTTTGCAGCTCGAAAGGCGAATGAAATACCAATCGGAATCTCCCCAGCGGCGGCTAACTTACAAGGCTTAGAACCAGAGTGAGTGTAGCGATTAATGTTTTGATGTAAGCCGTCCATGTAAGCCCAGCCTTCTTTTTCGCCAAAAATTTGTAACCAGCTACTGACGTCTAGAAAACCTGTACCGGATGAATTTGGGTTTGGCATGATGATGTGGTCTTGATATACCGGCTTGGTTAAATCAGCCCAAGACGTTGGTTTCGGTAAGCCTAGCTTCTTTGCTTCTACCGTGTTGTAGCAGACGGCCGCCATCCAAGCGTCCATACCAGTCCAAACCGGATTGTTACTCATGTCTTTGAATTTTGGCGACAGTTTTTCAGAACCCACTGGTTGATAGGTTTGCAGCATGTCTTCGCTTTTAAGCAACATTAAGCTGGTGGCGGCTAACCCCCAAACAACATCGGCTTGAGGGTTGTTTTTTTCTGCCAGTAATTTAGCTGTTACTATGCCAGTTGAATCTCGTACCCAGTTGATTTTGATGTCAGGATGCTCTTCGTTAAAGCGAGCGGCATATTTCTTAAGGTCTTCTGCTTCAATGGCAGTGTAGACAGTAAGTTCTGTTTTTGCGGCGTGAGCAGCCATTGAAACCGTGGTGATGCCTGCTAAAACAGCCAGACGTTTAAGTAGGGTCTTACGTGTCATTTCTCTTCTCCATGCATCAGGTTGGTCAACTGGTATATACCAGATAGTGTAATGCAAAATAACAGCCAAATATGTCATTGATGTGACAATTCTTTTAATAAGACGCACGAAAAATGGCGTTATTGACTGCTTTTTAAGGGAATAGAAAAGAAATTTGGTGGCGTTTCGGGAGAAGGGTTAGTCTCGAATGGCAATATTAATGGTGACGGCATCATGACGCCAAAACTCATAGTCGATCTCAAGAACTTGCTTGTGGCCGGTGTAATTGATGCGCTCAATCTGTAATCCTGGTTGGCCAGCAGCGATGCCTAGATCGTTGGCCGCATGGGCTGGAAGAGACGTTGATTTAAAAGAGAGATCCATATCCCGATA
This sequence comes from Marinomonas sp. TW1, assembly GCF_001625355.1. Classification (GTDB taxonomy): domain Bacteria; phylum Pseudomonadota; class Gammaproteobacteria; order Pseudomonadales; family Marinomonadaceae; genus Marinomonas. The sequence continues at coordinate 22,200 of NZ_JSEE01000004.1, forward strand.
TTCTTGCTGATATTTTCGTTTAAGAATTTGGCTCAATGATTCGGTTAAATCTTCCTCTTCTATGCCTGGTAATAAATTTTGATTGATGTACATTTTTTCGATCAGTACAGGGCGTTGGTCAATATAGCGACGACGATGCAAATAAAGGACTGGGTTGCCAATAGGAATGTTCATTAACTGTGCAATGCGCTCGTTAGCGGGCTCAACTTGTTGCGCCAGTTTCTCTGTGCTTGGGGAAAAGCCTTGCTCTGTCACATATAGATTAAAGCTTAAGTGACTGGCGGGGTGATAGATCACGGCCGCTGGTGAAACAAACCAGCCGCGTCTATTTTGGCGATAGATAAGGCCTTCGGCTTCGAGATTTTTAAGGGCTTGTCGAATGGTGACTCGTGTCAGTTTAAATTGCTCGCCAATTTCTCTTTCAGATGGCAACTTACTTCCAGAGACCAGCTGTTGACTGGCGATTAGGTCGCTAAAGTATTGTTGTAAATAATGATAGTGTGGCGTGGACATGCTAAGGTCTTTCCTATTAATAGACGAGCAAAAACACCTTAAAAATAACGTGTTAGATGAGCATGCGTCAAAGTTTTTGTTTTAACAAAGAGGATTCATTCTAATGTCTTGTCATCCTTTGATGGTCACGGTTGCGCTTTGTTCTTTGTTGGTGGGGTGTGCATATGACGCGAAAAGTGAACTACGTTCATTAGCGTCTTTTAAGGCGGGGGCAGCGTGTTATGACCGAGCAAATGAACCTTACACAGCGGTTGTTGATAGTCATCTTCATTATCGACCCTTTGATGGGCGCGCGATACCGTTTCAACAGGTGAATGATTTCCTTCGTCAAACCAGCGTGCGTTTCGCCAATGTATACGGTATCGGGCAAATGTTACCGGCCAATTCTAGCTGCTCCAATTATTTAAAATGCCCCGGCACACCCGTTTCTCCGACCACTCGCAATGATTTTGTTAATGCGGCAAATATGTTGGAGTACGCGCCAGAAGATTTGCATTTAACCTTATCGATGACTTTTACGGACTTAGCCAATCCGCAATCCACCTTGGCTATTATGGCGCTCTATGAAAAAGAATACCCAGACATGTTTCGCTGGATGGGGGAGGTTAACCTAGTCAAGCAAGCTCAGTTTCATAATCGCCATGAACCCGCAACGCCTCACGATATTCGTCAATGGGCTGACTTTATGAGTGAGTTGGAAAAGCGAGGATATCCAATCACCATTCATTCTGACTTAGGAAATAACAGCGATCCCAAGCTATATGTCCCATTAATGGAGCAGGTGTTGTCTTTATATCCGAATAATAAAATTATTTGGGCACACATGGGGATGTCCTATGAGTTGACCAATATGAAAGCGGAACATCATATCGCCATCTTGTCTGCGATGTTAGACAAGCATCCTAACCTGATGTTGGATACCTCATGGCGCATTTTGGATGACTATTATTTTAGCCAATGGGGCAATCAAGAAAAATACGTTTCTTTCTTTAACCGTTACTCTGAGCGTATCTTGCCAGGTTCGGATTTCGTCGCTTTTCGCAATAATCGTTTTGCAGTGTATCAAGAGGAGCTGAGAGTGACAGGGCGAATTCATCAATTTTTGAGTGATGAGGCATTTCGTAACATCGCCTTAGGGCAAAATTATTTTGACTTATTGAAGTTGGAATATGTCGCGCCAGAAGTGTGTTCTTCTTAATTGCTTTAGATTGGTTTTTCTTGCCATTTATGCAGAGTTTTAAGTTGTTCTAATAATAAAGATTTATTCTTTGGGGAGAGCTCGCTGTAGAGTTTTAATAACAGTTGAGCATCTTTACTAATGATGGAACTGCCAACTCTTCTATTTTTTTTAAGTGATGAGTCCTCTTTGCCATCGTGTTTAACTTGTTCTAAAAATTCTAAAATATTGCCATCGGGCTGTTCACTAGCAGCATAAATAACTGAGGGCGTAGTATTCAGAGCTTTAGCCAATTTCCATAAGACCTTTTGAGAGGGTTGCCTTAGGCCTTTCTCAATGCGAGACACATTGCTGGTGGCCATATCTGCTTCCAGTGCAATTTGTTCTTGTGTCATCTTACGTTGTAAGCGTAAGACTTTGATAACCTGTCCTATCTTCATGACGAGATTATCCTTTTTGACTTACTAGTACGACAAAACCTATGAGGCAATTTGCTTGACTCGATTTGCCTTATGGGCAATATTTGTATGTCATTTTGTCTATATGACAAATAATGATATCTAAATATCATTATCTTCAACATGCAAAGCAAGGACTTGCTCGTGGAAATAGACACTTGGAACACAAAGCTTGAATGGCGTGGATCTGAATTATTTGATGCCAGTTTACTTGTTCTGGATGCTGAAAATACGCTCGTTTCATGTAATGCTCGTGCTCAGAAACTTTTCCTAACTAATTGTTCTAACAAGACTATCACATTTGATGATAATTGCTTTTGGTCACTGGAAAAACAAGGTACTTTTTTTTTAAAAGAGTTTAAAAAATATTCAGGTACGACACTTTCCTTATTGTATCGACCCGAAAAAGCGACGCCTTTTCTTGTGACGGTCGCAGTAGATCCTTTTTTTCTTGAAGGTAAAGAGTACTTGGGGCTGATTTTTTTTCGGCAAGCAGTTGAAAGCGAAAACGATGAATTTTCAACTGATTTTATGGCCTATTCATTTCGCCAAGATCTGTTTGCTAAAAACATATCTGTGGTCTATCAACCGCAAATTAATGTAACAAATAACACCCTTTATGGTGTTGAAGCTTTGGCTAGGTGGTCTTCAGATGAGTTTGGTGAGGTGTCGCCAGATGTGTTTGTTAAAATTGCGGAATCCTATTCACTTATTTCCGAATTAGATTTATTGGTATTCAATAAAGCTTGTCTGCAATTTGTGCATTGGCGAGAGAATGGTATATCGATTCCACACATTTCCGTTAATTTTTCTGCTATGAGCTTTTGTGATTCTAATATTACGAATCATATAAAAACCAGGTTAATAGAATTAGACATTCCATTTGATCACTTGATTGTCGAAATAACTGAACGTGCTCCATTTCCTTCTAACATCAATATCGCTGGAAAAATAGCTGAGCTTTATTTTATGGGAGTAAAGGTGTCGTTAGATGATTTTGGAACCGAGTATTCTAATCTAAAGAGATTGTTAAAGTTCCCCATATCTCATTTAAAACTAGATCGTTTTTTTGTACATGAATTTCCGCATAAAATGGCCGTTCATTTGAGCCGTATTATTTTTAACATGTCGCAAGAGCTTGATGTTCTCGCTATCGCTGAAGGCGTGGAAACGGAAAATCAATTGTCCTTGCTAATCGATGCGGGTTATCGCGTTGTGCAAGGCTTCCTCTATTCTCCACCTTTGTCCTCTACAGAATTTGAACAGTGGATGAAGTTGAGAATCACCAATTCTTAAGTTTTGGAAGGCATAAAAGGTTTGTTTTACACAACCTCATTATATCTGTCCTGAGTCCATGTGAATGCTGGCTTGACGTTTCACTCTCGCCGTTTAGTCCCTTCTTGGCGCTATACGTCGAGTTAATATGTCACTTAAGAAGTAACGTTACTATTAATTAAGGGCACAAATATGTTACGAAAAATGAATATTAGGACACGTTTATTTACGGCGTTCTCAGTGATTTTATTGTTGTTAATCATACTTGGAGGAGGAGGGATGAATGCAATGAAAGACATTCGCTCTAATTCTGAGAAGATTGAACGCAATATACTTCCAGCCATTTCAAGTCTTGGAGATATGAATAGCAACTTAATGAGGGTACGAATTTTTACGTTGCGTTTGTTAAATGAAGACAATGAACAAAGCCAAAAGACGACGTTAGCGACGTTGAAGGCAATAAAACAAGACGTGCTTCAATCCCAGAAAATTTATGCGTCTCATATTGAAATGGTGAGTGAACGTCAACTCTTTGAACGTTTTCAGCAAGACGAAAAGGCCTATTTTGAGTTACAGAATCAAGTAGCGGATGCCGTGATGCAGCAAAACGCCTATGAAGCCTTGGTGCCAAAAATGAATCAAGCCGCCGATCAGATGGTGAAAGCTCTGCATGACATTGTGGAGGAAAATCAGAGGATTGCGGATCAGACGAGTGAAGCCTCGAAACAGGAATACAATAATAGTTTGGTGGCGACTAGTGTGATCGTTGCCGGAGCGGCATTATTTGCTATCTTGATCGCCGTTTTTCTAGCGAGGAGTATTAATCAACCGCTTCAAACCGCCATGCACTCTGCCGAAGCGATTGCGCAAGGGGATTTAACCCAGACTATAAAAGTAGATGGTGAAGATGAAGTGACACGTTTAGCGATGGCGTTGTTAGCGATGCAAGAAAACCTCAGAGGAGCCATTGTTCACATCGGAGAGTCATCAAGTCAATTGGCCTCGGCAGCAGAAGAGCTGAACTCAGTGACTGAAAGCTCAACAAATGGTTTGCAGCGACAAAGTGATGAAATTCAACAAGCGGCTACCGCCATTACACAAATGAGTTCAGCGATTGATGAAGTCGCGAAAACGGCTCAAGCCACTTCTCAAGATTCACATGAATCGTCTCGCTTGGCAGCAGAGGGCAAAGGCAAAGTGGATGAGACGACCTCTGTCATTACGGACATGAACCAAGAAATGCAAACCAGTACCAATGTGATTAACCAATTGGCGAGTCAGGTGTCTTCGATTGGGCAGATTCTGGATGTGATACGTGCTGTATCGGAGCAGACCAATTTACTGGCTTTGAATGCGGCAATTGAAGCAGCCCGTGCCGGTGAGGCAGGGCGAGGGTTTGCTGTCGTGGCGGATGAGGTGCGTAGTCTTGCTCATAGAACACAAGAATCCACTGAAGAAATTGAAACCATGGTGAAAGACGTTCAAACGTCAGCCAATACGGCCGTCTCTTCAATGGAAAGCACCAGTCAAAAAACCAGCATGGCTAAGCAGGTAGTGGCCGAAGCCGCCTTAGCTTTAGAACAGATTACTCGACGTATTGCCGCGATTAGTGACAGCAATCATGTGATTGCCAGTGCTGCAGAAGAGCAATCTAATACAGCGAAAGAAGTGGATGGTAACATTACGAATATAAGTGATTTGGCGGCACAAACTGTCGTCGGTGCGAATCAAACGAGCGCCAGTGCTGCGGAGTTGACACGCTTAGCGGTTGAGCTGAATGATCTCGTGGTGAAGTTTAAAGTTTAGACTCTCTCATTTACTGCGTTGAAGTGCTCTCTATTAAGAGCAGAAAATATGTGTCAGAAAGCCGCCTTATTGGGCGGTTTTCTTTTTGATATTGCTCAGCTTAGAATGTAATAAAGTAAATTAAATATGGTGTTCAATATGTTAGCGATGACGCTTGGCTATAATAAAGGTTACTCAGAGGATGCGCCTGATAAAGAAGCATTAGAGCACCAGGCGGGTTATACGTTGGTTGAGTTTGGTGCCCCTTGGTGCGCTCATTGTCAAACGGCTATGCCTGTTGTTGAATGCTTTATGAAAGCCTATCCGGCTATGCCTCATGTGAAGGTGTTTGATGGCAAAGGAAAGAGACTGGGACGCCAGTTTGGTGTGAAGCTATGGCCGAGCTTGATTTTGCTAAAAGATGGTCACGAAATTGGGCGGTGGGTGAGAGTCACTCATCTTGAAGACTTAAATCAAGCCAAGGCTATGCTCGATAGTGGTGGCTAAATTCTAATGCTCAAACCGTAACATCAATTAAGCTACCAATGGCTTTGTTTGAACCATCAATTACCTGCGCATTCGATTGAGCATTTCGAGTGGCTTGCCTCGCTTCCATTAAGCTTTCCTCAATAGAACCATGCTGTACATCGAGTTCTTTGGGTTGAACTCGGTCAAAAGTTTGAGTCGCCATTTGTGCGACTTCTTGATTCGCTTGTTCAAGGTTTCTTTGACTTTGTTGTAAGCCTTGTTGGCCATATAAAAAAGGTGGACTTTGTATCTTCATGGGCAAACCTCTCTTTCATTACATGGCATTTTAACAACATGATGTTAGGCTGTTAGTGAGGGTTTTGTTCATTTTTGTGATGTATTGCAAACGAGGTGGTGATGAAACGACATTGGCTAGGCTACTGTTTCTTAGTTTGTGGCTTGTTTAACCAGGCTAACGGGAGCGACGTCGAGCACGCCTATGATCCAACAATAGAGCGTCAGTTTTATCAGTCACTTAGCACCCAAACTGATTCGATGGATGTGGCAACGCGAATAGAACGTCTGAGTCATCTGTTTATGGGAGCGCCTTATGTTGGTGGTAATGCTGGAGAAGGGCCAGGTGGGCAATTTGATAAAGACCCATTAATACGCTTTGATGTATTTGACTGCACTACTTACGTTGAAACTGTGTTGGCTGGAATACAGTCTGCTTCAGCTGGGAGCTTTAAAGACAACTTAATCCGCATTCGTTATCAGCATGGTCAGGTCAATTTTGTGCAGCGTAACCATTTTCCCAGTTTGGATTGGTTACCGAATAATCGAAAAATACTGCAAGATATCACGGGGCGAGTTGCCCCAACACAATTTCAACAAGCTCGTACACAGATTGATCGAGCGGCTTGGTATCGTCATTTAAGTGCCAAAAGCATCGCTTGTAAACAGGGTTGTGAAGCGCTTTTGGAAAGATTGCACGTGACAGGTCAGCATTTTCAAGTAGTCCAAGCTGACCTTCCTTATGTTCCCTTAACGGCAGTGTTTTTGGGGCCAGATAAACAAGTGAACCAAGCTTTACTCGATCGTATTCCGTCGGGCAGTGTGATTAATATGGTACGGCCTGATTGGGCGCTGAAGAAATGGATCGGTACCAATTTAAATGTGTCGCATCAAGGATTCGTGCTAAGACAAGATGGTCGCCTAATTCTTCGCCATGCCAGTGTGACACATCAACAAGTAGTGGATGAGGATTTTATCGATTACTTTGCTCAGTATGATGCGTCCTCATCGTTGAAAGGTTTTAATCTTCAGTCGATTCGCTTGTAGGGCTTTTTAAGCGATTTTTTGCGAGTTAAGTCTGCGTTAAAGTGTTTTAAATGAAGTTCTAAGGCATCACAAGAAATGGTGATTTCACGTACGGATAGGTACAAAGAATACATCAGGCAAACTAGGCTAGCGGCGAAAATATAACTGCCTACCTGCTGGTATTCTACATAGATGGCGAGCATGGACATGACACAGAGAAAAAAGCTGATCACGCCCGCTTCTTGCATTCGTCGAATGAGATAAATGCGTTTTCTTAAGTTAACGATTTGCTCTGTGGTGTTATCGTCCTCTTGTTTTGGGTCAAAGGTTCGAATAATAGAGGCTAGTGTCACAAAACGGTTGGTATAAGCCAGTAATAAAAGGGAAACAGCAGGAAATAACATAGCGGGAGTCGTTAAGGTGATGATCATGGTCTTCCTTTTGAAGGCGTCATTCATTGAAAGTATTAACTGGCTCTATTTTATCAGTTTTTCAGAAACAGTGTGATGGAAACCATTGCGTTTGGAGGTAGTGATGAAGTTAGTGGTTGGAACCTTATCCACCTGGTCTTTACGGGCTTGGATATGCAGTCAATTAGCCAGTGCTGAGGTTGAATTGCAGGGGATTGATCTGCAATCAGAAAGTGACAAAGCCGAGTTAAGAAAATTGTCACCAACAGGCTTGGTGCCTGCTCTACTAATTGGTGACATAGTTGTACATGACTCTTTGGCCATCGCGGAATATTTTAACGATTTTTCAGATGGCGCATTGTACCCATTGTCAGCGCTTGAGAAGGCTGTGGCGAGAAGTTTATGTGCCGAACTTCATGCGGGTTTTGTAACCTTGCGTCAACAATGTCCATTCTCGTTACACGGGGTGACGCCGTTAACTGAGGTTCCGAAGGCGCTGGAGCATGAGCTGAACAGGGTAGATGAGATCTTTTGTCAGGCGAAAGGGCCTTTTATGTTTGATAGTCCAGGTGCCGTGGATGCTTTTTACAGCGTTTTGGCTTATCGCCTAGCCGATTATCAGTTACCGCTGTCAGATAAAGCTAAACAATATCAGCAAGCGTTATTGGATTGGCCATTGTTACAGCAAGCGATTGCTCTACGTTATTGATGGGTTATCTTTGTACTACATTTTGATGCGAGGTTGGTTTGCAACTTGATCGTATAACTTCTTATTTATTGTCCAAGCCTGAAGCGGTGGAAGTGTACCCCTTTGATAATCGTACCGCGGTGTTCAAAGTTCAGGGAAAGATGTTTGCTCTGCTGACTCGTTATCAAGCAAAAAGCTTGTTGAATCTGAAGTGTCAGCCGGATCATGCCATTGAGTTGAGGGATGTGTTTGAAGAGGTGATTCCTGCTTATCATATGAATAAACGACATTGGAATTCAGTGATGTATGAAGGAAGCTTGCCAGATGGAGAGATTGAGCGTTTGATCGACCACTCTTATGCTCTGGTTGTTAAAGGCATGAAAAAATCCTTAAGAGAGGGATTAGCGTTACGTCATGGCGCAGTGGCTGTCTATGGTGATGATGTATTTGCGGGATAAACGCTTTAAACAGAGAGGGCGTTGGGCTTTAAAAAACATGCCAACAAGAAAAATGTCTTGTTGGCATGTTCGATCCGTTAGAGGCTAAAGTTTAAAGGCTGACATGACGTGTTGTGTTTGTTCTGACGTTTGCGCCAGAGACTCACTGGTTTGGTTGTTCTGCTGAACTTGCAAACTCGCCTGCGCTGATAATTCAACGACCTTTTCATTTAACTCATTGAGTCTTTGTACAACATCACTTTGCAAGGTGACACTTTGAAGTACCGAGTTACTCGCGCGATTAATGCCTTCCGCTGAACTGGCAATGTCTTCTAGATATTGCGCCGTCATACTCATTTCTTGAGTGGTTTTTTGCGATTGCTGATGACTTTCTGTAATTTTGCTTTCGGCTTCTTTGGCGCCACTTTGTAACTTGTTAATCATGGCTTGAATCTCATCCGTTGAGGCTTGAGTTCGGCTGGCCAAGCCGCGAACTTCATCCGCTACCACGGCAAATCCTCGTCCTTGCTCACCAGCTCGAGCGGCCTCAATCGCCGCATTCAATGCCAGCAGGTTAGTTTGTTCAGCGATTTCACTGATGACATCCAACACTGTGCCAATGGTTTGGGATTGTTCGGCAAGCTGAATGACTGTGTTTAACCCAGACTCCAACTCACTGGATAACTTATCTAGAGAGTCAACCGTTTGCTGTATTGAATCTTGCCCTGTTCGGGTTTTTTCGACGGTCATTTGAGCGGAATCTAACGTCGTTTGCGTGCTTTCAATCACTTCGTCTTTAAAGCTATCGACTTCTGCAATGGCTTGCGTCATTTCCGTGAATTTGCCTTCTCTTTCTTGGCTAATTTCTCTGGTTTTAGCCGACGCAATCTTCAGCTCTTTGCTTTTAGATTCCACTTCTTGGTTAAGCAACACGGCTTTATTCAAGGTATCGCTAAGTCTTTTTACAAACGTATTGTAGGACATTGCGATCTTGGTTAACTGGTCGTTTCCAGACTCAGGGAGACGAGCCGTTAAATCACCAGAACCGTGGGAAATGTCTTCTAGAGCCGTTTTAATCTGACGAATTGGCGTGAGGATAGACCTTAGAATAATGACGGAAATAAACAGAGCCAATAGAATAATCGCTGCACTGATGCTGCCCAATTTTATGATTTCTTGTTTGAACTGTTGATCAACATCGTCTAAATAGATACCAGAGCCAATAATCCAACCCCATGGGGCAAATCCTTGCACGTAGGAAATTTTTTCAACGGGTTGTTCGCTGCCAGGCTTTGGCCATAGGTAATCAACAAACCCTGCTTGTTGTGCTTTGACCACTTTAACAAATTCTGAGAACAGCTTTTTGCCGTTAGGATCTTCAAGATTGGCTAAATTTTTTCCATCTAGGCTCGGTTTAACAGAATGCATGATCATGACAGCGTTATAATCATTAATCCAAAAATATTCAGCACCGGCATATCGAATGCCTTTAATGGTGTCCATCGCATACTGTTGAGCCTGATCTCGGCTCAGTTCGCCAGATTGTTCGAGCGCCTGAAAGTGGGTCAACACTCCTGTGGCTGTCTCAACAACATGTTTCGTTTGCGCGTACTTTTCATTAAGTAGTGAGGTCTTGTTCTCACTGAGTGAAAGCGAAATTACTAAAATCAAACCGATGGAAAAAAAAGTAACGAGACTTATTAACCTGTGCTTAATGGGGATTTTTCTTAACGTGTTTATCATAGCTGTGTCCTCTCGGGAATTTGCGTCATTCTTATTATGGTTTATAAGTTTTTTTTGCTTCCTACTTACAAGTTTTATCCTTTTTTATTAAACAATTCAATAATGCCATTTAACTGTCATTTCTGTGTAACTTTTTGCCTATAAATTAATTGCCAACTTCTCTAAAGCAGGGGAGGTTAGAAAAAGCAATTATGGGAAGGTTGTTTTTCTAATATCTCAAACAACAAGTCAGAGAGCCATCTAAAGACGTTAAAGGTGGTTTTTTTGATTTATTTAGTCAGTAAGAAATCACTATTGATAGGGCAGTATTATGACAATTGAACGCAAACAAGATCTGAGCTTTGATGAACTAGACGAGTTAGTACGTCCAGCACCAGAAGTGGTGGAATTTGAGAAAGTGGCGAACAAGATGGTATCGCGTCGTGGCTTTCTAAGTGGGGGCGCCGCGGTTGGCGCCAGTGCATTTGTTATGGGGTCAACTTTTGGTGCCGCGCAGGCCATGGCTGCTCATCATCAATCTTCTCGTCTGGCTTTTGATATGGTGAAAGCGACTTCGGCTGACACCATTACTTTGCCAAAAGGTTACACTTGGCAAGTGGTGGCTTCTTGGGGTGATCCATTGTGGTCAAAAGGTGTGCCATTAGACACTAAAACGGGTGGTACAGGTGCTTCCCAAGAAATGGCCTTTGGTGACAACAATGATGGCTTAGCCTTCTTTAATCATAACGGTGTGTTTGTCTTAGCGGTTAATAATGAATACGTTAACCCAAAAACACTGAATGCTAACCGCGAAGGCGGTGAAACTATGACGGCAGATGATGTGCGCAAGAACAAAGCCGCACACGGTGTGTCTATCATGGAAATTGCAAAATACGATGGTAAGTGGAGCATCATTAAAGACTCTAAATTCAATCGTCGTATCACGGCCGACACGGAAATGGACATCACTGGACCTGCGCGTGGTCACAATTTGATGAAAACCTCAGCGGACCCTCGAGGAGTGCTTGCAAAAGGGACGTGGAACAACTGTGGTCAAGGTCAAACACCTTGGGGCACGTATTTGACTTGTGAAGAGAACTTCAATAGTTACTTCGCGGCTTCTGATGACAGCTATCAGCTTCCTGATGAACTTAAGCGTTACGGCGTGAGCACTTCTGAAGGTCGCTACAAGTGGGAAATGGCAGACGATCGTTTCGATCTTGTGAAAGAACCAAATGAGCCAAATCGCTTTGGTTATGTGGTCGAGATCGATCCAATGAATCCAAATTCTCGCCCTAAAAAACGTACTGCTTTGGGTCGTTTCAAACACGAAAATGCCGAAGTAACGATTGCGGCAAACGGTCATGTCGTGGTCTACCTAGGCGATGACGAGCGTGGTGAATTCCTATACCGCTTCGTCTCTAAAGGCAAATACCAAGTAGGTGCTGACAACTCAGATTTGTTAGCGGAAGGGACTTTGTACGTGGCTAGATTCCATGATAATAATCGTGGTGAGTGGTTAGCATTGACGCCTGCGACAACGGGTATGACAGAGGCAGAAATTGCCATTCACACTCGTCAGGCGGCATCCAAAGTTGGCGCAACGACGATGGACCGTCCTGAGTGGGTAGCGGCGAATCCAAATAAAGTAGAAGCTTACTGCTGTCTAACCAACAACAAGAACCGTGGTGTGAAACCAAATGCGGGTGGTGATGCGACGCCAGCGAAAGGTCCAAACCCACGAGCTAAGAACAACTTTGGTCAGATCGTACGTTGGGAACCAAGCAACGAAGACCATACAGCGAATGACTTTAAGTGGGATTTGTTTGTGATGGCGGGTAATCCAGCGGTCTTTGACGATGCTTATGCGGGTTCTGCGAACGTGAACAAAGACAACATGTTTAACTCGCCAGATGGGTTGAAATTTGACCGTAACGGCTTGTTGTGGATTCAAACCGACGGTAACTATTCAAATGAAGGCGATTTTGCTGGCCAAGGCAACAACCAGATGTTGGTTGGTGATACGGAAACGGGTGAAATTAAGCGTTTCATGGTTGGTCCGACTAAATGTGAAGTGACAGGCTCTGCTTGGAGCTCTGACAACTCGACAATGTTTGTTAGCATTCAGCACCCAGGTGGTACTTGGCCAACAGGTGGTACACCGCTTTCTAGTGTGATTGCTATCACACGTGAAGATGGTCGTGCTATCGTGTAACCAGTTCGATAAAAGCGAATGCAGGCCAGCATGCGAAAGTATGTTGGCCTTTTTTCGTTGTAAAGGCAGATTTGATTTTCTTTTGTTCTGAAGGCTTTAGTTGTGACGCATATCATGATATTCATATCTAGCAATGCATGAATATATAATATTTCATTATAATTTGTCGCAAATTCAAGAAAGGTAAGAGCAGCCTAACAGACATTCAGCTTTGTTCGTATCTTCCTTAACTCAGACCCGCAGTTTCCTAGTGATAAAGCATAAATGGATGATAGCCCAAAGAAGGTATGAATGAGTCTGGTCTTTTCTAAGTCGTTGTTTGTAAAGCAAGCTGTATTAACCTTGTTGTTAGCGATTAGTTTGAGCTTGATAAGCAATAGTATTCAATTGCTGGGTGGCATAACGCAGCAAAAAGAGATGATTGAAAACGACTTCAATCAGTTACTTGGCGTGGTTGAGCAACCTTTGGCAAGCGCAGTATTTCGTTTGGATTACCCTGTTGCTAAGCAGCAAGTCGAGAGCCTGCTTAATTCGCCATCCATTGCGAAAGTGGAAGTCAGTGATGAAAATGGCAAGTTGTTTGTGGCTGCCAATGCACCGCAACGCGTCTTTTCTTCATCACAAACTCTGGCAGACTGGTTATTTGGTGATTTTACCTCCTTTCAACGACCTCTGATTTTACTACGGCCTAGCTTTAATTCCGGCTTGCTCACTGTGGTGCCGGAAACGCGTTATTTGATGGACAATTTGCTGGCGACTCATGTTCCCCTTTTGTTGTTTAATTTATTAAAAGACATTCTGCTTGCTTGTCTTGTATCGCTGATTTTTTATTTTCTTGTGACTTATCCACTGGTTCGTCTTACTCGCTCTCTTTCCAAGTTAGGGCGAGTACGAAAATTTCCGCTATTTGGGGCTTTTTATCGACATCATCAAGCGGATGAACTGGGCCAGTTACACGCAACCTTCAGTCATTTGTGGGATAACTTGAATACGGCATTGAGCGATTTGGAGCGCAGTAACAGTCACACAAAGGCCATGATTGAACACGCAGCGGATGGCATTATATTGTTAGATGATCAGCAACAAATTCGCATTGCCAATACGACTGCCAAAAGCATGCTGAAATTGGATAAAGAGGACTTACCCGATACGTCCTTGGAAGCATTTTATGAAGAATCCGATTGGCCTTATTTTGTCGATTTGGTCAGCGCTCTGCCGCTGAATCATCCAACCACCATAGAAAGCCAATATCACATTGATGGGCAAACATTGCCTGTTGAAGTGCGTTTAGTGAAGTATCAAGTGCAATCCAATGTGGAAACGCTGATGCTGATGCGCGATGTCAGTGAGCGTAAACAAGCTCAGGATCATATTCATCACCTAGCCTACTATGACCCTGTTACGGACTTACCTAATCGACAATACCTAACGGACAGGTTGAATGAAAGGCTGCAGGCTAGTAATGCGGATAGTGACTATTCGGCTGTGGTTTTTATGGACATAGATCGCTTTAAAGTCATTAACGACTCCTTAGGTCACAATGTTGGCGATCAACTTTTGCGGTGTGTGTCTAAGCATCTGTCTGTTTTGGTGTCCGATCCTATGTTATTTGCACGCATGGGGGGGGATGAGTTTGCCTTCCTTTTGCCGACATTAGGACAAGATTTGGCGGTAGCCGAGGCGCAAGTAGACGATTTGATTTGTCGTATCATGTTGGCTTGTCAGCAAGTAAAAACGGCTGGGCATCATGAAGTTCATATTACGGCGAGTTTGGGGGCCAGTGTTTTTGAGTCGAATGAGCAGTGTGCAGAGGTGATCTTAAAACAAGCGGATACGGCCTTGTATCGAGCGAAAGAATCAGGCCGAAATACGTATGCCATGTATCGCCCAGAAATGCAGGCGGCATCCGATGCCCGTTTGGATATGGAGAAAGCCCTTCATCATGCGACCGAAAACAAATTATTTGAGCTCTATTATCAACCTCAAAATAACGCGGAAGGCGAATTAATTGGGGCTGAAGCGTTATTAAGATGGCGTGATGCGAATAAAGGCTTTATTTCGCCTGCTGAATTTATTCCTTTAGCAGAAGAGATTGGTCTTATTGTCGACATTGGTACATGGGTGCTGGATGAAGCGCTGTCGCAAGTGGCGTCTTGGTTAGCACAAGGAAAATGGCAACCATCATGGCGAATGTCGATTAACGTCAGCCCAATACAATTTCAGCAAGCAGGCTTTTTGCCAACGTTAAAAGCTCAGCTGGAAAAGCATCATGTACCCGCTTCGTGTGTGGATTTAGAAATTACAGAAAATACCTTGTTGAATGATTGGGCCACCAGCTTGACCAAAATGCAGGCGATAAAAGAGTTGGGTGTGTATTTGTCCATAGATGATTTTGGCACCGGATATTCATCGTTGAAGTACCTTAAATCCTTACCAATCGATAGATTGAAAATTGATCAATCTTTTGTACGAGATTTGCTTACGGATCACAGTGATGAGGCCATCGTGCATGCGGTGATTGCCATGGCCAAAGCGTTGAAAATAAATGTTTTAGCAGAAGGCGTAGAGACCTTACCGCATCTTGATCGATTGAAAGAATGCGAGTGTTTCTTTTATCAAGGCTACTATTTTGGTCGTCCCGCCCCGGCAGACCAATTTATTGCTTCTTTTGTTCATGATTCGTCCGACATTGCCCCCAGTTTTTGATTTATGATCATGTAAAGACATTGAGTCAGTCGATTAAACGTTTTACTGGGTAAGGGTGAAATATGGAATTTTTATGGTCGGTTACGAGTGTGACCATTCATTGGGCGGCATTGTTTTTTGTGGTTCTGTGTTTTGCTTTATTGGTGGCATTAGTCGTTATGTATTGGGTAGATACGCATCAAACGGCTCATACCATTCGTCGTAATTACCCTATTGTTGGCCGTTTTCGCTATTTGTTTGAGCATCTTGGCGAATTTTTTCGTCAGTATTTTTTTGCTTTAGATCGAGAGGAGCGACCTTTTGATCGTGCTGAGCGTTCTTGGGCGTATCGCGCGGCTAAGAAAGTAGACGCTACCATCGCCTTTGGTTCCACTCGCTCTCTTGATACACCGGGCGACATTTATTTCCTCAATTGTGCTTTTCCAACCTTGGAAGAAGACGCCGCACAGCCCAAAGAAATCAGTATTGGTGAACATACTACAAAACACCCTTATCGGACTCGATCTGTGATCAATATTTCAGGTATGAGTTTTGGTGCTTTGTCTAAACCTGCGGTTCAGGCCTTATCTCGAGGCGCTCGCAAGGCGGGTATTTGGATGAATACGGGGGAAGGCGGTTTGTCACCTTATCATCTTGAAGGCGGTTGTGATTTGGTATTCCAAATCGGTACGGCCAAATACGGTGTACGTGATGCTCATGGACACCTGAGTGATGACAAATTAAAAGCCATTGCTGATCACGACAATGTGCGTATGTTTGAAATCAAGATGAGTCAAGGTGCAAAACCGGGTAAAGGAGGAATGTTACCCGGTGCAAAAGTAACGGAAGAAATTGCTCATACTCGCGGCATTCCTGTTGGTGCCGATTCGATTAGCCCCAATGGACATACAGACATCAAATCCATCGATGATTTGCTGGCTATGATTCATCATGTCCGCAAGGTCACGGGTAAGCCTGTGGGCTTTAAAATGGTGGTGGGGGATGCCACATTTTTTGATAAAATGTGTGATTTGATACACAAAAAAGGCCTCGATTATTGTCCGGATTTTATTACTATTGATAGCTCTGATGGTGGCACCGGAGCGGCACCACAATCTCTGATGGATTATGTGGGGATGCAGTTAAGAGAAAGTTTGCCTTTAGTCGTCAATGCCATTACGTCGCATGGCTTACGACCTTACATCAAGGTGATTGCATCGGGTAAATTGATTGTTCCTGGCAAAGCCGCATGGGCATTAAGTGCGGGGGCCGATTTTGTAGTGTCTGCCCGTGGTTTCCTGTTTTCACTTGGTTGTATTCAAGCACTTCAATGCAATAAAAATACTTGCCCAACTGGTATCACTACGCACAATCCCGAGTTACAAAAAGGCTTGGTAGCGACGGAAAAGTCTGAGCGCGTAGCAAATTATGCCCAAGAGTTATTACACGGCATTGGTTTAATTGCCCATTCATGTGGGGTAAAAGAGCCTAGAGAGCTTAACCGTTCACACGTAAGAATCATTGAAAATCAAAGTCGTTCCCAGTTGTTTTCAGAGGCGAACCCGTTACCTGAAGTGAAAACGGAATACCTTAATTTTGTTGCGCAAAAAGACCGTGAAGGCACTCCTTTACAGTAGACATTTCTAGACTTGATATTCGCTATCCCTGTTTATTTTTCTGGCTGTACGGTATGTTAGTTGTATTAAATGTCGAGAGGAGTTTACGGTATTGGCACTGTTTCATTACGCATATCATGTCACGTCCCTAGCCGAGACTAGGGATTTCTACACGCGTGTGTTGGGCTGTACAGAGGGGCGTCATACAGAGACTTGGGTGGATTTTGATTTTTATGGCCATCAACTTTCCTTACATTTGGGCACTCCTTCGCCCACCACTAATACCGGTAAAGTAGGTGAGCACCTAGTGCCTATGCCGCACTTTGGGTTGATTTTACCTTATGAGGATTGGCGAAAAATTGCTGACCGTTTGGCAGAGGCTGGGGTGACATTTGACTTGGCGCCGAGTGTTCGTTTTGAGGGCGAAGCGGGTGAGCAGTGGACCTTATTTTTTAAAGACCCAAGCGGTAACGCCATTGAACTTAAAGGGTTTAAAGACCTGACACAGGTGTATGCGTCATGATTCCTTTGGTGTCGACCTTGACGGTAGAGGAACAGCAGGCTTGGTTAGCCAGTTTGTCAAAACAAATGCCAGAGCGTTCTTTTGGGCTGTTTTCTGAATTAAGCCAAACGCAAAAATCCACATGTGAATTTGCTATCGTGGCTAACCCTGATCCGAATGATCTTGCGGACTTACCAAAGCTAAAATGGGTACAAAGTTTGTGGGCCGGGGTGGAGCGTATGATTGCAGAGCTTCCAGAGGCAAGCTTTAAAATTGTCCGTTTAGTTGATCCCCATTTGGCGGAGACCATGTCTGAGGCGGTATTGGCTTGGACATTATTCTTACATCGAGACATGCCATATTATGCTCGCCAACAATCGCAAGCGACTTGGCAACCTAGACCCATGGTGCGAGCCTGCGAACGCCGTGTTGGTATACTCGGGTTAGGTGAGTTAGGCAAAGCCAGTGCGTTACGCTTGGTGGAAAATGGTTTTAGTGTATCGGGCTGGAGTCGCCAAGCGAAACAGATATCTGATGTGACCTGTTTACATGGTGAGCAAGGCATGCAACAACTGTTGGAATCTTCTGACATTTTGGTGTGTTTGTTACCCTTAACGACGGCCACACATTTCTTATTAAATGAGCAGACCTTATCCTTGTTACCCGCTGGTGCCAGTCTCATTAACTTTGCGCGTGGCGCCGTAGTTGATGATTCAGCGTTAAAGTCGAAACTTGATCAAGGCCATCTATCGCACGCCGTGTTAGATGTGTTTCAGCAAGAGCCTTTAGCCAGTGATAATGATTATTGGCAAAGGCATAATGTGACTGTATTGCCACATATTTCAGCACCAACTCATAGGGGGAGTGCTTGTCAGGTGGTGGCAAAAAACCTTGAGTATTATCAGCACACAGGTCAAATACCGACCGCGGTAGACATGACTCGTGGCTATTAATGAAAGAGCGAATAAGCCCACTGATTTTCGTATATTCGCACCTTCCCTAACGTAGGCTTTTATTTTGTTTGCAACCAATAAATCTAAAAAAGGAGAAACGCATGCCTCATTGTATTGTCGAATTTAGCCAGAATTTAGCCCAAGAGTTACCTCCAATGGATTTATTAGAAGCCGTTCGTGATGCCACCATAGCGTCTAATTTGTTTGCTCAGGAAGACATTAAGTTACGGGCTATGCCATACAAAAGCTTTCTGACAGCGGGGCAAGAAGACGCGTTTATTCATGTGACATTACGGATGTTATCAGGACGAACGGATGCACAAAAACAGCAAGTTTCGCAATTAGTGCTGGATGCATTAATACAGTTTTCATTAAAAGATGTTAGTTTTACTGTCGAGGTATGCGACATGGACCGAGAGACGTACAGTAAGAAGGTTGTATTGTCTTCTTGATGAATGAGTATTAGACAGGTTATTAAGATGAAGCGGTTAGTGTGTTGTCTGGCATTATTGCCAAGTGTGTTGATGGCTCAGGGGGCGGAGCCAGTGCCGGTCGAGACCGAGGAAGAAAGTGAGTCTTATTTTCAGGCCGAAGAACCAGAAGTCCCTGAATCCATTAGTCAGCGTGCAAAAGAGGCCAACGGGTTATTTCAACAACGGGAAATTCGTGAGAGTGCCACGGTGAATAATCCGTTTGTGATTACACCTCATCGACCAAATTACTTCTTACCTATTGCCTATACCTCCAACCCCAATGATCGAGCTTTTTTAGGGGACAAAAGCGATTCTGAAAGCCTACAGAGTGTGGAGTTTAAATTTCAATTAAGTGTGAAATTTCCTGTGGCTTATGGGGTCGTTGGGCGTAATAGTAGTCTTTGGTTTGCTTATACTCAGCAAGCGTATTGGCAAGCTTATAATAGCCATATTTCGGCACCATTTCGTGATACTAATCACGAGCCAGAAGCCTTCATTGTGGTCAAACCAAAAGAAGGTTGGTTCGGCATAAAGCCCAGTTACATAACCTACGGGTTGAATCATCAATCCAATGGTCAATCTGGTGATTTGTCGCGCTCTTGGAACCGCTTTTACATGGATTTTTTGTTTGAAACAGAAAATACCGCTTTTTCCATTAAACCTTGGTACCGCTTTCCAGAAAGTTCTGATGTAGACGATAATCCCGATATTGAAGATTATTATGGCTATGGTGAATTTAGCATGATTCATGTGATTGACGATTACAGTATCGATGTGATGATTCGCAATAATTTAGACATGTCGGACAACCGCGGTGCCATTCAAGTGGGCTTTAACTTCCCGTTATGGGGTAAAACTCGCGGTTACATCCAGTATTTTAACGGCTATGGGCAGTCGCTGCTGGACTACAATCATCAAACCCAGTCGTTGGGAATTGGTGTGATGTTAAGCAACTGGCTTTAGGTTTTCCTTATTTTTTGACGATTGACACTTTATCGTCATGTAATTGTCATGCTTTTGTCATTTTGTGCTTTTAAGGTAGGTGTTAATTCAACCTAGGAGTACAACAATGAAATTAATTCCAATCGCAACCGGTTTAATGGCAATCACTCTTCTAACGGCTTGTGGCGGTGAAATGGCGAAAAAGGGTTCTGCTGATACAATGGCAGAAGCATCCGCTATGAATAACAATGATTTGTATGAAGTGCATCACGAAGGCCGTATTTACATTTTTGACGACCGCGACGTGTATGAAGATTTCTTATCTGTTGGTGAGACGTCTTTCCGTAAAGTTCGCATTGGTGCTGGCCCTAAAGGTGAAACACTGGTGTTTGGTCTAACGAGTGAAGACAAAAAGAAAATGTCTGGTATCGCATCGGTTGATATGTATGACGGCTCACTAGAGGCTTCGAAAGATTTTTACGGTGAAATGCGCACAGAAGGCCGCATTTATGTGTTCGGTTCTTTAGAAGAGATGAACACAGCACGTATCGTGGGTGAAGTACCATTACGTTACACTGAAATCGGTGCTGGTCCTAAAGGCGAAACGGTTGTATACGCTTTAAACAGCAGCAACAAGAAAGTTCGTCCAGATGCGATGATCGCTCAGTTCCACAAAATGAACGACATGAAGTAATTTCAATCTTTCATCTTCCTATTTTAAAAATACCTCGCCATGGTGCGGGGTATTTTTTTACTGAATCTGTATGACGCTGTTCTTATTCAAAATCGCCAACTTGTATCACTGAGCTTGTCATCAAGTTGTCATCGAAACGCCACCTTACTGACATTTTACTGTTCTATTTTAAAGGTAAGATGAAATGAGAGGTGAACACCTATGAACATACTTCAGAATATTCATGCATTTGATGTACAGACTTTCTCTTGGTGTATGGCTCGAAAGCATAGGGCAAAGCTGACTAGCATGGGACGAGCCGTTTCCTTTACGGCGGATGGACCATTGTATGCGGCATTAGCAATGGTTTTGTGGTTTACCGGTTATCATACTCTCATGCTGATTATGCTACTTGGTTTCACCCTTGAGCGAATTTTATATCTGATTTTAAAGCGTGGCTTTAAACGCAATCGTCCAGCGGATGCCTTGGATAATTTCAACAGTTTCATTATTCCTTCTGATCAGTTCTCTTTTCCATCCGGCCATACTTCTGGTGCGTTTTTCATGGCTTACTGTTTGAGTGAGTGGTTCCCCGGTTTGAATATGGTGTTGTATTTTTGGGCGATGAACGTAGGGTTATCGCGAATTTTTTTAGGGGTGCATTTTCCTACTGATACGGTGATTGGAGCGTTACTAGGAAGTGCGTGTGCCGCCACTATGATTGGAGTGCTAGCATGAAAATTTTGTATGGTGTTCAAGGCACAGGTAATGGCCATATTACTCGCGCTCGGGCCATGGCCGCAGAAATGAATGCGGCTGGTATTCAAGTTGATTTCGTGTTTTCTGGACGCCCAGAAGCAGAGTATTTTGACATGGAAGTGTTCGGTCATTATCGAACCTTTCAAGGGTTAAGCTTTGTTGCTCGTAATGGCAAACTGGATTTATATGCAACCTTTCATAAAGCGAATTTTTATAAACTATATCGTGATATTCAAACGATAGACACTCGCGGTTATGATCTGGTTATTACCGATTATGAACCCATTGTTGCGTGGGCCGCTAAACGTCAGGGCGTGCCTTGTGTCGGCTTTGGGCATCAGTATGCGTTTAAATACGATATTCCACGTTACAAGAAAAATTGGTTAGCGCAATGGATTATGTCCAATTTTGCGCCGGCGGCAACGCAGCTTGGGGCCCATTGGCATCATTTTGGTCATGATATTTTACCGCCTTTGATCCATAACCATGATGCACCTAATAATCCTCAATCGAATCAAGTCTTGGTGTATTTACCGTTTGAGAACAGTGAAGCGGTGTTAGATTGGCTGGAAGCGGTCCCCGAGTATCATTTTAGACTGCATTGCAAAGACATTGAGCCGGGTGTGTATGGCAATGTTGAGGTGTTTCCTTTCAGTCGAGATCAATTCCAGAAGAACCTGAGTGAGTGTGAATCGGTATTGTGTAATGCGGGGTTTGAGTTGAATTCGGAAGCGCTACATTTGGGACGCCGTATTTTAGCCAAGCCAATGCAAGGGCAAATTGAGCAGCACTCTAATGCCATTGCATTAGAGTATTTGGACATTGCTAAAACGTGTCAGGAATTGAACCCAGAGGTCATTCGAGATTGGCTTGAAACCAGTCGAGTGGTTCAGATCAGTTACCCAAATGTCGCACAGGCGGTAGTCAGTTGGTTGCAAACCAATGACGATTCCAGTTTATCGGATTTGTGTGACCATTTATGGCAACAGGTTCCTGATCTTAAAAACAGGAATTTCAAAGATAATGCATCGGCTAAAGCGCTAAAAGCTCATCCAATGAAACGTGCGACAATATAAATTGTCGCACGTATTTCGCTCATTAGGTGGCTAAAGTAGCCTTAAAGAAGTCTAGGGTTCTTTGCCAAGCTAATTCGGCATTTTTCTCTTGATAGCGCGCCGTTGAGTCGTTATGAAAACCATGATTGGCCTTTTCATAAGTGAAGGCGGTATAGGTTACTTGATTGCTCTTTAGCGCATTTTCATAAGCAGGCCAAGTGGCATTAACTCGTTTGTCGAGTTCAGCAAAATGAAGCTGAAGTGGTGCTTTGATTTGATCAATATTGCCTTTAGCTGGCGTACCGTAATAAGGCGCTCCGGCATCGATAATATCAGGCAGATTGGCGGCCAAGGAGTTGGTTAAATAGCCACCAAAACAGAAGCCAACCATACCCACTTTTCCGTTGCTCAGCTCATGACTTTTTAGTAAGCGTGCGGCCTCCATGAAGTCGCCCTCAATTTTCTCTCCATCAAGGGTTTTCTGCATGGCACGACCTTCATCATCATTGCCTGGGTATCCTCCAAGAGGGAATAAGGCGTCTGGGGCAAAGGCAATGAATCCGGCTTTGGCCAAACGTCTAGCCACATCTTTGATGTAAGGATTCAACCCTCGGTTTTCATGAGCAACCAGTACCGCTGGTGCTTTGTTACTTGTACTGATACCTTTTGGTAGCACCAAATAACCTCGGCCAGTGCCATGACCACTAGGGCTTTCAAACTCCAAATAAGATGCCGTGAGGTCGGGGTCGTTAAAGGATACTTGTTCCGCTAAGGCGTAATTTGGAGTGAGCGATGTGGCGATGACAGATAAAGATAAGCCAGTGACGCCAAGTGTCCCTAGTCTTGATAAGAAAGTGCGTCGGTCAATGTCGCCATGAGCGTATTCGTCATACCAGTCGAACGCTTCTTGGGGAATAGATGAGACGTGTGAGGTGGTTTTTTCAGCTGCTTGATTCATTACAATTCCTTCTCTTCAGTCGAGTGAATGCTAAAAAAGATGCGAATAAGCCTCGTCATGCCAGCAGGTTTGTTCGTAGCTTTCTTAGGTAACGGTTTGTTCAGTCATTAAAACGCCTATCTTTGAGTCGCTATGAACAGGATAGTTCAATTTTTATTCAAGAGCTCTTTAGGGATTTGCCAATATTGATCTGAATTTGGTTTACACTCGTATAATGAGTCTCGATGTTTAAGTGTGCGTCCTGAAGTCGTGTCGAACCGGAAACTTAATCTGTTGTTTCCTGTTCAGGCTTGTTACCTGCTTAAAAGCTTGTCATTCTTGCAGAAACGTTAAAAAGGATAGGATGTAAATGATGCGAAAATCGCCCATCATTATTACAGGAGGTGGCCAGCGACTTGGGTTAGCCTGTGCTCAAGCGTTACACCAGCAAGGTTATCAGGTGATTATTACGTACCGCCGGCACCGCGAAGAAATTAATGCTATAGAGGCGTCTGGGATTCAATGTTTGCAGGCTGACTTTTCAACATCAGACGGTGTTGAGGCTTTTATTGAGAAAGTAATGGATGATTACGATGCTCTTGGAGGCATCATTCATAATGCCTCCGAATGGGAAGCGGAGAAAAACTGCTCAGATACGACGTTATTGATGGAAAAAATGTGGCAAGTTCACGTATTTGCACCTTATCGTATAAATCTGGCCTTCGAAGGATTATTATGTGCAGGTTTTAAAGACGATGGGGTCGCCGACATCATTCACATGACGGATTATGTCGCCGAAAAGGGCAGTGATAAACACATCGCTTATGCCGCCAGTAAAGCCGGTTTGGCAAACTTAACTTGCTCTTTTGCTAAACGTTATTCACCTCATATTAAGGTGAATGCCATTGCCCCATCATTATTGATGTTTAATGACAGTGATGACGATGACTACCGACAGAAAGCGTTAAATAAGTCACTGTTACAAAAGGAGCCGGGAGAGCAGGAAGGCGTACTCGCAGTTAAGTATGTATTAGAAAGCGGCTACTTGACAGGTCGGACCTTGTCTCTGGATGGAGGCAGACATTTGGTGTAGCCAAATGGGGACTTCTTTTAGCACAGCCTCCAGTCGAAAGACAGGAGACAGTAACGTAGGACAAAGATATGAAAGCTAACATAGCGGAAAACTCGACAGTAAATCATGCTTTTCTTTCAGACGAGGCTAAGCAAGTTCGTGACGCTTTAATCAAAAGTGGGTTAGAAACCCCGATGATTGATAATGGTTTGACCACGGAAGAAAAGTATCAACGCATCAAAATGGCTTTTGAAGACGTGGTCAATACACTGGGGCTGGATTTAACTGACGACAGTTTGGCTGAGACACCTCATCGTATTGCCAAAATGTACGTTAAAGAGATCTTTTCAGGTTTAGATTACACACAATTCCCCAAAATTACTGTCATTGAAAACAAGATGAAAGTTGATGAAATGGTGAAAGTCAGTGACATCAGCTTTACCAGTACTTGCGAACACCATTTTGTTACCATTGATGGTATGGCGAAGGTCGCTTACTTACCTAAAAACAAGATTATTGGTTTATCGAAAATCAATCGCATTGTGCGTTTTTTCGCCCAGCGCCCACAAGTACAAGAGCGTTTAACTCAGCAGATTTTGGTGACTTTGCAAGCCTTGTTGGAAACCGATAACGTGGCCGTGAGCATCAGCGCGGTGCATTACTGTGTGAAAGCCCGTGGTGTGATGGATGCCAGTTCCTCGACACAAACCACAGCATTAGGCGGTTTATTTAAGCGCAGTGACAAGACTCGTGGTGAATTCTTAGCTCAGTAAGCAATGGTCATGAGTGAAACGAAAAAGAGCTTCTCAATTGAGCTCTTTTTTTATGCCTGAAATTCAGGCAAAGTGTGCCTTTCTATCGACCTAATATGAAAGGCTTTTCACATGAAAAATAAAGAGACTTGGTTCCCAGCCAAAGAGAATGGATTGGGATGGGGAAAGCCGACTACTTGGCAAGGCTGGTTGGTCTTGTCATTGTACTTGTTTGTTTTATGTTTAATTTCCATTCTCGTTGACCCCAAAGAAGCCTTAATGGCGTGGGCTTTTTGGGTCGCGTGTGACACGTTCGTTTTGCTCTTGATATGTTATTTAAAAGGCGAATCACCAAGTTGGAAGTGGAAACCAATTGAAAAAGAAAAACGTAAGTGGTTTAAGTAATGTTAAAGATTTTAATTGCGTGTGAATCTTTTAAACTGTCGGAGTAATACCATTACCTGCTTTTAAAAGGATGTTTTCATGCGTACCTCTGGCATTTTACTATTGATTGCTTACTTGGGCTTTATTAGCCTTGGTTTGCCTGATGCGGCACACGGTATTAATTGGCCCTTTGTCAGAGCGGCGTTTCATGTTCCAACAGGGTGGCTAGGGCTGGTGATTGCTGGCGGTGGGGTTGGTTATTTAATCTCGAGCTTTTCGGTTGGTTGGCTATTGTCCCGTCTGGGCGTGGGCTGGCTGCTTGTGATGAGTAGTGGCTTAGTGAGTTTGGGTTTATTCGGCTTCTACCTAAGTGCCAATTTCACGACTTTCGTTTTGTATGCCATGGTAATTGGGTTGGGGTCCGGGGCAATTGATGCGGGTCTTAATGCTTATGCCGCAGAGCATTTTTCTACTAAGCATATGAACTGGTTACATGCGGCGTTTGGGGTTGGTGCAACGGCTGGCCCCATCATTGTAACCAGTGTATTGCTGCATTTTTCACAGCATTGGCGATTGGCCTATGCGGTGATTGGCAGCATTCTATTACTGATGACCTTGGTTTTTTTCTTTAGCCGTCATTTATGGCGAAGTGATCAGCATGCGCCGAAAACCGCAACAGAAAACACCAAAGAGGATGATCTCAACATCACTCAATGGCATGCTCTTAAACATCCCCTGGTCCGCTTCCAAATTGCCTTTTTCTTGTTGTATACCGGCGTTGAGGTTGGAGTAGGGCAATGGGCATTTACCCTAATGACTGAGGCGAGAGGCATTTCCATTGCCAGTGCTGGCGCTTGGGTGGCCGTGTACTGGGGAGCGTTAGCTTTTGGACGAGCTATTTTTGGCTTTCTGGTGGAGAGGTTTTCAGTCGATCGATTATTGGGCTTATGTTTGGTTGGTTTGGTGCTGGGAGCTTTGTCGTTTACCAGTAGTCTGCATGCTTATTTTAGCTATTTTGGATTGGCATTAATGGGCTTTTGTGCGGCACCAATTTTCCCTTGTATGATTTCTCAAACCGCCATTCGTGTTGGAAAAAAAATGGCCACTTATGCAATTGGTTTTCAAATGAGTGCCGCCGTAACAGGCGCCATGACCTTGCCATTTCTAAGTGGTTTAATTGGTGAGCAGTTTGGTTTGATGTATGTCAGCTTAAGTTTTTTAGTCTATGCCGTGGCGTTACTAATCTTTTTTATCATCATTATCAAACGAGCGAACTGACGTCAGTTGGCTCGTCATTTTCCCAGAAAATCGGCTTATTTGGCTTCTTCTTCCAAGGTATTTCTTTGTACGAGTGAGGGGAATAAATACATCCAGATGCCGACCACGGCAAGCGTGCCGACACCACCCACAATAATGGCTGGAACGACGCCAAACCATGCGGCGGTGACACCAGATTCAAATTCTCCAAGTTGGTTAGAACTGCCAATAAAGACCGAGTTGGCGGCACTGACTCGTCCTCTCATTTCATCTGGTGTTTCTAATTGTACTAGCGTTGATCGAATCACTACGCTGATCATATCGGAAGCGCCCAGTAGCACCAGTGCGAACATGGAAAGAATGAGTTGGTCTGATAAGCCAAATAAAATGGTCGCCACACCAAACACGGCGACTGCAGTAAACATGATTTTGCCAACACTCTGAGTTAACGGGTGTCTGGCCAAGTAAATGGACATGAGTAACGCGCCCAGTGCCGGCGAACAACGCAATAAACCAAGCCCCCATGGTCCAGTTTCTAGTATGTCTTTGGCAACAATCGGTAACAGTGCCGTCGCGCCGCCTAACAATACGGCGAACATGTCTAAAGAGACGGAGCCTAGAATGACTTTATTCCCTTTAATAAACATCAAGCCGCCGAGTAAGTGTTCTAAGCTGATAGGCGTCTTATGTTTGACGGTAAAGTTGTAGCGTAAGAAGGACAGGATGACACAGGAAATAAGAAAACAGCTCATGCTGGTGCTGAATAAGGTTGTTGGCCCTAACAAGTAAATGACGCCGCCGAGAGCAGGACCCGCAATGACGGATATCTCACGGGCAGATGCCATGGCGCTGACGGCGCGGGAAAGTTGCTCACTGGGCACTAGGTTTGGCAATATGGCCTGATTAGCGGGCTGTTCAAACGCCCGTGCTGTGCCGAGTAATACCGCACAAACATAAATCGTATTAGCGGACACGGTATCGGTAAAATTACCATAAACCAAAATGGCCACGGTGAATGCCATGGTGAGACGTGTAAAGACGCAAATTAGGCGACGATTGTAGCGATCCGCCACATGCCCAACCACTAAGGTTAATAAAAGTTGCGGTAGAAATTGACATAAACCAACGAGTCCGAGGGCTAAGGGACTGTTCGTTAAATCATACATCTGCCAACCTATGCCAACGCTCAGCATTTGAAAAGCAAACGAGGACGCTATTTGGCCGATCCAGTAATGCAAGAAATTGCTGTGTTTGAAGAGGGAGGGTAGGTCTTGGCTCAAGCTGGCATACTCATTAGATTACTGAGACTCTATTCTAGCCTGCTTTGAGATGGAGTAAATCGTATTTGGTCTTGGATAAAAGTTTAAGAATTGTGAATTTTTCACCCTTTTGTCTGACTAGGCCCTTTTTATTCAGTGAATCATGAATAATGATGGAGGAATATTAGCAAGCTTGGATGGCTTGTTTTTTAACAAGATAAAACAATAGGCACTCCCCCTATGCCCTATTGAGTAAGCCACTCTGGCTTATGGTGTTATAACGTTTAAGGACAGGTCTTGATCAATTCAGAAAGCTATACCTCAATGCATGAGTCTGTATCCCGTTGGTTATTGCTGATTTGCTTAGCGGCAGTGGGTATTGGGCAGTCATTTGTGTTCACTTCCTTACCGCCGATTGGTCGTGAAATCGGTTTGGCAGATGTACGGATTAGTACATTAATAACCGCAGGGGCGGCAACGTTCGTGATAGCGGCTTTTTTCTGGGGCAGCATTATTAATCGCATTGGACGGGTGCGCTCAGTTATTTTCGGAATGAGCAGCTATGCGGTGACGATTTCGGCGACAGGGTTTGTATTACAAGAAGCGCTAGCGGGACACCTTTCTGCCGAGCAGACCTATGTGTTTGTATTTACCTTGCGGATCGTTTTTTCCATGGGCATTGCAGGTATCTTACCGTCCATTCAAACCTTTTTGATTGCTCATACAGACATTAAGCACCGTAGTGCCACGATTGCCATGATTGGCGCGGCTTTCAGTATCGGTATGATTTTAGGGCCTGCATTTGCTTCTTTATTAAGCAACCTAGGTTTGACGGTCCCATTTTACATTATTGCCTGTCTAGCAGGCTGTGCCGCGATTCTAGTGGCTTGCTTTGTAAAAGATGGCAAACATGTACGCCAGCTTGAAAAACCGCCAAAAATTAATTGGTTGAAGCAGCCTGTTATGCCGTTTCTGGGCATGTCGACTCTGGCGATTTTGTCGGTAACTGGCATTCAGCAGATTATGAGTTTTCTGATTCAAGATCGTTTTCAGCTAGACGTTGCAGAAACTACCCATCAGCTGGGTTTTGTGATGATGACCATGTCTTGTTTTAGTATCTTGGTGCAGATGATTCTTGTGCCGCGCTTCCGACTTGGTGTGGTCACTCTGATTTCAGCTGGTGTGATATTGGGTGTATCCGCTCAAATAGCCTTCATTTTCTGGCATTCGATGGTCGGTGTGTTTGTTGCTATGGCTTTTTTTGGTGCCGGTTTTGGCTTTCTGTTCCCTGGTATTGTGACCGCACAAACCTTGCTGGTAAAAGACGATCAACAAAGTCGGTTGGCCAGTATGAACGCGTCAATGCAAGGGTTAGGCGCGGCTCTCGGGCCTGTGATTATGGCGTCTTTGTATCAATTAGGGCAATGGGTGCCTTTTATGGCACTTATTTTGGGACTGCTTTTCTTATGTGTGGTATTTACCTATTGCAAAGCCAAGTTTGGTGCGGCCTTTAGAACTAATTAATCAATTTAGCCTGAGCCACTTGGCGCGGTGTGACACCAAAATGTTGGTGAAAACGTCGACTGAAATGGCTTAGGCTCAAATACCCTAATTCATAACTGACTTGGGTGACAGAACCATTTTCCTTTAGTCGTTGGTAGGCTTTACTCATTCTTCTTTGATGCTGGTATTCCAATGGCGTACAACCAAGTTGGCGTTTGAAACAATCATAAAAACGGCTGCGACTCATGCAGGCCATTTTAGCCAGTTGGCAGGTATCCAGAGGCAGTGACAAATTGTTTTCGATCCAATGAATGACATGAGTTATACCATTTGTGTCAGGGGCATTGTGTGTAAATTGCAATAATGCTTCGCGACCATGGTGGCGTAAGATGCGAGTAATGAGCTCACTGACACCAAAATCCACTAGCAAATCTCGATCAGGGTCATTTTGTACATAGTCACTCGCGAGACGGTCTAACACTTGCTGAGTGGCTTGGGTGTGGATGGTATGTAAATGCTGGTTGGGATCAATCGGTTGACTGGAAGGCAATGACGCGTGCATCACATCATTCATCCGATCGCATATTTGCGCCACTTTTTCTTTTGAAATTGCGATGGTTAGACAGGTCGTAGGCTTAGTCAGTTCTGCTTCTGGGAAGTCGATGAAGACTTCTTCATCTGGTGCGAGAATGAAAGATTCATGTGGTAGAAAAGGGATGTTGTCTTGATCCTTGGTATGCATGACTTTCGCGCCCGTCACCATACCACAATAGAGTAAACTATCTGCTTTTAAGCTAACTCGATTGGCTTGCTCATAAGTATCGTAGATACTCAATTCCGAGTGAGGACCAGCAAAACAAACTCGATTCTCTACCAACTGAACTGGCGAACGTTTTCGCGCCAGAAGGGCTTTTGTCGATAAGGTTGAAACACTCATAATCACACCTCTTGTTAAACTTTTTATGTTGGCGTGTTGCGCTTTACGTTGTTCATCATCGCTCGAGCGGAGCTAGGGGTCAATCCTAAAAATGTGAATAGATTTGGATCATGAGACAAATATCATGGACTGACAGGCAAGTTTTCTCTTCCGTTTGTTTCTACAGTTAGTTGTTAGTCAAAAACAACAAGAACAGAAACTAAAACGGAGATAGAAAGTATGATTTATTCTAAACCAGGTACCAGTGGTAGTTTAATTTCCTTTGAAAGTGATTATGGTAATTTTATTGGTGGTAAATGGGTTGCGCCTGTAAAAGGCCAGTATTTCGATAACACCAGTCCAGTCGATGGACAGGTATTTTGTCGTATTCCGCGCTCTACTGAAGAAGACATTAACTTAGCGCTTGATGCGGCTCATGCGGCACGAGTTGACTGGGGAAAAGCCTCTGTGACCACTCGCTCTAATATTCTACTTAAGATTGCGGATCGAATTGAAGCGAATCTAGAGGCATTGGCTGTCGCGGAAACTTGGGACAACGGTAAAGCGGTGCGCGAAACACTGAATGCAGACATTCCATTGGCAGCCGATCATTTCCGCTATTTTGCTGGTTGTTTGCGTGCTCAAGAAGGCAGCA
Source organism: Marinomonas sp. TW1 (assembly GCF_001625355.1). Taxonomy (GTDB): domain Bacteria; phylum Pseudomonadota; class Gammaproteobacteria; order Pseudomonadales; family Marinomonadaceae; genus Marinomonas. The sequence goes on from NZ_JSEE01000004.1 coordinate 53,061, forward strand.
CGGCGGAACTTGATGAACATACTGTTGCTTACCATTTCCATGAACCGCTTGGCGTGGTGGGACAAATTATTCCTTGGAACTTTCCGATCTTGATGGCGGCATGGAAACTTGCTCCCGCCTTGGCCGCAGGTAACTGTGTCGTATTAAAGCCTGCGGAACAAACGCCGGCGTCTATTTTAGAACTGGTTAAAGTGATTCAAGACTTATTGCCAGCTGGCGTTTTAAATATCGTCAATGGTTTTGGTAAAGAAGCTGGCCAAGCTTTGGCAACGAGCAAACGTATTGCCAAAATCGCTTTTACCGGTTCCACGCCAGTTGGCTCTCACATTTTGAAATGTGCCGCTGAAAACATTATTCCTTCTACGGTTGAGTTGGGTGGTAAGTCACCAAATATCTATTTTGGTGACATCATGCAGCAGGAAGAGTCTTACATTAGTAAATGTGTGGAAGGCTTAGTACTGGCTTTCTTTAACCAAGGTGAGGTATGTACTTGCCCTTCACGAGCTCTGATTCATGAGTCCATTTATGATGACTTTATGAAGCTGGTGGTCGAAAGAACCAGAACTATTAAACGAGGCAACCCGCTGGATACCGATGTACAAGTGGGAGCACAAGCGTCGAAAGAACAGTTTGATAAGATTTTGAGTTACATTGATATCGGTAAAAAAGAAGGCGCTGAATTACTGATTGGGGGGGATGTAGAGAACATTGATGGCTTGGATAATGGCTTCTATGTGCAACCTACCTTGTTCAAAGGGTCGAATGAAATGCGTATTTTCCAAGAGGAAATCTTTGGTCCTGTAGTCAGTGTGACGACGTTCAAAGATGAAGCCGAAGCCTTGGCGATTGCCAATGACAGTGAGTTTGGTTTAGGCGCTGGGGTATGGACTCGCGATACTAACTTAGCCTATCGCATGGGACGAAACCTAGAAGCAGGTCGAGTGTGGATGAACTGTTATCACCAGTACCCAGCGCATTCTGCGTTTGGCGGATATAAAAAATCAGGGGTTGGCCGTGAAACCCATAAGGTAGCATTAGAGCATTATCAACAAACGAAAAATATGTTGATTAGTTATGATGTCAACCCGCTCGGTTTCTTCTAACCACTATCGAGTTGTTACTATGATGTAAAAGGCCAGAGCTTATGCTCTGGCTTTTTTTATGCTGTAGATCTTGAAATTTTGAACTTATCACGTCAATTATTTGCCTATCATCGAATACTTTTCTTGTTTCCCATTGGAAACTATCTTTCATAAATGATAATTTCACCGTATTCATTTTGTCTGTTCATCACAGATTGGGTCGCTACATGGCGAGGACTTACTATGGCAATCAGTTTATTCGATCTTTTTAAAGTGGGAATTGGCCCCTCTAGCTCACACACTGTTGGGCCCATGGTCGCAGCGAATCAGTTTTCTCATCAGTTAAAAGAACGTGGTCTTTTAGACAAGGTAGAACGCTTAAAAGTGGATTTATATGGTTCTCTTGGAGCCACTGGTAAAGGTCATGGAACGGGTGTTGCGGTATTGATGGGGTTGGAAGGAGAGCTTCCAGAAAGCATTGATCCGAGTGGTGTGTCTGAGCGAGTAGCACAGATTGAGTCCGCTTCGATGATTCGTGTTTTAAAGGAACGCAATGTTGCTCTGAAAGTATCGCAAGATTTGATATACCATCGAATTGATCGTCTAGAGTTCCATGCTAATGGCATGGTTTTGGAAGCGTTTGATGAAAAAGGCGACAGTCTGCATCGAGCGACTTTTTACTCTGTGGGCGGTGGTTTTATTGTCGAAGAGGATGCACAAGGCAAGGTGTCTCTAGTTGAGGACACAACAGAATTGCCTCATGTTTTCCATGATGCTGAAACCTTAGTGAATTTGTGTCGAAGTACTGGTAAATCCATTGCCGAGATTATGCTAGAAAATGAACTGGCATGGCGTACGGAAGACGAAGTCAAACAAGGTATTTTATCCATTTGGTCGGTGATGAAAGAATGTGTACAGAAAGGCATTCAAAATGAAGGTATCTTACCTGGAGGCTTAAAGGTCAAGCGCCGCGCTGCCAGTTTGTATCGAGACCTGTCGAGTAAAACCCGTATGGATATGATTACCCCGTCGTTAGGAGCAATGGATTGGGTGAATTTATATGCTTTAGCGGTAAATGAAGAAAATGCGGCGGGTGGTCGCGTTGTGACGGCGCCAACCAATGGTGCGGCTGGCATCATTCCAGCGGTGTTACACTATTATTGGGAGTTTTGTCCGCGCTCCAATGAAGAAAACGTGATTGAGTTTTTGTTAACCGCGGCCGCGATTGGTCTGTTGTTTAAAGAAAATGCTTCTATTTCTGGTGCGGAGGTAGGTTGCCAGGGTGAAGTCGGCTCCGCCTGTGCCATGGCAGCGGCAGGGTTAGCTGCGGCAACGGGTGGCTCGCCAGAACAAATTGAAAATGCAGCAGAGATCGGTATGGAACACAACTTGGGTTTAACCTGTGACCCCATCGGTGGTCTAGTTCAAGTTCCTTGTATTGAACGAAATGCCATGGCGGCGATGAAAGCAATTAATTCCGCTTCGATGGCGTTGAGGGGAGATGGTTCGCATTATGTTTCCTTGGATAAGGTCATTCGTACCATGAGAGAAACGGGTAAGGATATGAATGATAAATATAAGGAAACCTCTCGCGGAGGTCTGGCAGTCAACGTGATTGAATGTTGATGACACTTTCATGGCAAAATTATGACAAGTAACAAAACTGTCATATAACTGTAGTATATTGATCTCCAGTGCCTTTCGAGGCACTTTTTTTTATCTGTAAATAATGTCGTTGTCTTTCTGTCTTGACTGGGGTTTTTATCTATTAATGCTCAGTGTAGAATGACGCCGCATTGAAATTTTACAGAAATGTGACGGGATGATTTAAGCACCAAATTACGCCTAATGCTGGGATAAGCATTCGTTTGAATTGAGACAACTCATATTTCAAAGATTTGGTAGAAATTAATTATAGATAGTAGAGCCTCATGGATCTTACAAACAATTCCAAAAAAACGTCCAGTTTACTGGTCGGTAATGATTTTATCCGAGTTCTGGTTGCACTTGCCTTTATTTTAGCTTGTGGTTTTTATGCTTCAATGAATGGTGTTGCCGCTTCTAATTTGTCCATCTTAGCGATTGCGGCGGCGATTGGTGCTTATATGGCGGTTAATATTGGTGCCAATGATGTGGCCAATAACGTTGGCCCAGCGGTTGGTTCAAAAGCCTTGTCTATGACAGGAGCGATCCTGATCGCGGCGATTTTTGAAGCAGCTGGTGCGCTTATCGCTGGTGGTACCGTGGTCGGAACGATCAAAAAAGGCATTATTAATCCCAACGCGATAGCCGATGCAGAAACCTTTATTTGGGTAATGATGGCGGCGTTATTGGCGGGTGCAATTTGGTTAAACCTAGCAACCTACCTTGGTGCTCCAGTATCAACGACTCACTCTATTGTCGGTGGTGTGCTTGGCGCAGGTATCGCGGCTGGCGGTTGGGACATCGCAAACTGGGACAAAATGGTTGCGATTGCTGCAAGCTGGGTAATTTCACCGGTATTCGGTGGAGTCATTGCCGCCGTCTTCTTGATTTACATTAAGCGTGCTGTCACTTACAAGAGCAATATGATTGAAGCGGCTAAAAAGACGGTTCCGTTACTGGTTGGCATCATGGTCTGGGCATTCTCGACCTACTTGATCCTCAAAGGCCTCAAGAAAATCTGGAAACTGGACATTATCTCCGCAGGCCTTATTGGGTTAGCAATTGCTATCACTGTTTATTTTGTTGTCCGTCCAATAGTTGACAAAGCGGCGTCAAGTCTGAAAAACGATAAAGACTCAGTGAACAGCTTGTTTACCTTGCCATTGATTGTTTCAGCCGCACTGTTGAGCTTTGCACACGGCGCCAACGATGTCGCAAATGCGATTGGGCCTCTAGCGGCGATTAATGACGCTTTGATCTCTGGTACGGTGTCAGGTAAAGCGGCGATCCCGATTTGGGTCATGTTAATTGGTGGTATTGGTATCGCCTTTGGTTTGGCTTTGTTCGGACCAAAATTGATTCGCACTGTGGGTTCAGAAATCACTGAACTGGATAAAATTCGTGCTTTCTGTGTGGCGATGGCGGCTGCGATTACTGTCATTATTGCTTCTCAATTAGGTTTGCCTGTTAGTTCGACGCACATCGCTGTCGGCGGCATCTTTGGTGTCGGTTTCTTACGCGAATATTTAAAGTTGTCTTACAACAAAAAGCTGGCGGCCATTATTTCTCATTCAGAGTCTGCTGGTCATGATGCTGAGCAAACACAAGCTTTTGTTGATCGCTTCGAAGTGGCTGATGTGATTGAAAAACGTGCCATTTTGCGAGAACTAAAAGCGGCTAAAGCATCATCGCCGATTAGCTCTTCTGAACGTAAAGGTTTGAAGAAAGCGACCAAGAAAGAGTTGGTTAAGCGTTCAGCACTATTAAAGATTGCGGCGGCTTGGGTTATAACTGTTCCTGCTTCGGCAACCTTAGCCAGTTTAATCTTTTATATGTTGTTGGGCTTCTCAGTTACCCACTCATAAGTTTGTCAAAATAGACCTTAAAATTTTGTTCTCACGAACAAAGTTGGTGATAAAAAGACCAGTATTCTGGTCTTTTTCTGTTTTAATGGCTTCGTCTGTGGTATATAAATGTAAAGTTTTGATACATTGATTTGTCTTAGTCCGTTGGGATGTCTTAGTTAAGGGAATTACTCTTGTTGGGTTTTGTTGCCATTCTTGTCATGATTGCTGTAAGTGGCTTGTTTTTCTTTGTACGCTGGAAACAGAAACAAGATGAACTGAGAAAACGTTTGTTAGGACGCTTATCGAGTCGTGGAGAAAAAATGCTGCATGCGTTTAGTATGCTATCTGACCGATATTTTTTAAAAGAGACTAAGCTTTTTCTAATAGAGTATCTTTTATCGATCATTCAGCAGTTAAAGCGCGCAGGTATGAATACCGAATTTACTTACGAACAATATAATTTGACTAAGTTATACTCTGAAATTGCTTCTGGTAAAAATGTATCTGATAAACGTAGAGTAAACAGCCAAGTAGAATTTGAGCAAACTCAAGGTGCATTGCAATTTATCATAAAAGAGTTACGCAGTTTATTGGATGGCAATAGTATGAGCCGAGTGATGATTCGTCATCATATCGGTTTGGTTCGTTATACTTACTCCTTGGCTTACCGAGATCATTTAGTGAGTCAAGCGAAACAAGATTTGGAGCATGAACGCAGAAGCCGAGCACTGGAAAAGTATCGTTTGGCTTTAACGGTGATGGATAAACACAGTACAGTCGGTTTGGCGCGAAAGGAATCTTCGCGTTTGCAAAATATGATATTGGATGTCGAAGAAGCGTTATTAGATAAAAAAGAAGAAAATAAAGAATAGTATTATCTTTAAAGAGTGAGTGTTTGGTTTAAATCGACTAACCATTGACTGAATATTAACCTAGTAAACGACGTATTATATGAGTGCTGTTACCATTACCGTGCTGTTGTTAGTGATCGGAGGCTTTATTGCTTTTGCAATCGTGCTGCAATTAAAAGAGCAGGCTCGATTGGAAAAGCTTCGCAAAGTAGCTTCCCTGAACAATCAATTGCGCCAAGTACGTCGTTATCTAGATGAAATGCCACCTCAATATCAGCCAAAAGACATGCGAGTATGGTTGTTTACTCGAATGCTGGCTATTTATGATCAATTACTTTCCTTACAACCTGATCCGAGTCTAACCCGTCGTCGAAATCATTTAGCAGAAGAGCTGTCAGAGTTTCAAGAAAGCAAACAAAAACGCCGTGCTCAACCAATGAATGATGAATTAAAAATCATTGAAGTGAAGCGCCTTTTCGAGTCTTTCAAATCCTTTTTAATACAAGCTCAAAAAGACAAAATTGTTAATTCAGATGTTGTTCATCGCTATAGAAAGTTGATGGATTTCTATCATTATAAAGTCAATGCGGATTACCATGCTTATTTGGCACGACGAGCATTCCTAAGTGGACAAATGGAAAGTGCGATTGACCTTTATAAAGAGGCTTTGGTGCAGTTGAATCCCATTCAGGAAGAGGTCGAAGCTCAACCTCTCATTCAAAAATTTAAGGATATATTGCAAGAAATTGAAGAGGATTTAGCGCTGCAAAAGGCGGAAGAAGAGCTGACCAAAAGCATGGAAAGTGAAGAGGAAGAGGAGCTGGATGATGAGTGGAATAAGTTTATCGAAGGTTCGACTTTTCAAGAGAAAAAACGGTTCTAATGCATTTCTTTTTAAGTTTGTATCTCATATTCTAGGGTTAACTTTCCACACTCGCTTCGTTTTTTATTTAAAAGGATCTGCTCAGTGAACCTTGCTTTACTTTCTGCTTTTGTACCTACTTTCTTTTTTGTTTCTATCACACCAGGTATGTGCATGACGTTAGCCATGACTCTGGGCATGACGGTTGGAGTCAAACGCGCATTATGGATGATGGTTGGCGAATTAGTGGGCGTTGCTACGGTAGCGACCTTGTCGGCTATTGGCGTAGCGGCGTTACTGCTGAATTACCCAAGTGTGTTCATGGTACTAAAGTACCTTGGTGGTGCTTATTTGGCCTTTATTGGTATTCAAATGTGGCTATCTAAGGGAAAGATGGCCATCAAAACGGATGAAGACAGCGCGCCAGCATCACGTAGAGAGCTAATGTCTCAAGGGTTTGTTACGGCGATTGCCAATCCTAAAGGTTGGGCTTTTTTCGTGGCCTTGTTACCGCCTTTCTTAGTGGCTGATCAGCCCTTAGCGAGTCAATTGGTTGTGTTGATCTCTATTATTTTAACATTAGAGTTTAGCTGTTTGCTCATATATGCGGCTGGCGGCCGAACGTTAAAGTCCTTGCTTATGAAAAGTGGTAATGTGCGCATTATGAATCGCATTGCTGGTACTTTAATGATCGGTGTTGGCGTTTGGCTGGCTGCGGGTTAAAGGTCAGTCGCTAAGCAGGCTTTTTAGCTTTGCTTTTAGAGGTTCTCTTTCGGGTTGCAGAACGCTTCTTAAACGGTTTCTTCTTAGGCGCTGGTAAGTGTTGTAAAGACGCTGTTGAGACACTTCTCGATTGAGTTAAGAGTTCTGTTAGGTTACCAGTGAGTCCAGCCATAAAGTCTTGATAGCGACTCTCTCCTAAGCTCATGGCGTTTAATTGAGCTTCCCACTGTGCTGTCATATCCGGTGTGACTAATTGTGAGGGTAGGGTATCCGCAAACGCTCGGCCAGTTTGACTGGCATGAATCTGTTTACCTTGCCTGATTAAAAAGCTTCGTTTAAATAAAATTTCAATAATACCCGCACGCGTTGCATCGGTGCCGAGACCGTCCGTTTCTTTTAAGATGGCTTTGATGTTCTTATCGGAAACAAAACGACTGATTCCGGTCATGGCCGCTAACAGCGTCGCGTCCGTGAAGGCGGCAGGAGGCGTGGTAACCTTATCTTTAATGATGCCTTGATTGCACCAAAGGGAGTCCTCTTTCTTGACATTAGGCAGTTGTTCTTGATCTTCTTCTTGATCTGTTTTTTTCTTAGTCGGAAGAAGCGAACGCCAACCTAACGATACTGGTGTGCTGCCTTTTGCTTCAAATTTTCCACCGGCGACATCAAGCTGAATGAGTGTTGAAAGATACTGATAGTCTGGATAAAACTGCATCAGATATTGCCGTGCAATCAGGCCAAATATTTGGCTTTCGGTTTTGTTTAACGCAGCGGCTTTATGGGCTTGTGAGGTAGGAATGATAGCGTGATGAGCGGTGACTTGTTTGTCATTCCAAGCTTTGCTTTTAAGCTTGGCGTTGGCATTCTCTGCGCTGGTAGCGAGTGTCTCTGAGCCTTTGCTAAGAGCATTAATAATGGCTTTGGCGTCTTTGTGTTGTAGCGTCGGCAAATAGCGACAATCAGACCTAGGGTAAGTAATGATCTGATGACGCTCATACAAAGCTTGGCAGGTGTCTAATACTTGTTGCGCCGACATCGCGAAAATTTTCGCGGCATCAATCTGCAATGAGGATAAATTATAGGGCAAAGGTGGTGGCTGCTTTTTTTGCTTATAATCGGCTTGTGTTACGAGAGCTGGTTGGTTTTCGATTCGTGATGCGACATTTTCTGCAAGGGCTCGATTAAGAACTCGACCTTCTTCATCCATGTAGGGACGACAGGCGTCACTTGGCAGCCATTTTGCCTGAAAGTGCTGATTTTCCGGTGTGCTAATTTGTGCCCAAACTTGATAATAATTTTTAGCGACAAAATTCTCTCTTTCTGTGTCTCTTGCCACAACTAAGCCAAGTACTGGTGTTTGCACTCGACCTATGGATAAAACCCCTTGGTAGCCTGCTTGGCGGCCTCTGATAGTGTAAGCGCGCGTTAGGTTTAGGCCAAATAGCCAATCGGCTCTTGCTCTGGCTAAGGCGGAACGTGACAGGGCTGCGAATTCTGCATTAGATTTAAGCTGTTGTAAGGATTTTTTGACCGCGGCAGGGGTTAGGTCGCTAATGAGCACTCGTTGAGTTTGTTGTAATTTTTGAGCCGGCACTTTGGTGTAATGCAAGACTTCATCTACCAGCAGCTGGCCTTCTCGATCAGGGTCTCCGGCGTGAACCAGTTGCGTTGCTTGTTTAATCAGCTTTTTTAAAATACTGAGCTGTTTTTTGGTGTTGGCTTTTTCTTGCCATTGCCAATCACTTGGAATAATGGGTAAGTGATCAAGTTGCCATGTCTTAAAAGCGGGGTTGTAGACGTGAGGCTCGGCCTGTTCCAATAAGTGGCCAATGCACCAACTAATGCAGTCGCCATTCGGCAACCAAATACAGCCTTCCTGTTTTTTTTGTGGACCTGGGAGGGCGGCGGCAATGGCTCGTGCCAAGCTGGGCTTTTCGGCAATATAAAGAATCATAATCACACTTACTGTTTATATATACAGTAAGTGTAACTAAGAGTCGATATTAAGACCAGCCTATCAGGCTACTTTATTGGTACAACCATGACAGGAATGTCACTGGAGTGAATGACTTTGTTGGCGGTTGAGCCTAACACCATCTGCCCAATCGTACTGTGCGTGCGACTGTTCATGATGATTAAATCTGCCTGTTGTTGCTTGGCGGCTTGCTGAATAGCATCGGCTGGTAGGCCGCTAATGATAAGTGTCTCTGGTTCTGTGGTGAGTCCGCTCAGCTCATCTTGATGGCGTTCTATAAACTCTTTTAATAGGCTATTCATGCGCTGTTGCACGTCATTATTGGCCTCATTGCGCATGGTTTCTAAGACATCGTCGCTGATGTAGTTATGAATCATGCTGGCAGCTTGGGGATTCAGTGGTTCCATGACGTGCATCAAAACGATTTTAGCCTGATGCGTTAGCGCTAAACTGAAAACCAGTTCAATTGCTGACTGAGTTTGGTTTTCTAGATCGCAAGCGTAAAGTAGCGTGTTGATTTTCGGTAACATATTAAGGCCCTCTTGTTATGTTCCTTCAGCGGATCCTTTTAGCTTAGACTCTTTAGCTTTTTCTTTGCTGATCTGTATCAATTATTTGTGTACTGATTTTGATGGTGCTGCTGGAAGCACTGGATGTGTTGGGTTTATTGACGTGATTGGCAAACAGAAAGCAGCTGATTGATGAAATAAAAATAAAGCTGATAAACAACATGCTCCAGTAATCCGTTGCTTTGCTATCTTGTTTATTCAGTTTGGTCGCTGGAACAAAGGCTTTCGTCTTCATGACATTCTCCTTTTGTATCTGTTTATAGAAATTTAATGATAATCAATATCATTTAAAAAAGCTATCTCTGTGATAACTATTTTCAACTACTGGCAGAGGTGTTTGTGCCATGTTCCAAGCGGTTTGGCTATGTTATGATGGCGGCCTAATTTTTTAAGCGATAATAAAGAGAGTGTAAACATGTCAGAACTGTCGTTCGACTCAAATGAAGCAAAAATTGCATACGGCATTGGTCGTCAAATCGGTGATCAGCTACGTGGTAGTGACCTAGGTGAGTTGTCTTTAACTCATTTGTTCGCTGCGATTGAAGACGCGTTGAACAATGCTGAAATGCGTGTTCCTGGCGCTGAGTTGGAAGCGGCATTTGCTGAACTTCAACAAAAAATGGAAGAAAAAAGCCGTGCAGCTTCTGAAGAAAACATCGCTGAGGGCGACGCTTTCCTAGCGGAAAACAAAGCGAAAGAAGGGATTCAGGTAACTGAGTCAGGTTTACAATACGAAGTACTTGAAGAAGGTACAGGTAACGTACCAAGTGGTGATGCGACGGTTCGTGTTCATTACGAAGGTCGACTAACTGACGGTCAAGTTTTTGATAGCTCTATTGCTCGTGGTGAGCCGATTGAGTTCCCACTAACTGGCGTTATTGCTGGTTGGACTGAAGGCCTACAATTGATGAAAGAAGGTGCTAAATACCGTCTAACTATTCCGGCTGAATTGGCTTACGGCGCACAAGGTGCTGGCGCTATGATCAAGCCTCATTCTGTTCTTCAGTTTGATGTTGAATTGATCGCGATTGTATAATCGATTGATCTGTTCTATGAAAGCGAGCCCAGGCGGCTCGCTTTTTTTGCCATTTTTAATGGTGATATTGATTGATTTTCTGTCCATCAAAGGATGGTTTAGATCGTTCTTTCCATACGAACGTGAAGTTTCCCTGCTTCTAAAAAGACCTTGCCATCTGAGCGAAAGTTTTGCTTTTCATAAAAACTTTGTACTTCAACTTGCGCATTCAGAAAAACGGTTTGAATTCCCATTTCTCTTGCCACTTGAACGGCTTTTCGCAGTAAACGTTCCCCATAACCTTGATGGCGATAAGCAGGTAATACCGCCAAGCGGCCAATCTGACCTTTTTCGGTGAGGCGGCAAGTACCCGTCGGCACAGCGGTCGTGCCAAAAGAGACAAAGTGGACGGCGTGTTGATCTTCATCATCCCATTCGTCAATCGGATCTATACCTTGCTCGATGATAAAGACTTGAGTGCGAACGAACTTAAGTTGCTCTTTGCTGCTGTTCCAATCAGACGTTAGGATGTTCATTCCTCGTCCTCTTCAGGTTCTGGTGCGGTAAGTTCAATCAGTCCTTGCTGACTAATTAGGAAACGAACAAGCGGTTCTAAATCCTCATGCTGTGATAAGTCTAACCCAGAAAAATCAAATTCGCTCTGATCGCAAATCGCTTGAATAAAGGTGGTTAATGTTTGAGCTACAACAATGTGTTCGCCATTACAAAACACTTTAATGGCATCCGTCATGTTTGTTTGTTGATAATAGCAGATACGAGCGTCACCAGGGCGAATGAAGGTTTTTCCTTGCTTGGCTGAAAAGAAGGCTTGGTCTTGTTCGACTTGATTTAATGGCGATAAATATTCAGGGTATTTACTTTCGCTCATGGTGTCGCCAAGCCATTCGGCCAAAAGATCGGGTTGTTGTAATAAGCGGCTTAACTCATTCTGTAAGTAGCGAATATCGTCATGATGAATTTCCGCACTGTGTTCTCTTTGCTCTGGTTCAGGAGCGGCAAAACGGTTTTTTTCATTGATGCTTTCACAAAGTTTATCGCGTATGCCCGTTAGAGCTTCTTGAAGACTGGGCGCTCTAAAGCCAATGGAGTAAGTCATGCAGTCATCATCCAATGCTCGACCATTGTGCGCAAAGTTGGGCGGCAAATACAAAATGTCGCCTGCGTCTAAGGTCCAATCCATGTCAGGATCAGCTTGGAAATTATCTAAGATGTGTAGGTCAATATTGGCTAAAGCTTTGTCTTGATAGCTTTCAGGCCCTAAGACTTGCCAACGGCGCTTGCCAGCAACTTGGACCAGAAAGACATCGTATTGATCGTAATGTGGTCCAACACTTCCGCCTTCGGTGGCGTAGCTGACCATGACATCGTCTAATCGCCAGCTGGGTAAAAACTGGAATTGCTCTTTCAAGTTTTGAATTTCTGGTACCCAATGGTCAACCGCTTGAACCAGTAAAGTCCATTCTCTCTCAGGTAACTGAGTAAAGTGTTCTTCATCAAATGGGCCTTGTTGTAATTCCCAAGGGCGATCACCATGCTCAATGACAATACGAGATTCCACTTCTTCTTCCATGGCCATGCCTGCCAGTTCATTGGCGTCGAGTGGTGGCGTGAAATCCGCGAGACCAGCACGAATCAGCAGAGGTTTCTTCTGCCAATATTCAGTGATAAAAGTGTGCGCTGTCATGCCACCCAAAATAGACAATGGAGAATGAAGGTCAATCATATTGTTGCTCATTAGAATGAATAAAAATCTGTTATTAGAGACAAAAAAGAGCCGATAAATCGGCCCTTTTTTCTTAACTCAACGTCGTTTTCCTAGCCGCGAATGGCTTTGGCTTGAGCGACAGCATTACCAATGTAAGTAGTTGGCGTAAGCGCTTTCAATTCGGCTTTTGCTTGCTCAGGCATTTCTAGCGTATCAACGAACGCTTCGATCGTTGCTTGGTCAATGGTGCGACCACGAGTCAATTCTTTTAGCTTCTCGTATGGAGATTCGATGCCATAGCGACGCATCACAGTTTGGATTGGTTCAGCCAATACTTCCCAAGCATTGTTAAGATCCGCTTCAAGGCGAGGCGCGTTGATTTCCAACTTGCTGATGCCTTTTAGGGTGGCTTGGTAAGCAATCAAACTGTGCGCCAAACCAACGCCAAGGTTACGCAACACTGTCGAGTCGGTTAGGTCACGCTGCCAGCGAGAGATAGGTAATTTCGCGCTCAAATGGCCCATGATCGCGTTTGCAATGCCCAAGTTGCCTTCGGAATTTTCGAAGTCGATAGGGTTAACTTTGTGTGGCATGGTAGAAGAACCAATTTCGCCAGCAATGGTTTTTTGCTTGAAGAAGCCCATGGAAATATAGCCCCATACATCACGGTCGAAATCGATCAAGATGGTGTTGAAACGGCTAATGGCATCGTACAACTCGGCGATGTAATCATGTGGTTCGATTTGAGTCGTGTAAGGGTTCCAAGACAAGCCTAAAGAAGTAACGAAGGCTTCTGCATGGGCTTGCCAATCTACGTCAGGGTAAGCGGAAAGGTGGGCATTGTAGTTACCCACGGCGCCGTTAATTTTGCCTAAAAATTCAACGTTTTCAATTTGCTTAAGCTGACGGCTAAGGCGTGCTGCCACGTTGGCCATTTCTTTACCAACAGTAGAAGGCGACGCGGTTTGTCCATGAGTACGAGACAACATAGGTTGCTCAGCGTGCTCAATCGCTAGATCTTGTATCACCGTGATGACCTTGTTTAGCTCTGGAGCAATGCCTTCTTCCAGTGCTTCACGTAGCATCAATGCGTGAGACAAGTTATTGATGTCTTCTGAGGTACAAGCAAAGTGAACAAATTCAGAAATGGCTGCTAGTTCAGCGTTGTCAGCCATTTTGTTTTTGATGAAGTATTCAACCGCTTTGACATCGTGGTTCGTGGTTTTCTCAATGTCTTTGATCGCTTGAGCATCGGCTTCGCTGAAGTTGTCAGCCAATTGATCTAGCAAGGTGCTTGCTTTATCACTCAGTGCTGGTACTTCAATAATTTGTGGGTGTTTGGCAAGAGCCTGTAGCCAGCGAACTTCAACAATGACTCGCATACGCAGTAAACCGTACTCGCTGACTGAGCGACGCAGTACGTTGGTTTTCGATCCGTAACGACCGTCGATAGGGGAAATCGCATTTAAGCTAGTTAATTCCATTGAGATAACGCCTCGAACATGGTTTTCAGGGAGCGGCTATTATAGGCAAAAGCAAGACGGTAATACAGGGATATGAGATGAGGTTAGGCATAAAAAAGCCCAGTATTGTCATTTTGACAATACTGGGCTTGGTATCACGAAGTTAGTGAAAACTTATAGAGATGCCAACGCTTGGTTAAAGGTTGCACTCGGACGCATGATCTTAGCTACTTCGTTAAGATCCATGTGGTAGTAACCAGATAGACCAGAAGGTTTGCCTTGAACCGCAGCAAGTTCTGCAACAATCGCTGCCTCGTTGTCTGCTAATTGCTTAGCAAGAGGAGCGAATTTCGCCGCTAACGTCGCGTCGTCTGTTTGCGTCGCCAATTCTTGTGACCAGTACATCGCTAGGTAGAAGTGGCTACCACGGTTATCCAATTCACCCGCTTTACGAGAAGGTGATTTGTTGGTGTCTAGAAGTTTGCCGGTGGCTTTGTCTAGGCAAGCGGCAAGAATTTTCGCTTTTTCGTTATTGTGCTTGATGCCCAATTCTTCAAAAGAGACAGCCACTGCCAAGAATTCACCAAGAGAATCCCAACGTAGGTGGTTTTCTTCCATAAGCTGTTGAACGTGCTTAGGAGCAGAACCGCCAGCGCCTGTTTCATACATGCCGCCACCTTGTAGCATTGGCACGATAGACAGCATTTTCGCAGACGTGCCCAATTCCAAGATAGGGAACAAGTCAGTTAGGTAATCACGAAGGATGTTGCCCGTTACTGAAATGGTATCTAGACCACGAATGATGCGCTCCATAGAGAAACGGATCGCTTCGTTGTAGTTCATAATGCGAATGTCTAAACCGTTAGTGTCGTGTTCTTTTAGGTAGTTTTCGACTTTCTTGCGAAGTTCGTTATCGTGTGGACGAGCTTCTTCTAACCAGAACACCGCAGGTGTGTCAGATTGACGAGCGCGAGTTACACCCAGCTTGACCCAATCACGGATTGGAGCATCTTTGGTTTGGCAAGCGCGCCAGATATCGCCTTTTTCTACCGCGTGCTGCATTAGGACGTTACCCTGTGCATCAACAACGCGCATAGTACCGGCTTCGGCGATTTCGAATGTTTTATCGTGAGAACCGTATTCTTCTGCTTTTTGAGCCATTAGGCCAACGTTTGGCACTGTGCCCATGGTGACTGGATCGAATGCACCATTGGTTTTACAGAAGTTAATGGTTTCTTGGTAAATGCGTGCGTAAGTGCTGTCTGGAATGACGGCTTTCGCATCATGTGCTTTACCATCACGGCCCCACATTTTACCAGAGTTACGGATCATCGCAGGCATAGAAGCATCAACAATCACGTCACTTGGTACATGCAAGTTAGTGATGCCTTTGTCTGAGTCCACCATCGCTAGTTCAGGACGCGTTTTGTAAACGTCTTGAATCGCTTGTTTGATCTCTTCTTGTTTCGCTTCTGGAAGGCTTTGGATTTTGTCGTAAACGCTACCTAAACCATTGTTTGGGTTGACGCCGATTTCTTTGAAAAGCTCGCCGTATTTTTCGAAAACGTCTTTGTAGAAAACCGTGACCGCGTGACCAAATACGATTGGGTGAGACACTTTCATCATGGTGGCTTTTAAGTGAACAGACCACATGATGTTGTCTTCTTTCGCTTCTTGTAGAGAAGCTTCAAAGAAGGCGCGCAGTTTAGTGCAGTTGATGTTCATGCTATCGATGATTTCGCCAGCAAGAAGCGGCAAGGATTTTTTCAGTTCAACAGAGCCGTCTTTTTTCACGAATTCGATGTTAACGGTTTGAGCGGAATCCATAGTAACGGACTGCTCAGAAGAGTAAAAATCACCGTCGCGCATGTAATCAACGTGCGAAACAGAGGTTTTGCTCCATTTACCCATTGAATGAGGGTTCTTACGAGCGAAGTTTTTAACCGCTGCAGGCGCTCGACGGTCAGAGTTACCTTGGCGTAGAACTGGGTTTACCGCACTACCAAGCACTTTAGAATAACGAGCTTGAACGTCTTTTTCTTCGTCTGTTTGTGGGTTTTCTGGATATTCAGGAAGACCATAGCCTTCTGCGTTTAATTCTTTGATGGTGGCGTATAGCTGAGGCAGAGAGGCACTGATGTTAGGTAATTTAACAATGTTTGCTTCAGGGTTGGCAGTCAAATCGCCAAGAAATTTAAGACCGTCTTCTGCTTGTTTGTCGGCAGGTAGCTTATCAGCAAAAGCGGAAATTACACGACTAGCTAAAGAGATGTCGGTCAGTTTTAGTTCGATGTCTGCTTCTTTAGCGAAAGCGCCAAAGATAGGAAGTAAAGACGCGGTTGCCAGTGCAGGCGCCTCATCGGTAAATGTATAGTAAATGGTTTGTTTTGTTGACATGTAATTCCCCTAACATTTCAGGCATTAGCCTATTGAATCGAAGATGACTTTTAGCCGCCATTCCTAATTTAACAAAGCTGAGATGGTATAAAATTTGCCCGACATACTAACGAAAAAATGCATTCAGAGATATCGGTTGAAAATTATACTCGCAATTAACGCTGGTTATTCTTGTGTATTTTTGCGCATTAAAAAAGGTCTCTGCGACCTTTTTTAATCATTCATTACGTGAATCTAGTGCGTTTAACAGTGCTTTTCGTTTGAAAATAAGATGCCAGCGTTTACCGCCTAATTGACGCCATAACATCGCCGCTCTGACGCCAGCCATTAAGATAGCACGAACTTGGTTGGCAACGTGGGCCTGCTGTAAAAAGCGACTGTCCCCATGCACTTGAATTCGAAATGGCAATTTACTGAGGGTATCCTGATACATGCCAGAGATCGAGGCCATGATGTTTTCGTGCAACACCGAATCGTAATGTTCTTTTTTACTCGCGATCTGAGTGATTTGCTGACCAATTTGTGACAGCATTTCTGGATGCTTTGCCAATTTGCTTTCAAGGTGAATCAAACTCAGAGTGTATCTTAAGGTATCAGGATTCACACTGTTACGATCTTTGCCGAGAGCTTGTCTGGTTATTTTTCGTCCGATCGCCAGATTGCTCTGACAGTCCCACTGACCACCATAGATGTCTTCGGTTTCATCCGCATTGAGCATCAACACACTGTCGATTAAGGGTTGCAGATACGTTTTATCCACTTGGCCTGTCTTAGCTAGATTGGCGACCAACTCCGCAGCTTGGAAAACGGCAGATAGGGCAATGGTTTGCTCTTTTTCTCTGTTACTCACGTTATCTACTCTTTCTCTATTTTGCGTGTTATCCGGTAATGAAATTATGGCGTTGTGGTCTAGGAGCTATTTATTAAACGCAATGTTAATGATACCGCCGCCTAAGCATACATCATCTAGGTAAAATACCACGGACTGACCAGGGGTGATGGCTCTTTGTGGTTCTTTAAATGAAACTTCTACTCGGCCATCGGCTAATTCATTAAGCGTACATTCTTGGTCTGGCTGACGGTAACGGCATTTAGCTTTACAGGTCAGCGAGAAGCTCGGTTTTTTACGAGCAATCCAATCAAAGTTGTCAGCTATTAGGTGGGTTTTGAAAAGCGATTCATGTTGACCACCTTGAGTGACCAATAGCACATTGCGCTCTAAATCTTTTTCCACAACGTACCAAGGGTCATCTGAATATTTTGCCAGTCCACCGATTCCTAAGCCTTGACGCTGCCCAATTGTGTGGTACATCAAACCATGGTGACGGCCAATTTTATCGCCTTCGAGTGTTTCTATGTCACCAGGTTGGGCGGGCAAATACTGCTCAAGAAAGTCTTTAAAACGACGTTCGCCGATGAAGCAAATGCCAGTGCTGTCTTTCTTGTTGTGGGTGATTAGGTCGTTTTCTTCTGCTAAACGACGTACTTCTGGTTTTTCTAATTCGCCCACTGGAAAAAGGGATTTAGCAATTTCATCTTTTCCTACCGCGTGTAAAAAGTAGCTTTGATCTTTATTGTTGTCTAAACCTTTGAGCAAGATTGGCTCGCCATTTTGCTCGCCGCGACGTACATAATGACCTGTGGCGATGAAATCAGCGCCCAGCGCGACAGCGTATTCAAGGAAGGCTTTGAATTTGATTTCTTTGTTACACAAGATGTCCGGATTAGGCGTTCGACCCGCTTTGTACTCGGCTAAGAAGTGTTCAAAGACATTGTCCCAGTATTCAGCAGCGAAGTTGGCGGTATGGAGTTTGATGCCTAATTTATCACTAACAGCTTGAGCATCGGCTAGATCTTCTTTGGCGGTGCAGTATTCTGTGCCATCATCTTCATCCCAGTTCTTCATGAACAGGCCTTCAACCTGATAACCCTGCTGCATTAAAAGTAAAGCTGATACAGAAGAGTCAACACCGCCCGACATGCCGACGATGACTTTTTTTGCGCTGTTTGCGTTGTTAGCAAGGGAGCTGTCGTTCATTCTTTATCTATTCTCATTTTAGAGAGGCTACGCCTCAAATACATTTGTTGGGATTGTACCATTTTCGTTTCCATTGATGCGAATAGCGCAAAGATATTGACGGCTTATTCCTATCTTTTTAACTATTTTTAGGCGTCAAAAACTGGTTCGATAAAAAGGTTAAAGGCATTGTGGGGGTGTTTTGTGAATCTTCAATACAAGCATTGATTAGTGGACTACGATGAGGAACGTTTTGTATCTCCTCCCAGCTAAGCCAATGTGATGAGATGATGTCGTTGTCCAGCTGATCACTGATATGTTGAACTGGTCGGCATAGGATGCACAGTCGATGATAAGTGTCAGCGCCTTCGTAAGGCGTAAATGCATATAATCCGACTAGACCAATCGGCTCTACTAGCCAGCCAGATTCTTCTTGTGTTTCACGAATCACCGCTTGTAACACATCCTCGTTATTTTCGACGTGCCCGGCTGGTTGATTCAGCACGATTTGATTGTCCTGCCACTCTTTTACCATGAGGTACTTTTGGTCTTTCTGAACGAGAGCTGCGACGGTTAGGTGCGGTAGTCTGTTTCTTTCTTTGTTGTTCAAACTGGTTAACCTCATGTTGCAATTCGCTGGTCGTGTCTGTGTATTGCCACTCTCCAGGAGCTAGGGTGTCGAGTGTGTATGGGCCGATAGCATAGCGAATTAATCTTAGAGTAGGGAATCCAACCGCGGCGGTCATGCGTCGTACTTGGCGATTTTTCCCCTCGTGTATCTGCAGGCTAAGCCAGCTGGTTGGAATGTTTTTGCGCTCTCTTACAGGGGGATTTCGAGGCCAAATATTAGGAGTGGTCATGCGTGTTGCTTGAGCCGGTTTGGTGAGGCCATCTTTGAGCTCAATGCCTTGTCTCAGTTGCTCAAGTGCTTGATCTGATATGTCGCCCTCGACCTGCACCCAATAGGTTTTAGGCATTTTGAATTTTGGCGAGGCGATGAGATGTTGCAGTGAGCCTTGATTGGTCAGTAATAATAAACCTTCTGAGTCATAGTCTAAACGTCCCGCTGAATAAAAATCGGGAACGTCAATAAAACTGGACAGTGCCAATTTTTCGCCTTCAGAGGTAAATTGGCTTAACACTTGGAAAGGTTTATTAAATTTAATTAAATGGCTTGGCATATTTTGATTAAAAATTCGCTTATATCGGTGATATAGAAGGCAAACGAAAATATCTTACTTCTGCTGAAGGGAAGTAAGATATCAAAATCGGCCGCAAATATCGACGATGGAAATGGCGGCGTCGTTTAGGCTGGGTGAGCTTCCTTTGTATGTTCTTCTTTTACACTCTCATTGGCTGGAGACTTATTGTTCACATCCGTCGAGATGGGGGTTATTTCGATTGCGTGTAAGCCTCGCTCTCCTGGCTCAACATCAAAGGTAACGGCTTGGCCTGCTTTTAAGGTTTTATAACCTTCAACATTAATGGCGGAATAATGAATAAATAAGTCTTCATTAAAATCCTCAGACACAATAAAGCCATAGCCTTTCGCATTGTTAAACCACTTTACGGATCCATGATGCATGAGTCACTCCTTATCCACTCAAGATATTAAATCAATGTTTAAGTTTGCGTCGGCGTGCCTTAGGGCTCGAGCTTTTGGCCGCTTCAGCGTTATCTGTTTAGGGTAGAATGCTAAATAAGTGCAAACTGTTTTTTGTTAAACAGTGTTAAAATCAACCTTAATAAGCATTGATTGCACTTTTGGTTACCCTAATAATGAGCGTAGAAGCCGTTTTGGGATTTGTAAAATCCAAGTGCGAATGTGTAGCGTAAATAAGTGGTAATGAGTCAAATTTGGCAAATTACGTGAAAAATTGTAGCCTCAGAGGCATAGAATGATTGTAAATCAGCAAATTAGACTAACATCAGAAGATGAGCAGCATGGTCACTCTGGTATAGCGATTGCGCCAGAAGAAACAGAATTAAAACCGCCGTCTATGTATCAGGTGGTGTTATTTAATGATGACTATACGCCAATGGATTTTGTCGTATTTGTATTACAGCGTTTTTTTTCAATGGATGGAGAGAAAGCTAATCAGGTAATGTTAGAAGTGCATACCAAGGGGAAAGGTGTTTGTGGCATTTATCCTTTTGATATTGCGGAAACGAAAGTGGCAATGGTTCAACAGTTCGTAGAGCAAAACGAGCACCCCTTAATGTGCGACCTACAAAAGGTTGACTGATTCAGAGAGAGGGAATAGCAATGTTAGATAAAGAACTAGAGCAAACCCTGAATACGGCTTTTAAAGCGGCCCGAGACAAGCGTCATGAGTTTATGACGGTAGAGCACTTGTTGTTAGCACTGATTGAAAATGGTGCTGCCTCTAGTGTGTTAAAGGCTTGTGGCGTGAATTTAGAGACTTTGAGTAAAGAACTCGAAGAGTTTGTCGACAGCACCACTCCCTTGATCCCTGAAGATGATGAAGAGCGAGAGGTTCAGCCAACGCTTGGTTTCCAGCGTGTCCTCCAGAGAGCCGTTTTCCATGTTCAATCCTCAGGAAAGCGTGAAGTAACAGGTGCCAACGTACTCGTAGCGATTTTCAGTGAGCAAGAAAGCCAAACTGTATACCTGTTGAAACGCCATGGGGTTGCCCGAATTGATGTGGTTAATTATGTGGCTCACGGCATTTCTAAATTAGGTGATGCCTCTGAAGAAGTGGATCAAGAGGACGACGCGGAAGACACCAGTACCGCACCCTTGCAAAAATTTGCTTTGAATCTGAATGAAGAAGCCAAAAACGGTAAAATTGATAAATTGATTGGTCGTGAATACGAAGTTGAGCGGGTTATTCAGACCCTATCCCGTCGTCGGAAAAATAATCCTTTGCTCGTTGGTGAGTCAGGGGTCGGTAAAACAGCCATTGCCGAAGGTTTGGCTAAGCGAATTGTCGATGGTCAAGTGCCTGATGTGATTTCAAATGGGGTGGTTTACTCTCTGGATTTGGGCGCATTGTTGGCCGGAACAAAATACCGCGGTGATTTTGAGAAGCGCTTGAAGCAATTGTTGAGCGAATTGAAAAAGCTGCCTAACGCGATTTTATTTATCGATGAGATACACACTATTATTGGAGCTGGTGCAGCGTCCGGCGGCGTCATGGATGCATCGAATTTGCTGAAACCTGTATTGAGTTCCGGTGGGCTGCGCTGTATTGGTTCAACGACCTTCCAAGAGTTTCGTGGTGTGTTCGAAAAAGATCATGCTCTAGCACGTCGTTTCCAAAAAATTGATGTGAACGAGCCAAGCGTGGACGATACGTATCAAATTCTCAAAGGCATTATTGGAGCATTTGAAGAGCATCATCAAATCAAATACGAAGAACCTGCATTATTAGCGGCCGCGGAACTTGCTCAGCGTTATGTGACCGATCGTCATATGCCTGACAAGGCCATTGATGTGGTAGACGAAGCTGGTGCTTATCAACGCTTACAACCAGAAGACAAGCGTAAAGCTTCGATTACTGTCGCAGACATAGAAGACATTGTCTCAAAAATAGCGCGAGTACCGGTGAAAGCGGTGAATTCAGATGATAGGCAAGTTCTGTCTAATCTAGAGCGTAATCTGAAAATGGTGGTGTTTGGGCAGGACAATGCCATTGATTCCTTGTCGTCTGCCATCAAGCTGTCTCGTGCTGGTCTAAAAGCAGAGCAAAAGCCAATCGGTTCCTTCTTGATGGCTGGTCCTACTGGTGTGGGTAAAACCGAAGTCACCAAGCAGCTGGCCAAGCAATTGGGACTAGAATTGATTCGTTTCGATATGTCTGAATACATGGAGCGTCATGCAGTGTCGCGTTTGATTGGTGCGCCACCAGGCTACGTAGGGTTTGATCAAGGTGGCTTACTAACAGAGGCTGTGACTAAGAATCCGCACAGTGTTGTTTTATTAGACGAGATTGAGAAAGCTCACCCAGAAGTTTTTAATTTGCTTTTACAGGTAATGGATCACGGTACCTTGACGGATAACAATGGTCGAAAGGCGGACTTCCGCAATGTGATTTTGATCATGACGTCGAATGCCGGTGCGGAAGAGTTGGCTCGCCGCTCCATTGGTTTCTCTAATCAAGATAACTCGACCGATGGAATGGAAGTGATCAACCGAACCTTTACGCCAGAGTTTAGAAACCGTCTTGATGCTGTTATTCAATTTCAACAGTTGGATGAGCGTATTATCTTCAATGTGGTGGATAAGTTCCTTGTGGAGCTTCAGGCGCAATTAGATCCAAAAGGTGTCTTGCTGGATGTATCCGATACAGCACGAGGCTGGTTGGCTCACAAAGGCTATGATAGACAAATGGGGGCTCGGCCAATGGCTAGGGTGATTCAGGAACATCTGAAGAAACCGTTGGCTGATCAGATATTGTTTGGTGATCTGAGTGAAGGTGGTACGGTGAAAGTGACCTTGGATGAAAAGAAAGATGAGTTGAAATTTGACGTCATCAAGGAAGCGGTTGTCCATTAATTGCTTTAATGTCTTTTGTTAGATCAAAAAAAACCACAGTCCTACGGAATGTGGTTTTTTTATATCAATTCGCTGAAGATTCAGTGAATGATCGAATTAACGAGCTCGGTAGACAATGCGACCTTTAGATAGATCGTATGGTGTTAGTTCTACTTTTACTTTATCGCCTGTTAGAATTCGGATGTAGTTTTTGCGCATTTTTCCTGAGATGTGTGCAACAACAACGTGTCCATTTTCTAACTCGACGCGAAACATGGTATTCGGCAACGTATCAATGATAGTGCCTTCCATTTCTAAGCCTTCTTCTTTTGCCACAATATGTGTCCTATGGTGTTAACTTATTTTGGTTGGTAGGCGCCGACCTGAATTTGTTCGAGAGCTGTAAGCCTAGAAGAGAGACTTCTTAGCTTAATGAGCGCTAAACGCATAATACGGTCTCAAAAATGCTAAGAGCGATGTTTAGCAGCACCTGAAATTTTGTCGAGGCATATTTTGCCTAAAAACGTGCCACAAGGCAAATTCCCTGTTTTATTTAAGGCTATTTTTAAACATAAATCGGGTGTTTAAGTGTATTTTTTGAAAAATTTATCAACTTTGGGTTCGTTATTGGGGTGGGGATGAGGTTTTGTAGTTGCGAAATGAATTGGTCTCTTGGGCACAGATTGGCCCCTAATGAGACTAAATGTTCAGACTCAACCTGACAATCGATTAAGGCGATATTAAACTCATTGGCTTTATCGCAGAAGACCTTAAGTGCCATTTTAGAAGCGTTTGGCTGTAATGAAAACATAGATTCGCCAAAAAAAACTTGCCCCATTGCGACTCCATAAAAGCCGCCCACTAGCTGTTCTTCTTGCCATACTTCGATTGAATGAGCGAAGCCTAATGTATGAAGGCGAGAATAGGCTTGCTTAATATCGTCTGAAATCCAGGTGCCTTCATTTCGAGCTCGTAAATCAGAGCAATGGCTAATCACTTGGTGAAAAGCTTGGTTGATCGAAAATTGCATATCCGATTTTTTTAACGCTTTTTTCAGGGATTTTGATAGGTGAAAATGATTTGGCAACAATACGCAGCGATGTTCCGGATGCCACCAAAGAATGGGATCTGGCTCGCTATACCAAGGAAAAAAACCGTGTTGGTACAAATGGATGAGTCGGGGTGTCGACAAATCCCCGCCCATAGCGGATAGGCCTTCTGGGTCTTGGAGTGCCTTGTGAGGTTGAGGGGTGTCAAAAGGTGATTCGGATAGAATCATTAATTCACACTCTTCATTCGCATGGGCATCGGTCATTGAATTGGCTCTTTGTTTTTCAAATCTCTCTTAAATTCAAATCAATATAACGTCCAAATCTGCTTAACGTCATGATCGAAAAGTATTATATTTTTTTCAGGGGGAAAAGCCAGCTCTGATAAAAAAATCAAAAAAAGTCTAAAGCTTTATTTTTATTGCCCGATATGCACAATGAGGAAGAAAAGATATTCTGGTTGCGACTTCCTGACACACTTTGTGATTTATTTTGTTTAATTGTGCACGAATGAACAAAGAAAAATGGTCTTTTTGAATGTGATTGGCTGTTTTTTGTTCGAAAAAGGGTATAAATTGAAAAAAAATAGAAAAAAAGTGCAAGGAGTGCTTGACCAGTAAAGGAAAACTTGGTTTTAATCGATGCAGTCCTAAACGGTAATTCGAAAAATTGTTGGATGCAGTTTTGGAACTACTAGATAATTTGCTTTTTTGGCAATTGTCACAAAAGTGAAACTGATCGGTTTTAAGATACACGAGTCGTTGATTTAACAACGTTTCTTGGTTAGACGAAAATCTATCAAAGGGTCTACAAGACCACATAATATAATATAAAGGGGAATCTTGAATGAAAGCGATTAAACTTGCTTCTGTGTTTGCAGTATCTGCTGTTGCGGCTGCTGTTTCTACTTCAACTATCGCTGCTGAGCCTGTTTTCAAGGGTACTGCTGGTCTTGAATACAAATCTCAAGAAGGTGGTAGTGATGCTGCTTCTTCACGTGGTGAAGTGAACATCATTGGTGATACTGGTGTTGTTTACTTTGATTTAGACATGGAAGGTTCTTCAGCAAAAAGTGCTGGTGACGGTAGTATTGAGCGTAACGACAAAAATGACACTACTTTCAGCTTAGATGAAATTTATGTTAAACAAGGCGCAGTTCAATTCGGTGACTTCGATGGTACAATTCTTGATTCTGTAGCTTACAGTGCTGGTGTTGAAGAAGACCTTGATGATGCGAAAGGCGATTTCGGTGATGATTTAGGTATCCGTTACATGGTTAACGATAACCTAACTGTAGCTCTTGAAGTGACTGAAGGCGAGAATGTTGGTTCACTAGCTGTTGCATACACTACTGAAATGAACGGTTTAACTTTGGGTGTATCTGCAGGCTACAAAATGTCTGATGATGATCTAGCTGACCAGTTGGTAACTGTTGGTCTTCAAGCTCCTCTAGGTATGGCTACTTTGTCTTCTTTCGTTCGTGTTGGCTCTGTAGCTGATGCTGATATCATGAACACTGGTTTAGGTCTTGATCTACCTGTTTCTGAGCAATTGACTCTTGCTGCTCAGTATTACGTTGAAGGTGGAGAATCTGATGCAGGTGTTGACGAAGTTGATCAAGGTATTCTTGAAGCAACTGCTTACTACACTGTTGGTGATGTTTCTTACTACGCTTCATTCATATCTAAAGAAGTTGATAATGCTGACTACTCTGTAGTTGGTGCTAAAGTTTCTTTCTAAGACTTTTTATTTGATAATGTCCTATTGAAAAATAGAACATCTTTGAATGGTAAAAGCGAAAGCCAGCCCTTGGGGCTGGCTTTTTTTATGGTAAGCTTAACGTGTTTTGGCATGCAGTGGATTAAGCATGTGTTTGTTTTGGTTAGCATAAGATAGGAAGGCAGTTTTGTCAGAAGAGATGAGTGAGTCGGCACGATCACCAATTTGGGATATGTTTGCAAAGCAAGCAGCATTTATTGCAGCTTTATTGGTGTTGTTTTTTTTCGCTTTAGCAACCTATTCCTATAACCCGCAAGATGCAGGGTGGTTTTACTCTGGTTCTGGCGGTGTCATACAGAATTCCATGGGCCCCATCGGGGCAACCTTAGCCGATTTGATGTCGGCTTTCTTCGGGACGTTATTTTATTCTCTACCACCTTTGTTCTTTTGGGTGGCCATTATCGTCTGGCGTAACCCTCACCAACTCTTACCGCTTAATAACGCCTTGTTAAGTTTGCTGGGCAGTATTCTCTATTTGTGTTTCGGTTCTACGCTCTGTTTCCTGCATACGGTTGGAGAGCAGGGTCTGCAGTATGGTGCTGGTGGTATTTTGGGTCAAAGCTTGGGTATATTGCTTTATGGTGTCATTGGTTATGATGGCGCCACTCTGGTCAGTCTCGCATTTGTCATATTAGCCTTTACTCTGTTATCCCAAGTGCACTGGCTTAGCTTGATGGATAAGTTAGGGGAAGGTGTTTATCGTTTTGTCGCTAAGCGAAAAGAAAAGTGGCAGGCAAGTAAGGAAAATAGAATCAACAAAGCGGCAATGCATGAAGATTCCATGCCTGAGGATTCTGACGAAGAAGAGCCCGCTATTTTTCGCAAACAAAAAAATCGTCAGAAACTCACATCAAAGATGGTAGAAGAGAAAACAGCATCTCAGCACAATGAGGCTCTAGTTGAGTCGTTTCAAGATCATTTGTCTGAAGAAGGCTCAAATGAAGCACGACAGTCTAAAGGCAAGTTTTCTTTGGCTTCGCTTTTTTCGAAATCAAACGGATCGTCAGTTGATGCTTCTCCAGAAAGTGCCATCAATAAAGATCAAAAAGAGCCAGATTTTGATGGGCTAGACTCTCTTGCTGTAGACGATGCGGAGATTAATTTTGGTGACACGCTTTATATTGAAGAAGAATGGTCATCAACGCCTTCTCAGTCTGAAAAACAAGTGTTATCTGAGTCTACTCAGACTCAAGTAACGGGATCGGTTGTTAAAGAAAAAGCATCAACAGAGGTTCTTAGTAAGCAAAAGGCTGATGAGTTGTTGTTTGGTGATCACGAAGAGACGACTGTTCCGCCTGCCCATAAGCCTGCAGTGAGAACATTATCGGAAGCTAAGCAACTTGATAATCTGGATGGGCCGTCATCCTCTGAGGAGTCTGTGAAGCCGCAAGAAAAAGGGTACTCCTTGCCAGATCGTTCTGTTCTGACGCAACCTAAACCTAAACAAGGGGGATACAGTGAAGAGGAATTGTTGTCACTGTCTTCATTGTTGGAGCAAAGGTTGCAAGATTTTGGTGTCAAAGCTGAAGTAGTCGAAGTGAATCCTGGGCCTGTGATTACGCGTTTTGAAATTCAACCGGCTCCAGGTGTGAAAGTGTCTCGTATTACTAACCTGGCCAAAGACTTGGCGCGTTCTTTAAGTGTGATGAGTGTCAGGGTGGTTGAAGTCATAGCGGGTAAGTCCACCATAGGGATAGAAATTCCCAACCAAGTAAGAGATACCGTTTATTTCTCAGAAGTCATTAATTGCGATATGTACGATAATGCCACATCTGGTCTGACGCTGTCCTTGGGACATGATATTTCAGGCGAGCCTGTGGTGGTGGATTTGGCAAAAATGCCGCATGTGTTAGTTGCGGGTACGACCGGATCCGGTAAATCCGTTGGTGTAAATGCCATGATTTTGAGTATGTTGCTTAAATCCACACCAGACGACGTACGTATGATCATGGTTGACCCAAAAATGTTGGAGTTGTCTATTTACGAAGGCATACCGCATTTGTTAACGCCTGTGATTACCGACATGAAAGATGCCGCTAATGGCTTACGTTGGTCGGTCGATGAAATGGAGCGTCGCTACAAGCTGATGTCAAAGCTTGGGGTGCGAAATATTGCTGGCTACAACAAGAAAGTGCGTGAAGCCATTAAAGCGGGCAGTCCAATTGAAGATCCGTTATGGCAACCGGAAATGGCGATGTTCTCTGAAGATGGCGTGGCACGCACCGTGCCGCACCTTGAGCCATTGCCTTACATTGTTATTGTCGTCGATGAATTTGCTGACATGATGATGATTGTCGGTAAAAAAGTGGAAGAGCTGATTGCCCGTATTGCGCAAAAAGCTCGTGCGGCGGGCATTCACTTAATCCTCGCTACCCAACGTCCTTCAGTGGATGTCATCACGGGATTGATTAAAGCGAACATTCCGACGCGTATGGCATTCCAAGTCTCCTCAAAAATTGACTCCCGAACCATACTTGATCAGGGCGGAGCGGATCAGTTGTTAGGTATGGGCGATATGTTGTATCTGCCGGCTGGGCTACCAACGCCGATTCGCGTCCATGGTGCTTTCGTTTCGGATGAAGAAGTGCATGCCGTGGTGGAAGAGTGGAAACAAAGAGGTGAGCCGGATTACATCAATGACGTGGTGGTGAACCCTGAAGATCTGATGTCGGGCGATGGCGATGAAGATAAAGATGCGTTGTATGATGAAGCCGTAAAGATTGTTATTGAAACACGTAAAGCCTCAATTTCTTCTATTCAGCGCCGCTTGAAAATAGGTTACAACAGGGCCGCAAATTTAGTAGAAGCGATGGAAGCGGCTGGCTTGGTTGGGCCAATGGGCACCAATGGGCAGCGCGATATCTTAATTCCAGAATAGTCGCGACGATCATTTCCATAGGAGAATTGTTTTGAAAACACGAATGCTGGCACTGGTTTCCTTGTTCATAGGGCTGTTATTCCATGGTGTGGTACAGGCTGAAGAGACTTCCGCTCAGCGAGTGGCCACGTTATTGGAGCAAAATCGCAATGTCGAAGGGGAATTTCGACAAGTTACGTACGATGAGCAAGGCAAACAGTTGCAGGTCAGTGAAGGGGTGTTTCTTCTTGCTAAGCCAAATCAGTTTGTTTGGGATAGTATTAAGCCTTTTGCCCAGCGTATTGTGTCGGATGGTCGTACGATCACCATTTGGGATGTCGACTTAGAGCAAGCGACACAGCGCCCTTTATCAGGAGAGGTTGGTTCTTCGCCTGCGGCTTTATTAGGGCAGCCAGCAGAAACCGTATTACCACTTTATAATATTACCGCGTTGGGCGAAGAAAAATTTCGTTTGTCTCCTAAAGAGGATCAAGATCTATTTCAGACACTGACTTTGTCATTCCGAGATCAGGTGATTGATGCCATGAGTATCTTAGATGCTTTGGGGCAGACCACGGTGATCGAGTTTAATAATGTTGAAGCCCATGATGGGGTGGCAAAAGAGAATTTCAAATTAGACTTACCGGATGACGTTGATTTAATTGTAGAAGGGCAATAATGAAAGACCTGTTTTCGGATCTGAGTAACGATGCTTATCAACCGCTAGCGGCTAGGCTCAGACCCACTCGTTTAGAGGATTATATTGGGCAATCGCATCTGGTTGGGCCCGGTAAGCCGCTACGACGAATGGTCGAAACAGGTCATTGTCATTCTTTTATTCTGTGGGGACCACCTGGCGTTGGGAAAACCACGTTCGCACAATTGTTGTGTCAGGCATTGGACGGTCACTTTATCGAAATCTCGGCGGTGATGTCTGGGGTCAAAGAGATTCGTGCCGCCGTCGATCAGGCCAAACAATTACGTCAAATGAACGGTACACAGACCGTACTGTTTGTGGATGAGGTTCATCGTTTTAATAAGTCACAACAGGATGCTTTTTTGCCGTTTATTGAGGATGGCACTTTTCTGTTTATCGGTGCCACCACGGAAAATCCCGCCTTTGAGTTAAATTCGGCCCTTTTATCGAGGGCTCGCGTGTATCGTTTGCAAACACCGAGTGTAGAGGATGTGAAACAAGTATTGGTGCGAGCCTTGCACGATGAAGAAAAAGGCTTAGCCAATATGAAGTTTGCATTGGATGACCACTACGTCGACATTTTGGCTCAAGCGGCGGATGGTGATATTCGTCGAGGGTTAAATTTCTTAGAGATTTTATCGGACTTAGTCGAGCCTGGGACGCAAGTTTCCCAAGCGCAACTAGAAGATGTGTTAGGTGGTAGTGTTCGTCGTTTCGATCGCAATGGTGACGTGTTTTACGACCAAATTTCGGCTTTCCATAAATCGGTACGTGGTTCGTCGCCTGATGGTGCTTTGTACTGGATGGCGCGCATGTTAGATGGCGGTTGTGATCCGCTGTACATTGCTCGTCGCTTGTTGGCGATTGCTTCTGAAGACATAGGTAACGCTGACCCAAGGGCGCTGCAAGTAGGGTTAAATGCCTGGGATATCTTTGAGAGAGTTGGCCCAGGAGAGGGCAATCGTGCCATTGCGCAAGCCGCGGTGTATATGGCTTGTGCACCCAAAAGTAATGCTGTGTATCAAGCCTTTAATCAGGCAATGTCGGATGTGGCGTCCCAGCCGAGTTATGAGGTGCCGATTCATCTGCGTAATGCGCCAACTTCGCTAGCGAAAAGCATGGGACATGGGGATGAATATCGTTATGCGCACAATGAGCCCAATGCGTATGCGGCGGGAGAGAATTACCTGCCGCAAGAAGTTGCTGAAATGCGCTACTACCAGCCTTCGGACAGAGGCTTAGAGAAAAAAATTACCGAGAAAATGGATTGGTTGTCGGAATTAGATCGTCAAAGTAGACAGCAGCGTTATCCAATGGTTGATTGGGGAGATGAGTCATGATGTATCTGATGATTGCGTTTGGTGGAGCACTTGGGGCTGTTAGTCGTTACGGTATGACCAAATGGATCAATACTTATTGGCACCATCATTTTCCATTCGCCACTATGATGGTCAATATCTTAGGGTGTGTGCTGATGGGCGTTGCTTTTGTGGTCATCAGTGAGAAAATGCCATCCCTTGAACCGTATCGACCTTTGATTATTGTCGGTTTTCTAGGGGCATTTACCACCTTCTCCACCTTTTCATTGGAAATTGTCTCATTAATTCACATGCAGGCTTGGCTAACGGCATTAAGCTATTTATTATTGAGCTGCATTTTAGGTGTGCTTGGGCTCGCCATTGGTATGGCGTTAACTCGCTTCTTTTAATCTGTTGGTTTAGACAGATTGGTTTTTATTGGATATTAGAGGATATTGTTGCTGAAATGTTAGATATTAAAGCATTGCGCGCTGACCCTGAGGCCATTGCGGCTCAACTTAAAAAGAAAGGCTACGAACTGGATGTGGCTAAGTTTTCGTCGCTAGAAGAGCGTCGTAAAGCCATCCAGATTGAAACAGAGCAGCTGCAACAGTCTCGCAACTCGGTATCCAAAGAGATTGGTCAGGCGATGAAGTCTGGCGATAAAGAAAAAGCCGCTGACTTAAAGGCTCAAACAGCCACATTAGGCGATGATTTAAACGCTGCAAAAGAGCAATTGACTCAAGTGCAAACGGACATGGATGCATTGCTGGAAGGCATTCCAAACATTCCCCATGAATCTGTTCCTGCCGGTGTATCGGAAGACGATAATGTAGAAATTCGTCGTTGGGGCGAACCAAAAAGCTTTGAATTTGACGCAAAAGATCATGTTGATCTTGGTGAAGCGTTGCAAATGCTGGATTTTGAAGCAGCGGTTAAAATTACCGGTTCTCGTTTTGCGGTAATGCGCTCTGATTTGGCGCGCCTGCATCGTGCCTTGACCCAGTTTATGATCAATACTCATGCCGATGACCATGGTTACAGCGAAGTGTATGTGCCGTATTTGGTCAATGCTCATTCCTTAAAGGGAACGGGTCAACTGCCTAAATTCGAGCAAGACTTGTTTAAAGTGCCGGTTGATAAAGACAGTGGGAACAGCGATTTCTATCTGATTCCAACGGCCGAGGTTCCAGTAACCAATTTGGCTCGTGATGAAATTTTTAACGACGCAGATTTGCATAAGAAATTTGTTGCTCACACACCTTGTTTCCGAAGTGAAGCGGGCAGTTATGGTCGTGATACGCGAGGCATGATTCGTCAGCATCAATTTGAAAAGGTGGAGTTGGTGCATATTTGTCGTCCAGATCGCTCAGAAGCGGTACTGGAAGAGTTGGTTGGTCACGCTGAAGCCATTCTGCAAAAGCTTGAATTGCCTTATCGTACGGTTATTTTGTGTGGTGGTGACCTTGGTTTCTCTGCCCATAAGACTTACGACATTGAAGTCTGGTTACCTGGTCAGGCTAAGTATCGAGAGATTTCTTCTTGTTCCAATATGTGGGACTTCCAAGCTCGTCGTATGCAGGCTCGCTGGCGTAACCCTGAAACAGGTCGTCCTGAGTTGGCACATACCTTGAATGGTTCAGGTTTGGCTGTCGGTCGTACTTTGGTTGCTGTGCTTGAGAACTACCAAAATGCCGATGGCAGTGTACGAGTTCCTGATGTATTGGTGCCATATATGGGCGGCAAAACGTTATTAAGTAAGGCGTAATCTGCGCTTTTAATAAAAAAGCCTCTCGTCGAGGCTTTTTTTGTGTGAGACAACATTATGATAGGTAAAGTCTATTTGATTGGAGCGGGACCAGGGGATCCTGAGTTACTGACGCTCAAAGCATATCGACTATTAAAGCAAGCGGATGTGGTGTTATATGATCGACTGGTAGGGCAGGAGATCATTGAACTGATACCGGAAACCGCTGAGAAAATGTATGTAGGTAAAGCGAAGTCTTTGCACAGCTTGCCACAGGAAGACATTAATTCTTTGCTCGCGGAAAAAGCCAAGCAGGGCCATCAGGTGGTGCGATTAAAAGGCGGAGATCCTTTTATTTTTGGTCGTGGTGGTGAAGAGCTGGAAGAATTGATTGAAGAAAGTGTGCCATTTGAAGTGGTACCAGGGGTAACGGCCGCTGCAGGCTGTGCCGCGTATGCAGGAATTCCTTTAACGCATCGTGATTATGCTCAATCGGTGCGCTTTCTGACTGGTCATCTGAAAGACGGAACGACAGATTTACCTTGGGAAGAGTTGGTGCATCCTGCTCAAACATTGGTGATCTATATGGGGTTAACCGGCCTTCAGGATATTAGCCAGTCTTTGCTGAAATTCGGTATGTCGGCGACGATGCCAGTGGCTGTCGTTGAGAAAGGCACATCGAACGCTCAGCGAGTGTTTACTTCAACCATTAGTGAGGTATATCAAGTGGCAACGGACAACGAAGTAAAGTCGCCAGCCTTATTAATTATTGGTGAAGTGGTGACGTTACAAGATAGGTTGGCTTGGTACGGTAAATACTAGTCTCTAGACATAAAAACGGAGTGTCTTCTGTGCTGAAGGGCTCCGTTTTTTTATGTCTTATGCGTAATGCCGCGATGGCTAACTATAGGCAGTTTGCTGGTTTTGGTAAGCCGGCAATCTTAGCGGCTAATTTTGGTGGGCTGCCTGGAAAAAGGGTCATTAAATAGATGCTCCGGCCTTTTTCCGCCCCTAGCTTTTTTGACACGGCTTTCGTTAATGGGCGCATAGCTGGGGACACTTCAAATTCGTGATAGAAATCACGTAGCAGATAGATGATTTCCCAATGCTGATCCGTGAGTGCGATGCCTTCCTGAGTGGCCAGTTGTTGCGCTAGCTCAGGGGACCAATCGTCTAGGTTTAATAAATAGCCTTCTTCATCTAATAAGCTCGAATCTAACATAACCATTACCAACTAATGTGACTGGATGCAGAGAAGGCTAATTCAACCCATTCTGTGTCGCTGAGTGCTTTGCCTAAACTCGGTTGAACACCATACCCTTCAGCGTCTCTTTGTAAATAATAAAGACAGATATGCTTCTCTTCTAGTGGCGTCATCGACGTTAAGTGAGGTTGCGTCAGTCTTAGTATCGCTTCTTCAATAAGAAGGACAGCATCACCTTGCTTCAAGCTTTGTTGCCAAAGGGGTTCGATGTGGTTTGCGTAGCTTAATTGGTTAATTTGATGGAGTGTCATAATTAAAAGCGAAATACCTGTTGATAGCTTGAGAACAACTCAGACCATGCGGCTGAATCCAGTGAGGTGATGCCAGACCATTGAGTTGCTGAGTCTGGGATTAAGCTAGACGACTCAATAAAAACATTTTCAATGTCATAAAACTCCAAACCGTCGAGTAATTTATGCAGGTTTTTACCCTGTTCTGGTGTGGGTTGCTGACTTATTGTAAGAATAGAAAGTGCTGCATCTGAAAGACAAAGGTCGACTTTTTGCTCGAATGTCGCCAATACCAAGGCCAGATCTAACCCTTCTTTACAGGCAAGGCTACTGTAAGGGCTCGATGTTAAATGAATTAAGGTGTTCTTCATCGTCTTACCTGAATTGAATGATTTTTTGTGTCGAGTTCATCAGCTCGACTAAAGTGCCTAGGCCTTCAAGCTGGAAACCATGGGACAGTGAGTGATGGTTTAATTCATAACGTTTACTTTCTGATTCGTTGATCACGCCACGCCGAACGGCCGCCGCAATGCATAAATACAAAGGTAGGTTAAATTCAGAGGCGAGAGTTTGCCATGCTTGTTTGAGGTTTATCTCATCACGAGGCGGCTGAGCTAGGTCGTTGCCAATAAGGACGGCATCTTCATAAAAAAACACCCCTTTGATGCTGTCAGGTTGCGCTTTTAAAGCGGCTCTTGCAAAGCATAAGGCAGAATGACAAGCCTTGCTTTGGTAAGGGGAGCCGGTCACGAGAAGGGTGTGTTGCATGATTTGAACCTTAAATCGTCGATCAGAAGCAAATTTTACCGATAAAAAAGGCCGCAGTCAGCGGCCTTTTTTATTTTTGACTCAATATTAATCGTCGCTGCTAGACATGCCTAACAAAGACAAGATACTGATGAACATATTGTACAGAGCAACGTAGAGATTCACTGTCGCCATAATGTAGTTAGTTTCACCACCACGAACAATCTCACTAGTTTGCAGCAAAATAATGGCGGCAGAGAACAGAGCGAAACCTGCTGAAATGAAGATTTGCAGTGCTGGCATTTGTACAAAGAAGCCGGCAATGACAGCAAACAAAAGTACAAAGAAACCCACTGTGATGAAGCCATTCAAAAAGCTGAAATCTTTTTTAGAGATAAGCGCGTAAGCGGATAATCCCATGAAAGACAGACCAGTGATGCCCAATGCACTCATGATTAAGCTAGCACCATTTGAAAGGCTTAAATAAGCGCTTAAAATAGGACCTAGAGTGAGGCCCATAAAGCCAGTTAGCGCAAAGACGCAAAGAATGCCAGCGGCACTGTTTTGGCATTTGTGAGTTAGGAACAATAAGCCGTAAAAACCAACCAAGGTTAGAATCAAACCTGGGTGAGGTAAGTTCAAGGCCATGCTCAAACCTGCAGTGAAGGCGCTGAACAAAAGGGTTAGCGACAACAAACCGTATGTGTTGCGGAGCGTTTTGTTGGCCGCTTGGGACGTGTGTGTCGAAAGGGCTTCTGAGTAACGCATTAGAGTAACTCCTATAAAGTTTATGTTTAACTATGGACTTAATATGAGGTGGAAAGTTCCAAAGTTCAAGTAAGAATATTTGTTTTATAATGGAAAAGCGACAAGTCCGAGACTTATTGGTAAAAATTGTTGGTTTTTAGTCGTTAGATTGATGCAGGCTGGTCGTGCTTATGGAACTGGCTTTTGATAGACTAAGCAACCTACTTAGGCGAAGCGAGACTTATGTTGGAACACGATTATTCCTTACCCATCTCATTTTCTATGGCGGCTCAAATCGGCTTAGAAGAAACTGTTTTACTGACGTATTTGCAGCAGCAATTTTATGCGCAAAACGCTCAAACACTGAGATTGGATATGCGTTTACTCAGTCGTCAATTGCCTTTTTGGACTGTGCCGATGATTTTGCGTTTATTGGCCAACCTTCAGCTCAGTCAGTTTTTGAGTTTTCAACGTCAAAATGATTTGATAGAAGTGCAATTGGTGGCAAAAAAGTCAGACCAAGCGGCACCGGTTACGGCGCCTAAAGCGACGCAGCAAGACGATCAATTAATGGACAAAATGGATCGTTTGCACAAAGCGTCGCGCCAGAAAACGGAAGAATTCACGCCGCAGCCAAAAACCTACATGACACAAGCGCCAACTCGACATTATGAAGCGTCGCCGCCGGTGGCGAAGGATCGCCGTGGTGTCACTGATTTCGACTTATATTTAGAGCAAAAAGAGCGAGCGCGTCAGCCAGATCAATGGCAACCCGAAGAAGCGACATTTGAGCAAATTTTGCAGGCAGGCATCGCTCGTGAGTTTGCGATGGGATTACAAACAGAATTTTTGTTACGCATTAAAGAACAACGTAAAAACGTCAGAACTTGGAACAGCGAGTTTTTCAAATACGTAAAACGTCAGTGGCAATACAAACAATCGGATCGGGCTTCATATGAAGGAACCTCAGTCAGTTCAAAATTTAATAAAACCTCTCGAGAGCAAGTTAGCGACGCCCTCAGCAACATTCACGACACAGACTGGTGATCAAGCAGAAAGCGGTTACGGAGCGTCGAGAGAGTCGGGACCATCTGAGGCAGAGCAACAGACTCGTGTCCTGGTTAATATGTTGTTTGCTCGTTTTAAAGCCATTTACACGCACAAATTTGCCTCGGCTTATAGCAACCCTGATGAGGTAAAACTGGCAAAACGAGAGTGGGCCATCGCATTAAAAGGTTTTCAAGAGCCTTTGCTGGCTTATGCTGTTGAGCGTACGAAGGAAACTTATGCTTGGCCGCCAACTATATCCGAATTTTTAAAACTGATTAATACGGCTTATAAAGCCTATGGTTTAATCGATCCGCGTTCGGCCTATAAAGAAGCCTGTGCTTGTCGAGTTGATCCATTGACCTTTCGCTGGAGTCACCCAGCGGTGTATTTTGCTGGGGCTGATACTGGCTGGTATAAGCTCAAATCAGAAGAAGAAAGAGTCACTTGGCCGTTGTTTGAGCAAGCTTATTTAAAGATCATTGATCGTGTTATTGCTGGTGAGCGTCTGAATGTGCCGCAAGTGGTGATGATTGAAGACAAGCACACACTGGATATCACGACGTTAGCGCAGCAGATTGCTGAGCAACTGGGTATGACAGAAGAGGCCGTTGCCCCATTGCTTTATTACACTCAGAAAACGCCTGGGTCAGGCATCCGACAGCGTTATCGCGAGCTCAGTCAGACTAAGTTGGCAGAGCTTGGTTTTCATGGTCGCTTGCCGAACTAGGTTGACGAAGCCATAAATTAGACTTTCTGTTTATTGACAAAGATACAATAGCAGGTTGTCATAAGTACCATAGAGATAACGAAACCTGTATTGAAAAATGGCAGAGGTGGTTATGTTAAAAGTTTTAATTGTGGATGATCATGATATGGTCAGCCAAGGCATTAGCCTCGTGTTACAGGACGTTAAAGGTGTCGAGGTGGTCGGTGTCGCGCACAGTGGTGAGGAAGCCATCGCGCAGTCTAGAGCGACAACGCCTGATATTGTCTTGATGGATGTGCACATGCCGGGCATCGGTGGATTGGGTGCGACGAAAGAAATAAAACGCATCTTGCCGAAAACGAAGGTGATCGCTCTGTCGGCTTTAGATGACAACCTTTACCCTGTTAAGTTGATTGAAGCAGGGGCGTCGGGCTATGTCACCAAGGGCACGAATGCATCCGAGTTATTAGACGCGATCAGCATGGTGTCGAAAGGTGAGCATTATATTTCCAAAGACATTGCTCAGAAGATGGCTTTGTCTAAATTCTCGATTGATGATCAGGGTTCTCCTTTAGGCGAGTTATCTGACCGCGAGTTACAAGTTGCGCAGATGATTGTTGATTGTAAAAAATCCAATGAAATCGCGGAACATCTTAATGTTAGTCCCAAGACCGTTAGTACTTATCGCACTCGAATTTTCGCCAAGTTAAATATTGACAGCGACGTTGAGCTTATCCATTTGGCCGTACGTTACAATGTACTTGGCATGGGCTAGAACGAGGTTTGTTTGAGCCACTCCGAATTTGATTCTAAACACTTTGTTAGTCATCTTACGACCCGTCCAGGTGTGTATCGTATGTATGATGAGCAAGGGGAATTGCTTTATGTTGGTAAAGCAAAAAATCTTAAAAATAGGGTCGCCAGTTACTTTCGTCCTACAGGTTTGACGACAAAGACCATGGCGTTAGTGAGCCGCATACACACTATTGAGATTGCGGTCACTAAAAGCGAAACCGAAGCTTTACTGCTTGAACAAACCTTAATTAAGCAACATCGACCGCCTTACAACATCTTGCTTAGGGATGATAAATCCTACCCTTATATTCTACTGTCGAACCATCAGCACCCAGCTTTGTTATTTCGTCGTGGCGATAAAGCCAAGCAGGGAACCTTGTTTGGTCCTTTTCCAAGTGGCACGGCCGTCAAAGAAAGCCTGAACACCATGCAAAAGGTCTTTAAGGTGCGTCAGTGTGAAGACAGTACTTATGCCAATCGCTCTCGACCCTGTTTGCAATATCAAATTAAGCGTTGCTCTGGCCCTTGTGTTGGTTTAATCAGCGATGAAGAATACGATGCTGATGTACGTCATGCGAGAATGTTTCTACAAGGCCGTAATCAAGAGCTAACCGATGAAATTAGTCTACAGATGACGGATGCCGCTAAAGACATGGAGTTTGAGCGAGCCGCTGAGCTTCGCGATCAAATGATCCAGCTCAAACACATTCAAGAACAACAGCATGTTTACGGTCAGTCGGGTGAAGCCGATGTGATTGCTTCTATTATTCAGCCTGGTGGTTTGTGCGTCCATGTGATGATGGTGAGAAATGGTAAGGTGGTTGGCAGTAAAAGCCATTATCCAAAAATGCCGTTGGAAATCAGTGAAGGAGAATTACTGTCTTCTTTTATTGCCCAATTTTACTTAGGTGGTGCCCAAGAACTGCCAAAGGCGTTGATCCTAAGTCATGACTTGGATGATATTGACAGCCTTAGGGAAGGCATTTTTGAAACCACAGGCAAAAAAATCGACGTTGTTTCAAGTGTTCGTGGTCAAAGGGCGCGTTGGTTAGAGCTGGCAAAATTGAATGCCGAGCAAGGCCTGCAAGCGCGATTATCTGACAAACGAAATCATTTTAGCCGTATAACTGCCTTGCAAAAATTGTTAGGCTTCACTGAACCGCCAGCGCATATGGAATGTTTTGATATTAGCCATTCCAGTGGCGAGGCGACGGTGGCTTCTTGTGTTGTGTTTGGACCAGATGGACCAGACAAAAAGCGTTATCGATCTTTCAATATTGAAGGTGTTGAAGCGGGTGATGATTATGCGGCCATGAAGCAGGCTTTGACGCGTCGTTATAAACGGGTGAAGAGCGGTGAAAACCCTGCACCTGATGTTTTGCTGATTGATGGCGGTAAAGGCCAATTAAGCCAAGCGGAAGCGGTGTTGCAAGAATTGGGCTTGGTCAATATCTTTTTGTTAGGGGTAGCGAAAGGAGACACTCGTAAACCAGGCTTAGAAACCTTGTACATCGGATCCAAGGAAGATGAAGTTGTGTTACCACCGGATTCAGCAGCACTCCACTTGATTCAGCATATTCGCGATGAGGCACATCGTTTTGCCGTGAAAAGCCACCGTCGACGTCGTGATAAAAAACGGCGGCATTCGGTGTTAGAGGAAATTCCAGGAATTGGTCCTAACCGCCGCAAAGAATTGCTTACGGCATTTGGTGGTTATCAGGAGTTGTTGTCCGCCAGTCAGGAAGACATTGCTAAGGTTAAAGGCATCAGTGCAAACAAAGCCGAAGAAATCTACCTCTATTTGCATAAAAGTTAAGCTCGCAACATTAAAGTTAGCAAAAGCTAAGTTTTTAAACGTTATGTTTTACTGGGCAAGTTTGCCCCAGCATTAATTGGATTTGAAATGAATATACCGAATATTTTAACTTCCGTTCGCATCTTGATGATTCCGGTATTGGTGGTCATTTATTATTTACCATGGGAAGGGCGCTATCATACCTGTGCCATCATTTTTGCTTTAGCAGCGATTACGGATTGGTTAGATGGTTATCTGGCGAGAAAGTTAAATCAGACGTCGGCCTTCGGTGCTTTCTTTGATCCAGTAGCGGATAAACTGATGGTTTCCATTGCCTTGGTGTTATTGGTCGCAAGTTATTCCAATCCCTTAATGACGTTAGCCAGTGCCGTCATTGTTGGGCGAGAGATTGTGATCTCCGCTTTGCGTGAATGGATGGCGGAAATGGGCAAGCGCGCTAGTGTGGCGGTGTCTTATATTGGTAAGCTAAAAACCGCCATGCAAATGCTGGCTATTTTTATTTTATTGGGGGCCCGTCCGGATACTTTACCTGCCCATATTGGTGAAGGTGTATTGATCGCAGCCGCCTTACTGACACTTTGGTCAATGTATGTTTATCTAAAAGCAGCTTGGCCTGAATTGATGTCGAAGGAATCGGATAAAAACTAATCAGAATGCAAAAAAGTGGCTAAGTTAGCCATTTATTTAGAATTTTTCCTTGACGTGAAAGCTCAAATACATAGAATAGGCACCGTCTTTTGAGACGCGGGAATAGCTCAGTGGTAGAGCACAACCTTGCCAAGGTTGGGGTCGCGAGTTCGAGCCTCGTTTCCCGCTCCAATCAAAAGATAATCTGATAGAAGGCCGGATGGCAGAGTGGTCATGCAGCGGACTGCAACTCCGTGAACGCCGGTTCGATTCCGACTCCGGCCTCCAAAATCAGATATGCCCGGGTGGTGAAATTGGTAGACACACAAGACTTAAAATCTTGCGCTGAATAAGCGTACCGGTTCGATTCCGGTCCCGGGCACCATTTATGGTGCCTTTTTTTATGCCTGCACTTTCTTATCTTGCTCAATCCCTTTAAAAATCTACTCTCCAGCATTTTCTTAGTGTTACTTCAAATTGTAAGCTTTTCCGCTTATATGCTATCTTTTCTAAAATTCAGCACCATTTGAGCACCATATCCAGCACCATTTTTGAAGACGAATAATGGCTAGTGCCTATAAACGAGGGAATAAGTGGAGAGCACAATTTGAGCTTTCAACAGGCCGCAAGACGAAAGACGGATTCAAAACAAAGCGAGAGGCACTTGCTTGGGCCGTAGAGGCTGAAAAGCTCGACAAAGAAAGACTGTCAGATGAAATCCCTGATCGTCCTTTCAGCGAAGCCCTAGAGCGTTATCGTGATACCGTAAGCGTGACCAAGCGCGGACAAAAGTTTGAAATACGACGAATTGACCGATGGCTGGGCAACGGATCGGACGACACAGACCCTTTATGCTTTATCTCACTGCAAAACTTATAAGCAAAACACTTTGCAGAATGGCGTGACAGACGCTTACAGCAAGTTGCCGTAGGTACCGTACTAAGAGAATGGAATGTCTTGTCAGCCATTTGCAGCGTCTGCTCAAAAGAATGGGGATGGCTAAAGGACAACCCAATGTCCAAAGTAAAACGGCCAGCTGAACCAGAAGCCAGAACAAGGCGTTTGTTACCAGGTGAGTTTGAACAACTCATGATCGCTACACAATACGACATAGACACCCCACCAGAGTCCAAAAGCGAACGAATAGGCGCTGCCATTGTCTTTGCCATAGAAACCGCCATGCGTGCCGGTGAGATTTGCGGCATCACATGGGAAGACGTAGACCTAACCAAGCGAACCGTATACCTACCCAAAACCAAAAATGGCAACCCAAGAACAGTGCCCTTATCCAAAAAAGCCGTAAAAGTGTTAGAA
Organism: Marinomonas sp. TW1; assembly: GCF_001625355.1. Lineage (GTDB taxonomy): Bacteria > Pseudomonadota > Gammaproteobacteria > Pseudomonadales > Marinomonadaceae > Marinomonas. Next base: position 94,453 of record NZ_JSEE01000004.1, read on the forward strand.
CAGCTTAAAACACTAGAAGACTGTAAGCGCAAAGCGTTTAACTTAAAGTCTGATTCACTTGATGTGAACTTCAGAAAGATACGTAACAAGTGCCTGATAGACGATCTACACTTTCATGACCTGAGAAGGGAAGCACTGACGCGACTAGCGAAAAAGGTGGATGTGCTAAACCTAGCCAAGATTTCTGGCCATACCGATTTGCGCATCTTGCAAAAGGTATACTATGCACCGGATATGGGTGATATTGCTTTGATGTTGGATTGATTTTTTGTTTTTTTACCAGGTTTGCAATAGTGTAAATATTGTGAGAAAAAACAAAGATAGGTAGAGATAGACTAAAAAAACACTAATATTGAATTGTATTAGAGGTGCAACTAAAATATAGTTGCACCTCTGTTGAGGATGTAAAGCTCTCTTATGGCAAAGCTTGATAAGATTAAGGAAAAAATTTTCTGTAAGCCGACAACGTCAAAATTAACTTGGAACGAAATTACCAGTTTTTTGAATGCTTATGGTTATCGAGAGCTCCAGGCTGAAGGATCTAGAGTTCGCTTTGTGCATAGTGATACGAAAGATGTTATTCGACTACATAGGCCCCATCCAGGTAATGAGCTAAAAAAATATGTGGTTGAGCAGCTTCAAGAGAAGCTTGAATGGACTCGTAATTAACGGGAGTTGAGTTATGTCAAAAAAATATTTTGAATATAAAGGATATACTGGAAGTATAGATTTCAGTATTGATGACAGTGTGCTGTTCGGGAAAATTGAGTTTATTAATGATTTGGTTAACTATGAGGCAGCTACACTAGAAGAGTTAAAAAGTGAATTTATCTTAGCTGTTGATGATTATCTTGAGACATGTAAAGAAATCAATAAACAGCCAGAGAAAACTATGTCAGGAACTTTTAATGTTCGTGTCGGAGAAAATATACATAAAAAATTGGCTGTTCTTTCTTTTAAAGAAGATAAAAGTATTAATGATTTAGTGAAGAGCGCTCTGAATGCTTACCTTGAAAAAGGTAAAAAAGAATTCCATGTTCATTTCCATGGAGCGAGTGAAGAGGTTGTTAATCGAGCTTTTAAAGAGGTTGAGGTTCCTAGATGGGCTGGTAAAACATCAGTAATAGGTTCAAATTATCAGCCTAAATGGAGACATTAAGGTATGTTAAAACGAGTTCGCTTTTTGGGGTTTAAAGTTAAAGAAATTACTTTTGAAAATAAAGATGTAAAATCTGACGGTGGTTTTTTAAATATAGAAAGTGACTTACGTAGTGATGTTAAGGTTTTTACCGATGAAGATGGCGATAGCTTTTTTAAATTGCTTGTTGATGTAACTTTAAAAGGTATGGATAGTGATAAAGAAACCGAGGTGTTTGGTTGTTATGAGCTTCTAGAGCTGAACTTTGTATGCTTAAAAGGGCTTGATGATAATGACGAAGCGGCAATCGGAAGTTGTTTAGATGATGGTTCTTGGTTCTTCCAAAACTTTATTGATACAGCAGTTTATAACTCGCTAAAAAATATACTTACAAATACTTCATTTGATGACATATCTATTCCGCCGGTTTCGAATTTAGATGAATAAAATATTATTCATCTGGTAAGTTAGATGGTGCCTTGAGCACACGATGCAAGACCGTCAATCTTGCATCAACAAAGAACCGCCCCAGTGGCGGTTTTTTTGTGTCCAATGGTTCGAATTCTGGAAAAAATAACCGAAAGCGGCTAGTGTTAGAAGGCACAGAAAAGTAAGCAGATAGGAAGATGCATGGAAAAGTTCAAATCACTAGATGAACTGACGAAGCTGGATCCCAAACACGAACAACTGGCAATGCTAACCCACGCGTTGCCAGACTTAGAAAAAACACATCACCACCTTTCACAAGAGGTACTGAACGACACAGTACCAGATGAACTCAAAGGCCAATTCAACGTGGCAAAAAACATGGCGCTGTATACCTATTTCTTTTTTGCTTTGGCGCCCGAAGTTCACCTTAAAACATACACCGTCATCGAGCATGCGCTGCGTCTAAAAGCCAACACGAAAAAACACCTAGGCCTAAGGAAGCTGCTGGAAATAGCGGTCAAAGAGGGCTGGATATGTGATGCTGATTTTAGGCATCTAGAGACATATGAGCCGGGTAATGTATTAATGATTTTATACACTAGATTGAGGCTTTAGAATGAATGAAAATATTATTATGAAAGTAGGGCTTTTAAACCCATTCACGACAACTGTTGATTCTGGAAATCACTTTAGAAATATTGAAACTCTAATAGAATGTTTCTCTGATGAGGAGTTTAGAGTAAGTATTGATTGTAATAAGTGGCTTTTGACTAAAATGTTAGAGTTAAAGGAGCAGTGGGATGATGACGCTAAGCAAGTTCATGCTCTTTTGCATAAGAAATTATCTGAAAATGTAAAATTAATGATTGAAAGTAAAAATAATAACCTAGTTTAATAAAATTATTGTTTTATAAAGTATTTTGTAGGTGGGCTCTTGGTGTGTCAAAAATAACTGGTCTGTGCAAACTTTGCCTAGAAGAAAAAAAATTATGCAAGTCTCATATTTTTCCAAAAGGGATGTATGGCTTTTGTGAGCAAGAATTAACTGTCAGGTCTTTTTTTAGTGATAAGCCTAGGAGGCTAGCAAAAAAGAGAAATAATGGTGTATTTGAGCACCTTCTATGTGAAGTATGTGAGAAAACTATAGGTAAGTATGAGGCTTATAGCCTTGACCTACTTAATATGGCAAAAATAGATCTTGTGTCTAGCGGTGTTGTCTCCTATGAGTCATTTGATTTTAGAAGATTTAAGTTGTTCTTATTAAGTCTATTTTGGAGGTCCGCTATAAGTGAGCAGGTGGAGTATTCAAATATTTCATTATCTGACTTGTATTTGGAAAAAATTAGGTTGGTATTACACGATCCTCTATTATTTGATTGGCCACCAAGGTTTTTTCCAATAAAAATTTACTTTTCAGAGCATAAAAATATGGATGTTAGAGGTATGCATATTCCACCTTGTATCCTTAGATCTGATGAAGGTAATAGTTACATTTATTCATTCATTAACGGCTGGAGCCTACTTTTTTATCCTGGAATGTGTTCTGAAGGCTCTGCCGTTGAGCAAGTTTTTTATGACGATCTAGATACGAATAGTCTAAAAATATATAAATACACTGGTAAAGATGATGCGTTTTTTTTAGGGGCTACCGGTTTATTTCTTAATTCTATTATTGATAATTTTAAAAATTAGTTAGAATTTTGAAAAACAATGAGGTAAGCAGTGGGTTAATAGATTTAAAGGTGGCTGCTATAGTCAGTTATTTACTATAAGCTAGAAATTATAACGTGAGCGATACAAAAAAACCGCCCATTGGCGGTTTTTTTGTGTCTGGTGAAAATTACTTAGTGAGTAATCTTTTGGGCTAATGCCCATGACATGACGTCGCTGGCAACCCAACGCCAGTTGGTGCGGTTTTCTGATCCGCCGACGTTGCGTGCTTTTGGGAAGGTGCGTTTGCAGGCTACATCGCCCATGAATTTCTTTTTTGATAACCCTAGGTAAGCGGCGCATTCGTTTGAGTCCCAAAGGGTTTTGTTGTCTGCCACTTTTGGTGTTGTCCGCATTGTTAGCTTTAAGTGATTTGCCCTTTGTCTATCTATCTTGCATTTCAGAGACATTCTGTAACAAAAAGCCTCAACAATACCTATCTAGTTTTTCAATGCTTTTGCGTATGCTATGAGAATATTCATATTAAGCCTAAGGTTGAGAAGTTATGTCATTACGTGTCTTACTGGTTGATGATAGTAAAGTCAGTCGTCTAGCGTTGACTAAGTCTTTGCGAAAGATTGATGAGTCATTGCAAATCAGTGAAGTAAACAGTGCCGATGCTGCAGAGCAACATTTGGCCAATGAAAATGTCGATTTAATGTTGATCGATTTCAATATGCCAGAGCGTGATGGTTTAGAGCTGGCTGAAGTGGTCACCGCAACGTATCCGCATATTAAACAGACCTTGGTAACGGCTAACATTCAGGATGCGATTCGTGAGAGAGCCGCTGAGATGGGATTGGCTTTCATTGGTAAACCTGTAAAACCAGAAGAATTAGCCAATATTATAGGTGGTTAGGAATGAGCAAGTTTCTGACTGATGATGAATACGACGTTATTGTCGAGCTGGTCAATATCGGTGTGGGTAAGTCTGCGGCGTCACTCTCGCAAATTGCCAATGAGGAAGTTTTGCTGAGTGTGCCCGCTCTTGATTTTTTGAGTGTGCAGGAGGCAACGAAAATCTTCGAAGAAAGGTTGCCGCAAATGCTGACGGGCGTCAGTCAGGAGTTTTCAGGGTTCTTTTCGGGAAAAGCGGCTTTGCTGTTTCCTGAATCTCGAAGTTTGGATCTGGTCAATGTGATGTTGGGCAGCGAAGATGAGATCGAGATCGATGCAGAATTAGAAGAAGAAGCCTTAAGTGAATTAGGCAATATTTTATTAAACAACTGCCTTTCTACCATATCGAATATTCTTAACCAGCCTATAAAAACTCTGTTACCACAAACATTTCATTCGATGCCTAACAAATTGACCGCTCAACTTGCCGTTGAAGATACACCAGATACGGTGATTATGTTGTTGAAAATTGACTTTAGTTTGAAGGATCGTGATTTATCGGGTCATTTGGTCTTTGTTATTGATTTTAATGAGAATGGCTCTTTCAAAAAGACGATTAAAGACTACCTCATCGCGTTGGAGGAGTCATAAAGGTGAAAGAGTTAATTCCTATTGATGTCTTGTTATCCTCATTTGGAAGTATTGAGGGGGGCATCATTATTCTCAATGCTCAGGGTAAAATGGTTTATCTTAATGAGTGGGTGCAGAATCATGCCCTGCTGATGAGTGATAAATACTATGGACAGCCCTTAGATGAGGTGTTTGAAGGGGATGTTTCGCCTGTATTACTAGAAAGTGTGGATGGCGCGGTTAATTCTTCTTTAAGTCGTGTGATGTCTTATCGAATACATAAGAACATTTTACCGCTGTATCGAAATAAGCAAATGGTGGATGAGCAGGCATTGAGTGTGTCTGTTTCTGTGACGCCATTGCCAGACATGACAGGTATTTTAATTCGAATTGTAGATTACTCTTCTTTGGTAAAGCGTGAAAAACAATTGCGTCTTAATGAAGCGCTGCTAAAAATTGAAAAAGACTACTTTCAAAAAGCGTCAGATGAGACGCTTTCTACAGAGGAGTTTGTTGCAAGTTTTATTCGACAGATTACGGACAAGGTAAGCGTCATCGATGTGCATTTTTCATTGATTCGTGGCCAAGAACCGGTTTATCGATGTCATTCAGATCAGCCTAAAGAAGAGTTGTTAATAGAAATTGAACGCTGTATCCACAGTAAAGAAATGTTAGGTCAAGAATTAGATAGGTTTGTGACTTATAAGGGACAGCAGCAGGGCATGACAAGTTCAGTGATTCATTTCTCAGATGAGTCTGTAAAAGGCGTGCTGGCGATCGCCAAGCGTTCTGATTTGCTTGATATTAGCTTAGACAAAACGATGACTAAGGTTCAGAACCTAATTCATAATTTGGTCGAGTGGAAAATTAGCTATGAAAAATTGAGTTACATGGCCACTCATGACAGTTTAACTGGCTTGTTTAATCGAGCTTATTTAACGAAGAAATTTGATGAATTTAGGCGGCAGCTAGAAGAGCGAAAAATCGATCGTTTCTCCCTGTTCTTTATTGATTTGAATAAGTTTAAGCAAATCAATGACGAACATGGTCATAAATGCGGTGATAAGGTTTTAGTCAAGGTGGCTCAACGGATTAAATCCTCATTGGAAGCAGATGATGTTGCCTTTCGAATTGGTGGTGATGAGTTTGTCATTATGAAAGCTGATATTGATCCGCCAACATACGTGGAATTTCTCAAACATCGTATTTCTTCTTCATTCTTATGTGATGGTTTGGTCATGTCGGTGTCATCTGCTATCGGTTGTGCGCAATACCCAAATGATGGCGAAAATTTGGATGAGTTAATTCACCTTGCGGATGAGAAAATGTATCGTCAAAAGTAGTTTTTCTGATTTAGATACAGAGGCTTTTCTTAAATTAATCTTATAAAATGTAAAATAACCTTATGTTGCTATTGGCAACATAAGTTGTGGCTTCATTACAAAAAAAATACATAGATAACCCAAGTTAACTGCCTTGGAATTCGTCTCAGACTAGACTCAGTTAACAGCAATCAATGATTGATCGGGTCCATTCTATGACAGACAAATCTTCTCAACCTTCACGTAAATTTTATCCTCGAATTGCCATTGAGCGCCGCATTATGTTTGATGGTGCTGTTGCTGAAACCATGGATAATGCGATTGAGTCCGTTTCCCATGAGACTCAACTGGCAGAAACACCACTGGCTAATGTCGCGAATACCGAACAAGAGTTAGAAGCGGCATTGCAATCGAGTGATTCAAGCAACAGTGTTTACTTCATTGACGGTAGTCTACCAGACCAAGATGGGCTAATTGCTGCTATTCCTAGTGGTGCTAATCTTTATGTTATTGACTCTGTTCAAGACGGTATCTCACAGATAAATGCGGTGTTGTCACAGTTTGATCAACCTGTAGATACCATTCATTTGATTTCTCATAGTACAGCAGATGGTCATTTACAACTGGGTAATTCCATACTCAATGCAGACTCAGCGAATGGTCAATATGCTGATGCATTAGCCTCTATTAACCAACAATTGTCCACCAACGCTGATGTGCTTATTTACGGGTGTGACTTAGCCCAGAGTGAACAAGGGCAAGCAACACTACAAGCCATTGCCAGTGTCTTGGACAGTGATATCGCGGCTTCTGATGATGTAACGGGTGTGGACGGTGATTGGCATTTAGAATATCAACTCGGTGCCATTGAAAGTGAGTCTATTATTGCTGAAGAGTGGCAACATAATCTTCTTAATTCGCTGCCTGTCGCGGGTGTGGATGCATACAATATTGGGCAAAACTATTCAGGAACATTCGATGTTTTGGCGAACGATACGGATCCAGATGGTGATGCGTTATCGGTCGCTTCTGCGAGTGCACTGTTTGGTAACGTAGTAATTAATGGTGATAACACACTTACCTACACGCCAAATTCTAATTTCATTGGCACAGATACCATTAGCTACGTGTTGCAAGACAGCAATGGTGCCTCTGCTTTGGTGGATGGGGTTGCCACGGTTGTGGTAATTGATGCTACAGACTTACCTTTGATCAACCTCCCAGTAATAGATGTCTTCGATGAAGACCAGCCCTTAGTGTTTGCTGATCTTGGTGTCGCCCAAGTGAGCATAGGGAACATTACTGGTGATGTCGCCAATGTCACATTAAATGTACCTGTGGGCAGTTTAACCATTACCGAAAACGTTGGTGTCAATTTAACGGATGAAGGCAATGGCACCATCCGATTGGTGGGCGATTTGGCCAATGTTAACTTGGCTTTGGATACTTTGGTCTATACGCCAGCTGCCGATTATAACGGTCCTGTTAATATTACAGTGGGATTAACCGACGAGTTACTTTCGGTACCAATCACAGCGATTTTACCTTTAGGTATCGATGCTGTGGCAGACATTGTCGACGACAGTGTAACAACCGATGTGAATACCAATTTGAGCTTCAATGTCCTTGCCAATGACACCTTTGAAAATGCGTCGGCGCAAGTCACCAGTTATACCAATCCAGCGAATGGCACAATAGTCACTGATGCGTTAGGTAATGTTACTTATACTCCGAATGCTGATTATATAGGTTCCGACTCATTCTCCTACACGGTGACATCAAATGGCACGCAAGAAACCGCAACCATCATCGTGGAAACCTTAGGGCCGAATACCATTCCTGTTTTTACCTTGCCTGTAAGTGAGTCGGTTAATGAAGAAGGGACGCTTGTCTTCAGTTCGGCCAACGCGAATGTGGTGTCTGTGTCGGATTTGGATGCTGACGTTCTCACTATAACGCTAGAAAGCGCGAATGGCGTTTTGTCATTGTCTGGTGTGGCAGGATTAAGCTTTACTGAAGGAGATGGGACGGGCGACGCTCGTATGGTTTTTTCAGGCAGTGAGGCCGATATTAATGCCGCACTGGAAGGCTTACAGTTCTCGCCTAATGCGGATTTCTATGGGGCAACCAGTATTTCTGTTAATGCAGACGATGGTCGTGCCACCGTATCAGAAAGCATTGTAATCAATGTCTCTGGTATTGTGGATGGCGTTGCCGATGATGTTGGCACTGAGGTCAATACGGTTGTCACATTCGACCCATTGTTGAACGATAGCTTTGAGGGCAGTGCAACCATCACTGCTGTCAGTGTGCCAAGTCATGGTACGGCTACCATTGGCTTAGATCAGAAAATTACCTATACCCCAGAGGCGAATTATCGTGGCTACGATAGCTTCACTTACACAGTGGAATCTGGCGGTGTGACGGAAACGGTAAGTGTAACAATGACGGTGGGAACCAATTCGGCCCCTGTTGCGCTTGGTTTAGACCTTCTAAATTATACAGACGGTCAGCTGGTGGTATTGGATACTTCCCTTGGCTTTTTGGATGGTGATTTATTAGACGTACTGACTTACGCCGCAGTTGGGTTACCAGACGGTTTGAGTATTGATTCCGTTACTGGCCTGATTACTGGTCAATTGGCAGCGGATGCTTCGACTAAAGTGGCCTCCGGCGATTACTCGGTCACTGTGACCGCAACGGATATTCTAGGAGCCTCAGCGGACATTATTGTTGATCTTAATGTGGTTAACCTTGATCCTATCGTGTCTGTTGGTGCGGCCGTGGGAGTGGAAGATACTAATCTAGAAATCAATGCCTTAGTAAACGCGACTGACCCAGACGGTGATGATATTGCCATTACTGCCGCAACGGCTCCAAATGGTGAAGTTGTCATTAATCCGGATGGTTCTCTTACTTACATTCCAGACGCTGACTACTTTGGCACTGATGTGATTACCTACACGGTTACGGATTCGGATGGTGGCAGCAGTCAAGGCATTATCAACGTCACTTTGGCGGCAGTTGCCGATTTGCCAACGATTTCTTTGCCTACCTTGGATCTGCTTAATGAAGATGCTGATCTCATTTTCTCTGATTTACTGGGTCAGCAAATCAGTGTGGGGGATGTGGATGGTGACATTCTTGAAGTGATATTGAATGTGCCAATTGGTAGTTTGCTGATTACTGAAACTGCCAATGTGGATATTAGTCAGGGCAATGGCGCTAATGACTCTGTTTTGGTGATGTCTGGTAGCGTGGCTGATCTTAATCTTGCCTTAAACAGTTTAGTCTATACCCCAGGTGAAGATTATAACGGCCCTGTGGATCTCACTGTATCGCTTGGACAATTAGGACAAGCGATTGAGGTAAATGCAGTATTACCAATCGGTATTGCTGCGGTAGCAGACATTGTTGATGACACAGTGAATGTTGTTGAAGGACAAGGCGTTTCCTTTAATGTATTGGCGAATGACACTTTTGAGAACAGCGGCCGATATGTCAGCGATCATACTACCCCAACCAATGGCACGATATCCATTGATGCGCAAGGCAATGTGACCTACACGCCGTTAGCGAATTTTGTGGGTACAGATACTTTTACGTATGTTGTTGAATCCAATGGAACTCTAGAAACTGCAACGGTTACTTTGAATGTATTAGCTGCTCCAGAAGCCGTTTCAGACACAGCCACCACAGCGGAAGATACGCCAGTCACGATTGATGTATTAGCAAATGATACCGTGGCGTCTGGAGCCACTCTGACATTGAGTAATCCTAGTGTGCCTGCCAACCAAGGAACCGTTAGCATAGTTGACGGCAAGTTGGTGTTCACACCCGCGGCGGACTTTAATGGCGAAGCGACCATTAGCTATGTAATTACGGATTCAAATGGTGGAACAGATACTGGTTCTGCAGTAGTGACTGTTACTCCAGTAAATGATGCGCCAGTGGCGACCCTAGATACGGCAACCACAGACGAAGATACGCCAGTGACCATTGATGTATTGGCGAACGATTCTGATGTGGATGGTGATACGCTAACGCTAAGTTCTCCAAGCGTTCCAGCCAACCAAGGTACAGTAGCCATTGTGGATGGCAAGTTGGTGTTCACACCAGCCGCGGACTTTAACGGTGAAGCCACTATCACTTACACGGTGGAAGACGGTAACGGCAATTCCGATACAGCCACAGTAATTGTCACTGTTAATGCGGTTCAAGATGCGCCTACTGGAAATAACGATACCGCAACCACAGACGAAGACACGCCAGTTACCATTGATGTGTTGGCGAACGATTCTGATGTAGATGGCGATACGCTGACTATAAGCTCTCCAAGTGTTCCAGCCAACCAAGGCACAGTAGCCATTGTGGATGGCAAGTTGGTGTTCACACCAGCGGCTGACTTTAATGGTGAAGCCACGATCACTTACACGGTTGAAGACGGTAACGGCAATTCCGATACCGCGACGGTAACTGTCACTGTGAATGCGGTTCAAGACGCACCTAATGGTACTAACGATACCGCAATCACAGATGAAGACACGCCAGTCACCATTGATGTATTGGCAAACGATTCTGATGTGGATGGCGATACGCTAACGCTAAGTTCACCAAGCGTACCTTCCAACCAAGGCACCGTAGCGATTGTGGATGGCAAACTCGTCTTCACACCAGCCGCGGACTTTAACGGTGAAGCCACTATCACTTACACAGTGGAAGACGGTAACGGCAACTCAGATACCGCGACGGTAACCGTTACAGTGAATGCGGTTCAAGATGCACCAACTGGTAATAACGATACCGCAACCACAGACGAAGATACGCCAGTTACCATTGATGTATTGGCGAACGATTCTGATGTAGATGGCGATACGCTGACTATAAGCTCTCCAAGTGTTCCAGCCAACCAAGGCACAGTAGCCATTGTGGATGGCAAGTTGGTGTTCACACCAGCGGCTGACTTTAATGGCGAAGCCACGATCACTTACACAGTGGAAGACGGTAACGGCAACTCAGATACCGCGACGGTAACCGTCACTGTGAATGCGGTTCAGGACGCGCCAATAGCCAACGACAGCACAGCTACCGTTGATGAAGATGGTACGGTCACGATCGATGCGCTCGCTAATGCCTCTGATGTGGATGGTGATACGCTAACGCTGAGTTCTCCAAGCGTTCCAGCCAACCAAGGCACCGTAGCGATTGTGGATGGTAAGTTGGTATTCACACCAGCAGCCGACTTTAATGGCGAAGCCACGATCACTTACACGGTGGAAGACGGAAACGGCAATTCTGATACAGCCACAGTAATTGTCACTGTTAATGCGGTTCAAGATGCGCCTACTGGAAATAACGATACCGCAACCACAGACGAAGACACGCCAGTTACCATTGATGTGTTGGCGAACGATTCTGATGTGGATGGCGATACCTTAACGCTTTCTAATCCAAGCGTTCCAGCCAACCAAGGTACAGTAGTCATTGTGGATGGCAAGTTGGTGTTCACACCAGCGACTGACTTCAACGGTGAAGCCACGATCACTTACACAGTGGAAGACGGTAACGGCAATTCAGATACCGCGACGGTAACTGTTACTGTTAATGCGGTTCAAGACGCACCAGTAGTCAACGACAGCACAGCAACCGTTGATGAAGATGGCACAGTGACGATCGATGCGCTTGCTAATGCCTCTGATGTGGATGGTGATACGCTAACGCTGAGTTCTCCAAGCGTTCCAGCCAACCAAGGCACCGTAGCGATTGTGGATGGTAAGTTGGTATTCACACCAGCAGCCGACTTTAATGGCGAAGCCACTATCACTTACACGGTGGAAGACGGAAACGGCAATTCTGATACCGCGACGGTAACTGTCACTGTGAATGCGGTTCAAGATGCGCCAACTGGTAATAACGATACCGCAACCACAGACGAAGATACGCCAGTTACCATTGATGTATTAGCGAACGATTCTGATGTGGATGGCGATACCTTAACCCTAAGCAACCCAAGCGTACCGGCGAACCAAGGCACCGTGGCGATTGTGGATGGCAAGTTGGTGTTCACCCCAGCGGCTGACTTTAATGGCGAAGCGATCATTACTTATACGGTGGAAGACGGTAACGGTGGTTCAGATACAGCCACTGTAACAGTAACGGTTAATCCAGTTCAGGATGATCCAATTGGCACTAACGATACCGCAACCACAGATGAAGACACGCCAGTCACCATTGATGTATTGGCGAACGATTCTGATGTGGATGGCGATACCTTAACGCTTTTTAATCCAAGCGTGCCTGCCAACCAAGGTACAGTAGCGATTGTGGATGGCAAGTTGGTGTTCACCCCAGCGGCTGACTTCAACGGTGAAGCCACGATCACTTACACAGTTGAGGATGGAAACGGCAATTCTGATACAGCGACTGTGACAGTGACGGTGAATCCAGTTCAAGATGCGCCAGTAGTAAGTAACGCCACAGACACGGTAAATGAAGATGGCACGGTGACGATCGATGCCCTTGCGAATGCTTCGGATCCAGATGGCGATACCTTAACGCTAAGCTCTCCAATCGTGCCGGCGAACCAAGGCACCGTGGCGATTGTGGATGGCAAGTTGGTGTTCACACCAGCGGCGGACTTTACTGGCGAAGCGATCATTACTTATACGGTGGAAGACGGTAACGGCAACTCAGATACCGCGACGGTAACCGTCACTGTGAATGCGGTTCAAGACGCACCAGTAGTCAACGACAGCACAGCAACCGTTGATGAAGATGGCACAGTGACGATCGATGCGCTTGCTAATGCCTCTGATGTAGATGGCGATACCTTAACGCTAAGCTCTCCAATCGTGCCGGCGAACCAAGGCACCGTGGTGATTGTGGATGGCAAGTTGGTGTTCACGCCAGCGGCTGACTTTAACGGTGAAGCGATCATTACTTATACGGTTGAAGACGGTAACGGTGGTTCAGATACAGCCACTGTAACAGTAACGGTTAATCCAGTTCAGGATGATCCAATTGGCACTAACGATACCGCAACCACAGACGAAGACACGCCAGTCACCATTGATGTATTGGCGAACGATTCTGATGCAGATGGTGATACCTTAACGCTTTCTAATCCAAGCGTGCCTGCCAACCAAGGTACAGTAGCGATTGTGGATGGCAAGTTGGTGTTCACGCCAGCAGCTGACTTCAACGGTGAAGCAATCATCACTTACACAGTGGAAGACGGTAACGGTGGTTCAGATACCGCGACGGTAACCGTCACTGTGAATGCGGTTCAAGACGCACCAGTAGCCAACGACAGCACAGCGAGTGTTGATGAAGATGGTACGGTGACGATCGATGCGCTTGCTAATGCCTCTGATGTAGATGGCGATACCTTAACGCTGAGCTCTCCAATCGTGCCGGCGAACCAAGGCACCGTGGCGATTGTGGATGGCAAGTTGGTGTTCACACCAGCGGCGGACTTTAATGGCGAAGCGACCATCACTTACACAGTTGAGGATGGAAACGGCAATTCTGATACAGCGACTGTTACGGTCACTGTTAATCCAGTTCAAGACACGCCAGTAGTCAACGACAGCACAGCAAGCGTTGATGAAGATGGCACTGTGACGATCGATGCGCTTGCTAATGCCTCTGATGCAGATGGTGATACGCTAACGCTAAGTTCACCAAGTGTTCCGGCCAACCAAGGCACCGTTAGCATCGTTGATGGCAAGTTGGTGTTCACACCAGCGGCTGACTTCAACGGTGAAGCCACGATCACTTACACAGTTGAGGATGGAAACGGCAATTCTGATACAGCGACTGTGACGGTTACTGTTAATGCAGTTCAAGACGCACCAGTAGCCAATAACGACAGTGCGGCGACGAATGTTAATACTCAAGTCACTATTGATGTGTTGGCAAATGACACAGATGCGGATGGCGATACGTTGACTTTGAGCAACCCAGTGGTGCCAGCTGGTCAAGGTTCAGCTTCGGTTGTGGATGGCAAGTTGGTGTTCACGCCAGCAACTGATTTCAACGGATATGTCGATGTAACCTATACGGTTAGCGATGGAACCGATAGCACTCAAGCGACCGTGACAATTGCAGTAGGTGAGGTGAACCAGACTCCAGTTACGACGAACGATACGGCTTCAGTCGATGAAGACGGTGGGGTAGTGGTTATTGACGTCTTAGTAAACGATACCGATGCTGAAGGTGATACTTTATCCATCACAGATGCGCAAGTACCAGCTAACCAAGGTACGGTAGCAGTCGTGGATGGTAAGTTAGAGTTCACACCTGCCAATGACTTCAATGGAGAAGTCAGTATTACTTACACTGTTAGCGATGGAACGACGAGCTCAGATGGTACAGCGACAGTCGCAGTGAATGCAGTTCAGGATGTACCAACTGGCACTAACGATACCGCAACCACAGATGAAGACACGCCAGTGACCATTGATGTATTGGCGAACGATACCGATCCAGATGGCGATACCTTAACCCTAAGCTCTCCAAGTGTGCCGGCGAACCAAGGCACAGTAGCGATTGTGGATGGCAAATTGGTGTTCACCCCAGCGGCGGACTTCAATGGCGAAGCCACTATCACTTACACAGTGGAAGATGGTAATGGCAACTCAGATACCGCGACGGTAACTGTCACAGTGAATGCGGTTCAAGACGCACCAGTAGTCAACGACAGCACAGCAACCGTTGATGAAGATGGCACAGTGACGATCGATGCGCTTGCTAATGCCTCTGATGCTGATGGCGATGCGTTGACTATAAGTTCTCCAAGCGTTCCAGCCAACCAAGGTACAGTAGCCATTGTGGATGGCAAACTCGTCTTCACGCCAGCGGCTGACTTTAATGGCGAAGCGATCATTACTTATACGGTGGAAGACGGTAACGGCAACTCAGATACCGCGACGGTAACCGTCACTGTGAATGCGGTTCAAGATGCACCTACTGGTAATAACGATACCGCAACCACAGATGAAGACACGCCAGTGACCATTGATGTATTGGCGAACGATACCGATCCAGATGGCGATACCTTAACCCTAAGCTCTCCAAGTGTGCCGGCGAACCAAGGCACCGTAGCGATTGTGGATGGCAAATTGGTGTTCACCCCAGCGGCGGACTTCAATGGCGAAGCGATCATTACTTATACGGTGGAAGACGGTAACGGCAACTCAGATACCGCGACGGTAACCGTCACTGTGAATGCGGTTCAAGATGCACCTACTGGTAATAACGATACCGCAACCACAGATGAAGACACGCCAGTGACCATTGATGTATTGGCGAACGATACCGATCCAGATGGCGATACCTTAACCCTAAGCTCTCCAAGTGTGCCGGCGAACCAAGGCACCGTAGCGATTGTGGATGGCAAATTGGTGTTCACCCCAGCGGCGGACTTCAATGGCGAAGCGATCATTACTTATACGGTGGAAGACGGTAACGGCAACTCAGATACCGCGACGGTAACCGTCACTGTGAATGCGGTTCAAGATGCACCTACTGGTAATAACGATACCGCAACCACAGATGAAGACACGCCAGTGACCATTGATGTATTGGCGAACGATACCGATCCAGATGGCGATACCTTAACCCTAAGCTCTCCAAGTGTGCCGGCGAACCAAGGCACCGTAGCGATTGTGGATGGCAAATTGGTGTTCACCCCAGCGGCGGACTTCAATGGCGAAGCGATCATTACTTATACGGTGGAAGACGGTAACGGCAACTCAGATACCGCGACGGTAACTGTCACTCTGAATGCGGTTCAGGATGCGCCAGTAGTAAGTAACGCCACAGACACGGTAAATGAAGATGGCACGGTGACGATCGATGCCCTTGCGAATGCTTCGGATCCAGATGGTGATACGCTAACGCTAAGTTCACCAAGTGTTCCGGCCAACCAAGGCACCGTTAGCATCGTTGATGGAAAACTTGTCTTCACACCAGTGGCTGACTTTAACGGTGAAGCCACTATCACTTACACGGTGGAAGACGGTGACGGCAATTCAGATACCGCGACGGTAACCGTTACAGTGAATGCGGTTCAAGATGCGCCAATAGCCAACGACAGCACAGCTACCGTTGATGAAGATGGTACGGTCACGATCGATGCGCTCGCTAATGCCTCTGATGTGGATGGTGATACGCTAACGCTGAGTTCTCCAAGCGTTCCAGCCAACCAAGGCACCGTTAGCATCGTTGATGGCAAGTTGGTGTTCACACCCGCAGCCGACTTCAATGGCGAAGCGATCATTACTTATACGGTGGAAGACGGTAACGGCAACTCAGATACCGCGACGGTAACTGTCACTCTGAATGCGGTTCAGGATGCGCCAGTAGTAAGTAACGCCACAGACACGGTAAATGAAGATGGCACGGTGACGATCGATGCCCTTGCGAATGCTTCGGATCCAGATGGCGATACCTTAACGCTAAGTTCACCAAGTGTTCCTGCTAACCAAGGCACAGTAGCGATTGTGGATGGCAAGTTGGTGTTCACACCCGCAGCCGACTTCAATGGCGAAGCTACTATCACTTACACAGTGGAAGATGGTAATGGCAATGCTGATACCGCGACGGTAACCGTCACTGTGAATGTAGTGCAAGACGCTCCTGTTTCTGAAAATGATACAGCAACAACCGTTCAGAATACGCCAGTGACGATTGATGTATTGGCGAACGATACAGACCCTGATGGTGATACCTTAACGCTAAGCTCTCCAAGTGTTCCTGCTAACCAAGGCACCGTGGCGATTGTGGATGGCAAGTTGGTGTTCACCCCAGCGGTAGACTTCAATGGCGAAGCGATCATGACTTACACGGCTGAAGATGGTAGTGGTAACTCAGATACCGCGACGGTGACGGTTACCGTCACATCTTCTGGTGTGAGTAATACGGCGCCGGTTGCTGAGGACGATACTGGAGCAACTGTCGAAGATACCGCGGTTACTTTAGATGTCGTTGACAATGACTCTGATGTGGATGGCGATACTCTCACTGTTACCAATCCTATCTTAGAAAGTGGTCAAGGTACGGTATCAATCTCAAATAATACGTTAATCTTTGTTCCTGCAGATAACTTTAATAGCGAAGCCATCATTACCTACAGCATTGAGGATGGTAATGGCGGTTCCGATACGGCGAGAGTAACCATCTCTGTTAGTGCGGTTGAGGATTCCCCTGTTGCTAATGACAGTACGGCCACCGTAGAGGAAGATAGTAGTGTCATTATTGATGTACTTGCTAATGCTGCGGACCCAGATGGGGACCCTCTGACTATCGTCAGTGCCAGTGTGCCAGCGAGTCAAGGAAGCGTTTCGATTGTTGATGGTAAGTTGGTCTTTACACCAGCAGAAAATTTTAATGGTGAAGCGATAATCACCTATACAATTGAAGACGATAAAGGGAATTCAGACTCAGCGACAGTGAGTGTTACCGTTAATTCTGTGCAAGATGCCCCTGTTGTGAATAACACCAATACCAGTATTACGGTGGATGAAGGTGGTTCGGTTGTTATTGATGTACTGAGTAATGTCTCTGATGCAGATGGCGATACGGTAACCGTTACGAGCTCTTCTTCTAACCAAGGCCAAGTCCAGATCCTTGATAATAAAGTGGTTTTCACACCAGCTTCTAATTTTAGTGGTAATGCTACCATTACTTATACGGTTAGTGACGGTGTTAATAGCACGACAGCTTCAGTAACGGTTATTGTGATTCCAAATGAGATTTTATTGGATATTGAGACAGCTGATTTTGGACGTGATCCAAGCACACAAAGTCTGTTTGATTCTTTTGAAAATGAAACCTTAGATTACGAGCCGCTATTGTTAGATGCCGTGAATGGAATTTCATTGTTGCCTGGTCAGTCGAACCTATCTTCTCAGCAGCCTAACCTTAATATGATCAATAACTTCTCCGCTTTTGAAGGTGTGAGTCTTAACGATATAGGCAGTCAAAATGGCGATGCAATTACATTGTTTAACGCAAATGAAATTGATCGGGCATTGCAGCCAGAAGTAACAACAAACGATGACCCAAACCAATCAAACATAACGAATGAGGAACAAAACGCAACACTAAGTGATGAGGAAGTCAGTACACTAATTAGTAACAGCAAGTTGTTTAATGAGCAGCTTAAAGAGCTTTCTAATAGCTACTCAGAAGAGCTTAAAAAGTTAGAGAATATGCTGTTTTAAGCTGGTGCTAACTAATTGGAGTATCTAAATGGGAAGGAAAGCAGCGCACAAGGTCAGTGTTGCATGCCTATCTGCTTTTTTGATCGCAGGGTGTTCAACCACCATAAAGCCGATTGATTTCGATGCTGCATCTTTGGATGCGCATCGAACTCTTATGAATGACATTCAAACCAATGAGCCTGTGCTCAAGCCTATCTCTTTGTATGAAGCGATGGCTAGAGCGCTGGTTTATAACTTGGATGAAAAAATAGAGCAAAAGGATGAAGAGTTTCGCTACCGTCAACATTTAGTGACGCGTACTGGTATGTGGCCAAGCCTATTGGCGACATTTGGCGTTAACTCACGAAGCAATGATTCAGGTTCAAGCAGCCGATCATTGGAGACCGATCGTGAGTCGTTAGAACCTTCTACTTCTACCGAACGAACTTATTACAATGCAGACCTGACAACCAGTTGGAATTTGTTGGACTTTGGCGTGGCTTACGCAGAGACCCAACAAGATTTAACCGAAGAAAGTATTGCAGTTGAGCGTCGTCGTAAAGTGGTTAACCGCATTATTGAAAGTGTGCGAACGACTTATTGGCGAGCGGTGAGTGCAGAACGTACTTATAAAAAACTGCTTGAATTAGAAAGCTTAGCGCAACGTGCTTTGTATCAAGCAACTCAACTGGAACTAACTCGTAAAGTACCTCTGTTAACAACCCTGGAGTACCAACGCGAGTTGTTGACGGTGCAAACCAATGTACAAGAATTACAGCGTGAATTGATTCTCGCCAAGTATCAACTCGCTACCTTAATTAATTTATCACCGAAAACACGCTTTACTTTAGAGATTCCGTCACGAACTGATGTGGTACCTGTATTGCCTGGGTCTGCTCGTCAAATGGTCCGCTATGGTTTGATATATCGCCCTGAATTACGAGAAATTTTTTATCAAAAAGAAATTAATCAGTACAAAAAAGACGCGTCTTTTTATGAGTCTCTACCTGGCCTGAACTTTATCTTGGGGACCAATTATAACTCCAACAAATATTTGGCAAATGATCAATGGGCGAATTTAAGTGCCAATGTCAGCTGGAATCTAGTGTCTTTATTCCGCTACCCACTTCAAAAAGACGCATTAGAGGCGGAGTCTGAGGTAATACTGGCCCGTCAACAAGCCATGGTCATGGCCATTGTGACGCAAATTCATGTCGCGAGAGCGCGATTTATCCGTATTTCTCAAGAGTTAAACACCATTCGAAAAAATCACGATGTGCAGTCCCGGATTGTCGCTTTGACTGAAGCGGGCTATCGCACTAAGCAAATCAGCCAACGCCAATTGGTGGTGGAGAAGATGAACGAAATTTTAGATGAAATTAGTTATGACTCAGCCTATGCCGATTTACAGAATGCCTATGCCAGTTTGTATGCCTCTATGGGGCTAGCAAACTTAAACATCACCATATCTGATGACGCTGATATCGAAGAATTAACCCAAAAATTGAAAGAACATTGGACACAACGTGCCTTAGTGTTACCTGAGTTAGGAGTGTGATATGAAATATTTAATTGGTATGGCGGTGTTGTTGTCATCAAATGTGTTTGCTCAATATGAACTAGACATTATTGATCTAAATAGCTTGAAATCTGATGGAATGCAGATTGAGCGAAAAATCACCGACGCAAGAGGGGTCATCAATGCGCGTAATCAAGCGACTTTGAAATCCGGCATTAATGGAAAAATCATTGATATGCCAGCGCTTTCTGGCACTCGTTTTAAGAAAGGCGCACGTTTGGTTCAGTTTGATTGTCGTAAACCGCTAGCAGATGTTAGGGCCTCAAAAGCCAATGTCGCGATCCAATTGCAAAAAGTAGAAGCAAACAAAGAAATGGCGACTTTTGAAGCCATTAGTGAATACGAAGTGGTTGTGGCGCAAGAAGAACTCAATAAAGCCATTGCTGAAAAAGAGTCTTTGGACAGTCATGTAACTAGCTGTGAAATTCGTGCTCCATACGACGGGCAGGTGGTTGAAAATCTGGCCAATCCTTTTGAGGTTGTACCAGCAAACGAACCTTTGTTATCGATTGTCGATACCTCACATTTAGAAGTGTCACTTATTGTGCCTTCTCATTGGCTTAAATGGCTAAAATTAGAGTCTGATTTTTCGTTTTTTGTCGATGAATTGAATGCCGAATTGCATGCAAAAGTAACGCGTATTTTGCCTATTATTGATCCAGTGAGTCGCACTGTGAAAGTCATTGGCGAGTTCTCACCGCAAGAGGTGAAAGACACCGGCATATTACCAGGAATGAGTGGCAGTGCATTGTTTACTGATCGAGGATGATCTAAATGGCTATTCAAATATCGCAAGACGCATTAAGACCAAAGGCTGATATATCAGCGTCAGCACTGAAGTTGTTACAGTTCGAAGCGGATATACGCCGTTGTTCGAAACGGGATGAGTTGATTTTTCACCTCGCAAATCAGTTGAGTCGTTTAATCCCTTATGATCTTGCTTTTGTGTTTGAGCAGGGTGGCAGAAAACGACGTCATGTTCTCTTGTCGAATAATGTTGCGGAAATTGAGAAGAGCAGTCCGCTGATTTACAAACTGAATCAGTGGGCGAGTCTTGATGTCTCTTTAAATGAAGCGAAACCTTATCCAATTAAAGAGGTATTGGGGGAAGAGCATGATCTTCCATACGAATGCACATATTGGCAGCCGATTGCGGCAGAAAGTGGTCATGGTGACAGTTGTTTATTTGTACTTTTGTTTAGTAACTTTGCTTACTCAGAACAACAGCAAGCCTTGTTATCCCGACTAGCTGAAACCTATGAACATGCTTTTCGGGCAATCGAAGCAAAGCCTAATAAGGCGAGATTGAGTCGTGGTAAATCACGTTTCTTAAAACTCTCTTTTGCGGCTGTATTGGTTGCTGCCTGTGCAATTCCTTTGCCGATGAGTGTGATGGCGCCTGTACAAGTGATTGCTAAAGATCCTTATATTGTGACGGCGCCATTTAATGGCGTGATTAAAAGCATCAACATTGCTCCAAACACCTATGTTGATCAAGGTCAGACATTATTGAACTTTGAAGACATTCAAATGCGGAATGAGTACCTCATTGAATTACAGCGATTGGCTGTGGCTAAGGCGAATTTTGAGAAAACTCAAGGGGAGTCTTTTACATCGGGTGAGGGAAAGTATCAGCTGAATGCGGTTCGAGCAGAGTTGTCTTTGGCTTTGGTTGAAACCCGCTACAGAAGAGAGCAGCTAGATAGAACTCAGATGAAAGCGTCGCGTTCTGGTTTAGTCATTTATGCTGACAAAGAAGCCTTAGAAGGTAAGGCGGTTCAAGTGGGTGAACGTATCTTACAAGTCGCACAACCGGGTCAGATTCAATATCAAATTGATTTGCCATCTGCTCAGTCCATGGCGTTTGAGTCAGGTGCAAAAATTTCGATTTATTTAGACAGTGCGCCATTAGGTGGGCATGAAGCGCAATTAGAAAGTGTTAGTTATTTACCAACTGTGACTCAGGAAGGGGTAGCGAGTTTCACTGTATTGGCTTCACCAACTGTTGGCAAAACGCCGAAAATAGGTGCACGAGGAACCGCACGAATTTACGCTGAGCACGCGCCATTAATCTGGCATGTATTACGTCGCCCTGTGAACACCGTTCGTCAATGGATGGGCATATAAAATGTTGAATGATAGCGACGTATTACCGTCTTTGAGGGAGGACTTGCGGCTTGAAGAAGCGCCTTTAACGGATACGGGAAAACGCCGTTGGCGTCTTTATGACCCTGTTTTACATCGTTGTTTTTTGCTTGAAGAAGCTGATATTAGCCTGTTAACCCTTTGGCAAAGTGGCACGGTCGGCGCTTTAAAGCAATCATTGCAACGAATGAATTTGGCTTTTGATGATGGTCAACTGGAAGGTTTAATGGCGTTTTTAAAGCGTTATCAATTGTTCCAATTGCATTCACCTGAAGATTACAGTGAACAGCAGACAAAATACCTTCAAGGTGGTCAAGTAAGTAATGGTTGGCAGCATTGGCTGGATAAAGTGAGAAGTTATCGTCGGCCTATTTTTTTAATGCAGCCTTTATTGAAGCAGATTGATCCCGTTGTTCGCCTTGTTGGACATAAAATCTTTTTATTCATTTGGTTGGTGATAACCACTTTTGGTTTGTACTTTTCCTTTCGTCAATGGGATGAGTTTATTAACACGGCCAGTGGTCTATTAAATGTTGAGGGGATGATTGCATTTGGTCTTACCTTGTGCGTGCTTAAATGTTTTCACGAGCTTGGTCATGCTTATTTAGCACATTACTTTGGTTGTAAGGTGGGTCGTATCGGTATTGCAACCTTTTTGTTTTTTCCCATGTTGTATACCGAATTGGATGATGTATCGCGTCTTGATAGTGCCAGACAACGTATGTTGATCGGTGCTGGCGGTATTTTAACGGAAATTATGATTGCCGGAATTGCCACTTTTTTCTGGGCCGTTTTATCCGATGGCTTGTTACGTAGCCTTGCTTTTATGGTGGCAACCACCTGCTGGACTACCAGTTTGTTGATTAATCTTAATCCTTTTGCGAAGTTCGATGGCTATTACATCTTGAGTGATTTTCTGCAGGTAGAGAACCTTCAATCTAAAGCAATGTCCTGGGGACGATGGTTCTTAGATCGATTGGTAATAGGCCCATCTGTAGACGTACCTGATCAAGCGAAAGGTCGTGTTGCATTTGCGTTAGTGGGTTTTGGTATTGCTACTTGGTTCTATCAAATCATCCTCTTAACCAGTGTTAGTTACCTAATGTACAGCCTGCTTTTACCGGCATTAGGTGTGTGTTTATTTGTTGCGGTCGTAATGACCTATGTAGTGGCGCCTATGATAAAAAAATTGAGTGAATGGTGGCAGAAACGTCAATTGCTTTCTTGGTTGAGAAAAGGGGTTTTAGTATCGCTTCTCTTTGGGGGTGTCTGCTTGATGTTTTTCCCCTTAGATCAATCGGTCAGCCTACCAAGCGTGGTACGTCATAGCCAGATTGCTGTCGTTCGTGCCCCTGAGAATGCTTATATCGAAAATTGGTATTTTGATGTGAATTCAGCAGTGGAGGAAGGCGCACTCATTGCTCGTTTTCACTCACCTGATTTAGAGAAAAAAATTCAAGAGGCCAAGATTTCTTATAACCTTGCACAGCAGAGTTTAAACCGTGTTGTTGGTGAGGCAAGACAGCGGGAATTTGCTCTGGTTTTAGTGCAAGAGTATGAAAAATCTAAGGCCACATTAGAAGCATTATTAGAACAAGAAAAACGTTTGCAATGGCGTGCACCAGCGAGTGGTCGTTTAGTGGATGTGCCTTTGCAGTTGCAAGCTGGACAGTGGGTGGCTCCTTCTCAGTCATTAGGACGGATTGTTGCACGTGACCAGCAAGAAGGTGTCGCTTTTGTGAATGAAAAGCAAATGCAGCGTCTCACTTCTGGTGCGAAAGCGTATTTTTACCCTGATGATCCGTCTTGGTCTAAGAAAGACGCCAAGATTGAAGCGATTACACCTTCTGCGATCGATGCTTTGCAGATTGTTGAGTTAGACAAAGCCTATGGTGGTGATATTGCGACGGAGAAAGACGATCAGGGGGTTGCGTCGCCAGTACAAGCATTGCATCAGGTTAGATTTACCTTTGAAACGGGTGAAATCACTCGCGATTTACAGTTGTCCGGTAAAGTGGTGATCGAAGCCAGCCCTCAGAGTGTGGCTAGCCAAGCTTGGGCGAATGTCTGGACTTTAATATTAACTGAGCTGCGTCGCTAATGAGTACGCGAGACTCTTATTTTGTGAGGTGTTCATGAATAGACGAGATTTCTTAATTGCGAGTGGCGCTTTGTTGTCTCAACCAATGCTGCCAGCCTTTGCTGTATCGGATAACCCCACAGGAAAATTGTATTTTGGTTACGGATCCACCGGCATTGGCACTAAAGTGGGTAAAGCTGCAGCAGATTTGATGTATCAGGTGAATCCTAATTTCGATTATCGATTTATCAATGAGCCAGGTAGAAATACTGTCGCAGCAACGGAACTAGTAAGGCAGTCTCTATCGGACGGCAATACTTTGCTGCAAGTTAACGGTACTATTATGTCGCTGTTTACTTGTTTGTACCGGAATTTACCTTACGATCCACTAACGGATTTTGTGCCCATTACCTTTTTGGGTGAGTATTCTTACATGTTGGTCGTGGGGCCCTTGGTGGATCGTTCTGTAAAAACCCTAGACGACTATGTGGAATGGGTAAAAGAGAATCCTGAATACCGTAATTTTGGCACCGTATTATATGGTTCAGAAAGTCATTTAGCGGGTTTAGAGTTGTCCTATCAAAAAAAAATAGCTTTGAGAGCGCAAGCCTATGGTGGCACATCTTTAATGACGGAAGACCTTCTAGATGGCGTTCTGGCGGCTGGCTTTATGGTGACGGGTAATGCAGACAGTGCGATAAAAAGTGGTCGATTGCGTGTTATTGGAGTCTGCTCAGAGCAGCGACATTCGCCCTGGCCTGAGGTGCCGACATTGGCTGAGCAGGGTGTAGTAGGAATGGATTTTAGAGGTTGGTATGGCTGGGTGGCACCGAGTAGTATTCGTTTGAATCGTCTAATTGAATTAAGTGATGCGACTCAAGAAATGCACCTCATGTCTGAGTTTAAAGCCATGCAGCAAACTTATTCCTTAAAGACTCTTGATCTTTCGCCTGCTGAGATACAGCAGCGTATACACATGGAGATTAAGAAATGTGAGGCTTTGTATCAAAAATTTCAGTTATCGAGAGTCGATTATCAAGCTTAGTTGAGTTTATTATGCGAAACGTTAAAAAGGACTTTAGTGTTCATTGGCTAACTTTGTTTTAGGGAAATGGACTTTTTTAACCAAAGACAAGCCGATTAAAAAAGCCAATAAAATGGCTGATGACAGTGTTAGCCAATAGGGAAGTAGGGCATGCTCTGGGCCCATTTTTGGCAGTATCTCAATATGGAACTTAGCGACAAGAAAGTTGATTAAATAACCAAATATCAACGCCCCACCGATGACGCCAATTAAATAGCCTAATAACGTTCTTCTACCCATTTCTTTGCCGATGACGCCCAGTGTCGCTATGTTGGTTGCCGGTCCTGCCATCATAAAGACTAAAACAGCACCAGGTGATACTCCGGCCAAAAGCAGCCCGGCGGCAATGGGGGTGGACGCCGTTGCGCAAATATACATGGGAACAGAAATGATAACCATGATGAGCATGGCGAGAATCCCGTCTCCCCATTGAGCGAGAAAATTGTTCGGTAAATAGGCTTGTACAAATGCGGCAAAGCCGATGCCAATCATTAGCCATATACTGATGTCATCCACTAAGTTAGTGGCTGAAAAACGCAAACCCGCTTTCATTTTCTGGAATAACGAGTTGCTTTGATTTGTTTTTTTGGTGTTGCAGCAAGTCGCTGATGTGTTTTCTTGTTTTATGGTTGAACAATAAGAGTTTGAACTTGAAGCCTTTTTGTCATCGGGGGAACTGGCCGTCATGTGGTGAGTGGACTTTGGTGTTTCTGAATTAGATGGGGCACAACAGGATGGCTTATGTTCTGCTGGTGTTTCTTGAGCGGAATAAGAGGGCTTTTTTCGCGCTTCTAATGAGCCTACGCATAAGCCCGCAAGAATAGCACTGAAGATAGCCGCAATGGGTCGAATAATGGCCATGAAAGGCCCAAGCATCACGTAGGAAACAGAGATGGAATCAACGCCCGTTTCTGGCGTGGAAACGAGAAAAGAGCTCGTAGCCGCTTTTGATGCACCAGCTCGACGTAAGCCAATGGCCGCTGGAATCACGCCACATGAACAGAGTGGTAAAGGGGCACCGATGAAAGCGGCTTTCAGCGTTGTTTTAATATCATGGCCTCCCAGCTGTTGATGCATCCAATTCATTGGAAGACAGGTTTTCATGATGCCCGCTAAAGCAAGACCAAAAATAAGCCAAGGTGCGGACTCTAAAAACAGCTGATAAAAGTGAGAGAAAAACAACATATCATTGATCTCCTTGGCGAACCGAGTGCTCGTAGCGAACGTCGTTTGAGCCTTGCTCTAGTGCTTCTAAAATAGTGCAATGAACGGCGCTTTCATGGCCACCGCAACAGGCGTTTGAAAGTGTTTTTAAGGACTTCTGAAAACACTTTAATTCAGCAATTTTCGCCTCAATTTCAGTTAATTTATCGTCAACGAGTTGCTTCACATCTGAACAAGCTTTGCTCTCTTTATCGATTTCAATGGACAGTAATTCTTGGGTTTCAGCTAAGGTAAATCCGACTCCTTTGGCTCGCAATATGAAACATAAGATGTCTTTGTCTTGTTCGGAATACAATCGGTACCCAGCGCTGGAACGGGCTGAGGCTTGTAATAATCCGCTTTTTTCATAAAAACGTAGTGTGTCTTTATTGATGTTGCAGAGTGCTGAGAGTTCCCCAATTCGATACATAATGTTGAATTCCGCTTAGTAATGAGGCAATAAGTTAATCATAAACCTTGGAGTTAGGTCTAAGGTCAAGTGAAGGACAACATTAATCTTATTTTAGATAAAATGAAGGTGTCATGAGTGGTGGTGAATCTATCTAGAACAATTGACTTGTGAGAATCATAGATTGCATACTCGGCAACGATCGGCCGACACCCAATGTCGTTTGTTATTAGTATGACAATAAAAATATGAAAACGAGTCGTAATCGCGTCAGCTTGATCATCAGGTTGTTTTGCTCGCCTTGTTTCGGCAAACCGTTACCTGACACTCCGTCTGGTTTTCAAGTCCCTTTTCATATCAGCGATTGTCATAAGACTTTTTGTACGATGTTAAACGCTTAGAAGAGGGAATATCGATGGATAAATTTACTCTGTCCTGTTGTGCGGAAACCATGTTCACTGACTTATCCATGGTTGAAAGGGTGAAGAAGATTTCTGAACTGGGTTTTTTACCAGAGTTATGGGATTGGACCAATCATGATATCGACGCGTTGGCGTCGACGGGCGTTACATTTTCCTCGATGACGGGCTACATTGAAGGGGATTTTTTAGAGAACAGTGATCGCTTGCTTACGACCATACACGAATCGGTTGCGGTGGCGAAAAAACTGAGGGTGCCGCGTTTAAACTTACATGGTACGGGCCTTGATAATAAAGGCTTGCCGGTTAATCCTCGTCTTGTTGTGTCGGGGCGCGACTGGATCAAGGCGTATAAAGTGTTATCAGACATCGCTGAAATCGGTGCACAAAATGACGTGATGTTTGTACTGGAAAACCTCAACTTAAAAGTAGACCATCCAGGCTCGCCCTTTGCCACTGCGGAAGACGTCTTTACTCTGGTGTCTGAAATCAACCATCCAAACTTGAAAATGATGCTGGATTTGTATCATCAGCAAATTGACGAAGGGAATATTTTGGACTCTTTGACTCGCTATTTGCCGCAGATAGGTGAAATTCAAATTGCTGACGTACCAGGACGTCAAGAGCCAGGAACCGGTGAGATGAATTATCCTGCCATCGCACAGCATTTGCGTAAGATAGGCTATAAAGGGGTTGTGGGCTTTGAAGGCTTTCCATCTGATGACTCTAGATTGGCGTTGGAGCGCTTTGAAAAAGCCTTTAATTGAGTCTAGGTTCAATCTATGTCTATCAAACACAAAAAGCTCGCTAAGGCGAGCTTTTTTAAACTAGATTTCACGCTAATGGGGGCTAGGGAAGTTCAAGTTGTTTAAGCCGATGTTGTTGGTAATTTTCCATTTTAAAATAAGCTGTTTTTTGAACCTTATTCGCTACTTAGTTCTTCAAACACCTCTTTGACGATTTTCCGAAAAGACTGAAAGGCGAATTGTTCTTGTAATGGCTTGACACACCATAGATACAAGTCACGGGAGACAGGTTGAATGTGTTTAAGTTCTAATTCATGAATCGAAAATTCGTTTTTAACCACAGTAACTGGAAAGTGGGGGAGTGCCGCGAGATAGCGACCAGACGCTAGCATTCTCATAAACATGTAAGCATCATTGCGGAACACGGCTTTCGTTCTTGCACCATGTATGCCATAGGATGAGAGCATTTCAGTAGTTTGTTGTTCAAAGTAAGTGGCGATTCCCAGACTTAACCAGTCTAGAGACATAAAGTCATCAATCTGAATGTCGCTTCTACTGGCCAGTGGGTGTTGTTGGCCACAAAAAATGCCTATCTTATCTTCTTTCAATAATTCGCTATAAAGGCTGGTGGTATTTCTTTCTGATGATTGCGGGGCAATGACAATATCAAATTGATCATCGAGCAACTCTTCTAACGCAATTGTTGGGTTTAAACAGGTAATCGTTAAAGACACATCTGGGTGTTCTTCAATCATACGATCAATGACTTTGGGCAAAACGCCCATCGCTATAAGGGAACCCGAAGCGATGCGTAAATTTTGTTTAATGCCTAACTTATATCGCGAAACCTGCTCTTGTGCCGCACTAAGACGACGAGTAATGGCTCGGCCTTCTCTGGCTAGCGATTCTCCCACTTGGGTACTGGTCACGCCAAATCGACTGCGAGTAAACAGCTGAGTGCCAGCCTGCATTTCTAAGGTCGCCATAGCTCGGGTCAGAGTAGGCTGAGCCAGGTTAAGTTGTTCTGCTGCGGCCGTAATGGAGCCTTTATCAAGTATGGTGGCTAAATATATGAGGTGTTTGGACTCCATGAAGACATTCTCTTATTCGTCAATGGTTTATTGTATTGTGTTTATTATTGGGAAATTGGCGACACTCATTGAAAATTCTTGATTCGCAAACGGCGCATTTTTGTTTGTCTATTTTATCCTGCATCGCTCTGATGGCTTCGTTTGAATTATCGAATATATGATGCTTTAACAAATTTTGAAACGTTGGCATTGTTTTAATTTCATCGGATACCGTACCTTTTAAAGAGCATATAAGTAAATCTCCACCGAGCTTATTAATACGCTTTATTTCTGATTCCAGCAAAAGTACCCCTGAGGCGTCCATGAAATTAATCCCTTTAGCAACCAATATGAGGTGATTAGGACCTTGCTGTGTGCGGTTAGTGAGCTCCTTTTGAACATAATCGACAGAGCCAAAATACAATGAACCATCGATGCGGATCATTTGGAATTGCGGGCATGTATTTAAGTTATATCGATCAATGTTGCGAATCATTCGATGCTTAGTCGTTTGCAGGGGAGCCACTTCAATGAGTCGTGGACGAGAGGTTCTACGTAGATAAAAGCCTATGGATAAAACAATACCTAAGTAGATGGCGTATTCTAATGGAATAAATAGGGTCGATAAAAATGTGCCAATTAAAATACACGCTTCCGCAGGATTCAGTTTGACCGTGTCGATGATGTGTCTGCTGTCGATTAAATTCCAAGCGATCAGTAAGACACTGCCTGCCATGGCTGGCAAGGGTAAATACGCCGTACTGGATGGAATAAAGCAAATAACTAATGCAACGATAATGGCGGCAAACACTGCAGCTAAAGGACTTGCCGCACCAGCATCATAGTTGGCGCCTGAGCGAGTGAAGGAACCCGAACTGGTATAGCAAGAAAAGAACCCTCCGATCATATTAGACATACCTTGGCCAATAAATTCTTGATTGCCGTCAATGACCTGTTTTGAACGAACTGAAATGGCCCGGGCAATTGAAACCGCTTCAATTAGGCCAAGTAGTGCTACGGCAAAGGCCCCTGAAAACAGGGGCTGTATCCTTGCTAAGGACAGATCTGGAATTGAGATCGGTGGCAAACTCCCCGACATGCTCGTTACCATGGCAACGTTATGATGCTGTGCATTTAACAAAAGACACAGCAGGCTTCCTGTCAGCATTCCAATCAACAAATAGGGTAGCTTGCGATTAATGGTTTTAATCAGTATTGAAGAGATAAAGGTCGTAGCACCGATAGCGAGCGCGTAAAGGTTGGTGTCGCTCAAGGAATGAAGCAAAGTACTAATTTCTTCTACAAAATTTAGGCCCGACGGCAGAGATACGCCTAATAAGTGTTTGATTTGGCTGGTGGCGATGAGGATGGCTGCCCCTGTCGTAAAACCAATGATGACCGTATGTGAAATAAAATTAACCAAAGCCCCTAGTCTTAAGGTGCCGAGGGTGAATTGAATAATGCCGACTAAAAAGCTCAGAGTGACGACTATGGTTAACTGCTCGGTGAGATCACTGTATGCCATTTGATTGACAACAGAAGCGACGACGATGGAAAGGGCGGCAGTGGGGCCAGATATCATATGGAAGGAACTACCAAATAAGGAGGCAATGGCGGCAGACACTATGGCGGTATACAAGCCAAACTCTGGAGGTAATCCGGCAATATAGGCATACGCCACACCTTGTGGAAGGACTAAGACGGCGCCGGTAATGCCTGCCATGAGGTCTTTTTTGAGGTCTGACGTAGTGAGTTGCCGTCCCCAATAAATAAAAGGGAATAAAGCGAGAAGTAGGGATTTTAACATGCGCTTTCCAATTGATTGGCGAAATGGAGGAAACAAGACCGTCCCAAGCTGACAGAAGATAGTAAACAATCAGTTTGTATTCGTAAAATGACAAAAGAGTGCTCTAAATCGACAAAAATGAATATTTAAATATTTCTATGTATTCATTTTTGATTGGTTGGTGTCTTAAATAAGTATTTTACTGATATCAATTTGCAGGTTAGATTGAACATACCTTTAAAAATAATAATCAAGGTTGGAGTTCATAATGCAGAATGTGAAGAAGTTATTGCGCCAAGGTATTAGTACTTTTGGGGTTGTTTGTGTGACATCGTTACTGACAAGTCATGCATTAGCAGCAAAAATAGGTATGGAATCATCTTCTCCTAATAGTCTTTTAGGTATGATACCTCAAGCTATGGCCCCTTTTTGGGCTGAGAGTGGTGTGGACATTCAGTTGTCACTTAATCAAACATTAACTAAGTCCCTTCTTAAAGTCGCTAAAGGCAGTTTAGATTCTGCAGTTGTTCCACCGCCTGCTTTTTCGGCATTGCAAAAAGGCGTAGGGCCTTATGCGAAAATGTCGGATAAAGCCAAAGATTTGTCTCACAATGTACGTGGATTATTCACTATTCCGGGCAGCTATTACCATGCGATAACACGAGCAGATTCAGGCATAACATCTTGGCCAGAAGCTAAGGGAAAGCGCGTATTTATCGGACCACCAGCAGGGGCTGCTAACCAACAAATTATCGCATTAGCAAACGCAGGGGGATTGCCAGAAGGAGAATATGATCCTATAAAGGCCCCATGGGGTGCTGCGACGCAAAGTTATCAAGATGGTCAATTTGACGTCTATGTGGGGACATTTGGTCTCGGTTCTCAAGCGGTTGCAGAGCTAAGTCTGTCTAATGATATTCGTATACTTGGTATCCCTGGTGAAAAAATGGTGCCGCCTAAAGGTACAGGGATGCAGACGGCTGTCATTCCGCCGAAAAGTTACCCAGGCCTAGTGAATGAAAATCCGGTCATTACGTGGCAAACAGTCATGATGATGGCGGTTAAAAAAGACATCTCAGATGATATTGCTTATACCCTGACCAAAGATTATATCGAGAATCGTCTTGCGCTAGCTGAGTCCAATTCAAGCTTTAGAGATCTGCCTGTAACCGATTATTTTGCTGGTGTTAATGCACCTTTGCACCCAGGAGCGGTACGTTATTACCAAGAAATTGGTGTTGATATCCCAGCTGAATTAATGCCGAAGTAATTCTCTTACTTTCCTACTTGTTTGTCATATTAATTAAATGGAGACGCTCGTCTCCATTTAAGGGAGCTTTTTATGTCCTCCTCTCACTTGTCTCTTAAAGCGGTTTCGTTAGTCATAGCGATATTGAGCTTTATCATTTGTATGTATGGGCTGGTCAATGTCCTGCCTGCCATCGGTGATTTTCGAATAGGGCCATTTCCTTTAGTGTCTTTTCGAGCTTCTTTCTTTGCCTTGTGTGTTATTACCATTGCACTTTGTATGCTAGAAAATTATTTCACTGGTAAGGCAAATGTTTTCGTTGCTCTGTTTAGTACCATTTTGATGTTTGGCATGTTGTGGTCTTGTTGGTCCTTCTATCAAATCAGCAGCGAGTTGGACGATGGCATGTTTTTGTTCGGTTCGAATGAGATGTGGATAGCCGTTCTGGCATCGGTAGGCGCTTTATTCTTTTGTTGGCGTATTTGGGGCATTCCCGTTGCTCTGCTGGGCGTTGTCGGGATTTTGTACATGGCAACTGGTCAATATTGGCCTGGACCGCTGCAGACGGTGAGTCATGATGTAAATGAAACCTTAGCTCAGAACCTTTTATACAGTTTGGATACGGGAATTTTAGGTAGCACCTTTGGGATTGTGATCACGACTGTGTTTCCGTTTATTATCCTTGGTGCTTTGCTTGAAGGCGTTGGGGCCGGCGATTCTATGATTCGAATTGCTTTTCACTGGATGCGCAAAACAGCAGGTGGACCTGCTCACGCAGCGGTATTATCGTCTGCTTTGTTCGGGACGGTATCCGGTAGCGCCGTTGGGAACGTGGTGGGAACGGGCGTCATCACTATCCCGATGATTAAACGACGTGGCTTTTCACCCAATTTTGCGGGGGCTGTTGAGGCATCAGCGTCAACGGGGGGGCAGATTATGCCACCAATCATGGGCGCGGCTGCGTTGGTGATGGCCGATTTTGTCGGTGTGAACTACATGACGGTGATTATTGCCGTATTAGTCCCTTCGATCGCTTATTACGCCAGCTTGTTTGCCATGATCGTGTTTGAATCTCGTCGCTTAGACATCAAAGCTGACGATGAGTTTGATGGTGTTGATAAGCCAAACAAACAAGACTATCTCAACTTATTGCTGATCTTTATTCCCCTTGCCATTATTGTCGCATTACTACTGTATGGACTGTCTCCTTCCGGTGCTTCTATCACAGCATTGGCTTGTTTATTTCCATTGAGTTTGATTAATCCAGATATTAGAGAAAAGCCAGTTAAGCTGATAAAAAGCCTATGTGTTGGTGGTAGAACTTTCGCGGGTTTGTTGATGGCGATTGCGGCCGTCAGTATTGTTATTTCGGCTTTATCCGCTACCGGCGTACCCGTTAAATTCAGTGTGTTATTAGCGAGTGTGGTGTCTAACTCTTTGCTGGTTTCATTATTGATAGCGGCTTTTTGTTGCATCGTTCTAGGTATGGGGATGCCAACGTTACCCGCTTATGTGACGGTGGCGACGATTGCTATCCCAGCGATGGAGCAGCTTGGTTTAGCCCCTTTGACGGCCCATATGTTTGTATTTTTTATTGCGGTCGGATCGGCCATCACACCGCCCGTTGCTATTGCCGCTTTTGCCGCTGCGAGTATTTCGAAAGGTGGGCCAATCGGTACTTCTGTTCAGGCGTCTAAAGTCGGCATCATGATTTTTATTATTCCATTCACTTTTGCCTTTAACCCAATGTTGTTAACCGTGGGGGATTCGGGTGTTCCTTTTGACTTAGTTTCTTGGGGTTGGCTACTCATCAAACTGGCAATTGGCATTTTATTAATGGCGACTGCTTTGACTGGTTTTCATAGGCGTAAATTGCATGTATTTGAAATCGTTGCTCGCTTGGTGGCTGCCGTTATGCTGTTCGCCCCGGGGATTTTATGGGATCAAATAGGTATTTCATTAGCCATCTTCTTGTGGGTTTGGCATTTACGTCATGATTTAAAAGTATTGCAGAAATTTAAGGGAGCATAATAATGACGAATATAATATACATAGTCGCAGACGATCTTGGCTACGCCGATTTAGGCTGTTACGGAGGGCGTGAAGCTCAGTTCGGACAAGTCTCGCCAAACATCGATAAGTTAGCCAGTGACGGCATGATGTTTCTAGAGGGCTATGCGAATTCTCCTGTGTGCTCTCCAACCCGCTTTGCACTGATGACAATGGCGTATCAGTATCGTTTGCGAGGTGCTTTAGAAGAACCAATTAATAGCCGAAGTAAGGGGAGTGACACATTAGGTTTGCCGCCACATATTCCTACGCTACCGTCACAATTAAAAAAAGCAGGCTATTACACAGGTTTGATGGGGAAATGGCATCTTGGTTATCCTCCTCATTTTGGGCCTAGAGCATCGGGTTACGATGAGTTCTTTGGCATCATGGCAGGTGGTGTCGATTATTTTTCTCATAAAAGTGGACAAGGTGATCACGATTTATGGATAAATGAAGAAGAACACAAAGAAATTGGTTATTTAACCGATTTGATTTCAGAACATTCTTTAGACTTTATTAATCGTCGAGCAGAAGAGAAATCTGAACAGCCTTTCTTCTTGAGTATTCATTACACAGCGCCTCATTGGCCTTGGGAGACCCGAGATGATGAGCATTTGTCTGAAAAAATGACGACTTTATTCCACCTTGAAGGCGGTAATATCCATACTTACCGAAAAATGATTCATCACATGGATGAAGGTATTGGCCGTATCATGGAAACGTTGGAAAAGCATGGTATGACAGAAGATACACTCATTGTGTTTACCAGTGATAATGGTGGCGAGCGCTTCTCTGATAATTGGCCCTTGGTCGGTGGCAAAATGGACTTAACCGAAGGGGGAATTCGAGTGCCTTGGGTGGTTCGTTGGCCAGGTGTTGTCAAAAAAGGCAGCGTCAGCATGCAGCACTGTATGACGATGGATTGGTCTCGAACTTTGCTTGAAGCTGGGAATGGTGTGTTTAGCCCTGATTATCCTGTGGACGGGGTGTCGCTCATGCCAGTGCTTAAAGGGGAAACGGAACGTTTTGAACGCCCTTTATATTGGCGTATGAAACATCGAGGACAAAGAGCATTGCGCCTAGACGATTGGAAATACTTAAAAGTCGATGAGCATGAGTATCTATTTAATATAACCAATGATGCCCGTGAACGAGCGAATCTTGCGAAACGATATCCGGATAAACTCGCAGACATGAGGCAGCGATGGTTGGATTGGAATGAAACTATGCCGCAAATACCAGACGATGCGACAGTCAGTTTAGGCTACAGCGTAGCGGATATGCCGCAACGTTAAGTAACCTGTTATCCAGTTGTGCCTTTAGCCAATCTCTCATCCTTGAAGATTGGCTTTTTTTATTTTTAGGCGCACAAGATGTTAGCTATTTGTTATCTTTTTTAATGGGCGTAGGATGGATTTAGTCACCTATTCTGAGGATCTTAATGATATGGCAGGTAATCAACATGTTTTGCTGACACCGCAACAAATGACTCAAGCGGATCAGGCTGCTGTCGTCGCAGGGGTGCCGGCTTTTACATTAATGACCACCGCAGGCAACGCAGTAGTTGAGGCCATTATTGGGCGATGGTCAAAGCGTCCTACTTTGGTGATGGCAGGTCCTGGCAATAATGGTGGCGACGGCTTTGTGATTGCTCAGGCGTTGTTACAGCATGGCTGGCCTGTGACATTGGCTTTTTCGGGGCAAATTGACCGTATGTCTAAGGAAGCTCAAGCCCATGCTAAGGCATGGCAGGGGGAATGGCAGACCTTGTTACCAAAACGGCTAGAAAATGCAGAGTTAGTGGTTGATGCTTTGTTTGGTGCAGGCTTGTCGCGGCCAATAGACGGTGTTGCCTATGCGATGTTGGAAGCCGTTGTTCAGTCAGGTTTGCCTGTTTGTGCGGTAGATGTTCCGAGTGGTGTAGATGGTACAACGGGCGTGGTGCTTGGTAAGGTTGCTCCTGCAGAGTTAACGGTGACCTTCTTTCGTAAAAAGCCGGGTCATTTATTATTCCCTGGCCGTGATTTGTGCGGCGAACTTATTGTTGCTGATATTGGTATTCCTGAGACGGTACTGGACGAGCTGAATCTGAACACGTGGGAAAACCATCTTGATCTATGGCTAAAAGACTACCCTTGGCCTCAGCAAAATGGTCATAAATTTCATCGCGGTCATGTGCTTATTTATGGTGGTCAATGGATGACAGGTGCCAGTCGCCTAAGTGCCAGAGCGGCACAGCGTATCGGGGCGGGGCTGGTTTCATTGGCGGTGCCGGAGATGAGCTGGTCAGTCTATGCTTCTTCTATGTTGTCAGTGATGGTAAAACCTTTGGAAACACAGCAACCTGAGCACGCGTTTCAGCAGGTGCTGAACGACCCTCGTTTTAATGTCGTGGTGATTGGTCCTGGTGCAGGGTTAGAAGGAAACGACAAGAACCGTGTTAAACATGCCGTGCTAGAAACATTAAAATGTGCTCGAGCTTGTGTCTTGGATGCGGATGCATTGACCGCCTTTTCAGAACAGCCAGAAGCATTGTTTAGCGCCATTCATGGTTCTTGTGTCCTGACACCTCATGAAGGAGAGTTTGCGCGCTTGTTCCCTCACCTTTCTGAACAATCAGGAAAGGATAAATTCACTAGAGCCAAACAAGCAGCGCATGAGAGTGGGGCTATCATCTTGTTAAAAGGCGCGGACACCATTATTGCATCACCGGATGGTCGAGCGATTATTAACGCGAATGCGCCAGCTGAACTCGCCACAGGCGGAGCAGGAGATGTGCTTGCCGGATTCATTGCGGGTTTGATCGCACAAGGTATGACGCCGTTTTATGCGACCGCAGCAGCGGTTTGGTTGCATGGCGAAGTGGCAAATGAGGTAGGTGCTGGGCTGATTGCCGAAGATTTACCGGACCATCTTCCGCAAGTATTGTCTGCTATTCATAAACAATATTTCCCATCAAAAAAGTAAGATTAATAAAAAGGCCCTGCCTTGTTAACGAGATGTTAAGCGTTAGCAAGGCAGGGCCTTTTTTGTTTAGTTATTCCGCTTTTTGATTTATCAACTCACCATTTTGTGGGGATCGATAACGAATTTCTTCGCAGCGCCGCCATCGAAATCAGCATAACCTTGTGGCGCTTGATCCAGTGAAATCATTTGTACATTCACCGCTTTTGCAATGTCGATCTTATCAAACAAGATAGCTTGCATCAGTGCTCGGTGGTATTTCATTACCGGACATTGGCCGGTATGAAGGGAATGAGATTTTGCCCAGCCTAGACCAAAGCGCATGCTTAGGCTACCTTGTTTAGCGGCTTCGTCTGTGGCGCCTGGATCTTCTGTGACATACAAGCCCGGAATACCAATTTGCCCACCAGCGCGTGTCATTTGCATGGCGGAATTCAAGACAACCGCAGGGGATTCTTGATGGTGATTACAGCCACAAGCATGGGCTTCAAACCCTACGCAATCCACAAAGGCATCCACTTCTCGGTCACCTAGTATTGCTTCGATTTTATCTTGCATGTCACCATCTTGAGTAAGATCGATGGTTTCACAACCAAAAGAGCGTGCTTGGTTAAGACGGTCTTCCACCATGTCGCCGACAATGACACAAGCTGCACCAAGTAAATGAGCCGATGCTGCAGCGGCCAAACCAACCGGGCCAGCACCGGCGATGTAAACAGTAGAACCTGGCCCAACGCCCGCGGTAACGCAGCCGTGGAATCCCGTTGGGAAAATATCAGACAGCAGTGTGAGGCTTTGGATTTTTTCACGAGCTTGATCGGCGTCGGGGAATTTGAGCAAGTTGAAATCCGCATAGGGCACCATGACATAGTCGGCTTGTCCACCAACCCAACCGCCCATGTCTACGTAACCATACGCCGCGCCAGGGCGAGCTGGGTTGACGTTCAAGCAAATGCCAGTTTTGCCTTCTTTGCAATTACGGCAGCGACCGCAGGCAATGTTAAAAGGCACAGAAACTAAATCTCCCACTTTGATGAATTCCACATCGCGGCCACATTCGATCACTTCACCAGTGATTTCATGGCCGAGTACCAAGCCTTTTGGTGCCGTCGTTCGACCTCGAACCATGTGTTGATCACTACCGCAGATGTTAGTCGTAACCACTTTTAGAATGACACCATGGTTACAACGACGTTTGCCAATGGCCAATTCAGGAAAGGGGATAGCTTCGACGTTGACCGTGCCGTTGCCTTGATAAATAACGCCTCTGTTTGCGTGATTATGCATGTGAGCATCCTTTTTCGGTTGTTATTTTTGTTCACGACTGGTTATTTTGTCACCAGCGAAAAAAAGAATAGGTCTTTGTACGACAACAATGCAATCTGGAAACGACTAGGAAAACTAGCCGTTAGGAGACTGTCGTCGTCGGTATATATCTCTGATTTCAGGAAAAAACGCTGGAGGCCGCGTTAATTATAGGATTGGCTATTTTGTTTCATTCTTTGCTGGGCTAATGATTCTATTTGAAAGATGGCTATGTGTGATAAAAAGGCGTGTTGAGAACACCAAGATACTCAACATTGGATGCTATCCCGATGAGAATAACGCAACTTAGAGCATGGCCAGTTTCTGTCATTATGGATTAACGGTCTTATCTTTTAAAAAGCACCATAGGGGGAACCTTCCAGAGTATCAATAAGGAGATTAAACAAATACCGGCAGAGGCAAACAGGCCTAAACTCAAGGTGTCTAATAAAACCTGTTGCGCAAGGTCGATTGGTAATTCATTTGACGCTGAGTGGCTTGTTTGTATCAGAATATTGGGGTTGCTTAACTCAGTGATATGTTGCGGTTGATCTGCATTTATTAGCGTTTTTTCTAAGTTCTGCTTATAGAGAAAATTAATAAAGGATCCGGTGACGGCCGTGCCCAACATACCACCAAGCGAAGAGATTAGCGAGGCATCAGGTGATGAAGTGGCATCCGGTCAAGTGTTATTTGTGATTGGTTAGGTCGATATTTTTAAGGCTTTTTATGTTTAACACAGTACTAATAGCGAACCGAGGCGAGATTGTGTTAAGGGGGTTGCGGGTTTGTAAGGCGCGGTGTATTCAACGGACGATGTTGAGTTGGCGATGCCATGGCATTAGAGCGGGTAGGGGTTGGCATGCGCCAAGGTGAAGCTACGTTTTATGCAAAAGTGAATGCCGCTTTAATAGTCATGGAAAACGATGGCACCCTAGATAATATTTCGGACACATGTGTACAAGGTTGAGTTTAGTAGAAGATTCTCGGAATAGGAACGTAATTTTATTAAGACAGCTTAAGTAGCCAGTGTAGTGGTTAAGAATAAGTGTTAATTAACACATCCAGCATTGCGGCGGCAGCGATGGATAAGTTAGACCTAGGCTGGCAAATCACGCCAACGCGGCGGCGAATTTCAGGTTCTATCACAGTGCGGCAGATTGCACCTTGCTCTATGGCTTGTTGTCGGCACAGTGCGGGTACCACGGCGACGCCCATGCCTTCGCTGACCATACGTCCCACCGTAGCAAGTTGGTGAGCATCAAACGCCACATTGAGTTCGATGCCTGCTTCATGGAGTGTGCTTTCTATCATGGCACGAACACTGGAAGGGCGCTGCAAGGTAATAAAATCGTATTCTAATAGGGCGCGCCAAGAAATGGTCTCTTGCCCTTCTAACGGGTGGCCTTTTGGTATTATCGCGATAAACCTGTCTTCATAAAGAGGGTGAAAAGACAAATCTATTAGGTTGCTTGGTTCGAAGGATATGCCCAACTCAACTTGGTTATTGCGCACCATTTCGACGACGACATCTGATAATACATCGTCGATGGCGACCTGAATATTTGGGTATGAAGCGTGATAATTGCGAATGGCTTTTGGCAGCAACGACGCCGCAAAAGAGGGCATGGAAGCAATGGTGATTTTGCCCAATTGTAATGCGAAGCGTTGCTTCATCTCATCTTCGGCGTTTTCCCATTGTGCTAATAACCGCCTTGCTATTGGCATTAAGGCTTCTCCCTCAGGCGTTAGCGCAATATGGCGAGTTGTTCGAGTCAGCAATTTTCCACCTAAATTATCTTCTAGGCTTTTAATAGATAAACTCAATGCTGGTTGTGACAAGTGTAATTGTGTCGCGGCGCTGGCAAAGCTCATGGTTTGTGCAACGGCTAAGAAAGCTCTAACTTGTTTGATGTTCATCTAAGGTCTCTGTATGAATGCTATGGCATTGAAAAGTGATGCTTTATATTTAATATTCTTATTAATAAATAGAAAAAACAAATTTAATTAATTTATCTTGTTGGGTCAAACTGAACGGAATTTAAAAATAATAAGATGGAGATTTCTAATGGCCGGTTTTGATAAGGTTGTGGCTTCTTATGAAGAAGCGATGGCAGGTCTGCAAGATGATATGACTGTACTGGCGGGCGGCTTTGGCCTGTGTGGTATTCCTGAGAACTTAATTGCCGAGATTAAACGCAAAGGCAGTAAAGGTTTGACGGTTGTATCGAACAATTGTGGCGTGGATGGTTTTGGCTTAGGTGTTTTGCTAGAAGATAAGCAAATCCGCAAAATGGTCTCGTCTTATGTTGGCGAAAATGCTCTGTTTGAAAAGCAGCTATTAGATGGTGAACTTGAAGTAGAACTGACACCTCAAGGTACGCTGGCAGAAAAAATGCGCGCTGGTGGTGCCGGAATTCCCGCGTTTTATACGGCAACAGGAGTCGGCACTCCTGTTGCCGAAGGCAAAGAAACAAAACAATTCAATGGTCGCGAATATTTACTAGAAGAAGCCATTGTCGGCGATTTTGCCATCGTTAAAGGCTGGAAAGCCGATCGATACGGTAATGTGATTTACCGTCATACCGCTCAAAACTTCAACCCTCTGGCCGCAACCGCAGGCAAGATAACGGTCGTCGAAGTCGAAGAAATTGTCGACGTTGGCGAATTAGATCCTACGCATATTCACACCCCTGGTATTTATGTCGATCGAGTCGTGCTTGGTAGCTTTGAAAAACGCATCGAAAAAAGAACCGTTAAGACCGCCGAATAAGACAACAGAATAAGAAAAAGAGGTTTCCTATGTCACTGACCAGAGAACAAATGGCACAACGTGTTGCCCAAGAGTTACAGGATGGCTTTTACGTTAATCTTGGGATTGGTATTCCTACCCTAGTCGCCAACTTTGTCCCGAATAACATGAGCGTTATGCTGCAATCTGAAAATGGTTTGCTTGGTATGGGCGAGTTTCCTACCGAAGACACCATTGATGCGGACATGATCAACGCAGGTAAACAAACCGTGACAACCGTGAAAGGGGCGTCGATTTTTTCCTCTGCTGAATCCTTTGCCATGATCCGAGGCGGTCATGTGGATTTAACCGTTTTGGGCGCCTTTGAAGTCGATGTGAACGGTAATATCGCGTCGTGGATGATTCCCAATAAACTGATCAAAGGCATGGGCGGAGCGATGGATTTGGTAGCCGGTGCAGAGAATATTATTGTCACCATGACGCATGCGTCTAAAAATGGCGATTCAAAGCTACTTTCTGATTGTTCTTTGCCATTAACGGGGAAAGGCTGCATTAAGAAGGTGTTGACCGATTTGGCTTGGCTAGAAATTGAAGAGGGTGCCTTTATCTTGAAAGAAAGAGCACCAGGTGTTTCCGTTGAAGAGATTATTGAAAAAACTCAAGGTAAATTGATCGTACCGGATGATGTGCCGGAAATGATTTTTTCTTAGAGTTGAATTACAAATAATAATTATAGGAGCTTCTATGAAAGCTGTAATCGTTGCTGCTGCAAGAACCCCGATCGGTGCTTTTAATGGTGCGTTATCAGCGCTCAGTGCTGTGCAGCTGGGGACACAATTATTGTCTGGCATGCTGGCTAAACAACCGATGTTCAAAGACCAGATCGATGAAGTGATTTTAGGTCAAGTACTGACCGCAGGGTGTGGTCAAAACCCTGCTCGTCAAACCGCGGTTCATTCTGGACTACCAAAGCATGTATCAGCGATGACGATCAATAAAGTATGTGGCTCTGGATTAAAGGCCGTGCAACTTGCTGCGCAAGCCGTACTAAATGGCGATGCCAACATGGTTGTCGCTGGTGGGCAAGAAAGCATGAGTCAAGCCGCGCATGTGTTACCAAACAGTCGCTCAGGTAAAAAAATGGGCAACTGGGAATTGTTAGATTCCATGGTAACGGATGGATTGTGGGATGCGTTCAATGATTATCACATGGGACAAACCGCTGAAAACATCGCTAAACGTTGGGATATTAGCCGCCAAGAGCAGGATGATTTTGCGGTGCATTCCCAACAAAAAGCCAGTCAGGCGCAAACAACAGGACGGTTTGTTGAAGAGATCTTGCCGGTTTCGATTCCTCAGCGTAAAAGCGAGCCTGTCATTGTTGAGGCGGATGAGCAAATTCGCCCTTCAACCAGTACCGAGTCATTAGCCAAACTGCGTCCCGCGTTTGCTAAAGACGGCACAGTGACTGCTGGTAACGCATCGACTTTGAATGACGGTGCCGCCATGGTCATTGTGACTTCAGATGTGGAAGCGAAACGTTTAGGTTTACCCGTGTTAGCGGTCATTGAAGCGGCAAGTGCCGTGGGTGTCGACCCTGAAATTATGGGGACTGGCCCGATTGCCGCTACCCAAAAAGTACTGAATAAAGCAAATTGGCAAGTAGCGGATTTGGATTTGGTTGAAGCCAATGAAGCGTTCGCGGTTCAAGCGCTTTGTGTCAATAAAGAGCTTGGTTTAGACCGCAATAAAGTTAACGTGAATGGTGGTGCCGTGGCGCTCGGACACCCTATTGGAGCATCAGGTTGCCGAGTTTTGGTGACCTTGCTTCATGAAATGCAGCGCCAAAACCTTAAAAAGGGGCTTGCTACCTTATGCATTGGCGGCGGAATGGGTGTCGCTATGTTGGTATCTCGTTAAAAGGTTTTGTACTAGATAAAGCAATAAAAACACGTAATAAAGTGGCATAGCAGAAAGGGGACTCTTATAGAGATTCCCCTTTCTGCTTTCGCTGTTACGTCCAATAAAAAATATAAAAAACAGGAAAGATAGATGAATACTCTCGAACAAAAAAAGACCGCTTTACAAAGCGTTAGTCAATTCTTTGTGACACTTTTACAGCGTTACTTACCTGATCCTTTCATTTTCGCCATCGTTTTAACGATTGTGGTGTTTTTGTTTGTTATGCCGAGTACAGGGCAAGGGCCAATGCAAGTGGTCAATGCGTGGGCGGGTGGTTTTTGGAACTTACTGAGTTTTTCGATGCAGATGGCGATGGTCGTTGTAACGGGCCATGCAATGGCCAGTGCGCCTGCTTTTAAGCGTAAGTTAGCGATGTTGGCAGGAGCAGCAAAAACGCCGGGGCAAGCCATTATCTTAGTAACCGTAATCAGTGCTATGGCCTGTTGGGTGAATTGGGGCTTTGGTTTGGTTGTAGGTGCTATCTTTGCTCGTGAAATTGCAGCACGAGTGAAAGGGGTCGATTATCGTTTGCTAATCGCTTCAGCGTACAGTGGCTTCTTATTTTGGCATGGTGGACTATCGGGTTCCGTTCCATTGT
Source organism: Marinomonas sp. TW1 (assembly GCF_001625355.1). Taxonomy (GTDB): domain Bacteria; phylum Pseudomonadota; class Gammaproteobacteria; order Pseudomonadales; family Marinomonadaceae; genus Marinomonas. The sequence goes on from NZ_JSEE01000004.1 coordinate 138,128, forward strand.
CTATTGCCGGTGGGAAAAATATTGAAGCGGTAACAAATGGTGCCGTGACGGCTGCTATCCCAACGTCGGACACCATTTTCTCTACGATGAATCTGACGATTCTGGCGGTTATGTTTGTTTCTATTCCGCTGTTAAATCGTTTGATGCACCCAGCTCCACAAGACACCATTACGATTGATGCTGAACTGTTGGAAGAGACAGAAGATGAGGTGACAGAAAAGAGCAAAATGACACCCGCAGAGCGCCTAGAAAATAGTCGTACTTTGTCATGGATTCTGGGTGTCATGGGTTTTGCCTATATTATTTATTACTTTGTTACTAACGGCTTTGCGCTTAATTTGAACATTGTTAATTTCACCTTCTTGTTCTCCGCTATCTTGTTGCATGGCACACCTAAGAGTTTGCTGAATTCGATTTCTCAAGGGGCGCGTAACTGTTCTGGTATTTTACTGCAGTTCCCTTTCTATGCAGGCATCATGGGCATGATGACGGCAACCGGTGATTCTGGCGCTTCGTTAGCCGGTGTTATTTCACAGGCATTCGTGTCCATCTCTAATGAAACCACTTTCCCTCTGTTCACCTTTTTGAGTGCGGGTATTGTTAACTTCTTCGTGCCTTCTGGTGGCGGTCAGTGGGCAGTACAAGCGCCTATTATGATGCCTGCTGGTGCTGCGCTTGGGGTAGATGCCGCGAAAACGGCGATGGCAATTGCTTGGGGTGACGCGTGGACCAACATGATCCAACCGTTCTGGGCCTTACCTGCATTGGCGATTGCTGGGCTTGGTGCAAAGGATGTTATGGGGTATTGCTTGATGGCATTAATCGGTTCTGGTGTGATTATTTCATTCGTCTTCTTAATTTTCTAAGGGCATAGCCGATTTAACCTCAAGTTAGTATTTGATTGAAAAACCACTGTTTGGATCCTCCAAACAGTGGTTTTTTGTTTTAAGATGGCTAATGTCTTGGTGGTTATAGATGTTATGCTTAGGCGTATTCCAATTAGGTTCGACTTATAATGGCGGCTGTTTTTAGATTTTAATGGTTTATATATGTTACCGAGGTTCAAAATTGTGCGCAGATTAAACAAGGCATTTAGTCTTAAGTTGTGGCTGGCGAGCCTGTTTTTAATGTCTAGTGTGCAAGCCAATGCCATTGAAAATTTTGTCTCTGCAACACTAGATAATGATGTATTCGTTGGTAAAGATAACGGCTACACCAATGGTATTTATTTTTCTTTTTATAATGTTGCAAGCCGTTTAAATCCCAGCTTATTAGTTCGTCCATTGCTGTGGAGTATGCCAAATGGGCGTGTTTATAATACGATCAATGTTAATAGTATTGGTCAAACATTAACGACCGCAGAAGACATCACTCAAGAAATTCCACCGGATAACTCTTTACCTTATTCTGGCTTGCTTAAGTACACCAATGCTTATGTCACGGTGGGTCCCTATTATGCGGATTGGGTTAGTACATCTTTAGGCATCGTTGGACCTGCTGCAAAAGGGGAGCAGACGCAAAATGGTGTTCACAGAGCCATTGGGGTGAAAGAAGCGCAAGGTTGGGATACTCAATTAAAGAATGAAGTCGTATTTGGCTTTTCTCGTGGGCGTGCTTGGCGAGTGCTTGCAACAAGCTCTGATACCATGGATTTGCTGGTTGGTGGTCAGGTAAGTCTTGGTACCATTACGAGCGGACTAAATGCTGGGGTGATGCTGCGTGTCGGTCAAAACCTTCAGGATTCTTATGCCACGGTTTTATTAGCAAACTCTAGAGCATCTAATCCTATTGGGGTGAATAATAGTTGGTTTATTTATGCTGGTTTGTCCAGCAACTATATTTACAATCAAATATTTACGGATGGAAATACCTTTCGAGATAGCCGCTCAATAGATTACGATCATAATTACAATACCTTTACCGCTGGGATTACCTACTCTGTGGGAGGGCATGGGGCACTAACGTTTGCTTATAACTCGTCTTTTTCCGAAGAGGAAACGGAAAGCAGTCGTCAAACTGAAAAGCTGAGCCGTTATGGAACCTTAACGCTTGCTTGGCAAATTTAGTTTTTGATCCGGTGCGTCGAACGACTAAAGGCCATAAAGATAATAAGAACCACTATTCGAAAACGGTCGGGTAGCGGTTTTTTCGATAATGCGAATTGCGTTCAATACTGAGAACCCCCTTCGCTCATCCTGAAAAGTCACTTTCCTTACACAAAGACCGATTTATTTCAAAATTCCCCTAAAACTGTTGTTTAACTTCCACATTGTTATATCTCTTGTTTAGCTTAAGTTGAATTCGTTCAAATTATAATAATTGGTAATTTAGAATCCGTTACCAATGTAGGTTAAAAATGAAAAAAATTAAAAATATCAGTCTGGATGATGCAAGTCGTTTGACTGTCGAAAGGGCCATTGAGCCAATGAAAATATCCTTAACAATCCGACAATTGATGCTGTGCTTGTCGGTTTTGAGTGCCATTCCAGCGCAAGCTGAGAGTCACTGGATGTCAGCGACATTGGATAATGATTTCTTTGTTAATGAAGACAATGGCTATACCAATGGCATTTATGTCTCGCTTTATGATGTTTACGATGACGTTATGGCGCTGCCAAAGCCCGATGCTTGGGTTATGCCACTGGCGTGGAGTTTGTCACATGAAAATATAGGTCAAGCGGTTAACGTCTATAGCTTTGGGCAATCATTAACGACCCCTTCAGATCTCACTGTCACGAATCCATCAGAAGATTCTTTGCCGTATTCAGGGCTGATTAGTTTTACCAATACCTACATATCGGTAGGTCCAGATTATGCGGATAAAGTGAGTACCACTTTAGGCGTTGTCGGACCCATTGCCTTGGGCAAACAAACTCAGAAAACCATACATAAAATCATTTCAGCTCAAGAGCCGATGGGGTGGGATACGCAATTGAAGAATGAGTTTGTTTTTCAATTTTCGCGAGGGAGAACTTGGCGTTCTTGGGTCTCAGACAGCAATAACATGGATATACTAACGGGTATTGAAGGGGGCATAGGAACGCTTAAAAGTGAGGTCGGTGCTGGTTTTATGTTGCGTTATGGGCGTAACTTGCATGACTCTTTTCCGAGTGTTTTACTGGCAGAGACTCGAGTATCGAATCCATTAGCGGTCAATTATGGTTGGTTTGTGTATGCTGGGCTGGAGTTTGATTACACCTTTAATCAAATATTCACAGACGGCAATACTTTTCGGAATAGTCGGTCTATAGATTATGACCACAACAACAATATGTTTACATCAGGTCTAACCTACGCTTGGAAAGAGGCTTCTTTATCCTTTGCCATCAATTCACCATTTAGTCTAAACGGCCGTAAAAATGCGCGTGAAATGGATAAGTTGACGCAGTATGGTACGTTAACCTTTGCTTGGCAGTTATAGAATTAACGCGTTTCATAAAAAACCTCCTGTATTTATTACCTTAATACAGGAGGTTTTTGTGTCACTGATACTCGCCTTATACCAAAGAGGCTAAATACGCTTCCCATTCAGATGGCTTACCGTAGTATGAACTGTGAGGTAAGCGAACGAACTGGTCATCTTTTTCCATGATCAAGGTCGGAAAACCGCTTATCTGTAACTGTCCCATCAGCTTTTGGCTTTCTTGGATCTCTTTCATCAAAAAAGGTTTTGCTCCTGCCATATTGGCAGCCCAAATCGCTTCATTGAGCCCTAATGTCGCCGCTAAAGTTTGCAAATTGCCAGCTTTGTCTAATTCTTTGCCATCTTGGTAATGCGCTTCTTGAATCGTTTTCAGCATCAAATGTGGTTCAATGCCCATCTCAATACCAACCAAAAAGGCTTGGGTTGGTAAGTATGAGTCAAGAACAAACTCGCCATTGTTTGCTACTCTCGCCTTGTAAGCTTCGCCAAAGTGGGCTTTGGTCATAGCGGCAATCTGACTATCAGCCTGCAGAATGTGCTGTCTGAAAGACGGATCAATCGCGCGTTTCGGAATCATGCCACCTGGGTGGTAATGAATTTCGAAATCAGGTATCTCTGCTAGGATTTCAATTAACGATGTTGCTCCGTAACACCAACCACACATTGGGTCGAAAAAATAATGTACTTTTACCATTTCATTTCACCTTTATGGACTTTCGCTGCGATGTTTAGGTTCAAAGCACCTTGTGCATTTGGGTATTTCGCTGTCATTGTTTTAATAAATTCTGCACTGTCTTTGCTGTCCATTTTTGCTTGTTGGAAGGCATTGATGTAGTCAAGAGAATACGTAATGTTATCAGCCGTTAATGCTGTGCCTTTTACCATATGACCAGGAACAACCGTTGTTGGTTTAAGTGCAAGCATTTCTTTCAATTGTGCTTTCCAAGCTTCTTGAGACTCATCCGATTGGGCATCGGCCATCCACAAGTGCATGTTTCCGAAGATCGCTACGTTACCCAAAATCGCTTTATTTGATGGGATCCAAAGGTAAGGGCGGTGGGCTAACACACCTTCCGTACCACGAATCTCAATGGTTTGACCATCAATCGTCAAAGTAGATTGAGTGTAAGCGGTAGGGGCGATAGGTGCGACCGGCGCGTTTGCGCCCATTTGAGGGCCCCAATAAGCCAATTTACCTGCCATTTTTTCTTCAATAACTTTTTTTACTGCAGGCGTTGTAATGATGTCTGCTTTTGGAAAAATGTTGTGCAGTGTTTCCGCACCGAAGTAATAATCAGGATCTGCTTGGCTAATAAAAATGGTTTTGAGTTCTTTTTTAGAATCCAATACTTTAGCGGCAATGCGCAACGCATCTGCTTTAGTAAAGCCGGCATCAATCACCATGGCTTCTGTTTCACCGTATACCAGGGTTGAGTTAACACTAAAGCTGCTAGGAGCTGCATTATAAACATCGAGTGTTAAAGGTTTATTGTCTGCAGCAAAAGCAGAATGAGCGATAAGAGCAGAAGCCGCCAATGTAATCAATTTTTTCATGTTGTCTCTCCAAAGAGCTAATGTTTAATTCATGTGGTCATAATAGAGAATTGACGTGCTCGGAAAAATACATAAAAATGAGCATTATTGTTTCTTAAATCGTTCAAATTGGAAAGTGAGATATGGACAGAGTGACGGCCGCCAAGGTGTTTATTGATGTTGCGCAATCGCGTAGTTTTTCTCGTACTGCCGATCGTCTAAATATGTCTCGTCCTATGGTGACACGATATATAGAAGCCATGGAAGACTGGTTGAAGATTCGTCTGTTGCACCGTACTACGCGGAAGATATCACTGACGAGTGCTGGTGAAGTCTGCCTAAAAGACGTCGTACTGTGGTTAGAGCAAGCAGATAAAATCACTTCCTTGGCAAATACCAGTGATGAGCTATCTGGCTTGGTGCGAATGACTTCCAGTATGTCATTTGGTTTTTCCCAATTGATGCCAGCAATTCAGAATTTCATGGCACAGCATCCTAAAGTGCATATCGACATCGACCTAGAAGACAGCACCGCCGATTTAACCGAGAAAAGCATCGACCTCGCGATACGAATTGCTTCTAATCCAGACCCATCTTTAATTGGTAAGCCCATCGCACGGTGTGAATCCGTTCTGGTTGCATCACCTGCCTACCTAGACAAAGCTCAACCAGTATTGGGTGATATTCAGCAACCGCAAGATTTATCGAAGCATGACTGCTTGGGCTATAAAAACTTTGAACAACATATTTGGCATTTATCGAAACACGAGCAATTTGAATCGATCACTGTCGATTGTCGCTTAACCATCAATGAAGCCACTGCGATACTTCACGGTACGCTCAATGGTGTGGGCATTAGTATGTTGCCAACGTATTTAGTGAATCGCTACATCAACGATGGGCGTTTGTGCCATGTATTACCCGAGTGGAAACCAAAAGACATGGACATCTACGCTCTGTATTCGTCGAGAAAGCACCTATCACCCAATGTTCGAGCCTTGATTGATCATTTAGAACAATACTTTGCTGAGCATCCTTGGTGAGTTAGTTTATTCCGTACAAAATGAAGCAATTCAATAATATACATGTGTTTTAAGCTTGGTTATGCTTGAGATATTCTAAGATTTGGTAGAAGAAAAGGGTTAGACTAATACTACTTTGGTGTGTATCGGTGAAGGGATTTCGAAAATAACATGACAAAACTCCAATCCAACTTTGCTTTTCTCAAAGGTCACAATGACCTTTTGCTCTCCATTGCTCAAGCGGCCGAGAATAATTACCCAGATGATCCGAATACTACACTCGTTAAGTTGCGTATTTTTGGCGAATACGTGGCGAATCATCTTGGCACCTTGCTCAATATTGAACCACAAGAAACCCAGTTTAAATTGCTCGAAGAAATTCAACGTAAAACGAAAATAGATGAAACCATTCTGGATGTGTTTCATAAACTTCGTAGCATTGGCAACCAAGCGGTTCATAAATACCATAATGATTTAAACGACGCCGAAATGTGCCTGAGGTTGTCGTTTCGTTTAGCGGTTTGGTATTACCGCTTGATTAGCCAAGACAAAGATTTCCCCTCGCCATTATTTCAATTACCCAGTAAGCAAGATCAGCAAGCCACTCAACAGGCGTTTCAACAAGAAATAGGCTTACTTAAACAGGCCTTGATGAAAGCCGAGCAAGCCGCTTTGCAAAATGAACATAAAAGCCAAGCTGAGATCGAAGCGCAGCAAACCGAATTAGCCGAGCTAAAAGGCCGTTTGTCGGTTTTTGAAAGTACCAAGCAAGAAACCCAAGCCCAAAGCGACGCACGCATTGCCGCCTTAGAAGCTCAGCTGAAAGCCAAAGAAAATGAATTAGCGACACTCAGCGAGCCAGAACGAAACACTTTCCACAAGGTGACAGCAACGCAAGCCAGCCAAAACAAGCTCAATTTGGATGAACAAGAAACCCGCTATTTGATTGACGAGCAATTACGCCTTGCAGGTTGGGATGCGGACACCCAACACCTCAAACACAGCAATGGCACGCGTCCACAAATCGGCCGTAATATGGCGATTGCCGAATGGCCAACGGGCACGGATGAAACGGGTAAGATGGGATTTGCGGACTATGTCCTATTCATCGGACTTAATCCAGTTGGCGTGGTGGAAGCCAAGCGTTACAACATCGATGTTGCCAGCAAACTCAACGAAGCCTACCGCTACAGCCAAACCTTTGATGTCCTGGCGTACCAAAACGAATTGGCTAAACGCGCTGCCAATGATGATGAGATGATGGCGCAGGTCAGCGAGCTAAGAATTAACCAATATAATGCCACTGGCTATAATATTCCTTTTTGCTTCTCTGCTAATGGGCGTGGTTACAGCGCCGCGGTAAAAAGCAAAAGCGGCATTTGGTATCGGGACACGCGATTAGCAACCAACCAGCCGGATGCCTTGCCTCAATGGTTTACCCCAGACGAGTTGCTAAGCAAGCTGGGTCAAAACATTGGCCAATTAAATAACTGGTTTACCACGCACCCCGATATGAGCGAGCTGGGCTTGCGTTACTATCAAGAAGATGCAGTTCGTGCTGTAGAAAACGCCGTCGTCGCAGGCAATCGTAGTGCGTTACTTGCCATGGCAACGGGCACAGGCAAAACCCGCACCGCCATCGCCATCATGTTTCGAATGATCCAATCTCAGCGGTTTAAACGTGTGTTGTTCTTGGTGGATCGCCGTTCCTTGGGCAATCAAGCGGTTGGTTCGTTCGACGACACCCGCATTCAAGGGCAAACCTTTAATAGCATCTTTAACATCAAAGGGCTGACCGATCGTTTCCCAGAAGACAGCACCAAAATTCACGTTGCCACCGTGCAATCCTTGGTGAAGCGCGTTTTGCAAAATGACGAATTTATCCCTGTTGGCTTGTACGACGCCATCATCATAGACGAAGCCCACCGAGGCTATATTCTCGACAAAGAGCAAACCGAAGGCGAGTTGGCATTTCGTGATCAGCGCGATTACATTTCCGCCTATCGCCGCGTGATCGACCAATTTGACGCCTTCAAACTGGCGCTGACCGCCACGCCAGCCTTGCATACTACCGAGATATTTGGCCGCCCGATTTTTAATTATTCTTACCGCACCGCCGTGATTGATGGCTACTTAAATGACTATCAGCCGCCGATTAAAATTAATACCGAGCTCAACACCAAAGGCATTACTTTTGCTAAAGGCGAGCAAGTTCAACGTCTTGCTGTCACTGGCGATTTACAACTGGATGAACTAGAAGACGAGCAGAACTTCGAGGTCGATCATTTCAACAAGCAAATCATCGCGCCGAATTTTACCAAGGCCATTTGCCAAGAACTGACCAATTGGCTTGACCCAAACAGCCAGCAGAAAACCCTCATTTTTTGTGTCAATAACGAACACGCCGACATGGTGGTTGAAACGTTACGAGACGCCTTTCGACAATCAGGCAACCCGACATACGCCAACTTAGAACACGATGCCATTATCAAGATCACGGGCAACGCCGACAAAGACGCTAACAAGGTACAAAGCCTGATCACCCGCTTTGAAAAAGAACGCCTGCCGAACATCGTCGTCACCGTCGACTTATTAACCACGGGCATCGACATCCGCAGCATTTGCAATCTGGTGTTTTTGCGCAAAGTGCGCAGTCGCATCTTGTACGAGCAAATGAAAGGCCGCGCCACACGTTTATGTCCCGAAGTCGGCAAAACAAGTTTCCGTATTTTTGACGCCGTTGACGTGTTTGCTACGCTGGAATCCGTCGACACCATGCAAGCCGTTGTGGTGCGTCCTAACGTCAGCTTGTCGACCTTGGTGGCCGAAATCCGCGACAACAAAACCTACACCGTGATCGAAAGCAACGACAAATCCTTTGCAGACAACAGCCACGAGCAACTGGTGTCCAAGCTACAACGAGTGATCACCCAAGCGAATTACCAAAAAGACCGCAGTCGCGAGGTCGAACAGCAAGTGCAACAATTGGATGAACGTCTAACAAACGTGGTTGGCTGTGATTTTGCTCAGTTTGCCAACACTCTAAAAAGCCAAGGCGCGAAGCAATCCGCCGAGTATTTTGCCAAGCTACCCAGCGTAATCGAGCAAATCGAAGGTTTAAAACGCACGATAAACAGCTTGCGAGATCGCCCGATTTTTACCGATATCGAAGACAAAGTGATTGGCGTGGAAACCCTGTATGGCGATTACAACCAGCCTGACGACTTCCTCGATGCTTTTGATCGACTGGTCAAAGACAACGTCAACCAACTGGCGGCGCTCGATGCGGTGGTTAATCGGCCGCGAGATCTCACCCGTAAAGGGCTGGTGGAATTGCAAGAATGGTTCGATGCCAAGCACTTTGACGAATCCGCTTTGCAAACCGCGTGGAAACAGAAAACCAACCAAGACATTGCCGCCAAGCTGGTCGGGCACATTCGCCGTGCTAGTATGAGAAACCCACAACTCTTGCCCTTTGACGTGCGTGTCGATCATGCCCTTGAGCGCATAAAAAGCGAAAACGACTGGAACCCAGTGCAAATTAAATGGCTGGATCGTCTCGCCAGTTCGATAAAAGACAAGGTCGTATTGGACGACGATGTCTATAAAATCGGCAATTACAAACGCGATGGCGGCAAACGCAAACTGCAAGACGCCTTCGACAACGAGCTGGACGAGATTCTGCAGAAATTTAACGAGTATATCTGGGACGAACTGGCTTAGCTCGGTATCATACGCGCCAACTGTCACCCAATGCGCCTTAGCCAACCACCTGCTAGGGCGCTTTTACCTTATTTAATTGTGTTATTAATAGAGACATTTTATGAACAACAACGAACTGGTCGCCAAACTCTGGAAACTGTGCGACAACCTTCGCGACGGCGGTGTGTCCTACCAAAACTACGTCAACGAACTGGCGTCTTTGCTGTTTCTAAAAATGTGCGAACAAACCGGTCAAGACGAAGACTTATTGCCAGAAGGCTACCGCTGGAAAGATCTGACCAGCAAAATTGGCATCGAACAACACAGCTTTTACAAAACCTTATTGAACAAACTGGATGGCGATCATCATGCCATCGTGCAAGCCATTTTTTTAAACGCTACCACAACTATTACTCAACCCGCGCAATTGACCGAATTGATTACCAACATGGACAAGTTGGATTGGTACGACAATGACGGCACAGGCAAAGGCCGCGACGACTTTGGTGACATGTACGAAGGCTTGTTACAGAAAAACGCCAACGAAACCAAATCCGGCGCTGGGCAATACTTCACGCCGCGCCCGCTGATTAGCGCCATCGTGGAACTGATGAAACCGCAACCGCGCGAGATCATTCAAGACCCAGCGGCCGGCACGGCGGGCTTCTTGATCGAAGCCGACAAATATATCAAAGCCCACAGCAACAACTTAGAAGACTTGCCCGATGATATACAGAAATTCCAAATGGAACGCGCTTTTATTGGCCTAGAATTAGTGCCAGAAACTCGCCGCCTTGCCTTGATGAACTGTTTATTGCACGACATCGAAGGCGACAGCGAACACGGCGCGATTCGTCTAGGCAACACCTTGGGCGCGGATGGTGAAAGTGTGCCCAAAGCCAATGTGGTCTTGTCTAATCCGCCGTTTGGCAGCGCGTCCAGCAGCAACATTACCCGCAAGTTTGTGCACCCAACGGGCAACAAACAGCTCTGCTTTATGCAGCACATAGTCGAAACTTTGGAACCCGGTGGCCGTGCGGCGGTGGTGATTCCCGACAACGTATTATTCGAAGGTGGCAAAGGCACCGACATTCGCCGCGACCTAATGAACAAGTGCAACCTGCACACCATTTTGCGTTTGCCCACGGGTATTTTTTACGCGGCAGGCGTGAAAACCAACGTACTGTTTTTCCAAAAAGGCACGCCAGATAATCCCCAGCAAGACACCAACTGTACCCAAGAAACCTGGGTCTACGACATGCGTACCAACATGCAAACTTTTGGTAAACGCCGCATGTTAACCGATGCCCACTTTGATGGCTTTATCGCGGCCTACGGGGAAGACGCCAATGGCCAATCGCCACGGGAAGAGGGCGTTTTTACTGGGAAAAGCCAGCAACTGGGTGAAATCGACGGTTTGAGTGAAGAGGAAGGTGTTGACAACGCCCGTTGGCGTAAATTCAGCCGCGACTACATTCGCGAGCAAAAAGGCGACAGCCTAGACATCGCATGGCTAAAAGACCTAGAAGCCAGCAACTCCGAAAACCTACCCGAGCCAGACATCTTAGCCGGCGAAGCCATGGCCGAACTGACCGAAGCCATGGGCGAACTTTACCAACTCATGCAAGCCCTTGGTGCGGATGATGAAGCCGAAGCGCAAAAGCAACTGCTCGAAGCCTCCTTTGGACTGGAAGAAAAAACCGTCGAACAGAACAAAGCGCAAGGCAATGAAAAAGGCCAAGGCGAATTATTTGGAGGCCAAGCGTGAGCGAATTGCCGAAAGGGTGGGAGAGTGACTTATTGGGAAATCTTGTTCACGTTGAGCGAGGCAGCTCTCCTCGCCCAATCAAGGATTTTATTACCGAAGCAGAGGATGGGGTTAATTGGGTAAAAATCGGTGACATGAAGGAAGGCCAAAAATATGTAACTTCGACAAGAGAGAAAATCACTAAAGCCGGTGCCTTAAAATCTCGGTTTGTAGGTATTGGTGATTTTATCCTTTCAAACTCTATGTCTTATGGGCGACCATATATTATGGCAATTGAAGGTTATATCCATGATGGGTGGTTTGCTATTAGACTACCAAATGGCATAGACACTAATTACTTCTATTACTTGCTTTCTTCCTCATATATTCAAAATCAGTTTAATCAACTTGCGGTTGGTGGGGTGGTTAAAAATATTAGTGGTGATCTGGTTAAGAAAGCTAGTTTACCAATTCCTCCTCTAGCCGAACAAAAACGCATTGTCGAAAAGCTAGATCAAGTTTTGGCGCAGGTGGACACCATCAAAGCTCGCCTCGACGGCATTCCCGCCATCCTCAAACGCTTCCGCCAATCCGTCCTCGCCGCCGCAGTGAGTGGGAAATTGACGGAAGAGTGGAGGGGGGAGGATAAGCTTGCTCAAGTCAGTTTCAATGAGATCAAATTAATAAAAGAAAATTTAATAAAAAATAAAGTTGCTAAAAAAGATTTAGAAGCTAAAGAAGGGCGTTTGTTACATTCAATGCCTAAAGAATGGTTGTGTGTGAAATTATGCTCTGTCGCTTTAAAAATAACAGATGGTGAGCATAAAACACCAAAGCGAGAAGGTACTGGGAACTACTTATTATCAGCTAGAAATGTAAGAGATGGTTATATAGCCTTAGATAATGTTGATTATGTTGGTGATGAAGAGTTTTCAAAGCTAAGAAAACGCTGTGATCCGAATAAGGGTGATATTTTAATTTCTTGCTCAGGTTCCGTTGGAAGAGTTTGCTTAGTTGATGAGGATGATAAATATGTGATGGTAAGAAGCGCTGCACTTGTAAGAGGTATAGACGAAATTATATTCAATAAGTTTATGATGTTAGCTCTACAGTCACCAATGCTTCAGAAAAATATTGAAGATAGTTCTAGGTCTACTGCTCAGTCTAATTTGTTTTTGGGGCCGATAAAAGAACTTGATATTCCACTTCCATCACTCGAAGAACAAACCGAGATCGTCCGTCTGGTGGATCAATACTTTGCCTTTGCCAACACCATCGAACAGCAAGTGCAAAAAGCCCAACAGCGCGTCGATAAACTCACCCAATCCATCTTAGCCAAAGCCTTCCGCGGCGAACTCGTACCACAAGATCCAACCGATGAACCCGCCGACGAACTGCTTAAACGCATCGCCGCCGCTCGCGCCGAAAGCGAAGCCCTTGCCAAGGCCGCGAAGAAGGTTGGCAAAAAGACAGGGAAGAGTTAACCCCCTCCCAGCCTCCCCCTTAGCAGGGGGAGGAGCAGGCTGGTTTGTCTAAGTTTGTTTGGCGTAAATAACCACCCCAGTTTCTCGGATCTGTTTTAACAAGGCTTGGTTGGTGAGGTTGTTTTCATCAATTAAGTCGATCATGTACGGGCTGTTCATATCGTCGAGTTCAATACGAAGCGTGGGGATGATGTCTGCTTTTGGTGTTGAAATAGAAAGGTCTATGTCTGAGCCGTTACGAAAATTGCCTGTGGCGCGGGAGCCGAACAGAGTCACTTTTTCAATGTCTGGATACTTTGAAAAGGTCTCAGACATTTTTTGTAACAAGTTTGTTGGAATGCCGAATTTGGAAAGGGTCATAGGGTGGACAGTTTTTCTTTTAGTTGGATGAAGCAGGCGTTATAACTTTCTCGTACTTTTGAAAATTCCGTTTCAAGAATACTCGCATCGTAGGCGTGTACCGTTTTGTTACGACTTTCGATCATGTCCATCCATGTTTGACCGTCTTGGATGAGACCTAGGTTAAACGCCAGTCTTGTTGTGGTTCTTGACCCTGTAATGTTTTGATGACCTTCGTATTCAAGGTAGTCTTTTAGCACTTTCCAAGCCAGTTCGTGAGTGAATTCGAATCTCTGTAGAACGCCTTCCTTTATGATGTTTGGCGATTTTTCGTCGTAGGCTTCTACGGCTTCGTTTAGTTGCAGTAAGGCTTTTTTATAATTTTGAAATCGTTGTTTCCAACGTTCTGATGGTAGATTTTCTTCGGTCATGCCTTTGTCGTCTCTTTGGCCTATACGTTCTGGCATTATGCCACAGATTACTTTGAGTAAAAGGGCGGGTTTTCGTTTAGCCTATTTCCTAAAATGCTCCGCCAGCTCCTGCCATTGCTGTTCTGATTGGGCTACTAGCATTTCGCCGTCGAGCATACTTGGGCTGTATTCTTCGCCGCTGAGTAGACGACACACACCGCCCGTTTCCGTGAAGATCAGCACTCCAGCCGCGTGGTCCCAAGGCATCATTTTATAGGTTAGGCTAAATTGAAAATGCCCCAGTGCCATCTGTCGGTAAGCGGGGCAAGAAGGCAGGTTGTTGATGCGAGCAAAGCGTGTCGCCTTGATGGCAAAGTCTTTTTTTCGGTCACCGACATAGGAATGAATCGACATGATGCCAGCGTGTTGTTCTAGCGGTGTATCTGCTTGAATGTGCAATGCGACAGGGGCGGTTTCAGGCGCTGCATAGTTACCTCGTTCCGCCTGAGTCGTCGCTTGATAATACGCGCCTTGTCCTTGGTTCGCATAAATCCAATCATCGTTTACTGGGTCATAAAGCACACCGAAGCGAGTAACGCCTTTGACGACGACGGCCAAAATGATGCCGAAGTCAGAAAGTCCGTGAGCGAAGTTCCAAGTACCGTCAATAGGGTCAATGATGACACAAGTATCGGCACGGCTGATTTTATCGGTAGTGGATGGGGCCGCTGCAACCGCTTCTTCACCGACAATGGCCCAGTCAGGAAAACAGCGTTGAATTTCATGGGTAATGAAGTCTTCACTGGCTTGATCGGCAATGGTGACCAAATCACTGCGGCTGGTTTTTTCTTTGATATCTTGGCTGTCGAGTTGGCGAAAATGAGGCATAACAATCTCTTGGCCAGTACGACGTAGAATATTGATTAACGTGTCTTGAGTGTTTTGGTCGAGATTCATACTGCCTTACTCCGCTGTATTTCCTTTGGGTGGATCTATTATACGGTATGAGTATGACAATTAGTTTATTGTGTAGAAATCAGTTTAGAAAAAGGCCTAGTCTGTCGTTCAAACTAGACCTTTTTAATTGCTAAGGCATTCTCAGGACATTATTAGTCCGCCATCGATATTGATGGCTTGTCCAGTAATGTAAGCCGCATCGGGCCCAGCTAGGAAAGCGACCAATCCGGCAACTTCTTGAACACTTCCAGCGCGTTTCATTGGGATGTTCTCTACCCACGAACTCATTAACTCTCCAGGTTTAAAGTCTCCCATGAGCTGCCCCCAGACACGGTCATTGTAGTCCCACATATCCGTATGAATAATACCTGGGCAGATAGAGTTTACAGTAATGCCATCAATCGCGACTTCTTTAGCAAGGCTTTGCGTTAATCCCATCGCACCAAATTTACTGGCAGCATAGTGTGGGGTGTAGATAAAGCCTTCTCTTGCTTGGCCTGATGCGGTATTGATTAAACGACCACCATTGCCAGCTGCTTTCATATAGCTAATGGCTTCTTTACAGCAGAAGAACATGCCTTTGGTGTTTACATCTAATGTGATATCCCAATCATTTTCAGTGACTTCATCTAATTTTGAAATTCGGATAACACCTGCATTTTGCACAGAAATGTCAATTGACCCCATCTGTTCATTCGCTTGTTTATAAAACTGTTTGATGGAATCGACTGAACTTACATCGCAATTTAAGAAGTTGACTATTTGCTTAGGGTAATTTTTTTTTAGTGCTTCTACAGTAGCACCATAGTCTGTGTCGACTGTGCCAACGACTACGTTAAAACCGTCCTGTAAAAAGCGTTCTGTAATGCCTAACCCTATGCCTTTGTTACCACCACAGATGACAACATTGTTGTATTTTCTAGTCATGAGTAAACCTGTTTTTGTTTTTGAATAAAAATTCAAGATAGAATAATAAATCACAAAAAGTCAATAAGTCATTCTTAATTTTTAAAGAGTGGAGGTTCTATTGATTGACTTTTTAGTTCTTGACAAGTGATAGAGAGTATTTAATAGTGTTTGAATAATTAAACATTACTGAATATATATTCGGTGGTTGTAAATACAAAAAAAAGAATAATTATTGTTGGAGTAATGCTTATGTTACGAAGCCGCTTTGGTGCATTGTTCTCATTGAGTGGTTCTACCGGTCCTTTGGTTGGCTTGTTGCTACTTTGTGTTTTCCTTTCTTTTTCGACTGAGTCGTTCTTTTCGATACGCAATTTCGTCAATATTCTTGATCAAATAACGGTGTTGGGCATTCTTGCTGTCGGTATGACGTTTGTTATTTTGATTGGTGGTATTGACCTTTCTGTTGGTTCAGTTTTAGCACTCTGTGGCATGGTGATGGGCTTTCTCGCAAAAGAACTTGGTTGGCCAATGGAGGCGGCCATTTTTACCGCTTTGATTGCCGCGGGGTTGGCAGGCTTAGTTTCAGGAATACTAATTGCTTTTTTTAAGGTCCCCGCTTTTATTGCAACTTTAGCCATGATGTCTGCCGCGCGAGGTCTAGCTAACATGGTAAGTGATGGGCATCAAATCATAAGTTTTCCAATTTGGTTTAACTTAATGGCTGTGATTCGCTATGGCGGCGTCATCACCATTACGGTTGCTATCATGTTTGCAGTCTTTGCTATTAGTTGGGCATATCTAAAATTCACTTCTGGTGGGCGTAGTCTTTACGCTATTGGTGGTAATGCCGAAGTCGCTCGTCTTGCTGGTATTAAAGTTAAGCTTCATACCGTTGGGGTTTATGTTTTTGCTGCGGTGTTGTCCGGTATTGCAGGCGTATTGCTGGGCGCTAGATTGGACTCAGTACAGCCACAGGCAGGCGTTTCCTATGAGCTTGATGCTATTGCAGCGGTGGTTATTGGTGGAACAAGTTTATCTGGAGGGACTGGTAGCTTAGCTGGCACGATTATTGGCGTGTTAATTATCGGAGTGCTACGAAACGGGCTTAACTTGTTGGGTGTTTCTCCCTTTATGCAGCAAGTTGTTATCGGTCTCGTAATCGCCTTAGCCGTATCGATTGAAGCTTTAAAGAAAAAGTAGTAGTCCGACTCGATTCTCGAGACTGTACGGCGTGTTTAACTGTCGTCAAAAGCAATGTGGAAACTTGACTGTTGAATTCGTTAGTAAAGGGTCTCATTTTGAACGGATATTCTGAGCACGAACTGTTCGGCAAGTTGTCGGGCATCCTTAGAGCCCGTATATAAGCAGTATACGGAGTTTAATAAAAATAATATTTATAAGGGTAAATAACGATGAAACTTAAAAAACTGATGTTAATGTGCGCTTTCACCACGTCTGTTATCTCTATGGGAAGCACTGTCAGTGCTGCTGAAATTAAAAAAATTGGTTTAGCGGTCCCTAATCTGTCGGCTAATTATTTTATTCAAATTAAAGAGTCTGTTGAAGAATATGCTACGAAAAAGGGAATTAAGGTACTTACGGTTAACGCAAATGACGACAGCTCGACTCAAGTGAGTCAAGTTCAAGACTTAATGACGCAAAATATAGATGCCTTTTTATACATACCTGCTGGTGCGGCGGCGGCGACTGTACCACCACGATTGGCTCGTAGAGCAGGCATTCCGGTTGTGAATTTGGATCGTAACGCTGAGACTGAGCCTGGTGATACGTTTATTGCTGGTGAAGGTATTAAGTCCGCTTATAAAGTATGTAGTCACATTATTGATCTAGCGGGTGGTAAAGGTGAAATGATCATTATCCACGGTCAAAAAGGTGTGACTCCTGAAGTTAATCGTACGAAAGGTTGTGAACAGGCAATCGCCGAAAATCCAGAAGTGAAACTGGTGGCAAACCAATGGAGTGAGCGTTGGTCGCAGGATGAAGGTTTTTCGATTGCGCAGAACTTGCTACAAGCTTATCCAAATGTGAATTTGATTTTTGGTCAGGCTGATGGTTTGGCAATGGGAGCGTCTAAAGCGGTTGCGGCTTCTGGTCTTAAGCATCGAATCTTTGTTGGTGGCTATGATGGCGATACAGGCGCGTTGCTTGCCATTAAAAAAGGTGTATTTGACGTGACAGCCACTCAAAGTACTCGGGCTATGGGGCGTTTAGCCGTTGATTCGGCTATTAAGCTTGCGGCCGGTGGTACAGTGCCAAAAGAGCAGATTATCGATGCGGTTTTAACAACGTCTGCTAATGTTGATGCGTTTATTGCGGATCATCCTTAAATCGCAAATATAGGAGCAGATAACATCATGACGATTGAACGAAAGCCTATATTAACTCTGCAGAATATTCGTAAAAGCTTTGGTCAGACAGAAGTTTTACACGGTATTGACCTTGAGGTTTACCCCGGCGAAGTTGTGGCATTATTGGGTGAAAATGGCGCTGGTAAATCAACTACCTCTAATATTATTGCAGGTGGTTTTCACCAGAGTTCTGGCGACATGACATGGTTGGGCGAGTCATACTCGCCCAACAGTCCTGGAGAAGCAATTAACTCAGGTCTCGTGCTTATCCATCAAGAATTGCGATTACTTGAGCATTTATCGATAGCTGAAAACGTCTTTATTGGTCGTTGGCCAAGTAAAGCCGGTTTGATCAGGCGCAAAGAGATGGAAGCACGTGCGCAAGCTCAGATAGAAAGGTTAGGCTTGAATATTCCGGTCTCTAGTTTAGTTTGTGGGCTTTCTACTGCAAATCAACAACTTGTTGAAATTGCCAAGGCATTGGCATTGGATGCCAAACTATTAATTTTAGATGAGCCTACGGCAGCCCTTGGTGGTGCTGAAACAGAATTGTTATTCGAACAGATTGAACGATTGAAAGCCGATGGTGTCGGCATCATTTATATATCTCATCGCTTGGAAGAAATTCGAAAAGTAGCGGATCGTCTTGTGGTGATGCGTGATGGTCATACGGTTGAAAAGTTTGACAGTGGCGATGTGCCAATAAGAACGATTGTTGAAAGCATGGTGGGGCGGGATCTTAATCAAATGTTTCCGGCTATCCCTGCACCGAAAGAAGAATTGTGCATAGAAGTGAAAAACTTGTCATCCCCCAATGCCACTTTTCACGATATCAATTTTTCCGTTAAAAAAGGGGAAATATTTGGTATTGCTGGATTGATTGGTGCTGGTCGAACGGAAATGGTTCGCGCGATAACGGGAGCGGACCCTATTGCAACGGGGCAAGTTCTTCTGAACGGTAAAGATATTACCCCAAAAACGCCAACAAGTTCGATCGAGAATGGTGTTGTGTTAGTACCGGAAGATAGAAAACTACAAGGGCTGGTGTTGGATCATTCCATAGAAGATAACATTGCTTATGCAAATTTATCGACGATATCTAAATTTGGATTTATTAGCCCTAGCCGTATTAAAGATTATGCCAAATCAGGTATTGCCCGTTTTGGGGTCAAGGGTACTGGGGGGCAAAATGCAGGTGAAATGTCTGGTGGTAATCAGCAAAAAGTTATTTTGGCTAAATGGTTAGCGAAAGCCCCAAAAGTTGTCGTGCTAGATGAACCTACCCGAGGGATTGATGTTGGAGCACGGTCATCTATTTACGAGATTATCGTAGAACTAGCGAGCAAGGGGGTTGCCGTTATTGTGGTAAGTTCAGATCTTGAAGAAGTGCTCGGTATTTCTAATCGCATTATGGTAATGGCTGAAGGCAAAATGACGGGTATTCTTGATCGTCAAAATGCGAATGATGTCTCTGTAATGGAGTTGGCAACAGCCTTCGGTTAAGCGCTGAAGAAACGTTTTTAAAGCAAACTCTTTTAATTAGGTTGGGGAATTATAATGAGTGATTTCACAATAAATGCCGCCAAGCTTTTTGATTTATCAGGCCGTGTTGCCATGGTCACAGGAGCTGGCAGCGGAATAGGGCAATGTATTGCTCAGGCGCTTGCCAGTGCTGGTGCCAAAGTAGTGTGTTTTGATGTACAAGAGGCAGGCATAGCCGACACGGTTTTCAGTATTAAAAATAGGGGTGGAGAGGCCATCCATTATACCGGTGACGTCTGTGACTTTGAGTCCTTATGTGCAGCGGTTAAATTAACTGACGACACGTTTGGTCGACTTGATATTTCTGTTAATGCGGCAGGTATTGCTAATGCTAACCCTGCGTTAGAGATGGACGTAGGTCAGTGGCAGCGAGTTATCGATATTAACCTAACGGGCATCTGGCATTCTTGTAAAGCGCAAGCGGAACTGATGGAAAAAAGTGGAGGCGGTTCTATTGTGAACATTGCATCTATGTCTGGTGTCATCATTAATCGTGGGCTTGAGCAAGCTCATTACAATACGTCTAAAGCGGGTGTTATTCATCTCACTAAAAGTTTGGCAATGGAATGGGTAGACAAAAAGATTCGTGTTAATTCGATTAGTCCAGGTTACACCGCAACGCCGATGAATACTCGTCCGGAAATGGTCCATCAAACCAAAGAGTTTGAACGGCAAACGCCTATGGGAAGAATGGCAAGTGTGGAGGAAATGGCTGGACCTGCGATTTTCTTATCGTCTGATGCGGCATCGTATTGTACCGGTGTGGATTTACTCGTCGATGGCGGTTTTGTCTGCTGGTAAATTAGGGCCTATATTTTTTGTCCTTATAGAATATTTATTCTTTATTGAAATTAAATTCAAAAGTGTTGAAATTTTAAAGTCTTATGTAATAGGAGATGATATGAATCCTTTCCAACTTGATGTGAATGGGCTAGAGAAAAAAGCTCGAGCGATTAGGCGTAAAATAATTCGGCTTAATGCCGACAGTCCTGCAGGTGGGCACACTGGAGCAGATCTTTCTCAAGTTGAGATTGTGACCTCGTTATATTTTCGTTTGTTGAACTGCGCCCCTGATCGAATTTCGGACGATGATCGGGATATTTATATTCAATCAAAAGGTCATGCCGCTGGTGGGTATTATTGTTGTCTTGCTGAAGCGGGGTATTTCCCTGAAGACTGGCTGCCAAGCTATCAACACAATGATTCCCATTTGCCAGGTCATCCAGTTCGTCAGAAAACCCCAGGGGTAGAATTAAATACGGGCGCTTTGGGTCATGGTTTGCCCGTGGCGGTGGGGTTGGCGCTAGCCGCTAAGCGTGATGGCCGTTCGAGAAAGGTTTATGTGTTAACGGGTGACGGTGAGTTAGCCGAAGGCAGTAATTGGGAGGCGGCTTTAGCGGCCTCTCATTATCAGCTCGACAACCTGATTGTTATTAATGACAAGAATAAACTGCAATTGGCTGGACCGACTGAGGCCATTATGAAAACCGATCCGTTGGATCAAAAATGGCAAGCGTTTGGTTTTTCTGTGACCCAGTGTGATGGCAATGATGTCGCTTCAATCGTGAGTACGTTAGAGGGGCTAAAAGTCGAAGGCAAGCCAAATGTGGTGATTGCGAATACCACCAAAGGGGCTGGTGTGTCTTTTATCGCGGGCCGACCAGAATGGCATCACCGAGTGCCAAAAGGCGAAGAAATTGATCTTGCATTGAAGGAGCTAGCCGATGTCTAACAGTGAACATTTAGCCAATGTTATGGTGCAGTGTTTCATCGACGCGGTGAATGATGGCGTTGATTTAGTACCCGTGGTGGCGGATTCGACTTCCACTTCCAAAATTAAGCCTTTTGTTGACCTGTTTCCAGGTCGCTTAGTGAATGTTGGCATTGCTGAGCAAGTGATGGTTGGAACGGCGGCAGGATTGGCATTGGCCGGAAAAGTCGCCGTGACGTGTAATGCAGCGCCATTTTTAATGTCGCGAAGCAATGAGCAGATTAAGGTAGATGTTTGTTATAACAATACCAATGTTAAGTTGTTTGGTTTGAATTCGGGTGCCAGTTACGGCCCTCTTGCGAGTACCCATCATTCAATTGATGACATTAGTATTATGCGCGGTTTTGGCAATATTCAAATTTTTGCGCCAGCGTGCCCTGTTGAGTGTCGGCAAATAATTGAGTATGCCATACGGTATGAAGGGCCAGTCTATATTCGTATGGATGGCAAAGCTTTGCCTGTATTACACGATGCTGAATTTCAATTTACGGCAGGTGAACCTTCGTTGTTAAGAGAGGGTAAGCAAGTGGTGATCTGTGCGCTGGGGTCGGTGGTACATGAAGCCGTGGCGGCGGCCGATACGTTAAAAGAAGATGGCCTAGACGTTGCCGTGGTAAATGTGTCGTCTATTCGTCCTCTGAATCGACAACGTTTGGTCAATCAGCTCAGTGGCGCTGATCATGTTATCAGTGTAGAAGAACATAATGTGAATGGTGGCTTAGGAAGCGTGGTGGCGGAACTCATGGCTGAACAGGGAATGACGGCGAAGTTGGTTCGTTTAGGCGTTGAAGATGGCGGCTATGCGGCCGCGGGGGATCGTTCTTATACTCGAAAAATGCTTTCTATCGACAGTGCGGGCATAGTGATGGTCTGTCAGCAACTTGTTCATGAAACATTGGTTTAAGTGAGGCTCGAATGCGTAATGTAATTCTGGCGATAGACGAAGGCACAACCAACGTAAAATCCCTGCTATTGAATAAACAGGGGGATGTGGTTGGTAAGGGAATGGCGCCTCTTTCCATTCGCTTTCCTGCAGCGGGTTTGGTTGAACAAGATCCGTTTGAAATCATTGAAAGGATGAAAGCTTCTATTGCCTTGGCAATCGATTCTGTTGCAGACGATGTGATGATTGAGGCGGTCGCCATCAGTAATCAGCGTGAATCCGTTGTACTTTGGGAACGCAATACAGGAAAACCTTTGACGCCTGTGATGAGTTGGCAGTGTCGTCGTTCTGAGTCTTTGTGTGAGACCTTGCGCCAGGATCAGACATTTAGTCTCTATGTGCAAGAGTCAACAGGCTTAGTACTTGATCCCATGTTTCCGGCCACCAAAGTGTCAATGGCGTTACAGCAAATTCCTGATGGTCATGCCAGAGCGGCGAAGGGAGAGATTTGTGTTGGTACGATTAACTCTTGGATGATCTGGAATATGACCCAAGATGTGTTTGTCACGGATGCGTCTAATGCGGCTCGAACTCAGCTTTACCATATTGGCAAGCAAGTGTGGGATGACGCTATTTTAGCGCGCTTAGGCATTGCTTTAGAGACGTTGCCGGAAGTGGTTCCTTCCTCTCAGGTAGTGGGGGTGACAAAGGCGTTTGGCGCACTTAAGTCCGGTATTCCCATCGCTTCCCAAATTGGCGATTCCCATGCGGCGCTATTTGGCCATGGCGGCTATAGAGCTGGTGTCGTAAAAGCCACCTATGGAACAGGCAGTTCGGTGATGGCCGCTATGCCGACATTGCCCAACATTCGTCATGACGTCAGTACCACGATTGCCTGGCAGGATTCCTCATTATTCTATGGACTTGAGGGCAACATTACTCACACTGGTTCGGCGATCGATTGGGCTCGACGAATGCTTGGCGTGGAGAGTATTGAGGCCATGTGTGAGCTTGCAGGGCAAGCGGACCCTAATCATTCTGTCTTCTTTGTACCTGCGTTGTCTGGACTGGGGGCACCTTATTGGGATTTAGAGGCGACAGGCATATTTTGTGGCTTAAAGAGTGCGACAGAGCGAGCAGACATAGCGCGCTCGGCGTTTGAGTCCGTTATTTTCCAAGTGGCGGATGTGTTTAATGTGATCTCAGATGAGTTACCGGAAAAGATTGAGTATTTGTGTGTGGATGGTGGGCCGACACAGAATGATTGGCTGATGCAAGCTCAGGCTGATCTATTAGGCGTTACGATCCGCCGCGGAGAGGTGGCTGAGGTATCGGCTGTTGGCGCCGGTTTGCTGGCCGGATTGGCCATCGGTTGGTGGCAAACAAAAGACGAGCTTGATCGCTTGCCGAAGACATTTACTGTGTTTTCACCGAGACAGGATAAGTACGACTATTGGCAAGGCCGTTATCAGTGGTGGTCTTTGGCGATAAAAAAAGCCCGCTTGGCTTGTTAATTTAAGCAATGGTGTTTAAAGGACAGAGCGCTCACGAGCCGAGTGTTTAAGCGTCGTCATGGTGTCAGTAGTGCGGGTTGTTCCCTATTAGTGCGGCATAAGGAAAATGGACTTTGGTGGTTTCCAAAATGAAAAATCAGACGGTTAGATTTTTTACTCTGGTGATGTAGACATCTCTTGAGGTGTTTATTACACTTTATTTGCATAAATAACTAATATTGAATATATATTCAATGGGGAGAATAATATGAATAAGAAAATCCTTGCTACTACGTTGTTTGGTCTATCAATTGCCTTTTCCAATATCGCTTCGGCGAATGGCTTGATCGCGATTATCACGCCATCTCATGATAATCCATTTTTCAAGTCTGAAGCGATGGGCGCCAAGGAAAAAGCTGAGGCGCTTGGATACAGCACGCTTGTTGCTTCGCACGATGATGATGCGAATAAACAAGATCAGCTTATTTCTACTGCCATTGCCCGTAATGCCAAAGCCATTATTTTGGATAATGCGGGGGCAGATGTGACGATTGGGGCACTGGAAAAAGCCAAAGCGGCTGGCGTGCCCGCCTTCCTTATTGATCGTGAAATTAACAAAACCGGTGTGGCCATTTCGCAAATTGTGTCGAATAACTATCAAGGTGCGCAATTGGGGGCTGAGAAGTTTGTTGAGTTAATGGATGGTGAAGGTTCCTATGTCGAGTTACTGGGTCGTGAATCTGACACCAATGCTCGTGTGCGCTCTCAGGGATATCATGATGTTATTGATGATTACAGTGATCTAAAAATGGTGGCTCAACAAACGGCTAATTGGAGTCAAATTGAAGCGTTTAATCGAATGGAGTCGATTCTTCAAGCCTACCCAGATATTAAAGGTGTGATTGCAGGTAATGATACGATGGCACTGGGTGCGGAAGCGGCATTAAAAGCAGCGGGTCGCAATGAGGTTATCGTGGTGGGATTCGACGGCAGTAATTATGTTCGAGATTCTATTATAGCGGGGTCAAACATCAAGGCGACGGTTTTACAGCCTGCTTGGGATCAGGCTCAAATGGCGGTCATCCAAGCTCATCGATATATCGAAACCGGTTCGACGGGTGTTCCTGAAAAACAATTAATGGATTGTGTGCTGATTGATGAGTCCAATGCCAACCAGCTTGATACGTTTGCTTTGAACTAAGGCTGAAGCAGAAGCAAGACTCGTTTTGCTTCTGCTTTTTTTACGCTAAATAAGTATCAAGGGTAGCAATGATGTCTAACTATTCTGTATGTAAAATGCTCTTTTTGAGCCTTGCCTTGATGGGATTGATCGGCTGTCATGTGGTGGATTTGGATGAAAAGGGTAAGCCGATTATACCCATGTCTGCGGCGGATGCTGAGCTGTTAAAAAACATGACACCGAATGCCATTGCCGACAAGCTTTGGCCTTCTATAAACAAGGACGCGCAACAGAATGCAGTGGCCTTGTCATCGATTGAGAAAGACTCGAGTGTGGTGTCTTTTGTACGTTTTCAAGGCGTAGTGAGTCGCTTCGACGAATCCAAACTCAAAACCGCTCTCGTCGTAAACGTGGCGGGTTACGATGTCGCATTACAATTTGGGAAAATCATCAAAGGAAATTCCATTCGAGATGCCGCGTCGATGATTTCGTTTAATCAATTCAAGAATCAAATTCAATTTGCGCAATTGTCCAAAGCTCTAAATAAAAAAGCCATTGCTCAAGTTGTGGCACCCGATAGTAGTTGGGTGGATCAGCGGATCAGTGTGTTGGCTGCAGTGACAATAAAAGCGAATAAAGTGACACATGCTGTGCCTCTCGAAATCAGTAAAGAGGGGATGTGATGTCTAGTTCAGATGAAAACGTCATTTTACGTGCTGAAGACATTTGTATGGTGTTTCCTGGTACGAAGGCTCTCGATCACGTGACTTACAAGGTTTATCAAGGGGCGGTGAACGTCATTATTGGAGAGAATGGCGCCGGAAAGTCCACCTTAATGAAGATTATTTCAGGCGTGCAATCACCAACGGAAGGTCAGCTTTATTTGAAGGGCGAGAAGGTTTACATCACAGGACCTCGCTCCGCGGCTCAACATGGTATTGGCATGGTTCATCAAGAGCTGAATTTGTCTGAAAATCTGACCGTGGCGGAAAATTTATTTTTAGGAAGAGAGCAGCAAAAAGGGTTTTTACCAATCGATGAGCGTCATCAAAATGCCATTGCTAAACAAACGATGGCTCGATTGAAACAAAATATTGAACCGACTGAGCTGGTGGCCAATTTAAAGGTTGGTCAGAAGCAGTTGGTGGAGATTGCTAAGTCCTTAATTGCCGATGTCGATATTCTCATCCTGGACGAGCCAACATCGGCATTGAGTAAAAAAGAAGTGCAGATTCTGTTTGAGGTAATTAATGATTTAACTCAGCAGGGCGTGTCTATTGTTTATATTTCTCATCGACTTGAAGAGCTGATGGCGATAGGTCAATACATTACGATTTTACGGGATGGTAAGTTCCAATCCGAGGCTATGGTTAAAGACATTGATGTTGCTTGGATTGTCCGCGAAATGCTGGGTAGCGAACCGGTGACCAATTTTTTAACCGCCGATCGTTCCTTTGGTGAAGTGGTACTTCAGGCGAATCATATTACTCTGGTAAACGAGGCGGAAGTGACGCTGGTGGACAATGTTTCGTTTTCATTAAGAGCCGGCGAAATCGTAGGTATTTATGGTTTGATGGGCGCAGGGCGAACCGAGTTATTTGAATGTTTGCTGGGTAAAGTAAGTTTTTCGGGTGAATTTACGCTGGACAAGCAAAAGGTTAATACCCGCATGAGTACCTCTGAACGCATTAAAATGGGGTTAGGTTTGGTGCCTGAAGACAGAAAACAGTCAGGCATTTTTCCGATTAGCTCGGTTTCCAATAACTTGTCTATGTCGAGTTTGTGGAAGCGTCTGAAAGGTTTAGCCATCAATGAGGTGGTGGAAAAAGAAGCGATCACGAAAACGATTGATGAACTCTCTATCAAAGTGTCTTCTCCTCAAGTTGAAATACAGGCGTTAAGTGGTGGTAATCAACAGAAAGTAGTCATTGGTCGTGCTCTATTAACTGAGCCTAAAGTGCTGTTACTGGATGAGCCAACCAGAGGCATCGACATTGGTGCAAAAGGCGATGTATTTGAAATGATGGTTAAGTTGTCAGAGCAAGGTATTGGTATTTTGTTTTCAACGTCGGACTTAAAAGAAATTATGGCGGTCTCTGATCGAATATTGGTGATGTCTAATGGCAAGTTAACGGCCGATTTAATGAGAGACGAAACCAATGAATCACAATTAGTTCATGCCAGTGCTCAAGGATTTTAATTATGAACCTCAAAAATAATAACAATGTATTTCGTTCGGGCAATCTTGGGTTAATTCTTCTTAAAATGAGAACCTTCATTGCGCTCTTTATTATTTTAGGCTTTTTCTCGTTGACGGTAGATGGTTTTTTAGCCCCCACCAGTTTGATCATTATGATTAAGCATATTTCCATTAATGCTTTTCTTGCGTTAGGCATTACCTTTGTCATTATTACCGCAGGCATTGATTTATCTATCGGCGCCACATTGGGGTTTTGTGGCATGGTGGCAGGCTATCTGATTTCTCATGGTTTAGTGATTGAACCGCTAGGCATTGCCATTTTTCCAAGCGTTTGGGTTGTTGTCCCTGTCGTGGTGATTATTGGGGGGATAATAGGGGCAATAAATGGTTTTATCATTACACGTTATAAAGTCGCGCCTTTCATTTGTACCCTAGGCACCATGTACATTATCCGTGGCGCTGCTATGTTGTTATCAGGTGGCGAAACTTTTCCAGGTTTACAGGGCAACCCTGAGCTTGGAAACACGGGGTTTGATGCCATTGGTTCTGGTTATCTATTTGGGCTCCCTATCGCTATTTGGTTGATGTTTATTATGGCTGGTGTCATTGCTTACATCGCCAAAAAACTGCCTTTTGGCCGGCATGTGTATGCGATCGGTGATAATGAAAAAGCAGCGGAATTGTCTGGTATCAAGGTCAATCACGTCAAGGTGTGGGTGTATACGATTGCAGGGATATGCGCTGCCATCGCCGGCATTGTGGTGACCTCACAATTGGTGGCAAGTCATCCTGCAACTGGTACCGCTTTTGAGATGAACGCGATTGCCGCAGTGGTTTTGGGTGGAACCTCCTTGGCAGGAGGTCGAGGCACCGTCACCGGCACTTTAATTGGTGCGTTTGTGATTGGTATATTGGCGGATGGTTTGGTCATGATGGGCGTCAGTGAGTTTTGGCAGATGGTGATCAAAGGGGTGGTGATTATCATCGCAGTGATCATCGACCAGATGCAAAATAAGATGCAGTATAAAGCGGCCATTGGTTCTCAAAAAGCGGTTTGTTAACCGCCTGATGAAATATCTACTGTTAGATGGTAGGGGGATTTGAGAAGGTGAAAAAGGAACGGTTAAGTAAATTTAGCCGTTTCTCTTATGTTTTAGTGTGTCTCTAAAATGGCTTCTGCTGTCACTCTGTCTGTAATTAACACATCAATGTAGTTGCCTGATAAAGCCCCTTTGATGGCATCTACCTTGTCCAAACCTCCTGCAAGGGCAACCACCAGTTCACAAGCTTCAAGTTGCTCAAGTGACATACCGATTACTGGATCGTCTTCAGGGTTGACCACTGGACAGCCATTTTCATCGTAATAATGTAAACAGATATCGCCCACAGCGCCTTTATCCGCGAGTTCTTTTAGGCGCTTTTTGTCGTAGTAATTCCCAGAGTTTCGCAACAGGTTTGATGGTTCCAACATGCCAATACCAACGATGGCAAGATTGACCTTATTGAACATGTCCACCACGTCTGATACTTCCGCCGTATCGAGCATTTTGAGTTTGTCTTTTAAGGAGTGTTCGATACTTTGAGCCGGTAACATAAAGGCGTCACAAGAGAGAATATCCGCCATGGTTTGCGTCAGTATGGTCGCTTGGATATTACCGTTATGTCCCACACCACCTAGGACCTGAATGACCCCTTTGGCTTTTACTTTGGTGGTGTGCAAATGATCGACCATAGAGCGAATGGTATCGCTCCATGAGGATATGCCAATGAGATCGCCATCTCGCAATGAGGTATCCAAGTAATGTGCTGCAGAAGAACCTATCGCGCGTTTAATTTGTGCATCGGAAGGATCGTCTTGAACATCCACAACGATGACATTTGATACCCCAAAACGTTGTTGGATTTTGGTTTCTAATCCAATAAAAACGGAAGGCGGTTGAATAACGCTGATTTTGACAATGCCTTCTTTAAGGCATCGAGTAATTGAACGAGAGACTTGAGATTGTGAAAGTCGAAGTGTTTTCGCAATATCGGCTTGTTTTAATCCATCCTGATAATACAGAGTGGCGATTTTGAGTAACAATCGTTTTTCATCAATTTTTGACATTCTTTCGCAGTCTCTAAACGGGCTTTTAGCGTTATTGTAATTTTAAAGGTCGTACTTGAAAATTACTATCCCTAATGCGATTTCATAACGCCAGTTCAATAACGCTTTCCAAAAAGTCTATGCCAACCGTCTCTGCTGAGGATTGAGGGTTTGGCTAAGTTGTAAATTCGCCACTGTGGTTTGCGCAATATGGTTCAAGGCTTCCTCCGTAAAATAGCCTTGATGGCCGGTTACGACAACATTAGGAAAGGTCAGCATGAGTTGGAAAACGCTGTCTTGAATGATATGAGAGGACATGTCTTCAAAGAATATTTTGTTTTCTTGCTCGTATACGTCTAGTCCCAAATAACCAATTTTTCCACTGTAAAGGGCGTCGATGGCTTCTTGAGCATGAACCAACGCACCGCGACTGGTGTTAATGATCATCACACCGTCTTTCATTTTTTGTAAGCTCTGTTGGTTGATTAGGTGATGAGTGGCGGTAGTGAGTGGGCAGTGTAAGCTGATAATGTCACTTTTTTGGTAGATCTCATCCAGTGATAGATACTGACAACCTTGGTCAATGAGTTCTTGTGATGGGTATAGGTCATAGCACAACACCTCACAGCCGAAGCCTTTCATTATGCGACAAAAAGCCGCACCGATACGGCCCGTGCCAATACAGCCAACGGTTTTTCCTTGTAGGTTAAAACCCAACAAACCTTCCAAGGCAAAGTTGCCTTCTTTGACTCTATGATAGGCCCGATGTGTCTTGCGGTTGAGAGTCATGATAAGAGCGATGGCATGTTCAGCAACAGACGTTGGACTGTAATCTGGAACATGAAACACCTTCATGTCCTGTTGTTTTGCCATATCCAAGTCGACATTGTTAAAGCCTGCGCAGCGTAAGGCAATGGTGTTTACACCTTGCTGTTTTAATTGGCAAATGACTTCAGCATTGACATCATCGTTAACAAAACAGGAAACCGCATCGAACCCTTGAACCAAACTGATGGTTTCTTGACTCAAACGACTTTCGAAAAACGTCATTTCAAGATCCGTGCCTGAGATGTAATGGCTCAATGTTCTTTTATCGTAAGGCTTGCAGGAGAAAACCGCGATGTTCATAACCAATGTCCTATTACTCTGTGAAGGATATAAAGGTTATAGCGTATATCTTCCGTAGAAAGTAAATTGCTTAGACTTTTTTTGATGTGCAGCAAGTTTTTATAAGAAATATTTATGAGGCATCGTTGATAAGACGGTTTCTGTTTACATAAATTAATAGTTAATTTGTATCTGGTAAGGAATTGTAATTTTTTATTTATATATCACATAACAGGATGAAGAGAGTAATAGGTTTCGACTAGACTAACCATATTGATTCACATTAACAACGGATGCCCCTAGCAATTTAGCTTTCATCACGCATTAGGGGAGTTTTTGCCTGGAGGCAAAAGTGTATTGGACTTCATCTAACAATATTTTCAATCGCTGGGTGGTTTTGACCTTAGTGCTTGGTTGTTTCATATCCGTTTATGTCACTTATCGTGTTCATACTTCCAATCAAGAGATTATCGATCGATCCGCTAAACAGGCGTCTGAAGAAGTCTTACAGAAAGTCGTGACTCGGATTCAGCTTTATCAATATGGTCTGAGAGGTGCCCGTGGCGTCGTGTTGACGGCAGGCGAAAAAGACCTCAGCCGTGATGACTTCTATCAATACAGTGTGACCCGAAATATCGACCAAGAATTCCCCGGTGCTAATGGTTTTGGCTTTATTCGTCGCGTATCGCAAGAGTCGATGGACGAGTATGTGTCTCATATTAAGGCGTCTAGCTGGCCGAATTTTAAGGTCAAAGAATTGTCTACGAATTTCAGTGAGCGTTTTATCATTGAATTTGTTGAACCCATTGGACTAAATCAGCGGGCAATTGGTTTGGACATCGCTTCTGAAGTCAATCGAAGAGAAGCCGCGTTGTCTGCTATCTATGATGGTGAAGTACGATTAACAGGCCCCATTACACTGGTACAGGCTTCTGGTAAAACATCGCAATCAGTACTCATCCTGATGCCAGTGTATCGTAATGGTCAGACTCCAAGAGACATGCAGGAGCGCTATCGTGAAGGCTTTGGCTGGAGTTATGCGCCTTTAATTATGGAAGATGTACTGATGGCGTTGGAGATTGATCAGAGTAAGATTCATTTTGAACTCTACGACGTCACGGATTTGGACGATCAAGTCGGTTTTTATTCCAATGATGGAAAAGGCTCAATCGAGCAGCTTCATACCACCGAAACCGAAATATATGGCCGTAAATGGCAAAATCGTTTGAGTGTTACGGATGCCTATATCCGTGACTTACGTCTTTCTGACCCCTATGTTTTTCTGTTTTTTGGTGTCTCGCTGAGTGTTCTGGCTGCCATTTTAGTCGCCGTTGTACGTATCAATATGGCTCGTCGACAAGAGGTTATTGCTCATCAATCTCGGATCACCGCGGTCGTTGAGAGTTCCGCTGATGGGATTATTAGTTTGAACCTTGATGGCATCATTACGAGCTGGAACCGAGGTGCTGAGCAGATCTATGGCTATCAGCAAAGTGAGGTAATCGGTCTTCCCGCTCTGCAGACGTTAGTGCCTAGCGAACTGCAAAATGATGATAAGAAAATGTTTCAGCAGGTTCGTCAGCAAAAACAAGCTTTATCCATTGAAACTCGAATTCAAACCAAGTTGGGATCCCAAGTTCCAGTATCACTGACCATTTCCCCTATTTTTGATGCCAGCCAATCCATTGTTGGGATCTCGCAGAGTGTGCGTGATATTTCCGAACGTAAAAAGGCTGAGGCAAAAATTCGAGAGCTGAATGTCAGTTTGGAAGATCAAGTAAAAGCTCGTACGTCTGAGTTGGAACATTTAAACCGATTACTGAATGATGTTTTACAAGCGTCTTCTGAAATTGCCATCGTGGCGACGGATGAAAAAGGCTTGATCACCTTGTTTAACAAGGGAGCAGAGCGCATGTTGGGTTATCAAGCAGAGGAGGTCTTGGCTGAAAGAACCCCTGTGTTATTTCATACCTCAGCAGAAATTGATCAACATCGTGCGGTGATTTTTGAAGATTATGGTAGTTATGTATCAGACCCGATGGAAGTGCTGATATACAAAGCGAAACAGCAAGATTATGACCGTCAGGAATGGACGTATGTACACAAGAGTGGCTCGCGACATCCCGTGTCTTTAGTCATAACACCGATGAAAAACGCCCATGGCGACATTGTCGGTTATCTTGGTATGGCGATGGACATTTCGGAGCAGAAGAGAAATCAGCAAGCCTTAGTCGCGGCTCGAGACCAGCTATTGATTGCTGCAGAGGTCGCTCAATTAGGTGTGTGGAGCTGGGATCTTGAACAGGATGCATTAGAGTGGAGTGATATGATGTATGACATTTATCACTACCCTAAGGATTTAAATGAAGGCGGAGTGACCTTACCTGATTGGCAAGCGAGATTGCACCCAGAGGATAAAGAAAAAACCCTCAATCATTTTAACCAATCCGTTCGTAACGGCAAATTGTACAATGATGTGTTTCGTATTGTTTTGCCAGATGACAGTGTGCGATATATCCAAGCTGGAGCGTATATCGAAAAAGATTCGCAAGGTAACACCTTACGTTTAACCGGAGTGAATCAAGACATTACCTCTGAGCGAGAGCTCGAAACCTGGTTGCGACATGCGAAGGATGAGGCCGATATGGCCAGTGCGGCTAAATCCAATTTTTTAGCCAATATGAGTCATGAAATCCGTACCCCAATGAATGCCATTTTAGGCATGCTGCAATTAGTGAAACGTACCCCCTTGACTGATCAGCAAGACGATTATATTTCCAAAGCACGAATTTCGGCTCAGTCATTATTAGGCTTGATCAATGATGTCCTGGACTTCTCTAAGGTCGATGCAGGTAAGTTAGAGTTAGAGCAAGCGGTTTTTGATTTTGAAGCTTTATTGTCTGAATTGTCGACGGTGTTGTCTGGCAGTCCAATTCGTGACCAAGTGGAGTTGGTTTTTGATGTTGACCAACACCTCCCGAGTCATTTTGTCGGCGATAAATTACGCCTGCTACAGATCCTCATTAATTTATTAAGTAATGCCATTAAGTTTACTTTAGAAGGCTGCATCACCCTTGAAATAAAATGCTTACAACAAAACCAAGGCATGGCTAAGTTAGCGGTTGCAGTGAGGGATACTGGCATTGGTATTTCACAAGAAAATATAGACTCCATTTTCGAAGTGTTTTCACAAGCTGAGTCTTCCACTACCAGACGTTTTGGTGGAACTGGGTTAGGCCTAGTGATCTGTCGACGATTCGTTGAATTGATGGGAGGGGAGTTAACCGTCGATAGTCAATTTGGCCAGGGCAGTTGTTTCTCTTTCAGCATTGATTTGCCTGTTGCTGATGAATCCTCTAGCAAACCGATTCGCCAACAGTTGACGCATCAAAAAGACATCAAGGTGTTGATTGCGGAAAGCAATTTGGCCTCTCAGATTATCTTGACTCGGATGGCGCAAAACCTCGGTTGGCAAACTGAGGCCATCGATGATTTTACTGCAATCAGCAGTGTACTAAAGCAGGCTCATGTTGATCGTAAACCTTTTGATGTTTTATTGATTGACGTGAAGCTGCCTCACTTTCATGGGCAGTCTAGTCTCGATGAACTTGGTCAGTGTATTCCTGATGGCAGTCCACTTCCTAAAAGCATCTTGTTGCTCAATGCGACCAATGAAAACGCTCATGAAACGACATTACCAAATACGGTTAAGTTACTGAAACCTGTGACCTTGAGCCGTTTATCTGAAACCGTTTATCAAACGCTAGCAGTAAACCAGACCGTCCAAGACGTGTCGGTGATCGTTCAGGAAGAGGTGAAGTCGCTGCAAGGCATTAACTTGTTGTTGGTAGAGGATAATGAATTTAATCGCCAGGTCGCGACAGAGTTGTTGATGATTGAAGGCGCTAATGTGGCCGTAGCAACAGGTGGCGCGGAAGGGGTCTCAATGGTACTCAATCAAACACTTCCTATTTTTGATTTAGTCTTAATGGATATGCAAATGCCGGACGTAGACGGCTTAGAAGCTACCCGAGAAATTCGCATGGATCCACGTTTTACGGATTTACCGATTGTTGCTATGACGGCCAATGTGTCGGCCTCAGACCGTCAAGCTTGTCTGGATGCCGGTATGAATGATCACTTAGGTAAGCCATTGGATATAGAGCAAATCATTGCTTGTATTTTACGACTGATTCCTGAAAAAAAACCTCAGGTTGTCGCGGTGAATGAGTCTCAAATGTCAGCTTCAAACTCCGTTGACACCACTGAAGATAGTGTTCTTGACGCCGCTTTGATAGACACGATTACAAGCACCTCGGTAATAGATGAAACCGTTGAAGCTGAAAGAATAGAAGATATTTTAGATCGTTTTGGTGGCAGTGTTGAACTGTATCGAAGCGTCATGAGTGGTTTTGCAAGTGAAGCCGATACGCTCATTGAGCAGCTTAAACAAGCTGTCGATAAACACAATGTTGGTCAGCTAATAGCAGTCTTGCATAGCCTAAAAGGGTCGGCATTGACCATGGGCTTAGTTAAGTCTTCCGATGCCGTTGGTCAATATGAGAGGACGTTAAAAGCCACTTCCGACACAGATGCTCACACAGTCTGTATAGACAACTTGAGTCAGTTGGATGTTAGAAAAATGGTACAGGACGAGTTAGCGGACATTCATCGTAGAGTAGCGGAATTCGCAGATTATTAATTGATTGTCTAAGCTCAATAGCTTGGTAGATTATTTTTTAGCTTGATTAGGTTGAACGATAGATAACAGTTGGAATTGGGAGAATAGGAATGTTTAACGCTGGTTTGAAAAATGACATAAAGGCGCTAGAGGAAAAGCTCTACTCACTTAATCAGGTTAAGGATAGCCTAGACGAAGAAATGTTAGTAATGAACTTAAGCCCAGACGGCGTCATTGTTAACGTGAATAAAAAATTGATGGCCGAGTTAGATAGTTCTGAAACGTATTTTGTTGGTAAGACACTGTCTGACTTGGCCCCTCAACATGCGAAAGGCACTCCCCACTTTAAAGCCATAAACGACGCCATAAAATCGGTCCGTCATTGGGCCGGGGCCATTGAAATGATGCGAGAAGATGGTCAGGAGGCTTGGTTACGAGGGATTTTTCAACCGGTTCTCAATTCTGATGGGCGGGTGAAAGCCTTTTCAATCCATTGTAACGATTTGACTCGAACCATTACCAAATCTCGTGAAGACGAAAATATCATCGCGGCACTGCAACGTTCTACTGCCGTCATTGAGTTTGATTTGTCAGGGCAAATCTTGGGCGCGAATAGATTATTTTTGGAAGGAATGGGGTACACCTTAGAACAAATAAAGGGCCAGCACCATCGCATGTTTTGTGAAGCGGAAGAAACCAATTCCAACGAATACGTTAAATTCTGGGAGCGTTTAGGGCAAGGGCAATTTTCGACTGGACGATTTAAACGAGTTGATAGCCGCGGTAATGTGGTTTGGCTAGAGGCTTCTTATAACCCTATTTCAGACGTACATGGAAAATTCTATAAGGTGGTAAAATTCGCTTCGATTATTACCGATGTGGTGAACCGTGAGATGGCCGTGTCCGATGCCGCAGACATTGCTTTCTCGACGTCTCAGCAAACGGATGAAAGTGCTCAAAAAGGCAGCCAAGTGGTGAAAGACACAGTGGATGTGATGCATGGTCTTTCTGGTCAAATGGCCGAAGCCGCAGAGGGTATTTCTGAGTTGGATAAACAGTCTCAATTAGTGGGATCCATCATTCAAAGTATTCGAGGTATTGCGGATCAGACAAATTTATTGGCTTTGAATGCGGCGATAGAAGCCGCTCGGGCGGGTGAACAGGGCCGAGGGTTTGCAGTTGTTGCGGATGAGGTAAGGCAACTGGCATCACGTACCAGTGAAGCCACTGAAGAGATTGTTGGGGTGGTGGAAAAAAATCAGTTATTAGCTGAGAAAGCGGTAGCCCTAATCAATAAAGGCAAAGAGCAAGCCGAACAAGGTTTATCCTTGTCGAACGAAGCTGGGGAGGTCATTATCGAAATTCAAGATGGTGCCCAGCGAGTAGTGGATGCCGTAGGGCAATTTGCTAACCAGTTTACCACCGATTGATACGCCATCATCAATCGTACTGAATAAGCGTGCTGGTTTCTAACTAGCACGCTTATTTTATGAGTTATGTTTAGAAAAACTAGTCTTTCGCTAGAGTATCTAATATGCCCAATAACCAGTCTACTTCTTTATCGTTTTTCAAACGTTGAGCCATGGCTTTTTCATGCTCCATGACACGATTAGTTAACCTGCTAAAAAACTGTTTTCCGGATTCGGTCATAAATAGAGCGTAGGAGCGACGATCGTTCTTTGCGGGGCGTCGTTCAATAATATCCATTTGTTCTAATTTGTCGACGGCCGCTACCATGGCCGATCGGTCATTACCTAAAGCTTGAGCCACGGCCGTTTGGGTTAAACCAGGATTGCGGTCAACGATGGCGATGACGGCAAACAGTCCAGGGCTGATCCCCAAGTCTGAACACACTTCTGAAAATTTGCTGAAAAAATTCATTTGAGCGCGGCGTAGTCGATAACCAAGTAAACTATTGAGTATGCCAAAATCCACGTTGCTGTCGGCTTGTTTTGTTTCGTCAGACATTTAATTCTCTTCATATTCGTTAGATCTTAACAATTGTAATATAAAGCACTATTGTTGCGACACTAAACTGTTTGTATTTTTTGACAGTTTGATGGAATAACGCAAAAAAGAAAGCCGACACTGTGGTCGGCTTTTGAAAGACATTGTCTCGTTAAAACAGCTTAGCTAATTAAATGAACCAAGCCGAGCGTAATGCCTGGGAAAAGAACCAAAAGAGCGACCCTGACAACGTCAGAAATTAGGAAAGGAACAACGCCTTTAAAACACTCTTTTAGCTTTAGGCTGTCATCGAAAGATTTAATGATAAACACATTCATCCCAACAGGGGGGGTAATGAGCCCCACTTCCACAACGATCAGAGCCAAGATACCAAACCAAATGCCAGCGTCTGCGACAGGAATGCCAAAGTCCATTGCGACGATGATCGGGAAGTAAATTGGGATGGTCAGCAAAATCATTGCCAAACTGTCCAAGAAACACCCCATAACAAGGTAAGTGAGTAGCATCAGTGTCAAAATGGTATAAGGCGATAGTCCCGAGTTAGTGATTAATTCCACACCCACATCCGGTAATCGTGACAATGCAATAAAGACGCTGAATAAATCCGCACCCAATACGATAAAGAATATCATTGCAGAAGAGACGGCGGTTTTCATTAAACACACTAACAGTCCGTCTAGACGCATTTTACCGTGGGTTAAGGCTAAGATAGCGGTTAAAATAACCCCGACTGAAGCCGCCTCTGTTGGCGTGAAAAAGCCAAGATAAATGCCACCTAATACAATCAAGAAAATGAGGGTGATGTGCCAAACATCTTTCGTTGATTTGAGTTTTTGTGCAAACGTCGTCTTTTCGCCACGAGGCCCCGATTCTGGAAAGATGCGCACATAAATAGCAATGGCTAAAATGTAACCGCCAGCGGCTAAGAAGCCTGGAACAAAGGCCGCAATAAACATTTTTGAGATGTTTTGTTCCGTTAAGACTGCAAAGATGATCAATACCATAGAAGGTGGAATCAAAATCCCTAATGTCCCGCCTGCGGCAAGGGCTCCAGCGGCTAGACTGCCAGAGTATTTCAGGCGCTTCATTTCAGGTAGTGCCACTTTCCCCATGGTTGATGCGGTTGCCAATGAAGAGCCACAAATCGCTCCAAATGCGGCACAACCAGCAATGGCTGCCATGGCGATACCGCCTCGTTGACGACCAATCCACGTGTTACAGGTGCGAAACAGTTCCGCGGTAATGCCTGAGCGTGTGGCCAGCTCTCCCATTAATAGAAATAATGGCACAACAGATAAATCATAGCTGGAAAATTTTGATACGGGAGCCGTACCAAGGTAATCCAATAAAGCAGGCATGCCGCCAATCATGATATAACCAACGCCACCACATACCAGCATAGCTAAAGCAATGGGAATACGGATGCTCATTAGCACCATTAGGGCTGCCATCATTAAAAAGGCCAGCTCAATATTACTCATGGTTGCCTCCACGAAGTGTGGTGTACAGTCTATTCAGACCACAAATTCCGCAAAGAGTCATGCAAATGACTCCAACAGTGAAAGTCCACCATGTAGGAAGTTCCAGTAGCATGGATTGCTCAAGGTATTCTTTCGCTTCTAGACCGCTTAAGGTCATGCGGTACGCAAAAGTAAAACAAACAGCAGTAAACAAAGCGTCGCTGATGATCCCTAATGTGCGCAAGGTGCTGGGTTGGCAATGCGCGGTAAAGAGGTCAACAACTACATGGCCTTGTTGCTGATAACATTTGGGTAAGAAGAAGAAAATGGCCATGCCAAGTCCCATTTCTGTCATTTCATAATCGCCGACAATGGATTGTCCGACCAGACTGCGGCCGATAATGCTAGCAACCGTTACGATTGCCAGCATTAACATAATGAAACCACCCGTCAATGCGAAGATATTGGCAAGACGCTCTATAATAAGAGATCTTGAAAACGCCGTATTTTGCATCATGCTTAAATCACCTAACTAACGAGAACTTAAAAGTTCTCGTACTTCTCGATCAGTGTTTTTGCCTTTTCCAATAGACGGTCAGCATCGTAGCCATCGTCATTCATATCTTCAATCCATTGCTCTGTAACAGGCGCCAGTGTTTCTTTCCAACGATCGTACTCAGCACCTTCAATGGTATTGAAAGTGTTGCCATTGTCCACGGCGTCTTTGCGAGCACCAATTTCATAAGCGTCGAATACATCCCCAACAAAACCTGCAAGTGGAACACCTGAGTTATCGTCGATGACTTTTTTCAAGTCTGCTGGTAATTTATCGTATGCTTTTTTGTTCATTGAGAAGATGAAGAATTGAGTGTAAAGACCTCGATCACCTTTAAACTCGGTGTGATGTGGTGCTAATTCATGAATCTTCATTGGTTTAACTACTTCAAACGGCAATGCGGTCACGTCAATAACGCCTTTTGACAGCGCGCTTGGCATAGTTGGTACTGGCATAAAGATGGTATTTGCATCCAAAATACCGAAGGCTTCTGCCATGACCTTATTTGGTGCTCGAACTTTCATACCGTCCAGGTCTTCCATTTTTTTGATGTCTTTAGTACGAGAATGCAAAGAACCTGGGAAATGCGTATGTAAAGCCAGTAATTTAACGTCTTTTAGTTCATCCTGCATTTCCGTTTCGGCATAGTCCTGCAGAGCCATACTGGTAATGCGAGAGTTTAGTGGCATAAAAGGTAATTCAAACACGGTTGCTTTTGGGAAGCGGCCAGGTGTGTAGCCACCGACTGTCCACGACATATCAACAATGCCTTTACGTGCTTGGTCAAATAATTGTGGGGGTTTGCCACCAAGTTGCATCGCTGGGTAAAGATCAATATGAATGCGGCCGTTCGATTCAGCTTCGACTTTATCTGCCCAAGGTTGAAGAAAGTTCACTTGTGCATTTGAAACCGGCGGTAGGAAGTGATGGAGTTTGAAAGTGTATTCAGCTTCTGCAAGGACGCTTGTCGATAGAGCGGCTCCAGCGACTAAAGCCAGCGCTTTGAGTTTTAAATTTTTCATAGTTTTGCACCTTATTATTTTTGTCTTATCCAGTGTCAGTATAGTCAATTGCTTATATTGACGATCTCATGTGCCTAGTTGCTCCCGAGACTTAAAATCATTTTGGCCATAACCCTGTGCTAATTCAATCCTATTGCGTATGACTTTTTTGCTTAGTGTATTCAAAAAAAGCAAGAGGGTGTAAAAAAACATTAAAATGTTTGCGAAATTAACTGTTGTGATGTACAACAAGTTTTTGGTTTTTTATATGGCTTACAGCATAACAATAATATGAGGTTACAAGATGAGTAAGGTGATTTCTCTAGATCAGGCAGCAGGACTAATTCAAGACGGTGCGTCAGTGGCTTGGTCTACGGTTGGTATGTCGTATTTTGCGGAAGCGGTCGCCAAAGCCGTAGAGCAACGTTTTGTCAATACGGGCCATCCGCAACAGCTTACTCTTATTCATGATTGTGGTTGCGGTGATGGGAAAGATGCCGGGATGTCGCATCTTGCTTACCCTAATTTGGTAAAACGACTTATTTCAGGTCACACAGGTCAAGCGCCTAAAATGGCGCAGATGATTACTGACGACGCAATCGAGGCTTACTTACTGCCACAAGGCGTCTTGACAACCATGTGGCGTCAGATTGCAGGCAATAAGCCTGGTGTTATTACCAAAATCGGCATGGGCACTTACGTCGACCCTCTCGTGAGTGGTGGCAAGGTAACGGCTAAAACCAAAGACGATTTGGTTAAGCGCATCAGTATTGAAGACGAAGAGTGGTTGTTGTTTAAGAAATTCCCACTCGATGTGGTCATTATTCGCGCAACCACTGCGGATGAAGATGGTAACTTGTCGGTTGAGGAAGAGGCCATGTTGGCGGAGATTTTGCCTATGGCGCAAGCGGCTAAAAATAATGGCGGTATTGTGATTGCACAGGTGAAATACATTGCCGAGCGTCACTCAATTCATCCAAAAGAAGTCAAAGTACCCGGTGTGCTGGTGGATTATGTCACCGTCGCACCAGCAGAGGACCACAAGCAAACCATTGGTAGCGTTTACAACCCTGGTTTGGCAGGCAATTCACGAGTACCTTTAAATGCCTTACCTGCGATGCCTTTTAGTGCTCGAAAAGTCATTGCGCGTCGCGCGGCCATGGAGCTCGAAGCCAATGTGATGGTGAATTTAGGCATTGGTATGCCTGACGGTGTGGCGGCCATCGCGGCAGAAGAAAAGGTATCGCACTTATTTACCTTAACGACAGAGTTGGGGACTTATGGCGGTATTCCGGCTTCGGGTGCGGATTTTGGTGCAGCTTGGAATGCGGATGCCATTATTGAACACGAAGCGCAGTTTGATTTTTATGACGGTGGCGGTTTGGATATTGCCTTCCTAGGTCTAGCGCAAGCCGATCAACAGGGTAATTTGAACGTCAGTAAGTTTGGTCCAAAAGTAGTCGGTCCAGGTGGCTTTATTAACATTTCACAAAGTGCCAAAAAAGTCGTGTTCTGTGGCACCTTAGTCAATGGCGCTAAGCTTGAGTTCAGCGAAGGTAAGGTACAAGTCATTGAAGAAGGGAAGGTGCAGAAGTTTGTCGACGCGGTGGATCACATTACTTTTAGTGGTGATGTGGCGCGTGCGAATCATCAGCCTGTGGTGTTTGTTACTGAGCGTTGTGTATTGGAATTACGCCAACAAGGTATGGTGCTGACCGAAATTGCCCCTGGTTTGGATTTGGAAAAAGACGTATTAGCTGCCATGTCATTCCGTCCTTTGATCGCCGACGATCTGAAAACCATGCCAGAAGCTATTTTTGCAGAACAGTGGGGCGGTTTAAGCGAGATTATGTCAGCGCAAGGTCAATAAAAACAATAACCAAATTTGAGGTACGAGTATGTCGATCAAGAATGTTGAAATCCCTTATGGCGCTTATTGGAGCACCCCCTTTACCAAATGGCAGGGCTCTCTACAGCATCTGCATTCCATGAAGTTTGCAGCACATGTGACAAAACAAGAATTGGCCAAACGCGATATTGATCCAACTGTGTTTGACTCAGGCGTGTTGGGGATGACCATTAACCAATACCAATCTTTTAATGGTGCGCCTTGGCCTTTGTATGATGTTGGTGCGGTGAATACGGCCGGACATGCTGTGAATCAGGTGTGTGCCACCAGTGCACGAGGTTTATTTGCTGCCGCTTCTGAAATTGTCTGTGGTATGGCGAATGTGTCTTTGTTAATGACGGCCGATCGTTGTTCGAATGGGCCGCATATATATTACCCAAATGCCAAAGGGCCAGCGGGTGCATCAGAAGATCAGGTCACTTATAACATGATGAATGATTGTGTTGGTGGGCATTCTATGATGCAAACAGGGGAAAATGTGGCGAAGCGTTTCGACATTACCCGTGAAGAATTGGATGCCGTCACTTTTCGACGTTACGAGCAGTATCAAGATGCCCTTAAAGACGATCAGGCGTTCCAAAAACGTTATATGACTTTGCCGTTATCAGTGCCTACAGCGAACTTCAAAAAAGAAGAGACGGTTATTTTTGGCGATGAAGGGATATTTCCAACCACCTTGGAAGGTTTGCAGAAGTTAAAACCCATTCAAGAAGGCGGGGTGATTACCTTTGGTAATCAGACGCACCCAGCAGACGGTAATGCTTCGGCTATTTTGTGTCGTTCTGAAGAAGTGGCTAACTTAACCTCTCGTCCTGAAATAAAAATTGAAGTATTGGGCTTTGGTCAAGCTAGAGACGACCTAGCTTACATGCCTGCTGCGCCAATAGAAGCCGCGAAACGTGCGCTTGCCGTAGCGGGTATCGATATTAAACAAGTCAAAGCCATCAAAACACACAATCCATTTGCAGTTAACGATGTGGCCTTTGCGAAAGCGATGGATGTGGATGTGATGGCCATGAATAACTATGGTTGTTCTCTTATTTGGGGCCACCCACAAGGGCCAACTGGTATGCGTGCTGTTATTGAGTTGATTGAAGAGTTGGTTATTACGGGTGGCGGCTATGGCCTTTTCACCGGTTGTGCCGCGGGTGACACTGGAATGGCGGTGGTCATTAAAGTCTCAGACCGTTAAAGAATGGTGTTGTGGCCGTGGGTATTTACCCACGGTTTTTTTTACACTTAAAAATATAGTTATAAACAATAATAGTTTATTTTGACATTTGTTTAGCTACTAAACTATTATTTGATGAATAACGTCAAGGGTGCGTTTTAGTGTTGAGCTTGGCGCTTGGCCCATAAACATAAAAATAGAGGCTTCTAATGGTAACGTATGAATTTATTAACTTCTCGGTAGAGAATGGTATTGGGCATTTAGAACTGAATCGTCCTGAAAAGAAGAATGCGATTAATGACAGCCTTTGCCTTGAAATCGAGCATGTTTTTTTGAATCTTTCCGATGACGTTAATGTCATCGTCTTGTCTGGTAA
Organism: Marinomonas sp. TW1; assembly: GCF_001625355.1. GTDB lineage: Bacteria > Pseudomonadota > Gammaproteobacteria > Pseudomonadales > Marinomonadaceae > Marinomonas. Next base: position 181,408 of record NZ_JSEE01000004.1, read on the forward strand.
TGGCCCTGAGTTTTGTTCAGGTCTTGATCTACGTGAGCATAAAGCACGTGAACCTTTTGAAGTCGTTAAACACTCACAAATGTGGCATCGCGTATTTGGTCATATTCGTGATTCTGGCACACCTGTTGTTGCGGCAATGCATGGTGCGGTGATTGGCGGTGGTTTGGAACTGGCCATTTGTGCTCACGTTCGTGTCACAGAAGAAAATACCTTTTATCGTTTACCAGAAGGTAAGCACGGTATCTTTGTGGGTGGTGGTGCCTCTGTGAATGTGGCCAATGTGATTGGTACGAGTCGTATGACAGAAATGATGTTAACAGGCCGTGATGTGGGCGCCGAAGAAGGTCACCGTATTGGTTTAGGCCATTATGTGATGCCAGCAGGCGAAGCTTTGAATAAAGCCTTTGAAATTGCCAAAGGTATTAACAAAAATTCTAAATACTCCAACTGGGCGATGACGACGGGGCTAAGTCGTATCAACAATATGTCGGCTCAAGAAGGCCTGTACACAGAATCGCTGATCTGCGGTATTACGCAAACCAGTGAAGAAGTGAAAGCTCGCATTGATGCTTTTTTGAACCGTAAAAAATCCTAGTCAGCGATTTTTTCTCAGAACAAAAACAAGATTCAGGAGTTATAGTATGCAAATTCAAGGTAAACACTTCATTGTGACGGGTTCGGCATCGGGTATTGGCGAAGCGGTTGCGCGTCGCTTACATGGCTTGGGGGCCAGCATCACCTTGGTAGATGTGAATGAAACGGGTCTGGCTCGTGTGAAAGCGGATTTAGGTGAGCGAGTACAAGCTTGCATGACCGATATTGTTGATGAAGTGTCGGTGCAGAAGAGCGTTGATCAAGCGGTTGCAGAGTTCGGGGCCATTGATGGTTTGATTAACTGTGCCGGTATTCCTGGCGCTGAGCGTGTGGTTGGACGAGAAGGCCCGCATAAACTGGCCAGTTTCCAACGTGCGGTTTCGGTTAATTTGATTGGTACGTTCAACATGATTCGCTTAGTCGCGGATAAGATGCAACACAATGAGCCAGCGGATAACCTAGAGCGTGGTGTGATGATTAATACCGCGTCTGTGGCGGCATTTGACGGACAAATTGGCCAGGCTGGTTATGCGGCGTCAAAAGGCGGTGTTTGTGCGATGACGTTACCAATTGCTCGTGAATTAGCACGTTTTGGTATTCGTGTTATGACGATTGCTCCAGGCTTATTTAAAACGCCAATGATGGACGTGTTACCTGAAGAGGTACAGCAGTCATTAGGCGAAGCGGTGCCATTTCCACCTCGTTTAGGGGAGCCAGATGAATATGCCAGTTTAGCTCAGCACATTATTGAGAACAGCATGTTGAATGGCGAAGTGATCCGTTTAGACGGTGCTATTCGAATGGCTGCCAAATAATAGGTGAGCTTGGTTCCATGCTAAGGGTAGTAATATCAAAAGCGTGAGCCATCGAGAGAATAACAATAATAGTTTTAGTGACGCAGTCATTAATGACTCAAAAAACACAACTTAAGCCACACAAAAACAAGCAAAGTGGTTTTAGGAGCAGAACATGAGTGTTGGATTTCATCCTATTAAGGTAGTGGCCCATCCGATTGAGGTAATCAAACAGGATGATGGGGTGCAGATTATTAACAGTCAAAAGCCATTAGATGCGTTTGCTCGATGCTGGACAGATCAGCTGGAATATTGGGCGAAAGAAGCCCCTGATCGTGTGTTTGTCGCCCAGCGAGACGAGCATGGTGAGTGGGATGAAATTACCTACTCTGAAGCCGTGACGCGAGCACGTCGCATTGCTTCTTGGTTATTGACTCAGCCTGTGTCAACGGACCGTCCGATTGTTTTCTTATGTGGCAACAGTGCAGAACATTTGATGTTGGCTTTGGCTGGTATGTATGTGGGCATTGCGCATTCTCCTTTGTCACCTGCTTATTCCTTGATCGCCACGGACTACGCCAAGTTGCAAGGCATTATGGATATTTTGACACCAGGGTTGATCGTGGTGGATGAACTGGCACCTTACGAAAAAGCCATCAAAGCGGTGTGTCGTGATGAGCAGACGCCCGTTATGGTGATTAAGGGAAGTACTCAGGCACAGCAAATCGCCAACCCAACCATGTCTTATCAGGCGTGTTTAACCCTACCTATTTCAGAACACCTTGATGGAGAAAATGCCAAGGTTAATGGCGATACTGTAGCCAAGATTTTATTTACCTCTGGCACCACAGGCATGCCAAAAGGGGTCATCAACACGCAACGAATGATTTGTGCGAACCAAGTGATGATTCATCAAGTGATGCAGTTTCTCAAAGATCAGCCGCCTATTATGGTGGATTGGCTTCCTTGGAATCATACGTTTGGTGGTAACCATAATGTTGGTATTGCCTTGTATAACGGTGGCAGCTTGTATCTTGATGATGGTAAGCCAACGGAAAAATTATTCGACAAAACCTTGAAGAATTTGGCTGAGATCTCGCCAACGGTGTATTTTAATGTGCCGAAAGGTTTCGAACTATTGGTACAAAAACTGAAAGCGGATGATGCGTTTGCGAAGAAATTCTTTTCGCGTTTGCAGTTTACCTTTTTCGCCGCGGCTGGTTTAGCACAGCATATTTGGGACGATCTGGATGCTTTGGCGATTCAGTACACAGGTAAGAAAATCCCCATGCTGACTGGTCTGGGTTGTACTGAAACCGCACCTTCTGCCACTTTTGCTTCCGTAGAAGAATCCACGTCTGGTGTGATTGGCGTGCCAGCCCCAGGGGTGTCCATTAAACTGGTGCCAAATGAAGGCAAGTTAGAAGCTCGGGTCAAAGCGGTTACGGTCATGCCGGGTTACTGGCGTCAACCGGAATTGACTGCTAAAGCCTTTGACGAAGACGGATACTACTGTTTAGGCGATGCCTTTGCTTTCTTAGATGAAACACAGCCACAGCGCGGCTTCCGTTTTGATGGTCGTGTATCAGAAGACTTTAAGCTCGACAGCGGTACTTGGGTCAGTGCGGGCACATTACGAGCGAAGTTCATCAGTGCTTTGGCGCCGTTTGCCCAAGATGTTGTATTGTGTGGCACGAACCGTGGTTATATCACTGCCATGGTGTTTCCGGATTGGGCCCATTGTCGCGCCATTTTACCTCATGACGTGGTGGAGTCGAATGAAGAGGTGATTGCTCATGATGCGGTTCGACAAGCTTTTAAAGACAAACTGATAGAGTGTGCAAAACACAATACAGGTGGCTCTACTCTGGTCAAGCGCATCATCTTACAGGCAACCCCAGCCAGTATTGATGCTCATGAAATTACTGATAAAGGGTCTTTGAATCAACGAGCGGTGCAAACCCATCGTGAGGATCAAGTGGCGCTCTTGTATCAAGAGCCCATCGCGCCGCAAGTAATCAGCCTCTGATATGTTTAAGCATCAGCGAGAACTGCGCATTGAATGGGGCGATTGTGACCCAGCTGACATTGTCTTTTATCCTCGTTATTTCGCTTTTTTTGATGCCTCTACGGGGGCATTATTTGCGGCGATGGGATGTTCTTTAAGAGACATACGAGGGCAAGCGAATCAGGTTGGTTTTCCTATGGTAGACACTCGTTCGCAGTTTTATAAGCCTTCTAAGTATGGCGACATCGTGCTTATCGAAAGCCAAATTACCGAAGTAGGGCACGCCAGTTTTGGTATCCAGCATCGTTTGTTTAATAACGAGAAACTGGCAGTGGAGTGCTCTGAAAAACGGGTTTGGGCAGGTTTCAATGAGCAAGGTGAACTAAAGGCGCAAGCAATTCCGGATGTGGTCCGGAAGCGTATGTTGGCTTAGTACATTGAGTGGCTAATAAAAAGCCGAATGTTCATTCGGCTTTTTGGTGTTTATTCTGAGCGAGTTTGGACGCACAACTCAATAACGCGCTTACCGCTAATTATGACAAAGCTTCCAACCGTAATGGCAAGTGCCGCTAGATGGATAACATCGTCTAGTAAAAGCATATCCATATTTTGCTCCTCAGTGAGTGTTATTAATTAATAAAGCACATTTATTGAGTGTCGTCCATATTTTTTGCACTTTTTTGGTTTTTTAATCCTTTAATTTGCTCAATTGACTTAAGCCTTTTGTAGAGTCCGTTTTGTGATTCCCTTATAGTTATCCCACTTTTTGTATTTGACCTCATCGCTTGGGGCTGCTGTCCAAATGATTCGTCCTCTATTAATCTTACGCTTACTGACCATGCCATGTTTATGGATAAGTCTGGTACAACTTGTGTTTGCTGAACTGTCGTTTATGTTGTTTAAGGACAGGGTTGGTGATGCTTTTTTTGTACCGGCTCTGACGACTTTTATGCTGGCGTTACCACTCTTGTTTGCCTTTCAGAAATACCCGTTACCTTCCGTCAATGTGAGAGAGGCAATGTTGTTTGCGTCATTAACCTGGCTGGTCGTGGGAATCTTAGGTGCCATTCCAATTATCAATGTGACTCATGTGTCTTTCACCGACGGGGTATTTGAATCCATTAGTGCGTTGACCACCACGGGCGCGACGATTTTATCTGGTCTAGATAATATGCCACCGAGTTTTTTGATGTACCGCCAATTTTTACAGTGGATGGGGGGATTAGGGGTGGTGATCTTTGTGGTTGCCATTTTGCCCATGCTGAACATTGGTGGAATGCGTTTATTGAAGGCTGAGACACCAGGACCTATTAAAGACGATAAGCTGTCTCCGCGAGTATCCAGTACTACTCGTTATCTGTGGATGGTGTATTTGTCCATCACGGTATTGTGTGCCATCGCTTATTATTTGGCGGGTATGTCTTTATTTGATGCCATAGGACACAGTTTTACCACGGTTTCGACGGGTGGTTTTTCAACTCATGATGCCAGTATGGGGTATTTTGATAGTCGTTTGATCCTGTGGATTTGTAATCTCTTTATGGTGTTGGGGGCCATCAATTTTGCCTTGCATTACCGTGTTTATATTGCACGTAGCATTAAATTGTATTGGCAAGATGAGGAAACCCATGGTTTTGTGTGGATCATTACGGTAGTGGCTCTACTGTTGGCACTGTTTTTATTGCAAAGTCGATCGGAAGAAGGCGTTTGGAATGCAATTACCCAAGCCTTTTTTCATGTCATTTCCTTCATTACCAGTACTGGTTTTGCCGCTACTGATTTTGGCGCTTGGCCTGCTGTGACCTCAATTGTGCTTATTTTTGTGGGTTACATTGGTGGGTGTGCGGGCTCAACGGCAGGCGGCAATAAAGTCATTCGTAACATCATTTCGTTGAAGTCCATTAGTATGGAAGTGAAGCGTTTGGTGCACCCTAACGGGGTCTTTACCATGAAGTTTCAAGGACGACGAATCAGTGATGATGTGCGTCATTCCGTTATGGGGTTTATGTGTGTGGCGGCGATGGTCACGGTCTTTTTCACCGTATTGTTGATGATGACAGGCATGAGTTTTATGGCGTCATTGAGTGCCACGGCGGCTTGTTTAAACGTGTTAGGGCCAGGTTTTGCCGAATTGGGTAACAATTTTTCGCCTTTAAGTGACACCGGAACCTGGCTAATGAGCTTTGCCATGATTCTGGGTCGCTTAGAATATTTCACCGTACTGGTGCTGTTCTTACCAGCGCTATGGCGTCATTAACGCATCTCTACCGCGATACACTCTAAAGGTTGGTGACAGACAGCTCATCGTTCGGATTGGCGTCACTCGGTTCCAGTTCGACAGCGATGCTTTTTGACGTTGGTGTGTTGCTAAACTCACCATGACTATCCAGCGGCACTAATGGGTTCGTCTCAGGGTAATACGCGGCTAAGTTGCCAGCAGGAATACTGTAGGGCACGAGTTTAAAACCGTCTATTTTACGGACCACACCGTCGTTCCATAGAGAACGGATGCTGACCTTTTGACCTTCTTGATAGCCTAATCGTTTGATGTCCGCAGGGTTGATAAACACCACTTTACGTTCATTTTTAATGCCACGATATCGATCGTTTAAGCCATAAATCGTCGTGTTGTATTGATCATGAGAGCGTAAGGTTTGCAGAATGAAACTCTTCTCGGTCAATAAGTCTTTTGCTTGTTTAGGCAAAATAGAATCGGGTAGAGGGTGGCTATGCAAAATGGCTTTACCGGCTGGCGTGTTCCAATTTCTTTCTCTGGCGCTGTTGCCCAAATAGAACCCGCCGTCGTGTAAAATGCGTTGATTGAAGTCTGAAAAGCCGGGAACAACGGCGGCAATGTGCTCGCGAATGGTGTCGTAATTTGCGATTAGAGATGACCATTCAACAGGGTGATTACCAAGCGTCGCTTGCGCTATGCCAGCGATGATGGCGGGTTCCGATTTTTGTAGCTTACTCATGGGTTCCAGAACGCCGCCAGATGCGTGGATCATGCTGAATGAGTCTTCTACTGTGACCTTTTGTGGCCCATTGGCTTGATGGTCAATGTCGGTTCGACCAAGACAAGGCAAGATCAGAGCTTCTTTGCCGATAATCAGATGAGATCGATTTAACTTGGTACTGATTTGGACCGTGAGGTCACATTTTTCTAGAGCCGCGGCGGTAGCGTGAGAATCGGGTGTGGCTGCCGCAAAGTTGCCCCCAAGGGCAATAAACACCTTTATCTTGCCGTCGCGCATGGCCTTAATGGTATCAACCACGGCGAGTCCTTCTTGCTGTGGTGGCGTAAAGTGAAAACGTTTTTCCATGGCATCTAAAAACGCATGAGAAGGGCGTTCATTAATCCCCATAGTGCGGTCGCCTTGGACATTACTGTGGCCGCGAACTGGACACGCGCCAGCTCCCGGTTTACCAAGGTTGCCACGTAAGGCCAGTAGATTGACGATTTCATGAATGGTGGCCACCGAGTGGTGGTGTTGAGTGATGCCCATGGCCCAGGTAACGATGACACTGTTGGCGCTAGCATAGACCTTTGCGGCCTGTTGTATTTGTTCTCGCGTTAAACCTGCTTGGTTTAGAATATCATCCCACGAAGTTTGCTTTACTCGTTCAAGATAGGGCGTCATCCCCTGAGTATGTTGAGCAATAAATTCATGATCAAAGATGGCGGCTTTGCCTTCACGCTGAGCGTTTTCTTCCATTTCGATCAAGACTTTCACCATGCCTCGAACGACTGCCATATCGCCACCAATTTTAGGTGTGTAGTAGGCAGTATTGGTTGGTTTTGAGGAATTGGTCAGCATTTCAATGGGGTTTTGTGGGTTTTGGAAGCGCTCTAATCCCCGCTCTTTTAAGGTATTAAAGGTGAGCAATTGCGCTCCGCGTTGCACCACTTCTTTTAAGGTTTCCAACATACGAGGGTGGTTGGTTCCGGGGTTCTGACCAAATACGAACACCGCATCAGCACGTTCAAAGTCGTCTATTTCTATGGTGCCTTTACCAATGCCGATACTACTGGTTAACCCGTAACCACTGGCTTCATGGCACATATTTGAACAATCAGGTAAGTTGTTTGTGCCGTAGGCTCGAGCGAATAATTGATAGAGAAAAGCCGCTTCGTTACTGGCTCGGCCAGACGTGTAAAAAGCGGCATTATCTGGTGAGTTTTGACTTTTGAGCGCCTCTGCAATTTGACTGAATGCCTGAGTCCAAGAGATGGCTTCGTAGTGATCGGTGGCAGAGTTATAACGCATGGGCTCGGTTAAGCGGCCTTGATATTCTAGAAAATAATCGCTTTGCGTCTTCAGCCAACTCACACTGTGCTGGGCCATAAACTCAGCGTCAACCTTACGAGAGGTGGCTTCCCAGTTCACCGCTTTAGCCCCATTTTCACAAAAGCGGATCTTAGCGGGATCATGTTTTTCGCCCCAAGCACAGCCCGGACAATCGAAGCCTTGCGGTTGGTTGGTTTTCAATAAGGTAAAAATATTGCGCGTGGCGTTTTCACTCTTCAACCAATGTTGTGCGGTGCTTTTCAGTGCGCCCCAACCACCAGCGGGTCCTTTGTAAGGCGTGTAAGTATGCGTTTTATTGGTCATCTTGATTGTCCTTTCGAGCGGTAGGGGCAAAAAATCTTGGTGCATTTTGTTTGCTAAGATGGATTAGGGTCAAGCCATATTGATTGGCGAGTTTCACGGCAAGGTGACTGGGTGAAGCAAGATGAATTAGATTAGACAATCCTGCTCTGACGGCTTTTTGAATCAACTCTGTACTGCATCGACTGGACATAACCACATTGTGATTGTGCAGTTTTATGCCTTGCTGTGCGGCGTAGCCAATGATTTTATCCAAGCAATTATGTCGACCAATGTCTTCCATGCAAGCAAGTGTGTCACCCTGTTCTGATAAGAGCAAAGCCGCATGCAACGCGCCGGTTTTCTGGCCAAGCTGTTGCGCTTGATTGAGTCGATTCCTGAGCGTGAAAAGCCTTTCTGGTGATAAGCACTTAGATGGCCCTAATGGCATTAATGCTGGCAAGGCTTGATCAAGTGATTCAATACCACATAATCCGCAGCCACTGGCCCCAAGGTGTATTTTACGTTTGCTTTTGAACTCACTAAAACGGCGACTGCTGATGATCAAGTTGACTTGTATGCTTTCAATATTCAATGAGCTGGTATGTGATTGAATGTCGATGTCACGAACATCTTGTCGGTGTTGGATGATGTCTTCGCTCAAGGCATAACCGAGGGCGAACTCTTCCACATTGACAGGCGTGATCATGATGACCGCGTAAGCAATGTCGTTGATGCTTAGGCTCAGGGGAACTTCTTCTACAAGATCGACACTGTCTAGCTCAAGAGAATCCGCTTCCCTTGTGAAAGTAGAACTGCGGTAGCCATGAAACTTCACTAAATTGAGTGACATAAGAGACCTTGTTGAAGAAAGAAAATCAAACATCATAGTACGTAGGAGGAGGTTTCTCGTCTATGGTTTTGTGGTGAAAACAAGGTGCATTTTTGCGGCTGGAATTGACGTCTGGCCATTGACAAATGGATTGCTCGGAAGAGGTGTTTATTTAAACAATGAAATGCCGTATTCTAGCGCCCTCAAATAAAATGACGTGTTTTTTGTATGTATTTTGTAAAAAATATCTCAGATCAGGCATCAAGGGAGATTTTTACGCAACAAGAGTGGCAGTCGAAACAGACATACGACACAGTATGTTCAGGTTTTGTCTTACGTCCTGTTTAACATAGAGAAAGTGTGCGACGTTGTGTTCAGTAAGTAGTTGGGCTTTTCAATAGTCCACATTTCCTTATGAGTTTTTATATGCCGTTTTTAAAACGCCTTTCTCGTTGGCTCCTAGATGACCAGCGAGCTTGGCTAGCCATTATCCTGGCTGTTTTTTTGCTATTTTTATGGGTTTATCGAGCGCTGGTTTCGCCTTCAGAAAGCAATCCTAAAGACTACGTTTTGCCGACTAGTTCAACCAGTACCAGTATTCAAAAGCATCTTATCGAACCTTCGGGGAGTGACGAGGTTGCGTTTGACTCTTTGCTGTCTACTGATCCGATAGAAGAGGTGGAGCAAGCCAGTGTCGCGCCGCCGAGTATTGACTATGTCATCAAGCCAGGGGATACATTAGCGAAAATCTTCTCTCGCTTTGGTTTATCTCGCGAATCCATGTACGCCGTTTTAGAGGCTGACCAAGAATACTTGGTGTTGGAACCCTTACTGCCTAATAATCACTTTACCTTTAAGTTGGACAGTGACGGCCAGCTGCAAACCCTGACACGCCGCATTGACATCAGTAAAAGTGTGTCTTACGTCCGTCATGGTAGTGGTGGTTTTACCTATCAGGAAGACATTAAGCCCATTACCTATACACAGACCAGTATACACAGCAAAATAACCGGTAACTTCTATCTGTCGGCGAAAAAAGTCGGCTTATCAGACAACAACATTTTAATCATTCATGACGTGCTTAAAGGTCGTGTAAACTTCCGCAAGGATTTGCGGGCGAATGATGAATTTGATTTGATCGTCAAGAACGGCAGCATTGATGGTGTTTCTGTTGGCGATACTCAAATTGAGGCTTTGCAGTTTCAAGTTCAGGGCAAAACATACCGTGCTTTTGTGCACTCTGATGGGCGCTTTTACGACCAAGACGGAAACAGTTTAACCCCCGCCTTATTACGCTGGCCCACGGCGAAACATTACCGCATCAGTTCACCTTTCAATGCCAATCGACTTCACCCTATTACAGGGCATCCCGCACCACATAATGGGGTTGACCTAGCGACGCCTGTCGGCACCAAAATCCTTGCGACTGGCGATGGTGTGGTAACACGAGTGGCGAAACACAAATACGCGGGCAAATACATAGTGATTGATTACACTGGGCCTTACGGCTCTCGTTTTTTACACTTGAACAAAATATTGGTGAAAAAAGGGCAGAAGGTAAAACGTGGTCAAGTGATTGCTTTATCAGGCAACACGGGACGAACCACTGGTGCGCACTTGCACTACGAATTGCATGTTAGAGGTCGTCCAGTGAACCCAATGACAGCCAAAATTCCCACGGCGAAATCCGTACCGGCAGACCAAAGAGACGAATACGAGCGAAACGTCGCACAGTGGATTGAAATGATGGCGAAAGATGAGTCATCGATGACAGATCAACCCCCATCAGCGTCCTAAATCAGATGGGTCTGTCTACGAGAACAATAGGATGACCTTGAGAACAGGTTTCAATTCGTGCTTCGACCTTATAAGCCTGTGCGAGGTGTTCAGTCGTTAAACTGTTTTTAGGCGTTCCGATACTCAAAATGTTGCCCTGATGCAATAAAATGACTTGATCGCAATAACGCAAAGCCAAATTGATATCATGGCTGATCAGTAGGGCAATCGCGTTGTGTGACTTGACTTCTTCTCGGATCGTATTGAGTACCTGCATTTGCCAGTTAAGATCAAGCGCACTGGTTGGTTCATCTAATAAATACAGTTTAGGATGGCGCACAAGGGCTTGCGCTAAACTGATCATTTGTCTTTGACCACCGGACAGTTTATGCATTGGATAGAGTGCTAAATGGGCAATGTTCAGGCGTTCAAATACCTCTTCGATGACTTTTTCTTGATTGTGTTGCGGAAAAGCACTGGCTGCGCTTTTAATCACTTCATAGGCCAGCAAACTGTTACTTTGAGGCAGTGTTTGTGGTACATAGCCAATGTTTTTTAAACGCTCGCGTTGATGCATCTTGGCCAGCTCCATACCTTCTAAACAAGCCTTCCCTTGATAAGGGATTAATCCAGCTAAACTTTTTACAAAGGTAGATTTACCTGCGCCGTTTTGACCTAATAAAGCGATTAAGCTCCCCGGTTTTATCGTGTCGGTTGTGATGTTTGACAGGATTTGTTTGGTGCCGTATGCGACGCCAATGTTATTCAGTTCTAAACTCATATTGGATTGCGCTTTTGATGTTGATAGATGAGAGCAATGAAGAACGGTATCCCCACGAGTGCGGTAACCATGCCAATGGGTAACACCAAACCAGGGATAAAGCCTTTACTGACTATTGAGGCAAGAGACAGCAGCAGTGCGCCACACAAGGTGCTGGCAATAATAAAAAAACGATGACTTTCGCCGATGATCATGCGCGCAATATGCGGAGCGACTAAACCGATAAAGCCAATCTCACCGACAAAGGCAAGGGCGACGGCAGTGACTAAACTGACCCGAATTAGAGTGGTTAATCGTAAGCGTTTTACATTGATTCCCATACTCTGAGCTTGCTCTTCACCACTGCGAAGTATCGTCATAGACCAAGAATGACGTAAGCTGATTACAAAGCAGAATAGTAAGACTAAGCTGACAATGGCGGCTTTTTCTAAATCCGCTCTTGCGAGACTTCCCATGGTCCAAAATACGATTTGCTGTAATTCTCCTTCTTCTGCAATAAATTGAATCACACCGACCATGGCATTTAATCCAAACATGAGTGCGATGCCAAATAATAAAACACTTTGAATACTGCCCCCTAAGCTGTTGGCCACGCCAAGAATAATGAGTGAGGTTAAACATGCTAAGGAAAAAGCAAAGATAGGCAATAAATACGTTTGGTTAATACCATAGTCACTAAAATCAAACACAATGGCTAGGGAGGCACCAAAGGTGGCTGCTGAACCGACGCCAAGGGTAAATGGACTCGCTAATGGGTTGTTTAACGCGGTTTGCATCTCCGCTCCTGCCAGACCAAGAGAGGCGCCCACCAAAATAGCCATAAGAGCATAAGGAAGCCGAATGTCCCAAATGATGACCTGTTGAGACATGGGTAATGAGTTAGGAGACAACACGCCTTTAATTAAATCGACATAGGAAAGAGAGGAGGGTCCAGTCGATAAGTCGTATAACAACGCCACCACGATACTCACGGCCAATAACGTCAAAAACAGCATGCGAGTGCCGACATGATGACGGTATTGATTCGCCAAAGAGTCTGACGGATTAGGTGACTTTTTGAATGGTTGAAAGAGCAATGACAATGGCCAATTTTTCTTATTCATGAACAACCTTAGGGAGCTTTGTCCAATAAACACCTGTTAGTGGTATTGCTTGGAAGTGGCGGAAAAAATATTGCAATGTCTCGTTAGGGTTTAGACCTTCAAATTCTTCTGGGTATAGCCACTTTGCGACAACTTGTACGGCCACGACATTCAATGGTGAATTATAGAAACCATGCCATAGAGCGTAACTTTGCTGTGTTTGAACGGCTGTCAGCGAGGTCAGGTTATAGCGAACTAAGGCCTGATGTAGAGATTGTTCTGCGTAATTTTCTGGGACACCTGCTCCCAGCATGACATAGGGAAGTTCATCATCAGGACTTTCTTTAGGCATGCCTTTTGATCCAACGGCCGTTGCGATATAGACATCAGGTTGTTGTGCTAACAGATATTCTTGGTTCATGACGCCAGCCACACCAGGAATCACGGATAACGCAATGTTGTGGCCACCTGCAGTAGCAATAAAATCCGCCATCATGCCTCGACTCATGGTCTCACAACACGCGTTTAAGACGCCGACACGACTGTGAATGAAAACCTGTTTTTTTTGTGTCGGAGATAGCTTGTTAATAGTGGCGGTGACTTTGTTAAGTTGTTGTTGATAGTAGCGGATAAAACGTTGTGCTTGCGCCTCTTTATCTAAGACTTTGCCTAGAAGCATTAAGCTGATAGGCGTGTTTTTTAACGGGGCTTTTCTAAAATCAACAAAAAGGACTTTAATGCCTGCCTTTTCAAGAATTCTAATGGTATTGGCATGGCGAGCATTAGGACCATGACCATCAAGACTGAAAATGGCTAAGTCTGCCTTTAATTCAATAGCACTTTCAATGCTAAAGCTGTCTGCGGAAGAGCGACCAATAATGGGGATGTTATCAATTTCTGGAAAACGTTTTTGGTACTCAAGATAACTGCCGTAATCTACCCATTCGAGTTTGGATAGCATACCTGCTATGGGTTTAATCGGATTATCCTGGTCTAGGATAGACAAGGCATGAAGATAGCGACTATCACCCAAAATAATCCGTTTTGGGTGCTCAGAAAAGGTGATTTTGCGGTTTGCTAAATCGGTTACTGTAAAGGGGGGTTGCGCTGCATAAATCACTGAGCTCAAGGTGCTGAATAGCAAAAATGCCAAGCATAATCTGATGTTATTTAACGCAAATGAAAATGCCATGGTAAGAAAATCTCCTTGTATTAAAAAGCCAACGTTTATGAATAAACGTTGGCGAAAGGGGAAAGGGGTGATGACTAGAATTTCAGAGCAGCACTCAAGCGAATGTCGCGACCGGCAGAGGCGGAGCCAGAAATGCTGCCGTAACCAGTGTTTGCTGTGTAATCCGCTACACTGGCATGGCTGATATATTGTTTGTTAAACAGATTGTTAACGGACAGTGAGAGGGTTAATTGGTCATCTCCCAGTGGCAACCATTTGGCATAGAGGTTATGAACTGCATAGCCAGGTTTATCCACTTCTAAGTCTGATGTTCCTACCGTTTGATGAATATTGTGTATGCCTTTTACAAATTCAGCAGACCAGCCAGCCTCAAATGTATTGCTTGCTTGATAATCTAGACTCAATACTAAGGTATCGCCTATGGAGTTAGCTGTAGAGCCATATACATAACGTGTGGCAATCTGCTTATTGGCTATGGTGTCGGCGCTATGGAAGTGAAGACCTGCTAACAGTTTATCCATCTGATAGGTTAGATCCAGATAGAAACCTTCTGTTTCAATATCAAACTCATAATTATCAGACACTTTAGACCAAGGCAATTCAGTTCCTATACCGTCCTTAATGGTCGATTTATAAATACCTGCCCCAAAGGCTAATTGATTTTTTCGGTAATTGACGCCTAATTCAAGGTTGTTGGCAGTCTCTGCTTGTAAATCATCGGCGTTACTAATGCCAGTGGAGAGTTTATAAGCATCTTTTATTTCTGGACCACGAAGCGCTTGAGCGTAGTTTGCGGTTACATTTAAAGCATCATTAATGTGATAAACCGCTCCAATGTTAGGGGATAATCCGCCTTCAGAAAATTCACTGTCATTCACATCGGTGAGTTCATATTGGTCATAACGAGCACCAGCGGACAGCATCAATTTTTGGGTTACTTCAATATTATCTTGAATGTAGATGCCTACTACGGTGCCTTTTTCGACGTATTTAGTCGTTTCTTTGAAATAGCTTTCATCATTTCGATAGTTTATACCGTACGTCACTTCATGTTGGTTGCTTAGGCTAGTGTTTTCTATGGTTAGGCCAGACGTTTCGACATTCCCTGTGTACTTTGTGCCGGTATACTCACGGCTTTGCTCATTGTTGGTTTGGTACACAGTTACCTTGGTGTCGAGCAAATCGTTATTAAAATCCGTGAATCGATAATTTAAGGTTGTGGTTTGTCTGTCTCCAGATGTGGGTTCCTCTACGTTTCCAGCGCTGGCGAAATGTTCTGGTTTGTACAAAACATCTCCTTCTTCGGTTAAGTCTTCATAGGTGACCGAAAGCGTCTGTTCATCCGTTAAGTGAGTTTTGATTTTTAAGAAACCAAGA
Source organism: Marinomonas sp. TW1 (assembly GCF_001625355.1). GTDB lineage: Bacteria > Pseudomonadota > Gammaproteobacteria > Pseudomonadales > Marinomonadaceae > Marinomonas. The sequence continues at coordinate 196,433 of NZ_JSEE01000004.1, forward strand.
GTCTCATCCAGTTCTGTTCCTTTGATTTCGTTGTCATCAGCGTCTTCATAATTGTTATGACTTGAGTCTGTCAAATGCAGCATGGCTTCTGTTTTAGCGGATGACGTTCGGCCATAAATAGTCGCGCTATTTTTGATACCATCACCATTGCTGCTCACGGTGGATTTTAATAATGCGCCAAGATTTTGACCGTCTTTTAGCAAGTCACTTGGGTCTTTGGTGATGAAGCGAACCGATCCCCCTAATGCACCAGGTCCTGAAGTGGCATTGGCTGCGCCAGCCTCAATTTCAACACGCTTCAATAACTCAGGCTCAATGGTAATACGCCCCGTATGGTGGAATATACTACCAGCTTGCTCTGCGCCATCTATGGTAATGTTAAGCGCATCTTCACCTATGTTACGTACATAGATTTTTTGTCCCATTTTTACTGAACCGCCCGCCGTGACTTCGCTTTTATTGCGGAATAGGCCTGCAAGGTCAGTCGCCTGGCTTTTGTCAATGTCTTCGGAAGAGATGGCTTGATCCAGCTCAGTGATCGCACGACCTTCCACTTTTAGTTCATCGAGAACGGTTGCTTCCTCTGCAATCGCTTGGGTTGATAAAGCGGCTTGGAAGATGGCGGTAGCCAAAAGAGACTTAGTAAATACGCTAGGGGAAGACATAATTAACCTCTATAAATGAGAATTGTTTACATTGATGGGGGCTATTATGTGTTTTATGTCAATAATGTGAATGACTTTTACATCTGTTACATTTCTATCTTGTTAGGCTGTGTGTCCATGCTCTCTTTCAGTCTTTGTATGGAAGGCGAATCAACACTCGTAAACCGTTTTCTGGGGCTTGATTGATGTTCTCAGCATGAATTGAGCCACCAAGTGCCAGTATTTGTCGTTTGGCCAGTGCCAAACCGAGACCATAGCCACTCTTATTGGAGCTGATACTAGGGTCGTCATTTTGATTATTCTGCAGGTTTTGTTTTAGACGAAAAAAAGGAGTGAATATGTCTTCTAAATGTTCATTTGGTACGCCATGTCCTTGGTCTTTGATCTCAATGTTTAGATGATCTGATTTTTGGTCTAGCTCTATAGTGAGGGTTTTTCCTGTCGGAGTGTGAAACAAACCATTGCGGATAATATTTTCCAGCGCCGCTGTTAATGCTTGATGAGCACTGTCGATGAATACGTCATGATCTGGTTGTATCAGTTGAATATTATGTTGAGAAAATTCATATCGAGCATCGTCGACAATGACTTGTAGAAGAGAGGTTATTTCTAATTCTTCTAATGCGAGCGAGGGCGACTCCGTATTAAACCAAGCCAGTGTTAGTGCATCTTCTATCAGGCCTTGCATATTGGAAGATTCATAGCGTAATCTTTCTAATGCTTTCTTCGAATCCAAGTCTTGCTCAACGCAATCTACTGCAATATTCAAGCGTGCTAATGGTGTTCTTAGTTCATGTGATAAATCCGCTAATAGCTGTCTTTGATTTATGATCAGTGTACTGATTCGATCTGCCATATGATCAAAGGTAGAAGCCAGATTGGTGAGTTCATCATGACGGTGTGAAAAGCCTTCATTCGCTCGGACATCAAATTTGCCTTCGCTAAATTGGTGTGTGGCTCTTTCGAGTTTTTTTAAGGGCTTCATGACATGTTTATATAAAACAGAAGTAATCAAACAGAGTAGTAAAAAGGGAATGGCGATTTGCAGTATCAAATCAACAATCAGCAAATTATTACCTGGGCGCATCCTCTGCGGTAGTTGAATCAAGAATCGTGTATGACCATCCGCAAAAGGGATATCCATTGTTGGATTTTGAGTAAAGTACAGGTGAATTTTCCACTCAATGCTGCGACCCAAGGTAAAGGCATCGAGATAGTGTTGCGATAACTTTGTATTCGCTAACGTTGAAATGGTCGGTGTGGCTATGGCTATCCAGGTATTTTCCTTTTTTTCTAGGTGATCGACCCATTCAGCTAAAGCTTCCTCGCCTTCTGTGTTAAGAATCCTCTCCGCTTCTTTAGCGTAGTTTTTCAGCTCTTCTCGATAGGATTGATCAATATAGCTCATACTTTCCTCAGTATGCTGAGCGACGAGATCGATAAGCCAAAACAGCACCACAGTGCTAACGGCAACCACCAAAAAGAGTTTCCAAAGTAAACGATTTTTCATCGGTAGCAATATCCTTGGCCATGCACGGTAGAAAGTTGCTCGCTGTGCATACCAGCAGCGACTAACTTTTTACGGATACGACTGATGTGCATATCGAGGCTGCGGTCATATTGATTGTGTGCTTTACCAAGTGCCATTTGAGACAAAAAAGCTTTGCTGAGAGTGGTGTTTTGATTTTCCACCAGAAGCCATAATAAGCGGAATTGGATAGGAGAGAGGTCAATGATCTGTTGATCGTAATGAGTACTTTGTCCAATGCGCGACAAGGTAAGTAAGTTGTCTACTAGGTTTAAGGTGCTTTTGGTCTCTTTAGATTGCAAGGTGCGTCTCAACAGAGCATCGACCCGTAGCCACATTTCGGTAAAATTAAAGGGTTTGGAGAGGTAATCGTTGGCACCAATACTGAGCCCTTTTATACGATCTTCTTCGGCACCGAGTGCTGTTAACATCATAACGGGCGTTTGACGTTCTTTGCGTAACAAGGTTAAAACATTCAGTCCATTTAAACTGGGTAACATAACGTCCAGTAACACTAAATCAAAAGAATGTTTGATGGCTTCTAGTAGGCCTTGCTCACCGTCCTGACACAGTTTGGTTTGAAATCCTTTAGATTCGAGTAATTGAGATATTCTTTGTCCTAAAAAAACATCATCTTCAATAATCAAAATTTTTGACGTTGACATGATAAATTCCAGTAAATGAAAATGATTTTCATTTTATTGTTTTTCTTTTGTAAAGTCACATAAATAAAAACCGTAGGGGAAAAGCTCAGTTCGAACTTTCAGGACTGGGATGATTGACTATTAAGAGAAACGTTCATGTCTGATGGACCAGACAGGAACGTTTACGTTAACGGAATGGGCTAGCCTTTTGAAATCACATAGGGTTGTCTAGTGATGTTTAATCGGGATAAATACTCTTTGAGTAAACATTATGAGCCACGGTTTACACCGTGACTCGATAACTTCGATTGCCGAGGATAAAGAGTACTAAGAAAACACCTAACCCAATGGCTTGTAACCAAATATCTAAATTAGGCCACAGCATTAAAACGGCCGCTGCCAGTGCCAAGACACGAAATGGAATCGACAATTTGTCTTCTAAGTAGCCTTCCATCGCTGCCACCAATGCGTATAACCCAAAGACGCCGAAGAAGCATAAACGCATGAGTGTTTCCGCGTCACCGCCAATAAGCTGGGTATAGGCCATTAATAGCGGCACTATGTATAAACCTTTGGCCAATTTCCAGGCAGTCATCCCCGTTAACATTGGCGGTGTTTTGGCAATCGCTGCCGCTGCAAACGCGGTTAAACAAACCGGTGGTGTGACGTTACTGTCTTGAGATAACCAGAAAATGATCATGTGTGCCGTGACCAAAATCATGGCCACATGTTCTGCCCCTAATGCTTGATCCATCAGCATGCCTTTGAAATCATTTGGCACTTGAGCGACCAGAGCTTGAGCTTGATCTATTGGCATCCCTTGAGCAAGAGCGCTCACGACACCTGGGTCGACTAACATGAAAATAGCGTGAGCGGTTTCAGGAAGCGTGCCTGAGGCAATCATATCAACCAATTGGCTTTCTGAGATGAGGTTGAATAACGCGGGAGCCGATAAGGTGCCTAGTACAATATAAGACGCCGTCACAGGTAAGCCCATCCCCAATATCAAAGACGCAATGGCCACCAGAACAATAGTAAAGAACAAGCTGCCGCCCGCCCAATCCGTGATCAACAAAGAAAAGGTGTTACCGACGCCGGTTGTGCTGATGACATTGACCACCAGACCGATACCAATCAACAGCACTGCCGTGGTGGACATGTTTTTCGCACCTTGTGCCATGGCATCTAAAATGGCGACAGGTCCCATTTTGTGCTTTTTGGAAAGGAACGAAGCCAAAATGACCGCAATGATACTCAAGCCCGCTGCATAGGTTGGGGTAAAGCCTTGCACCAATAAGGTGACCAGTACACCCAGTGGCAAAATATGATGCCAACCTTCTTTGAGTACTTGAGACACGACAATGTTGCTGTCATCTTCTGTCGCGATGACTTTGCTGCGTTTGGCTTCAACACGAACAAAAAAACCAACCGATAAGAAGTAAAGCAGAGCTGGAATGGCCGCAGCACCAATAATGGTAACGTAAGACACCTGAGTATAAGAGGCCATAATGAACGCGCCCGCACCCATGACAGGAGGCATTAATTGCCCTCCAGTAGAAGCCGCGGCTTCAATACCTGCCGCAAAGCGGGCTGGGAAACCAGCGCGTCTCATCAAAGGAATCGTAATCACACCTGTGGACACGGTATTAGCAACAGAAGATCCGGATACAGATCCCATTAGCCCCGAGCCTAAAACCGCCACAAAGCCCGGTCCGCCAATCATTTTACTGGCCAGAGCGCGAGACAAATCAATGATGAAATCGCCGGCTCCTGATTTCACTAAAAAAGCACCGAACAAGATAAACATGAAGACAAAGCTCCACGAAATACGGGAGATGGAACCAAACATGCCATCGGTACTAAAGAAGCTGCGATACAGAAGCGTTTCCATGCTTAAACCTGGGAAGGTAAACATGCCGCCTAGCCATTGCCCCCAAACAACCACATAGCTTAAGGCGATAAGGATTAAAACAGGAATAAACCAACCGCTGGTTCGGCGGATTAATTCTAATGAAAGGAGCACCGCGGCACTGGACACAATCCAGTCGGCGGTATCGAAGGTGACGCCTCTGGCATAGAGCGCATCTTCAAAGAAAATGATGTAAAGCACCATGCCTGCGAGTGCCAAGACAATGAGGCTGTCACACAGCAAGGCGAGCTTACTCTGTTGCCACTTAGGGCTGGCAGGAATCAGTAGCGCACACAAGGCACCAAAGCCAGCGAAATGAAAAGCAGACACCCATAACTCGGGCAAGGTTGCTATGGTGTTGATGTAAATATGAGCAACCGCTAAAAATATCGACAAAGTAAAGACAAAACGATTGATCCAAGGGCTGGAGCGGTGCTTGGTTTCGAAGTCCTCAAGATTGATTTCTTGGTCGTCTGTAGAGGGTGTTGAAGCAGTCATTAAGCTACCTTAGGAATACATAAAGAACAAACAAAGCGCCATAGATAAAACCAATTGAGCATCGGCAAACTATGGCGCTGCATTAAAAAGGCGTGTTATTCCGCAATCAAGCGTGCTGGAATATCAATGCCACGTTCACGATAGTAACGTGCTGCGCCTGGGTGAAGAGGTACCGGCAACCCAGCAATGGCTTTTTCAATAGCCATGACAGATGTCGCTTTATGGATTGCGCTCAAGTAGCTGAGGTTTTCATAAAGGGATTTGGTTAGCTGGTAAACATCGTCTTCTGAAAGGTCCGCACGTGCTGCCAAGAAGTTTGGCTGAGCGACCGTGTTGATGTTTTTAGTTTGACCTGGGTAAGTGTTCGCCGGAATCACATAGCGAGTCCACAATTCGTAATTACCATTGGCTTCTTTCATTTGCTCATCGGTGAAGTCCAGTACTTGCACTTTGTCGCCCATGGACGCGTATAAACGTGTTACCGCACTCACAGGAACACCAGCTGGGGTATTCATACCTTCGATGTTGCCGTTTTGCATGGCGTCAGCGCTGGCACCGTAACCCATGTAAGCTAAGCTGAATTTGTCTGGATCAATGCCAAGGCCACTCAATTGTTGGCGACCTGATCCTTCCGTTCCAGAGTTTTTCTTACCGATGGAAAACTTATTGTTTGTCCCTTCTAAATCTTTAAGGTCGGCAACCGTACCTGTTTTAGCCAAATCAGACTTTAATACAAAGTGTTCAACATTTTGCCAAAGCATGGAAACAGAGCGTAGCTCGGTTTGCTTACCGGATTGTTTGAAAGGACCTTCACCTTCCCAAGCCCATGCACCATACAAACCTTGCAAAATAGCAAATTGAGCTTGGTCTTCACGTAAAAGTTTAATGTTTTCACCTGAACCTGCGGAACTGATAGCGGAAACGGATAAACCAAATTTAGGTTCGAGTTTTACTTTACTCAACGTCGCAATGGCCACGCCGACAGGGTAATAGGTGCCCCCAGTTGAAGCGGTGGCTAGGATGTAATTACGTTTATCGTCTGCTGAAGCCGCACCAGATGATAGGGCGATGGCAGCGACGGTAGCGCTGCTTAGAATAGCTTTGGTTACAAATCCCAATTTCATATTATTTTTCTCCTCATTATGGGGTGAGTCCAATTTAACTATAGCGTTTTACTATAGCGAAATGCATACCAACTTTTTATCTAATTGAAATATAAGGCTTTTAATTTTTCTGTCAGGTTTTTGTCCTTTTTTTATCAAGATTTGAGCCGATTCTTGCTGATCGTCGAAAGGAACGGATCGGCAAAAAATGGCTTATGGCGAAAGAGCGAAAAAGCCCTTTTTGTCTGTTCTTTTTACAAATAGATACCTTAGTATAAGCAATATTTTGCCGATGGAGCTGAAAACATAAAATGAAACAAGATCATAATATTCGTGTTGTAATGTTTGATTTAGGAAATGTGCTGGTGGACTTGGGCGACGTTGGGGAAATGCATGCTATGTTGAATACTCAAGGCGAGGAGTCTGAGGTATGGCGACAGTGGCTACGATCTCCTGCTGTCGCGGCATTTGATTCGGGCCGAATGACGTTTGATGCTTTTGCTGATGCTTTGTTAGAGGAGGTGGAAAGTGACACGGACAAACACACCTTTATGCAGGCATTTAAAGCTTGGCCAAGAGGTTTATATGCCGGCGCCTTGGACTTAGTGGATCAGGTTAAACCTGAATATCATCGTGCTATTTTGTCCAATACCAATGCGGCTCATTGGCCAAGACTCATGGGCGAAATGGGCTTAGCTGGGCATTTTCATCACTATTTTGCGTCTCATCAACTTGGTTTAGTTAAGCCAGATCGTGCCGTTTATGAGGATGTCGTGAAACGCTTAGGCGTCGCGCCACAAGCCATCTTATTTATTGATGATAACCAGCTAAACATCGATGCCGCAACAGCCTTGGGGATTCATGCTCACCGAGTAAAAGGCGTAACAGAGGCTCGACAGATTTTGACGCAATATCAGGTATTAGCGACATAGCGTTACTTTAATTAATGTCAACATATGACTTAGAGCAGGGTGTTAAGATAAAGAGCCCTAGGTGGATAATTTGAGGAGGTTAGATGAAAGGATTTGATGGGCTTAGTTCGAGTCACTATTCACGTACTCGGCCTTTGTATCCTGCCGAATTTTATTATTGGTTGTTTCAGCAGGTGAATGCTTCCAGCGTAGTGTGGGACTGTGCTTGTGGAACAGGGCAAGCGTCTGTGGATCTAGCAGCCTATTTTGGCCAAATTGAGGCGTCCGATATCAGTGAGTCTCAAATTAATGCCGCCACACCACATCGTCGTGTTAACTACCAGGTATCACCGGCGGAAATGACTCACTACCCAGATCAGCATTTTGATTTAGTATGCGTTGCCCATGCACTGCACTGGTTCGATTTAGACGTTTTTTGGACAGAATTAAAACGAGTAATGAAACCGAATGGTTTGTTTGTTTGTTGGGGTTATAACCGATTGTCAGTGGGGGAGGTTGAGGATCAAGCGATCACGCAACATGTGATGCCTTTATTAGCGCCTTACTGGCCTCAACAAAGTCGACTGTTGTGGAATGAGTATCGTGACATTGAATTCCCCCTAGAGTTGATCGATGTGCCCGATTTTGAATTGATCTGTCATTGGTCTGTGACACAAGTAAAAGACTTCATTTTCAGTTGGTCGGGGGCACAAGAGTTCCTTGCTCAGCATGGTGAAGAGGCGTTACTGGCGAGTTTTGAGCCTTTGGAAACCGTTTGGAGTGCGCCAAATCAAAAACAAGAAGTGAACTTACCGTTTTTTGTCAAAGCCGGTCGATTTAATTGATACAAGGCTTTGTTGCCCCTAATTTACCTTTCGCTAGGAAGGCAAAAGATAAAATTAAGACTAAAGTGGAATAGCTAGGCATTGGCAGACCGCTATAGTAGTTCTGCATCCGAATAAAAACATTAACAATGGAGCGGGTTATGAAATCATTATATAGCGCAATTTCAGTTGAAGCGGAAAATCAGGCCAATATCAGTCAGGCCGAGTTTGAAAAACGCTATCAAGAATCGATTGACAACCCAGACGAATTTTGGGGCAGAGAGGGTTTGCGCTTAGATTGGTCTAAGCCATATACCAAGGTCAAAAACACCTCGTTTGAACGAGGTAACATCAGCATAAAATGGTTTGAAGATGGTGAGTTAAACGTGGCTCACAATTGCATCGATCGCCACCTACCTCAACTTGCCGACAAAGTGGCTTATTACTGTGAAGGGGATTTGGAAAGCGATGAAAAGGTTGCGATAACCTATCAAACTTTACACGATGAAGTGGGCCGATTGGCGAATGTATTAAAACGCCAAGGGGTTCAAAAAGGGGATCGTGTTGCCATTTATATGCCGATGATTCCACAAGCGGTTTACAGTATGTTGGCTTGTGCACGAATTGGTGCTATTCACTCGGTTATTTTTGGCGGCTTCTCAGCCCATGCTATTGCCGATCGTTTAAACGATTGCGGTGTGAAACTGGTGATTACCGCAGATGAAGGTAAACGTGCCGGTAATACGATTCCATTGAAACATAACGTTGACATGGCCTTAGACAATAATGCTTGTCCTTCGGTGGAAAAAGTCCTGGTATGTCGTTACACACAAAAAGACATCCCTTGGGTGGCGGGGCGTGATTTGGACTGGGCGCAAGAAACGGCGAATGAATCAACACAATGCCCAGCTGAGCCGATGAACGCTGAAGACCCATTGTTTATTCTTTATACCTCAGGTTCTACAGGAAAGCCTAAAGGGGTGGTGCATACCACAGGAGGCTATTTAGTTTATGCCTCGATAACTCATGAGCTGGTGTTTGATCTAAAAGCGGACGATGTGTACTGGTGTGCCGCGGATGTGGGTTGGATTACTGGCCATAGTTACATGGTGTATGGTCCCCTTACCAATGGCACAACCAGCATATTGTTTGAAGGCGTGCCGACTTTTCCAGATTCTGGGCGCATTGGTCGAGTGGTCGACAAGTTTGATGTCACGATTTTATACACAGCGCCAACGGCCATCCGAGCTTTGATGGCAAAAGGTGACGAAGCCACCAGAAGCAGTGAACGTAAATCCTTGCGTATTCTTGGTAGTGTTGGTGAACCGATTAACCCAGAGGCATGGTCTTGGTATTTCAGTGAGATCGGTAACTCGTCTTGCCCTATCGTAGATACTTGGTGGCAAACGGAAACGGGCGGCATGATGATGACGCCAAGAATTGGTCAAGGGGACATTAAACCTGGCTTCTGTACCGGTCCTCTATATGGTGTTCAACCCGCTTTGGTGGATGCCCAAGGGGCGATTCAAAATCAGCAAGGTGTGCAGGTTGAAGGCGGTTTGGTTATAACCGACTCTTGGCCTGGTCAAGCGCGAACCGTTTATGGTGACCACGAACGTTTTGAACAAACTTATTTCAGTACGTTTGATGGCATGTATTTCACGGGAGATGGGGCTTCACGCGACGAAGACGGACATTATCTAATTACCGGTCGTATGGACGATGTATTAAATGTGTCTGGTCACCGTTTGGGTACGGCTGAAATTGAAAGTGCTTTGGTGGCGCATCCATCGGTAGCGGAAGCTGCCATTGTTGGTTATCCGCACGACATCAAAGGGCAAGGCATTTATGTCTATGTGACTCCCGTAGCCGGTGTGACGCCTGACGAAGATTTGAGTAAATCTCTTAAACAGTTTGTGCGTCAGGAAATTGGCCCAATTGCCACACCGGATTTGATCCAATGGGCGAGTCGAGGTCTACCTAAAACTCGTTCAGGCAAGATTATGCGTCGTATTTTGCGTAAAATTGCAGCCAATGAACAAGACCAATTAGGTGATACCAGTACCCTAGCGGATCCTAGTGTAGTTGATGATTTGATTGAAAACCGTTTAAATGAGTAGACATAGTACCGATCTAATAAGGATAAAACGTGCTGTCACTTGTTATAGCGGATGATCATCCATTGTTCCGTAGCGCACTGAGTAGTGCGTTGCGGGCCGAAATTAAAGACGTAGACATAGTCGAATCCAATGATTTGGATTCGACTTTACGCTGTTTGGAGCAGGTGAAAGATCTCGATCTTTTGCTCTTAGATTTGAACATGCCGGGCAGTGGTGAACTGTATGGATTGATCCGCATACGTCGAGATTACCCTGATGTTCCTGTGGCCATTATTTCTGGCAGTGAAGACAGTGCGTTAGTCGCTAAAGTGATCGAAGCGGGGGCATTGGGATTCATACCAAAGACCAGTGAACCAGCCATGTATGTTGAAGCCATTAATGAAATATTATTAGGGGATATCTGGTTACCAGAATCGCTTAAAAGAGAAGTCGACAACCAACCAACCGCTGATTTAAGCATGCAAAAGCGTGTTGCAGAATTGACACCACAACAATATAAGGTGTTGTGTTATTTGCATGAAGGCTTGTTGAATAAACAGATTGCTTATGAACTATCAATCTCTGAAGCAACGGTAAAAGCACACATAACGGCCATCTTTAGAAAGCTGGACATTAATAATCGAACGCAAGCGGTATTGGTGGCCAGTGAACTCAAATTGCAAATGTCTTCGAATGAGTCATAAGGACATTCGATTGTTGTGGTTATTCTTTGTCGGAATCCGTTTTAGCGTGACAGCATGATGCCTTCTCTGGCACTGGATCTTCGCCACCTTCATGCCATGGATGACATTTAGACAATCTTTTGATGCTCAAATAACTGCCTTTTATCACACCAAAACGCTCTATGGCCTGCAGGCTATACTGAGAACAACTTGGGTAAAATCGACAGTTATTGCCCAGCAATGGACTAATCCCATATTGGTAGGCTTTTATTAAAAGCAGAGCAAGGCTTTTGATCATAATATTCTGTCCGCTTTTTGTCAGAAATAAGGATGTATATCCTAGTGTCTATTTGATAATGTAAAACAATTCTTATTAAGACCCTATTATATTATGCCTGATTCTTCTTTAACACTTGATGCCAGTCAAATCGTCGCATATCAAGGCGAACCTGGTGCTTATTCTCATTTGGCTTGCAAACACACCTTTCCTGATTGGACGAGCGTTAATTGTGCGACGTTTGCCGACGCGCTGCATATGGTTGAACAAGGTGATGCCTTTTACGCCATGATTCCTGTTGAAAACTCTACCGCTGGTCGTGTCGAAGAAATTTATCGCGAATTACGCAAAACACAGTTGTTTGTTGTCAAAGAACACTTTGAGCCGGTTAACCACTGTTTGATTGCCCGTCATGATATGACCCTAGATCAAGTGACACGAATCGGCAGTCACCCACAAGCGTTAGCTCAATGCGATGGTAATATAAAGGCGTTGGGGGCGAAAAACTTGGCGATGTACGATACGGCGGGTGCCGCCAAACACATTGCTGAGCAAGATGAACCTGGATTAGCGGTGATTTCATCTGAATTGGCGGCTGAGCTCTACGGTTTAAAGGTATTACAAACCCATTTTAATGATACCCAAGGCAATACTACACGCTTTTTGGTGTTCTCTCGTCAGCAAAAAATGCCTGTGTACGAATCAGAGCATACTTATATTACGTCCTTTATGTTTCGTGTACGCAACATCCCTGCGGCTTTGTATAAAGCCATGGGAGGCTTTGCCACGCAAGGGATTAACATGCTCAAACTGGAAAGTTATATGGTCAATGGCAATTTTACCGCGACTCAGTTTTATGTGGATGTGGAAGCGCATTTTCAAGCACCCGCCATGCAAGCTGCGTTAGAAGAGTTACGATTTTTTTCAGAAGAGGTACGAATCTTAGGCACCTATTTAGCAGATGAGTATAGGCTGAAATAGACAGTATGCGATCTCACTTTTTTTTATTCTTATTGTGTGTCTGCAGTGTTACAGCATGGGCTGAGGACGATCTATTATTTTCGGATGTGGACTTTTTGGCCACATCGAATCTGCCGGACACAGATTTTTCGGGATATGATGGTTTTTTAGAAGACATTCCCGTCGTTGTCACGCCGTCAAAAATTCCTCAGCCTAGAGTCGATGTGTCCTCTACCTTGTCTGTGTTAGATGGAGAATTCATTCGTCGAGTGAATGTGCAATATGTGGAAGATTTACTGCAATTTGTGCCCGGTTTTTCTGTCGTGCCTTATCATGCTTCAAGTCAAATTGTGGCGTCCTATCATGGCACTGAACTAGAACAATATCGTCGTATCCAAGTATTGATTAATGGTCGTTCTGTTTACAGTGTTGGCTTGGCGCGAGTCGAGTGGGCGACTTTACCGCTGAGTATTGAAGATGTGGCGCGTGTCGAAATCAACCGAGGTCCCAATGCGGCCAGTTACGGTATTAATTCTTTTTTTGCCGTTGTAAACATCATTACACGCTCCCCATTAGAGACTCTAGGGAATAGCATAACGGCTTATGCTGGATCCCAAGGTGACATGCGTTTGTATGGTCAACACAGTGGTTTGAATAAGGATTGGAGTTATCGTGCATCGGCTTCAACCACTAGGGTGGACGGTTTTGATGTCGACGTTTATGGAGAAGATCGGCATGACGGTCATGGTGCCACGATGGGAAATGTGTTTCTCCAGCAAGAAACCTCTGATAGTCGCTTTGATCTAGACATTGGTGCAAGTCATTTAAAAGCCAATATTGACCCCTCTGTGTATGAGACCACATCAGATTCAGGTTCATATGATACGAATGACCCTTTGCGAATCGTCGATCGGGAATACATTAAAGTCGGCTTTAGTCAGCAAACCTCTACTCATCATGAATTAAAGCTTCAATATTATTATGACTATTCTGATGCGAATGAATTCCATGATGCTTTATTAAATGATGACTTCTATAACTTGATGTTTGGTGGTTCAGAAACGAATAATGTTAACGCTTCCTACGAAGTGGATTTAATTGAAACTCGTCATGATATTGAATTGCAAAGCACTTGGCAGGCGGCGAACCAACTTAGGGTGATTTCAGCGCTGGGTTATCGTTGGGAAAAAGCAGAATCGGAGCATTATTTGTCAGGTATCGCTCGGGATGAAGTGTTTCGTTTGTCTTCTAATATCGAGTATCGAGCGGATCAGCATTGGGTGCTGAACACCGGTGCTATGTTAGAACACAGCGAATTGAGTGGGACGTTCTTGTCTCCTAAACTGGGCATGACGTATCGGCTATCAGAGCAAGATTCCCTGCGTTTTAATGTTTCAAAGGCGGTTCGTACGCCCGATTTGTCGGATCAACATTTCCGCTGGCACTACGTCTTATCAAACGGCGAGAGTTCAACGGTGACCTACGCCGATGAAGGCGAAGGAGAAGAAAAAATCACCTCCTATGAATTGGGTTATTATCATTACTGGCCAACCAGAGGTTTGTCATTGGACGTCAAGCTGTATCATGACGAAGTGGATGATATGGTGCTCAGTTCAAAAGTCTTTAGTGCTCTGTCTGGTACGGACGCACCGATCGAAGAAGGGGTGACAGAAGACGTCATGATTGCTGGCGTAGAATTGGAGCTGGATTGGCGTTCTCGTTCCGGTGCGATCACGCGTTTTACCTATGCCTATCAAGATACGCAAACGGATAATTCTCGACTAGAGCGCGCCACCACGCCAATTATGATGTCCTTGTTCAGTAGTGTGCCATTATCAGACCATTGGTCTGTTCAAGGCTATTACTGGTATGGCAAAGAGCTAGGAGGGCGAGATTATCAGTTGGTCAACAGTTGGCTGGCATATCGTCATTCATTTGGTCTGTATAGCAAAGCGACTTTGGGGGCTGGAGTAGAGGCTCGTTTAGACAATAATGCCCTGGTGTCTAGACACAACATTTTAGAAAAAGATGCCTATACTTATGTATTTGCAAGTCTCACCTTTTAAGTTTGGTTGATCAAAGAGTGAAAAGGATTTTTTCTATTTTTTTGGGATGGTTGTTGACGTTTCATGCGTCCGCCGCCATCTATGTACTGCACGATACGGAAGAGAGTTCGGTACGATCCTTGACGTTTCAGCTTTCTAAGCGTCTTGCCAGTAGTGTCCCGCCAATCCCAATTCGTCAAGCTCACTTTCTGAATAGTATTAGCCGTATTGAAGATCAGGATGTGGTGATCTCGGTTGGTCGTGATAGCTTTCAGCAAGCTTGTTTATCCATGTCACGAGGCGCTCTTTTTGCTCTCTTTATTGGTGAAGAAGAATATCAAACCATTCGGATGAATTGTTCTGTACCGACCAGTGCGGTTTTTTCGGCGGCGCCAATGGAAAAGCGGCTGGCTCTGCTCAAAGCCATTTGGCTAAATCCGAAGCCTTTAGCGGTGTTGTATTCTGAGGCTATTCAACTGGATACCGTCTCAATGCAGAAACTGGCGGCTGAATATGGTTTTGAATTGGTGTTTTGGCAAACATCGACAGACCGTCTCTCCGTGCTAAGGTCATTGAGTTTGCTGTTGGACGATTCGGATCTGATCTTTTCCCTTGTTGATAGTCAGTTGTATCAACAAGGTAATGCCCAAGACATTTTAAAACTCTTGTTTCATCAGCAAAAAGTCATGGTGGGGCCGTCCTTTGCCTTTGTGCGAGCAGGGGCTTTGTTTGCTATTCATTCAGATGCCAAGCACAAGTTGGCACTATTGAGTGTGATGATTCAAGAGTGGACGGCGACAGGGACCATGGCTGAGGCGGCTTACCCCGAATGGCTACGAGTCAGCTTTAACCCATACTTGGTTAAAGCTCATGGTATTGTCTTACCTTCCAAACTTTATTTAAAAGACCAATTTGGGCTCTGTTCAGACGCCAATTGCTAATCATGCCTTGTTCAGAATCGGCCTAGTTTACCCTAAGAAACGCTTTACTAAACTGGTGAAAGGCACTGGCTTTTCAGCATGCAACCAATGACCTGTACCTGCTATTATTTTAAAGCTGGCATTCGGGAAAGCGCGTAAAATACTGTCTTGATACTCCGCCACTATGTAATCTGATTTTTCCCCTTTGATGAAAAGAGTGGCAACGGGATTGCCTTCTTTCAGCTCAGGTTTGGCCAAAATGGTTGGATAGGCCTTTGCAATCTGCTCCACAGCTAACGTCAATTGTAAGCCTTGAGCCGTTTTAGAAAGGTTCTTTAATAGGAATTGACGAATGGGCAAGCTTGGTTCATATGGCGCAAGTAGGCTATCTGCTTCTTTACGGTTAGAGAGGGGTTGGGCTTTAAGGGCTTGCAAACCTTCTAAGATCTTTGTGTGGCTCGGTTGGTAATCTACTGGCGCAATGTCGACCACAATGAGCTTGTCAATATTGTCGGTTAAGCTGGCCATTTGCATGGCGACTTTACCCCCCATTGAATGGCCTAAGAGATGGAAGCGTTCTAAGCCCGCTTCCTGAGTCCAATCCAGCACTGCTTGCGCCATTTTAGGATAGGTGGCCTCTGCCATAGGCGAGGACTGGCCATGATTTGGAAGATCAATACAATACACGGTAAAGTGTTCAGCAAGGGATTGAGCGATGGAGTGCCAATTATCGGCATTGCCGAATAAACCGTGAATGACAATGAGATTGGGGCCTGTGGAACCATACTGTTTTACGTGTGTCATACTAACCTTGCTTTATCCGAATTTCAGGCTATTGTAGCAAGCGATATTGGTTGGCGTCTTCTATTAGAGTGGTATTAACGTGTTTGACCCGTTTTTTATAAAACAGCTTAAATCTCCCCTGCAAACATTGGCATGGCGTATCGATGCCATGGGAATGAAAGCGAATCAGATTACTTTTTTTGGTTTCTTTGTCGGCATGATGAGCTTGCCGTCCTTGTATTATCAGGCCTATGGCTTAGCCTTGTTGTGCATTGTCATAAACCGTCTAATGGACGGTTTGGATGGGGCGGTTGCGAGAGTGCAGGGGCCGACTGATTTGGGCGGCTATTTGGACATTACGTTAGATTTTATTTTTTATTCTGGTGTGGTGTTCGGCTTTGTGTTGGCGAATCCTGAAACCAATGCTATTGCAGCGGCTTTTTTGATTTTTGCGTTTATGGGCACAGGGAGTAGCTTTTTAGCTTTTGCGATCATGGCGGAAAAACGCAGCATTGAGCGTTTAGAATATGGTCATAAATCTTTGTATTTTTTGGGTGGTTTAGCGGAGGGGGCAGAAACCATTGGCTTCCTCGTTTTGATCTGTCTATTGCCGAGCTACTTTGTCGAACTGGCGTATGTTTTTGGTCTGGTGTGCTGGGTTACGACAGTGACTCGAGTTTATGCGGCTTATCAAACCTTGAAGTGAATTGAGGCTAGTCAAAAAAAGCGATTTCGATGTCGCTTTTAACAATGGCACAACAGGCTAGCAGATAGCCGCTTTGTACCCAAGCAAGGGGTTCAAATGGGTAGCTAACTTGTCCCCACAATAACTTAATGGAACAAGATGAACAGTAGCCTTCACGACACTGGTATTCAACATGAATACCAGCTCGCTCAAGTTGGATCAATAGAGGTTCATCTTCGGTTACTAGAATTTGCTTCTTACCAAGCAACACCCGATGAACTTGATCCTTATCCTGAGTAGGCGTGGTTTGCTCACCTAGCTCAGGTTGAAAATGCTCTACTTTAGAGGTCGAAGTCATCGAAATCCGATTCGTCTAGATCGTTATCAATTTGCCCAACCAGATAGGAACTGATTTCCGCTTCCTGTGGCGCGACTTGCACGTTATCGCTGACGAGCCAAGCGTTGATCCAAGGAATCGGGTTGTGCTTAGTCTCAAAATGAGTGTCTAAACCAACCGCTTGCATGCGGACATTACTAATGTATTCAACATACTGACCGAGGATCTGAGCGTTCAAGCCAATCATGGAGCCGTCTTTAAATAGGTAACTGGCCCATTCTTTTTCTTGCTCTGCGGCTTCGATGAAAATGTGGCGTATCTCATCTTTGCACTCTGCCGCAATGATGGCCATTTCTGGGTCATCTTTACCTGACGCCATCAGGTTAAGCATGTGTTGAGTACCGGTGAGATGCAAGGCTTCATCGCGCGCAATCAGCTTGATGATCTTGGCATTCCCTTCCATTAAAGTACGTTCTGCAAACGCAAAACTACAAGCGAAGCTGACGTAGAAACGGATCGCTTCTAAAACATTGACTGAAGCAACCGTGAGATACAGTGCTTTTTTCAGTGCGTGCATGGAGATTTCAACATCGCCTTTGCCCGGCACATGAAAGGTACCCAATCCCATTGTGTTGTACAGGTTTACCATTTCAATTAAGCGGTCGTAGTATTTCGATACACTGTCAGCGCGCTTAGTGATTTCTTCGTTATTTACAATGTCGTCAAAGATTTTGGTCGGATCATTCACGATATTACGAATAATGTGCGTATAAGAGCGGCTGTGAATGGTTTCACTGAATGACCAGGTTTCAATCCAAGTCTCTAGCTCAGGTAGCGAGACAATCGGCAGCAAGGCGACGTTTGGTGAACGGCCTTGAACACTGTCGAGTAGCGTTTGGTATTTTAGGTTACTTAGAAAAATATGTTGTTCGTGTTCTTCTAAACGCTGAAAATCTTTGCGGTCAGTAGAGAGATCGACTTCTTCAGGGCGCCAGAAAAAGGACAACTGCTTTTCGATCAGCTTTTCGAAAATTGGGTGCTTTTGTTGATCGTAACGAGCAACGTTGACGTTTTCACCAAAGAACATAGGTTCTTTCATGCTGTCGAAATGTTTGCGGTTGAAAGTCGAATAACTCATCTCGCAATAATATCCTCTAATACGAAAGCCCGCGGAATAGCGTGCCTTATTAATTAATGTGTATGGCTTTTTAACATGACTAAGCCCCAATGAAATGGGGCTTAGTTATTACGTCGGTTTGACGATTTTAGATCTTACAAGCACCGCCTGCACAATCATCCATGTCTTCTTGTTTGTCTTCGGCACCATCACGAGTGTTATGGTAGTAAAGTGTCTTCACACCCAGTTTGTAGGCCGTTAATAGGTCTTTCAAAATGACCTTCATTGGGACTTTTTGAGACTCAAATTTCTGTGGGTCATAGTTCGTGTTAGCGGAAATCGCTTGGTCAACGAACTTCTGCATGATACCAACTAGCTGTAGGTAACCATCGTTAGATGGGATGCTCCACAATAATTCGTAGTTGTCTTTGAGGCGTTCAAATTCTGGAACCACCTGCTTCAAGATACCATCTTTACTAGCTTTGACCGAGACGAAACCACGTGGCGGCTCGATACCGTTGGTTGCATTACTGATCTGAGACGAAGTTTCAGAAGGCATTAATGCAGTCAAAGTCGAGTTACGTAGACCGTGTTCAACAATCTCTTTACGCAGTGTTTCCCAGTCATATTCCAAGGCCGTTGGGCAAACCGCATCGATTTCTTTTTTGTAACTATCGATTGGCAAAATGCCTTTTGAATACGTTGTTTCATTAAACGCAAGACAAGGCCCGAATTCTTTAGACAACTTGTTTGACGCTTTCAGCAAGAAGTACTGGATCGCTTCAAAGGTTTTGTGTGTCAATTCGTTGGCACTGCCATCTGAATACTTCACGCCATTTTTCGCTAAGTAGTATGCGTAGTTAATAACCCCGACACCCAAAGTACGACGTAATTCAGTCGCGCGTTGAGCCGCTGGAATAGGGTAGTTTTGATAATCCAGTAGGCTGTCTAGAGCACGTACGATTAACTCCGCCAATTCTTCTAGTTCGTTTAAGTCTTTTAGTGCGCCTAAATTGAACGCTGACAACGTACATAGGGCAATTTCACCTTCAGGATCGTCAACACGTTCCAGAGGTTTGGTTGGCAATGCAATCTCTAAACACAGGTTACTTTGTTTCACCGGAGCGACTTTAGGGTCAAACGGGCTGTGTGTATTACAGTGGTCAACGTTCTGTAGATAAATACGACCAGTACTGGCTCGCTCAGAGGCGAACAAGGTAAATAGCTCAGAGGCTTTGATGGTTTGTTTGCGAATGCTGTCGTCTTTTTCGTAAAGCGTGTACAAGCGATCAAATTCTTCTTGATCCGCAAAGAAAGCATCGTACAAACCTGGTACATCAGATGGACTGAACAGGGTGATGTTTTCACCTTTGATCAAACGCTGGTACATCAAGCGGTTGAACTGCACGCCGTAATCTAAGTGACGAACACGGTTCTCTTCCACACCACGGTTGTTCTTCAGTACTAATAAGCTTTCGACTTCCAAGTGCCAAATTGGGTAAAACACCGTAGCAGCACCACCACGAACACCGCCTTGAGAACAGCTTTTCACGGCTGTTTGGAAGTGTTTGTAGAAAGGAATACAACCCGTGTGGAATGCTTCGCCTCCACGGATAGGGCTACCCAAAGCACGGATCGCACCGGCATTCACACCGATACCAGCACGCTGACTCACGTATTTAACGATGGCGCTGGACGTGGCGTTGATGGAATCCAAGGAGTCACCACATTCAATCAATACACAACTACTAAATTGACGAGTAGGGGTACGGATGCCAGACATAATAGGTGTCGGCAACGAAATTTTAAATTGCGATACGGCATCGTAGAAACGACGAATTAAGTCTAAACGAGTGTTTTTATCGTAATTGGCAAACAAGCAAGCTGCGACTAGGATGTAGATAAACTGAGGACTTTCGTAAATCTCGCCAGTTACACGGTTCTGAACAAGGTACTTGCCTTCTAACTGTTTAACGGCAGCATAAGAAAAATTCATGTCACGAGAGTGATCCATAAAGCCATTCATTTGTTCGAAATCGGCTTCACTGTAATCTTCTAGTAAATGACCATCGTAACGTTTTTGCGCGACAAGGTTTTTGACATGGACATGTAGGTGAGGTGGTTCAAAATCACCAAATGCTTTTTTACGTAAGTGGAAGATGGCTAAACGCGCCGCTAAGTACTGATAATCCGGCGTGTTTTCAGAAATTAAATCAGCGGCGGATTTGATTAAGGTTTCGTGTATGTCCGTTGTACGAATACCTTCAAAGAATTGAATTTGAGCTTTCAATTCGACTTGGGAAACGGAGACATTATCTAACCCTTCAGCGGCCCACATAATGACTTTATGAATCTTTTCTAGATTGATATTTTCGGTCGTCCCGTTACGTTTAGTAACTGTGAGAGTACTCATGCCTTAACTTCCCATTAGCGCATTGTTTGAAAAAGTGGTGTCACACATTATGTAGTGTTTGTTTATATATCTAAACACTACATATAGTGTTTTATTTGAAATCTGTAACGAACAATAGTGCCCAATGGATTGAAAATCAAGGCTTGAAAAAAGTGCAGAAATAAGAAATTCATCATGGCTAAGTGGTTACTTACCTTGCTTGCCTCATGCTTTCGATGATGGCGAATTGGCAAGCGCTAGAAAGGAATTTTTCACATTTTTTTTTGCTGAAAATAGCGCGATATTCAATGCACAAAAAAGACTCAAGAAAACCACACCAGCACCATTTTGAACGTGGCAACCGCACTGAATAAAACCACTTGGTGAAGTAAGTATATGGGCAGCGCGTATTGCCCCATAAAGGCCAGTATTTTGACGGCCAAGCTTTCTCCGATTGATAAGGTGTGCCAGCCAAGGTAGCCAAGTAGTGGGCCAATCAGTACGATACCAATCCAAGGAAAGGGAAAAACAATGTCTAAGGTTCGAGTGGGCAAAGCGATGACATGCTGTGTTATAAAATCAAATGCATTAGGAAACAGTAGCCAATCGGTGAAGTGATACACGTAAAGGATTAAGGCCCCAAGTAGCGCCGATGAAATAGGCCAGCGCAGCAAAGGTCGAGTGAGTAGGGAAGCGACTAAAATAAAGTGCAATATACCAAAGTAGATCCATTGAGTTGGCGCGGCTAAATAGGTCGCAAAGGAAATGGCCGCGGCCGCGATGAAGAGTTTAAGATCACGACCCCATAAGGTGTTTGGACGCTTTGATTGACGTGTTAGGTAAGCGGACCAGCCGACAGCGGTGAGAAACAGCGTTAGAATCAGGCTGCGAAAATATACCCAGAATGGGTCATGAATCGAAAACTGCAGAAAATCAAAATTGCGTAAATCCCAGCAAAAATGAAATACAATCATTAAGGCAACAGCGAAACCTCGATAAGCATCAAGAAACAAACTGCGTTTTTTGGCAACAGGTACATAAGGTAGAGTAACAGCAGAGGTAGGCATTGAATTCCGAGGCACAGGCTTAAATGACGATGAAACCATCATACCGTTACTTATTTTCCAGCTCAAGCAAGCAAGGTTTGTTGGCACAACTGAAACGCGAGTTGAGTTGGCAGCGCGAAGCTTTGCGAATCTATGGTCGAGACGTGCTAGTACCAAGGCAGGTGGCTTTCGTGGCAGACCAGGGCTTAAGTTATCGATATTCAGGCAAAGATCATCGTGGCGAAGGTTGGCCGGAGAGTTTACTCGGACTCAAGCAAGAAGCTGAGTCGATCGCTGGGCAAGCGTTTAATGCTGTCTTGCTAAACTGGTATCGAGATGGTGAAGAATACATGGGCTGGCATGCCGACGATGAACCCAGTTTGGGCCCCGCACCTGTGGTGGCTATGTTGAGTTTGGGAGCTCAGCGCAGTTTTGTTTTTCGTTACAAGCAAGATCATACAATCAAGCACAGCCTTGAGCTGGAAGACGGCTCTTGGTTGATCATGTCGTCTTCGGTTCAAGTCTTGTGGCAACACACGTTACCGGTCAGAAAAAAGGTCAAAGAAGAGCGCATAAGTTTAACCTTTCGCTGCTTACTCTGACCTTTTCGTTTAGACAAGCCCGAGCCCTAAATCTAAGGGGCTTTGCGTTTCCTTAACCAGCTGTCTTGATGACGAACAAAACAGATTCGGTCGTGCAAACGACTGGGGCGACCTTGCCAAAACTCTATGAAATTGGGGGTGAGTACATAGCCACCCCAATTCTCTGGGCAGGGAATGTCGTCAGTTGGTTGAAACTTTTGTTCTTCGGCGTCATAGGCGCTTTTCAGTTCGCCTCGATTCGCAATGGTGGCACTCTGTTGCGAGGTTCTTGCTGCTAACTGGCTACCGCGAGGTCGGGTGGCAAAATACTCGGTAGACACATGACGTTCTACTTTCTCAATACGGCCTTCAATGCGGATTTGGCGAGACAAAGCCGGCCAGAAAAAATTCATACAGGCTTTATTGTTGGCTTCTAATTGCTGGCCTTTTTCACTGTCGTAGTTGGTGAAAAAGGTAAAGCCACTGTCGTCTCTTTGCTTTAATAACACGACGCGAGAATGTGGCCAGCCATCTGAATCAACCGTACTGAGGGTCATTGCCGTTGGATCATCAGGACAAGCTTCAATAGCCGCTTCGAGCCATTGATCGAATAAGCTAAGTGGGTTGTCACCGGCTTGCTCTTCTAATAAGTCTTCGAATTGATAATCACGACGAATCGATTGCAGGTCTCTGTTCATAATTAAATCCGGTAGGTCGAATGAGTCATGACTTTCGATACCTTAGTCATGATATTCATAATAGGGGTTGGAAACTCATAACCGCCAGCGTCTAATGCCATGGCTTTATGTTTGGCTTCATCTATGTACATCTGTTCCAACACGGCTTTGCTTTTTTTGTCTTGCTCAGGCAATTTGGCCATGTGTTTTTCTAGGTGAACACAGACTTGGTCTTCGGTCGCGGCCACAAACCCCAAACTGAGTTTGTCGCTAATGAAGCCCGCGCCCGCACCAATCATAAAAGACGCGCCAAAAAACAGAGGGTTGAAGATACTTGGTTGGCTACCAAGTTCGTACAGTCTTTGTTCGCACCACACCAGATGGTCGATCTCTTCATCCGCGGCATGTTCCATTTCTGCGCGCACACTGGGCAATTTAGCCGTGGTGGCCTGACCGGCGTATAGGGCTTGAGCGCAAACTTCACCGGTATGATTGATTCGCATTAAGCCCGCCGCGTGCTTGCGTTCGCTGTTATCCAGTTCGCCCTCTTCAAATTGTCTTGCAGGGGAAGGGCGTGATGCATGTGCAGCATGAGGTACTAACGTTTGTAGTGCCCGATCAAAGTGTAATACGGCTTTATCAACAAAGGATGTCATTCACCTTCTCCTCATTAACCTGGCGGCCAGGTCATGTTGCGGCCGCCGAGTACGTGCATATGAATATGGTAGACGGTTTGGCCGCCCATCTCGTTGCAGTTCATCACCACGCGATAGCCTTCTTCGCTGATGCCCTTTTGCTTAGCGACTTTGGCCGCCGTGATTTGCAACTTACCGACTAGGCTTGCGTCTTCGTCGGTTAAGTCATTTAAGGTCGAAATATGACGCTTTGGAATGACCAGAAAATGGCAAGGTGCTTGTGGCATGATGTCTTCAAAAGCAATCACGTCATCGTCTTGGTACAAAATAGTGGCGGGAATCTCGCCTTTTACCAGTTTGCAAAATAAACAGTCCATTTCTTCTCCTACGTATTATTTAAGCTTAGCGGATTAGCATCAAGGGCTTTTACGCAAAGCTTTGATCCGTGACAAGGGTGACGATTTTAATCGCACGCCTTTTTGAATCAGTTTGGTTAATCGGCTTTCTAAATGATCATCGATGTCAGCACAGGACAATAAATCATCAAAGCCCAGCTTTTGAGCGTAGTCTAAAGACATTTTAACATTCTTACTGATGAGTAAGCACTGATCTTCATCGCGCATTAAGGGTAACAAACGCTGCAACGTCACGTGCGGAATATGACCGCCATTATCAAACACCAAGATGATTGAACCAGACTGACGTAAATCAGGGCGTTGGAAATAGCCAATCAGAGCTTCTAGTTCGCTAAATTGTTCCACCTTATGGCTGTGATTGTTCGTCAGAGCCTGCGCTTTCTGCATGTCGTCGTCTGATTGTCCGAACAAAATAATATCAAATTGGTCGGCAAATTGGTCCAGAGGTTGTGTTTGGCGTAGGTGTACACGGATCGGTATTTGAATGTTAATGCTACGATGCGATTGGGTGTTTTCATCGGCTGCGGTGTTGTTTAGGTCAACTAATTTACCATTTAAATGGTCGACAATAAGTTGGATATAGCTCATGCCTAAATCGAAGTGAGAATACTGGTTGTGTACTCTGGTTGGCAAGGGACTGCACTGAATCTCAAGTATGGTAATGCCTTCGCGGTTGATCTCATGACAGATAAAGTGAAAATTGAGGGCTTGATCAGAGAAATGCTTGAACTCCTGTGCGAGCACTTCAATTAAGTGGGTTATGAGCGCCGTATTTTGAAGCACTTCTACCTGTTCTGTATTTTCTGTGTTGATCGTAAGATGGGTGTCATCTTGGTCGAGTTGTAGGAAGTGTTCATGGGCTTCATCAATAAGCTTGTTTAAGGCCAGAGGCATGGCTTGCTCTGGCGTCAGGTTGTCTTTGATGTCGGTGAGCACATCCACCCGTTCGATTAAGCCTTTAATGTTGTTGTTCGCGACCTGACTGGACTCTAGAAAAAGTCGGGCCTCAACGGATTTTAAGGCCGGTTTTAAATGCGCTATGCCACCGCCAATGACATTGATTTGACGACGTAAACGGCTTGATAAATCAGACAGCAGGTCGAACATTTCGGCTTGAGAGTAGCCACGACGATGGGCGTACTTTTGTAGCAGTGGTGTGGTCTGAGCAACCATCCCCGTGAAGTGAATTAAGGCTTCTAAAATGATGGTGAGGGTGAGTCCCCACTCTAATAAAACAGGGCTTGGAAGGACGCCATAGATGGATAAAATCCAAGCAAAATGCCCAGTAAAAAGTAGGATTCTAGCGGTAAGGTAATAACCTGAATAGGGCACACTTTTAACAAACGCATAAACGGCATGGAAGGTGAGTAGTATCAGTGTTGCGACCGCCATGGCAGACAAGATCATGATGTTAATTTTGTCCGGCATCATGGTAAAGATAACCGCTAACAAGGCATTAATTGAGCCAATTAAGATGAGCACCTTGTCCATGGTTGGTAAGTGGCGCTTAGTATCTAAATACAAGCGAGAGAAGAAGACCACGGCCGTTAAACAGCTTAGTGAAGCGAGATTGTAGATTCGTTCTGTGGTGCCAGGGTGATTCGGAAAAAACTGTGAAATGTGATCGTGCAAGGTTAGGTGTAAAACCGCAATACCAACCAACATTAAGCCATAGATTAAATACATGGCATGGGATGTCTTGATAAAGAAAAACACATTACAAATGAATAATGTCAGTAATATGCCAATCAGTAATCCAGTGATTAAAATTTCATTTTGCGAACCTTTGGTCGCTTCAGATAAGGTTTTTAGCTCAATGTTGGCATTAATTGGCAAGTGTGACGACATCTTAATGTAGATGGTGAAAATGGGTGGGATATTGCTTGGAATCGGGTACGCGTAACTCAAACCTTCAATCGGTAGATTGGCATAAGGTCGAGCGCCACCTAACTCTATTTGAGCTTGATTGCCGTATAAATTGGGTAAGAATAAATCGAGCTGTTGCAATCGTGGTGCGCTGATATCAAGAATAATTGGCACTTGGGAAGTGGTCTGAATCGCGGCTTCAGTACGTATCCAAATATTACCTTTTACCATGCCGAATTGCAGATAGTCGCGTGCGAGTGGACGGAAACGCTTACTGTATTCATCTGATGAGATGTCTCGATAACTGAGGCTTTTTGTGTCATCAATGTAGTAAAAAGCGCTCTGGCCGATGTTAAAGGTGGAGTGCGCATCGTCTATGATCGCGATACTGGCTTTCCCCCACGCAATGTTGGAGGCGCAGAGTAAAAAGAGTAAAATGAATCGATGAAGCAAAATGCTGGCCCATGCTATGTCAGTAAAGGCTCTCATTATTAACTAGATAGGGGATTGAATGCTATATCCAATTTTAGTGGAGCATTATGTTTGGTTTGGCTTACTGCTTTTACTAGTCACTTGGTTTACTCGGAGAGACAAGCCTGAAGCGCGCAGCAATTACCTGTATGGCTATGGCATGATCGTGGTGTTGGGTTTTCTATTAGCCCTAGATTGGGTCGCGGGCATAATGTTTGGTTTGCTGGTGCTGGAAGTGGGCCGAATATTTAAAACTTGGTTGGATCGAAAGGCAAACCAATTGAAAAAGTAACCGTGTCTGAAAATCAAAAAAGGCTTCATAAGAAGCCTTTTTTTATGGTCTTTGATCTAGCTGAATCGTGTTAACAGGTTTCAGACTTACTTTTGCTCGCGAGCAATGGCTCTGTGACCAATGTCAGTACGGAAATAGACCTTGTCCCATGACAGGGTGTTTACCACGTCATAGGCACCCGCTTGCGCTTCGGCCACTGTGTCGCCTAGTGACACAGCACACAATACGCGTCCGCCATTGGTTACTACATCGCCTTCTTGCAATGCTGTACCCGCTTGGAAGACTTTCTGGTGAGCAGGAAGTTTTGTATCCAAACCAGAGATGACATCGCCTTTAGCGTAATCGGCAGGGTAACCGCCAGCGGCCAGAACCACCCCTAAGCTAGCGCGAGGATCCCAGTCTGCTTCAACTGTGTCCAGCTTGCCCGCAATAGCAGACAAACACATTTGCGCTAAATCAGAACGCAAACGCATCATAATTGGCTGCGTTTCTGGATCACCAAAGCGGCAGTTGTATTCCAATACTTTTGGCGTGCCATCTTGAGCAACCATCACACCAGCGTATAAGAAGCCACGGTAGCGATTGCCTTCCGCGTTCATGCCTGTCACTGTCGGCATAATGACTTCATTCATAATGCGATCGTGAATTTCAGGTGTGACGACAGGGGCAGGAGAGTAAGCGCCCATGCCACCAGTGTTGGGGCCTTTATCGCCATTATCACGCGCTTTGTGGTCTTGGCTGGTGGCCATTGGTAAGACGGTTTCGCCATCGACCATGCAGATGAAGCTGGCTTCTTCGCCAACCAAAAACTCTTCAATCACGACGCGGTTACCGGCATCACCAAAGGCATTGCCTTGTAGCATGTCTTCAACCGCGGCAATGGCTTCGGCTTCGGTTTCAGCCAAGATAACGCCTTTACCTGCAGCTAAGCCGTCAGCTTTGACAACGATAGGCGCACCTTGCTCCTTGATGTAAGCCACAGCAGGAGCGATTTCAGTAAAGTTACCGTACGCTGCGGTTGGTATCTTATGGCGTGCTAAGAAGTCTTTAGTGAAAGCCTTAGAGCCTTCCAGTTGTGCTGCGCCTTGTGTTGGGCCAAAGATGGCCAAACCTTCTTGCTCAAACGCATCAACCACACCAATAACCAAGGGTGCTTCAGGGCCGACAATGGTCAGGTCAATGCTCTGCTGTTTTGCAAAAGCCACTAAACCGGCCACATCGGTTACCCCAATATCAACATTTTCAACCTTGTTCTCTGAGGCTGTACCTGCGTTTCCAGGGGCCACAAAGATTTTTTCAACTTGGGTGGATTCCGCTGTTTTCCATGCCAAGGCATGTTCACGACCACCGTTACCAATAATAAGCACTTTCATAGTCTAATCCTTCATCATTAAGGCGCTGTAGAAGGGGCTACAACGCCAATGGAAACCTCTTAGTGGCGGAAGTGGCGCATGCCCGTGAAGACCATTGCCATACCCGCTTCATCCGCTGCCGCAATGACTTCTTCATCGCGCATAGAGCCACCAGGTTGAATGACGGCGGTGATGCCAGCTTGAGCGGCGGCATCAATGCCGTCACGGAATGGGAAGAAAGCATCCGACGCCATGACTGAGCCTTCTACTTGAAGGTTCTCATCCGCCGCTTTAATGCCAGCGATTTTCGCACTGTAAACACGGCTCATTTGGCCTGCGCCGACACCGATTGTTTGACCTGCTTTCGCGTAAACAATCGCATTGGATTTAACAAACTTAGCGACTTTCCAAGCGAACAATAGGTCGTTTAGCTCTTCCGCTGACGGTTGGCGTTTTGATACCACTTTTAGATCGTCCAACGTAATGGCACCGTCGTCGCGATCTTGTACTAATAAGCCACCGTTAACACGCTTGTAATCCATCGCTGGGATTCGGTCTTGTGACCATTGACCACATTCTAGCAAACGGACGTTTTGTTTTGCTGACACAATGTCAGCCGCCGCTTGGCTAACGCTAGGGGCAATAATGACTTCAACGAACTGGCGGTCAATAATGGCTTGTGCTGTTTCTGCATCCAATTCTTGGTTGAACGCAATGATGCCACCAAAGGCTGACGTCGGGTCTGTTTTGAACGCCAAGTCATATGCTTCTAGCTGGCTTGCTGCTGTCGCAACACCACAAGGATTAGCGTGCTTAACAATCACACAAGCAGGCTCTTGGAAGCTTTTAACGCATTCTAGTGCCGCATCGGTATCAGCAATGTTGTTGTAAGACAGAGCCTTACCTTGACGCTGTTTGGCGGTGCTAATAGACGCTTCTTGTGGATTGGCTTCCACGTAAAATGCGGCTTTTTGGTGAGGGTTCTCACCGTAGCGCATTTCTTCTTGTTTGTTGAACTGTAGGTTGAAGGTGCGAGCAAACTCTTCACTACCGCCGTCTACTTTTTTGCCGAGGAAGTTGGCAATGGCACCGTCGTAATGTGACGTGTGTTCGAACGCTTTTACCGCAAGGTCAAAACGTTGTTCATAACTCAGACCGCCCTCTGTGTTTAGAGACGCCAAAATAGCAGAGTAGCTGTCAGGAGAAACAACAATGGCTACATCTTTATGGTTTTTTGCGGCAGAACGAACCATAGTGGGACCACCGATATCAATGTTCTCAATGGCCATAGGAAGATCGCAGTCTGGGCGTTCAATGGTCGCTTCGAATGGGTACAAATTGACCACAACCATGTCGATTTCATTGATGCCGTGTTCTTTCATGATGTCGCCATCGATCTCGCGACGACCAAGAATACCACCGTGTACTTTCGGGTGCAGAGTCTTAACGCGACCATCCATCATTTCAGGGAAGCCAGTGTAATCGGACACTTCAATGGCGGCGACTTGGTTGTCTAGTAATAGACGGTAAGTACCACCTGTAGAAAGGATTTCAACGCCTTGAGCGGTCAGTTCGCGGGCGAATTCGACAATGCCTGTTTTGTCGGAAACACTGATTAACGCTCGTTTGATTGGAGTCACTGTTTTTTGATTTGCCATCATGGTTCTCGCAATGTAGTTAACATTAAATAAACAAGGGGAAGAAACAAAAAAAGGGCGAACCCGCCCTTTTTAGTAATGCTTATAGCATGCCGTATTGTTTTAGCTTCTTGCGAAGCGTGCCTCGGTTTAAGCCAAGGAGTGTGGATGCTTTAGTTTGATTGTCTTTCGTGTAATTCATCACCGATTCAAGAAGAGGCGCCTCAACCTCTGCTAATACTAATTGGTATAAATCAGTAACCGGCTGCCCATCTAAATGAGCGAAATAATTTTGTAGTGCTTTCTCAACATTGTCACGAAGGGTTTGTGACTGCTCAGAAGAAGCGGCTTGAAACGTATGTGTTTGAGTTTGTTCTACCACAGAATGACCTTCTATTTTTTAAAGCTAACCATTTAACAATGGCACTGGTGATTAAACGATACACCGTTTAAACATCAATGCATTCGGTACCAAAATTGTTCGCCTACTGACGAGCAAAGAATTCTTCTAACTGATCGAGTTGTTCTTGCGTATTATCAATACGATTGAACACGCTACGAAACTGAGTGTTATCTGCTAACGTTTGCAGATACCAACCAACATGTTTGCGAGCAATACGCACACCAAGATAGTCACCATAAAACTGATGCAAATTGTGTACGTGCTTGATAACCAATGCTTTCACCTCTGCAAGAGAGGGTGGATCTAACAATTCATTGGTCTGTAAATAGTGATTAATCTCATTGAAAATCCAAGGTTTCCCTTGTGCCGCACGGCCAATCATAATGCCATCCGCTTGCGTATAGTCCTTTACAAATCGAGCGGTCTTCGCGTCCTTTATGTCACCGTTGGCGAACACTGGGATGTGAATAACCTGCTTGACTTCTGCAATGGTGTCGTACTCGACGTTGCCTTGAAATTTGCATTCTCGGGTGCGGCCATGAATGGCGAGCGCTTGAATGCCAATGTCTTCTGCCATCTTGGCAATGGTCATTGCGTTTTTCTGCTCTTGACTCCAACCCGTGCGAATTTTAAGGGTGACGGGCACCGACACACTATTTACCACCGTTTCCAGTATATCGCGAACTAGGCTTTCATCTTTCAATAGAGCTGACCCTGCGGCTTTATTACAAACCTTTTTAGCAGGACAACCCATGTTGATGTCGATGATCTGAGCCCCTAACGCCACATTTTGACGAGCAGCTTCGGCCATCATTTGAGGGTCGCCACCGGCAATTTGAACGGATCTAGGGGACACTTCATGGTCGTGAACCAAACGATGACGACTTTTGGTTGAGTTCCACAGCCTGACATCCGAGGTAACCATCTCGGAAACGACTAGGCCCGCACCTTGGTCATGACAAAGGCGGCGAAAAGGCAAATCGGTTACGCCAGCCATAGGGGCCAGAATAACGGGCTTTTCAACGCAATATGGGCCAATAGCAAATGCCATGATGTTCCTGAATACTGGATTGAATGTTAAAGATCTTCGACTGTGTCGAGCGGGCGTGAATAATACCTAGGCATTTTGTATTTTTGAAGTCTTGACAGGCGAAAAATTGGCTATTTTTTGTGCTTTTTTTGATCCTGTTGGAAAACTTCTCTAGAAATACCCTGTTTTAGTAAGAACGCGTCTCCGCTGGGAAGGCTTTTAATTCATGCGTGACGGCTCGAGCGCCAGGATCTTGTATTGGAATCACTAAGTGGATTGGTGTGTTGGGTGGCATGAAGGTAATGTCGAGGAAGTCCTTGTGCAAATAGGCGCTAGGCGAAAATAGGCGGGCGGCTACCGGTTTACCATTCAAATCATAGAATTCTAGAGCGATTTTCGGCATAGGCTGAGAAAACGCACTGTTGTTGGTGATGATGGCATTGACCATTAAGGCATTCGGAATATCAGGGTGACTCTGGATGCGCACATGTTGAATGGAAATCGCACTGACATCATCAAACCTTGGAAGTGTGCAGCCAGTGTAAGAACAAAGCATACGATATAAACCACGGAAATGAGCAGAGCGGCTGCCTTCATCAAAGTAATGATTGGCTACTTGTCCAACCAGAATGCCGAAACCAACTAACATGGCCATGAACCACAACCAAGGGTGTGAGCGTTTGACTGGCTTGCTGGGGGTAGATTCGTCTAGTAAGGGAGCGAGGCTTTGCTGCGCCGACAATTGTTCTAAAAAGCTGTGCTGATGGCCAGCTTCAGAAGGGCGGGTTTGCTCAGCAGCATTTTGCGCTAAGGTATGCAACGCGGTCATGTAATCCGGCTCAGGGCTTGGTGCTGTGTCGTCTTTTGCTTGAGCGGAAGTGTTTTGGGTGGACGTCGCCGTCATAGCGGCACTTTCAGAGAAACGGTCTGCACCTTGTTGAGTGGGCTTGTTGGCCGTCGCTGTCTGTGCATTCGCTTTGGTCGCAAATCGGTCCTCTGCTTCCGGTCGAGAAGGATTGGTGCGTATTTGCGGTTTACTGTCAGTGCGCTGTGATTTAGCTTGCAGTGCCGCTTCGACTTCGGCCAGTTCTACTTCCCACGGCGCTAGTTCGTCACTTGGCTGTGTGTGCGGAGTCTGAGGGGCAGCTTGACGACGCGGCTGAAAGTCGAATGCGTCGTCATGCTCCATCATGGAGTTGGAATGGATATGATCCAGATCTTGCTTGCTGGCAGGTTGTAAATCCTCGTCAGTGAATAAGGTGTGCAACCAATCTGGATTGACGATGTCGTCAGCGGGCGCTAGACGGTTGTCTGCATGCAGGTCTTCTTTTAACGCGTCAGGTGACTGAACAGGGCTTGCGTCAAATGGTGTCTCTTTCGCTGTAGGCTTAGGCGCTTTAGATGGCGTGTTAGATTGAGCGTCGGAAGAAGGCGCATCTGTGCGTTTAGGGCGATTGGCCACCGCTTTCGCCGCATCAAAAATATGAAAACACTGGCCACAACGTACCTTGCCCTTGGCCATACTCAATACTTCGTCACTGACACGAAATGCCGTTGAACATTTAGGGCAGCGAGTGGTTAAGCTATTGGCCATGGGCGTGTTTCTTCCTTAATCTAAAACAATGGTGCTGATTGTGTTTTATGCGTGTTTGGTACCGACAATGCGCACCCATTCATCGCATTCTGTAACGTTTTCAATGGTAAACCAATCTTGATAAGCGTAAATCACTTCTTGCGCTTGGTTCGCTAGAATGCCAGATAAGGCCAACTGACCTCCGGTTTTTACCAATGCCGCAATGGTGGGGGCTAGATCGGCCAGTGGGCCAGCCAAAATATTAGCGACCACTATGTCAGCCTGCAAATCCGATTCGTAAGGTGGCAGTTTGACTTCCAAGCGGCTAGGGTCAATGTCATTACGTGACGCGTTTTCTTGGGTGGCTTGTACCGCTTGTGGGTCGATATCAATGCCCACCATATTGCTGGCACCAAGCAATAAACCTGCAATGCCTAAAATACCAGAACCGCAACCGTAGTCTATGATGGTTTTGTCTTGGCAATCGATGCTGTCTAACCATTTTAGACACAATGCTGTGGTTGGGTGAGTGCCCGTACCAAACGCCAAACCTGGGTCCAGCATTAAGTTGACGGCACTTGGGTCTGGCACATCACGCCAGCTTGGGCAAACCCATAAGCGTTCCCCAAATTGGATCGGATGGTAATTGTCCATCCATTCTCTTTCCCAATCTTTGTCTTCAAGGATTTCGATTTTTAGATCAATGTCAGCTTCGCCAATGGCTTGAGCTTTGTGCTCTAGTACGGGACGAATCTCGTCAATTTTGGCTTCCGCTTCAAATAGGCCAGTTACCTTGGTGTTCTTCCACATCGGAGTAGTATTGAGCTCTGGCTCATAAATAGGGTCGTCATGGATGTCTTCAAAAGTAACCACCATGGCGCCACACTCTAATAGAGTGTCTTCGAAAGCAGGGACATGGTCAGGAGTCGTGTGAATACGTATTTGCAACCAAGGCATAAAAGATGTCCAACAATGAATAAACAGGAATAGAATAACGAAGCTTGATGCATGAGGCGAGAGGAAAATGACAGAGTCTGGTGAATATTTTATTCACCAGACTCTGAGCGCGAATCATTAAAGACCGAGCTTTTTCTCCAGATAATGGATATTTACGCCACCTTCGATGAAGTTAGCGTCATTGGCTAGATCTTTTTGTAGCTCAATGTTGGTTTTGATGCCGTCGATGAAGGTTTCATCTAGCGCGCCAGAAAGGCGTTTTAGAGCAGCAGTACGATCCGCCGCATGACAAATGATCTTAGCGATCATAGAGTCGTACGTTGGTGGAACCGAGTAACCACTGTATAGATGAGAATCAACACGAACACCCATACCGCCTGGTGCATGGAAGTATTCCACTTTACCTGGACTTGGCATGAAGGTTTTTGAATCTTCCGCAT
This sequence comes from Marinomonas sp. TW1, assembly GCF_001625355.1. GTDB lineage: Bacteria > Pseudomonadota > Gammaproteobacteria > Pseudomonadales > Marinomonadaceae > Marinomonas. The sequence goes on from NZ_JSEE01000004.1 coordinate 230,189, forward strand.
TGATACGCGACTCAACTGCGTGGCCGTTCAGCTTGATGTCTTCTTGTTTCAAAGACAATGGCAAGCCACTGGCGATGCGCAATTGTTCTTTCACAATGTCGACGCCCGTTACCATTTCAGTGACAGGGTGCTCTACCTGAACACGAGTGTTCATTTCAATGAAGTAGAAATGACCATCTTCGTATAGGAATTCGAACGTACCTGCACCGCGGTAGTTGATCTTGATACAAGCGTCCACACAGGCTTTCAAACAAGCTTGGCGAGACGTTTCGTCCAGCATAGGCGCTGGCGCTTCTTCCAATACTTTTTGGTGACGACGTTGCAAAGAACAGTCACGATCGTATAGGTGAACCGCATTGCCTTGGCCGTCAGCCAAAACTTGTACTTCAACGTGACGTGGGTTGGTCAGGAATTTTTCCATGTAAACCGTGCTGTCGCCGAAGTAAGAACCCGCTTCAGATTGAGTAACGCTGATGGATTTTAGTAGGCTGCCTTCGTTGTGAACAACGCGCATACCACGACCACCGCCACCCGCTGCCGCTTTAACGATCACAGGGAAACCGATTTCGCGAGCAATACGAATACACTCATCTGGATCAGAAGGCACAGGGCCGTTTGAACCAGGTACGGTTGGCACGCCAGCTTCTTTCATGGCTTTAATGGCAGAAACTTTATCGCCCATTAGGCGAATGGTTTCTGCTTTTGGACCGATGAAGGCGAAGCCTGAGTTCTCAACCTGCTCAGCAAAATCCGCGTTTTCCGCAAGAAAACCGTAACCTGGGTGAATGGCAGACGTATCTGTCAATTCAGCGGCACTGATAATCGCTGGAATGTTCAGGTAACTTTGAGCGGATGGGTTCGGACCAATACAGATGGATTCATCTGCTAGGCGAACGTGTAATAAGTCACGGTCAATCTTTGAGTGAACCGCAACGGTTTTGATACCAAGTTCTTTACACGCACGTAGAATACGTAGCGCGATTTCGCCTCGGTTAGCAATCAATACCTTATCAAGCATGATAAAACCTTTAATGTTGGGTTATACGATGGTTACTAGCGGTTGGTCGAATTCAACTGGCTCGCCGTCTTCAACTAGGATTGCGCCGATAGTACCTGCCTTATCCGCTTCGATTTGGTTCATCATTTTCATTGCTTCAACGATACAAATGGTATCGCCAACGTTTACTTTCTGGCCAACTTCAATGAATGGCTTCGCACCAGGTGCAGAAGATTTGTAGTAGGTGCCGACCATTGGAGATTTAACAGCATGTCCTGCAAGCGCAGCTGGCGCCTCAGCGACTGGAGCAGCAGGTGCCGCGACTGGTGCAGGTGCCGCAACAGGTGCTGGGGCTGCAACAGAGGTGACAACGTGTGCACCACCACGACTAATACGAACGGCTTCCTCGCCTTCCTTGATCTCGATTTCGTAGACGTTTGACTCTTCTAATAGTTCAATTAGTTTTTTAATTTTACGAATATCCATGGGTACTCTCTTCTGTCTGTATTAGTTTATCAGTGTTATTTTCACTGATGGTTATAAATGCAATTACATTAAAAACGGCTTTAAACAAAAAAGTGTTGTCTAAAAATAGAAATGTTAAAGCTTGTAATTGAAGAGATTATCGTTAAAAAGCGGGATATTGTCCAGTTCTTCGGGGAAATATCATAAAAAACTCAAGATCGACTGTTTTTTGATCTGTTGTTAACCCGCCTTTGTTTGCCGAAATCTTTTAAAGTGAAATTTTAGAAAAGCGCTTGAAGACGGTTTAGTCGACTGATCAGTTCTGCCTTGCTGGGTTCTCCGACCAAGGCCAATTCAGTAAGCGGACGCCCGGTGGCGTCTAAAAACACCAAAGACGGCGGTCCATACAAATTAAACTGTTTCATCAAAGCTTGATTGGCTGCGGAGTTCTTGGTGACGTCCACGCGAACGAGACGAACCTTCTGCAATAACTCTTGCGCTTCAGCAGAAGCCAATATGGCTTCCACTGTTTTACAGCTCACACACCAATCCGCGTATAAATCCAACACCAGTGGTCTTGGGTCGTCATGGACAAGTAACTGTTCCAATTCGTCTAAACTGCTGATTTGTTCGTCGAACAAGGGGGCGGTGTTGTTCGCAGCAGAGGACGATAGGTGAATGCTTTGCAGTGGTTGCAAGGGATAGGTCGCACCACTAAAGCCTCCTACGATTTGAATACTGCCAATTAAACACAGCAGCAGTACCAAAAACCAGCGTAAAGGATGAGACGCGACGGTGACGGCGCGATGAACAAAATAGCCACTCATGGCCAAGGCTAGGATGCCCCATAAAAACAAATGGCTCGACACGGGCAACCAACGATTGAGCAGCCAAATGGCGACCGCCAATAACCCAAAGCCAAGTAGCACTTTAATGTCTTCCAGCCAGTGACCGCCCTTAGGCAGCATATTGGGGCCAAACAAACCGACCAATAATAAGGGCACGCCCATCCCCAGCGCCATAACAAACAAAATGAAAGCACCGTACAGGGCATCCCCTTGGCTGCTGATATAAAGTAGCGTGCCGGCCAATGGTGCAGAGACACAAGGAGAGACGATTAATGTGGCCAAAACACCAGCAATAAAGACGCCAAGGCTCGCACGCCACAAGGAAGACGACTGAAAATCAAACGCCGACAGTTTATTTTGCCAAGAAGACGGCAGTTTCAGCTGAAAAACGCCAAACATGGCCAGCGCCAACAGGATAAAAATAACCGCACTGAGAACAACAAAAATAGGGCTTTGCAGTTGCGCTTGTAAGTTAAATTGTAAGCCAAGTAAGCCGACTAAACCGCCAATAGCGGCATAGGTAAAGGCCATGCCCAGTACGTAAATCAAACTTAAATAAAAGCCTTTAAAGCGTGAAGGTTGCTGTGTGGCTGAGCTTTGTGTGCCAATAACAATCGCACTGACAATGGGCACCATGGGCAAAACACAAGGCGTGAGGGAGAGTAATAATCCTAACCCAAACATCAATAACACACTCTGCAGTAAGCCATTGTCTTGCAGATTCGTCAGAATGCCTTGCGCAACCGAAGGTTCAAGGGCGGAAGACGACGCAGCGCTTGCCTTATTAGCGTCATTGGCAATCGCAGAAGGTCTAGCATCGGCCTCTGTGGTTGCCAAACGCTCAGGTACCGTGAACTGGATAGGCTCCGTTTGCGGTGGATAGCATAAGCCTTGATCCGCGCAACCTTGGTAACTTAACGTGGCTTGGATGACCGTTCCAGCGGGCAGCTGAATGTCATAATAAATGGGCAAACGAACTTGTTGGCGGTAAATGATCACCTTGCCATAGTATTCATCTTCATGGTCTTGGCCAGTTGGAAAGGGCGCAAAATGCAAATGATTGGCTTGTGGTCCCGAAAGACTAAAACGCTGCTGATACAAATAATAGTCGTCAGCGATGTCCCATTGGGCGTGAAATTGACCTTCTACTGGTGCACTGACGCTTAATTGGAACGCTTGCTCGACGGGAAGAAACTGCGGTTGTTCGAGAGCGGTAGTCGGCGCAAAGGTAAACGCATAGGCCGAAAAATGAAACAGTACAGCAAACAAAGTAACAATCAGGCGCATAGATAAATTCAACAAGTAGAGAAGGCCAAATAGTGATAAAGTCGTCATTTATCACCTCGAATGAAGAGAGTAGACTACCAATCCACCTTAAAGTTGCCAAATGTAAGGGGCTAAATTGAGTAAAAAGCTAATTTCTTTACTGTTTTCTGTGGTTTTCTTAGCCGCTTGTCAAAGCCATCCGACCTCTCAAGAGCAGGTCGAACCGGTATTTATGCCAGAAACCTCAATTGCGGAAGCGGCAGCCACATCGGCTGAGCCAGAGTCAGCAAATGCCCCAGTGGAAACAGACGACCCAGTATCCGTGCCACAACAAGTGCTCACACCGGCCCAACAGCTCACACAATCTCTGATCAAAAAAGGCCGTCAAGCCCTATTGGCGGATCGCTTATTAACGCCAGCGGAAGACAATGCCAACCTGTATTTTCAAGCTGCTTTGGGACGAGATCCAGGCAACTTTGAGGCCACGCAAGGCATTGCCCAGATTGTTGAAATCTACACAGATTGGGCATGGCGAAAAGCACAAGCGCGTCACTATCGCCAAGCGGAAAAATATTTAGACAGTGCCCGCTCGGTGAATGCCCAAGACCCTCTGATTGTTGAAATGAGTAGTCGCATTAAAGATCTAAAACTAAAGCGCCAACAACAGGCTGAGCAAGCCAAGCAAAAACGAGCCAAAGCACAACAAAACACAGCGCCTGCGTCATCCTCTGAAAGCCAGACAGAGCCTAGTGCCGCTGAGCAAGACGGTGTTTTTACATTACCAAAAGATTTATTTACATTGAGCGAAGACGAAATAGTTGTCAAAATACAGCCTATTATTAACGCTGTTGCGGCCACACAGAGTCGCTTAGAAATTAATTGGCCAAATGATAAACAGGCTCGATTGATTTACCAGATAATCAACAGTCGCGTGACCGATTTTCGTGTGCGAGCCATGATCTTCCATAGGGCCCGTTATACCGTAGTGTTACAACAGGATTAAGGTGGTACAAAAGATGTCTTGGTTAAAGGATAAATGGCAAGCTTTAAAAGAGCGTTTGAACTTTTCAGGCGTCGGAAAAATCGCAGCGGTTGTGGTATTGGTTTTGGCCGTATTGTTGAGCTTCTTAGGCATGTACTGGAGCAGTGAGCCAGAACAATTTGATGTGGTGGCCAGTGCCAAAGAACAAGCCGCTGAACGCGGTTACCTAAACAACAGTAAAAAGCTTGTGGTCGGCTACACCACTGCCAGTACCTTACACACGCTAGTGTCGACCTTACTCGACAAGCCAGGTGGTTTTATCAGTAACGATTTAATGCCGCCAGGTTTGTTTATGGACAACATGCCTGCTTGGGAATTTGGCGTATTGGTTCAATCCCGTGATCTAGCGCGAGCGTTTCGTAAAGAGTTCAGCCGTTCTCAGTCTCAGTCCACCGAAGACGTGAATTTGAAAATTGCTGAGCCGCAATTTAACTTTGATACCCGAAGCTGGGCGTTACCATCCAGTGAAAGCGAATACCGCCGTGGTAATAAAGAGCTACTGGAATATCTCGATCGTTTGGCGGGACAAGGCAATAGCAAAGCGAACTTCTATGCTCGTGCCGACAACTTATCAGATTGGTTGTCTGACGTGAGCACGCGTTTGGGCAGCTTGTCACAACGTCTTTCTGCCAGTGTTGCTAATGTTCGCGAAAACACCGACCTTGCAGGCGACAGCAGTGCTCGTCAAAGCAATGACTCAGGTACTTATCAATACGTGAAAACCCCTTGGTCCAAAATCGACGACGTGTTTTATGAAGCGCGTGGTGCGAGCTGGGCGCTGATCCATATTTTGCGTGCTATTGAAGTGGACTTTGTGTTCACCCTACAAGACAAAAATGCCTTGGTTAGCCTGCGTCAAATCATTCGTGAATTAGAAGCCACGCAAACCAGCATCTGGTCGCCGATCATTTTAAACGGCAGTGGCTTTGGTATGTTGGCGAATCACTCTTTGGTGATGGCGTCTTACATTTCTCGTGCGAATACGGCCATTATCGACTTACGCCGTTTGCTTGAACAAGGCTAACCCGCCAATCGCATAAGGAAGGGCTGAAGTGGCTTTAAACTGTGTTGTCCGTCACGCTGAGTTTGAAGACGCTTCCGTCATGCTCGACATTTTTCGCCAATGCGACCCGCACTCGACCTTAGCCAATCGTCATAACGACATTAACTTGTTGGACGTCATGGACTGGCTAGAAACCATCACAGATCGACACCCCATTTTTATGGCGGAACAAGACCAGCAAGTGATCGGCTGGTGTTCATTAGAAGCGTTCTACGGTTTACCTTCCTTCGATCAAGCGTGCGAAATTAGCCTATATGTCTTGCCGTCATTGCAAGGTCAAGGGGTTGGCAAAGCCTTGCTGGAACACGTCATTCAACACCGACAAGAAATTGGCTTTCTGCACCTTGTCGCCTACATCTACGCAGGCAACGACAACAGCTTGAGGTTCTTCAAAGCCAACGAATTCCAAACATGGGGCAAACTGCCCAACATTGCTCGCAGTGAAGAACGGGTTGAAGACGTATACCTTTTAGGGCGCGAATTTGAGCTTTTGGATGACAGCAGCGTGATGGAAGAGGAATTCACATGAACCTAAATAACCAAAACATCGCCAGCATGGACATCAACATGCTGTTCAGCATCATTAACCTCAAACTGCGTAATGACTTTTCGAGTTTGTCGTCATTATGTGCCAGTTTTGAGATTGATGAGCAACGGCTCATTGAACGACTCAAGAGTGGTGGGTTTCACTTTGAAACCAAAGAGAATCAGTTTAAGAGGGATTCCCTCTAGCTCATTTTTATTCCCTCCCCTTATCAAGGGGAGGGTTAGGGAGGGGTTAGTCCAGCAGCCTCAAACGAACTCATCACCATCTACAACCAAACCAAATTTCTTGTTCCTTCCCCTTATGTCTTCAAGGGGAAGGCTAGGATGGGGTTAGTCCAGCAGCCTCAAACGAACTCATTGCCATCTACAACCAAACCAAATCTCTTATTCCCTCCCCTTATGTCTTCAAGGGGAAGGGATGGGGTTAGTCCAGCAACCTCAAACGAACTCATTGCCATCTACAACCAAACCAAATCTCTTGTTCCTTCTCCTTATTAAGGGGAGGGGATGGGGTTATTGATCCTGAGAATTTTTGGGATTTCCTCGGATTGGCTTTGATTAAGGAGCATTGTTCCGCTCTGCTGAGCGGGTAACTTTTGCCAAACGATGCAAAAGTAACCAAAAAATCTTTTTCAGAATCATAAGGGCTCATTGCTTTTGGATGTTGCCAATGTTTGTACAGGGTTCGCAATTGTAAGGTGTTGAGCTGTTATTATGGTTGGAGAAAGGTCTTCGGTTACTGACTTGGGAAGACCATAAGGTCGCGCAATCAGGATCGCGTCGAACTGACAAGGGTTGATTGGCTCATTCCCTCTTTTTACGTTTAAAAGCGTTTCAGCCAAACCACATCTCTTGTTCCTTCCCCTTATGTCTTCAAGGAGAAGGCTAGGATGGGGTTAGTCCAGCAACCTAACATCAACTCAGAGTAAACTACAAAATGTAGGCCTAATTACCGCAACGAAATCAGACACTAGCGAATGTCTAATTATCCAATTCTTACTCGCTAAAAAACTCAATTTCTTATTGGAAAAATTCAAAACGCTGTTCTATGATGAAGCTCAAGTAAGGGATGTACGAATGAATTGAGAAGGAGTTTTCCTGCCTGATTTGATCCCGCACCCTGATTTTTTATAAAACGAATTTTGATTTTTGTTGCTTCAAAGAGTGACAACAAGATAAGAATATCCGTAGCAAAAATAACAGGCCGTGGAAAAATGAAATAACACGCATGCTCATTTTTCCAGTTTTGGATTTTGTTAATAGCTTTATAAAAGCATTACTTTTCAGTTTCTTATAAAGGTATTGTCGAAATTTTGGAATTGTCTAAACGCGCATGCGCACTATTAAAATGTTATGTTTCTTATACAAGGATGAGTATGCTTCAAGTAAAAATCCCTCAAAATTTATCCCTAAGAAATGCATTGAATTTCTGTAATCGATTATGGGATTTAGAGCACTCTGATGAATATGAGTTTGATTTTGCTAATCTTGGCCGAGTTGAGCCCTTTACAATGGCTTATGTGGCTAATGAGTTAAAAAGGTTTAGGAAAACTAAACCTGAAAGTAAGTTTACGGCCTTAAATCATCAAAATAAATCATATGCTGCACATATGGGGTTCTTCAGAGCATTTGGGCTTAAGTTTGGGAATGAGCCTGGTGAAGCTGCGGGTAGTAGTACTTATCTACCCCTTACAATATTAAATGTCTCAGATTTACAAAAAGAAGCGGCAGATTCATACGATCATGTAGGCAACATAATTGAAGCAAAGTCGGAGCAAATTGCAAAAATATTAACCCGTCAAAATAGTGGTGATTTGGTCGATACTCTTACGTTCTCTATTAGAGAGATACTCAGGAACGTTGTTGAGCATTCGGAATCTGAAATCATTGAATATTGTGCTCAGTATTGGCCTACTAAAAATTTAGTTGAACTTGCAGTTCTGGATACAGGCAATGGAATTATGCATGGGCTATCTACCAACCCATTCCTAAATATTAGTAATGAGAGAGATGCTTTACACCTAGCTATGCTGCCCGGAGTATCAGGAAAAATGTATAAGGGTGTTAAAAAGCGAAGGCATGATGAGTGGCAAAATTCTGGGTTCGGACTTTATATGACCAGTCGAATTTGTCGCAATGGTGGAGATTTTTTTATCGCAAGTAACGATAAAAGTATATTTTTAGATCGCACGTCAAAAAATGATATAGAGTGCAAATATAAGGGAACTGCTTTGAGGCTTCGGATAGATACAAGTAAAATTTTTTCGTATAGCGAAATGCTCGCCCAATACCGAACTGAAGGCTATGATGCAGCTAAGAAGTTTTCAGGTAAAGATGCAATTGAGCCATCTATAGCTTCCACTATGCTAGCTCGGGACTTCCAAGAAACTTAACAAGGCCATTAAGTCGGATTCGTAACAGTTGGCTCGGTTCCGCTTCGCTACACATTTTAGCCAACTGTTACTCACCGTTTATGGCGGCGTTAGGTGTAAATATGTCGTGTAGCTGCAACAATCTTGCAAACACTTGTTACGCTGAACCGAGTGAGATGGAATTCGTCAGAAATTTCGAGTTCATAGAGGTGGATGCTAAGAATTGGCGGCAACTCTATATATGTATGATTTGCAAGCAAGTGTGGTCTGTGGAACATGAGGAAATAATGAACAAATTTCCTCGCAGAGCATTTAAGCTAAAGGATAAAACAGAATTTTTCACGCATGGTTATCAAGAGGTAATAGAGACATTAAAAATTAGCGAGAAAGGTGGCCTTTCAGATAAAGAGTGTTTACAAAAAGGCTGCTCAAATAAAGCATTATTAAACTGTTACTTATGCGCAAAACATTATTAAAAACACCTAACAAGGGTAGGCAAAATCGCACCTACGGTGCTGGACTCGCTAACGCTCGCCTTTGCTACCGGCGTTATGCGTTCTTAAAGGTTTGGTGATATGAAAGATTTACAGCGTACAATCTGTGAAAAATATAATTCCAAATTCTATGGCATAGATATGAATTTGAAAGTTGGAATCGCTATCCAAACTTTACATCTGAAACCAATCCATGCGGTCAGAGTTAAACCTGAAAATGGTACAAATGGTTGGTACATTCATTGTGGTGAATATTCAGATGACAATGACTTTTATAAACCGTTATGTGCGTTACATCTCGATAAATATTGTCCTGAAATCATTAAGTATTTGGCGCTTGAACCTGAGTTTAATGTCATTACTGATCGCGAAGGCTATGAGGATGTTTGGCGTACAGAGTAAAAACGCATAACAAGCCAATCAAGCAGGACAAAAAACAGTTTGCTGTTTTCGTGCCTCAAACATTATAGCAAACAATTTTTTGCCTCTTATTGGGGCGTTAGCAATATTCAAGAGTATGTATGCAAATTAATTTTAAAGTGGCTAAATTAGAGGATTCAGAAACCATAGGTTCTTTGGTTGTTGATCTTACAAATGAAATCTGTGAATTAACCAAAGCGCAGCATTTTGATATTAACCTCAATAGTACAATTGAACGTTGTCGTGAACTAATTCGTGACGGTCATTACGCTGCAATTATTGGTGAATATCAAAATAAACCTGTTGCCGTTGTTACTTTTACTGAAACATATGCTTTATACGCTGGTGGAAAAATTGGTGTAATTCAAGAGTTTTATGTTTCACCTGAGCTTAGAGCTTCAGGTGTTGGTTCTACGTTAATCGAACAAGTTAAAAAATACGGGAGGCTACATGATTGGTCATGCATTGAATTATGTACTCCACCTTTACCCGAATTTGAAAGGACATTAGATTTCTATCAAAAAAATGGTTTAACTCCTGTTGGTGGTCGTAAAATGAGACAGGCATTGGAGTAAAATATTGCTAACAAGGCCAAGTACAGCAACAGCATTTCCGTTGCGGCTTCGCCTTTACTACAAAGCTGCGCGTGTTGGCGGCGTTATGTTTATTAATGAGTTGAAAAAATGGACGATTCAAAGCAAAAAATTGCACTATTCATAGATGCTGATAATGCACCAGCGAGCAAATTCGAAGATGTTCTTAGTGAAGTTGCAAAATATGGCGTAGTAACAATAAGAAAAGCCTATGGGAACTGGAAAAAACCTTCCATAAAGGCATGGGAAGACCTTTTACATGAATACGCTATTCAGCCAGTACAGCAGTACGACTTATCGAAAGGAAAAAACGCATCAGATATAGCACTTGTTATTGATGCTATGGATGTAATGTATACGAAGGATATAGATGTAATGTGCTTTGTATCATCTGATTGTGATTTTACGCCGATGGTCACTCGCGCCTTAGCAGAAGGCAAGGTGGTGCTAGGGTTTGGTGAACGAAAAACACCAACACCTTTCGTAAACGCATGTTCCAAGTTCTTGTTTTTAGACCAAGAGCCAACCAGCAGTGATGCAACTCAAACAAAAACTAAAAACATAAAATCTGACACGAAACTAATAAATTTGCTTCGCCAAGCTATTGATGCCACAGAAGAAGATAATGGATGGGCTGCTCTAGGGCCTGTCGGTGCGCATATATCAAATAAAACTTCATTTGATCCCAGAAACTATGGTTACAAAAACCTAAGCAGTCTCATTAAGGCCATAGACTTATTTGAACTGAAACGTGGTTCAGGTAATTCTTACTTGGTTAAAGATGTGCGAAAGAACAAATAGAATAATTAAGTTCAGAGAACAATTAGGGTCAGATTGAACCTGCTACAGTTTAACGGACATTTTTAATCAGGGACAATAAGTCCTTTAGGAGTGTTCTTATGACAACAAAACGTAAACCTTATAATACCTATACCAAAGAGTTTAAGTTGGAAGCGATTCGC
>NZ_JSEE01000037.1 GCF_001625355.1 Marinomonas sp. TW1
CAGTAAAATCTAACTTGAGTGATCGCCATCAGTCAAGGTATTTAGTTTTTTTCGCATCGATTCACCTTTTAATTCCAATTTTATTGCCCCGTGAACAAGCCGATCTAGAATCGCATCTGCATGGGTAGATTCTCCGATCATTTCATACCAATTTTCTATCGGTAATTGACTGGCAATTAAGGTCGATTTTGTATCGTATCTAGCATCAATTAATTCCAGTAAATCACTCCGTTGTTGAGCCGTTAATGGCTCTAACCCCCAATCATCTAAGATCAGTAAACTGGCCGAGCTAAGCTTGTTAATTAGCTTGCGATAACTGCCATCTGCCTGCGCCAGAAACATTTTTTCTAATAGCTCTTTGAGCCTAAAATAGTAAACGCTATTCCCTTGTTGGCAGTGGTTTTGACCAAGCGCGCAAGCGAGATAAGTTTTGCCACAGCCAGTTGCTCCTGTGATCAAGATATTTTGATGAAGGCGAAGCCATTCCCCTTGTGCCAATGAGCGGATCTGTGTTTTATCTAGTTGTCGTTCTGCGCCATAATTTAACTGGCTAAGCGTGCCGCCAACTCTGAATTTAGCTTGTCGAGTTAAGCGATCAATTTTTCGTTGATCACGTTGTGTTATCTCAACATCAAGCAGTAAGCTTAATCGCTCCTCAAAGCTCTGCTCTACGTATAGATTGGGCTGTTCATACTGTTGCTGTAGCGCATCTCGTATGCCGTCTTCCGCTTGAAAAAAAAAACATTTCCACTTCCTTACGATTAACACTTTTCGATTCTCATTTATCTTTTTCCCGCAGCTCCTGCTCTTGGTTCAACACTTCTGGTTTTCCCCTTGGTAACCTTGCCTTCTTAATTGTTCAGCCCATTTCGTTAATCTGTCTACTCTTTTTTTTTTCTCCACTGTTTACCCTTATCCATTCGTACCGCGCTTTACCCTATAATTGGCTCTAAAATTTACGACCCTACAC
>NZ_JSEE01000038.1 GCF_001625355.1 Marinomonas sp. TW1
CACGTAACAGGACAGGCATGATAAAAGCACTCGTAGCCAGTAAAAGCAGATCAATGCGCTTACTAAAAAGTCTCTTTTATTGTGCTTGAAGAAAGAATATTCCAGATAAGGAGTAAAAGCCTGAATTAGAGGCACACTCAACCAAACCGGCATTATAATGACTGGGGTTTTACTAAGTTTTTACAGAAGATTAGGCTATTAGTGGAAGATTTTGACTTTTAGGTTTTCTTTGTCGTTGGTATTTCTCACAATAATGGTTTATCGAATGTTCTTGCCCAACTAAACTCCCTGTTTTTTTCTCGAATTCTGTTGCGATACAGAGCCAGTTTTCTGAGGAAATATTGAGACGTTTCAAAATAGGCAGTTGCGATTTATCTATTGCACCGCGTTTGTCTTCACGGATTATCCTTCCTGTCATATCGACAAGCTCAAGATAATCAGTCAGTTTAAATGGTAACCCATCAGGCATGTCTTTTCTTGGGTTTCCAACAAAGGGGGATAAGGCTTTTGGTTGATGTTTTCTTTTTGCAGAAGTAACGCGTTTTTTCACACTAGTAAAATCCGATTCTTCAGGTGTTTTGCTGATATTAGCTCGAAGGGGATTTAAGTCAACATATGCCATGCAAGCCATTAAAGCGGCTTCGTCTAATAGGGCTTGAGACTTAAAACGGCCTTCCCAAAAATGTCCTGTACACTTGTCTTCATTGTTCGCTCTTCGAGCGATGGGTTCATTAAGTTCTTTCATAAACCAACTAATGTTCATCAGGCGCTCTCGGTACGTTTCAGCAGCGATTTCGGCTAGCGCCACTGCGTAGTTTGGCAAGTCCTCCCCTTTTATATAGCGTTGAGTAAATATTGTCCCTTTGTGTAATGCGTGCCAACGCTGTAATACTTCTAATGTTGACCATGATTTCGCTTTTTCTGTATTCACATGCAACACAAC
>NZ_JSEE01000039.1 GCF_001625355.1 Marinomonas sp. TW1
CCATCTTGGGCTAAGACGGTGCCTGAACTCGTGACATTCTCTGCATTGATGTCGATAGTATTTAAAGCTTCAATCGTGGAATCTTTGTTGGTGAGATTGCCCTCGGCATCTAAGATCAGATCAGTATCCGCATGAACCAAAGCGCCATCTGTATTTGTGACGTTTCCAGCGATGTTTAAATCAAGCTTATCTGTTGAATAGACTTTACCGTTAACCGTACTGTTGTTTAGTTCGGTGGCATTAATCGTGATGCCTTTACCCGCCAAAGCACCTTGGTTATCCACCTTGTTAGCTTGAATGGTTAAGGTACCATCTTGGGCTAAGACGGTGCCTGAACTCGCGATATTCTCTGCATTGATGTCGATAGTATTCAAAGCTTCAATCGTGGAATCTATGTTGGTGAGGTTGCCCTCAGCATCTAAAGTCAGATCAGTATCCGCATGTACCAGAGCACCATCTTTATTCGTGACATCGCCAGTAATGTTGAGATCGAGTTTGTCTGTTGAATAGACTTTACCGTTAACCGAACTATTGTTTAGTTCGGTGGCATCAATCGTAATGCCTTTAGCAGCCAAGGTTCCTTGGTTATCGACCTTGTTGGTTTGAATGATTAAGGTGCCGTCTTGCGCCAGAATCGTCCCAGAGCTGGTGAGGTTCTGACTTTTGATGTCGACCTGGTTTAAAGCTTCAATCGTGGAATCTGTATTGGTGAGATTGCCCTCGGCATCTAAGATCAGATCAGTATCCGCATGAACCAGAGCACCATCTTCATTAGTGACGTTACCTTGTACATTCAACGCCATTGCATCCGTTGAATACATCTTGGCGTTAGCTGAACTGTTGCTCAGTTCGGTGGCATCAATCGTAATGCCTTTACCTGCCAAGGAACCTTGGTTATCCACTTTGTTGGTTTGAATGGTTAAGGTGCCGTCTTGTGCCA
>NZ_JSEE01000040.1 GCF_001625355.1 Marinomonas sp. TW1
ATTGATTATTTAGATAAGTGGTTAAAAATTACCACGTTGTCTATTCATGTTTAGCGTTGTATAATGAGATTATAGGCATATCGAGTCTATGATAATATTAGAAATAGTATTAGCAAAATAGAATAGAAAAAAGTAGAAAAGTAAACTTTGGGGCGGATCTAGGATTCGACAAGATTCATGAAACCCAAGGTGCATGCCCAGGGGCGGTTTGCCTGGTAAAAAGCCGTAAAAACTATAATTGCTAACGACGATACGTTCGCACTAGCCGCTTAGGCTAGCCATCGCCTTGAAATCTCTCCTATTGGTTAGAGGATCGATGGTCACCCTAAATAGGATAGAGAAGGAAGCACGCTTAAGGCTGAACCGCGCAATAGTATTAAGCTCACCATGACGAAGCCTGTCGCTTGGCTTCCAATTGGTTAAATAAATATGTGACTAAGCATGTAGTACCGAGGATGTAGGCTTTTTGGACGGGGGTTCGATTCCCCCCCGCTCCACCAAATAAAGACCTTTTTATTCAATTAGTTATACCTAGTAACTTTTAGATTTGGTCCTATACAAGTCATTGTTTATGAGAAGGAAACCGCTTAACTGCATATTGTTTAAGTATAAAATGAGTTATAAAAGAGAAACTAATTATATTGATTTACACACTTGTACATGAGTAAGCACCATAAGTTAACTTTGTGATCGGAGATGTATGTCATTACTAGTTAGCTGGAGTTTTGTTCCTTGCATGACGTGTCGCGATAGCGACAACAAATCATGTAACGTTACTCTGTCCCCAATTAGTACTGAGGATAAACGACCTCCCAAGTTGAGCGCTCATCACCTGGTTTTTCAAATGGATATTTACGCG
>NZ_JSEE01000041.1 GCF_001625355.1 Marinomonas sp. TW1
GGGACGTTAACATTTCAGAAGCCATGTACACGTATGTCAAATCACATGAACTTCCCGATGGAGGGTTTAATTTATTTGGAAAGGACTATGGGGAGTTCCAGGGTACGTATTATGCTGTGAAGGCTATTGTACTATCAGGGAAAAAGCCTGACAATAAAACAATAAGCTTTGTTCACAGTTGGGAAAGTCCCCTTGGGGGGTTTGCCTTCACCTTCCAGAAGTTTGGGGGCCCTATGCTGACATATATGGGCGTTTACGTGGCTGAGAAAATAGGGATGGATGTTAACAGAACTATGATCAGGGAGTATCTGGAAAACGCTCTCCATAATCGGTGGCCGTACTCCCAAGATGATCCTGCGCCCCTGTATTCTATCTATCTAACATACGGGAGACTTAACCTAACAATAGAGCAAGATGAAAGGGAATACCTGAAAAACGAGACAGTTAGGCTAATGGAACTGTATTCTAATAGCCGAGTTGATTCAATCCTATCTGATCCAGGTTGGATAGCACTTATTAGACTTGGAAATGCGCTTGGAGTAACCTTTAGTTCAAAAACTAAGTCGAATCTAATTAACGCTATACCCTCAAAGCGGAATCCTGATGGGACATTTGGGACCTATAAAAACGACACTCCGAAGACTCTTTTTCAGACCGTGAATGCAGGTATACTGCTTCATGAGATCTGGTATGATTATAAAGAGAACAAAACTGTCCAATACTTCATTAGTATGATGCATGATGGAGGATGGGGAGGACCCGACTTATACAACACTTACGGAACAATACAGGCGCTGGTGTACATGAACTACTGTCCCGAAAAGGTGGATGATTTCATAACATTC
>NZ_JSEE01000042.1 GCF_001625355.1 Marinomonas sp. TW1
TCCCTCGACTGCGAGGAGCTCGCTCACTTTGGCCCTGATTATGTCCTCCTGCGTCCTGAAGCCCGCGTTATAGAGCGCCCTCGCCCTCTTCCTGCCGATGTTGGGTAGCCTGACGAGCTCGAGGAGTTCTTCCCTAACACCGTGCCTCAGGCGGAGGTGGAGATTCCTGAGGTAAGCTAAAACCTCCTCCTTCGGCTCGAAGAGCTTGTAGAGCTCAATGAGTGAATACATCAGCCAGTCAGCAAGCTCGAGGATTCTGTAGAGGTCGCCGGGGTCTATGTTGTATGCGTCGTATATCCTCGTCTCGGGCACTTCGTTTATCCAGTCGAGGAGGATTTTTGCCGTTTTTACCTCGTTGATGAAGCTCTGGAAGGTGTAATCCTCCCAGTAGGGGATGTTGACGTAGAGCTTCTCTTCCATCTCGTATGCCAGATCGAGATAGTCCTCCATCTCCTTCCTGCGCGCGTTCAGTGTGCTCATGTCTGGTGTGGAGGCTATCAACTGGAAGATTCCAAAGGGATTTGGATTTTTCTCCAGCTTTGGAAACGCATCGCGGAACTTCTTGGCCGTGAGCGGGTCTATGTAGAGCTGCGACGTTCTTCTGCCGAATAGCAGGGGCATGAAATGGTCGTTAAGGTCAAGGTCTATGAACTCGTTCTCGATGAGGAAGTAGACTATCTCCTTCGCCGTCCACTCCAGCTGAGAGGTGTCGCTCCTCTGGTGGAAGTAGAATGTCCTCTCAAGGAACTCTATCAGCTCGCGGAAGTTTCCGATGCTAAAGTT
>NZ_JSEE01000043.1 GCF_001625355.1 Marinomonas sp. TW1
AAAGGAAGATAAGTAATGCCTTTAAGCGCACAACAGTTAGCTGCACAGAAAAACCTTTCGTATGTTCTGGCTGAGAAGCTGGCGCAACGGATCTTAAAAGGTGAATATGAACCCGGCACCATTTTGCCCGGTGAGATTGAGCTGGGCGAGCAATTTGGAGTGAGTCGTACAGCGGTACGCGAAGCGGTCAAAACGTTAACGGCAAAAGGGATGGTTTTACCGCGACCGCGAATTGGTACTCGGGTCATGCCACAATCGAACTGGAATTTTCTTGATCAGGAATTGCTTACCTGGTCGGTGACAGATGATAATTTACATAATGTCATCGATCACTTACTGGGTAGGGTTATCAGTCCGGAGCCGCAAGCCGGCCTACTGGCAGCAACGGTTGGAAGCGGGGAACAGAAAGCGCATCTCAATACGTTAATGGCCGAAATGGCGGCATTAAAAGAGAACTTTCGCCGTGAACGCTGGATCGAAGTCGATATGGCCTGGCATGAGCATATCTATATAATGAGCGCCAATCTGTTTTTGACCTCATTCGCCTCGCCATGCCAGACGGTTAATAACACTTACTTCACGTCAATTACCAGCGACACAGTGATAAAGCTGGATCTGCATCAGGCGATTGTTGATGCTATTATCCAAAGCGATGGCGACGCTGCATTAAAAGCTTGTCAGGCGCTGCTACGCTCACCTGATAAGTGATAACCCGATAACATTACATTGAATGGGCGATAAAAAGAAGCGCAGTAT
>NZ_JSEE01000044.1 GCF_001625355.1 Marinomonas sp. TW1
TTCTCCTTTTCTATAATTACCACGTTACTGGGCGGAAGGCATTAGCTTACTACGCGCTCGCATGGTTCAGCCTTTCTGTTCACTTCTTTGTCCCGGGGAAATCTGTGTACATCGTAGGTCTGGCATTTTTTGCGTTCCTCGTTTGGCTTGGGAATCTCCGCGCCTCGGAAGAGCTCCTCTGTAATATCTCCCATATCCGTGAGCTAAGATATTTTTCTGCTGTCCCTCTCGCAGGGCTGATATTCCTGTTTCCTGAGCATATGACGTACTCCATGGTTGTTTTGGCAGGAAGTGTGGCTTTTTCAGGGATTTACCTCCTCCTTACCAGAAACGAATCTCTCAGACTAATGGGTATCTTGGAGATGGCTTTTGCCGTCATCGTCTTTTTGAGGGGCTACTACTTTACTAACCAGTACATAGGTCTCGTTACCGCTGTCTTTGCTGTTGGTCTAGCATATGTTTCAATAAAGACGTTCCTCGATAGTTCTTTTATCGGTGAATTTGAGCTCTCTGATGTTAAACTCGAGCTCAAACACGGCCTTACGATGATGCCTTCTGTTCCCGATGACATCTTGGAAGGAGCACTCGTATTTTCTAGGGTACGTAAGGACAGATCGAACTGGTTCTGGATAACCAAGTTGTCAGAAGAGCGTGCAATAAGCCCTACGAACCTGGCCAGGATGCTTGATATGGCCGTTAAGTTCATGAAAAGTGCATCTGATCTGGGAAAGAATGCTGTCATAGTCATAG
>NZ_JSEE01000045.1 GCF_001625355.1 Marinomonas sp. TW1
CGAATATCTTCTCGAGGAGTTTACCAACTACAACCTTCATTTGGCCCTCATCCAGCGGGCCGAGGTCAATCACGTTGGCCTTTCCTGGCTCTATCTGGGCTATCAAATCCTCACTTGTTAGTAGGGAGCCGTAATTTCTCAGGAAGCGCCTTATCCTGTAAACGACACCCCTTAGCGTTTCGATCCTCTCGCTCTTGAGTTCCTCGGGTATGTAGCTCTCCTTCCCCTCGTCCTAGAAATAAGCAGCGCGGTTCATTATCCACTCGGTTATCGTGCTCATAAGGGCCTCTATGAGCTCCCTTCCGCCGAGAGTTGGGTTTTCGTGCTTGACGGTCTCCCAGGCTTTAGCTAAAAACTCCCTCTGTATTGTCGCGTTGCTCGCTATCTCGATTAGGTCAGCCAGCTCCTCGCTGTCCATTTCCTCGGGCATTATTTTGGCTTCTATTAGCTTGACGTATTTTCTACCCGTTTCAGGAAGCCTTAGCTTTACGTAGTCGCCGTGGGGGTCAAGAACCACAACCGTTCCGCGGAGCCTGTTGGTTATCTCCCCTATGAGAACCGCCACAGTGTTTGATTTGCCCGCACCAGTAACTGCTAAAACTGCGAAGTGCCTCGAGACGAGCTCGTCGGCGTTGAGGTATATGGGAGCGTCCTCGCGCAGGAGAAGGTTCCCGACCTCGATGAATCCAGGGCCGCCGTAGTAGATTGCCTTAAGGAGCTCGGAGCTGGCCCTGTAGACGGTGTTG
>NZ_JSEE01000005.1 GCF_001625355.1 Marinomonas sp. TW1
TTTGAATACATTGAAGTATTTTATAACCGAAAGCGGCGTCATGCATTTTTAGATTACGTAGCGCCAGTTGATTATGAGGCTCAGTATGCCTCTTAATTATTTTATCCGTTTTATTGTGGCAACCTCAGGGTGACTAAACAATGTTTAGTCAAACCATCAACAATGATGTCACTGGCGAATCATTGGTAGCGTGAGAACATATAGACAATCCAGTAATGAGTCATATGTTAAGCCCTTCTATATAGCCAGCGTATTGCAACCGATAACAAACAGTTCGTGATAAAGAATCTTCATATAGCCAGTAAAATGAATCTTCCTTGAAATCAAAATGCCCTCATGAACATTAGAGAATATTGTCGTGTTCCTTAATATCAGCCTTATTAGTATACATTTTCTTATCCGCTACAATGAGAAGCTCCTCAACATTTTTACCGTCTTCTGGATAATGAGCCACGCCAATGGCCGTATTCAAATTAATTGCTATTGAGTTAAAGATAAAAGGATCTGACAAGGCTTCTTTAATGTTTAAGAGTATCGAATCTATATCCTCTTTACTCTGTACGTTATTAAGCATAATAACGAATTCATCCCCAGCAAATCGTGCTGCTAAGCCATTCTGAGGAGTCTGAGCTTTTAGCCTTAGAGCAAATTCCTTCAACGTTTGATCACCAATATCATGACCAAACTCATCATTTATTTTTTTGAAGTCATTAAGGTCGAAAAACAACACCACAAAAGGCGTAATTGAATCAGCGATGACGCATTTTTCAATTGCTGCTTTTACATGTTGCTGGAAAGCATAGCGATTCGGTATACCAGTAAGGTAATCTGTCTGTAATCGGTTTTGCATGGCCGAAAAATTCTTCGCTAGAGCGCCAATCTCATCTTTTCTTTGGATATGTATAGGTTCTTCAAGATAACCACTTCCGACTCTGTTTACGGCTTGCGATAACAGCTTCAAATCCTTGGTTACCCAATGCAAAATAACAAGTCCGATAATCGACACAACCGCCGTAGCGAGAATACTTAGAAATAACGTCTGAGTGACATTGTTCTTAATGCCACCCATAAAATCTTCACTCGGAATAGCCACGACGTTTATCCATTTTAGTCCGGCCTCATCTTCGAATTTATTATAGCCAACGTAAAGCTCTCTACCCTGTTCATCGGTTAAGCTGAAGGTCTCCGGTTTAAGGTTTTCCATTTCACCAGAAATTAAAGGCGACAGTTTTAAATATATGTTCGTGAGCAGCGCATTGCCACTATCACCAGCGGCCACTCTAACGTTGCGTCCATTGTCATCCCGTTTAATATTAGGGCTATGGGATGACGCAATCAGCATACCGTTAGACTCTACAATGAAAGCAATCGCATTTTCGGAAATGTTTAAACTAGCAATAAAATCGTTCAGTGACTCCAGAGAAATATCCGTTGCAACGACCCCTTCAAACGCTTCATTTTCGTCTTCAATACGTCGTGCTCTCGTCGCCACCAAATTATTGGTTCTAAAATCGATGTAAACAGACGTCCAAATGTCATTAACATTACTCCAACCAGCCTGAAACCATGGCCTTACTCTAGGGTCAAAAATTTTGTCCTCTACAGACGAAAACAGCGGCTCGCTATTGATACCATCAATGGCGTAAAAGTTTCTCAGCTCTTCTGGAACGAACTTAACCCTTAACTCTCCGGAGTCAATGGAATCTCGATACAAGCCTATTGCTTGACCTGCTCTATTCCCATAGTACACATAGTTATTTGGATCTAAATATAAGGAAGAAGCGGTCCACAAACGGGTACGAATGTTTTCAAAATCCTTTCTGATATCCTTTTGAACAGCAATACCGGCCGGAAAAGCCGTTTCAAGAACCGCAACCGACCCCACCACATGCCGATCTATGGCTTGGCTTAAACGACTTACCGTTTCTTTTAATAAATTATCAGACACCGTCTGAACAGCATGGCTACCAGCGTTATAAGAAAGTAGGCCGATCGCCAGAGCCAAACAAATGACAAGTGCCACATAAGGAAGAATAAGAACAGATCTGAGTGAAAATTTGGTCATGTGAATATATTACATGCCAACAATTATAAAGGACAACAATAATGCCCCTTGCGAGACGATATTGTGAACGCTCCAACATACGTTCTATTTTCATCTGCCCCCAATTTCATGCCCTACCGAAAAGTAGGGCATGTGTCCGAGGTTAAAATTCGATTTCTGTGCCTGCAACGTAGGCCATTTCCGCGCCTTCTTTGTCGGTATTAGAAAGCTCAGCAAAGACTTTTACGTCTTTAAATTCAGGAAACGCATACGTCACGTTGGTGTACCATTCGCGAGTCTCTTCATCCGATTCTGGTTTATTATTCACATAACCAAGCACCAGGGTGGTCGAGTCGGCGACGTCAAACATGGTGACTAGGTTATAGACTTTTAACGTGTCTTCCGCTTCCGAGTAGTCTGCTGCGAAGGTCGCAAAACCAGCATCGTATTTGGCACTCACCCCATACGAGTCCATCTTCTCACCATGAATTGCCACTTCGCGATTTTGGTAAGCGACGGCAAGTTCCAAGTCTGAAACGTTAAACGATGCAAACGCATCAAATGATTGCTCGTCTTCGCTGTCTTCGCCTTCTGCTCGTAATTCTGTCGAGAGCACAAGATTCACTTTGTCTAGATCAAAGTCCAGTAAGATCACGTCGTCGCCATCCGTTTCATCAAAGGCCACATCGTCCGAGTCCATTTCATAGTCCTCTGCGATGCCAAATCCATCTGTAGCGTAATCTTGCTTACCAATCGACAGCGCAGTATCACGGTAAGCAAAACCGGCATAAGCGTCTTTGAGTGCGGCACTGTTTTGATCATCGTCATCATTTGCCGCGTCGTCAAAGTCGAATTTGATTCGACCAAACGCACTCAGATCCTTGCTTAGTTGATAAGAGACTTTGTTATCAAATTTCAAAGAATCAAAGTTCACGTAAAGGTTTTTATTTTCACCATTGTCTTTTTGCAATTGAATTTGGATGTCTCCATTCAATTGATATTTAAAGCCATCATGATCAACCATGGTGGCGGCCATAGCGGAAGTGGTCATAAGAGTAGAAAGCATTGCCGTTGCTAGAATTGTCTTTTTCATTTTAAGTTCCTCGGTGAGGTTTGTCTGTGCCACTAGACAACAGCCGCCCCACCTTATCTAAAAGTGTTTATGATTTAATAAAGAGTTCATTCAGTCCTGAAAGCGGTGATGTACCGCTAGTGAGGGCTTAGTTCATCCCGGTAACAGCGCTCTAGTTCACTTAAACTGTAGAAATACTGAGTGCCTGGAAAGACGTCGCAATCGTCTTTAAAGCCGATTTCTTTTTCGTTGTAGAGCATCTTCACCAAGGTGGCACTATTGGGTTTGTTGCTTTTAAACAGATCCCATTGGATGTTCGCAGAGTAAGGCGTTACCCAGCCGCCACGCCACGCGTTATTTTCTTGGCTATAAAGCTCGTCGGTGGTCGCGGATGTTTGGCTGCCTTCGACATGCAGAAGCGCCGCCAATGGCATAATTTGCTCGGCGTGAGCAAAACGAAGTTTGGCGACATGCTTAACCGTTTGACGGTCGTTCGCAACGGCGTCCATTTCATTGAACATGTCTTTTAGCAAGGGCTTCGCAATGTTGTAAGTCACACCATGACCATCCGCAAAGCTTGGCCCTTTTTCATAGAAGTCTTCCGCATCAGACTGGTAAGCGAACCAAGCGGATTCTTCTGGCGTGATAAATTGTTTCAGATCCCATTCTCCACCTTGCGCTTGGGCCTCACGCAACATCCCAGGCGCGATAATAAACATATTATAAAGTTTGGATGCCGCATCGACTTCGTTTTGCACGTACTTCCAATCGTCTTCTGTTTCATCTGGTTTACGAGTATTGGTTTTAAAGCAATTTCCGGCCGCGACATCGCAATTTTTGTCATCAGAAACTTGGTGTTCAAGGAAATCGACAAACTCTTTGGTATAAATGCGTTCTAGCATTTCACGCGCCAATAATTTGGTTTGCGGCAGTCTTGCGAGCTCATCCAAGGCGGCGTCTAGCTTGTCTGATTTTTTAAACGTCTTATAGGCTTTGTAGTTGTCCTTGTACTCTTGGTAGTTGGCGTTTTTCGCTGGGTTGGTTTTATGGAAGTAGAGCTCGTATTTATTGACCATCTTCTTATCAATTTTATTGGCTTGTGTTTGGGCTTGATAACACTGCGCCGCATCATCGCTTACGTAGTTAACGTCTTTTGCAAGCGACTGCATGAAGAAATGGGCCGTTTGATTGGCTCGCGCTTTACCCGACGTTTGCACTTGAATACAGACAGGCTGTTGGGATGCATTCTGCATGAGCGGTGACAAACGCTCAGCCATGCGTGTGGCAATACCCGAAGGCTCTTCTTCACCAATTTTTGTGAGTAAACCATAGCCCAGGGTTTGGTTTGCTGCGGTGACTTGATCGGTGATCGGCCCAAGCTTTTCCCCCAGCTCCGTTAATTGGCCGCGTTGTTTCGCCAGTGCCCATACTTGTTTTGTCAGTACGTCGTATTTGGGGCTTGATAACGCGCGTGCCCCATGGCGTTCAACCAGTTGCGTATAAGCAATATTATAGCCGTCAGGTGCGGCTTCGTAGCGGCTTAAATCTTGTTTAGGCACGTACGTTGCCTTGCTGCTGTATTGATATTCAACAGACTGAGCAAAGCTACTAGACGCACTCAACAAGGCGATCGTTGCTGAAGTGATGAGAGAATAACGATTCATGACTCTTCCTAAAAATGAAAGTGAAACAGGTGTGATGCGATTTCATAAAACAAGCGGAACAGTAACCACTAAATGTGACAATCTGATGGCATAAAAATGAATTTTGCACATAGGTGCAAAAAATTAACCTAACGTTCATTTGTTGTATTTTTGATGGTTGCTTTGCCTAAACTGGGAACGTTGAAGGCAACAGAAACAAGGCCCATTAAGTGCTTAAAATGCCAGGAAAATGCGCCTATCAGTGGACATTGAAGGTATAAAAAACATCACTAAACGGCGATCAAATACTTAATACCCCTGTTAAAAAGGGCGCTGGTATTCAGTTCAACATAAAGCACTCTCATTTCTGATAAATGGCGAGCTAACGACTCAGCCATGCTTGGTATTCGTTTCAGTGAAAGTCTGGATTTTTAGCGGATAGCATCAAACGGAGCATGATCGAAATGCATTAAGTCATATCAGCCGGTAAGTCAGCCTTCACATCGTGTTTACTTGCCATATACAGTGCATTGATATGATCTTGTAATCCCCCTCGTTCGTATAAGTCAGCATGGCCCACAAGAAACCCCATTTACCAGAAAAAATCTGTCTCGCTTGTCAGCGCCCTTTCACTTGGCGTAAAAAATGGGAGCGGGATTGGCAAAACGTCAAATACTGCTCCGTTCGCTGTAAGAAACAAGGCGCGAAACCGGCCTTAAATACGAATAACTAATTGCCTACTAAGATGACTCCATCATGCGCTTGTGGTTTACTTTATGTACAGCAGTCGAAGTACTGAGCCGTTGGACAATGGGTTAATGCCGAAAAAAAGTAAACGCACACAATCTCATAAACGATGGCGTCGTTGGGTGAACAAACTCTGGTCGATTTTCTGGCGAGCCTCGTTATTGTTTATCTTGGTGATCTTTCTTTTCCGTTTCATTCCTTTGCCAACAACGGCTTTTATGCTGCAAAGTGATTACCCAGTAAAGCAAGAATGGATCAGTATTGATAAGTTGCCTAATCATGTGGCATTGGCCATGGTGGCCTCTGAAGACCAACGTTTTCCCGAACATTATGGCGTGGACTTCGCGGCCATTCGTAAAGCGCTAGACCAATATTTTGATGGCGAGGGTTTACGAGGCGCCAGTACGATTACCCAACAAACCGCTAAAAATATCTTTCTATGGCCAGGGCAAAGCTTTCTGCGTAAAAGTTTGGAGGCAGGATTAGCGCTTGGCTTAGAAGCACTTTGGGGCAAGAAACGTATTCTTGAAGTCTATTTGAATATTGCCGAGTTTGGTAAAGGCATTTATGGAATTGAAGCCGCCAGCCAACATTATTTTGGCCGATCGGCTGAGCGCTTAACAAAAGATCAAGCTGCTCGTTTAGCTGTGCTGTTGCCTAGCCCTCGTACGCGTGATCCGGTCAATCTTACTCGCTACTTACGCAAACGCGCCGTCTGGGTTGAACTGCAAATGCGCCAACTGGGCAGCCACTATTTGGCCACTATTCTGCAACACTAAGGCGTCATAAATAAACCACCAAGAACAAAAAAAGCGACACTCAGTCATACCGAGTGTCGCTTTTAAATTCAAACGAGCTGTGACTAAAACTTACTTCGTCGCTACTAGAATCTTACGCACAACGTCCAATGTTAAATCACCCGTTTCCGACAAGGCCGTTAAACCCATTTTCTCCATGCTCTTAACGATGCTGTCGATACCGGCATCATCAATACCGTAATGCGTCAGGTTAGTTTCAATATCAAGAGCGTTGAAGAAAGCTTCGGTTTTATCAATCGCAAGATCAATTTTCGCCTCATCAGACCCGTCTGTTAGATCCCAAACCCGCTCAGCAAACTGCAGTAATTTAGCGTGCTTATGTGTCTTACGTTCACGCAATAGGTTAGGCAAAATAATGGCCAAAGTTCGTCCATGAGCAATACCGTATTGCGCTGTCATCTCATGACCAATCATGTGAGTTGACCAATCTTGTGGAACCCCCACACCTATGATGCCATTTAGCGCATTGGTCGCGGACCAAATGAAGTTTTTACGCGCATCCATATCATCGTTATCAGCCAGGGTCACTGGGCCATCTTCAATCAAGGTTTTAAGAATGCCTTCCGCCATTCTGTCTTGAACTTTCGCTTTGACAGGCTGCGTTAGATACTGCTCTACAACGTGTACGAAGGCATCGGCAACACCATTGGCGATTTGTTCCTTCGGTAAGGTTTTAGTCAAATCTGGTTCCAATACAGAGAACTTAGGAAACACCAACGGTGACATAAATGGGTATTTTTGCGCTTGATAGGTAATCACGCCACCCATGTTCATTTCTGAGCCTGTCGCAGGCAACGTTGCTACGCAACCTAACGGTAGCGCCTTCTCTGCAGGCACAGGAGAAAAACCATTAAAGAGAATGTGTTGATACTCTTCGCTGGCCGATTCCGCGGCTAAGGCAATAAATTTTGTGCCGTCCATGACGGAACCGCCACCCACAGCCAACAAGAAATCAACCTGTTCTGCTTTCACTACCTCAACGGCTTTTACTAGGGTATCAAATTGTGGGTTTGGCTCTATGCCACCAAATTCAACAATGTCACGAGCCTGCAAGGCCGCACGCACTTTGTCGATCGTGCCGTATTTTTTCGCACTCTGGCCACCAAAAGTAATCATTACTTTTGCGTTGCTAGGAATCAGTTTATCCAGTTCTGCTAAACGATCTTGGCCAAAAACGATGTGTGTTGGATTATAGTAATCAAAATTGTTCATAGTTACCCTCGTAATATTGGAAACAACAATAGATGCACTATAGTTCTGATTATGTTTTTATTTAAGGCCTATTTGGGCTTATTACATGCCTATTCGTTCAAATTATAATTTTAGTAGGCATCCTAAACGTTTACTATTATCATTCTTAATTAGACAAAAACTTCAGGCAAAAGCGGTGTCCAATATGCTCTCTCAATTTCAGCAGGCTTTAACACAACATGCCATCCAAGACGGTTTTACACCATCCTTGATGTCAAACTTCGGTGTCTTTCGTGCGTCTCAACAGCAAACAAAAAATCATGCTTTTTACCAACCTTTCATTTGCTTAATGGGACAGGGAGTAAAGCGTTGCCATGTGGGCGATCATGCTTACACATACGAAACAGGCGACTTTTTCATTAACTTTTTACCTACTCCGGTCACCAGTGAAATCCTCCAAGCGGACGACAAAACGCCGATGCTATCGGGTTTATTGGAAATCAATCTCGTGAGTTTGGCTGATATGGTGTTGCGCATTGAGCGCTGTGAGAAACATACTAAAGCGTACTCTAAAGAAGGGTTATCCTCCTTGATGGTCGGTAAAGCCGATGATCGGCTGCTGGCTTTATTCAACAAATTAATCGACATCAGTTATCACCCATTAGACGCCAAAATTTTAGGTGAAGCCGTGGTAGACGAAATCTATTATCGTATTTTGACCAGTCAGTATGGTGATGCCTTACGTCATTTGTTAAACCAGTACGGCGGTATTCAACCCATATCCAGAGCGATTACCTACATTCATGACAACCCTAACCGCATGATTCAAGTCCAAGAGCTGGCAGAAATCGCGAACATGAGTAAGACACGCTTTTTTAATGCCTTTAAACAAGTCATGCATGTGCCACCAATGCAGTACATCAAATCAAGCAAGTTACAAAAAGCTCAACTCTTGTTAAAGCAAGGCCTGAGCGCCACCGAAACCAGCTTTCAAGTTGGCTACAGTAGCTTTTCTCAATTCAGTCGTGAATATAAGCGTTTTTATGGCTTTCCGCCGTCACAAACCCAGTATTATCCAAATCAAGTACACGAATAACTGATTGATTAAACGGACATAATTTGTCCCTTTTCGCTGACTATTTTTTAAGCTACTCTTTAATCACGGGATGTTTGCTAGGAGAGCAGAATTGTTTAAACCAAACTATTTTTTATTGGCGACTGCCGCTTTTGTTTTGTTGGCCGTTTTCACTAGTCATATCTATTTCAAACTGGCTTGGGCCTGGTTTGCCTTGTCGTTTTTCACTGTCAGCTTAGCCTATTTACTGAACAAGCCGACCATCTTTCGTAAACGTTCTGACGGCACGGTGCCCGTTTATATACGCTGGGTGTTCATGCCCTTTTTATGGAGCACTCAGCTCTATAATAGTTGGGCTCGTAGCAATGACCCAGTACCCGCTCTGCAAAAAATAGACGATGGTATTTATCTCGCAAGGCGCCTCTTTCCTTCTGACATTCATGCCATAAAAAGTGAAAACATCAGCGGCGTGTTAGACGTGACGGCAGAATTCAGTTCGCTAAATTGGATGGCTTTGCAGGCAAACATCGATTACTTGAACATTCCCATTCTGGATCATTCCGTTCCAACAGACACACAAATACAACGAGCGTTAAACTGGATACACACACATAAAAAAAACGGCCGCTCGGTCGTTGTACATTGTGCCCTTGGTCGTGGTCGTTCCGTTTTTATGGTGGCGGCTTACCTATTAAGCCAATACCCAGATGCTAAGCCGAAAGAAATCATGAACAAGATTCGTGAAATTCGCTCCACGGTTAGACTCAACAACAAACAGTTTAAGCACCTTAACCAAGCCTTTGAAAATAAGCACCTAGTGGTCCATAACAGTGCTTGGATTATTGCCAATCCGGTCGCCGGAAAACGCCAGTGGGAAGAGGAAAAGGACACCATACTGAAACGCTTATCTGGCTATTACAATCTAACAGTGAAAACCACCACACCTGAGGAGAATGGCACCACACTGGCAAAACAGGCACTCAAAGCTTCGCCAGATTTGGTCATCGCTTGTGGGGGGGATGGCACAGTAACGGAAGTCGCCACCGCCTTGGTTGGCACAAAAGTAAAACTGGGCATCATCCCATTCGGTACTGCCAATGCCCTTAGCCATGCGTTATGCGGAACCCTGTCAAAAATGGCCTCAATAGAAACCGTTTGCTTGAACATCATTGATGGCTGTGAACAACGCATTGATACGGCGACCTGCAACGATGAATTGATGTTGCTGTTGGCTGGTGTCGGCTTTGAACAACAAATGATAGAAAAAGCCGACCGAGAGAAAAAGAACAGCAGTGGACAAATGGCGTATTTACAGGGTTTATGGGAAGCCATCAGTCAAAACGATGTGCATACTTTTAAGATCACACTCGATGACGATGACCCCTTTGAGATAGAGACGCCCAGTTTGACCATCGCCAATGCATCGCCTGTTACTACGCTGTTAGCACAAGGCAAAGGCGTACCAGATATTGAAGATGGAGAGCTCGATTTAACTTGGTTAGACCCAGAACGCATGCAAATTCTCAACCTTGCGGAGCTGGCCATGTTGGGATTAAGCAATAATGAAACAGACGAGAATAATCAACAAAAAGACTCTGGTGTGTTTCACCGTAATGCACGAAGAGTCCGGGTCGATATTAGCCAAATAGGTCATTACGTCATCGACGGTGAAACCCGTGAAGCCGATCGCTTAGAAGTGACCGTACAGCCACAATCTTTGAGCGTGGTCGTACCAGAAGCCGCATTAAAATAAAGCCTGATAGCCAACAAAAAAACCTGCCCATCGTGACTCGAAGGGCAGGCTTTTTTTTGTGATATTGAGCGAATGAATTAATGCTGCTCTGCGGTTTGCAAGGCTTTCATTTCATCATGGCACTCTTTCATACGTACTTTGACTCTTTGCAGAGTCACTTCACAGTTTTGTGGTTGTGGTTTTTCTAAGGCCGTATCAACTTCATCCAACACCTTATCTTCCACTTCTTCCAACTGATCAACATAAGTAAAGGCTTTATTGTCCGATAATTTCGCCATCAGCTTAGTGTAAGTTTGGCGGGCTTTGACCAGATTATCGGCATCCAATTCTGCATGGCCTTGTTCAGCAATAGCAAAGGGCTGAAGGTCATCTACGGCTTCACGCTTGGCATCTATCATACGATTAAAAAAGGCTTGATAACGCGCGCCTTGGAGTTTGTCTTTCGCTTCTTGGTAGAACTCAATACCACCCTGCATGACTTGAATAATATCGGCAATGTGTTTGCTCTGTGTCGTTTGGGTTTGCATGTTTTCCTCCTGTTTGCGTTTCGGATTCAATCTCTAACGCTTTCTATGTTTGAGGATGACGAATAGAAAAACAACCGCACAAAGTAGGTTGCACTGAGGTTGCATCATTACTGCAAAAAACCTCAATACTCTTTAAACTTATTATTCGCTTTTAGAAAAGCGTCGCCGATTATTTATTCCTGCTTAAAGCAGAGTACAATGGCGACCTTTCAATTTTCATGGGAACGAAAATGTCTAGCTCAGATCGCCAAGTAGGATTTTATAAAATTGCCATCATTTTAGGCTTGTTGTCAGCGATTGGCCCCTTTGCCATTGATATGTACCTACCAGCCTTGCCGCAAATCAGTCAGTTTTTCACCGTGGGGGTGGCTGAGGTGCAATTCAGTTTGACGGTTTTTCTCATTGCACAGAGTATCTCTCAGCTTTTCTATGGCCCGTTGTCCGATAAATTTGGCCGTAAACCTCCTTTGTTTATTGGTATGGGAATTTTCTTTCTCGCCACACTTGGCTGTATTTTTGCTTCTTCGTTGGATGAGTTAATTATCTATCGTTTCTTGCAAGGCATAGGTGCTGCTGCTGGCGTCGTGATTGCCCGCGCCATTGTTCGTGATATGTATACTGGGGTGATGGCAACCAAGTTGATGTCTTTGCTAATGCTGGTATTCGGAATTTCTCCGATTCTCGCCCCTCTGGTTGGTAGTACCATTCTTACCTTCACGGATTGGCGTGGTATTTTTGTTCTGGTGGCCATTTGTGCCGGCCTGGGTCTGTTATTGATTCAGTTTGGTTTACGCGAAAGTCAGTCTCTAGAAGAGCGTCAACACACTCGCTCACAAGGCAGCAGTTTAAAAGCTTATGTGACGCTTTTAAAAGACAATCACTACATGGGCCTTGTGTTTGCCGGCAGCTTTGCGTTAGCCAATTTCTTCATTTATTTGGCCAATTCGCCTTTTGTGCTGATCGAACATTATGGCCTCAACGAGACTCAATATGGTTTAGCCTTCGGATTAAACGCCATGTGTTTCTTCTTCGCCGCTCAGTTTAATAGCCGCCTTTGCTCACTTTACGGCATTGAAAATGTGATTCGTGCCGGCAAGTGGATTGGCGCGATTGCCATGTGCTGTATGAGTAGTCTGTATCTTATTGGCTTCGATTCTTTGTATCTGTTTATGGGGTGCTATTTGATCGCCAGTGCTGGCGTCGGCTTAGTGATTCCAACTACGTCAATTCTTGCTATGGAAAATCACGGTCGCATTGCCGGCACCGCATCGGCTTTATTAGGCACAATGCAAATCGCCATTGGGCCTATTTTTATTGCTATTTTAAGCCCATTTATGAACAAAGAACCTTTGCCTATGGTGCTGGGTATGACTAGCTGCTCGCTGATTGCCCTATTATTCGTGACCTTCACCTTGTCGAAAAAAACACCTTTCGCTAAGGCATAAATTTGTTATAAAGAAAGTCTGACAGAGTCCTAATAAAAACGGAGGCAAAAATGTCACAACACCATACCGGTTCTTGTTTGTGTGGACAGGTGCGTTACGAGCTCACAGGGGAATTTAAAAAGTTTTTCTTGTGTCATTGCAGTCGTTGCCGCAAAACTTCAGGCACATCGCACTGTGCTAATCTGTTCGCACCAGGAGCCGAACTGACCTGGTTGAGCGGCGCAGACAAAATCAGCTTTTATCGCCACCTAGACAGCCACTTCGCGCGCGCTTTTTGCCAAGTCTGTGGCTCCAATGTGCCAATTGATGCAAAAGCACGTGGTTTGGTCGTGGTGCCTGCAGGCAGCTTGGACTCGGATCTCGACATGAAAGCACAAGCGAATATCTTCATGGGAAGCAAGGGCAACTGGGATGAGGATCTTAATCAAGCGCCTTGTTTTGACGCCATGCCAAGCTAACGCAGTGGTTCTTTAAAGCCGTGCCAATTTCTGCGCTGCAGCAAGCAACGTGGCGTCGTCTTTGGCAAAGCATAAGCGAATGAGTCGTTGTCCTGTTGGTGGATTCTGATAGAACACACTGACAGGAATAGCCGCGACGCCCACTTCTTTCACCAAGTATTGGCAAAACGCCACATCGTCTAATTCGCTAATGTCGCTGTAATCCAATAATTGGAAATACGTGCCTTGGCAGGGTAGAAGGCGAAAACGACTGGAAGCTAGGGCAGCACGTAAAACATCACGCTTCGCTTGATAAAAGGGCGATAGCTCAGAACTGGCCGTTGGAGTACTCAGCAAATGCTCGCCAATCGCTTGCTGTAATGGTGTGGCGGTACTGAAAGTGATGTACTGGTGAAGCTTTCTCAGTTCACGGGTAATGGTTTCGGGTGCCACTACGTAACCCACTTTCCAGCCGGTAAGATGGAAACTTTTACCAAAAGAAGATACCACCATACTACGCTGTGCCAATGAAGCATGACGATGCACACTGACACTTTGAGCTTGATAGTGAATAAATTCGTACACTTCATCGGACAAGACAAACATATCCCTGTGCTGAATTGCCTGCCAAAGTTGTTCTAAGTCTTCATCTTGCCAGCAGGTTCCAGTGGGGTTGTGTGGCGTATTAATTAATACCAAACGGGTTTTATCTGTGAGCAATGAAGCAAACTCAGACCAGTCCGGTCGAAAGTCTGGCGCGCTCAATACCACACGTTTACACACACCACCAGCCAAAGCAATAGCCGGCTCATAGAGGTCATAAGCAGGGTCAAACAAAATCACTTCATCGCCCGCATTCACTAAGGCTGTAATACCATCAAAAATGGCTTCCGATGCACCACTGGTGACGGTGATTTCGCTGTCGGCATTGACCTGACGATCATAATAACGAGCAATCAGGTCTTGAATGGCTTGGCGCAACACAGGTAAACCCGTCATGGGTGCGTACTGATTGTTGCCATGCAAAATAGCCTGAGAAGCCCGTTCTAATAACGCTTGATCTGCAGGGAAGTCAGGAAACCCTTGTGACAAGTTAATCGCGCCATGTTGCGCCGCAAGAGACGACATTTGCGTAAAAATGGTGGTGCCAACTTGCGGTAATTTGGAAGTCAAAGTCACGGTTACAGCCTTAAAAATCTAGTGATACGCAATACGTTAAAAGACCACCACAAGCTGGGTCAACCTTTCTTTCAAAAGATCGTATCAATGCCTAAGTTGAGGCAAAAAAAAGCCAAGACACTTGGCCTTGGCTTTCCCTATTAAAGTATTTCGCTTACTGGATTAGCTAGCTTGTAAGCTCGGGTAATCCGTATAACCTTCCGCCCCTGGCGTGTAGAAAGTATCAGGATTAGGCTGATTCAAGTCTGCACCTTGCTTAACACGAGTGACGAAATCTGGATTCGCTAAAATGCCCGTACCAAAGGCCACACTGTCCGCCTGCTTGTCAGCAATGACTTGTGTTGCTTCTTCTGGCGTGTAGCCCATGTTCACCATCAAGTGACCTTCGTACACCTCACGCACAGCAGGCACAACATCCGCTTGCTGTAGGCCAAAGAAATCCGCACGCATCAAGTGTAAGTAAGCCAAATTGTAACGATTCAACGCTTTAGCAAGGTAGGTCACCAAACCAACAGGGTCACTGTCTTTCATGCTTTGGAAGCTGTTCAAAGGTGATAAACGAACCCCTACGCGACCGCTGCCCATAACGTCCGTTACCGCATCCAACACTTCCATCAAGAAACGGGCACGATTTTCGAATGAACCACCGTATTCATCATCACGCTGGTTGGCACTGTCTCTTAAGAATTGATCAATCAAATAGCCATTCGCAGCATGCACTTCCACACCATCGAAACCGGCTTCTTTGGCATTGATCGCCGCCTGCTTAAACTCCTGCACAATGTCCGCGATGTCCGCTTTGGTTAGCTCTCTTGGCACAGTGTAGGCTTTTTTACCTTCAGGTGTGTGTGTGTCGCCTTCAATCGCAATGGCACTTGGGGCAACCGCTTCTTTACCACCATTCAATAGCGGGTGAGCAGCACGACCAGCATGCCAGATCTGCATAAAGATACGGCCATCGGCTTTATGAACCGCTTCTGTTGTCAGTTTCCAGCCTTGAACTTGTTTAGCCGAATAAACACCAGGATCGTTACCGAACGCCGAGGTACCTTCACTGACCATCGTGCATTCTGTAATCACTAAGCCTGTTGCAGCACGCTGTGAATAGTATTCCGCCATCAATTCATTCGGCTGATGCTCTGGCGCACGACAACGAGTAAGTGGGGCCATGGCAAAACGGTTTGGTAGTTCTAAATCACCCAGCTTAACTGGGGTAAAGAGAGAATTCTCTGTACTCATGTTGATCTCCAAAAAATAAGTTTGATATCAAAGATAGCTAGTTAGTGTGGCTAGCTGAGTGGATTTCAATCGCTTGCACGCTATTTACTGAATTAATGTGGATGACGACGATTAAAACGGGGGTGATCGACTGACACCTTATCGATGGGTTTGGGGATCAAATGACATCACCTTGGAGACTTGATGCTCTGGGTTGGAAATTTCATTTCATACATGGCTTTATCTGCCCGAAGGAGCAATTTCTCCAGCGACTCCCCAGCTTGAATCGTACTCTGACCAAAACTAAATTGAATTTCCTCCAACAGCCCCTCAAGTACAACCGAGAGAGGCGTTTCAGAGGTTTGTAAATTGCGCCAAATTCGCTCTAAACTTCCATCGGCCACTTTTGCTAATATCAAAAACTCATCACCGCCCCAGCGCCCCACTATGCCCATGTTGCCAACGAACGAGGTGAGGTAGTTGGCAATCTCTTGCAACACCACGTCACCCGACAAATGGCCAAATCGATCATTGATGGATTTAAATTGGTTTACATCAAGATTGATCAGACCGAAAGGTTCGTTATGAGCTTCCCATTCCGCCATATAGAGATTCATTTGCTCATTAAAACCACGCCGGTTGAGCAAACCGGTTAATGCATCACACGATGACAGACGCTCTAGTTCAGCGGTTCGAATGGCCACTTTTTGCTCTAATTTATTGTGTTGATCAAGTAAGGCTTGAGACATTTTTTGATAGTGCCGTACTAAACGCTTTATTTCCGCACCAGCAAAACGCCCTAACGTGAGCTTAACTTGATGCTGTTGAGCCAACGTTTGGATCGAATCATCCAGCTCTTTGAGCGGACGAGTGACCACAAAGGAGATCAATAGATAAAACAACGCCAATGAACCGGCCAAACTTATCAAAGAAATGATTAAGATATTGAGAAACGCTTCAATCGGTAGAAAACGCTCGATGTCGATAAAATTAACCTGATACCAATCAATCTCAGGTATATAAATCACGCTGGCAAGTTGGCGCACACCATTGCGATGAATAAATGCCATGTGCACTTGATTCGGATCTTGTTTGGCGACCGCATAGTGACGCTTTAAGATCTGTTGAGAATCGTCATCATCCAATAAGTGAAAGACGAGTTTTTTATCTAAGGTTTGCTTTGTAATGGAGGCGTAATCAATCAATGATGCCTGCTGATATAACTGGATTGCCCCTTTATAATTGGTAAACACAATGGCTGAATATATGTCTTGTTTTTCAACCATTTGATTCAAAAAATCCGTTAAGTTCAGTCCCGTACCGACCACCCCGAGTATTTGCTCGCCATCGCGAATCAAAATATCACTCCAAAGTTTGATGACCCCCAACTCTTCATCTGGATTCACATTCAAATGCATATCAAGCTGCTTTTCAATGAGACTGTAAAACCAGGCATCGGAGGCTTTATTTGGGTCTAAAGTGTATCGATAAAAATTGTGTTTGGTCACCACTTCACCTTTGCGGCTAACTTGCTCATCACTGTAGTAATAATGATCATTTTGAGTTAACGCGATAAAATAGGAGCGGTCTGAAAAATAGGGACGGAATTGTTCTGTTGCTTGAAATGCTTGTTGTTTTAACAAGACATCATCAGGATTCTTAGCCCACTCTTTTAGCGCTGCCAACTGCGCAAAATCTTGAGAGAGCTTTACCTCTTGAATGAGAGGCAGTAAGGTTCTTACTTTATCAAATCGTAGCTGCTTTTCGGCATAACGCTCTATCCAGCTGACAACCATGTTTTCCACGACTACTCTCATGGAAGTCCAAGCCAAAAGCCCAACGGGGATAAATACCAATAAAGCGGCAATGAGCAATCGGGCTTTAATCGTCATAAGGTCTCAGTATGCTGTGAGCAGAGGGTTTAACCTTAAACCGTATGAAAACAGATACACAATGCCAAAAAGACCGATAAAATATTATTTTATGTAATCTGAACAACCATATGAGCAAAATGATTCAATGAGCCATAGCAACAAACAACCACCAGTACGACACCCGCCTATTATGGAGCCGAAGGTTTTTCGTCGCTTGCTGTTATTGGCTTGTATAAGCTTTATGCTGATTTGGTTAATTGATGAAAGCAGCGGCATTATCTCTCAATATGATGCGACGGCCTATCCAATTTGTATTGGCGCTTTCGCGGTCCTTTATGTGGCGAGCCGCTACGCTTCTCATGCACATCAAAACAATCTCCACTTGCTCACCTACCTTATCGTGGCAGGCTACCTAATCAGCACCAGCATTTGGCATCACATCGGCAGTAATGCCTTGTTTTCCAACGCGGCACAATGGCTAGGCCTCAATTACGTCATTGCTTATTTATTCTTAGAAGTAAAACGTGCCGCCTCCACCACCATCGTCGTCTTGGCCGCCACCC
This sequence comes from Marinomonas sp. TW1, assembly GCF_001625355.1. Lineage (GTDB taxonomy): Bacteria > Pseudomonadota > Gammaproteobacteria > Pseudomonadales > Marinomonadaceae > Marinomonas. The sequence goes on from NZ_JSEE01000005.1 coordinate 17,587, forward strand.
TTATTGGTCATTATGTGGTACTCATTCAAAATCATGGATTGGAAGACACTATGGGGGTGGTATTGAATATCGCGGTTGCCCATATTGTTTATATTGTTTTGCTGTGGACAGTCGTACGATTAAGAGTAAAAGCAGTGCAGGCTAATTCGCGTATTAACCTACTAGAAAATTATGCTTATGTGGACTTACTAACAGGCATTTTGAACCGCAGGGGAATAGAAAAAGTCTTTGAGGAATTAGGTATTGATCAGATTGAAAAAGACTCTCAACGCTATGCTCTGATGATCATCGACATTGATTATTTTAAACAAGTAAACGATCAATTTGGCCATACTATGGGCGATAAAGTCTTAGCCAAAGTCGCCGCTAAATTAAACCGAACGATCCGTCCAGAAGACGTCATTGGACGCTGGGGTGGTGAAGAGTTTGTGGTCTTAACATTGAACCGTAACCCTCAGGAAGTGTTAGAATTAGCGGAACAATTACGGCTCAGGATTAGCCAGTTATCGTTAGATGATGTATCTGGCATAACGGTTAGCATTGGCATTGGCTTCTCAAACCTAGCCAAAACACGACAAGAAGTATTCAATATTGCGGACAGTAATCTGCACGAAGCCAAACAATCTGGCCGTGATAGCGTACGCTGCAGTATCTAATTATTTGCTATCACGCATTTAGTTACATAAAATTTACGATCGATGCTACCATGTAGAAAAACATGGAAACCGATCATAAGGCGAAAGGAATAACGATGTTCAGAAGTAATGTTGATGTTGAAATCTTAGAAGCCAACTCAGACCGTGAATGCACCTTCTACACCGACTATTTGGTTCAACAAATTCGCAGTACTACCGCCAAAAACCTACAAGGAAGAACGGTAGAAGAACGGATTAAAAACATCAATGCTGAGCTAGATTTACTGATCCGTAAAAAGAAAGCCCCTAAGAACTTTGCTACGCAAATGACGACAGCCTTTGCGGCGACTCAACTGCCGCACAGTTATTTTCGCTGGATAGACAAACTCGATAGCCGCTTATGCCATTGGCTTTGGTGTTATTTAAAAAAGCACACCTTAAACAAAGATCAAGAACACGATGATCAAGGTATCATCCATCGTTCACTTAAACGCCTTTCAAGTCAGCCCTTCTTAATCGAAAAAGACAGTAATGCCGACCGTCACACAGACATTTTAAATGCGTTTTATCATGGTGAACTGGATGCAAAGCAGCAACAGGATCTGCTCGATTCCCTAAAAAGCATGTGGTTTGAAATTGAAGAAGACACTTCTGTCACGTCTTGGCTTGAAGACAACAACGTTAGTCAATGGCAATGGGCGTATTCTTATCTTCAGAATGTTAAAACCCGTCCGCTTCCGCTTGCTTGGACCAGCCATAAAGACAGTGAGAAACGAGATATTGTGATTGCAACCATTGATTTGTCGAACAATCTAGACCGCAAAGCCTTACTGATTGATAAGATGAAAAAGGCCTGGAGCCAAAAGAAATTTCGCGAAAAATCGAATGGTAAAAAGCCATACAGCATCAGTATGACACAAAACACTAAGCAAAAGCTGAATGCACTGGCGGAAGAGAATGAGTTAAAAATCAATGAAATGGTTGAGCAACTCATCCAAAACGAATACCAACGTCGTAATCCATCTACCTAAATCCCTCAATGGATGGCTGAGCAAACCACTTTGTAATGCAACGCCGTACGACAAAGTGGTTATTTCTGTCTTCACTACATTTTAGCTGTGCGTTTTTTAAACAAAACATTGCACTCTGGCGACACTTCGCTATAATCGCGCCTCGTATTTGACCGCTGGGTCAATTCGTATTGACCATTAAGTCAATTCATTCTTAACCGATTTGGGTTCCCTCACCCCAATAAAACGAAAAAGGTACAATATGAGCACATTTACCCCCGAGCAGCAGGGCAAAGCCCTAGGCTACCTCGCCATGTTCCATTTACTGGTCATTGCATCAAGCAACTATCTAGTACAGATTCCGTTTACCCTATTTGGCTTCCATACCACTTGGGGCGCATTTACCTTCCCTTTAATCTTTGTGGCTACCGATTTAACCGTTAGGATTTTTGGTGCTCAGCTTGCCCGTCGCATCATTTTTACGGTCATGATTCCCTCGCTGATCATTTCCTACGTGCTGTCTGTTCTCTTTGCCCAAGGCGCATTCCAAGGCTTCGCCGCTTTATTAAACTTCGACACTTTCGTGGCGCGCATTGCCTTTGCTAGCTTGATGGCTTATTTACTTGGTCAGGCGTTAGACATTCAGGTTTTTAATCGACTGCGCCAATTGAAACAATGGTGGGTTGCACCAATGGCTTCAACCTTGGTCGGAAACGGACTGGATACGTTGGCTTTTTTTGGCATCGCTTTCTATCGCAGTCCAGATGATTTCATGGCCACCCATTGGCCTGAAATCGCTATGGTAGACTTTACTTTTAAGTTGATCATTAGCTTAGGTTTATTCGTGCCAATGTACGGCGTGCTGCTTAACTTCTTAGCCAAGAAATTAACACAGATTCAACCAAATTTTAGCTTGGCAAACCCTGCGAGATGATAAAGAAAAGGCCTATTTCATCGAAATAGGCCTTTTTTATAAAGGAGATGTCACGTTAAATATTGCTATAAAAGGGGATTAATAGCTGTATTTAACACCTAAACGGTAGCGAGGACGCCACTTGTCATTTGCACTGACCTCTTCACCATTAAAACGATAAGTTTCGCCAGACTTATAAGGTTTCAAGCCAACTTCCACAAACGGATTCCAGCCATTTTTGAGACCCTTATATTCTCCTTTAAAATTCACATCGGAAAACCAAGATGACTTATCTTGCCAACGTGGTCCAGAGGCTTCTGGGTTAAAGGTATAGTCTACGGAAGAACTGAGTGACCAATTCTCAATGCCTTTATAACCAGCCGAAAAAGTCCAACGGTTATAATGAGAATTATCATCGTCGACTTTGGTTTCGTAATTATAGCGATGTCTAAAACCAACGGACCAATCACTGCTTACCTTGTAACCAAAACTAAAATTAAACTGATGGCTTAATTTATTCGAGCCAGATTCCCATTTATATTGAGGAGTGAAAGTCACCGCATCAGACAACTTAATACGATAGCTGATGTTACTCTGCTGCCCGTTACCTGATAACTCTCCAAAAGCTTGTTCGTTATTGCTCTTCCACTTCGCTTCAACACCAAAGCCGATGCCATTAGAAAAACGATGGCTGACTTCAATACGATCCGAATGACTGGCCGCCTGATCATCATACTCCGGCACAATTTCGTGCCGCATATTAATGCTTGTCGCATGCGCTGATACACACACCAATCCTGACAAAACAGCGGCAGATATAATCTTAACACCCATAAAGAAACACCTTTTTATTATTATTGAACAGATATTTTAATATATACTCAAGATAATAAAATCGAAAGCATTTTTTGAATAAAAAATGATCAGGCGAGTAACCAACAGACGTAAAAAGGCCGATGAAAATTCACCAGCCTTAAAAATTAATTAGCTATATCAATGAATTAAAGCATGAGAAAAATAACAAGAAGGGAGGTTAAATCTGATTCATTTGAGTGGTTAAAACAACATTTCCTGACTTTGGCACGCGAGTACTGAGACACAATTTCGACCCGCTGCCTTAGATTGATAGAGCGCTTTGTCTGCACAACTTAACATTTCGTCAACCGAACATTGCCCCGTTACTTTATAAGCGACACCAATAGACACAGTGAAATAAATCTTTTGATTATCGCCACTGAGCACCATGCAGTTCTCCATTTTCATCCTTAAACGCTCGGCTGTTTTCGTCGCTTCTGCTTGTGTCGAGCCGGGTAATAATACAATAAATTCTTCACCGCCAATGCGTGCAAGCACTTCCTCTTCGGCCAACACGCTACGACCACTCTCTGCTAGAGCCTGCAGTACTAAATCACCGCTTTTATGCCCATAGAAGTCATTCACTTGTTTAAAGTGATCCACATCCAACATAATCATGGCGATCGGCGAGGAGGAGGTAAGTGCAAGACTCAAAGCTTGCTCACATAACTCGAAGAAATAGCCACGATTGACCAACCCAGTCAGATGATCATAATACGCTCGTCGTTCAAGCTCTTCTTGTGCTCTAAAGCTTTCAATAGCGATGCTCGCCAAGTTACTGGCGAAATTAATGAGCTCCAACTCTTTGATTGAGGGTACTGACGGCTTGGCCTTATAGATAGCAAAGGTCCCCAACAAAGCCCCTTTTGAAGAAATAATGGGATCTGACCAACAAGCGGAAATCCCCGCTAACGTCGCTAAGTCATGAAAATTGGCCCAATATGGGTGACAAAATACATCTTCCACAATCACCCGTTGGCGCAAAAACGCCGCCGTTCCACAAGAACCAACGTTTAAACCAATCTTCACCCCATCTATCGCTTGGTTATAGGCTTCAGGGAGGTTCGGTGCCGCCCCCATGGTTAAGCACTGCGTTTGAGGATCAAATAATAAAACGCTGCAAATGGCCTGCGGAGTTTCATATTGAATTTGTTTTACCAACATATGCAAGGTATCAACCAAAGCCGAACTTTTGGCCACCCTTTCTAACATGTTACTGCGAGCGCTCAGGCGCTGTTCAGCAACACAATAATTGGTGACATCATTGAAGTACCAGAGTCGCTTATGACCAACAATGGAAAAACACAAATTGACATCGCAGATATTCCCCTGCTTATCAAACAACTTTATTTGGATGTCTCGAATGGAATGAGGCAAGTCGGTTTCACCCAACCAAGGCTCTATCATCTGTGAATAAAAATCTGGCTGGCGTGAAGCAAGATGATACCAAGAGCGAACATCAGAAAGGTCGGCTAAAACAAAGCCAAATAAGCTGTAAAAAGCAGAGTTAATGTATTCAATCGAGCCACTATCGATACTGGACCAAAAAGCAGGAATGGGTGAGGAATCGACCAAAGTTTCCAGACGAAATAGTTCATTTTCAGGGTGCGTCATAACTAATACCATGTGTACACTCGTGTGACCTAAATCTAAGGGTCACGATGTCTACAAGTAATACGCAACCCCCTTTTCAATACAAGCTAAGAAGAGGGCTTTTTTGTATGTTTTTTGTACTAAACCAAAAAACTAGGTAAAGAGAAACAACTTAAACGCCGCGACAGTAGACATGATTCGAATTAACCATTTGAACTGAGTGGGCTGCACCTTTTTGAGAAAGTGATAACCAATGAAGGACCCAACTAACAAACCAGGGATGGCATACAAACTGGTTTCTGCACTGTTGACAGTAAGCAAACCCAACCCTATGTAGAGAGGCAATTTCAATAAATTGATAATGAAGAAGGCCCAAGCTCGTGTGCTCACATAAGTACTTTTATCGAGTTTTTGCTCTAATAAGAATAAGCTAAACAATGGTCCCGCTGCATTCGCGATCATACTCACCACTCCGCCAAAGAACCCCATTGAATAAGCAGCCCATGGACGACGCATAAAAGATGCGGGTCGCACATCCAAATACAAGCCTAAGGCAATCATTGCAATAATAGTGAAACCTAGAAAACCAATGAACTGATCCGCATTAATATTGGCTAAAAAATGACTGGCGATGATGACACCAATAAACGCCAAGGGTAAAAATCGCGCCAACACTGACCACGCGATCTTACTTTTATAACTCGATACCGCCATCAGATCCGTAATGATGTACAAAGGTAACAATACCCCTAACGCTTCTGGACCTGGGAAGGCAATCATGACAATCGGCAGCACTAAAAGCCCCATCCCACCAACCGAAAATTTTGAAAAGCCGGTAATTAATCCGGCGAGGAATAATACCGCTATGGATGTGTCCATATAAACCTCCTACACATCTGATCTAATCTGTCTTTAATGAGGTTATGATAAGACAATCAATGAAAAATAAATAATTTCGTTTTACTATTAAAATGATATGAAAAACTGATCATCTTGGTGACACTATGAAAATCGATCAAATTAAAGCCTTTATTGCGGTGGTGGAAACCGGCAGTTTTCGTTCTGCCGCCGACGCCATCCACAAAACTCAGCCGAGTGTTAGCGCAGCCATTAAGGCTCTAGAAAACCAATATGAGATTACCTTGTTTGATCGCAACAGTTATCGTCCAGGCTTAACACCGGAGGGGCATGCTTTTTTCAGACAATGCAAAAAGCTCATGTCACAGGTGACTCAACTGGAATCCTTGGGGCACGATTTGGCAAAAGGTGTCGAGACACCACCCTTGCACCTTTGCCTAAGTCAAATGAGCCTAGACCAAAACTGCATAGAACGCATTCAAGCCTTTCAGCAACAATACCCTGACGTCGACATAAACATCACAACCGACCATTTATATGGCTTGCAAGACAAACTTGCCAAAGGCAAATGCGATGTCACGATTGGCCCAAGGTATGGCTTAGATGACCGTCACTCGTTACTAGAGCTTTATAAGATGGAAATGATTACAGTGATGAGCGCAAACTTGCTAGAACAACTCAATCTCACTGCCAACAAGGTAAAACAAACGTCTCTGCAGTCCATTCCACAGATCCTCGTCGTCAATACTGCCAGCGATGGCTCCAGCCATGGACACCGGCACGTATTAACCACAGGGAAACGTTGGTACGTGAACGATTTTCAGGTGAAAAAAAGCCTGCTACTCAATAGTATGGGGTGGGCAAGAATGCCAAAACACATGATCCTTGCCGAATTAGAAAACCAACAGCTAATGCCTATTGAAGTCGACAATTTTATGTCGCGCAATCATGTGCCGATTTACATGGTACGACTACGACAACAAACCCACAGTTACCAAGTGAATTTATTCTGGGAAATGATGCGATCTTTTACGTCTCGATAAGACCTAAAAGATCCGACTATCAAGGTGTGACATTCAAGCCCCAATCATAATCTAGATAAACCATATCCAGATCGCCATTGTTTAACGCTTGAATCGCTTGTGCGTCCAATGACAATTCTGCGACATAATCCAGCAAAAACGACGCCAAAGAAGCATAACCTGACCAGCCTTTCTCAAAGTCTTGTTTATACCATTTGAAGATTGACGAGAGTTTCAGCTCACCGTCTTCTAGTCGATTACGACTGACATCGGATAAAAACAGGCGTGTTTGTTCATTGAGTTGAGCTTCTAACGTTTGGCCCTGATAGGCTTCAGCCCGTAGTGCCGGACAACCAATGCTGGCGCAATTAACGGCAAAATGAATGCGTGGATCTTGGTAACGATCCGAGCCACGAATCATCTTATGCTCAATATCATCCAAAGAAACAGTGTTACCAAAGAGTGGCGCAATGTCTTTTGACCAAGGCGAACGGAAAAGGCTGCCAAGATCTTTAATCGACTCAAGATCCGGCCATTCCGTAAGGATTAAGGCAACCGTCCAAGCATTATACGCATTAATCAAAAACGCTAACTGCTCCGCGTTTGACCAAGCGTCAAAGCGCGAACGGGACACATCAGACAAACGATCCAAGTAAGCACTAAGACTCGCTTGGTCCTCAGCAAAACCGTGATAATCTACCTGCGTCGCTTGTCCACCCTGTAACACCGTCACATGTTGTTTGAGTAATTGATCCCATTCAGTATGATCAAAACCATCCTCTGCTGCACTCAGCGTCTGAGTCAATAAACCAAACAGAATAGACGTCACCAATAACCACGTTTTCATAAGCTTAGCCTCGACGCCAACTGTGGTATTTCTCAAGCCAGTTCAATATTTTGGCTGGGGCATGTGCACGCTTCCATTCGCCAGCGGCATATTTATTGGCTTCCGCCCAAGTAGGGTAAGTGTGAATTGTGCCTAGAATTTTATTCAACCCAAGACCATGCTTCATGGCTAAAACAAATTCGGCCAACAAATCCCCAGCGTGTTCACCCACAATGGTGACACCTAAGATTTTGTCTTTACCAGGCACGGTCAACACCTTCACAAAACCCGTTCGCGCCCCATCTGCAATGGCTCGATCTAAATCATCCAGACCATAACGCACCACTTCGTAGGCCACACCTTTGGCTTTCGCTTCCTGCTCACTTAGGCCAACACGCGCCACTTCTGGGTCGATGAACGTCGTCCAAGGTATGACTCGATAATCCACTCGAAAGCGTTTTAACGAACCAAACAAGGCATTAACTGCGGCATACCAAGCTTGATGCGCCGCCACATGGGTAAATTGATATGGCCCCGCCACGTCACCAGCGGCATATATATTTGGGTACAGCGTTTCTAAATAATCGTTGGTGACAATAGTGCCTTTGGTTTCGATGCCCAGATTTTCTAAACCATAACCTTCTAATCTGGCTTCACGACCCACCGCACAAATCAGCTCGTCAAATTCGATAGCACGCTCTTCCCCTTCATGCTCCACCACAATGCGCTTCACGTCGCCATCACGCTGACAACGCAACGCCGTGTGAGACGTCAGAACCGACACGCCATCTTGGCGTAGAGAAGCTTCCGCTAGATCAGAGACCTCTTCATCTTCTCGCGCCATTAAACGTTGAGAACGCTCAATTTGAATCACTTCAGACCCGAGTCTGGCAAAACTTTGCGCCAACTCACAACCAATTGGGCCGCCACCAAGAATCACCAATCGCTTAGGCGGTGTATCGCGCTTAGATAACGCTTCCCACAAGGTATCACTGGTTAAATACCCAACCTCTTCAAGGCCTTCTAATTTAGGGACAAATGGACGTGCCCCCGTTGCTAACACAATGCTGCGAGCGGTCATGCGTTGCGTACCACCCTCATTTAACTGGATTTCCACTGTCCAAGGATCAATTAACTTGGCATAACCTTGAACCACATCCACCCCTAACTCAGTGTAACGTTCCACACTGTCATGAGGCTCTACTTGGCGCACCACATCTTGAACTCGCGCCATCACTTGTTTAAACGAAAAACGTGGTTCACTGCTCTGCAAACCATAATGCTCCGCATGGCGAATCTGATTGGCCACTTTCGCGCTTTTGATCAATGCCTTACTCGGAATGCAACCATAATTTAAGCAATCGCCCCCCATTTTGTGGGCTTCAACCAGCGTCACCTTCGCCTTCACTGCGGCAGCAATGTAAGCACTTACCAATCCACCAGCACCTGCACCAATAACAATCATATTACGATCAAACGTCTTTGGTTTAGAGTAGCCCGCATACACTCGTCGTCCTTTTAGCCAGCTCAAACTTTTTTTGGCGACCAAAGGAAACACACCCAGCAGAACAAATGACAACAGCAATGAAGGCGATAAAATACCGGACAAACTGTCAATTTGACCCAATTGCGTACCGGCGTTCACATACACAAGAGTCCCCGCTAACATGCCTAACTGACTCACCCAATAAAAGGTCAGCGCACGGATACGTGTTAAACCCATTAATAAATTAATTAAGAAGAAAGGGAAAACGGGAACCAAACGTAAGGTGAAAAGGTAAAACGCACCTTCTTTTTCAATACCTTGATTAATGGCCGCAAGACGATCACCAAACTTGGATTGCACCATATCCTGCAACAAGTATCGGGACACTAAGAAAGCCAGTGTGGCGCCAATGGAACTGGCAAAAGACACGATCAACAATCCCCAACCTAAGCCAAATAATGCTCCAGCCGCCAACGTCATGATGGCCGCTCCAGGCAAAGAAAGCGCTGTCACTAACACATACATCAATAGAAAAACGCCGCCCACTAGAATCGGGCTGGCACTGCGCCATTCTTCAAACTGTACCAAACCTGATTTTAAGCCAGACAGTGTTAACAACTGGTGCAAATCAAAATAAAAGAAGCCTGCAGCCAATAAGGCAATGAGCACCAATAAACCTATTTTTTTCATTCATAACCCCACAACACCCGATTAAGGTCGTTAATTTGATTCTATTATTAACAGATTAGACTGACTAAGGCTGACCATTCTTACAGAATAATAGAAAAACAATGAGAAAAGGAAATGAACGCTTGATACACCATGACAAAGACAGGCGATCTTTGTCATGGCAGTAAGGCTCTCTTAATAGAGAAAGATTAGACGCTGGCGTTGATTCGATTGGCTAACAGACTAAACAATACCCCAAAGACGCAAACCAAAAGCACCAAGCCGACAATGCCGGATAAACCAAATAACGTCATTAAGGCCGCATAACTTGGCGGTCCAATGGTCGCCCCTAGATTACCAAACTGGGCTAACAGTCCATAGCCTTGAGCTTGCTCGGCTGGGTTACGCGCCAATGTTGGAATCATCGCCAGTGACGCGCCAGGAATCATACCTAGACACAACACCATTGCCCCAAGCAAAATCGCAAACAACCAGGGCGTATGAGCGACAGCCAACAAGCTAATGCCAGCCACTGCCACACCAAGGTAAGCGAGGAAAGCCACGCGTTGTGGTCGCATTAAATACTGAGCAATGGCCCCAGCGAGAAAGGTGCCCCCCGTGCTTAACAAAGGAAGAATCACCAACATGCTTTTATGCAAGGTTTTGTCTTCAATGAGACTTGGTACATAAGTTAAAATGGACACTAGAGTGCAGGTATAAAACAAAAAGACCAAGCTTGGTAACAGGGCTCTTGGATTCTGATAAATGCGTAACATTTGTGCCAATACACTGCCTTGATTCAGTGCCACAGGTGGCAGAACCAATACGGGATTGTTTTTCAAAATCAATAATAAAATCAAGCCCATGCCAGTGATCAAAAATCCGTGATTTAAGAACACGGCACTCAGTCCATGAGTATCTAAAATGTTCTTACCTAGGCCACCACACACGGCAAATGCCACCCCAAAAAAGGTGCCCCAAATCCCCATCGTTAAAGACTTATGTTTAGGAGCGCTTAATTTCGCAATTAAAGTGGGCGCGGCGACCACAACCCCCAACTGAGAAAAGCCTTCGAGCAAGCGGGTCACCAATAACACATTGAAAGGCGGCAACGTCGATTGGACAAAGGATAAAACCCCGCCCAATAAAAGCGCCCCGACTAATACTCTCAAATAGCCAAAGCGACTGGCGATCATGCCAGCCGATACACCAAAAATCAGTCCAGCAATACCCACCACAGAAAGCGACATCCCGGTTAAGGTTGCACCTTGTTGATAGTGTGCCAACAAGGCATCAAAGGATACGGAAAACTTGGCAAACTGCATCGCTGCCGATACCCCAGCCACCCACAACAAAGTGACCTCTAACCACTGAGTTTTCGATACGGCAACGGGGGATTGAATCTCTGACATTCGGGTTCCTATAAACTGGATCTGGGCAAATTGAAAATAATTGACCCTTTGGGCAAATTTCACTGCGCTATTTTAGTTCAAAGCCAAAAAGAAAAGACAGATGAGGCTGGCTCATTATTGCAAAAAATAAGGAAAGGTGAGTTATGGGACGATGACTTACTCATCACAGGAATGAGTAAATTATCGTCCACACTTGGCTACGTCACTTAGACTCTTTGGGAAACCGCGTTTAATTCCGTCTTACGCAATTCTTTCATACGTAAGCCAATGTTGCCTAGAATCAGCATCAAGCCACCGATGATTTGATAAGCCGTTAAACTCATATCCAAAAAGAGCCAATTAATGGCCGCGGCAAACACAGGAAAAGACAGCTCGGCTAAGGTGGCCAGTTGTGCAGGGACAGTTTTTAGGCCTTGGTAATAGAACCACATGCCGATAAAGCCGCTTAACAAGGCCATTAGAATCGCCAGGCCTAAATCTGAGATTTGCATACTCACCAAGGTCTCTGTTTGCACTAACGCCAAGGGAGCCAACACCAATAAACCGGCCACAAAACGCCCTGACATGATGGCATTCGCTGGCACATTTTGATGGGATAAATACTTACCACATACGGTTGCGGCGCCCCAAGCCACGACAGCAATGAGGGTAAATCCGTAACCCTTGATGATGCTCAAACTATCATTTGAGTAATGCCATTGAGCATCGCCCAAATGGCGTAAGTCCGGCCACATCATCACAAAACTGCCCAGTAAAATGACCATCGCCCACTGTACAAATTGCCCTTCAATGCGTTCTTTGAGAAACCAAAATGCCAGTAAAATCGCCACAATAGGTTGCAGCTTTTGCAACAGGATCACCACAGTTGGGTTCAAGTATTGAAAGGCTTCAGTAAAGGCCAACGTACCAATGGCAGAGCCAATACCACCAATAAAAAACAAACAAGATAAGCTTACCCGCGACAAATGCCGATAGACATGACGGTAGCGCCACAACATAGGGGCGATAAAGACAACCAACGTAAGGTGTTCGATTAGAACGATTTGCAGAGTGCTATAACCCGCCCCCAGTAAAGGGTAACGAATCAAGGTATCCAATGCCCACGTGAAGCACGCGATCATGATAAAAAATGTTCCTGCCATCTTTGCTTTCTCCAAAAAATAAGATGCACAGGGGTGATGAAACGGACTACACCAAGTTGCACGCCCAGCAAGCACGCAACAGCACAAAACCCTCCTATTAAGGAGGTTCTTCTGCCTTGGTCGATCTTCTATCATCCGGACTGTAACCGTCGGCTCTGGAATCACACCAGATCTGCTGACCTTAAAAGCCCATTAATGGCGTTCAAGCGCTCGCGGGCTGTTTGAAAGCTCATCACTTTCAAATTCACCGCCGGTGGGGAATTTCGCCCCGCCCCGAAGTTCGATGTTTATGAAATTTACCTGCCAACTTTAACCTTATCACTCTAGATAGGCAATATAGCTTCGCTATGACTAAGGAAAGCGCTGACTATTTCATGCTTTTGAGATGAATTCACAAAATACAACTTTCAAGACTAGGGAAGTGCTTCATATTCCGCTACACTCGCCTCTCTATTAATAAGGATTTGGAATATCAATATGCCAACATCTTCAAAAAGCGGACTCATGCTTGCCTTCACGGCGTTCTTTCTTTGGGCCATTGCGCCTATTTATTTTAAAGCAATGTCGTTTGTTCCAGCGCAAGAAATCCTTGCTCATCGCGTTATTTGGTCCTGTATTTTGGTCTTTGTACTGATCTTCCTACTGAGATACAGCAAAGCACTCAAAACCGCTTTGACCTCGAAAAAAATCATCCTGTCGATGCTCGCTTCCACCTTATTAATTGGCTTGAATTGGGGAACTTTTATCTGGGCAGTACAAAATAATCAAATGCTCAGCGCCAGCTTAGGTTATTACATCAATCCTTTGATCAGCATTCTGTTAGGAGTCATATTTTTCAAAGAGAAACTGGACCCCATTAGAAAAATCGCCGTTGTCTTGTGCTTTTGTGCCGTAGTGTTTGAGGTATTCCAGTTTGGTTCTCTACCATGGGTAGCGCTCGTCTTAGCCGTCACATTCGGCATCTATGGCCTAATACGTAAAAAAGCCGCGGTCGACAGCTTTACCGGTATGGCCATCGAAACCAGTTTCATGCTGCCCATTGCCATCATTTACCTGATTCTTAGCCCGTCCCCAACCGCCAATTTGCTGGAAAATAATGCCTCAGTAAATTGGTTATTGTTTATCTCGGGGCCCGTGACCATGGTGCCATTGATGTGCTTTGCCGCCGCTGCGAACCGTGTCAGCATGACGACATTAGGCTTTATGCAATACATTGGTCCAACAGGCATGTTTGTCCTCGCGGTATTTGTGTATGACGAACCGCTCAGCACCGACAAACTCACCACCTTTGTTTTAATCTGGTCGGCGTTGGCCATGTTGATATTTGATTCGATTCGTCGCCTACGAAATTCCCGCCGAAAGCCCATTCCACCCGCTGAGCCGATTTAACGTAAAGTGCGAGGCGCTTTTCTGCCACCAATGGACTGCTTCGTACTTTCCCTAGTGACCGAAATGTCAAGATTGCCCGCAGAGCGTCATTAACAAGGAAGCTCTGCGGTAACGCACGTCCAACCCTATGTATTTCATGGAAAAGCCCTATTGTTGTTTGCACCAGTCATAGGGAATACATCATGAAAATCAACGTACAAAGAACGTTCGCGAAAACCTTTGCGACTATTTTCTTTTCATTATCCGGTTTGGTGGTTATTTCGAGCTTTGTTTCAGCCATTCAGCATTTTTTGCAAGGTCAGAGCTTAACTCAAGTATTCATCAATATTATCAACGCCAACATCATCGCCATTGCAGTATTCGAACTGGCTATGGTCATTAACAAAGAGTATGGCAGTGGCAATGAACACGACCTCATAGTGCTGCTTAGGCGGACTTTGCCTCGGTTTATTGGCACAGTTTGTGTGGCTCTGTCTCTAGAAGGTTTGATCATGGTCATTAAATACAGTCAATTGGATATGGCTGGCAATTTATATTACCCCGTCGCCATTGTGATTAGTGCAGGAATACTTCTGATTTCATTAGGTATTTTCTTAAAGTATGCACCTCGTGAAGGGTGAGTTTTTCAACCTCTGTTGGGGCTAGAATGCCTCAACAGAGCACGGGGAATGAACCTTTTTCATTGAAGCTTACTCAGATTGGCAATCGCAGGGAGGGAAAGAACTGTAACATGACGTTAATAGAGAGCTACTAAAATTGGCTCAATAGACAGCCTACAAAACACGCAAGTTGAATCACTCAAACAGACGAATCCTTGGCACGATGACGTCACTTTCCCATCAGGATTAAAGTATTTGCAATGGGCTGTGCAACTTGTGAAGGCTCTGGTTTGGCCTTGACTAAACATTTGCCCAACGCCACAGAATAGTCATCAGGGATTTTGTTAACACTATAGTGCTGACTGAGGTGTTTGATAAAGGTGTTTTTTTGACGATAAAACAAATTCCACATTAGCTGCGCCTGCACTTTATTACCCCCATACATATCCAACAACTTGGTTTTAATAACCGTATGCTTTAAATAATAGGCATAGAGGTTTAAGCCTTTGCGCATGTCGTCAATTTGCTGTTGAGAGTACACCTTTACTTCAAGAGCAAGTTTCTTATCAAGAAACTCCGTGAGCGCCAAACAAGAGTTTATCTCATTCACTGACCCATTAGCCGACATGACAATAGGTGAAAACAACAGACAAATAACAATGAGGCCTCGCTTACAGATGTTCATAGCATTTTTCCTTTTTATTATTATAGGAATAATAACTCGTACAACCACAGCTTAAGATTGACGCTCCCCGACCATCAGGTTGGTTTATAAAATTAAACAACTACCTCAATATGCTAATGAATATAGTTGAAGTCAATCAAAATAAACAAGGGAATCAGACGGGCAAATGAACATCAGATAAAATGAGGATAAACTAATCTATGCAGAACAATTAGTTAAAATGATTTAACGCTTACCCCTCTTTTCTAACTAATTTTAGGCGCATTTTTATTTAAGCGTTTCGGGTGTTTTTCCCAGCGAACTTTGACATCAAACTGCTGACTGTCTTCATCGTCTGACGCGGTCACTTTTAAACGCAGTAAGCCTTTTGGTTCAATCGCCAGCGTGCCTTCTTTTTCATCACTGAAGGTCAACCGCCCCTTACTCAGACCTTTTGAAAGCGCTTTCAACACGTCTTGAATGTCGTCCGGATCGAGCAAGGCTTCGTACTTAAACTCAGTTTTTGACTTCATCACCCTTCCCTTCATTGTGATCGGCTTGATAAATGCCGGCTAATTCTTTTGCTGTCATCACTTTTGCGGTGGGGTAATCACAACTCAGTCCGACAATGCCCGTGCTTTTGTCAATTAACGTGGCACCAATGCCATAATCCGTTAAGCCTTCGACCTTACGAGAATGAGAGTCCAACGTAATGTCAGCCTCCACATGAACCAGACCTTTTTTAATAGTAATACGCTGGCCTTCTTGACGATTCACATGACCTTGCACAACCACATGAATCCCCGATTTATGAATGGCCTTCACGCCACGATGGGTCAAAGGTAGGTCGGCGTCACGATATTTGGTACGGAAAGTATTGGCGATTGAGCTGTAATAAAAACCAAATAAATCGCGTCGTTTGAGATTGCGATGAAACGCTTTATTGGCATATTTAGGACCGCTTTTTAATAGCATTTGTCCCATGTTGTCATCCAGCCCCGCATGCAAAAATAGGAAAGACCCGCGCTGGGCGACAAGCTCCATCTTACGGAAAAACCAATTAAATTCGCCTTTCTTATGCAAAAACAATTGCTGACACTTTAGGGAAGCCGCATAAACTTGACGAAGGCTTAACCCTGACGCATGGCAGTGTTTTTCAAAGCTTTCATTTTTCGACTCCATTTTACGCACTTCGCGGTCAATCCCTTCTGCGGTCAAAAAGCCAGCGGCATGAAATGGAAATTCTTTAAACCAAGCTTCCCCAGGAAATAATCGCTTACGACACGTGTCTTCATCGGGAATTTTCTTATCCCATTTGGTGTCCACCAAGTACTGATCAAACACTTCTCGGAACAAAGGCACGACCTTTTTGCCCATACGAACAAACAAATGCTGATTGCCCACATCTTTTTTACGCGCCAACGCCAGCAGCCCCATCAGCAATCGCAAATCATGATTACCCGCCAACAAAGTCACGTGTGCTTTCAAGCGATAAAGTTGTTGAACGCTGCGTAACAAATCCAAGTTACTTGGGCCTTTATCTAAGCAGTCACCGCCAATGATGATCTCAGATTGCTTGCCTTTCTTCGTCAAGGTTAAGTGGCCAAGATCAGACCTCTTCTTACGCTCTGCAACTCCTGCAGCAATGAGAGACGCTTCAAACGCCATCGCATCCGCATGAGGGTCTGATATAAACACCACAGGACGTTTTGGCCAACGTAATTTGTGTTTGGTGTAATGGGAAGGCGTATCTTCGACATTCAACACATGGCTGTTCACCGAACTTTTGTCCCTAGGCCAAGGCGCCCATTCTGTTGGTAACCGAGCAATGATCTCAGTGTGATGTGAATGAGGCTTAATAGCAGGAATAGGGTTAAGCATGGTATCTCTTACCTTGGTAGATGAATCGTATTACCGCGCCGCCAAAATCACTCTAGTACAATCCATGGGCGTCAAACAGAAGGCCGGATTATGCTAAAATTTTATGACAATTTGGTGACGCTCGGCTATTTTTTGAACATCCTTGTTCACATCAATATAGTCATGATTGGTCTAACATGAGAAATCCGCAACGTCAGCCTTATGCTGTCGCAAGCTGACCAATCAATTGATAACCCAAATCAAAATCAATTTTTCCAGTCAAACGATACACAGTCACATTCGCCAACTGATCAACATAATGCGCCGTCGTATCAATGGCATTTAAGTCTGCAAACACGCCTTGATTATCCTGATAGAAAGGCCCTGGACGTTTACGTAGCCCTTCAATCACGTTCGGCTCATGAGACAAGTTAACCTGCTCTAACCGTGTCTGTTCTGAACTATCCAAAGACCAATCCAACATGATTAGATTCACCAGCTGGCCTGTTAACTGGACTCGATGAGGGCCGTAATCCTCTTCAATTTGCACATCGTATTTCTCTTCTAATGACCAAAGTTCACTGGTCGACAGAGAAGATAAAGCCTGCTGGCGAGCCTCTGGCAAAATATGACGCAAACGATCTGAATACAACAAGGTACCCGGATTAACCCGAGGCAACTTAGCTAAGCCAATGGTTTCTGTGCGGTTACCAACGCGTTTAAACAGGATGCGGTCATTGGTTAAGAAGTCACGCGTGCTCTTTTCAAGACAGCGTAACATCAAGGTCGATTTCCCCCCGCCAGAACCAGCGGCAATCGCCGTCACCTGACCCTGCACACTAAACGCAGAAGCATGACCAAGGGTAAAGTCTTGACGCAAAAAGTGATTCAAAAACTGATTGTTAATGAAGTTAATGATTTGCGCCAAATTCGCCGTACATGGACCAACCGCCACGACCTGATCTGGACGTTGTAAGAAAGACATACCGGTTTTGAACTTCTTAATCCAACGCCCACTCGGCACATCCAAGTAGCCTTCTTTACGCCCTTGTTTACCTACCTCACGGGGGACTTCTAACCAAGCCAATTCATCCCCAGCAGGCGCTTGCTCCATCACATACAAATCAATAATCGAGGTGACAGGCTGAGACTCGTGTAAATAGCTTTTGTAATACTCCGTCAAGTCTTCAATCAAACCTCGTTCCGTGGCATGAACCCTGACTTGCAATTGCGCAAATTGAAAGTCGGTTTGATGTAGACAGGTGTCGAAATGCACTTCTACCTGAGTCAGGTCTAAAATATTCTGAATCATGACTTGGTGACCTCTTTTAACACGTAATTTGCGTACACTTCAGCAGCATCCACACCACACCCTTCTAATGCGCCTTTAAAGCCGCCAAAAGCCGATACTTCAAACACCACAGGCCCTTGGTCCGTCAACGCGATGTCCACTGTCGTAAAGCTAAGGTCATAACAAGCTTGCGCTTTACGCCCCAGTTCAATGAGTGCCGCATCCGGCTCAAAGCCTTCATAACGGCCCCCACTGTTGATCGTCGTGTTCCAAGAATCCTTATTGCCGACTCGAGCATAGGTACACAAATACTCTCCTCCAACGAACACCATGCCCAAATCACGTCCATCCAGATTCACCGTCTGTTGAATATAATAAATGGACTGAATCTGACGATATTCTTCTAATGCATTGCGCACAAACTCATCACTGTCTTCTTGCGTCAACATAATCATACCGCGAGCTTTGGTAGAATAGAGCGGCTTTAAGATGGCTGAGCCAAATGCTCTTACCGTCGCAAAAGCGAGTTCAAGATTTTCGGTAACGCGCGTTTTTGGCATCGGAATCTGCCCATGTTGTAACGCTAGGGTGCCCGCCAGACGATTAATCAAATTGCCCACACTCTGAGTTGGACTAAACAAACGTACTCCCGCTTGCTCCGCGTAAGACAGCAAACGCAGACGATCTTCTGTTGCAGGAGAATACACTTCACTGATCTTCTTGATGATCAAACCATCTAACGTGGTCAGATCCAACCCTTGATACATCAACCTTTGGCTGTCCAAGCATAATTCAACCTGATTCATATCGATCACAGCACGAAACCCAGTTTGGGCCTCTAAACGGTCGGCTAAGACTTCTGTGGACCATTTTCCTGGGATACCAATCACCCCAATTTTAGGTTTACTCAAAATAAAGATCCTTTAACGGTAAAGTGAATTTTTCAGCGTCTTCTGGCGTCAATTTGGCCAGTTTTTCCAATAAGTAGCGCGACCTTAAGTGCATTCTTGTCGCCAATTTTTTATCAAAGATAAAGCGCGTCGAGGAGGCAAAGGAGCGAGCAAGTCCTGCTGCCATACGTACTTCAAAGGTGTCATCCTGTTGCTGTTTTGCAAAACGACGCCCAAAGCGATATACCTCTTTCGCACTTTCCATCATGCGTTTTCGAGTGGCACCACTCAGCACCTGCAAGCGGTAAATCGACACCATCAACACCGACAAATCTTGTACATAATCAAAATAACTTGCCCGATGTAGGTCAATAAAATAAATGCGTTTTTCCAAACCATCGTAAATCAAGTTGTCGACGTTAAAGTCTCCATGAGTGAGAACACAAAAAGGTGCCCGCCAGTCTTGTTCTAGCAAGGCCACATCGGCCACCAGCGCATCAAAACTCGGCATAATATGTTGGCAAATACGCGCTTCTTGTTTAAAAAATTCTGGATGTACTTTACGGCTGTCACCAATTCGCTTACTCAGTTGCGCCATAAATTGGGCCGAACAGGTTTCCTGCGTCAGAGTCGCTTTCCAAGTTTGGTTGAGGGTTTTGAAGAGCTTCTTTAAGGCTTCTGATAACGCCGCTTCGTCTTCCCCCAAGAGCAAGGCTTCTAATGTTTTCCCTGGAATGTGTTCAATCAGTAGTGAAGATTGCTCACCCACATCATTGGCCTGCGCCAACACACTGGGTGCCAGCTTAGGGTCAATGTCGCGCCAATGATTCACACCTGCCACTTCCTCTTCAATCTTGCTGCGTTCGCCCTCTTTATACACGGCGAGCACTTCTTGACCACTTTGGTCTTTATGAGAAATCGCCGCAATGGCACTACCTGAACGAGTTAACGCCAAACGCCGCACCTTCAAATCACTAAGGTCGTAATTGAGATTGGCAGCACTGTCTAATAAATGAGGGTAGTTTTGTAAGTTGGCAACCTGTCCAAGGTCGGATTTAATGAGCGCATCTGCCACCACACTGAGTTGTTCGATCAGACGCTTTAAGCAAACATTGCTGAGAATCGATGCCCTCAGTTCCTCATCCCCTAAGGTCAATTTCACTTTTAGGGTATCCGCTTGCAAAGCCGCGTAATTCACTAGTAACTTTTGAATACGACGGCCTAATTTTATCCCTGTGCGACGTGGCTCTTGTTCTAAACCAAGCTTCACCAAATCCAGGCTGCGCTTTACTTTCTTCATGAGTTTGATGCACGCCGTTGCAGAAGGGTGCTCGTAGGGGTTATCCAATGTTCCCTCTTGCACACAATCAAAGCAGTGCTGAGTCAAGGCATCTAATGCCACCGCTAGCGAGCGCATCGCACTGACGCGGGAATAAAAACGGCCTTTGGTTTTGCGTCGTTGCAACAGACCTGCAGCTTCTAAATCAATCTTTTCACGCAGCGTTTGCACATACCCACGACGACTGCGGATACGGGGCAAAACATCGGTTGAACAAGAAGTATAAAATTGAGTAACCAGCTGACAATGCGTCTCCACTTCATTAAGAAGAAAATACACATGTTCTTGTAAAGCGGACAAATTCGTAGCCGAAGGCATAACATCTTTTACCTTAAAATAGTCTTCTTCACTTTAATTCAACTAGACAACAACTTGATGACACTAATGTGACAGAAATATGTCAGCGACATCACTATCTGTGTCTAGCCACCAATGCCAACACCACGATTTTTAGAGCCCAATCAATAAAATAGACCATAAGATCGATATTTTCACATGACTTTTTGGCCAGATTATCGCTACTATCATGATTCACTGCTGGGGAGACATCACGGACCATGGGCATCGACTTTAGAGTAAAAATTCGTTCACACAGAATGTATTCTGGGGCGTCAAAAGACACAGAAAGAAGAGATCTGGCGGTGTTTGAAAGTGATCGTGGCCGCATCATCAATTCAGCGGCGATTCGTCGGCTACAACAAAAGACCCAAGTTTTTCCCCTAGAACGTAACGCTGCGGTACGCAGTCGCTTAACCCACTCCATGGAAGTGCAACAAGTGGGACGTTTCATTAGCCAAACCATCTTTAAAAGCCTTTCTCAGGCGCAACTCGCCTCTTATGGTCTAACCGGCTTAGAACGACAATTTGAGTCCTTGGTGGAAATGTCTTGTCTAATGCACGACGTCGGCAACCCTTCGTTTGGGCATTTTGGCGAAGCCGCCATCAATCAATGGTTTCACGAACAAATCACCTCCTTATTTCGTCGCGATGACATCACCGACAACGAAGCGAATCTCATCGGATTAAAAACCGATCTCTGCCACTTCGAAGGAAATGCTCAAGCACTTAGGATTGTCCATACTTTACAGACGTTAAATCTCACGTATTCGCAATTATCCGGCATCCTAAAATACACTCGGCGTGGTGACCAAGCGAAGCCTGCGAAAGAAGATGACAAACATTATTTGCAGAAAAAGGTCGGTTTTTATCTCAGCGAAGCCGCCATAGTTCAGACCATTAACCACACCTTAAACACACAAACACACCATCGTTCTCCCTTTGCTTATGTGATGGAAGCCGCAGACGATATTTCTTACTGCATTGCAGACATAGAAGATGCGGTTGAGAAGGGCATTTTAAAATTTGATGAGCTATTACTGAGATTAAAAGAAGAGTTTCAGATCATGATCTCTCAGCAAGAAAAATACCCTAAGATCACCAAGGATGATGAGGCACAGATGTCAGGCTTAATTGAAAAAAGTCTATGGCAATACAAACGAACCAACATCATCAGTGACTTCTTTGTCCAGTTCAGAGTCGCGATTAACAATTTATCGGTTCATTACGCCAGTGAACAGTTTATTGAGCACATTGAAGACATTTTCCATGGCTCTTACAACCAAGCCTTACTTGAAGACGGCAGTCTAGTTCATGCGATCTTGGACACATTAAAGGCCGTCGCTTTCAAGCACGTATTTTGTTCTGAAGAAGTGCAGAAGCAAGAGCTGCAAGGCTATCGTATTATTGCTGGTCTGTTGGATATCTACTTGCCTTTGTTGCAACTTGACCGGATAAGCTTTGAAAACATCATCAACCAAAAAGGCCACACACCACTTTATCAAACCCGTCTTTGCAACAAGCTTTCCGGACGCCAATTAGCCGCTTATCAAAAGGCCATGTCACAATTATCCGAATTCAAACAAGGATTTGAGGAAGACGAACTAGGTAACCTAAGCGATAACGCTTGGGAGCTGTATTTCCGCTGTCGTCTTATTCAAGACTACATCAGTGGCATGACCGATCAATTTGCCTATGACGAGTACCGTGCTTTGCATGTGATTGAGAGTTAGGGAGGAGACATGAGGACACGCAAAATTCAATCTCGCGACGCGTTCGCTTGGTCAGCATTGAGAATCGCATTTCTCCCTGAAATCAAAGACATCAGCCAACAAGAAGTAAATGACTTTTTTCTAGGCACCAATCCTAATGTAAAAGAAGTGTTCATTGCAGTGGATGATACCCGCCAAGACATGATTGGTTTTATTGAACTAAATCTTCGCGATAACATTCCTGGCAGCCACCAACAAACCACACCTTACATAGAAGCCTTGTTTGTCTCTCCAAACTACCAAGGACAAGGCATTGGCAAAGCACTCATTAAAACGGCCGAAAACTGGTCGATAGAGGAAGGCTTTCATGAACTAGGCAGCGACGCGCCAATAACCAATGAAAAAAGCATAAACCTTCATAAACAACTTGGCTTTACAGAAATAGAGCGAGTCGTCTGTCTGTTGAAACGGTTACCCCATGACGCTTAAAGAAACCATAAAACGCTGTGGCTGGGCAGATTCAGCGCCCGACTTTCCTGAATACCACGACACAGAATGGGGCTTTCCTGTAGACGACGACCGACGATTATTTGAAAAACTCTGTTTAGAGACCTTTCAATCCGGCTTGAGTTGGCGAACCATTCTGACCAAGCGAGAACATTTCCGACTCGCTTTTCACAGCTTTGATTTTCATAAAGTGGCACAGTTTGGCGAAAAAGAAATAACCGAATTACTCAACAATGAAGGCATAGTGCGGAATCAACGCAAAATCCTCGCGGTGATTAACAACGCTCAACGCGCCTTAGAAATGATCGAACAAGAAGGTTCCCTAGCCGCTTTTATCTGGCGCTACGAACCCGACGAAAACACCCTGCCGCCGCCCGAAACCCAAACCACTTGCCCTGAGTCCATCGCACTTGCTAAGGAGCTGAAAAAGCGTGGCTGGCAATTCGTCGGCCCAACAACCCTGTACGCCTTCATGCAATCCATGGGACTCATTAATGACCACGCGGAAGACTGTTGTATGAGGAAAGAAATTGATCGGGCGAGGAAGGGATTTAAACGACCATCCCACATTAAGCCTTCAGCATAACACCCACCAGACATTTAACGGTGGCTGACAGACAATCGAATGGCATTGTTAACTCAATACTTTGGACTGAATCTGCTCTTTGCCTAGTTCTTTTGCTAATAAAAGTTGCGAATCGGCTTCTTCAAAATACATCCAAAAATCTTGTGTCACAGTCGGCATGCCATGCACTAAACCAATACTCACAGAGATCGACAGGTTTTCTCCCATTGCACTAAGGTCAATACGACTCACCGCATCCAAAATACTCTGAGCCTTTGCTTGAGCATAGTCTAGCGTCGCCTTCGGCATGACTAGGACAAACTCATCACCACCATAACGGACCAATATATCCGTCGACTGAAGGCAAGTTGAAACATGACGAACAAAGGTTTGCAGCACTTCATCACCACCATGGTGGGTCAAATCCGTGTTTAACTGTTTGAAATTATCGATGTCCAGCACCAGCACCGCCATCGGGGTACGACCATCGGCAATAAAAAACTGCGACTGTTTGGTTTCAAGAAAACGTCGGTTGGGAATGTTCAAGAAGTCATCTTTGATTACCAGCTGGGCAAGACGCTCTTTTTCCGCTTCCAATAAATCACGCAGTCGACGCTCTTCTGTGATGTCTCGATCCGCGCCGATATAAAGCTCAGGTGTGCCATCTTCTGTGCGGTTGATCACGGTCCCTTTATTGGCAATCCAGCGATATTCACCATCCACTAGAAAACGATACTCCCCCTCAAATACATCACTGTCTCCCTGCACTATGGCTTGCCAAGCGTGTTCGGTTATCGCTCGGTCATCAGGATGCACATATTCCAGCCACATTAATGGATCGTATGATGGTTGAGCCGTAAAATCTTCATCTGGGATTAGAGAGGAGCTTACATCTCGGCCGCCTGAATAGTGATTAATGACAAAAACATTCACTCTTGCTAACGCGTTCGAGATCGACGGATCATTAAATAAGACATCAAGTGCCTTTTGCTTCCTCGCCATGGCGGCTACCTTATATTAAATTGATCTCATAGAGCTGAAAAAATTGTTCATTTGAGCCATTCGATAATAAATTGTGGCTCTTATCTTTTCAATGTGACGAAAACAAACGTTACATTTTTTATCCTTGTTTTAAAACGAAAAATTCATATTGGCTCTGTCTCTCTTCAATTGAACAGAATCCCCAACAAAGCGCCCAAATATAGTGCGAAAATTAAACGTTGCATCGAAACATTTTCGGTCTTAACGTCCATTCTTGCTGGTCACAAAATGCACGATTAGAGCTTTCAAAAATGCTCTGAATGATGGACAGTGTAAAAACAAGAATGGTGCAGTGTGTTATTTATGTCGATTAAAGAGATAGCTACCCAATTGGATTTGTCGGTATCCACAGTGTCACGAGCACTCAACAATTACCCTGACATTAGCCCAAGAACCAAAAAACGTGTGCTGAAAGAGGCCGCACGACAGGGTTACCAACTGAAAGGCGCGGATGCAGCGCATTGGGTGCAATCAAAGCGTGTGATCACCGCCATAGTGCCAAACCAAGACATGCAATATCTCGACACCATTCTTTCGAAGGTGCTTGCTGGAACACGACACACTCTGCAAGCAGAAGGCTATTTGTTGCAAGTGGTCGCAATCGACACTGGCAAACAGGAATTGAGTGAATTTGAACGCCTTGTTAAAGCCGGCGATCAAGACGGTTTCTTGCTCCTTCGCACTCGGGTCAATGACCCTAAAGTTCATCGTCTACTTAAGCTTAACGTGCCTTTTGTGTGTTATGGACGCACCGAACGAGCGACGCAATTTGCTTGGTTGGACTTGGATAACTACCAAGTCGGCCAACTCAGTCTCCATCAACTCTACGAGCAGGGTCATCGCCACATTGGTGTGATCTCGGTCAGCGAACGCTATTTTTTTGCCCATGAAAGACGCCGTGGTATTCAAGACGCCGCCACTCAACTTGGGCTAACGATCGCTCCCGAACACTGTTTAGAAGTTGGTTTTGATGAGGAAGAGTGTTATCTCGCCTGTGCCGAGTTCCTGATCCAGCACCCAGACATCAGTGCGCTGATTTGCCTTACCAGCACCAGCGCTCGCAGTGCCGCATTAGCGGTAACGCGATTACACCACACCCAGCCCAACCAAAAAGCTGAGCCGGTGAGTGTAATAGGGTGTGATACCCCTGCCGATGAGCTGACCGCCAGTATGGGGATCACCAGCATTCAGCAAGCGCCACCCGGACACATTGGTGAGCAACTTGCCAAGATGATGGTGTCGCGCATCAAGGGAACCCCTGTAAAAGAGTTACAGGTCGTGCTAGCACCCGGAGTGGTGAAAACAAGCTTTTAAGCCCAACAACGTTCGGAAAGCTCGTATAAAAATAACATGAGGAAACGACAATGAATCAATCACTGACGATCGCCCGTTCCATTCTGCTCAGTGGCGTATTAATAAGCCCATTATCCAATGCGGCTACGGTCGAATTTTGGACAGCCCAAACCCAATCTGACCGACTGCAAACCATCGAATTACTCGCCAGTACGTTTGAAGCCTTAAACGATGGTGTGACCGTCAAAGTCGTTGGTGTAGACGAAAACGAAATGGCCACACAAATGGCGGCCGCCGTTGCCGCAGGGACGACGCCACAATTAATCGAAGTGAACTCTGAAATCATCATGGCCCTAGGAGAAGAGGGGATTGTCGACACCCAAACTCATCAAGGGGTCATCAAGGATATAGGTAAAAGTCGCTTTCATACTGGTGCTCTGACCACATTGACGTCCCCACAAGGACAATATTACGGCTTGCCTTACCATGGTTGGATTCAAGGTATTTGGTACCGAAAAGACTGGTTTGATGAAAAAGCGCTCGCTGCACCGAATACATGGGAGAACATCGCAACCGCGGCCAAAGCACTGACCGATAAAGCCAACAATCAATACGGTATCTTAGTTGGTACCAAGCAAGACAGTTATACTGAACAAGTTTTTACTCAGCTTGCTTTGTCGAATAACGCCGCCGAATTTGATGCCGAAGGCAATTTGGTATTCAACAGCCCTGCGACCCTAAAAACCATCCAATATTATAAAGGCCTCGCCCAGTATAATCCTCCAGGGCCACAAAATTGGCGCGCCCGAGATTATTACCTACAAGGTAAAATGGGCATGTTCTTCTACTCCACCTATATTATGGATGACCTAGCATTAGCCGAAGTCGCTAAGGGCTCGCTTTCGTCCGAGAACTTTAAAGAGTTAAGCGGTGGCACCTTCGACCCTGAACTGGTCAAAAATACGGCCTTTGCCCCGATCATTTCCCATAAAAGCGCAGCCTCTTACGGTACCTTGTCTGGACTCGTAGCACTGAAAACCAGCCGCGCGGCGGACGCCAAGGCAACCAAAGACTTCATTGAGTTTATGTACGACCCTGCCAGCTACATTACTTTCCTACATATGGCACCCGGTGGCATGAACCCGATGTTGAAAGGCATTGCTGAAGATCCTGCCTACTTAGATGATCCAAACGGTGTCTTCAAACTCTACGGTGCAGACAAAATGAAGCAAATTGTGTCTGGGTTTGATGACATACGTTCTTTCTCTGTGGTCGGCGGTAAAACCTTCCCAGCCTCTGGCGCCATTTTTGCCAAGTCCGTCATTCCTAGAATGATCTATGACGTCACCATTGAAGGTAAGGATCCTCAAGCCGCACTGGACAGTGCAGAAGCGGAAATGAAAACCATCATGGGTGAATAGACAATAGACCCCCTCCCAGCCTCCCCCTTGGCAGGGGGAGGAGCAGACTGTTGTTATTCCTTTCCTTAGCAGGGGGTGGGGCAGGCTGTTGTTATTCCTTTCCCTTAGCAGGGGAGGAGCAGACTGTTGTTATTCCTTCCCCTTAGCAGGGGGAGGAGCAGGCTGCTGTTATTCCTTTCCCTTAGCAGGGGAGGAGCAGGCTGCTGTTATTCCTTTCCCTTAGCAGGGGTGGAGCAGGCTGTTGTTATTCCTTCCCCTTAGCAGGGGGAGGAGCAGGCTGTTGTTATTCCTTTCCCTTAGCAGGGGTGGAGCAGGCTGTTGTTATTCCTTCCCCTTATCTTCAAGGGGAAGGTTAGGATGGGGTTGTGAATTTTTTAACCCCTTCTGGCCAAGAGGGGAAGTCATATTCTAGTTCCCTCCCCTTGTTAAGGGGAGGGCTAGGGTGGGGTCAAATGTAAAAAAGGGAAGCAAGTATGTCTTCTGTCTTAATAAAAAATGAATCTAGGTTGGGACTAAAACTGGTTGCTCCAGCGGTCGGTATTATAGGTCTGTTGGTGATCTATCCCATTTTATTCAATCTGTACCTAAGTTTTTTCGATGTGCAGCTCAATGGCAGTAAAACTTTTGTTGGATTGGACAACTATACGGAATTGCTAGGCAACCCCCGCTATTACCATTCAATCGGCGTATCCATTATCTATTTAATCGGCACGGTCGTAGGCACCACAGTATTGGGATTAGCCGCAGCCATTCTGATGAATCAGACCTTTCGTTTTCGCAATCTGGCCAGAGGCTTAATTCTATTGCCTTACTTCGCGCCAGTGATCAGTGTGGTGTTTGGGTGGCAATTCATCTTTGATCCAGTAAATGGCATTTATAATCATGTGGTAGTGGATGTATTGCACCTCACCAACGAAAGGGAAAACCTAATCGGCAACCCTGATTCGGCTCTGTTCGTAGTAATCTTATTCGATATCTGGAAGCACTTTCCCATTGCCTATTTGCTTTTCTTAGCCAAGCTGCAAAGCGTACCAAAAGACTTATACGAAGCCGCCGCCATAGATGGTCAAAACCCGTGGGGACGCTTTTGGCATGTCACCTTACCCGAGTTGAAGTTCGTCATCGCCACTGTGGTTTTATTACGTGTTATCTGGAACTTAAATCGCTTTGAAGACGTGTATTTACTCGCCCCAAATGTCGAGACCTTGCCAATTTTCACCTATTACCAAGCCTTCGCAGGCATCGTCGATCAAGGCGCCGCCGCGGCTATTTCGGTGATTCAATTGCTGGTCTTGGTTGGCTTAATTTGGCTGTACGTTCGCAAAGTACTCAAGTGGTAGGAGACAACTCATGATGAATAAACGCACGCCTCTGCAATCGGTCATCTTGTATGCATTAGTACTCGCCTTGGTGATCTTCTGCGTGTTTCCATTTTTGCAGATTCTGTCAACGTCACTTAAACACCCCATTGACTGGGGGAATCCGTCGCTCATTCCGCGCATATTACATTTGGATGCTTACAAAGAATTGCTTGGTCTAATGCCGCCAAAAGAGATTGATGTGCCCGCCAGTATCCAACGCTTACTGGACAATCCAGCCTTGTCAGCAGAAAAGAAACAAATGCTACTGGCGAAATTCAGTTCAGGAGGGGATGTCTTCCCATTCGGACGTTATATGCTGAATACCTTTGTAATCTCCTTCATCACAGGGATTTGCTCAACTTTCTTGGCATCACTCGCGGCCTATGCCATTGCGCGCTTACGCTTCCCTGCACAATCTCTAATGGCCAATGGCGTGCTCTTTGTTTATATGGTGGGAGGCGTGTTGCTGATGGTGCCACTTTACCAAATGAGCGTTAACGTAGGATTGGCGTCCAGCGCAGGCGGCACGATTTTCAGTTTGTTTTTAATCTATCTGATTCAAACCTTACCCGTCGCCATGTACATGCTAGGTAACTATTTCCGAACCATTCCTTTTTCATTGGAAGAAGCCGCCATGATGGACGGTTGTTCAAGGGTTGAAGCCTTCTGGCGTATTATCATGCCCTTGTCAAAACCCATGCTGTTTACCGTGTTTATCTACTGTTTTGTCATCGCATGGAACGAGTATTTATTCGCCTCGGTGTTTTTAAAACAGTATCAAGATTTTCAAACCTTGCCACTGGCATTACAAACCCTGTTTACCTCTAAAAACGCCATCTGGGACCGCATCATGGCCGCCTCCATGTTAACCCTGTTACCCGTGGTCATTTGCTTCATGTTAGCGAATAAACATTTGTCGGGCGGGTTAACCGACGGCGGAGTGAAAGGCTAACGATTCCCTCCCTTTAATAAGGGGAGGGTCAGGGTGGGGTTCAGACCCCCTCCCAACCTCCCCCTTAGCAGGGGGAGGAGTTGAGAACCACTGAGAGATAAAAATGTATGCAGAACAGCATCGGTTACGTCATACCAAAATTAGAAAGGAACTGACAATGAGCTCTGTGATTTTAAGAAACATTAACAAATCCTATGGCAACTTGCCGATAGTGAAGAACCTAAATTTAGACGTCAAAGACGGCGAGTTCGTCGTGCTAGTTGGCCCAAGTGGCTGCGGGAAAAGCACAACATTACGCATGGTCGCTGGGTTAGAAGACATTACCCAAGGGGACATTCAGATTGGCAATAAGACAATTAACGATTTACCGCCGCACAAACGCAACATCGCCATGGTGTTTCAAAACTATGCCTTGTACCCACATATGTCGGTGCGAGAAAACATTGTGTTTGGTTTGAAAAAATCCGGTGCCGATGCCGCAACCATTAAACAGAGACTCACCGACGTATCGGAAATGCTCAAGCTCAATGAATATTTGGATCGCAAACCTGCCGACTTGTCTGGCGGACAACGCCAACGGGTGGCTATGGGCCGAGCGCTGGCGCGTGATGCCGACGTATACCTCTTTGATGAGCCGCTTTCCAACCTAGACGCCAAGCTGCGCCACCACATGCGTACTGAAATCGCTCGAATCCAGCACCAGTACAATATGACGGCAATTTACGTGACCCATGACCAAATAGAGGCCATGACGCTGGGCGATCGAGTGGTTGTCATGCGCGACGGCATTGTTGAGCAAGTCGGTACGCCGATGGATATTTATCTACAACCCACCAATACCTTTGTCGCCACCTTTATTGGCTCTCCTGCGATGAATTTGATCGAAGCCAAACTAGAAGGTGAAGAGCTCGTATTCGATCAATACCGTATTCCTGCGGCGAAAATCGCCAATGTCGACATGCACTCACTCAGCGCTCACGACACCGTACTCGTCGGCATTCGTCCTGACTTTTTTGAAGACAGTGCCTTATCATCACCCAGCGATAACCTATTTGAATTCAATGACATACAAGTAGATCTAGTGGAAAACCTCGGTTTCGATAAGGAGATACTCTTCAAACTCGGCGGCGAAGACGCGAAGGCCAGACTCGACCTACGCTCCCACGTAAAACGCCAAGAGCACATTTCATTATCTGTGGATCTAAACCGAGTTTTACTGTTCGACACCAGTACACAAGGCATGCTGCTGAATGCGGGAGAGGTTTGAAAGCGGTTTGGTTAAGACGTTAGTGACCCGCTCATCGAGTAATTGATCAATGCTTGATGATTCTTGATCACCCTGTTTTCTGCTTGGATTTCAAAGCCCATTTTCAGGAAGAAAGCCTTAGCCACTTTACTCGCTTCCACGTACATGGTTTGACAGCCATGCTCTATCGCGGCGTTTTTCGCATAATGAAAAAGCGCCTTTGCCACCCCTCGACCTTGATAATCAGGGTGAACGTATAGGCAATCTATATGGCCATCTGACTCCAACTCAATAAAGCCGATCACAACACCCTCAATGGTTGCCACAAACGGTCTCATTCTTTCTAACCGTTCTGTCCACATAGTGTAATCTGGCGGTGAGGGTGACCATGCTTCCAACTGTTCTGGTGAATAAACGTCTGTGCTGATTGCATGCACTGAGCGATGAAAAAGATCCGCGATGTCTTTTGCATCGGAGGTTTTGAAGTGTCGGATTTTCATATAATGACCTTAACCCATGAATATCGACGTGCTGCACCTTTCATTTCCTGCACAGTGTTACTCCTTTTCGGGATGGCTTTCTCAACAGTAAAAAAAACAGACATTAAAACGACAGCTTCTCTACCAGATAATCAATAAAGACTCGCACCCGCTCCGGCATATGCTGCCCACCAATGAAAACCGCATGAATCACTTCTTTATCTTGAGGGTTATAGTCTTCTAATAAGGGGATCAATTCTCCTGACTTAATGGCATTTTCAATGTGAAAATTACCAACACGAGTAATGCCAATATCCTGCATCGCAAGTTCCACCAAGGTGTCACCATTGTTGGCGATCATATTGCCAGAAATGGGCAAAATATAGTGTCGTCCCTCATCGCACATTGGCCAACCGGGTTCTAGGCGATTAAAACTAAAGTCTAAGCAATTATGCTGCTCAAGATCGGCTGGGGTTTTCGGCATGCCAGCTTTTGCTAAATAGTTCGGTGTGGCCACAATGGTTCGCCCCGTGTCCCCTAAACGGCGGGCACTCAAATTGCTATCGGGCAACGGACCAAAGCGAATCGCAACGTCGATGTGACCACCCTCCACGTCACTGATCAGGTCACTGACTTCGATTTCTAGCTTAATGTCTGGATAGCGTTCTAAAAACTCCTGATACAAGGGAACCATAGTCAATCGACTGTGCGCGGCAGCGGTACTTATTTTCAATAAGCCGCTCGGACGTGCTCGATTGGCAATGGCCGACTCTGTCTCTTCAAGGTCATTTAAAATACGTCGTGCCGCCAAGGCGTAGGCTTCTCCTTCACTGGTCAAATGCAGATGACGCGTGGTTCGTACAATGAGTCGCACGCCCAGTCGTGTTTCCAGTCGCGTCATCATGCGACTCACCGCTGAAGGGGTTAATCCCATTTGTTTGCCAGCGGCACTCAAGCTGCCTGTGGTTGCCACCTTCAGGAAGGTTTCCATTTCCGTGGTTTTATCGACTTTCAACTGTTTCATTTGTGAATCCAATGCAAAAGAGATTGACATAAACCCTGTCTATTCAAAGGACGCATCTCTAGTTATATTCCCCACAATCATAAATCAACGGAAATTAAGATGAAAATGAACTTACCTTTATTGGCGTTAGCCATTGGGGCATTTGGCATAGGAGTGACCGAGTTTTCACCCATGGGAATGCTGCCAACCATTGCAAATGACCTAGGTGTCTCCATTCCAACTGCTGGCATTTTAATCAGTGCTTATGCTTTTGGTGTATTAGTCGGCGCACCTATCATGACCTTGGCTTTTGCCAACCTACCACGCAGACGTTTGCTGCTGTTGTCCATGGCGATCTTCACCTTGGGTAACTTAATCAGCGCGCTTGCTGACAGTTATACGACCTTATTAATTGGGCGCATCATTACTTCGTTTAATCACGGCGCCTTCTTTGGGGTTGGCGCTGTGGTAGCCACCAGCATAGTGCCCGCTAATAAACGAGCAGGGGCGGTCGCGGCCATGTTTTCAGGCCTGACCCTTGCCACCATTGGCGGTGTGCCGTTAGCCAGCTACATCAGCAGCACGATCGGCTGGCGGGTCGCCTTTTTTGGTATCGCCATGATTCGGTGTGATCACCATGATTGCTCTCAGGTTCAGCTTACCACCACTGGCCAACACGGAGAAAGCAAACATACGTCATGAGCTGAGTGTATTAACTCGCGGCCCAGTGCTCGCGGCATTATTGCTCACCGTGGTTGGCGCCAGCTCGATGTTTACCGTGTTCACTTACATTGTGCCGATTTTGCAGCAAGAAACATTGGCATCCACTACCTTTGTTACCGCGATGTTAGTGCTCTACGGTGTAGGGTTAGCAGTAGGGAATGTGTTGGGGGGACGCTTTGCTGATAAATCTCTGTACGGTACCTTAATTGTGTCTCTGGTAAGCGTCACTGTCTTGTTACTGCTTTTCTCCATCTCCATGACATCGGCTTGGATGACCGCTCCGTTGATCTTTTTCTGGGGTGTCGGCAGTTTTGCAGTGGTGCCGCCATTACAATCCCTTGTTGTACAGGAAGCCAGCGAAGCACCTAATTTGGCCTCCGCTATGAACATTGGCGCCTTCAATCTGGGCAATGCGGTCGGTGCAGCGCTTGGTGGCGCGGTGATCAGTGCGGGGCTCGGTTTACCTGCGGTTTCTATGGCCGGTGCCGCCACCGCCATATTAGGGTTAATGATGACAGTCTTCTTAAATCGACGACGTCAAGCAACTCAAGTATTGGCATAAAAGCCCATTACGTCATTCTGACAATCTCAAAAAGACATAACCGCCGACGGTATTATCTCGACGGTTATGTTTTTTATTTAAGCACCCTACAACTTACCCGCTCCAGCGTTGGCGGTGACATACTCAATAACGTCACTAGCAGGCAATACTGGCGTTGGGCCATATAAGTTTGGCTGCCAGTCTATATCTTTCGACAGTGACTTACCGCTGACTCGATTCGCCTCTTCAATGATGTCCAACATCTGGCCATTAAACAAAGAACCTCGATCAAATGCGACGTCACCTTTCATATGACCAATCGCATTCGCTGGCGTACCGTTCACAATGTCAAATACGTTCGCTTCTGAGAAAATCGCAGAATGTTTCCCCGCACCCAATGCTTGACGCAAGATATTGTGTTTAGGTTTCGCCTTTAATGAATCCACATGGCGCTCATAATTATTGTCACCCTGACCATCCCCAGAAGCGTCGCCAACAAAGTAATTGTTATAACTGTGAACTTGTCCGTAACGCACCCTTGGCATACGCTGACCAACATTCATAAAGTAATTATCATGTAGTGTCACTCGTAAATAACCACTATCTGATGTCTTTTTGTCACTGTTTCCTATCAGCATGGCTTTATCATGATCATGGAAGTAACTGTTTGATATGGTTATCAAATCTGCCTGATTGGTAATATCAATCAAACCATCATGATGCTGAGCTTTTTGAGTGATTTCGTTTTGTGGGAAAGGATACACAGGTGGAAACAAGGCATCTGGTCGATCACCATCGGAGAAGGTGCAATGGTCTATCCAGATGCGCTTAGCGCCACTGATAGAGACCAAATCGTATTCTGCATTCCAACGGCCACCACGGCATTTCTGTGGACCGACATTGGCATTCACATACTCAGCCTGACAACCAGGGTAACTGGGGTCGATTTTAAAGCTGTCACCTGGATCCCATCCAGGGAAGTAATCAAAAGCATCTTCAAAATGAATATTACGAATGATGACATTCTCGACACCAGTACTGAGATGAAGCATGCCTTTGACAATTTTTGCATCGTCCCCCAGACCAATCAAACTGGTATTAGAAGGAATCTTTACCACGATCTGTGCTTTTTGTCGGTCTGCTGACGCGAGTCTGGCTTCTTCTTGTGGGCCTGACAATTTACGATTCGGACGTCCTTTGACCAACGGTTTGATGTTCCAAACACTTGGGGCATAAACCGCTTTATACTGCTCA
This sequence comes from Marinomonas sp. TW1, assembly GCF_001625355.1. GTDB lineage: Bacteria > Pseudomonadota > Gammaproteobacteria > Pseudomonadales > Marinomonadaceae > Marinomonas. Next base: position 52,474 of record NZ_JSEE01000005.1, read on the forward strand.
AATCGATAGGGTGCGACGCGATAGTCTTCTTCGGTGAGCTCTCGCCCAGCATCATCAGAGGAAAGGTTAATGGTGCCACGGATCTGAATAATGCTAGGCAAGTCGCCTGATTCAGCTAACGCTGCAACCAACTCTTTGCGATTGGTCACCGTATAAAAATGCTGTTCACTGGCTTGTGAACCACCTAATAAAGGACCTTCTGCACCAGCCCAGCCATATTCAGCTGGCATGGCTTGCTGACTGATACTGTGTTGAGAAGAGCCTATATCTAGGGTTGAACATCCGGCGATTAAGCCCACCGCGAAACACGATGCGACTAAAAAGTTTCTATTCATGATTTTCTCCAGCTACGCAAAGCCCTCAGGCCTTGCTGTCTTATTGTTATTATTCAGCGCTGACAAAGGCACAAATACCCCTTGCCAGAGATTAAGACTAGCAGAAAGAAAAATAAAAGAAACATCGTTTTGTTTTTTAAGGTTCGATGTTTTTAATTAACTCATTAAGGCGGCCACACTGCCACAAACCGTCATCACAAAGAGAAACCATTTCAAATGATTTGGATTAGCTTTTAAAGCAAACTTCACCGCAAGGTGAGAGCCCAACATAGTGCCTAACGCTAGGATCAAACCAGGTAGCCATAAAATCTGATCATTCCAAATGAAGACCCCCAGCGCCAACGCCGTGAACCCCAGAGTACACACCATTTTTAACGCATTTGTGCGCACAAGGTCGTAACGTAATGTCCCCGCCAAAGCGGCAATTAGAATAAACCCCACCCCCGCCTGTACAAAGCCGCCATACACACCAGCAACAAACAAAGCAGCCCAGGCACTTGGCTTTTGTGACACTTTAAACGGCACCGTGCCTTCTGGTGGTGCAATCAAAGCAGGACGTACAATCATCAGTAACGTCATACCAATCATGGCACTGAGCAATAAGGGTTTTAGCCAAACTTCAGGGGCGTAACTGGCCGCAAAGGCACCGACCACACCGCCTAATAATGAGGGAATCATGACCGGCAGAATATCAGCATTGTCCAGCTTCTTGGCTTTGCGAAAGCCCAAGGTGGCCGAGACATTCTGTAAAAAAACACCCACTCGATTGGTGGCATTGGCAATGTCTGCGGGCATGCCCATTACCATTAATGCAGGCAAAGTTAGATTAGAACCACCACCTGCTAAGGTATTAATAATGCCCGCTATAAATCCGGTACCAATTAACAAACTAATCGTAAACACACTGTAGTCCATGCTGCATCCTTAAGAGCACTACAAAAGGGCACTTATCATATAGTGTTGTAAACGATTAATCCTAATAAAAATACTTGTTCAATTTTCGGTTGTTCCCATTCTGACATTAACGCTACTCTGTTCCTCATAATGAGACAAAGAGATACCTGACTATGCTGATCACTGACCGTCAACAAGCCGACGAATACTACCAAGCTCTGATAGAACGAGACTCAAACTATGTGGGTTGCTTCTTCGTCGGCGTAAAAACCACGTCTATTTTTTGCATTTCTACCTGTCGTGCGCGCAAGCCGAAACGTGAAAATGTGAACTTTTACACGCACTTTAAAGACGCCATGGACGCGGGGTTTCGCCCTTGCAAAGTCTGCCGACCAACAGAAAACAGCCAACAAGCGCCACCAGAAGTCGACGCGGCAATGAATCTAGTAAGAGACTGTACGAAAGCCAAGATTACCGATCAACAATTACGAGAAGCAGGGATTCGGCCGATTTTTGTCCGCCGCTGGTTTAATCAGCATTATGGAATGACATTCCAAGCTTTTCAGCGCATGTATCGGATCAACTTCGCTTACCATGAACTAAAAAGTGGCAAGACGGCGACGCATGCCGCGTTAGATTCAGGTTATGATTCCTTGAGTGGCTTTGGCTACACCTATAAAAAACTGTTGGGTCATTCCCCCACACTGAACCGGGAGCAATCTGTGATTTTAATTGACCGACTTACCACCCCTATTGGTCCTATGTTCGTCTGTGCCACTGACCAAGGAATTTGCCTTCTGGAGTTCGTTGATCGCCGTATGTTAGAAACGGAATTTGAAGACTTACAACGGCGTCTCAAAACCACCATCATCAATGGTGAGAATCAGCACATCGTCCAATTGAAAACGGAACTAGAGGAATATTTTGCGGGCCAACGCCAGCACTTTACGGTGCCTTTGCATAGCCCCGGCACCGAATTTCAAAACCAAGTGTGGCAAGTGCTGCAGACTATCCCATATGGTCAAACAGCCAGTTACCAAGAACAGGCCATTAAGCTGAATAATCCCAAGGCCGTTCGAGCGGTTGCTAGAGCCAATGGCATGAATCGCATTGCCATTGTTATCCCTTGCCATAGGGTCATTGGCAAGGATGGCAGTTTGGTGGGTTATGCCGGTGGTTTAGAACGGAAAAAATGGTTACTTGAACACGAGAAGACACACGCTTAAGTTACCTTTTGTATCTCACTGCAAGGTTTTCCGCCCCCTTTTCAAGGATGCGTCATAGCAAGGTAATTTTTCAGCAAAGCTGTTTCCAGTGGCTTGAATTTCCTCTGTAATAAGGCCATTTTGTGCGCTTTTACAGCTAAAGATGGAATTCAACCATGTCTACACACATCGTTGCCGTATATGGAACCCTTCGCGAAGGCTTGTCTGATCATGGCTTAATTGCCGACTGTAAACGCATTGGTTTGGGTTGGCTTACAGGCTTTCGTATGCACAATCTCGGGGACTTCCCTGCCATTGTCCCCACTCTAGACGAAAGCGGGCGCATCCGCGTGGAGTGGTATCAAGTAAGCGATGAGTTATTGGCCGAATTAGACCAATTACAGGACTTCGATGAAAGCGCATTAAGCCAATCTATTCACACTCGTAAACGGATTTTCACTCCTTACGGTAAAGGCTGGATATACATTTATAATCAAACATTAGGCAATGCGCCCTACATGGAAGCGGGAGATTGGACCCGCTTCCTGAAAGAACAATCTAATCCAACACCACAACCGGCTTAGACGAGATTTGAGGAGACGTTTGAGCCTGCAGTTCCTCAATGCGTAAACGACTCTCAGCGACTTCTTGTTCATCTGTGAATAAACCAAAACGAACAATAAATTGTTTTGATTCTCCGGCCTCGATGGTCGGCACTAAACCAAGTGGTCGCTGGTAAGCACGGTTGTAGGCAAAACTGGTTCCGGGTTCAATCCCCACCACATAACCTTGCTCTAACGTATCGGTATTTTTCCAGACTGTTAATACCGGTAAGGTATCGGTTGAATAACACACCTCAATCGCTTGATTCCCTTGGGCATTTTGCATCAGAGCATACGACAAGCCATCCGCGTCACTGAGAGGACGAATGTTGAACACCATTTCATCAAAGTCTGCCGTCGGGGCTGGCATCTCTGACCAATCTTTTAAACCACTTGCTGCATAGTCATTAAAAGGCGATAACTCAGCCACTGGCACATGCAAACGCGCGCCTTCTTCTAAAATGGGTTGGGCAAAATTATTATGATAAATCGCTTGGTATTCACGAGGATAACTACCTTTGTTGGTCAAAGTATCTTCAACCAATAAATAAGGTTCGTCTGGTGTTAATGATAAGACCGTGTGCAATTCAAAATTAGTGAACTTGAAACGTTTTTCATCGACTCGACCACGCAACGTCACTCGATACGGTGGTACTTGCTCTACTTCTAGAATCACCTCATCGGCGGGAGTGTTTTGAATACGCCCATGCAAAGTGAGGAATTCATCACCATCTTGGCCTGGATGCCCAGCCCATTGGTAGCCACAGCGTACCAGCATTTCATTAAACCCATCTAACCAACCAATGCCGCCAGACGCTTCTTGATTAATAAAACTCGGGTGCACCACTTCTTTCACTGGGGAATCCCAACCAAAGCGTACGCCGTTGCGAGAGGCCTCTAAAATTGCCATACCACGAGTCGGCACAACCCGTACCACCGTATCGCCCACTGTGAGTTGAATCACCCGCGAACCCGCTTGTTTACCACCGACTAAACAGGTTTGTTCTACCTGTACTGGAATCTCTTTAGGCAATCCCATCAATTCAGCATTCAATGACAAGTTTGCGACATCCACTTGCTGTTTCTGACTCAGCAAAACCAGTTGAAACATTGCATTACTCCCAACAAAATTTGCCACATGCTAGCGCGAGCTAGATAACAAGGCTAGCCATGAGGATAAAATCTGCTATTTATTCCATGTTCCTTGGCTCTTCGTTCTCGTTAAAAATCCCCCGGTGCACACTGTAAACACGTCAGTCCCAAATTACGCCACCCCTGCACCACAGCGTCGCGGTCATCCAATACCAACCAAGGGGAAAAACCATCCGCATGAATCTGCTCTAACAACGCTTTTTTCACGTCTTCGTCTGGTATGGCATCGGCACCTTCGGGACGTAAATACATGCCATCGCACGGAATCTGGTGTTTTTGAATCCATTCAAGTGAGTGCTGTTTGTGGGACTCAGGACGACCACTGCAAATCAAAATATGCTGACCCTGTTGCTTAAGAATAGTCACCAATCGCAGCACATTTTCAATCACTGGCGCATGTTTCATGTGCTCAAAAAACGGGTCCCAATGTTTTTCAGCGCCCAATACCCAATGGGCAACTTGAGTGTGATCAAATTCAGCAAGGGTGCCATCTAAATCAACAATAACGGCGTTTGGAGTCATAAAAATCTTCCTTTAAAAGGGGTGATAGTCCAGCCGTTTTCATCTTGGCTGGGAATGAAAGAAATCGGAGTCACATTGCCAATTCTGGGGCAATACGGTGTGCCATTAATCACATTGTTCAACACACGATACACACCCGAATGCGCAATGATTAACGGCCAATCATGTTCACTTAAAATCGTGTTTAGCGTGCTGATAACGCGGGCTTCAAAGTCCTGCCAAGATTCACCATTGGGCGGCGTAATTTCATAGGCTAATTGCTGCTCAATCGGACAACCTTCTAAATCCCCCCAGTTGCGCTCTTTAAGTTGTTCGTAAGGGTGGATGACTTGATTGGGCACCGCGTAAGATGCGGTTTGTTGAGTACGTTGTAGTGTGCTGGTAATCACCGCGCTCCACTCAATAACACTCAGTATCGGCGCCGCTTGTTGGGCTTGTTGAATACCGGTTGCACTCAGTGGACTATCCGTAAATCCACCAATACGAAACGCGGCGTTGAACTCGCTTTGCGCATGACGAGCAAAGACAAAAGGTTTAAAAAGTAAGGTCATAATCTAACTCTATACACTCTAACTCAATATAAGAATCTGCAGTAACGCTTGGGCCAAGAACCTGTCGCCATTCATTTAGGTCTTTCATCTGGTGAAAGAGGGGTGAACACACATCGCACTCAAGATGATCAACAAGGCGCTTTAAATCTCGTTTACGCGGATGCACATTCCAACGTTCAAAGTGGGCCCGGTCTTCACTGATCGCTTGGCGAGCATGCTCTGGTAGATGGCCGGTATAAACCGGCAAATAACGCTCGGGCTGCTGTAGTAATACTGCCGCCTCCCCGCTCATGCAATCAGGGTCACCGCATAACACCACCTTGGCATTTGGGTTAAACGGCTGGCTCTTAATACGTTCTAAGATAGGTCGGACCTCGGTACAAATACCTTCTATGGGTGCGGCCAAAGCCGACTCTGGCGTCAAACAATCTTCGCCTAATGTCCAATCGTCGAAACCAAATGACGTCAGCCAACAGGCAATTTCTAAGGCGCGACCGCTTTGTGGAACTGGCATCAACAACGCTCTTTCATCACTAAGGAAATTCACCAAGGCACTTTTGCATTGCTCTAATGAATTGTCGTATAAACCATAGGACGCATCGAGCAAGGCAATGCTGGCTTTTGGCGGCATAGTGAAAGGATACAAGGTAGATTCCAGACTAAAATCGCCGCTGTAGAACACCCCCTTCCCAATGTTGAGATGTAGCCAAATGCCGCCAAACGAATGCCCTGCGGAGCCTGTGGTGACTTCAATGCCTTCGACCAAGGTCGTGCCGCACACCGGCAAGGTCTGTAGATTCAGATGACTCGGTAGCTGTTTCTGCACCAACAAGGTCGCATACACTGGCACCTTACTGTCTACGTCATCTAATCCGCCCATGTGATCTTGATGATCGTGGGAAATAAATATGGCATCTAAGTCATCGGGTTGCGTCCAACCTTTGGCTTCGTCTGCTTCTAACGCGCCTCCAGCATCCAGTAAAAATCGCAGTGTTCGAGCATGAGGGGATGCTTGATAAGTGACCAAAATCGCCGCAGCGGTTTTTCGACCAGCACCACTGAGAATATCTACGCAAACCTTCATGATTCACTCTCAAGCGACCAAGCCTGCCCTAGACGCACATGATGCTGGCTATCAAGCGTCATCGGCACATCGCTGTAAGCCAATAACGCCTGACCATCGTTTAGCCTTAACTCGATGTCATAACGCTCACCCCGGAAAATACAGTTACGAACGGTCACGGCGAGCGATTTGGAATTCGCAACATCGGCACTTGCATCAACAAACGCAATATCTTGTGGTCGAACCAACACCTTGCTGGAGACTGTTTGTGGCGAATAGCCATCAATCAAACGATGTAAATCGGCGCTATTAAGGTATTGCTGAGGTGCAATCGCTTCTACACTTAACACAGAACCTCGACCGATAAAGTTCGCCAACCAAGTGTTCTTCGGCGTGGCGTACAATTCCTGTGGCGTTCCCCATTGCACAAGTTGGCCTTTGTTTAATACCGCAATGTGATCTGCCAACGACATGGCTTCGGATTGATCGTGAGTCACATAAACGATGGTCGCCCCCGTACGCTTATGAAACGCGCGGAAGGTTTCTTCCATAGTGGCGCGTAAATGACGATCTAAGTTCGCCAATGGCTCGTCGAACAACACCACGTCCGGTTCGGTCACCAAACTTCGCGCCAATGCCACGCGCTGACGTTGTCCGCCGCTGAGCTGTGCTGGCAATCGATCGGCATAGTCTTCAAGCTGAACGATCTCTAACGCTTCTTGGATGCGTCGATTGCGCTCGGCGGCAGGGATCTTCTGCACCTTAAGCGGATAACCGACATTGTCTTTGACGCTCATGTGCGGCCACAGCGCGTAAGATTGAAAAACCATGCCGAAGTTTCTGTCTTCCGTCGGAACATGCTGTCTCGTACTAGAAAGACACTCGCTTCCGTGAAGGATTTGTCCGTCAGAAACCGCTTCAAATCCCGCTAACATTCTTAAAATAGTCGATTTACCACAGCCACTCGGGCCAAGCAACGCGACAAATTCGCCCGGTTCAATGGTCAAACTCAAGCCTTTAACAACAGGATCACCATGAAAAGATTTATGTAAATTGTCTAATATTAATCGTGCCATGGAATCACTCCTTTCGGCAGACGGGAAGCGAACAAGCTCAATAGGCTCATCAACCCTGCAACCAGCAACACCACCAGCACGGCAATGGCAGAAGCCAGTACACTGTCGCCACTTTCATCGAGGTTAAAAATCAATACGCCGAGGGTTTCATTGCCCGCACTCCACAGCAACGCCGACACCGTCAGTTCATTAATCGAGATGAGAAACACCAATAACCCACCCGCGAAAAAGGCGGGAGCCGTGAGCGGCAGAATAATATCGACTAAGCGTTTCAGCGGCCTTGCGCCCGCCAGTTGCGCAGCTTCTTCTAACGCAGGATCTAACTGGGACATGGCGCTTAATACTGGCTTCAAGCACACGCTCAAAAAACACGAAAGGTACGCCAAAAAGATAATGCCCAAGGTGCCGTACAGGCTCACTTGGATAAAGGGCAAGGGTTTGGCAAACAGCAAAATAAAGGCAATCGCCAAGACAATACCTGGGATGGCGTAAGGCACTTCGATCAAACTGGCAATCACGGCTCTGGTACGCATTGGCAAACGCATCAACAAATAGCCCAAAGGCAAGGACACCAACATGAGAACCAAGGCACAAGAAAAGGCCAAGAAAACACTGTTCTCAAACGCTCGTGACGTCACGCCTTGGCGACTGATCATCTCGTAAAACGCAGACAAGGTAATGGTGTCGGACGTCAGCGACATCCCCAAAGCAGGCACCAACGAACTCACCACCAAAGCAAACAAAGGCGCCACCAAAATAAAGCAAAGCACTAAGGCCAACAGCACTTCTAATGGCAAACGCCAGTGCTGTAATCGAAATGAAATCGACTGAGCCGTGTGCCCCAATAAGGCATAACGACTACGTTGCTGTAACCATTGCTGTAACAACATGCCTGCCAACACCAACAAAGCGATGATCATCGACAGCCCAGCCACTTGGCTCAGCATATCGTTACCGAATCCCGCCATTTGCTGATAAATTAAGGTAGGCAAAACAATGTAACCGGCGGGGATACCCAGCATTGCAGGAATACCGAAATTACCCAGAGAGGAAACAAACGCCAACGCGGCGCCCGCGATAATCGCACTGCGACATAACGGCACAATGATGTCGAACCAAACTCGACACTGAGATGCTTTCGCTAGCTGTGCGGCTTCCAATAAATCTTGTGGTAATGCAATAAGTTGCGTTCGAAGCGCAAGATACACCAAGGGCGCACTTTGAATACCCAACAACAAGGCAATGCCTTCTGCAGAATACATCGGCTGTGGGCTACCCAACGCAGGTGCAATGCCCAAGGTGTTTAAAATAGGGCTCGCCGGACCAAACAGTTGTAGCCAGCTCAATGCTGTGACTTGAGGTGGAATCATCATCGGCAACATAAAGCAGAACACCCAAATGGCGCGACCACGAATGTTCGTCAAAGTAACAATAAAGCCAAATCCGCCGCCTAGAATCACGGCAATCAAGGTGCCTAAACCAGACGTATAAAAGCTGTTTTTTAAGGCAATCCAAGTACGCTCACTGCGTAATACTTCCGCCAAGGGCGATGACGCCGAAAAGGTAACATGACTTAGCGCTTCCACCAGCAACCGCAAACTCGGCACAAGGCTCAAGGTCGCAATCAAAATGAAGAGTCCGATGGACAACCAGCGAAGCTGGCTGTCCATCGTCAATCCATCCATTACTCGTGCTTTTAACAAAGAAGGCGTCATCTTGCTTAACCTTCAAAGATCTTGCTAAAGCGAGCTTTATTCACTTCATTGTTTTCTAGCGTCTTCGCCGCATCAAATGGCATCAAACGAATCGCGTCACGCTTAGGAAAACCCGCTGGGACGCCGATATCACCACGCGCAGGTAAATACCCTTGCTCTAATACCAACTGCTGACCGTCTTTGGACAACAGAAAATCCACAAAACGTTTCGCGGCCGCTTTGTTTTTCGCGCCTTTCATAATGGCAACCGGTTCCGTCACCATGCTTACGCCCGTTTTAGGGAAAATAAATTCGATCGGCGAGCCTTTCGCGGCTTCACGAATGGCTAAGAAATCCACAATCACGCCATACGGTTTTGTGCCTGACGCAACGGCTTTCAATACACCACCGTTGCCGCCTTGGGCTTTCACTTGATTCGCGTGCAATTGCTCGTAGTAATTCCAGCCTAGCGTTTTATCATCCGTTAAGGTCGCAAGGTGAATCAGTGCCGCGCCAGAATACAAAGGGCTAGGCATGGCCACTTGGTTTTTATATTCCGGCTTCACCAGATCCGACCAATCCGTTGGATGTTGTGGTGCTTTTTGATGACGAACAATGCCCGTCGTGATCAATTTTGTACCGTAGTAATAACCCTTATCGCTGTACAAACTGTCTTCGTATTGTCTGCGGTTAGGACTTAAGTAGGATTCTAAATAACCGTCCGACACCATGGATTCCATGGTCACGCTGTCGGCAATTAACAGCACATCAGGTTTCACCACACCAGAAGACAATTCAGCGCGCAACTTAGTCATCAACTTTGTGGTGCCGTCACGAACCCATTCTACTTTGATGTCTGGATTGGCCGCTTCAAAAGCGTCCACTGTCATTTGCGCATCTTTGTTTGGCTGACTGGTATACAGGGTCAACGTCTCTTGAGCTTGCGCAGAAAGAGGAAAAGCAAGTGCCGCTGCGCATATCAATAAAGTCTTCTTAACGGTCATTGGGAAACTCTCTTTTTGATAAGTGAGCTGCAACAATACCGACACAATTTGACACTATAGTGACAAAAAATTTTCGTTTAATGGCGACCTTCTTTCGTTTCGAAAAGCCACGTGAAAAACATATTAAAAGGACTCAACCCTATGAATAAGCGACATCATGAAATTGTCCAATGGGTAAATTTACAAGGAAGACAGACGTTACAAGCCGTCGCAGACCAGTTTTCGGTTTCAGTGCAAACCATTCGTTCAGACATTCGATTATTAGCGGAAAAAGGGCTAATACTGCGCAGCCACGGTGAAGTAATTCCATTTCCACATCGTGAAAATATCAGTTTTGACCAACGGCGGATTCGTCATGCCGCAGGTAAAAAACACATTGCCGACCTGTGTGTGAGCAAGATTGCGGATTATCAATCGATCTTTCTCGGCAGTGGTTCAAGTGTCGCGGAAGTGGCGAGTCAGCTGACGTCATTTCAAGGCCTACAAGTGATGACGACCAACTTACATGCCGCGCGCAATTTATGTGAACACCCAGATTGCGAGCTGACGATTTCGGGCGGTCGAGTACGGATGCGTGACCAAGATGTCATTGGCGGTGATGCCATGCGTTTTTTCCAACGTTATCGCGCCGACATTGGTATTTTTTCCGTCGCGGCAACCAATAAACAAGGACATTTGTTTGATTTCACCGACGAAGAAGTCATGGCCAGAGAAGCCTTGGTAGAACATTGTCATTATCGTATTTTGGTGATCGACAGCACAAAATTTGATACTGAATCTCGTTGTTTATGGGGAAAGATGAGCGACTATGATTGTGTCATTACCGACCAACAACCTGCTCCCGCGCTATTAAGTACCCTGACCTATCAAGGTGTCGAGGTATTGTATTGACCAGCACATGCCATGTTTGTAGACATTGCACAGAAGGTATTTGACCGGAATCTAGACCAAGCCCCAAGCACTGACGTTTAAGTGCGTGGGGCTTTTTAAACACGCATTTGCGTGTCACAAATGCGGCCAGAATTTCGCCACAATGCGATGCACCCATCGATCGTAAGGAGGCGCAATCAGGGCGACCAAATTCACACCAGACTTACGCAAAACCGCTTTATTATGTGAAAAGGTTCGAAAGCCTTCTTCGGCATGATAGGCCCCCATGCCGGAGTCTCCCACGCCACCAAAAGGCAAATCAGATTGAGCCACGTGAATCAAAGCATGGTTGATCACCAACCCACCGCTGGCGATGCTTTGCTCACAACGTTGTTCGTCTTCTTTATGCTGTGTAAATAAATACATGGCCAAAGGACGAGGGCGTTGTTGGATGTATTGAAAGCCTTCGTCTATGGTCTGGTAAGTTTGTATCGGCAAGATCGGCCCAAAAATTTCATCCTGCATCACCGCGAGTTTTTCCTCAGCCTCATGCAGAACATGCAACGCGAGCTTTCCTTCTAAGGTATCTGGTCCTTGTGGTAAAAGGTTGTCACATTGGACACCAGATGCTTGCGCTTCTTCTAGGTAGCCTTGCAAACGCGAGAGCTGTCGGTCATTAATGATGCTGGTGTAGTCTGGGCTGGCAATGCCTTGCGGATATTGATCTGCTAATACCTTTTTAAGGTGTTCAATCAGCTCGGCTTTTTGAGACTCATGGCACAACACGTAATCCGGAGCCACACAGGTTTGCCCTGCATTAATAAGCTTAGCAAAGACCAACTTTTTCGCGGTATCCGCTAAGTCCGCCGATGGCGTGATCAAGAGAGGTGACTTGCCCCCCAATTCCAATGTGACAGGGGTGAGGTGCTGAGCGGCATTTTTCATCACAATACGGCCAACGTTGGTCGAGCCCGTAAACAGCAAATGATCGAATGCCAATTGACTAAATTGATTGGCAATGTCCGCTTCACCTTCTATCACTTCAGCCCACTCATCACCGCAAGCGGTTTGTAAAATTTGGCGTAATACTTTATTAGTCGCCGGACAAAACTCCGACACCTTCAACATCACTCGGTTACCTGCCGCGATGGCACCAACGATGGGCCCCAGAGACAGCAAAACAGGGTAATTCCAAGGCGCGATCACACCCACTAACCCTTTAGGTTGATAAAACACCTTGCCACTGGCTGGCCAACTGGTCATATGCAAAGATCGTCGACTCGGCTTCATCCATTTGTGTAAATGCTTTAAGGTGTGTTTGATTTCACCCAATAGCGGCACTAACTCAATCAAACGCGATTCAGCATGGGCGCGACAGCCGAAGTCTTGCTGTAACGCATCCAACAAGGGGACTTCATACTCTAATAGGGTTGTTTTTAGACTCAACAATAACTGCCGTCTAGCCTCTTCAGAAGGATACGGTTTGGTTCGAGTCAATGATTTCAAACGAGCGAAAGCCGAGTTAAGTTGTGCTTCCGAATCAATAAGTGTGCTGGTCATGTCCGCCTCAAAAGAATTATTGGTTTTATTGTTCATCCAAGCGCACCTAACAAAAAGGAAATTGTCTGTTTATTGATCAATGTCGTTTCCTAACCCACGGTGGTTGGCTACACTTTAATCTACTAAGAATAAGAGCAAGGAGCGTATTATGGCAACCATACTCTGTTACGGCGATTCTCTCACTTGGGGCAGCGTACCAAACGGCGGTCGCTATCCTAAACATCTGCGCTGGCCATCCAAACTAAATGGCTTACTAGGCTCTCAGCACCAAGTCATTAATTTTGGCTTGCCTGGGCGAACCACCATTTGGAACGACCCTTTTTTAGAAGGACGCAACGGCTTAGCCTATCTACAAGCCGCATTGGAAACCTTCGGGCCTGTCGACCTTCTTATCATCATGCTGGGCACCAATGACTTAAAGCGCCACTTCAATGTTGGAGCTTACGAAGCGGCAAAAGGCGTGGAAAAGCTGATCGCGAAGTCAAGAATACCAAGTGACCACGGATTCCCGAGCCCAAGTCTGTTGATCATTGCCCCACCAAATATTTTATCCCCAAAAGGCGCGATGTCTGAAAGTTTCAGCGGCGCCACTGAAAAATCCCAATATTTTCATCAACATTACCAAGATATTACCTCACAGAATCAATGCCTCTTCCTAAATTCCGCAGGCGTGTTGCAACCCAGCGATATCGATGGTGTCCACCTAGATACTCAAGGAAATGAGCAACTTGCCAACGCCATTTTTGAATTAATAAAAGACAAAATTTAAATATAACATACTGTTTTTATAGGAATTTATAGCGTTTATTTGATAATTGATAGACATCAGATAGACGCTCTCTCGTTTTTTTCTTCAAAGTGAATCTAAAAATTGGCAGAAATTAATGGGGTGTTAGATCTTGACAAAAACACAGTCCTAATAATGGTTGTTATGAAAAGTGAAAAATTGTACGAAATATGCACGATTATCCGGCCTTTTTTCGATTTAGATGAAATAATCGGCCATGCTTGCATTTCGTTCACAAAGTTATCCACAAGATGCTGTGTGCCAATTCTCTGCTTCAAATAAACCGGGTTCCCCCTGAAAAACCAACTGTATGTCGGAATTTAATGCATTTTGTACCTCAATTTTTAGAATGATCGACGTATGATACAAAGCACACTTGAGAGAAAAAGGACGCATAATATGAAGGTTAGCTTTATCGGACTCGGTACCATGGGGTTCCCAATGGCCGGACATTTAAGTAAAGCAGGTCATTCTGTTGTGGTTTACAACCGCTCAGTCGAAAAAGCACAATTATGGTGTGATCACTTTGTCGGATCATACGTAGACACCCCGGCAGAAGCCGCACAAGATGCTGACATTGTGCTCACCTGTGTGGGCAACGACGAGGACCTCAAAGAGGTTTACTTAGGTCAGAATGGTGCTTTCCAATGCGCCAAACCTGGCACCTTATTCATTGATCATACGACCGCTTCCGCTGAAGTCGCAAAAACCTTACTGCATGCCGCCAATAAAAAAGGTTATGACTTTATGGACGCACCAGTGTCTGGTGGTCAAGCTGGCGCCGAGAATGGGGTATTAACGGTGATGATTGGGGGCGAACTCGCTCACCTCGAAAAAGCCAAGCCTGTATTAGACTGTTATGCCAAAGCCACCAGCCTCATGGGGGATGTGGGTCAAGGCCAAGTGGCCAAGATGGTGAATCAAATTCTCATTGCAGGTGTTTTATCAGGACTTTCTGAAGGCATTCGCTTTGCCCAGCAAGCAGGCTTGGACATCCCAACCTTAGTCGATACCCTCAAACACGGCGCGGCGGGCTCTTGGCAATTAGAAAATCGCGGAGAGACCATGGCCAAGGATGAATTTGATTTTGGTTTTGCCATTGAGTGGATGCATAAGGACCTTGGTCTTTGTTTAGCGCAAGCGGAAAAAATGGGGCTGAATTTACCGCTGACTCAAGAAGTCGACGACAAATATCAGCAACTGATCAACGCAGGCCATGGCCGCCAAGACACGTCCGTTTTAATCAAAGCACTTGACCAAACAACCTAATGTTTTTTGAGCCAGAGAGGTCATGCCTCTCTGGCAAAGCGCACTAATCCCTGTCTCTTTACACACCTTTTTCCTCCCTGAACCCATCACTTTTCTAAACTGAGAAAATGAATTTGCACTTTTTTGCCTCATTCAGTTTTTGCCTTTTCGAGCTTCAAGCCAGATATAACAAGCCTTTACCTTCGTTATCGAAAATCTCTATTCATTAGACGTATAGGACATATCGTTATTTCGATTGGTCATTGCTGATTGCTTCAGTACTCTTCAATAACGCTGTTTTGACAGTCTGTTCATCGGATCTGTCATATGGCTAAAGGGGGCTCAAGGATGAGGCAGAACAGCCCCATTTAAACTTGGAGTTTGAATGGGGCTTGTTTTATCAATAAGAAGGCTCTTTCCCACCTGATCACAAAAGTAACGAATATCGACTTCCCACGTGCTTAGCACGAATATAATTATGTTAATGGAGAGTTCAAATGAAAAAAGGGCTAGCAAAACTAACGCTCGCGCTGATGACCGCCGGTGCCATTAGTACTACAGCTCATGCGGCGACTACTTTGGTTTACTGCTCAGAAGGCAGTCCTGAAGGCTTTAACCCAGCTTTTTACACGTCTGGTACGACGTTTGATGCAACATCTAAAAACATGTTCAACCGTTTGATGGAATTCAAACTTGGCACCACTGAAACTGAGCCAGGCTTGGCGACCAGCTACGATGTTTCTGCCGATGGCCTTGAGTACACTTTCCATTTGCGTAAGGGTGTGAAGTTCCATTCTTCTAAATCGTTCAAACCAACACGTGACTTTAATGCAGACGATGTCGTCTTCACATTTGACCGTCAGTGGAACAAAAACAACCCTTATCACACTGTTTCCGGTGGTTCATACGAATACTTCAACGGTATGGGTATGGGTGACCTAATCAAAGACATCGTGAAAGTAGATGACTACACGGTGAAATTTGTTCTAAATCAGCCAGAAGCGCCTTTCATTGCCAACTTGGCGATGGACTTTGCGTCTATCTTCTCGAAAGAACAAGCTGATTATCTAATGAAGAAAGGCACACCTGAGCAGCTTGATATCAACCCAGTTGCGACCGGTCCATTCCAAAAAGTTCAATACCAGAAAGACTCTTTGATTCGCTACACCGCCTTTAAAGATTACTGGAAAGGCAAAGCCAAAGTGGATCGCTTAGTCTTCTCTATCACACCTGATGCTTCTGTTCGCTACGCGAAATTAAAAGCCGGTGAATGTGATGTGATGCCGTACCCGAATCCTGCTGATCTTGAGCAAATGGATCAGGATCCAAACATCAATCTAATGAGTCAAGAAGGTCTGAACGTTGGTTATCTTGCGTTCAACACTCAGAAGAAACCGTTTGATGACATTCGAGTTCGCCAAGCCCTTAACTTAGCAACGGACAAGAGCGCCATCATTGATGCGGTTTTCCAAGGCGCAGGTAAAGCGGCGAAAAACCCAATTCCACCCACTATGTGGTCTTACAATAACAACATTGTGGATTACCCATACGATCCTGTGAAAGCGAAAAAACTATTAGCCGAAGCGGGTTATCCTGATGGTTTCTCAACCAACATCTGGGCTATGCCAGTACAACGTCCATACAATCCAAATGCCCGTCGTATGGCTGAAATCATGCAAGAAGACTGGTCTAAAGTCGGTGTGAAAGCAGAAATCGTTTCTTACGAATGGGGTGAATACCTAAACCGTTCTAAGAAAGGTGAGCACGACACGGTATTACTAGGTTGGACTGGTGACAACGGTGACCCAGATAACTTCCTATACGTTTTGCTAGGTTGTGATGGCGTCGGTGGTTCAAACCGTGCGCAATGGTGTAACGAAGAGTTCAACGACCTATTACTAGCGGCGAAGCAAACCTCTGACAAAGCTGAACGTACTAAGGATTACGAGCAAGCTCAAGTGGTCTTCAAGCGCGAAGCGCCTTGGATCACGGTGGCACACTCTGTTGTCTATGAGCCAATCAGCAAAGACGTTAAAGGGTATAAAATCGACCCTCTAGGTGGTCATTACTTCTATAACGTAAGCAAATAAATTGTCCTAGTTCGGACAAATAATGCCTGCTTGTTGATGAGAGAAAGTCAGCAAGTAGGCATTCTGTTGAACGAGTGAGTCCTCGATCAATTCGTACCCCGAGAGAGCCTGTCCTATTATGTTCCAGTTTATTTTTCGTCGTTTAAGTCTGGTCGTGCCAACCTTTATCGGCATCACCTTACTGACTTTCACGCTGATCCGTCTCATCCCTGGTGACCCTATTGAAGTCATGGCAGGAGAACGCGGTGTCAGTGCAGAGCGACATGCCGAGTTAAGCGCTCAACTAGGCTTTGATCAGCCTTTATATGTCCAATATTTCCGCTATGTTAGTGGTGTATTGCAAGGCGACCTAGGCAACTCCTTAATCACCAAAGAGCCGGTCATGAAAGAGTTTCTAACCCTCTTTCCGGCCACCATTGAGTTGGCGTTTTGTGCCGCCATCTTCGCAATTTTAGTGGGTCTACCTGCCGGTATCTTTGCCGCGGTGAAACGAGGCACGGTATTAGACCATTCTGTTATGACCTTTTCTCTAACGGGTTATTCCATGCCTATCTTCTGGTGGGCTTTGCTGCTGATGTTGGTCTTTTCCGTAACCTTAGGCTGGACTCCCGTATCTGGACGAATTGATGTGGTCTATTGGATCGATGATGTGACCGGATTTATGCTCATCGATGCGTTACTTTCCGATGAAGTTGGGGCATTCCGTTCCGCTGTCTCGCACTTAATTCTGCCCAGCATTGTACTAGGGACCATTCCCATGGCGGTGATCGCCCGTATGACACGCTCTTCCATGTTGGAAGTATTGAGCGAAGATTACATCCGCACAGCTCGAGCCAAAGGCATTGCTCCCTGGCGCGTCATCATTATTCACGCTTTACGTAATGCGCTGATCCCTGTGATCACGGTGATTGGTCTGCAAGTTGGTATTTTGTTGTCCGGCGCCATCCTCACCGAGACCGTATTTGCTTGGCCAGGCATCGGAAAATGGCTGATTGAGTCCATCGGACGTCGAGATTACCCCGTGGTGCAAGGTGGCATCTTAATTGTGGCCTGTATCATCATCACAGTGAATTTATTAGTCGACATTGCCTATGGCATTGTTAATCCACGTATTAGACACAGTAAATAAAAGGGCGCCGATTTATGTCTTCTCAAACCATTACTGCGCCAATACCAAAAACACCACTGCAAGAGTTTTGGCATTATTTCCGTACCAATAAAGGGGCTGTGGCGGGCCTGAGCTTTATTGTGCTGATTTGTTTTATGGCCATTTTTGCCGATTTTGTCGCACCACATTCTCCGTCACAACAGTATCGCGATGCACTCCTTCTACCGCCAGCATGGTTACAAGGTGGTAACTGGTCCTTTATTTTGGGAACAGATGATGTGGGTCGAGACATTCTGTCTCGTTTAATTCACGGCTCTCGTTTGTCTATCTCAGTAGGGATCGTCGCCGTGACCGCATCACTCATCATGGGGATATTACTCGGGCTAATTGCTGGCTATTTCAAAGGTATGATCGACACCATGATCATGCGCATTGTCGACATCATGTTGGCCATGCCAAGCTTGCTGCTGGCGATTGCGATTGTCGCCATCTTAGGGCCAAGCATCGTCAATGCCGCATTGGCCATCTCCATTGTCTCGTTGCCGCATTATGTTCGTTTGACTCGAGCCGCGACCATGGCAGAAATGTCAAAAGACTATGTTACGTCCTCACGAGTCATCGGGGCGGGGCCACTTAGACTGATGTTTGTTTGTATTCTGCCAAACTGTTTGGCACCCCTTATCGTTCAAGCGACATTGGGTTTTTCCACTGCCATTCTCGATATGGCAGCCTTGGGTTTCCTAGGATTAGGCGCTCAACCGCCAACCCCTGAGTGGGGCTCAATGCTGTCCGATGCACTGCAATTTGTACAGCGTGCTTGGTGGGTCGTGACCTTTCCTGGTTTGATGATCCTCATTACCGTTCTGGCGTTTAACTTAATGGGCGACGGCTTACGTGACGCCCTTGACCCTAAGTTAAAGCAATAGGAGAGGCCAAATGTCATTATTAGAACTCAACAATTTAAGCGTCCAATTTGGCTCGTTCCAAGCCGTTGATAACATCAGCTATCAAGTTGAAGAAGGCGACGTACTCGGCATCGTGGGTGAATCCGGTTCTGGAAAAAGTGTTAGCTCTCTTTCCATCATGGGACTGATCGATTACCCAGGCAAAGTCAGCGCAGAACGCCTGTCTTTCAACGGACAAGATTTACAGGCCATGCCTGAAAAGCAACGTCGTAAGCTCACCGGCTCAGACATTGCGATGATTTTCCAAGACCCAATGACCAGCTTAAACCCATGTTTTACAGTGGGTTATCAAATCATAGAAGCATTGAAAACCCACCAAGGTGGCAGCAAAAAAGAGCTTAAGATACGAGCCATTGAACTGCTGACTCAAGTGGGGATACCCGCCCCTGAGTCTCGTTTGGACAATTATCCCCACCAGCTATCCGGCGGAATGAGTCAGCGGGTGATGATCGCCATTGCGATTGCTTGTAACCCCAAGTTATTAATTGCTGATGAACCCACCACCGCATTAGACGTGACCATTCAGGCTCAAATCATCGACCTGTTAATCGAGTTACAGCGTAAACAAAAAATGGGCTTGGTCTTAATCACCCATGATCTGGCGTTGGTAGCCGAAGTGGCTGACCGTGTGATTGTGATGTACGCCGGTCAAATCGTCGAATCAGGTCCCGCGGCAGAAGTTTTCTCAACACCGAAACACCCTTACACACAAGCATTACTGGCGTCGTTACCTGAGTCTGCGGCGGGCAAGTCTCGACTGGATGCTTTACCTGGGGTTGTTCCGGGGCAATATGATAGACCACTCGGTTGCTTGCTCAGCCCTCGCTGTCCTTATGCCACAGAACAATGTCGTCAAGTAGAACCGGATAACCAAGGCGACCTTCATCGTCAGGTGAAATGCCATACGCCGTTAGATACAGAAGGGAGACCCGCTGCATGAGTAGTAACCATTTAATTCTCGACGCTCACGAACTGAAGCAGCATTATCATGTTAAGCAAGGGGTCTTCAAACCTGATGCGGTGGTAAAAGCCGTAGATGGCATCAGTTTTAAACTGGAAAAAGGTAAAACCCTTGCCATAGTAGGTGAGTCTGGTTGTGGCAAATCGACATTAGGTCGCATGCTCACCATGATAGAAACACCAACGTCAGGCCGCCTTGAACATTTGGGAGAGGACCTGTTAAGTCTCAGTAAATCCGCTCAAGCGACATTACGACAGAAGATTCAAATCATCTTCCAGAACCCTTACGGGTCTCTCAACCCGCGTAAAAAAATTGGCAGCATTTTAGAAGAACCGTTAGTGATTAACCGTCAGCTTTCCAAAGCTGAACGTAAGGCCAAAGCCCTTAGTATCATGGCGAAAGTAGGTCTGAAAGCAGAACATTATGATCGTTATCCGCACATGTTTTCTGGCGGGCAACGTCAGCGTATTGCCATTGCTCGCGGCCTGATGTTGGATCCAAGCATCATTGTCGCCGATGAACCTGTCTCCGCACTGGATGTTTCAGTACAAGCGCAAGTGCTGAACCTAATGATGGATCTGCAAACGGAACTGGGATTAAGCTATGTCTTTATCTCCCACGATTTATCTGTGGTTGAACACATTGCCGATAACGTGATGGTAATGTATCTAGGCAAGGTCGTTGAACAAGGTTCAAAAGAAGAGCTGTTCAATAATCCTAAACATCCATATACGTTAGCGCTACTGTCCAGTACGCCACAATTGTCTCCAGACAAACGTCGACAACGTATCAAATTACAGGGCGAATTACCTTCGCCACTGAACCCACCTTCTGGCTGTGCTTTTCATGGTCGTTGTCAGCATGCGAATGAACGTTGTCAGCAAGAAGTACCAGCCCTTCGTGAAGATCAAACCGATCATTTGATTGCCTGTCATGCGGTCGAAGAACAACGCATTGAATTTAGCCATGCGGTATAGCTTGGCTTAGCACTAAACTCCCACCGAGTATTTGCGTCCGAAAGGGCGCTTTTTTTTGATCAAACTGTTTGATAAGAGAGGCTTAAACAGCGTATAACCAAATAGATCAATCTGGACAAATTTTTAGCCAAAGGATAGGCACAATGAACAACAAGCGAGAGCAAGCTCAGCCAACCCAATCCTTTATTCAACGTGCCACAATATGGCTTACTTTCACTCGCGTGTTATCCGACTTTGCCGGGGTGTTGAATCTCATTTCATTGTCCAGCTATGTTTTTTTCATCAGCCAAAACGTCTTTGCGCTCAGCTTGTTTATGGCCGCAAGCATTGTTGGCGGAATCCTCGCAAGTCTCGTCAGTTTTTTTTCAAGACAGCCACACAAGCATACCTTGAGCCTATTAAACGCCATGCGACTCATTCTGCTCTTGGTGTTAGTGCTTCTACCTTCACAACACCAAGTTAGCGTTTTACCTTGGATTGCTTTAATAGGGGGATTTTGTAATGCATGTTTTATGATCACATTAAACAGCCAGATCCCGCTTTGGATTGAAAAAGCGAAGCGCATCGGTACTAATTCTTGGCTGACCGCCATGTCCGCCATCGCATCTGTCATTGCTGGATTGAGTGTCGGTTTGTTCGTGTCGATTGGGGGTTACCAAGGCGTCTTTATGGTTAATATCGTCTTGTATTGCTGCGTTGCTCTCAGCCTGCTAATACTCTCGACCATTCAACCAATATCGGATGATAGTACAGTCCCAGAACTTCAAACAGTTCAGCCTGCTAGGCTGTTTAATCGCCCCTTTAAATCACCTTCCCTTGGCTGGTTGTTTGCCATTTCAGCAGGCAGTAGTTTCGCTTGTGCAGCCCAACAAGTGGGGTTCCCGGTGTTATCACAACACCTTACGCCGCAGAATATTAGCTATGCGATGGGGCTCTTAATGTCGACATGGGGCATTGGAAAATTCATTGGGGCGAGTCAGGCGGGATTTTATCTAAAATACAAACCTTTAGTGTCATTAGAAAATGGCTTCTGTCTATCTTGCCTGATCATGTCCTGTGGCTTTATATTGACGTTTCAGCAGTCCCTATTAAGTTGGGCTATCGTCTTTATATGTTTGGCGGGGATTGGCGAAGGTGGGGCGGAAGTCAGTTTAACCTCTTCCGTTCAACTTGAGTCTAAATGCTTACATTTGACCTTATTTAGTGGCGTCGCATTGATGAAAATGGTCGCCAGTGCCATCGGTGCTTTATTAGTCAGCCCTTTCTTTTTGTTTTTAGATCTTGGCTTAGTGATCTTACTGTTTCACACACTACCCATTGGTCTGATGGCTTTCATGATTCGAAAAAAATGCCAAGCCATCTCCTGATGGCTTGGCATTACGGGCTCAGCTTGTAGCAATCATAAGCTCACCACATAGCGCTTATGGTTTGATTGTCGTATCCGCCACCACTGTACCCATCAATACTATTGAACAGGATACAATCTAATCGGCCGTTTATCGGCGTTACTTTTTCTTCATTTGGCGGCCATGATACACCGCAAATCCTTTGTCTCTAAATAAACGTGTGTGGCTGCCTAATGCGGCATCTAAAATAGGCGGGTAACGTAAAAAATCATTGGCAACCACAAACAACTCACCATTCAACGTCAAATGATTTTTGACACCAATGAAAAAGCTTTCAGCCACACTGTAATCCGTACTCACACCCGTGTGAAAAGGTGGATTAGTAATCACATAGTTAAAACGTCCCTTCACATTAGCAAGACCATTGGAAGCAATCAAAGTAAGCGCTTCACTGGCGTTATTTTCAGCAAACGTCAACTCGGTCGCCTTAAGCGCCAAAGCACTGTCGTCTAACGCAGTTACTTTGGCTTTGGTGTGACCATGTAACCACAAGCTAATAATGCCATCGCCACAACCAAAGTCTAACAATCGAGCTTGGCTAACATCACTCATGAAACGATGCTGCTGCAATTGATTCAGCAGTATCTCAGTGCCCTTATCCAATTTGCCGTGACCAAATACCCCTGGCAGGCTACACAACGTCATGTCCTGACCGGCAACCGTTAATGTCCAAGACCGAATCCAGTCCGCAAAAACAAACGGCTTAGCTGGACGACGCTTGTAGCCGGAGAAAAGCAAACAATGCTTCGCACTGTCTACCTTACCCACTTCGTCTAAACTCGGCTCTAGGCGCTTCATAGAGGATTTTACGCCGCTTTTATTATCCCCCACTAACCAAACTTGTCCGCCTTCTTTTACATGCGGCAATACCGAAGCCAATAGATAATCCAATAGTTCTTTGGCTTTGGGTTGATAAATCACCACATGATCGAATTCGACCTCATGATCGGCAGGCCATTGTTCAGAGAACAGTAAATTGTCTTCTGCGAACCCAAGCTGATGCAGCGCGTCATAACGGGTTTTAGATTGACACCAAGCGTACACAGAAGCTTGTCCTGTTAACGTTTGCGGATACGTGTCTTCGGGATTCGCAAACAAAACATTGCCAACAAGTTGGGTCTCGTTGCGAGCCAATAATTGGCTGGTTGAATTAAGATTCATAAGTAACAGAAAGCTCTTTAATAGATAAGGTGGTAACAGATTCCAGTAACGGATTTAAACTGTCCGTGATGACATCTGGCTGTACTCTCGGATAGCGAGGTTGATGTCGATCGTTCAGCGCTGGGTAATGCCAACCCTGTGTAAATGATAAAAAATCGTCTGCAAAATCCGTACTGTGTTCCAAGCACCCAGACAGAATCACATCGAGATAACTCAATGCAATGGGGCAGTCCGCATGAGGCGGTACCACTTGATCAGTGTAATAAATCCAATAAGTGCCTTCTGGCAAATCGGTATCCTGATACGGCGTTAGAGCCTCGGCTTGAATCTGGCTCCGTCGATAACCTTGCTCACGTTCATCAAACAAGGCAAATTGGTCATAGGCCACTTCGACCAGAACCCCATTACAACTTGCATGAGAGGCAGGTACAACCGCCACAGAGCTCATGCCAAACTCGGACGACATAACCGACCAATGACGCTCATAGCCCTGCAGTTTAACTGGCCAAACTTGCCCAGTCTCACCCGTTTTTGATCGACTTTCACCGTTAATTAAGCTGCCATAGCCTAAAATAAAATGTCGCTCAGATAGACTCACTCTTGTCTCCAACGCTGCATTTGCTTGAAAACACGCATGATAGCTTGGCAAGCCAAGGCATACCAGCACCAAGCTAAGACAAAACCATTATTGGGTTGTCGATTTCGTCCCGTTTTTCAGTAACAGCACTAATGGTAAGGCCGCTAATGTCACCCACATCATCAACCTAAAATCTTGTAAGTAAGCTAGCGTCGATGCTTGCTCATTAACCAAAGCGTTTAAAGTAGCTAACCCGGTTACGTGAGTAATATCGTAAACGCCTTCTTGTTGCGCCACATGCAATCCTAGATTGAAAGGATTGATGTAATCGGCAAAGGCGGCATGATTAATCTGAATACGTTGTGCTAAGTAAGTGGTCACCACAGAAATACCAATACTGCTGCCAATGTTACGCAATAAACTGAACATGGAAGTACCTTCATTGCGATATTTAGGGTCTAAGGTTGCAAAACTGATGGTGGAAAGCGGGACGAAGATAAAGCCTAAGCCAACCCCTTGAACGATACCAGTTTGGATAATATCCCACGCTGTCACTTGCGCGGTAAATAACGTCATTTCCCACATAGAAAACGTGATTAACAGCAAACCAAGCGTGATAAAGAATCGAGGATCAACCTTATTGGATAAGCGCCCTACAATCATCATAGCCGCCATGGTGCCAAAGCCACGAGGAGCCAAAATGCTTCCTATGTCCACCACTGGATAACCCATTAACGAGCTCATAAAGGGTGGAAGTAACGTCATCGATGCCAATAAGATCACACCCACGATAAAAATAAACACCATGCCCACGCTGAAATTTCGGTCTCGAAACATCGCCGGGTCAATAAACGGCTGACGGTGTGTAAAAATGTGCACCAGAAACATATAGCCACAAGTCAGTACCAACAGCCCCTCAATCATGATTTCCAAGCTACCGAACCAATTTTGAGATTCGCCTCGATCAAGCATCATTTGCAGAGAACCAATGGCAATCCCTAGAAGCACAAAACCATAAAAATCAAAGCGACGATTTTTATCCAATTTAGACTCTTGTAGAAACCCTGCTAACCCTAACCATGCCAAGATACCAAACGGTACATTGATATAAAAAACCCAACGCCAGCTGTAATACTCTGTTAATAAGCCGCCCAAATAAGGTCCTAGAATGGGGCCGACCATCACCCCCATTCCCCACATGGCCATGGCGGATCCATGCTTTTCTTTCGGGTAGGTGTCCAATAAAACGGACTGTGAAAGGGGTACTAAACTGGCACCGAAAACCCCTTGTAAAAGACGAAACAAGACGATTTGGTTAAGAGACTGGGCGGCACCACACAAAATGGAAGATAGAGTAAAACCAACAATGGACCACATTAACACGCGTTTACGACCAATTTTGGCAGACAAAACGCCTGTCAAAGGCATACAAATGGCCGCCGCCACAATGTAAGACGTCAGCACCCAAGAAATTTGATCCTGAGTCGTCCCCATGGTGCCCTTCATGTAAGGCAAGGCAACATTCGCAATGGTGGTGTCTAAGGCTTGCATGATGGTGGCTAACATCACAGAAATAGTGATCAGCATGCGACTGGTGTGATTGTTTTTAACAAGATCCTGTTGCACTAGCATGACTCCATTTTATAAAGTCATGCCAAGCAATTGACGATGATAAGTTGTATCTATGGTCACGGTTGAACTCAAGCCAGTACGCAGCTCGGGGATGCTTTGACCTTGATCGAATTGAATTTTTACCGCTAAACGCTGAGCGATCTTCACCCAGTTTCCTGTGGCATTCTCTGCTGGGATCACTGAAAACTCAGCCCCTGTCGCTGGGCTGATGCTTTCCACCTTGCCATGTAACGTCGTATCTGGAAACGCATCCACTTCGATTGCGACCGTTTGACCTACCTGCACGTGAGTCAGGTCTTTTTCCGTGAAATTGGCTTCAATCCATTTTTCTTTATCCGCCACTAGCACCATTGCGATGGCACCTTTTGTCATGTATTCGCCTTGATTCGGTACTTTCGCGACCACTCCAGAAACAGGTGCACGCACTTCTACATGATTCAAATCAATACGCGACTGATTCAATGCCGCCAAGGCAGACTGATAACTAGGATGATCTTCTAGAGGCGCTGTTGGGTTTCCTCCCAACGCTTCTTTTAAACGATATAAATCTTTCTTCAAGGTAGCGACTTGCAAACGACTCACCTCTGCCGCCTGCTTTGCTTGATCAAATTGAGTATCTGAGATGAATTTTTGCTTTAACAGGTTAGCTTGGCGTTGCTCTTCCCGTTGATTGAACGCATAGGTATTTTCCGCCTGTGCGATTTCGGCTTGCTTCTCCTGATAAGCCGCTTGCTGCTCTAAGATGTCTAACTTCACTTGTTGTAATTGCGCATTCGCTTTGGCTTCAGCCAACTTAAAAGGCGCTGCATCAATCACGAACAACACTTGCCCAGCATGAACGGTTTGATTTTCTTTTACTGCCACCTGTTCGATTGGGCCAGATATTTCAGTATTAATACGATTTATGTCTGACTGAACATAGGCATTATCCGTTTCCACATAGCGCCCACCCAACATGTAAGCCGTGGCTGAGCCTAACACCACAAGACAGGGTACGACAAACAGTAAAATGCGACGTAACCAAAGCTTCTCTGTCGGTTTTTTTCGAATAGATTGGTCTTTTTCTTCAGTCATTTTCCTAAGATCTCCACACTGTATTTTTATAGCGTTCAGTCATCGGTAAGGTTTTCATGCATTTTTGTCAGAACGTCCATCGCCACATCAATTTGCTCTGGCGTTAATCCTTGTAACGCTTTTTCACGAACTCGATTGATTTCTTTGTCTATTTCTAGCAACCAAGGTGTCGCTTTTTCAGTTAAGAACAACGCATTAGCACGCCGGTCCTTCGGATCAGCTCGACGTTCAACCAAACCGTCAGATACCAACTGATCAATTAAACGAGCTAACGTTATCGGCTGAATATCCAGTAATTCCGCAAGTGTTACCTGTTTTACGCCTTCATTTCGCGATACAGACAACAAAGTGCGAGCCTGCATTAGCGTCATTGCGAGATCACTTTTGCGGTATTCACGACGCATAAGGCGCAATACATCTGTGATAAGAAAGTTGATGTTTTTAGATTGCATGAAACTCACCGATTTAATATGGATTAATTATTATATATATTGCTTACTATATTCAATCATAGCCCACCAATGTATCAAATGCTTCCTCAATGCCTGCGGTCTATCCTTGCTGGCTCCTTTTTTCACCTTCTAGTCTATGCATTTCTCGTTGAGAAACGTTAATCTTGAGAAAACGGATCAGGAGAACATCATGTCGTCACCCATTGCATTAATCACGGGAGGCAGTCGAGGCATAGGAGCCGCAACTGCTCGATTAGCAGCACAGCAAGGCTTTCAGGTCGTGATTAATTATCAACACAACCAAGACAGGGCGGAGCAATTGGTTAATGAGATTCGAGCAGCAAACGGCCTAGCAGAGTGCCTACAAGCCGACATCAGCAATGAACAGGACGTTCAGCGGTTATTTGATCACATTCTTAACCAGTGGGGTCCTGTTAGCGCGCTCGTGAATAACGCCGGAATCCTAGAGCAGCAAAGTGATTTTATCGACATTCCACCGGAACGATGGCATAGGGTATTTGCAACGAATGTCTTTGGCACCATGATGTGTTGTCAACACGCCATCGCTCACATGCGAGAGTATCAGTTAAAAGGCAGCATCGTTAATGTGTCTTCTTTGGCATCTGTCTTGGGCGCACCACATGAATATGTGGATTATGCTGCCAGCAAAGGCGCGATAGACAGTTTTACGAAAGGACTGGCCAAAGAAATGGCCGCACAAGGGATACGTGTTAACGGCGTCCGACCGGGGAGTATTTATACGGAGATGCATGCCGATGGCGGCGAGGCCAATCGTGTTGATCGACTGGCTCCCAACATTCCCATGCAACGCGGTGGGCAAGCAGAAGAGATAGCCGAAGCCATTATCTGGTTATTAAGTGAGAAAGCCAGCTACTGTACTGGCAGTTTTCTAGACGTAGCAGGAGGGCGCTAAACAGAACCGCTTATTTCGCCACCACACACTGAAAGGAACTGGCCAAATGTAAATCTCCCTGACGATAACGAGCGTAACTAGGGTAAGGGCATAAAGGACGCGTTAACCCCACCATTCTAGAGGTCAGTTCCGGATTATTCGCTCGTGTGGCCGCAATCACTTCCCTTGGAGGACGCTGTTGTTCCACCCAATTTACCAAGGGTTGCAACATATCAAATTGATCTGCCGATAAACCACCTTGTTGATGCGGCATCCCCGGCACCCGATAGAAACGCACAAAGTCTGCTGCTTTGCCCGCTAAACCGAAATCCAGAAAATCATACCAGCGCACCGTGTCTTGAACAGAAAACACCGGATCGCTGTTACCATGAAACACAATCAACTTACCGCCATGTTGCTTAAATTGAGTCAGTGTTGGCTTTACGGCATCAGGGGGCGTCATCAATGACACAGCGGATTCGGTAAACTCACCGTTCGTTGCAAAGATTTTTTCGGCATCACGATCAAAATCAAACGATTGTAGGAAGTTTGTTAAAGAAAAAATGTCGCCTTTTACGGCTTGATAAGGCGTACTGTATAGATTGGCTAACGCACTCGCTCCAATGACCACACTCGCTGGCATGTGCTGCCAAGCGTCTAATTTACTGGCAATTTTCCAGCCGCGCCAATTGTTCGATTGCAAACCTGTGTCATAAGGCCAGCTAGTATAAAGCGCTTGATTCTTAGCATTATGCGGACCTTGATGCATTCGAACTAGAGCACCAATTTTCGCGATAGGCAAACAGTCTCGGTCAAACTCGCTCTTGCAGACTAAAGCCGTGGGTTTAAAACGTTGCTGACAAGCGTCTATCGCAAAGATCAAATCATCACTGACCCCGTCTAAGTCATCACATTGCTGGATAAGACGACGTGTAATGTATTCTAAGTCTCTCTCGCTAAAAGAGGAGCGAATGTCTGACTGAATAGATTGTAGCGCTTGATAATCCCAGGGGTGTTGTAAGGCCGCTTTGGGCGCATTAAACCCAGGAGAAGCAACCAATAAGCCATCAAACAGCTCTGGGAAACGGCTAGCCGCCACCATCGCAGTTCGACCACCATTAGCCTGTCCAATACCATAACGGTATTGCACGGGTGACCCATAATACTGTTCCGTCAACACCTGTGCGATGGGCATAATGTTTGCCATCGCCTGGTAGGCAAATTCTTCTCTCGCCGTCGCATCTCGTCCAAACAAAAAGGGTTTCGATAAGCCGCCAGCCGCTTTTTTAAACGCGTCATTATCATGACCTTCATTTGAACTAACCACCGCAAAGCCCTGATTAATCGCATATTGATTAACCGTTAACCCCGTGATGTTACCAACCGCTGGAGCAAGCTCACCACCAAAAGCGGTATCAAATTGGTACGCTAAACGTCCTTGCCAACCATAAGGCAAACGCAGTTCAAAACGCGTCGTGTAAAAAGTACCGTCTTTACCAATACGTCGATTCACGACCCCTTGAACTTGGCAATAGGCTGTTCGCACTTGTTCCGTAGAAGCATACATGGCGGTTTTAATTTCAAGCTTATCGCTTGCTTGAGATCTGAGTGCCTGACACTGCATGGCGTCTGCCAGTACTTGATTACTCATAGCAAATGCCATTA
This sequence comes from Marinomonas sp. TW1, assembly GCF_001625355.1. GTDB lineage: Bacteria > Pseudomonadota > Gammaproteobacteria > Pseudomonadales > Marinomonadaceae > Marinomonas. The sequence goes on from NZ_JSEE01000005.1 coordinate 82,018, forward strand.
AGGCGATAGAGCTGATCAAAAACCTCTTCATTTCCCCGTCCTTCATTGGAGTAGCAATCAACGTCGTCTTGGCACAAGGCTTGTTTAATATTGAAACAACGACTTAGGTGGTATTCAAAATACCCAATAATGTGAGAAATGGGAAGTTATCAACTTGGGGAAGGGGAAAATAAAAACGGGCTCAAATGAGCCCGTTTTCAATCAATCAAATCAATGTGCCGATAACACCAGCAAATCTGGTGACACTTCATTAAAATCAATCGCCATCGTCACGCTCAAGGCTGTCACAGTTATGATTGAAAAGAAGAACACTTGTCGTGCCCATCCGTTTAAATCAATGTCAGCACGAAAGCCTCTTAACGCCATGGCTAACCACCAAAGGCTAGTCGACAAGGCCACGACCATAAAACCAATTCCGACGTATCCCGCCAGAGGTAATAATGCCGCCACAACAGCAAAAGCCGCTATGTGTAAGATGATGTGACGTTTCGCTTTGGCAATGCCTTGTGACACAGGCAAAACAGGAATACCGGCCGCCTTATAATCATCAAAACGAAAAATCGCAATCGCATAAGAATGTGGCATTTGCCAAATACTAAACATGGTCAACAAAATAGCCGCACCAGCATCAAATTGACCCGCTGCGGCACAATATCCGACGACCGGAGGAACCGCGCCAGAAAGACTGCCAATGAAAGTACCGTAAACAGACTTACGCTTGAAATATAAAGTATATAAGCCAACGTAAACCACATAACCAAACACAGCGAAAGCCACTGCGACCCAGTTAGTGAAATACCCCAGCAAAGCAAAACCAATTACACCTAAAACAACACCATGAAAGAAGGCGGCTTTACCTGACATTTCACCATTCACCGTCACACGATTGCGTGTACGCTTCATTTTGGCATCAATATCACGGTCGATGTAATTGTTAATGGCACAACCAGATGCGACAACCAATGATAGTCCTATGACCGTCATGAGCATGAGCATCCAATCGATATCGCCACGAGCGGCTAAAAAGAAGCCGCCCGCAACAGATATAAGGTTGCCCATAATGATGCCAGGTTTAGTCACCTGTAAATAACGCTTAAACATCTTTAGGGCTCCCTTCGCGGTTTAATTTCCGCATCATCACAATCAACTCGGCTTACATCATCATGGCGTTGGATGCGTAGATAATCCATACGGACAACGCAACAACCATGACAATGATGACAGCTGAAAAGATAAACGAATAAGTATCCAACTTGCCCTGTTCAGAGAAGTCCAAATGAAGGAAGTACTTCAAGTGAACGAAGATCTGAATAATGGCCAATACCACTACAGCGATGTAAGTTGGACCTTTATCAAACGCTTCCGTCATCACCATCCAGAATGGAATACCGGTCAAAATAACAGACCAAACAAAACCAATCACGTATGACTTAACGCTACCGTGTGAATGTGCTTCAGAAGAATGATCGCTCATTAGATCGCCCCCATCAGATAAACAACGGTGAATACACAAATCCAAACAACATCTAGGAAGTGCCAGAACAAGCTTAGGCAACTAATGCGAGTAATCGCACGGCCAGTCAAACCTGTTTTCGCCACTTCAATCATCAAGATCACCATCCAAATCATGCCAGCGGTTACGTGCAAGCCGTGTGTACCCACTAGGGTAAAGAAGGCTGACAAGAACGCACTCGCCTGAGGACCGTGACCATTTACGATCAAGTGATGGAACTCGTAAATCTCTAGCGCGATGAAGCAAGCACCAAATAGGAAGGTTACGGCTAACCAACCTAACGTACCGGCTTTGTTTTTACGGTGCGCACTGATCATGGCGAAACCATAGGTGATACTTGAGAAAAGTAGCGCCGCGGTACCCGCAAGAATCAATTCAAGATCGAAAATATCTTTGCCTGAAACACCACCTGCTGTGTTCATAAAGAGCACAGCGTAGGTAGCAAAGATGGATGCGAACAACAAACAGTCCGTCATCAAGTATAACCAGAACCCAAATACGGTATTGCTACCAGTATCGTGGTGCTCGTCGTGGTGTGCACCCGCTTCGTGAGCATCGTGCGTATTCATTGCAGTACTCATGATTACCCCTTAGCCACGTTGTCTAGGTGCTCATTTTCGATTTGAGCAACTTCATCAGGTTGAACATAGTAGTCCACATCTGTTGTGTAAGCACGAACGATAAAAGTAACGACTGTGCCGACTAGGCTTGCAATCGCTAACCACCAGATGTGCCAGATCATAGCGAAACCAAACGCGGTTAATAGGCCACCCATAATGATGCCGGCAGATGTATTTTTCGGCATATGGATTGGCGCATAGCTTTCTTTGCGCTGGTAAGCTGTACCTTTTTCTTTCATATCAGTAAACGCATCGATATCAGAAACAACAGGCACTTCAGCAAAGTTATAGAACTGTGGTGGAGACGCAGTAGACCATTCTAGAGTATGGCCGTTCCATGGATCACCCGTAGTATCTAGATTTTGCTTACGATCGCGGAAGCTGACATACAACTGTAGAAGTTGACAAGCAATACCAGCGAAAATAACAATCGCACCCACTAGAGCAATGTATAACCAAATGTTCCAATCAGGGTTATCCGTGTGGTTCAGACGACGAGTCATTCCCAAGAAGCCCAATACGTATAGAGGCATGAAGGCTAGGAAGAAGCCAACCAACCAGCACCAGAATGCCGCTTTGCCTAATTTCACGTTCAAATGGAAGCCCATCGCTTTCGGGAACCAGAAGGCAAAGCCCGCTAGGTAACCAAACACCGCACCACCAATGATGGTGTTGTGGAAGTGAGCAATCAAGAACAAGCTGTTGTGCAATACGTAGTCAGCACCAGGAACCGCTAGAAGAACACCTGTCATACCACCAATCGTGAAGGTAACCATGAAACCTAATGTCCAAAGCACAGGAACCGTAATACGCAGACGACCACGGTACATGGTGAACAACCAGTTAAACAATTTCACACCCGTTGGTACGGCAATGATCATTGTCATGATACCGAAGAAGGCATTTACGTTGGCACTTGAACCCATGGTAAAGAAGTGGTGCAACCATACGATGAAACCAAGAATGGAAATCGATGCTGTTGCCCAAACCATGGACTTGTAACCAAACAGACGCTTACCCGTAAAGGTAGAGACGATTTCAGAGAAGATACCAAACGCTGGTAATACTAGGATGTACACCTCAGGGTGACCCCATGCCCAGAACAGGTTGATATACATCATCGAGTTACCACCACCATCATTCGTGAAGAAATGGAAGTCTAGGTAACGGTCTAGCGTTAGCATGGCTAACACAGCAGTCAAAATTGGGAACGAAGCCGCGATCAAAATGTTGGCCCAAGTACAGGTCCAAGTAAAGATCGGCATGTCCATCAATTTCATACCAGGAGCACGCATTTTGAAAACAGTGGCTAAGAAGTTAACCGCCGTCAAAGTCGTACCAATACCGGATATCTGCAATGCCCATATGTAGTAATCAACCCCCACACCCGGACTGTACTCCAATCCAGCGAGAGGCGGATAAGCCACCCAACCTGTCTTAGCAAATTCACCAAGACCAAGAGAGATGTTTACCAAGATCGCACCCGATGCCGCCAACCAGAAACTTAAGTTGTTTAAGAATGGGAAAGCAACGTCACGAGCACCGATCTGTAATGGCACAACAATGTTCATCAAACCAATCATAAATGGCATCGCCATAAAGATGATCATGATCACACCGTGAGCGGTAAAGATCTGGTCGTAGTGATGCGGCGGCAGATAGCCAGGATCACCATTGGTCGCCAGCGCAAGTTGCAAACGCATCATGATGGCATCGGCAAAACCACGCATTAGCATGATCAAAGCCAGTACGATGTACATGATACCAAGCTTTTTATGGTCAACCGAAGTCAACCAATCACGCCATAGGACGCCCAGTAAATTATTTTTGATAACCAAGAATGCAACAAGGGCACCGACCACAGCCACCACACACAAAGTGGTGATGACGATAGGGTCATACGGTAGTGCATCCCAGGATAGTTTGCCTAAGAAACCAGACATTATTTATCAGCCTCCGTATGCATATCATGCGATGAGTGATTAGACTCGTTATGATTCATATCACTGTGATTCATTTCTTCGTGATTCATCTCACCATGATCCATGTGACCATGACTTGAGTTATCGTGAATCATTTTAGAATCAAAGACAGTTCCTTTAAGCAACTCAACTTTGCCGTGATCTTTCATGAACTTCATTACATTGTCCATGAACACACTGGATTTGATTGAATTGTAGTATTGAACTGGAGTCGGTTCGTGGTGATGAGCATCTAGATCATGTTCAGCAAGTTTTTCATAGGATGCTTGATCTAATATGCCATTGTTAATTGAACCGGCAATTGACTCCGCTTTCACGCCTTCAACCCAAGCGTCGAAATCGGCTTCAGTCTCTGTCGCAATGGCTTTAAACTTCATGCCAGTGAAACCACCGCCGCTGTAGTTCGAAGAAATGCCATCAAATGTACCTGGCTCATTCGCGATCAAGTGCAGTTTCGTCACCATGCCTGCCATTGAGTAAATTTGACTACCCAATTGCGGAATGAAGAATGAGTTCATAGTACCTTCAGAAGAAATACTGAACGCCACAGGAACATTGGCCGGGAATCTCAGCTCGTTCACAGACGCAATACCAAGATCTGGATAAATAAATAACCATTTCCAGTTCATCGAAACGACTTGAACGTTGATATGCTCTTTCTCATGTTCTAGAGGCTTATAAGGATCTAGAGCGTGAGTAGACTTCCAAGTAATCACACCAAGAACGATGACGATAACAATTGGAATGGCCCAAACAATAGTTTCAATTTTTGTGGAGTGTGACCACTTAGGTTCGTAAATTTCATCACGGCCTTCACGGTATTTCCAAGCGAAATACAATGTCATGAAGATCACAGGAATTACTACAAGTAGCATTAGCAAAGTAGCAACAATAATAAGTTGCTTCTCTTCAATACCAACCTGCCCCTTTGGATCGAGCACACCACCCTGACAACCGGCGAGCAAGCCCACCATTAGCGCCAAAGCGACTTTACTTAGGATACGAGTTAACAAGAGAATCATCCTCTAACCCCGAGGTTCACAAAACTGCTACTTGACCATCAAGTAACAGAACGAAAATCCGGCATAGCCGGGTATTTCAGTAAAGATCACCACACTGAAAACAGCATAAGAATCATTACTAGGCTAAAGTTAATTAACGCGGCAACAATTCTTTTGGATCACCTAAATCTGAAAAAGGTACTCAACATTCGTTTCGTGAATCGAGCCACAACTCGATTAACTGCTTTCCCACAAAGCAATCACGAAGATAGCGAATGGCCAAATTTGGCGAGTAAAGGTTGATATCGGTCATAGCGGACCCACATCTAACCAGTAATACTATAGTCAACTTGCACAAAAAGAGAGCGTCATTTCTGTCAATTTTGTGACGTGTCTTAGAAACAAAAAAACCTCTAAAGCCTTATGTTTATTAAGCTTTTCAAGGCATGACACGCCATATAACTGGCTCAATCTAATTATCCAATTTCTACGTCATCATGCGCTTAATGGCAGCATTTACACTGCTAAGCACAAATTACGGTGTGCGGAATATACCAAAAACCGAGCAATCACACAAAGTCTAGTTTAGCCTTTGTTGTGACTTGCTTCACCGAATTTTTACAAAATCCACATTCTCACCCAACACGGAATAAGACCATGTCCATCACCCCCCGTCTGTCTTTGCAAACATGGCGGTCAGCACAGAGCGCATTGTGAGCAAAAGGTGCTGCATCGTCGATTCATCAATACCACTAAAGCCCAACACAAAACCCACCTTTGCCTCTACCGCATGCTGATAATGCAAAGACAAGGGCGACAGACGAATAGCCTGTTGCCTCAAGCGCTCCGCAACGACGCAGTCCAGCGCTTGCTGACCATATTGAGAACGACTCAGCTCAGCCTTAAACTCAATCATCACATGCATACCGCCTGATGGTTTCTTCCATTCAAACCAAGTCGACAAATACTCAGACAAATACGCTAAAAGCATATCTCTTTTTAGTCGATAATGACGACGCATTCGATTTAAATGTCGATTAAAATTGCCCTGGATCAAGAAATCCGCCACAACAGGTTGCATAGGCAACGAAGCTGACATACCAATTTTAGATTGGATATGCGCCAATAGTGTGACATGAGCCATCGGTGCGACGATGAACCCTAATCTCAGCCCTCGAAACAAAACTTTCGAAAAGCTCCCCACAAAAAATACTTTATTCTTTGATCTCTCATGAGCTTGCGCACTTTGCATAAAGGGCACTTCCATGCGCCCCTGATAGACAAATTCGTTGTCATAATCATCCTCGATCACCCACCAAGGAGAGGACGCTTCTTGCAACGTTTGCAGCCATTTTTGACGACGCTGGGAACCAATCGATACGCCCAGCGGATATTGACGATTGGGCGTTAATATGGCGATGTTTTCACCTTGAATTGGCTCGGGCAAACACGGACCTTCCTGATCAATCTTAATAGATTGCATGCTTGAGTTTTGTCCAACTGCTTGCCTAATCGGTGGATAAGTTGGCTCTTCTAACCACCAATTCACCGCCTTGTCCTTCCCCGATGACAAAGCATGTTGCAGGAGTTGCAACACATCTCGATTACCTGCCGTAATCAAGATTTGTTCAGCTTGGCATTCTAACCCTCGAACACGATATAAATAGTCCACCAAAGCCGTCTTGAGGGCGGGATAACCCGTAAGATAACCACCTTGCATCACTTGGTAATCCGGTTTCAGCCAGCTACGACGCATACTCGCGGCCCATTCCTTACTGGGAAAAGCCTCAGCATCAACACCAGCATCAAAGCCCATGTATTGACTCTGCGGAGAAGACTCAGACACTTTCTGGCTAGACTGTGTAGACAGAGCGTCTATCGACGCCGCATTTAGAGCCGCCTTTCTCTCCACTCGATAGGCCATTTGTGACGCCACAAACACTCCGCGTTTTAATTCACTGACCAAAATGCCTTCTGCTATTAATTGATCGTACGCTCTTGAAGTGGTGCTTCTAGATACCCCTAAGGACGTTGCCAATAACCTCGAGGAAGGCAGTTTGTCACCAACGGTCAGTTCGCCAGACACAATACCTTGCTGAATTTGGTCCATCAGTTGCTGATAATAGGGACCACCTCCGTCTTCTATGGAAAAACGTAAACTAGCAATGGCATACTTCATTCGATATCTGGCCTGATTTTTTATTAATGTTCTGGCTATTTTTATAAGCGCCAGTTTTCATTAAAGTCTCTTATATCGACACCCAATACACAAGTCGCGCCAACAGAAGAATAAGGAGAGCAAACGTGAGTCAGTCAATGGAATCCCCTTTGAGTAAAGTAAAAAGAGGGCCGAATCGGGCCTCTTATGACAAGGCGCAAGCTTGCGCTATTATTGACGCCGCTTTGATGTGCCATGTTGGCCAGACAAAAGATGGTCAAGTGTTTGTCACACCAACCTGTCATTGGCGTGAAGGGGACTACTTCTATTGGCACGCTCACTCTAAGGCTCGCAATGTGAAAGGCCCCATCGATGACCCCGAAAAAGTTTGCATTAATGTCAGTCTATTGGATGGCTTAGTCATGGCCAGATCGGCCATGCATCACTCTGTAAACTACCGCTCTGTCACGTTATTTGGCGTACCGGAACGGGTTGAAGATAACGACGAAAAGGTACGTCAGTTCAAACTCTTCTTAGACAAAGTCAGCCCAGGCCGTTGGGAAACACTGCGCCCAGTGAATGAAACTGAAATTAAAGCCACCGGGGTGGTGCGCATCAAAATCGAAGAGGCCTCCGTCAAATTCCGTGCAGAACCACCCATCGATGCACCTGAAGATTATAACTGGCCTGTTTGGGCGGGGGTTATTCCTCTCGAAAGACATTGGGGACCCCCTCAGACAGACCCCCTTCAAGAGCACAGTTTTGATGCTGCTAAGCCACCTGAAGCCTTTTAGCAGCCTTTTCGAGGCATGCCATCTGACCATAAAAAATGCACGCGATTTGCGTGCTTTTTTGCTGATTCATGAATCGCTTAGGCCTTTTTCGCTAACCAAGCACTGAACTTTTGAATTTCAGGTGCCGATAAAAAAGAGATGGTCGCCGCCGCTGGCCAAGCAAAACTCCAAGCCTTCATCCAAAAAAACACAAATTCTGGGTGCGATCCAAGGTTAACGAACGTAATCCAACCTGACATAAAAAATGATAAGACACAGGACATGATCAACGCGAAGTAAAGACGAAATTTCATTTTTCTCTCCTTGCTCTGGACCACTCGTCTGCCCCGAATGGCACCATTGCATCATTTAACTTTGATCTCATTCTAACAAACTACTATATTTGTAAATATAGCCATTTATTAAAACCAAATTTGCAAATATGTAAAATGCTAGATGACCTGAAAATTTTTATTACCGCCGCTAATAAGCACAGCTTCACGCAAGCAGCGAAAAGCCTGAACATGACCATTGCAACAGTCTCTCGACGGATTAGTGCGTTAGAGCAGGCTTTGGGGTGTGAGCTGCTGCATCGCTCCACAAAAGGACTTAAGCTGACGCCAATAGGGGAAGATTATTATCAAGAATGTGCGGAATTTATAGACGCGCTTGATCAACGTATCTCGAATCTCGATAAAACCCTTCACAGCTTGTCGGGTGAAGTTAAAATCTTAGCACCGACGAACTTAGGCAGTGGACCTTTAGATGCATTTTGGCAACATTTCGCCTCAAAACACCCAAATATCCAGCTTAATATTGAGCTCAGCAACGCCATTCAAGACATGCATGAAAACCGCGCTGACTTAGCCATTCGCTCAGGCCCATTGCCTGATTCGTCTTTAATTCAAAAGCGGCTCGGCTTCATAGAACCTATTCTAGTCGCCTCGCCCAACACCAGTTTTACTTTACCCAACCGAGTTGAAGACATCACCGAATGTCCCAGTATTGCCGCCAATATGTTTTCCGACTGGCGTCTAATCCATCAAGATGGCAGTATCTGCGCGTTACAAAAAAATCATCAACACCTAAGTAACGATATGAATATCAGCCTCAACCTAGTAAAAGCGGGAGCTGGCATCACCCTAATGCCCACCAGCATGGTCTATAACGCCATTCAAGCGGGTGAGCTCATTCAAGTGCTGCCAGAATGGCGAGGACAAAAAAGAGAAATTCGTCTCGTCTGGCCTCACAAACGCAGTTTGTCGGCAAGAGCTCAATTACTAAGGGATGAACTAACTCTCTTTCTACATCAACAAGCTTGGTTTGAACAAGCCGATTAATCAAGGTTAAGGAAGTAAGATGGCGGATTTACTCTGGTGGCAATACACACTCATTGCTGTCATTTTTATTTGGAGTGGTTTTGTTCGAAGTGGCTTAGGGTTTGGCGGCGCCGTTCTCGCCTTACCTTTTCTCTTATTAGTGGAAAACGATCCGTTACTTTTCCTACCCATTATTTCCATTCACCTTTTGGTATTTTCAAGCTGGATTGCATGGCAAGGCTCAAAAACCACCAAACAACAAGCCACACTCGCTGCAAAGCAGGGCGAAGTGGCTAAAGCTAAAGAAGAAGAGGGCAACATCGCTTGGGGGTATTTAAAGAAAGCCTTGGGCATCATGATTGTACCGAAACTGATCGGCGTATTTGGCTTGTTAACCTTACCAGGCGACATAGTGACTGGCGTCATTTTCGTGATAGTATCCGTTTTTGCAGTGTCCTACATCATCAACAAACCGTTTTATACCAACAACCGCATTCTCGATACCGTCTTTCTGATGCTCGGCGGTTACGTCAGTGGCACCTCTTTGATTGGTGCTCCTTTAATTGTTTCCGTTTTTGCTACCAAGGTGCCTCGACATCAATTACGCGACACCCTGTTTGTATTGTGGTTTATTCTAGTCACCATCAAAATGGTGTCTTTCCTGATCGCTGGCGTCGACTTACAGCTCATTCACCAACTTTGGTTGCTGCCTTGCGCCCTCATCGGCCACGTCTTTGGTCAGAAACTGCATAACCGCATCCAAAAAGCCGAAACACCTGTGTTTTTCCAATTTGTCGGTTGGGCACTGCTCACCGTCTGTGGCTTTGGTCTTTACTCAACCTTTATGCTTTAGTCCGTATAACTTGTACTCAATTTAGTCCGTAGTAACGCTGTTTCCAGATCAACTCTCGCTCCGGCGCTAAAGCGCAAACATCCGCGAGATGTTGATCTGGAAACATCTTGGTTTTGTGACATACGCTATTATTAGATTGATTCAAAAAAGGAACACCCTATGAGCGACACAGATACAAAAGCCTTTGCCAATTGCGCGACAGGGAATAAGCGAGAAGAACTCGCGGAGCGTTTCACCCAATATTTAAAAGGCCGCGACACAAACGACAATGCATACGTCGTAAACCTAAACGGTGCGTGGGGAACAGGAAAAACTTACTTTGTTACCGAATGGAAAAAGCTGGTCGAAGACAAAGGCCACATAGCCATCAAGATAGATGCTTGGGAATCAGATTATCTAAATGATCCACTCGCCATCATTATCGCGGAACTGCTTGAACAGATAAAACTAAAAATCAAAAATCACGATCCAAAGTTTCGTAACGCAGAGAGAAATGTTGCCAGCGCCATATTTAATATGGGCAAAAGCATGCTTCCAATTGGGTCAAAGATTGTAGGTAAACATCTTCTTGGAGAAGCGGTAACAAGCGAAATACTCGACCTAATTGCTGCGGCTACAGGCTCAGTGGCTAACCACAGCACGGTAAAAGACGACTTGAATATGGGCGATTTAGGATTGGAAGTCGCCAGTCAACACAAACGACATAAGCAATTCACCCAAGACTTCAAAAAACAAGCACGTGAACTTGTCGACTTCGCCCTTGAGGACAATCCTAAAAAACAAGTCTTCGTCTTCATTGATGAACTAGATCGATGCCGCCCAACCTACGCCATCGAGATGCTAGAAACGGTAAAACACTTATTCGATATTCCAGACTTCATCTTCGTCTTATCCACCGACACCAGCCAATTACAGCACTCCATCAAAGCCGTCTATGGCCAAAACTTTGATTCTCATGAATACCTAAGCCGCTTCTTTGAGCAACGATTTACGCTACCTGAATTGGATTATTTTGAGTTTTTGACCGCTGAGAAAATATTTAAAACAGAAGGTTTTAAGCCGCTACCAACATTACCTGCGATTAATTCAGCAGAAGAATTAAGAGCTGCTGTCGCTCTAATCTGTGAACAGAACAAGTATCACCTATCATTACGAAGAGTGAAACAAATCTGCGTGCAACTAGAGATTGTATTGGATTCAAAAGAACTAAGAGAAAATACCTACCCAATCCTTACTTTAATTGGGCTTGTTTTCGGAAATGCATTATATGGTGGGTGGTCGAACCCAAAAACAACTTATGCTCGAGCTGGGTTAGCATTACGCCATACAGAAAAACATGAGCTAATAGATATGCACTTCAATACCGTTAATGTTTATAAATTATGCTCATATGATGACCAACCAAAACGAAATGTTAATGCGGAATACATTATAGAGGACTGTTCAAAAGCGATAAAGCAACTGCAGACAAGCCCTAGTATTTCAAGGTTTAACTTTGGAGATGTATCACTACGTTGTGACTTCACTAATCCGTATTTCAACTCATTATCTCTAAGTCCTACTCAATTAAATGAAGACTTTATTTCCCTCTGTACTCTATTTAAAAACAAAGTCATTGCAAGCAAATCTAAACTGCTCACAATTATTGAAAATTTAGACATACAAGTCGGTGTAATCGAAAAATAGCTAGTAGCAACAAAGACCAACGCCGAGTGGATGCTCTCGCTTTAACGCTGCTTTTTAGACCGTAAAGAGGCGTTGGTCTTTGTTGCGGGTTCACAGATGAACGTCCTCTTAATAAGCGCGGCTGAGCGGCTAACTAGGCTGGTGAGGATTCAGACAATTGATCAACCAGATAAACGATGGATTGATACTCGATGCCGCTGTGTTCTGATAAGCCAATCTTGCAGGTGCGGCTGTTGAAATAAGCCTTCTACGGCTTTCGCTAAGATTTAAAAAAAAACACTGGCGTTAAGTTCGGGGGGCGAGAAGCCTTTGTCGCCAGCAAATTCGCAGCAGGTAATCTCGGGCGGAATCACGACTTCCTCAGCGAGTTGGTGGGCTAGCTGTAACAAGCTGTCGGCGAGTCCCATGCGGGGTGTGATGCAGGTCACATGTAGCTTGATTTTACTCAATTTTTCTTTCACGGTTAGATTTTGCATGACATGGGTCGAGACAAAGTCTTGATTGTTAACAAGCAAGGGCTGACACAATAAACAATAGGAATACGGTCATTATAGCTGTCTTCGAGTGATAAACTATTAATATCGTTGGCTTTTTGTTTAACTACATCAAATTGGCCTTTGGGAGGAAACAAGAATCCAGCGCTCGCTACGCAGAAACGAGCACCAGAATCCGTCTTGAAACCTTAAATATTTTTAAACCAAATGTTTTTCTTCATATTCTGTAAATAACACCAATACAGCGTAATAGCTCTGGCGATAAACAACATGGCTTGGCTGAGCCAAAGCCCATGATTACCTAAGCCTTGGCTGATGTACCAAACCGGAAAGAACACGCCGAGGACACAAAGAATCATGGTGTTCTGCATTTGTTTGACACTGGTAGTGCCGATGAAAACACCATCCAGCATGAAGGACCAAATACCCAACAGAGGGAAGGAAATCAACCAAGGTAGGTACAGTTTTGCTTCTTCTTGAACGCTTTCTACATTGGTCAATAAGTGAATAATTTGATTGCCAAATAACCAAAAAATGAACATCAAAGCCAACGCGGCCAACAACGCCCAATAAGTGGATAAGCGAATCACCTTTTGAAAATTCTTCTTATCCTTGCGGCCATAGTATTCACCGCACAAGGCTTCCACCGAAAAAGCAAAGCCGTCTAACGCATTGGAAATAATCATCAGAAAAATGAGCAACACGGCATTGGCCGCTAAAATAGCGTCCCCTTGGCGGGCCCCTTGAGAGGTAAAGAACAACATGACCAATAACAACAAAATCGTGCGGACAAATAAATAGCGATTCACTCGAACCAACGCCACATATTCACGCCACTTAATTAAAGCCGATAAAGGCACATGTCCGTCAAAAGTTTGCAGCTTACGCCATGCTAAAAATAAGGCGAACACCACCCCAACGTAGTGCGCAATCACAGTGGCCCAAGCGACGCCATCACTGGCCATGCCTAAACCGTAAACGGCAAAGTAATCCAATACCATGTTAACCAAGTTAATCACCAGCAACATCCATAATGGGCCTTTTGAGTATTGCACACCAAAGAACCAACCCATTAAGGCATAACCAGCTAAAACAGCTGGAGCACTGTAAATACGAATCTCACTGTAACTTTTTGCCCAAGGTGCCACTTCCGCACTGGGCGACATAAGATGCAAAGCCAGCTCAAGAATTGGACCACGGAATAGAATCAGCAATAGACCAATCACCAATCCCATTAAAATTGACTGCAACAAGAGTTCACGCACCCGACGATAATCTTCTTGGCCTAAAGCTTGTGCAGTTAAGCCGGTCGATCCCATGCGTAGAAAACCAAACGCCCAGAATAGAAAGCTAAAAATGCTGGCACCAATGGCGACGGCACCAAGATAAGTCGCAGTGCCTAAATGCCCCACCACCGCCGTATCGACCAAACCTAATAAAGGTGTGGTGATATTCGATACCATGGGTGGCCAAGCCATGCGCCAAATCCGCAGATTCAAATCAGCGTTAACTCGCCATGTCATCAACAATGCATAAAGAGGAAATTTTGGCACCAGAGGCTCACCTGTGAAATTGGGGGGTTCTGTGGATAAAAATCAACCAATTAGGTGGGGCTAGGTTGAAAAATTATGTGGAAAATCATAGCAGTTATTCACACTGCTTGGGAGTTTTTCCCATTCGTGTGCATTTTTTGAACATATTGGTCTGTTTTTTGCCAATTCCTTCCTCTTTTAATTAAGTTACCCACATAATTCCATTTTCCAAATGACCACTCAGCTCACATCAAAAAAACTGGATAACTGATGGTTTTTTCCACAATAGCGAGCAATTCATCCTAGAATTTTGTTAAACTCGCGCTTATTTTTATCTTTTCGGAGTCATCATGCCAAAGAAGTTCAGACCTATTATTGAAGGCTTAGCCGTCGGCTGTGTGTTTATTAGTATCACTATGTTGTTCCAAATACCGCTTTACATGAGTTTTATCATTGGCGCTTTGGCGGCCATTGGAGGCTACCGAAACTCAATCAAAATGGATAAAGAAAAAGCGGCGAAGAACGCACCAAAAACATCGGATGACGAATAACGGATGACAGATCAAATGAAGCCCGCTTATGGTGAAGGCGATGCGACGTTACACGCCGTAGGTGGGTTGGACGGTTTAAAACGTTTGGTTGAATGTTTTTATCGAATTATGGAAAACACCCCTGAATACCGACCATTATTTGATATGCATCCAGCCGATACACAACTCAGTATCGACAAACTGGTGGCGTTTTTATCGGGTTGGATGGGCGGTGAGCGCTTGTATGCTAAGACCTACGGCAAAATTCACTTACCACAAGCTCACGCCCACCTAGTTGTAACAGAAAAAGAAAAAGCCATGTGGTTAAACTGTATGGCCGACGCGCTCAATGAACAGGCTTACCCCGAAGCACTGAAACGCTATCTGATAGAGAAACTTGAATTTCCTGCAGAACGCATTCGACAGGTGAGTGCGGCTAAACACGGCTAAGAACTTACAACCCCTCCCTAACCCTCCCCTTAAAGATAAGGGGAGGGAACAAAAAGTCTTACCTCCAACTGCATAAGGGAGGAAGAACCGCTCCTCCCCCTGCTAAGAGGGAGGTTGGGAGGGGGCCTAAGAGCGAATTTCTTTTGCAATGATGATGCCCAAGCGTTTCGCTAAGCGCGCTAGGTTGGCGCGGTCCATTGATAGCTGGTGAGCAGTTTTCGTCCAGTTTCCTTCATTGCTTTCTAATGCTTTACGAATCAAATCACGCTGATAAGCTTCTGTTTCTAAACGTAAATTAATTGATTGGTGTTTTTCTAAACGCGGCGGCTCCAGCTCGTTTTTCTGTATCTTTTCTTTAGCACTATTATCAATTTGTAACCCTGTTAAATGAGCAGAAGTGATAACGGTAATGCCCGTTGGATTATCTGCTTTTGCACTCTCGGCCTTTGAGAAAAGCGCAGCACGAGAAATAACATGCTCTAGCTCGCGCACATTGCCTGGCCAGTGATAAGCGTCTAATAAATCGATCGCCGACGCAGACAAGGTAAGTTGTTGCAGACCTAATTTACGACGGAAACGCTCGGCAAAGAAACCGGCCAATAAAGCAATGTCACCTTGTCTGTTGCGTAATGCAGGAACTTGGATCGGAAAGACGCTGAGGCGATGAAATAAATCCGCACGAAAACGGTGCTCCGCCACTTCTGTTTCTAAATGTCGGTTAGTCGCTGCAATGATACGCACGTTTACTTTGCGAATTTGATCTTTACCAACCGCTTGGATTTCTTGATTCTGAATTGCTCGAAGCAAAGTACCTTGGACTTCTAGCGGCAGTTCACCAATTTCATCGAGCAACAAGGTACCACCGTCGGCCAATAAAAACTTACCATCGCGATCTCGATCCGCACCAGTAAAGGCGCCTCTCACATGGCCAAACAACTCACTTTCGATCAGGTGATGTGGAATCGCGGCGCAGTTTACATACACCATTGGGGCATCAGAACGGGCAGACTGTTCATGTAACGCACGAGCAACAAGCTCTTTACCTACACCCGTTTCACCTTCGATCAAGATAGAAAAATCCGATGATGCAACCAAATGAATCGACTGTTTAAGGTCTTGCATGGCTTGGCTTTGGCCGACCATTTCATGACGTTGCTCGCCCATTACTTTCAATACGTTTTGAGCATGTTGCGATTGGTTTTCTAATTGCTCCATCAAGATGGCGGTATTTAGCGTCATCGCCGCCATGGTGCCGATGATTTCTAACGCACGCGCGTCGATATCATCAAAAACGCCCGGCATAATGCTGTCTAACGTCACCACACCAATTAACTTCCCTTCTAAATACAACGGAACGCCCATGCAAGAATGCACCGGTAAATTCTCATCATGACCTAACACCATCCCATCGTAAGGGTCTGGAAGATCCGAATCTGCAGGAAAACGCACGGGATAATGACCACTGCAGATGGCTTTCAAGCGAGGGTGCTCATCAATTATGAAACGTCGGCCCATCAAATCTTCTGCTAAACCTCGTTGGGCAAGTGGCGTTAATACACCATTACTATGAGACAGCAAGACAACCGCATCGCAGTTAATTGTGGCTCGTACTGCATAAACTAGTTGATCAAAGCGATTCGATTGAGTCACCGCACTAGCAAGATCGAGGGCAAAGCTCAACAAGGCATTATTAGAAACCTGATTCATCAAGGTCAGCTCATCAAAAGAATTATCAAATGTGTCACTTTGACTCAAAGATATCATAAAGACCCCTATAAGAATGAGTCAAATTGACTCTATACAAATCGAAAAACTAATAAACATCTGATTTTATTGGGTATTTTTAATTGGCACGGGATTCGCTATAGAAGAGATAACAAAGCTTATTCATCCATTTAAAAGGACCCAGATATGCTATCTCAGAAGCACATAGACACAGTTAAAGCCACCATTCCCTTATTAGCATCAGCAGGCACAGCCATTACCGAACATTTTTACCAACGCATGTTTGCTCATAATCCAGAACTTAAACATGTGTTTAACATGACGCACCAAAGAACCGGTGGCCAACCAGCGGCTTTGTTCAATGCGATCGCCGCCTACGCAACACACATAGATAACTTGGAAGTGCTAACCAGCGCGGTGATGCGTATTGCGCATAAGCACACCAGCTTTAACATCCAACCTGATCAATACGACATCGTCGGTCATCACCTCATTGAAACCTTACGTGAATTGGCTCCAGACGCTTTTACTAAAGACGTTGAGGAAGCTTGGGTCGCAGCTTACGGTCAGTTAGCCGACATTTTTATTCAAGTCGAAGGCGATCTTTATAAAGAACGTGCCGCGCAACTCGGAGGTTGGAAAGATTTTCGTCGTTTCCGTGTCGTCTCTAAAACACCAGAATCCGACTTGGTAACCAGCTTTGTGCTTGAACCTGTCGATGGCGGTGCCGTCATCGGTTATAAACCAGGACAATATTTAGGTGTAAAACTACATCCAAAAGGCAATGAGTTCGATGAGATACGTCAATACTCTCTATCAACCGCGGCAAATAAACAGACTTATCGCATCAGTGTGAAACGCGAAGGCAATGGCGACCAAGCAGGCGTCATGTCCAATTACTTACATGATCATTTAAATGTGGGCGATGAAATCGAAGCCATGCCTCCGGCTGGAGACTTCATTTTTGAAGATAAACAAACACCCGTGGTGCTGATTTCTGGTGGCGTTGGCTTAACCCCAATGCAAGCCATACTGGATACACTCGCAATACAGCAGTATCCGTATCCAGTAAGCTATTTACACGCTTGCGCTCACCCAGGTCAGCACTCTTTCAGAAACCACGTGAACGGCCTGAAAAACCAGCTAAATCTATCGGTTCACACTTGGTACGAACAAGCAGACAGCGAAGCAGAAGGCCTATCAAAAGGCATGATGCAGCTAGACATCATCAAAGACAGCTTACCGCTAACAAATGGTGAGTTTTACTTATGTGGCCCTGTAGGCTTCATGATGTTCGTCAAACAACAACTATTAACCCTTGGGGTAGAAGCAGACCGCATTCATTACGAATTATTCGGGCCACATCAAGAGGTATGACATTTAACTAAACCGCCTGCTTAAACGGCAACAACGCGTGGGTATCTTGATGGTACTCACGCACGGCTTGCGCTTCTTCTTCACAAAAGCGAGCGATGGCGTCACAAAAGCCTTCATGGGCAATGTGATGAATGCTGTGGCTAAACACAGGTTCGAAACCTCGGGCAATTTTGTGTTCCCCTTGGGTGCCAGGATCAAAATGTTGTAACCCTTTCTCCAAACAGAATTCAATCCCTTGGTAATAACAGGCTTCAAAATGCAGGCAATCCACTTCTTCCATACACCCCCAATAACGACCATACAAAGAGTGATCGTCGAAGAAACACCAAGACGCCGCAATGGCTTTTTCTTCTGTCTCCTCTTTACGGTAAGCCTGAACCAAGAGAATTTGCTCTCCCATGTTTTCAACCAATTGCGCAAAGAAGTCTCGCGTTAAATAACCTTGCTGTCCGCGTTTGGCATAGGTGGATTGATAACACAGATAAAAGAAATCGATGTCGGCTGAACTTAGTTCAGAGCCTAACTTGCGCTTTAGAGTAATACCTTGTGCGGCGATTTTTTCCCTTTCTTTACGCGCCGCCTTCCGCTTGCGACTGGAAAAGTAGGAGAAATAATCCGTCATATCACGGTAATTACGGTTAAACCAATGAAACTGGCAGGAAATTCGTTCTAAGTATTCGCCATCCTGTTTCAATAAAGCCGCGTGCTCAGGTTTGGTAAAGAGCAAATGCCAACTGGAAAACTCTCTTTGTTGATTCGCTTGGGTCAAGACATCCGCAACGGTTTGATACAGATGCATAAAAGCCGCATCCTCGCCGGTTGGGTCCAGATGGGAGAAAAGCCGAATGCCAGTAACAGGTGAGAAAGGCACCGCCCAAACCCGCTTTGGGTAATATCGAAATCCATAACGCTGAAATGCATCCGCCCAAGCCCAATCAAATACAAACTCGCCTTGGGAATGGGTTTTCAAATAGGTGGGAGCAATGGCAAGTGGGGCGTCATCGTCATCCATGACCAACAAATACTCTGGATACCAACCTGTGCCATCGCCAATACTCTTACTGTTTTCCAGCGCTTGATGAAAGGCAAATTGCGCAAAAGGGGAGTTTGTTTCCCCAATGGCTTCATTCCAAAGGTCTTGTCCCATGTCCTCAACAGAAGTAAACCACTGCGCTTTCATTTATGAATCCGCCATTTGTTCACGTAAACTCGCCACCAAAGACGCGGTATCTGGGCGGGTTTGTCGCCACAGATAAAAGGCCTCAGCAGCTTGTCCAACCAACATGCCCAAACCGTCTGCACCTGCTGCACCGAGTTCATGAGCCCATTGCAAAAACACCGTACCTTGTTTGCCATACATCATGTCATAGCACCAAGTTTGCTCACTCACCAGCTCATCTTTCAATGGTGGTAATTGTCCAGATAAACTCGCAGACGTGCCATTAATGATGATATCGAACGGGCCTTCTAACGCTTCAAAAGCGGACGCTAAGCAATCAAAATGGTCTGCCAATTGCTGCGCTTTGGCGAGTGTTCTATTGGCAATGGTGACTGACGCTGGCAGTTCATCCAACACCGGCTCCAAGACGCCACGAACGGCGCCACCCGCACCCAAAATGAGGATGCGTTTATCCTTCAAACTCTGCTGGTGATTCACTGTAATGTCACGAACCATTCCAATACCGTCGGTATTGTCGCCGAAAAGGTCGCCATTATTCGCCATTAACAAGGTATTCACGGCACCGGCTTGTTTGGCTCTTTGGCTCAGCACATCACACATAGCATAAGCGCGTTCTTTAAAGGGAACGGTGACGTTCAAACCTTTTCCGCCTTGTTGGAAAAAGTCGCGTACTTGTTGCTCGAACCCCTCATTTTCACCAAGCAAGGTGGTGTATTGCATGCTTTGCTTTGTTTGCAGGGCAAACTCAGCATGAATCGCAGGTGATTTACTGTGGGCAATTGGGTTGCCAACCACGGCGTATTGATCCACAACACTTCCTCTTATCAATGAATGGTTTTAACTGACCTTTCTAGGTCTACTATCGTTCTTCCAGCCAGTTTCTCGAGGTTAAATAATATTCCGTCAATTTGGCTTCAGGGCTATTTGGCTGTACCTGATACTCATAGGTCCAACGCACTTCTGGTGGTAAGGACATCAATATGGATTCCGTACGACCCAAACCACTTTGCAGTCCAAAATGCGTGCCTCGGTCGAATACCAGATTGAATTCCACATAACGTCCACGACGATGTAGCTGAAAATCTCGTTGTTGCTCGGTGTAAGGCAAGTCTTTACGGCGCGATAAAATCGGTACATAGGCTTGGCTGAAGGCATCTCCGACAGAGCGCATCATGGCAAAACAATCGGCAAAATCGCCTTCATTGAAATCATCGTAAAACAAACCGCCTATACCACGGGGTTCGGCGCGATGTTTCAAATAAAAATAGTCATCACACCAGCTTTTGAATCTTTGATAATAGCCTTCGCCGAAGGGTTCCACCGCTTGCTTCGCCATTTGATGCCATTGGATACAGTCTTCATCAAAACCATAGTATGGCGTCAGATCAAATCCACCACCGAACCACCAAACTGGTGCCATGCCTTCTTTGTACACGACGAATAGACGAACATTAGCGTGAGAGGTGGGCGCCATTGGGTTCTTAGGATGAATCACCAGTGAAACACCCATGGCTTCAAATCGACCACCGGTCAGCTCAGGACGTTCAGCCGTCGCAGAAGGGGGCAGTTTGTCCCCCATCACATGAGAGAAATTCACACCGCCTTTCTCGATGACATCACCATTGGCAATTACTCGAGTACGGCCACCGCCGCCATTGGGTCTGTCCCAAGCGTCTTGAAGAAAGCGCGTATTGGGTTCCAAACCTTCCAGCTCTGCACAAATGCTATCCTGTAACGACATTAGATAGTCTTTCACCGCGGCAATCTCTTGCTCAGTCACGGTTGCTGTTTGGCGGTCAGACATAATTACTCCCCAAAATCATTATTCCCAAAAATCGGTTGATGATATCGCTATGAAAATCAGGCTTCATTGCTAATACAAACGCGACCCGTCAGGACGCGTACGCAATAAATTCAACACCCACATGTATTGCTCTGGATGCGCTGAAATAAGTTGTTCTAAGGTTTGATTCATACGTTCTGCGTCGGCTTTTTCGTCACCCGTAGGGAAGTTTTCTAACGCTGGTAAGATGTGCAGATGATACTTTTTACTTTGTGCATCATAGGTAGGCAGCATAGGTACCACCACCGCATCGGACAACTTTGCCAACTTACCTAACCCTTTCATGGTGGCTTTTTCTGTCGCAAAAAAAGGCGCAAATACCGAATTTTGTGGACCTAAATCTTCATCCGGTAGGTAGTAGCCTAAATAACCTTGTTTAATGGCTTTTAAATAGGGCTTAATGCCGGCATCACGATGATAAACTCGTGCACCATATTGAATGCGTTGTCGGTGAATCAACCAGTCGGTAATGGGATTTTTCTGATCGCGAATCATGGCAACCGTGTTAAAGCCATGGGCGGTTAACATCACGCCAGCATAATCAATTGCCCAACAGTGCGGCACCAAAGCGATGACGTTTTGTTGCCCTCGTAAACGAGGAAACAAATGCTCTTCACCATGAATCACACTACGCTGTTGATTGTGGCGTTTACTGCGAATCAAGAGCTCACCATAGGCAAGAAAGAATTGCGCGGCCACTTGAAAGCTGTGTTTCAGCAAGGCTTCTCGCTCTGCTAACGTTTTTTCGGGGAAACATTCTGCTAGATTGATTCGAGCTCGTTTCAACGCACCGCTTTTGGTATTGAGCAAACGTCCAGCAATCCAGCTGGCCAGGGCATCTCGCCAAGCCACTGGTAAAAATGCCAACAAGAAGGTGAAAGCCACACCCAACCAAGTCAGCCAAAAACGGGGGGAGAGGAAGCGCCACTGAAAGGTCGGATTATACAGCTTATTGTCAGCTTTTTCAGGTGATTTCATCAAACTCGTCGCTTCTCATTGAATGCCCGTATGATACATGAAGAAACGCACCTAACGCCACGCAGACAGCACCTGTTCAAAGCAGTCTTCTTTGCTGGTGGCTTGCACTAAGACAGACGCACCATGTAAACAAGCTAAGAGTCGGACTGCCGCCGCCTCGGCGTTGTCACCTGATAAAGAAGGTAAACGCGCCAACACCTGCTGCAACCAATCTAATTTCACATCATAAAACGCCGCCAAACTGTCACAGACTTCGTCGGGTAGCACATGTTTGTCAGCGGTCAGCATAGTGCATAAGCTCATGTGCTTTTGATCAATGACCTTGGCTTTAAAACCATCAATGAAGCCATTTAATATTGTCTTTGGTTCAAATTCATCAGCCATAGGGTCTGGCAGTTGTGAAGCAAACTCATGGGTATAGCGTTCCATTACTGCGCTGACTAGGTCTCCCTTGGTACGAAAGTGATAGTGAACACTCGCACTCTTGATGCCTATTTGCTCGGCAATATCACGAAAGCTGAATGCTCCATAACCACCAGCAATAATGTATTGTTCCGCCAAAT
Source organism: Marinomonas sp. TW1 (assembly GCF_001625355.1). Classification (GTDB taxonomy): domain Bacteria; phylum Pseudomonadota; class Gammaproteobacteria; order Pseudomonadales; family Marinomonadaceae; genus Marinomonas. The sequence goes on from NZ_JSEE01000005.1 coordinate 104,595, forward strand.
CCATGATTTTGCTTTTGGTATCGACTTTCTCAACTGTCATCAAACTCACTCATTTTAATGTACTCTTTTCAACATGCTGTTAATCATTTCATCTATCAACTGGTAGGTATTTTATTGACCGTCAGTAAATCCTCAAGTTATATTATATCTATCTACTGATAGGTAAAGAGGTTTTTTCCATGACAATGACTCCTATGACATTTGATTTAATCGTTCTGGGCAGCGGCCCTGGCGGCTATGCGGCCGCGTTTCGAGCGGCCGATTTGGGCCTAAAGGTGGCCATGATAGAACGTCACCCCGTCATTGGCGGTGTGTGTTTAAACGTTGGTTGCATTCCTTCCAAAGCCTTACTGCACGTGGCGGGTAAAATTCGTATGGCCGATGAAGACGCCCACGGTGTGACTTATGCCAAACCTCAAATCGACTTAGAAGCCATTCGCCATCATAGACAATCCACCGTTGATACGCTCACAGGCAATCTCGCTTTGATGGCAAAAGGTCGTCAGGTTGAGATTTTTCATGGCGAAGGGCACTTCCTGTCTGCAAACCGTATTCAAGTAACACAACACAATGAAACACAGCATTTGGAATTTAAACACGCCATCATTGCGGTAGGTTCAAGGGCCATTCGTCTGCCTTTTGTACCTTATGACGACCCGCGCATTTTGGATGCCACCAGTGCCTTACAACTAGAACGTATTCCCAAACACATGCTGGTGTTAGGCGGCGGTATTATTGGTTTGGAGATGGCCACCGTATACCAAGCATTAGGGGCTCAAATTACGGTTGCGGAACTGGGCGATCAGATCATGACAGGGGCAGATAAGGACCTTGTTCGAGTGTTCGAGCAAAGCAACAAAGACCGCATGACCTTCCTAACGAAAACCCAAGTGACTGATATTCAAGCGACTCCTGAGTCCTTAGTGGTGCAGTTGAAAGACCAAGAGGGCGAACGACAACTGGAAGTGGATGCCGTCTTAGTGGCGGTTGGCCGCTCTCCTAATGGCAAAAAAGCCGGTATTGCTGACATAGGTGTAAAAATCGATGACAGAGGATTTGTTATTACTGATGAGCAATGCAGAACCTCTGTACCTAATATCTTTGCCATTGGCGATGTGACTCACGGCCCGATGCTGGCACATAAAGCGTCTCATCAGGGTCATATCGCAGCCGAAGTCATCGCCGGACAGAAAGTGGATTTTCAACCCTTGGCGATTCCATCCATTGCCTATACCTTCCCAGAAGTGGCTTGGGTGGGTTTAACCGAAACCGCAGCGAAAGCACAAAATATCGCCGTGAAAAGTGCCGTTTTCCCATGGAGTGCCAGTGGTCGTGCCATTGCCTCAGGCATCACTAAAGGCAAAACCAAACTCATCTACGATGAAGCATCGGAGCGGGTATTAGGCGCAGGGATCGTGGGGGCTCATGCCGGTGAACTACTTGGCGAGATGACGCTCGCCATTGAGTTCGGCGCAACCTTAGAGGACATCGCACTGACCATCCATGCCCACCCAAGCTTGCATGAATCCGTTGGGTTGGCCGCCGAATTAGGGGCTGGCACCATTACCGATTTACCGAACAAACAGGCGGTGAAACGTCAGTCGATCTAGCTTAATTTGAAAGGCGATGCACAGTGTCTCAACTGACATAAACAATGTGCTGTTCAGGATCGTAACAAAAATCTAACCGAATGATGATTTGCTCTTCATTCATATGCAGTCGAGAGGCGAGCTTAAGCACGCCTCTGTCTGCTTTGTCAGCAAAGGCGCGCAATTGTTTATTCAGCATTAACCAAGCCACATTATCTCTAGATTCATCTAATCCAACAGAAGCATGAGACTTACTTCGCAGCCAACTCAAGTAAGCGAGTGAGTTCACCTTGATATCCAACTCATCTCCGTTATTAGTAACCTGATAGGGGATTTCGGCATGATCAAGGTGTTGTTGTAAATACTCTTTCCATTGCAGCATGAACGCCTTGAAATACGACAAATAAACCTCTTCTAATTTATATAGAAGCTAGCAACCTAAATTCTAAGATAAAAGTCACCTTGCTCATTATTCAACCAAAATGACACTAATGCATTTTTGTATGATTCCAGCATTTCTGACGATAATAAAAAAACTTCATCGAACAATGTTGATTGAGCGAGAGGTTTAAAACCTACATTAGAAGTCGCTTCAAATGGCAACTCTTCATAGCAAAATTCCTCATTGATTAAATGAGGAAATTTTTTTCTAAACTGATCGAAAGAGCCGCCAAAACCATGCTTAATTGCATTATTCAATAATCGGATTTCATCAAAAAGATCTTTGTCCCACCAAATATTTTTTTCAGCATTTTCTATTCGCGCTAGGCATTTTTCAAGATGACCAAAATCTTTATCACGATTAAACTCTTTATAAGAGTACTTATCTCCTGCGTTAGTAACAAATCTACCTCTCATGATTTCTTCTCTAATATTACGACGCACGTGCTGCTCAAAAGCACTATACAATTGAACAACAGTAAAGCATCGATGCTGATATAGCATTTTTTCTCTTTGAGACAAAAGTTCACAAGCATTCGAATAAATATCCTCTAAATCATAAAGAGTTCCTTCACAATCATAGTGTTGAGTAGCTTCAACTTTTTTCTTGATAAAATCATCTCTTCTGGGATCATCGAAAATAAATAAAGGCTCAATTTCATTTATATAAACCTCAACTATTTGCTCTAGCTGAAACGCATTCTCTGAACGGTTACATAAAAACATCTGTATCTGTTTGATTTCCGTCACACCCAACACTCCTTACGTAAGCAACTTCAAAAACTTGATAAGCGATGAACATACCATAGAACAATCTGTTAATTTCAGCTCATAGCATTGACTAGTTTTCACTCTAGGTATATTTTGGATACAAAATCCACTTTTTACTATGGAAGCCATCATCCTCTAATTACTATGAAAAGGTAACAAATTATGAACAATCCTGTTTTAAACACGAGTGTTTTCCAAGGCATCATGCCGGCGTTAATGACGCCTTGTAAGCCTGACCGTACACCCGATTACGACGCACTGGTGAAAAAAGGCCATGAAATGATCGCCGCCGGCATGTCCGCTGTGGTGTATTGTGGCTCCATGGGGGACTGGCCACTGCTTACGGATGAAGAACGCATGGAAGGGGTAGAACGCCTTGTTAAAGCAGGCATTCCAGTGGTTGTGGGCACTGGCGCTATCAATACTAAATCCGCTGTCGCCCATGCTGCCCATGCACAAAAAGTCGGTGCGGCTGGTCTGATGGTGATCCCTCGAGTTCTATCTCGTGGCTCTGTCATTGCAGCGCAGCGTCACCATTTCAAAGCCATTCTTGACGCCGCGCCAGATGTGCCTGCGATCATCTACAACAGCCCTGTATACGGCTTCGCCACCCGAGCAGACCTGTTCTTCAGCCTACGTTCAGAACACCCGAACCTAATTGGTTTCAAAGAATTTGGCGGCGCTGAAGATCTTCGTTACGCCGCAGAAAACATTACGTCTAAAGACGATGACGTTTTATTAATGGTGGGGGTTGATACGGCGGTTTTCCACGGCTTCGTTAACTGTGGGGCTGTGGGGGCCATCACGGGCATAGGTACGGCCTTGCCAAAAGAAGTGCTACTGCTTACAAAGCTGTCTCGTAAAGCGGCCGAAGGCAATGCCGAAGCCCGTGTTCGTGCGCAAGAATTGGAAGAGGCCTTCAGCGTTTTGGCGAGCTTTGACGAAGGCCCAGAGTTGGTTCTATTCTTCAAATATCTGCTTGTCCTCAATGGTGAAGAAGAGTATCGCTTACATTTCAACGAAACAGATGAATTGAACGATGCCCAACGTCATTACTGTGAGCAACAGTACTCGCTGTTTAAAGCGTGGTTTGCAGATTGGTCGAAACAAGGTGGCGTACTTTCTACTATGCAGGTAACGGAATGATTCTAGTTGTCGATAGCCATACCGAAGGCGAACCGACCCGAGTAGTGTTAGATGGTGGCCCTGATCTTGGATCAGGGCCTTTATCAGAACGGGCCAAACGTCTTGCAACGGAACATAAAGATTTTTACCGCTCACTCGTGGTGGAGCCATACGGACAAGAAGCTATGGTTGGCGCACTGTTAGTGGAGCCCACAGATCCAAGCTGTGTCACTGGGGTGATTTATTTTGATGCCGCAGCGGTCATTGGGATGTGTGGTCACGGCACCATAGGCTTGGCCGCAACCTTGGCTCATATTGGTAAAATAAGCGTAGGTACCCACAAAATCGAAACGCCAGTAGGCATCGTGGAAGTCACTTTAACGGATAAAAACACCGTCACGGTTCAAAACATCGAAAGTTACCGCTTCCAAAAAGCCGTGACTCTAGATGTCGAAGGCGTTGGTCCGGTCACAGGGGACATTGCCTACGGTGGCAACTGGTTCTTTATTGTGGACGACAGCCCAACCCCAGTGTTGCCCAACAACATTCGCACCCTGACCGAAGTGGGCATCAAAGTTCGAGAGAGCCTCTATGCCAATGGCATTGAAGGAGAGCACAACGGCATCATTGACCACATCGTCTTTTATGGCCCAGCGTTAACCGATAAGGGACACACTCGCAACTTCGTGCTATGTCCAGACGATGCCTACGATCGCTCTCCATGCGGCACAGGTAGCTCAGCACGCCTATCTTGTTTGGCCGCGGACAAGCGCCTTGCCCCAGGGGAAGAAATCTACCAAGAAAGCACGATTGGCAGCGGCTACACTTTAAGCTACCAACTGGGCAGCAAACCAGCGGGCATCATCCCATCCATTACAGGACAAGCCTTTGTCACCCGTGAAGCAACCATGGTCATCAACCCAACGGATCCGCTGCGTCACGGTGTACAACTATGAGCCAGCCCTACGATGTGATTGTCATAGGTGCTGGCATCATAGGTGTGAGCACTGGGCTAAAGTTGCAGCAAGAAGGCAAGCAAGTCTTGCTATTGGACCCCAAAGGGGTGGCCGCAGAAACCTCGGCCGGTAACGCGGGGGCCTTTGCCTTTGCCGATGTCATTCCGCTAGCGACCCCCGGCATTATCCGCAAAGCCCCAACCTGGTTACTGGATCCTTTAGGGCCACTGTCCATTCGCCCTGCCTATGGGTTAAAGATCCTTCCTTGGATGCTGCATTTTTGGCGTGCCAGCTGGAAAGACCGCTATGCTGCGGCACTTAAAGCCCAAGCAGATCTAATGGCGCTTTCCAAAGCCGCCCTCGAACGCCAGATCCAAGGGGTCAATGGCGAGCACTTAATCCGACGAGAAGGGCAGCTTCAGTTGTATGAAGGTGCTGCGGAGTTTCAGGCCGCCATGGGCAGCTGGGAAGTACGCAAAGCTCATGGAGTGCAGTTCGAGCTGTTAGATAGCCCTGAGGCCATCGCCAAGATTCAACCGGGTATCGACCCACGTTTTACCCACGCGGGATACACCCCTGAGTGGAAAAACGTGGTTCATCCTAAAACTTGGACAGAACACCTAGCCAACGCTTTCACTGCCCTTGGCGGGGAGATTGCAAACCAAAGAGTCACCGCCATCACTCTCCAAGAAAACCATGTGAAGCTAGTGACCGACAGCTCATCTTTGCAAGGCAAGCATGTGGTCATCGCCACCGGAGCTTGGTCTAAAGCACTGGCCGTGCAATTAGGTGACAGTGTGCCACTGGATACCGAACGAGGGTACAACACAACCTTGCCAGCAGGGGCATTTGAGCTAAAAACCCACATTACCTTTAGTAATCATGGGTTTGTTGTCACCAAAGCAGGGGAAGGTGTACGCGTAGGGGGAGCGGTGGAACTCGGCGGCTTGCACCTTGCCCCTAATTATAAGCGTGCTGATTTACTGCTGAAAAAGGCCAAAGACTTCCTACCAGAGCTAAACATCCAAAACGGCACACAATGGATGGGCTTCCGCCCGTCTATGCCTGACAGTTTGCCGGTGATCAGCTTCGCTAAAAACAGCCAACAAGTGCTTTATGCCTTTGGTCACGGCCATCTAGGGTTAACCCAATCAGCAGGTACTGCGGAGCTCATTACCGATATGATTCAAGGGCGTGATCCAAGTATTTCAACCCAACCTTACCGAGCACAGCGTTTTTAATGCGCATAAAACCATAATGGAGACCACAATGAGCGACACGATTAGTCTTAGCCTTAACCAAGTTCGCGAGCTGAGTGAGTCAACCCTGATCAGCAATGGCTTTAACGAACAACATGCCCAAGCCATTACCGACATCATTTACACGAACCAAATCGGGGATTGCCAATCCCACGGTTTGTACCGCTTATTTATGTGTGTGGAAAGCATCCGCTCCGGTCGCGTGAATGGCACATCAGAGCCAATCATCATGGATGCCGCGCCTTCTGTGGTACGTGCCGATGCCAACAATGGTATCTCCTTGCTGGCGTTGCGCGCCGCCATGCCCCTATTGATCGAAAAAGCCAAAGCCAATGGTGTGGCAGCACTCGCTATCAATCGCTGCTTCCATTTTTCAGCCCTTTGGCCAGAAGTCGAAATGCTGTCTACTGAGGGGCTTGCGGGCATGGCCATGTTGCCAAGCCATGCTTGGGTGGCACCAGCGGGTGGCAGCCGTGGCCTACTCGGTACCAACCCATTTGCCTTCAGCTGGCCGCGTCCGCACCAAGCGCCTTTCACCTTTGACTTTGCCACCAGCCAATTTGCCCGTGGCGAAATCGAACTGTATCGACGAGCAGGCAAACCACTACCAGACGGCGTCGCCATTGATAAAGATGGCCAGCCCACCACGGACGCGGCAGCGGCTATGGACGGAGCCATGCTCACCTTTGGCGGTCACAAGGGCTCTGCTTTATCTCTGATGATTGAATTAATGGCTGGCCCACTGATTAACGACCTCACCAGTAAAGAAAGTATGGCCTTCGCTGAAGGCAAGCCAGAAGCGCCTTATCACGGGGAAATCATCCTAGCCTTCGACCCAAATCTACTCAGCGGCGGCCGCGTCGCCGAAAACAGTGAACGAGCCGAACGCTTATTTGCTGACGTCATCGACCAAGGCGCTCGCCTGCCTTCCCAGCGCCGTCAGGCAGCACAAGCAGCCAACCAAGCCAAAGGCTCTGTTGAGATATCTAACACTCTTTATGAAGACTTACTTAAGTTAAAATAAGCATTGTCTTGTCAGCGTTAACAAGATTCATTGCTCAGAAAAGGAAGTGGTAGAATGGACAACAAAAAAGCGGTGTTGGTTAATCTCCAACACCGCTTTTATTTTATCTTGAAAAAGCCTACCTCATTATTGGGTTAGATCTTTTGGCAGTAGCATGTCAGGGATGTCTTGGTAACACACTGGTCGCAGGAAGCGACGGATGGCCATAGTACCGACTGACGTTGCGCCAAAGTTCGTGGACGCAGGGTATGGCCCCCCGTGAACCATACTGTCACAGACTTCCACGCCAGTTGGAAAAGCGTTGGCGAGGATACGACCCGCTTTGCGCGCCAGCACAGGCATAAACTGCTGAGCTTCGATTACGTCCGCATCATCAAGATGCAAGGTACAGGTCAGCTGGCCCTCCAAGTTTTTCGCCACTTGCAACATGTCATCAACGCTAGAAGCCAATACCACAATGCCTAGTGGGCCAAACACTTCATGGGCCAGATCGCCATTGGCCAACCATTCATCCGCCGTTGTCGCGTACACGTAAGGCGTAGCATTGCGGTCACGGCATTCTGTGGTAAACACTTCACGCACCTCTGATAGCTTTGCTATACGCTGTTGGCCTTGGCGGTAAGCATTCGCTATACCATCCGTTAGCATGGTTTGGGCAGGTACAGATGCTAGAGATTCAGTCACTTTGGTCATAAATTTATCGGCCTGTGGACCCGCCAACATGACCGCCACTCCAGGGTTAGTGCAGAACTGACCTGCGCCCATGGTTAAGGAGCCTGACCAGCCTTTAGCAAGTTCATCACCACGGCTTTCGACCGCATTAGAGAATAAGAACATGGGGTTCACAGAGCCTAACTCACCAAAGAAAGGGATCGGCTCAGGGCGCGCGGCACACAAGTCGTACAAAGCACGACCCCCACGTAAAGAACCGGTAAAGCCCACCGCTTTGATCAAGGGGTGCTCTACTAGAGTTTGGCCCACTTCAAAGCTTACACCACTGTCTTGAATCACGCTGATCACGCCCGCAGGCATGTCGCAACGCTGTACCGCTGCATACAGGGCTTCCGCTACGATTTCTGCGGTACCCGGATGAGCAGGGTGTCCCTTCACAATCACCGGACAACCCGCCGCTAAAGCGGACCCCGTGTCACCGCCTGCCGTTGAAAAAGCCAGCGGGAAATTAGACGCACCGAACACAGCCACAGGACCAATTGGCTGCTGCATCAGACGCAGATCCGCACGTGGTAAAGGCTGACGGTCAGGTAGGGCGTTGTCATGACGACGATCTAGGTATTCCCCGTCCAAAATGTGCTGGGCGAACATACGTAGCTGACCACAAGTACGGCCACGTTCCCCCTGTAAACGCGCTTCTGGCAAGCCTGTCTCAGAAGTACCAATCGCAGTAATAGCGTCTCCGCGAGCATCGATTTCATCCGCAATGACGTTTAAGAACGTCGCACGCTCCTCACGAGTCTTACCGCTAAACTCATAAAATGCGTTTTCAGCGGCTTGCACGGCTTGGTTAACCAAGGCGGCTGAGCCACTAGAAAAGGTATGTGCATCGCCATGAGCAGGCGATGAGGTAAATTGCTGTTCCGATTCGATCCACTGACCCGCAATCAAATGCTTACCATGGGGGTTGAAAGACATAGGTTGGTCACTCCAGTGATAAATGTATTTTGTATCCAATTTCAATTGAACACTATTTTATGGTTTCAAACAAGGCTAAAACACTTGTTAGCAGGCATCATGGAATAAAGATTCAAATAGCTCAGAGATAAGCCGCAATGGGCTTATCTCGTTTAGGAACAGAGGAGAGTGCGCTACTGGGCGGCGCGAGTGGCCTCAACAAGGGCGATGACTTGTTCTTTGGTGTTCACGAGATGGTCTCGCAAACAGGTTATTGCCCCTTCGATGTCGCCCGCTTTGGCGAAATCCAGCAACATTTTATGGTCATGGCTGGCGCGGTCGCGGTTATCCAACTTATCAATGTGCATACTCACGTAGCGGTTGGCCTGTAAAGTGACACGATCCAGCAGGTTTTCCGTCATATGACGACCAGCAGCACAATAAAGTAGGCCGTGGTATTTGGCGTTCAATGGCCCCCACTCGGCGATGTTACCGGCGTCATAGGAGGCTTTCATCTCCGCTAGAATATCATCGCATTCAGCAAACAGGGCGTCCGTCATATGAGGAATGGCTCGGGCAAATAAGTCCACCTCGAGTAACGTTCGCACATCGAATATTTCGGCAATTTCCTCAAGGGAGTGTTTCGTCACCGTGGCACCACGGTTATTTTGAAACACCAGCAACCCCTCAGCATCTAGGCGTTTTAGCGCTTCACGCACGGGCATACGAGACACATCATATTCTTCAGCGAGCAGTTCTTGGCGAATCAAAGCCCCTTCTTCTAGTTCACCCGAGAGAATACGCTGACGTAAATCTGCCACTATGACATCCGGTAGACTCTGACGTACCACCGCTCTTTTTTGAGCCAATTTCATTACCTCATACTTTTCATTCTAGCCACTATATCAACACAAGCAGAGTGAGCTTGTGAACCAGACGAAACACACATTCTGCGCATTATAGCAAACCCCACCCTCAGGCAGTACGGCAATCTAATACTGTATTTTAACTAAGCTTACCAACTGCCGGTACAGAGCAATACCTCCTAATGAGTATTATGTTTGAATATCATCAAACAAAGCATTGATAGCTTCTCATTTTTCAACGCTTTGCCTTTGCCTACTATCGATCATCACAAATAGTTAATGACCACTGCCAGTACCGCTTTTTGTTACGGTTAATTAGGTACTGAATTTTTTCTCCACAGCCAAGTCTGGAGCCTATTATGAATGTCACACTTTCTCAGCCTGAATTGTTGAAAAGCCACTCTTATGTTGGTGGTAAATGGATTGCGGCCAAATCGGGTAACACTTTTGCTATTACAAACCCAGCCAACGGTGAGCACATTATTGATGTCGCTGACCTTGGTGCAGAGGAAACCACTCAAGCCGTTGAAGCGGCTGAGAAAGCACAAAAAGCATGGCAAGCACTGACAGCCAAAGAGCGCGCAACCTTATTACGTCGTTGGAATCAACTGATTCTGGACAATCAAGATGACCTTGCTAAATTGATGACGTTGGAGCAAGGCAAACCTTTTGCAGAAGCAAAAGGGGAAGTGGCGTACGGCGCTTCTTTTATTGATTGGTTTGCTGACGAAGCTCGTCGCTTATACGGTGATGTGATTCCGACCTTCGCTAGCGATCGTCGCGTATTGACGATTAAACAAGGTATCGGTGTGGTCGCAGCGATTACACCTTGGAACTTCCCTATTGCCATGATTACTCGTAAAGCCGGTCCAGCATTAGCGGCCGGTTGTACCATTGTGATTAAGCCGTCTGACGAAACCCCATTATGTGCATTGGCATTAGCCGAGTTGGCTCATCAAGCAGGCATTCCAGCCGGTGTATTAAACGTAGTGGTGGGTAAAAACGCTAAAGACATTGGTGGCGTACTGACCGGTAACCCAATTGTGCGTAAATTAAGTTTCACTGGTTCAACGCCAGTCGGCAAGTTGTTGCTGTCACAATGTGCGCAAACTGTGAAACGTACTTCCATGGAATTAGGTGGTAACGCGCCTTTCATCGTGTTTGATGATGCAGACCTTGACGCCGCGGTAGAAGGCGCCATCAATTCTAAATACCGTAATGCAGGTCAAACCTGTGTATGCGCTAACCGTATTCTTGTTCAAGAAGGCGTTTACGATGCTTTCGCAGAAAAACTAGCACAGCGCGTTTCCAGCTTTAAAACCGGTGATGGTTTCGCCGAAGGCGTCAACATTGGCCCTCTTATTAATGGCGCGGCGGTAAGCAAGGTAGAGCAATTGGTTGAAGACGCGGTATCAAAAGGGGCTAAAGCGCTCATTGGTGGCGGTGTCGCACAAGGTGCAGGAACACAATTCTTTGAACCGACCGTCTTGACGGGCGTGACCGAAGACATGGACATTTTCTCTAATGAAATTTTTGGTCCAGTTGCGCCATTGTTTAAGTTCAAAACCGAAGAAGAAGCCGTTGCCATGGCAAACAATACCCCATTTGGCTTGGCTTCTTATTTCTATTCCCAAAACTTAGGTCGAATCTGGCGTGTTTCTGAAGCTTTAGAATACGGCATGGTGGGCATCAATGAAGGTTTAATTTCCAGTGAAGTTGCACCATTCGGTGGTGTAAAAGAGTCTGGTAGCGGTCGCGAAGGTTCTAAGTATGGCATCGATGAATACGTTGAAACTAAGTATTTATGCATGGGTGGTTTAGCTTAAACCCTCTCTCGTTTGTTTGCAGGGTGATAACGGTCATCCATTTTAGACTTTAAGGCAAAGCCAGTGCGACATTACTGGCTTTCATAACTAAGGTAGTACACATGAAAAACGCTGATTTACAAAAACGCAAAGAAGTAGCCATTGCACGTGGCCAAGGAAACATGGCGCCAGTCTATGTTGACCGAGCAGTAAACGCTGAAATTTGGGATGTTGAAGGCAAACGCCACATTGATTTTGGTGCTGGTATTGCCGTCGTCAATACGGGTCACAATCACCCGAAAGTAAAGGCTGCTGTGCAAGAACAGCTAGAGCGCTTCACACATACTTGCGTTATGGTTAGCCCTTATGAATCTGCTGTTGAGTTGGCCGAAAAGCTAAACGCAGCAGCGCCTGGTAACACGCCGAAAAAATCCATCTTTGTGACCACAGGTGCTGAAGCCGTAGAAAACTGTGTGAAAATCGCCCGAGCTCATACGGGTCGTCCAGGCATCATCGCGTTTAACGGTGGTTTCCACGGCCGTACTAACATGACCATGGGTCTAACGGGTAAAGTAAACCCTTACAAGATTGGTTTTGGCCCATTCCCAAGCGATATCTTCCACGTACCTTACCCAAATGAGTACCTAGGCATCACTGAAGAGCAAGCACTTGCTGACCTGCAACTGCGCTTTACTTGTGACATCGAACCTTCTCGCGTTGCGGCCATTATCATTGAGCCAGTGCAAGGTGAAGGCGGTTTCTATATGGCGTCAGCCAGCTTCCTACAGAAGCTTCGTGCGCTATGTGACGAACACGGTATTTTGTTAATACTTGACGAAATCCAAGCAGGTTTTGCTCGTACAGGGACTATGTTCTGCCACGAACAAGCCGGTATCGAAGCGGATCTGATGACGGCGGCAAAAGGCATCGCAGGCGGTTTCCCAATTGCGGCAGTAGTGGGTAAAGCGGATATTATGGACGCACCCATTCCTGGAGGTTTAGGCGGCACTTACGGTGGCTCTCCAGTAGGTTGTGCGGCCGGCCTTGCGGTATTTGACGTAATTGAAGAAGAGAAGCTGTGCGAGCGTGCTGTGCAAGTGGGTGATCACTTTGTGAAGCACTTGACTGAAATGCAAGCCGAATACCCACAGATCATCGGCGAAGTCCGTAATGCTGGCGCGATGATTGCGGTGGAATTTGTTCACGATGGCGATGTAAACAAGCCATACCCAGAGTTAGCAAAACAGTTGTCTGCGAAAGCCGCTGAAAACGGTTTAGTGCTTCTTTCTTGTGGTATTCGCGGTAACGTCATTCGTTTCCTACCAGCGTTGACCATCGAAATGGACATCATCGACGAAGGTATGGACATCTTCAAACGCTGCTTTAAAGAGCTTGTCTAAAGACTTCCGTTCAACTTATTGCATTCCATGTTATGAGTAGAGCAAGCCACTTCTTAGGAAGTGGCTTTTTTATGTCGTGGCGATATTCTCAATGATCATGCTTATCATAGGAATCATAAGGAGGTAGCCCTAAGTCTTTTCTTAAATACTCTGGTAAATTACGGCTCTCTAAATGCACTTCTCGTAATTCTTCACGTCTTTTCCTTTCTTCTCTTTTTTCTTTCAACGTATTGTTTAATAGTAATATTTTTTGATTTAACCACAATAATAGTGCCCACATACTCTCACCTCCTGTTGAATTATCACTTTATTCTGGTGGCAAAAGCGGGTAAAAACGAACGTTATATTCTTACGGGAAAGATTAGAAAATCTTATGGATTAAGGCCTATGAATCATAGAGTGACCCATCTTAAAGCCAGTCATTATTTCTCCGTTGCCAGTCAGACCTTAAGTTACACCAAGGCCGCGGAGCAACTGAATGTTTCACAGGCCGCAGTCAGTCAACAAATTCGCTTACTGGAAGAATACCTCGGTGTGCCTTTGTTTTATCGAGTCGGACGCGAAATGCGGCTCACCGTACAAGGTAAAGAGTTGGCTAGTCATCTCACACAAGCTTTCGAACACATCAGTCAAGGTTTGGAAAGCGTGAAACTCGAGCCTTTAGAAGGGACGTTACGAGTGTCTGGGTTACAAAGCTTTGTTTCTTTATGCTTAATGCCTAAATTGTGGCGTTTTTCTGATCTGTACCCTGGAGTGAATGTGAAACTTTTTTCCTCTGACGAAAGGGAAGACATTCACTCAGGTAAAGTGGATGTCATTATCGATAATCATAAGAATACAGACGACAATGCTGAGCAAGCGTTACTCCTGTCTTCCGAAGTCATCCCTGTATTTTCACCAGCGTTAGCAAAGAGAATTGGTGTGCAACAGCCAACTGATTTACTGCGCTGCTGGCTAATTCAAGTTGATTTACCTCAGTATCGTTGGCGTACTTGGTTCAATGAACAACAGATTTCCGCCCTAAACAGTGACCAATTACTTTGGGCAGAAGTCACCTCTTGGTATATGGGCATTAGCGCGGTCAAAGCTGGACATGGTGTATTTTTGTGCCCTAGGTTTATGGTGCAAAAAGAATTAGATGAGGGCTCTTTATTACAGGCTTACCCTAAAGCACTCAACACGCCCATTGAATTCTATTTGTGCTACGCCAAAAGCTCACCACGGAAAAAAAGAATACAGTCATTTGTGGATTGGCTACTGGAAATAGACAATCAATGCAGCGGTTAAATCACGTATTTCCGCACAGCTAGACATTAATAAGGCGCGACGATGAGTTCTTCTACCGTCTGATGTAGCACTCGAAGGAACAGCTCGCGAGGTTTATTCGGCTGAGTGGTTTTCTTACAAATCACAGCGACGCCTAAAGTATAAGACTTACTGTTAGGTGCAACCGCAAGAATGTCGCCGCGATCCACATAAGGTTGAGCATATTGTTCAGGCAAAAACCCTATGTATTGACCTGATAAAATCAATGCTAAGCGACTATCGTAAAAATAAGATATGGCGGTGAGATTCATATGTGAAATTTGCTCACTCACTGCTTCATGAGGCTTTAAACCGGCATGAGTAGCAGGGTAAACGTCAGCTTGTTCTACTTGATCAACTTCAGACAAACTCGCTAATGGATGATGCTTACCACAATAAAGATAACAGTCGTCGCTGTACAAATGCACGTAATCTAGACCATCTAACTTGCGGTGATAAGGAATAAAACCAATGTCCGCTTCATCGTTTAGTATCATTCTTTCGATATTCGACATGGACGATACATTTGTCGTGATGGATACCTCTGGGGCATCACTGACAAAACGTTGGATTAATTCGGGAAAGTGACTACGCGGATCCAAGCTCACTTTGTCTGATAAAGCGAGTCGTAGCTGACCGGTCAAACTGGCATTGAGATTGTTCACTGTGGTTCGAAACGCATCCAGAGATTCCAGTAGTTTTTCTGTCATTTCATAAATAATGATGCCTTCTTCGGTCAGGGAAAACCCGCCTCGGCCACGTTTGCATAACACCAAGTTCAAGCGTGCTTCCAAGTTCGAAATATGCAAGCTAATGGTCGAACGACCAATGTTTAATGAGGTTTCCGCTGCTGAAAAGCCACCACAGTCCACTACCGTCTTGAATACTTTAAGCTGTTTGATTTCATAATCACCAACTTGTCCTAGTGAATAGTTTTTTGCGCTCATCTCTGCCTCATTCGCCTTTGTGATTCATTATTATGAGTCAATTATCCTTCTTCTGACCTTAACAGGGTAGACACTGACATCCCTTATTCCTTGCTATTTTAGCAACTAAGTTCGTTGATCCTCTAACTTTACATTGATTGATCCTGCTTTCATCCGACTTAGGGCTTGATTAAGGTTATACAGGTCAAACACGCTCGTGATCTCAATGATCTGATTACTGAGAAAGTAACGTGTTTGCTCGGTTATACCTTAGAAATGGACTTTTGCCTATCGCATCTTTCATTTCGACCTTCCAGCATATTTGTTTTTGGCCTGTCTATCTATTTGGGTAGGCGGGCTTTTTTAATTTTACAAATAGCCTATTTGAAAAAGCGATTCTAGGGAGCTTAATATGTCGATCGCGTTATCCGTCCGTCAGAAACTCATCGCCATAGTGATCATGGTATCTATTGGTTATGCTGGTTTTGGCGCTTATGCCATATATAACTTGGCAAAAATGTCGAGTGCTGCTGACGATGCCAGTCAATTAAGTGCGTTAACCACTCAAGTGAAAAACATCGAAGTCGCGTTGTTGAAATTTGAACGAACCATGTCGATCGTCACAACCGGCAGTCTACCTCAAGTTCGAAATACGCTGGCCAACATCCAACAAACTACCGGCGCAGGCTTTGACATCAAAGCCAATCTAGTTGGAGAGCGTGGCACACAATACCTCAATCAAAGCCAGGCCATTCTACCAAACTATATTGAGGCCCTAGGTCAGCAACTAACGCAATTAGAAGCCTTAGGATTGGACGAAGAATCCGGCGCGCTGCGTGAGCTGAATCAATCCGCACAGGTTTTAGAAGAACAATTCAGTACTCTGGCAAGCTTTGCGGCTAGCTTTAAAGAAGTTCGTAATCAAGAAAAGAACTTCCTAGCTTATCGAGATGAAGATCATAGAAGCAGTTTGTTTGAGGCCATTAACCAACTAAAAAACAACGTTAATAACATTGGCTTTGGGGATGTTTTTAACCCTTTTATTCAAACTTATGAAGACGCCTTAACACCTGTTATCGATCGCGCCATGACCATAAAGTCACAACAAGTCGCACTGGCTAAGTTGAGTCATGATTTTACAGAATCCATGGATCAAAGTGCGGACTATTTACAGGGCACACTGCTCACCCAAGCGCAACAACGCTCCAAACAAACAGCACAACAAGCACGCAATTCTTTGATCATCGCTTGCCTATTACTTGCTGCGTTTATCGGCTTTGTTTTAATTGGTGTCATGCGCTCTTTAAATCAAAACCTGTCCTCTGTCTTGAAAATGCTGACACAAGTCGCACACGGTAAATTGACCTCGCAACGCTTTCAAGTCAAAACCAATAAGCCAGATGAGTTCCAGCAACTCTCTATTGCCTCTTATCAAATGTCGAATGAGTTGCATCAATTAGTTGGTCATCTACTGTCCAGCAATCAGCACCTCATTGTCACCGCCGATGAATTAGATACTGGCATTCAAACCATCGTCACTGGCAGTCAGCGCATTCGTGATCGTAGCCATACCTTAGCCGCCTCAACAGAAGAAATTTCGGCCACAGCAGACACAGTCCGTAATATGACGCAAGCCGTCGAAAGTGGGGCTCAACTGGCGTATGAATCGGCCAGCCATGGTGCGAAGACGATGGAGCAAGCCATGACCAGCATTGGTGATGTAGCAGACTCCATTCAACAGACCAATAATCGGGTGGATCGACTGGGCGCGTTATCTAAAGAAATCGATGTGGTGATTGAGCTAATCGTTGGTGTTGCAGAGCAAACTAGCTTACTGGCCCTTAACGCCGCCATTGAAGCCGCCAGAGCTGGAGAGGCCGGTCGCGGGTTTGCCGTGGTTGCGGATGAAGTCAAAGCGCTGTCAGAGCAAACCGTGAAAGCGTCTGGCGACATCACCAGTAAGGTGGAGAACATTCAGCGAGAGACACAAGCCGTCATTGAAGCCATGGTTCACAGTTTATCTAAAGTTGAGCAGAGCAAAGATCAAGGTGAGAACGCTGTCACCACCATACATCAGATTGAAAAGAACACCTTGGACGCCATGAAAAACAGCCAAGAAATCAGCCAAGCGATTCAAGAAGTCGCCTTAACCACGACACAAATGGCACAAGACATGGATATCATCGCTCAAGAGATCAAGGAAAATCACTTTGCTACAGAATCCATCCAATCTGCTAACGATAATATTCACCAACAAACAAAACAATTGGCCAAACAAATTCAAGGTTTTGAACTGTCTTAATGAGCTGAATGACAGGATTTCGAAAATCAATTTTCACAAAAGCACCATTTTAGGGCAACGATAAATTAGAATCATCCGTTGCCCAATTATCTTAAAAATTGCAAAAAATATGCAGATATTTCAATGCGATAGAATAGATTTACTCATGCTATTATTGATTTAAAGTTAACCTAATTGCGCACCATAATAGAGCACTAAAGCATCTTAATGGTGCGCTTTTCTTTATAGTTGGCTGATTTTAAAAGGCTTTTTTATTTTTCAATAGTTTGGTGATGGCAAAACTTTAGATGGGTTTTGTATGCTTTAACGCTAGTTGGCTTTTTGAAAGTATCAAATACAAGTTGTCACAACATCTGGTTGGTGACCTTTTTCTGCAAACTTTGTTTATGAGGTAGTTCATGTTAAAGACGATTCAAAAAGCAAAAAAACGTTTGGTCGCAAGTTCATTAGCTGTGGCGCTTGGTTTAGGAGCTGTCGCTTCTACTGCGGCTCAAGCAGCAGATCACAATTGGCGTTTCGCTAACCTATATAGCCGAGGCAGTGCGTTCGGTGAAGTATACGAAAGCTTGGCGAAAAACATTGAAACTATGTCTGATGGCCGTATCAAGGTTCAAGTACTTTATTCTGGTGAAGGTGTCGGTACAACAGGAATTCTAGGTGCCGTAAAAACTGGCCTGATTTCCATGGGCGCGCCTTTCCAATCTATGCACGCTGGTGAACTACCGGCAGGCATCGTGGAAATTGGTCTACCAGGTGGTACTGATAACGCAACGGAATTGACGACCTTGTTCCAAGAAAAAGGATGGGCACCTATCCTTAAAGAAGCTTACGGTTCACAAGGTCTTGTTTGGCTTGACCCATACATTCAGCCAGCCGTTTACGTTTTAACAAAAGAACCAATCAAATCCATTGAAGACTTCAAAGGTTTGAAAATCCGTGCGCCAGGTGCTTATGGTAAATTCCTACGTAATCTAGGTGCTTCACCTGTTTCTCTAGCTTGGGGTGAGATCTACACTTCTTTGTCTACTGGTGTAATCGATGGTTCTATCGGTTCTAACATGATTGACCACCGCGATGGTAATCACGTTGAAGTTGCGAAGTACATGTACCCACTTCCTCTAGCGGGCGCACAAGTGTTGCCAATCATAGTTAACCGCAATGCTTGGAACAAATTGTCTCCAGACCTTCAAGCAATCGTTTCTGCTGCGACAACTGTCCACGCTCGCGATCAGTTGACTAAGTCTAAGCTATGGGAATCTCAAGCCGTGGCTGAGATGGAAGAGAAAGGCCTAAAATGGAGCCCAGCACCAAGTGATGCTGATAAGGCTGCTTGGCAATCAGCAGGCGCAGGCTTGTGGGATGAGTACGCTAAATCTGATAAATACAGTGCTGAGTTGATTGAAGTACTTCGTAAAGAAGCGAACTAATTCAGCCTTTCTATCAAGGGATTGATACAATAAACAAAGGAGACATATTTTACTGTCTCCTTTGTTTTTAATAATTTGTCATAACGCACAACCAACCCTTCCCATCCTTTTAAGGTATTACACAATGATAGAGACAGCGATTAGGCGTTATTGCCTTACCATTCATGCGCTGGTGGCCTTTGTCGGCAAATCCATATCTTATTTGATGCCAGTGCTGGCTTTTGTCGTCGCTTTTGAGGTTTTCTCACGCTACTTCTTAAATAAGCCAACGATTTGGGCATACGACTTATCCCTGTTTATTTTTGGTTACATTGCCGCTTTAGGTGGAGCCTACGCGCAACAGCAGCGAGCCCACATCAACGTCGATATTCTTTACAACAAAGTGTCGCCACGTATGCGCAGTTTGTTCAATATTCTTTCATTCTGTCTCGCTATCTTCTTTGTCGCCATTATTTGCAAAATGAGCATCGGCAAATTCGAAGAAGCCTTACAGTTCAACTATCGCCGTCAAAGTGAATGGGCGCCTCATATGCACCATTACTGGGTCATGATGGCCGTTGCCAGCTTTATGCTTGGTTTGCAATTAAGCAGTGATTTATTAGAAGAAGGTTTTCACCTGATTACTGGCAAGACATTACTTCCAGATTCCATTCGAAATGTAGAGGAAACGCCTCATGATTAGTATTGAGCTGCTTACCGGCGTTTTATTACTTTGTATCCTAGTCACCTTCGCACTGGGTGCACCAGTTGGTTTGGGCCTAGGCGGTATCGCCATGGCAGTAGGTTACATTACTTGGGGAGACGGTTTATTTAATGTCATTCCCACCACCTTAGAAGCGACACACTTTAGCTTCATTTTGTTAGCCATCCCTTTGTATATTTACATGGGGCAGCTGCTGACCCGCTCTGGCATCGGAGATGCCATGTTTAACGCCAGTCAAATGTTGATTGGTAAAGTACGTGGTTCATTAGCCATCAGCGTTATCATTGTGTGTTCTATGATTGGTGCCATGGTTGGCATCATAGGTGCCGGCATTATGACTTCTGGCAGCATTGCCTTACGTCCTATGTTAGAACGTGGTTACAACAAGCGTTTGGCCTTGGGTGTAATCATGGCTGGTGGTGGTCTGGGGATTTTGATTCCCCCTAGTATCCCAATGATCATGTTTGCTTCTTCCACGCAAAACTCAGTAGGGCGCATGTTTATTGCGGCCTTGGTACCAGCCTTAATCACCATTGTGTTACTGATCACTTATGTGGTGATTTCGTGTAAGCTGGATCACAGCAAAGCCCCTTTGGACAAAGCGCCAGATGTACCACCAACATTAAAAGAAAAATGGTTTACGGCTCGTGATGGTCTGTTGTCATTGCTACTGATTGTAGCGGTATTGGGTAGTATTATCATGGGGGTTGCGACCCCAACAGAATCCGGCGCAATCGGTGTGGTCGGTGCCATTTGTTTGGCAATCCTCTTTAAGCGTTTTAAACCTCGCATGGTTCGTAATGCTGGCATGCAAGCCGCTTTGTTGGTCAGTGTCGCCATGTGGATCATTTTTGGGGCCACGGTTTTCAGTAACTTCCATCTGTTGATGGGCGTACAGAACATGGTCGCCGGCTTCACACAAGACCTAGGCTTATCGCCAATGATGGTCATCATTATGTTCCAGCTAATCATGTTATTGCTTGGCTTCATTATTGATGAATTCATTATTGTCTTGATGTGTGCGCCAATCTTCACACCAATTGCGGTGTCGTTAGGTTTTGACCCTATCTGGTTTGGTATCTTAATGATTCTTAACATCGAGATAGCCGTACAAACACCACCTTATGGTTTTGCCTTATTCTATTTAAAAGGCATCGCGCCACCAGGCATTACCATGTTGGACATCTATAAATCCGTGACACCGTTTGTTCTTATAAAACTCTTGGTGTTGATCATTTGTATGTGTTTCCCTGAATTGGTGATGTGGTTACCAAACAAATTGATGGGATGACGATTGTATTCCTGTCACTCTAAATGAATAAAAATAAAAGCGGCTCTGTGATTAGAACAGAGCCGCTTTTTTATTATGCTTATCTTTTAATCGCCTGCTGCCTCTAAGCCACTGTTATTGCTCAAACCGCTTTAAAATTATGGCGGCATTTACACCACCAAAACCAAAGCTATCAGACAATACATAGTCCACTTGTTTTTCACGTGAAACCAACGGCACCAAATCCATATCCTTGATGCCGTCTTCCGGCTGATGCAAGTTCAGTGTCGCAGGTAACTTACCAGTGAGAATACTTTGCGCACTGAAGATTGCTTCCACACCACCGGCCGCGCCAAGTAAGTGCCCAATAGAGGATTTCGTCGAAGAGACCGCTACTTGACTCACGGCATCGCCAAAGATGCTTTTTAAGGCATTAATCTCACCACGATCCCCAACAGGCGTCGACGTGGCATGTGCATTAACATAACCAATTTGGTCTGCCCTGATACCTGCCATCGTTAAGGCTGCCGAGATCGCGCGAGCGGCACCTTCGCCACTCTCAGGGCCAGAGGTTAAATGATACGCATCGGCACTGGTGCCATAACCGACAACTTCAACTAAAGGGGTCGCACCTCTTGCTAGAGCATGCTCTAACGTCTCCATAACAATGAGACCAGCACCTTCCCCCATGACAAAACCATCTCGCTCAGAGTCAAAAGGTTTTGATGCTTGCTCAGGGTGATCGTTATTGGTTGATAATGCTTTCAAAGCACTAAAGCTAGCCAATGATAAAGTATCAATACAAGCTTCTGTGCCGCCAGCTAAGGCTACCTTAGCTTCACCAGATCGCAGCAAACGCATAGCATCGCCTATGGCCTGAGCACCAGCCGCACACGCCGTAACCGGTGTACCAATAGGGCCTTTGAAACCATATTTTAGAGACACGTTGCCTGCCGCGAGGTTAGCCAGAAAGGCAGGTACCGTAAAAGCAGAAATCCGTTTTGGACCAGACTCCTGTAATGTTGTATGGGCTTTAGTAATGGTAGGAAAGCCTCCTATGCCCGTACCGATCACTGTGGCCGTCGCCTGTTTGTCTTGTTCCGTCTCAGGTAGCCAATTTGCCTGTTTTAGTGCTTCATCCGCTGCGGCTAAAGCAAACAGTGTAAACAGATCTACTCTTTTTCTTTCTTTTGGTGACAGATAGTCGGATTCATTTAATCCATTCTCTTGTTCCGTAATACTCGGCACTTGCCCGGCAATCTTAGTTGATAAGTTTGCGGCTATGGAATCGGGTAAAGTGCGAATACCAGATTCACCAGCAATCAGTTTTGCCCAAACGGATTCGACGCCAACGCCCAGTGGCGATACCAAGCCCATTCCGGTAATAACGATTCGATCTTGTGAAGACATGAGTTAACCCTCTGCATTTCAAATAAGTGGTTTTGCATTTTTGATCGTTTTATTTGATCTCTGCAAAATGACCTTACCCATGCTAGAGTGAGACTTAATATGATCAAGATAATATTTTGTTTACGTCAACATGACTTAATGCAAGATGGTTAAATTCAGGAGGAAACAAGATGCCTTATACTCAGCAACACAAAGAGCAAACTCGCCAACGTATTTTGGTGGCGGCGGCAAAATTATTTTGTTCCAGAGGATTTGACCGCGTCACTTTGACGCAAATTATGTCGAAAGCCAATATGACCCACGGTGCTTTCTATGCGCACTTTTCAGGGAAAAGCAGCCTTTACGAAGCCGCCATGCAATTTGCTACCTCTCATGCTTTCTGGGCGCGAAACGACAAGCAAAGCGAAGACAAAGAAACCCACATCAAAGCTCTAGTGACTCGTTATTTGAACTGGAGTAAAAGCGACGAAGAACACCCATCACCATTAGAATTTTTAGTAACCGATGCAGCACACAAGGAAGAAAAGGTTCGTCAAGCTTATCAAGCCTGCTTCGATAGCTTGGTTGATCGCCTTGCCCTTATCTTACAAAAACATGCCTTGAAAAAAAGCAGTGGCCAAGAAGCAAAAGCCTTAGCCGAAGAAACCGTGGTGTCACTCGTCGGCACCGTGGCTATCGCACGTTCCTTTGCGCAACCACTGCAAAACGATTTTTTAAAACGTGCAAAAGTCCGTATCGTCTCTCGGCTCAATAGCGGATTAAAAAGCACCGCCTAGCGACAGAACAGAGCATTTTATAGCATGGTATTTCAACACACCAAGGCAGAAAAGCGCTGATGAAGCGTTTCTTCTAGCGTATCTTGCAACGCCTGAACCGCTGCATTTTTCGTCCCCTCCGTTTCTAACATCAATAGTTGCAGAAAGGGAAGAGTAGGTAAGTATTCACTTTCAATAATAGATAGACTCTTGGGCATGCCAGCAATCGTTCTAACGGTAATCCCTAATCCCGCCTCAACCGCAGACCATGCTCCCGATAGGCTATGGCTAGTCAAAGCAATACGCCAGCCCAAAGCCTGCTGATCCAATGCTTGCAAAGCCTGCTCTCGCATTAAGCAGGGTCGTTCGAATAACACCAAGGGCAGAGGCTTATCTAATGTAATGGCATAGTCTTTTGGGCCAATCCATTGCATTGGAAAGGTTCCTAATACGGACGCACTCTGGGGTGGATCTAGCGCCCAGACAAGAGCCAAGTCTAGACTGCCTGCTGCAATACCTTCTTGTAGTTTCGCATTGCGCATGACTTTAACTTCAATCTCTACATCAGGAAAAGCGCGGCTAAAACGCGCAAGGGTTTCTGTGAGTACTTGCTCGCCGAAGTCTTCTTGTAAACCGAGGCGCACTCGACCATTAATTTGGCCTTGTTTGAGCAATAAAAAAGCATCGTCATTCACCGCTAACAATTGCTTAGCCGGTTTCATTAAACGTTGGCCCGCCGATGTCAGCTTTACATTCCGTCCATCACGATGAACTAATGGCTGACCGATTTGCTCTTCGAGTTTTTTTAAATGGGCACTGACTGCGGAAGTAGATCGACTCAAATGTTCCGCCGCTTTTGCAAAGCTACCCAGTTCAATGCCCATCACAAATGAACGCAAGGCTTCTAAATCTAATGTGGGTTTACGCATACAATTTTCAATCCCTATTTTCAGGACTATTAATATCAAATGTTTTGATATTCAGAATAGTATAGAGAGTTTAGTCTTGTTTCGTTCACTCAACAAGACTGATTTTAGGAGTATCGCATGTCCTCTCAAACACCTTTCAATCATGAGCCAGAAGCACAGGAAACATCTAACCAAGGTATGCTGCATTTTGGCCATATTGCACCTGAGTTTGCCAAACTAACGGACCAAGTATTATTTGACCAAGTCTGGCAACGTACGAAGCAATTAAGCGCACGGGAACGTAGCCTCATCACCATTGCCAGTTTAATCACACAAGCTCGTCCAGAGCCGTTGTTATTTCATTTAAAAAAAGCGAACGATAATAAGGTAAGTCATGAAGAATTAGCTGAAGTGATAACGCATCTGGCGTTTTACGCAGGTTGGCCTTCTGCAGCCGCGGCAAGCACCCAGCTACAAACCTTGATCACTGAAGATAATTAGGAGCTTTATATGCCATTCATCGAGCTATTTGTTCCCGAGCACAAATCAAAAACAGAACTTAAATGCATTTCCGACATTTTACATGATCAGTTAGTTACGCATTTTGATGTACCAGAAGAAGACAGATTTCATGTTTTCCATCCTATCGCATCAGAACGACGGTTTTTCGACTTGCACTATGGTGTATCAACAGGGCAGCGTTCCAAAGATTGGATACTCATTAAAATACTCGCGGGCAAACCTCGTCAGCCCGAAGCAAAACAGGCACTTTATCAAGCATTAGCTAAGAGCTTCAAAGCACAACTAGGTTTAGCCACAACCGACCTAATGGTTGTCATACATTTTAACCACATCAGTGATTGGTCGTTTAGCGAAGGACAAAGCGCTGTATTACCAAAAGAGGTATTACTATGATTATCATGCAGTACCAATTCGCCCTGCCAGCTCAATTTGATATGAATATAATACGCCAACGCATAGAGCAAAACGGCCATAAGCTAAATGGTTTTCCTGATTTAGGCTTCAAGGCATTCATGTTTCAAGAACAAGATAGTCCTGATATTTATCAACTAGAAAACAACTACGCACCTTTCTACTTTTGGAACAGTAGCGACGGTATGAAAGAGTTTTTAGCGTCTGATGGATACCACAACTTAGAGCAAGCTTTCGGACGGCCTGAAGTTTGTAGTTATTTACCCTTTATTCATAAACAATATACAAATGTAAGTGACAGTCGATATGTCTTGGCTAGCAAAGAAAATGTTTCACGTGACACAAATATTCGAACGTTATTAACACAGCAACAAGCGCTAGCTGATAATTTTAACCATTCTGAGGTAACGGCTTACATTGTCGCGCTCGATACGAAAATGTGGAATTTACATACTTGGTTGTTTTTCCGTTCGACTATTGATCGGCAAGAGCTTACTCGACTTGATGCAAACAGAGGTGCGGAGCTAAACACTTTTCAAGTGGGTTATGTGGCTAAATAAAATTTTTAGCAAGAAGAATCACAACACTAAGGTAAAGATTAACCTTAGTGTTGTGACTTGTACCAATTTATTA
The DNA here is from genome assembly GCF_001625355.1 of Marinomonas sp. TW1. GTDB lineage: Bacteria > Pseudomonadota > Gammaproteobacteria > Pseudomonadales > Marinomonadaceae > Marinomonas. The sequence goes on from NZ_JSEE01000005.1 coordinate 130,032, forward strand.
CGCTTGGAGCAAGCTCTGGGCCAGACACAAAAAAATGCCCATTGAGTAGGGTTTCACGTTGATTATAACGGAAAGGTTTGCCGGTTGGTGTTACCAACATGCCGCCAGCCGCTTCAATGATCGCTTGTTGTGCTGCCGTGTCCCATTCACTGGTGGGGCCACGACGTAGGTGTAAATCGGCAATTCCTTCTGCAATGCGACACCCCTTAATTGAACTGCCTTTAGGCAACTCTCTGACTTGCTCATAATTGGCTTTTAGCGTGTTTTTTAAATCAATAGGCAGGGCAGGGCCATGACTGCGACTGGTCATGACAATAATAGGTTCTCTTGGCTCTCTAACATTAATAGATTCATATGACGCTTCACGATCTACGTCGTCATGCCATTTAATCGCACCAACCGGCAAGTCTCGCCAAGCTTCAGTAACACCAAAATAGCCTTCTGATGTGGTTGGCAAATAGACCATTCCAACAATGGGTTTGCCATCTTGCACTAATGCAATGTTAATGCTGAATTCACCATTCCGTTTAATGAATTCTTTGGTGCCATCTAAAGGATCAACGATCCAAAGGCATGGCCATTGAACGCGCTCTTCAAATTTAACCGTCCCTTCCTCAGACAATATTGGTATGTCAGGTGTAAGTACTTGCAAACCCGCAATAATCACACGGTGAGCTGCCAAGTCAGCCGCTGTCACAGGGCTATCATCAGACTTCTGTTGAATACCCAAATCGGCACGTTGATAAATTTCCATGATCGCTGTGGCTGCATCGTGTATTATTTTTTGTAGCGCTTGAAAAACGGGGTGTTGATTAACGTCCTGCATAACAGCCTCAATATGACAACAATATAGGTCAATGTATTCCTTATGAGTAAAACAGAAAAACAGTCAGAACTACAAGCTGTTCGTTTAGATAAGTGGCTTTGGGCGGCACGATTCTTCAAAACTCGCTCGCTCAGTAAAGACGCCATTGACGGAGGTAAGATTACCTATAACGGTAGTAAGGGCAAAGCCAGTCGTAATGTTGAAGTCGGCGCTTTGATCGGTATTCGAATTGGCTGGGATGAGAAGGTCGTAGAAATAAAAAGCATTAGTGGTCAGAGAAGAGGGGCGCCAGAAGCTAAGCTGCTTTATGAAGAAACGCCTGAGTCTATTGAAAAGCGAGAAAAAAGAGCATTGGAGCACAAGTCTTTTGGTGGTCGTATCATGGCAGATCATAAACCCAATAAGAAAGAGCGTCGTGACATCAAACAGTTAAAACAAGACATCTTTGGTGGCATGGATTAATGACATGCTCTAACCGATATTTATCCGCTTGTAATTATCATTAGACAATTTGGCTATTTCGACAATACAGCCCTGCGTTGCACTTTTCCCTGTGTTGCACTTTTCCCTGTGTTGCACTCTTAAAGATAAAGACTAAAGACGTACATAGCGACCGTCTTTGTTTTCTAGGCAAGCATTCAATTCTAACTCCATGAGTGCTTGCATTAACCCACTAGCATTGAGTTTGGTCGCGCGCGCCAGTTCATCAAAATCCATTGATCTTGCTTGATCATCGATACAGTTAATAATTTGTTTCGCATTCGATGAGAGTGATTCAGGAACCGGCTTAGCCGTGTGTTTTTTATCTTGCTCAAAGAGAACCGTCTGACGAGGATGAGCATCCGATGATGAAGGGTGTGGCTTATCTGCTGCTATGGTCTTGTTCATTGGCAGACAGTCATCAGGACATTCATCCAGAATGTCCTGAACATTACGGACCAAGGTCGCACCTTGACGAAGAAGCTGATGACAACCCGCTGCGTTAGCATCATGAATCCGACCAGGTAAAGCAAACACTTCACGATTTTGTTGTAGTGCATAACTGGCACTGATCAGTGAACCACTTTTGAGAGACGCTTCAGCCACCAGAACGCCCATGCTCAAACCGCTTATAATGCGATTTCTAGGAGGAAATAAACTGGGTTTGGGTGTCGTGGTTAGTGGGTATTCACTTATAAGCAAGCCACCTTGATCTAATAGTTGTTCAAACACTGGGGTATTCTTTTGCGGGTATAAATGTTTGAGCCCTGTCCCCATCACGGCAATACTAGGGGTCTGCTTAGAGGCTAATGCGCCTTGATGCGCTGCGGTATCAATCCCCATTGCTCCGCCACTGACAATGGCAATGCCTAAGGCTGACAATTCATAAGCCAGATGATACGCCATATCTCGCCCATAGCTTGAACAGCGTCTGGCACCGACAATACCAAACTTTGGAAACGTTAACGCCGTTAAATTTCCCTTTGCATATAATAAAGTGGGCGCAACACTGATTTGTTTTAATGCCTCAGGGTAAGCTGAGTGCGTTGGTAAAATAAGGTGATGGTCCTCTTGCTCCAACCAAGCTAGAGCATCTTGGCGTTTCTTTTCTTGTGCATCATTCAATCGTCCAGTGGTTAAATACGCCATCGCTTCACGTGCGGTGACATCTGGCCACTTTAAAGACCTCAAAACATCATAAGATAATACCGAATCTATGTGACTTTCTGACATACGACGCATTGTAAGCGGATCATCTAATGCTAAGGAATGAGGAGAATCAGAGACTGTCGAATTCTCTAAATGCATTAAATAGGTAAATAGTCGAGATAGACGAGCCGGACCAATACCGGATAAAAAGCTCAAGCAAAGCCAATCTTCTTGACGTAATAGGGAAGAGGTAGACATTTTTTTGGCATCCTTGCAGAACGAGTATTCGCCATTGGCATCCTGCCAAGTAGCATTTTGGTGATTCAATATCGTTAAAATAGAACACAACTATCAGACCCATTGAATCATATTGGGTAAAAAACCGCCATGAGAAGACTGCCCAATCCCGCCACATGCGTTACAATACACTTATTAACCTATGCAGAGCCTGGAGACTAAACCTATCATTTTTTGTTCTCCCTTGCCTGCCAACTTATTTAAAAGAGATTATTGGAATACAACATGGCGGTTTTACCTGTACTTGAATACCCAGACCCACGCTTACGCAAAGTAGCGGAACCTGTCAGCGATTTTACGGACGAATTGCAGTCTAAAATCGATGACATGTTAGACACTATGTATGATGAAAATGGCGTTGGTTTAGCGGCGACTCAAGTGGACTATCATTATCGAGTGGTTGTCATGGATCACTCTGAAGAACGCAATCAACCCATCATTTTTATCAATCCTGAATTTGATGTTTTGGATGATGAACCTAATGAATTTCAAGAAGGTTGCTTATCCGTTCCAGGGTTTTATGAACACCTGTATCGTGCCGCAAGAGTCAAAGTAAAAGCCCTAGATCGACACGGCAAACCATTTGAGATGGATGTTGATGAATTGATGGCGGTGTGTGTACAACATGAAATTGATCACCTAGATGGCAAGCTGTTTGTTGATTACTTATCGCCTCTTAAACGTAACCGCATTAAGAGCAAACTCGAGAAAGCGCACAAACTGGCTCAGAAAAACGCTCAATAACAAAGCACCCTGTTGTCCAGTTGTTATCCGACAATAGGAGAAACAGAAAAACATTTGAACTTCGTGAGCACTTATCTCACGGTAACTCGTTATCAAAATCAGGCTTCTAGCCTGATTTTTTCGTTAAGGAATCCACATGACTTCTTCACCACTTCGTGTTGTTTTTGCTGGAACACCCGATTTTGCAGCGGCCAGCTTACACGCTCTGATTGCGCATAAAGACCAGAACCAATATGAGTTGGTGGGTGTTTACACCCAACCAGATCGCCCAGCAGGTCGAGGGCAGAAACTGGTACAAAGCCCAGTGAAGCAATTGGCGGTTCAGCATGACATTCCGGTTTACCAGCCAATAAATTTCAAACAAGAAGACGATAAGAAGCAGTTGGCAGAGCTGAATGCCGATATCATGATTGTGGCTGCGTATGGCATCATTTTGCCAAAGGACATTCTAGAGACACCGAAAATGGGTTGTATCAATGTACACGCCTCCTTACTGCCTCGCTGGCGTGGTGCGGCTCCGATCCATCGCGCTATTATCGCAGGGGATGAGCAAACAGGAATCACCATTATGCAAATGGACGTTGGCCTCGATACGGGCGACATGTTGTTAAAAGCACAATGTGACATTGGCGCGACGGAAACCTATGCTTCACTCCACGATAGATTAGCTACTTTAGGTGGAACGGCATTGATTGACGCCTTAGAAAAACTGAAAGCGTCTGAGATAACACCTGAACCACAAGACGAAGCCAACACCTGTTATGCGGCGAAACTCACCAAGCAAGAAGGCAACCTTGACTGGTCTCATACCTCCGCGTTGCTTGAGCGTCAGGTAAGAGCATTATCTCCTTGGCCTGCTGCCTATACGTTTAGCCAAGTGGGTAGCATGAAAATTCATGCAGCAAGTGCCTCAGATGCGTCGTCCGCCTCAGAGCTTGCTGCCGGAACCATCCTTAAAAGTGATAAGAACGGTGTCCTTGTTGCGACCGGTGAAGGGGCATTGCTGATTACTGAATTGCAATTTGCTGGTGGTAAACGCATGAAGGTACAAGACGCTCTAAACGGCAAACACAAAACCGCATTAGAAGTTGGTAAGCAATTCAGCACCATTGAACAGGCAGTACAATCATGAGCCACATAGAACAAGCCGCGACACAAACGCCACGTCAAGTCGCCATACAAGTGCTAACCAATGTCTTGCTTCAACAGGGCTCCCTAAGCACACAGCTAAACCGATTACAGGGGCAGCTGGCCACGGACCAACAAGCGTTACTAAAAGAGTTTTGCTTTGGTGTTTGCCGCCAATACCCAAAACTTAACAGTGTGGCTCTGAGTTTGTTAACACACCCTTTTGAAGAGAAGGATACAGATCTGTATGCGATTCTCCTTTTGGGTCTATATCAATTGTCCTACATGAAAACGCCAGATCACGCCGCGGTAAATGAATCTGTTGAGGCCTGTCGAGAACTGAACAAGGACTGGGCAACGAAACTGATGAATGCGGTGTTGCGTCGTTACCAACGAGAAGAGCTTGAGATTATCGATAATCTTATGCAGATGCCATCAGTTGAATTCAACCATCCAAAATGGTTGGTTAAACGCTATAAAAAACATTGGTCAAACGATTTCCAGCAAATAATCGATGCCAGCAATGCTCATCCACCAATGTGTATTCGAGTTAACTTGGATAGAGTTTCACGTGAAACATACCAATCAACATTAAATGAATTGGGCATAGAAACAACACTTGGTCGTTTATCAAATGCTTCGCTGTACCTATCTAAAGCCATGTCAGTCAATCAATTACCAGGCTTCGAAGATGGCCTCTGCAGCGTACAAGATGAAGCCGCGCAACTGGCTGGTGAGATTTTAAATCCAACCCTAAATGAACGCTTACTCGACGCTTGCGCTGCTCCAGGTGGTAAAACAGGCCACTTACTAGAATGCATGAGTCACTCGCAGATTAAAGATCAGAAGGGCGACCAAAGTGAAACTCAAACGAGCAGCCAACGCTTACCGTCCTTGACCGCCATTGAGTTAGAAGCTTGGCGTCTTGAAAAAATTGAATCCAATCTAGAGCGCCTTGGATATTGCGCCGAGTTACTGTGTGCAGATGCATCAGAAGTCGAAGAGTGGTGGGACAAACAAACCTACGACAAAATCCTTCTCGATGTGCCGTGTTCGGCCACAGGGGTTATTCGTCGCAATCCTGACATTAAACTCAATCGTAAACCGGCGGACATTGAAGAGCTGACCCACATACAGAAAAACATTCTTAACTCAGTGTGGGCGACACTAAAACCAAATGGTCATTTGCTCTACGCAACGTGCTCTTTAATGCCCGAAGAAAATGAACAACAGATAGCGACTTTTTTGTCAGAACACACCGATGCTAAGGAAGTGCCTTTAAATCATTTGAATGCAGACTTAGATTCAAATTGGGGACTCGATGTGAGCCATGGGAAACAATTATTTCCCACTCTAAATGGAAATGATGGTTTCTATTATTGCTTACTCCAGAAGTCTGCTTAGCCGTGTAGTTAGCATTAGAAGACCTCTTATTCTCTTTTCATGGATGCTGTGTTTCATGTGAAACACAGTTAGGAGTTTTTTTAAACTCATGGAAACAGATTTAAATCACCATAAAGAAGATAAAAATAACCTCACCGTATTGAAGATAATTGATCTGTAAAAATAATTATCAGTATTTTGGTAGATCAAGTTAAATAATCTCGCTTATGTAGGTAGACTTTACCCATAAGGCTATTAAGGTTGTCATACTCTCCATATAAAGAAAGAAGATGGATCGCACACCGATAGTCTACCGGCTAAAACTTTCAGACAAGTTCGAGTCAACATTCTAAAACTGAATTGAATAAGAAACAGTAGGGCAATCGATGAGCTCTGCTAAGGCGAAGTATGAAAATCATCATTATTGGAGCCGGTCAGGTTGGCGCGACTCTGGCTGAAAATCTAGCAAGCGAAGATAACGACATTACGGTCATTGACACCGATTTAAATCGCCTTAGAGAACTGCAAGACAGACTCGACATACAAACAGTAGAAGGCAGTGGTTCGCATCCTGACGTTCTTAATCAAGCTGGCTGTAACGATGCCGACATGCTCATCGCGGTGAGTAACCAAGATGAAACTAATATGGTGGCCTGTCAGGTTGCTCATACCTTGTTTAAAACACCGACTAAAATTGGTCGCGTACGTTCCAGCGCTTATTCAAACTACCCAACGTTATTCAGCGATCAAGCCTTACCAATGGACGTGCGCATCAGTCCCGAAAAAGAAGTGACTAAGCATTTGAGTCGTTTGATTCGCTACCCAGGTGCATTGCAGGTTATGGAGTTTGCTGAGGGTAAGGTACAACTCGTGGTGGTCAAAGCCGAAAAGGGCGGTCCGTTAATAGATCAACCTATCAGTTTCTTAAAAGAACACATGCCTTCTATCCAGACACGTATCGCAGCCATCTATCGTGACGGTAAATCCATTTCACCTGATGGCAACACTCACATTCGCGCTAACGACGAAGTTTTCTTTCTGACAGCACAACGAGATGTACTGGATGTAATGAGCGAGTTGCGCCCATTGGACACACCTTATCGTCGCATTATTATTGCCGGTGGCGGTAACATAGGTGAACGTTTGGCGCAGAGTCTGGAGAAAGAGTATCGCGTCAAAATTATCGAACGCGATGTAGAACGTTGTCGCTACCTTTCTGAAACTCTCGATAACACGATAGTGCTTAATGGCGATGCTTCTAAACAAGAACTCTTATTAGAAGAAAACATCGAATCTACTGACGTATTCTGCGCACTCACTAATAACGATGAAGCCAACATCATGTCTTCTATGTTAGCCAAAGTGTTGGGCGTTCGTACTGTCATGACCATCATTAATAACCCAGCCTACGTAGACATAGTACAAGAAGGCATGATCGACATTGCCATCTCGCCGCAACACACCACCATCAGCTCTTTGTTAAGTTATATTCGTCGTGGTGATGTGGTGAACGTTCACTCTATGCGTAAAGGCGCAGCAGAAGCTCTGGAAGCCGTAGCTCATGGTGATCATCGCTCATCAAAAGTAGTCGGGCGCAGTATCGCCAATATCAATCTTCCTGAAGGGGCAACCATAGGGGCGATCGTACGAGGTGATGATGTCATGGTCGCAACCAGTGAGTTAGTGGTTCAAGCAGAAGACCACATCATTATTTTCGTGACAAACAAAAAACAAATTCCAGCAGTAGAGCAACTCTTTCAAGTAGGATTGACCTTCTTCTAAAAGAGCACTGTCTCTTACATAAGAGTTAAGGGACATAAGCTATTGAGATTAACATCAGATTACAGCCATTGTTCGGCACTACCGTCTCAGCCAGTAGCCGAATGTTAGGACATAGATATGCATTTTAAGGTCATCTTACGGGTCATCGGATTATTGGTCATGGTCTTCAGTGTGTCGCTGATACCTCCCATTATTGTGTCTCTCATTTACGACGACGGTGTTTTATCTGCCTTTTTGTATGCATTGGGGATCAACCTAATGGGCGGCTTTATTCTCTGGTTCCCGGTACGCAAAGAAAGAGGGGAATTGAAGATTCGCGATGGCTTCTTAGTGACCGTTTTATTCTGGTCTGTATTGGGGCTATTCGGATCTGTGCCTTTCTTTCTTGCTGAGACACCAGACCTCACCTTTACCGATGCCTTGTTTGAATCCATATCTGGTTTAACCACAACCGGTGCCACCATTCTGACGGGCATCGATGTGTTACCCAAATCCATTCTGTTTTATCGTCAGTTACTTACTTGGTTAGGCGGCATGGGTATCATCGTTCTCGCGGTCGCCATTATGCCAATGCTCGGCATTGGTGGTATGCAGTTATATCGAGCGGAAACCCCAGGGCCTGTCAAAGACACTAAGCTCACGCCGCGAATCGCAGAGACAGCAAAAGCCTTATGGTATATCTACGCGACGTTAACGTCCGTTTGTGCTTTGGGTTATTGGATTGCAGGCATGAGTTTGTTCGATGCCATTTGTCATAGTTTTTCCACCGTGGCAATCGGCGGTTTCTCAACCCATGATGCCAGTATCGGTTACTTCAACAGTGTCGCAATCGAGCTGATTTGTACCTTCTTTATGATCGTATCAGCCTTTAACTTTGCGTTGCACTTTTATGCTTGGCGACACAAAAGCGTATGGCATTACTTCAAAGACCCTGAGGCACGCTTCTTCCTACTCATCCTATGCAGTACTGTGATCCTGTCCACTTTAGTGCTGGCCATGACTGCCACCTTTGATTGGACCACTTCATTACGTTATGCCTTGTTCGAAAGTGTGTCCATTGCGACCACCTCAGGTTTTGGTACCTCAGACTTTTCCACTTGGCCGCATTTTTTGCCTTTCTTGCTTATCGTAACCTCGTTTGTTGGTGGCTGTGCCAGCTCAACGGGTGGCGGTATGAAGGTAATTCGTATTCTATTAATCCTCAAACAAGGCATACGTGAAATCCAACGCTTAATCCACCCTAACGCAGTGATTCCGGTTAAGGTGGGCGGTAAAGCCGTACAAGAGCGTGTGGTATCTGCAGTATGGGGCTTCTTCTCGGCTTACTTATTGGTTTACGTCATTTTGATGATAGGTCTAATGGCAACCGGCTTGGACCAAGTAACCGCTTGGTCGGCCGTGGCTGCCACCTTAAATAACCTAGGTCCCGGACTGGGTGAAGTGGCCAGTAGCTTTACCAGCATTGGCGACCCAGCTAAATGGATGTTGTGTTTTGCAATGCTGCTTGGCCGCTTGGAAGTCTTTACCTTACTGGTATTGTTCACGCCTATGTTCTGGCAGAAATAGTGATTTGATGAATTCAATTAGGATGACTCAGACATGACACCCGCAATTGATCAGCTTAAAAAACACAAATTTTCTTTTACATTGCATGAATACGAACATGATACACATTGCCAAAATTTTGGCGAAGAAGCCGCGAGCAAACTTAACTTAGCGCCAGCGACCGTGTTCAAAACGTTATTGGTTACCGATGAAAAGCAATTTTTTGTCGCCATTGTTCCCGTGACAGGGCAACTCAATTTAAAGCGTACCGCCAGTGTCTTTGGCGTTAAGAAACTGCGTATGGCTGACGCCAAAGAGGCGGAACGCATCACAGGCTACTTAGTGGGTGGTATCAGCCCAATAGGACAGAAGAAAGCACTGATTACCTGTGTCGATGAATCCGCTCAAGCTTACCCTAAGGTGTATGTGAGTGGCGGACAAAGAGGTCTAGACATTGGTCTTGCGCCACAAGACCTGAGTCACTTATGCCGTCAAGCTCGCTTTGCCAATATCGCTCAGCCCAAATAAAACATCAGCAAGAGAAGACTCATGCCACACATCAAACCCATCATCCTGTTGGACAGAGACGGCGTCATCAATCAAGACTCCGATGCCTATGTAAAATCCGTTGCCGAATGGCAGCCTATCCCAGGCAGCATCAAATCCATCGCGGCATTATCAAAAGCGGGATTTCAAATCTTCGTTGTAACCAATCAGTCAGGCATCGCTCGAGGCTACTATGACGAAGCCACTCTGCAAGCCATGCACGATAAAATGACCAGCTTAGTTGCCGCAGAAGGCGGCACGATTCAAGGCATTGAGTATTGTCCCCATGGGCCAGACGACAACTGCTTGTGCCGTAAACCGAAAAGCGGCATGATCGAAAAGATAGAAGCTCAGTTAGGTGTTAGCTTCAACAGCACGCCAGCTGTCATGGTAGGGGACTCATTACGAGATTTACAGGCGGGACATGCCAGAGGTTGTCAGTCAGTATTAGTGCTAACCGGAAAAGGTCGTCAAACTCAGTACAAGGACATTCCTTTTGCGTTTGAAGTTTACACAGACTTAGCCGCCTTTAGCATTGCACTACTGCATAAATACAACTAATCAATATAACAATAAACCCAGTATGTAAGCACTTACATACTGGGTGTCATATAAATTATTTTGTCATGCTGGATAAACGATACCAACTCACAGCAATCATACTGATCAAACACGCCAGTAAATAGGGAAAAGCGTCAACACTAAACAGCTCAATGATTGGGCCCGTTAACGTTGGCGCGACTAAGGCACCTAAACCACAACACACAAACACAAAGGCCGTGCGTTTACCATTTAAGGCCATGATGCTATTGGCATATGAAAACACCATGGGGAAGAAGGCGGAGCAGCCAAGGCCTAACCATAACGCCACCAGCACAAACGACGCGTCTGAAAAGATCATCGCCAACACACCCGAAGCCGCGATACACAAATGCAAATTCACCCCTTGCTGAGGGGTAATAAAACGCAGTAACGGTACAGAGACCAAACGGCCAATGGAAATACTGACAAAGAACCAGGTGACCAGAATGGCCGCCGCATTTTGTTCTACGCCAGATAACACCGCATAGGTACTTATCCAGCCAGCAATGGTAATTTCAAAACCAACATAGAGGAAAATCACCGTCACAAACGCTAAAAAAGTGGCTTTTTGCTTCGTCTCTGGCACCACTTCTTGCGCTCTGGCTTCAAACGTTGGACTGGGCTGTCGCCATAACAACAAGGGTAAGAAGACAGCATAGAGAGCAACTAACCAATAACCCGCACCGTAATCTTGTCCTAACCATCCAGAAAACACCAAAATCAATGGCGCTAACATAGAGCCGGCACTATGGCACAAATGCAATACGGTGACATAGGAGCCCACTTTCTCCTTATGCAACCAAATCATCATCATATTGCCACCAGCGTTCGCTGACACTTCCGTCGCTCCCAGCAAAAAGAACAACACCATTAACATGCTTAGACTGGTTGAGAAGGGCACCAAGACCAAGGCGACAATCATAATGCCCAACATAAGCATGATGTAATGATGGCCTTGCCAGCGCTCGTACATTCGTCCGGCCAACAATGCGCCGAGAATATTGCCGATAGCACGTGCTGTAAACACAACGGAAATCTCAGCAACCGAGGCGTCAATCAGATCGGATAAATAAATTAAGCTCGGGCCCAACAAACCGGCAACCGCACCAATCGCTATGAACATAGCGCAATATAAGCTTGTACGGGAAAGTTCTTTCATCGCTGCTCATCCAAAAGTATTCATCTGCTCGTCTTTCAATGACTCACATGAGGTTATTATTGTTCACAATCTGCAGAATTTAATCATGCAAGCTGATTAAATCCTAGGGCTTTTCAAAACTCTTTAAACAACTGAGGATAGATCATTGGCAGCACCACTTAATTAGATGATAATAGTTATTATTTGATGTTGCGCTAGATACTCCTATGACAAACCAAGACAAGTTGAATCGCATTGAAAAGGTGCTCGACTATATCCATGACCATTTAGATGAAACCATCCATGTGGCCGAATTAGCTGAGAAAAGCTGTTGGTCACGCTGGCAGTTTCAACGCGTCTTTGGTGAAGCCACAGGACTAACGGTGGCACAATACACTCGAGAACTCAGACTCAGTCATGCTGCAGAGCTGCTTCTTTCCAGTCAGCAACGACATTTGGACATTGCGATGCAATGTGGATTTGATTCGGAAATCAGCTTTTCCCGAGCTTTTAAGCAAATGTTCCATACCACACCAAGAGACTATCGTCAGCGCGGTATACGCCAAGGTTTGCGCACTCCATTACAGTACCGACAGGCCAATCACAGAGTCGAAGCGCCGAAGGCCTTTACTCAGATTCGCATCGAAAACCGCGGTTCATTTCAACTTAAAGCTCAATGCGATTGGATCTATGGACCTTTTTCAAACCAACCAGACTTTCAACATAAAGTCAGGGAATTATGGCGCAAAGTGGACAGTGAAGTCGCTGAAGGTAATCCAAAAGGACAGCCAATTGGCGTCATTAATACCCAATTTTGTGCCAAACACCCTGAACAAATGCACTATTGGGCCAGCTATGCAGAACAAACCATGCTGCCTGACAACTACCCAACACTGACCGTGCCCGCTCAGGAATACGCCGTTATTCCCGTTCACGGTAAGGTTCAAGCCATTGAAGAAGCGGTTCGTTGGTTTCTGTTTTATTGGCTACCAGATTCTGACTACAACGGCGTGTCTGGTTTTGAACTGGAAATGTATCAATCCCACTATGATCCTGCCGATCCAAGCAGTTATATGGAATATTGGTTACCGATTACACCGAGAAAGTAAGGTAAGAGTCATAACTTGCACCAAATCGTTAAGTTTTCCAAAGGTGATATCAATAGAATGAGAGTCATTCTCATGACTAACATTATTCTCGGAGCAACAATGAAATCGACTCAGTCATTTCGACCTACTTTGATCGCCTTAGCAATCGCCGTTGCGACAGGTCAAGCCATCGCGGAAGATACCATCGATACGAATGACCTAAGCACCCTTGAAGTAAAAGGCCAAACCTATCGTAACACGGCCACCAAAACCCAATTGGATGCAGAAGAAACACCACAAGCCATCAGTATAATAGATGGTGAGGTACTCGAAGAACGGGGCGTAGAAAGTTTAGCAGAAGCCGTGCGATACAGCTCTGGAATCAATACTGAACTGCGCGGCGGTTCTGTAACACGCCTAGATTTGTTTAACATTCGAGGTTTTGATAACGATACTGTCTTATTAGACGGTTTACCGCTGCTATACAATGAATGGAACTTACAACCGCAAATTGATACAGCTGTGGTTGATCAAATTGAAATATTCAAAGGACCAACTTCAACCTTATACGGTGAAATGCCACCAGGCGGTATGGTCAACATCATCAGTAAATCCCCTCAAGAGGACGCTGCCAACAGTGTGGAAATCACTTTTGGCAGCGATAATAAACAACAGATACAGTTTGATTCTACAGGTGCAATTAGTGACAGTGTAAACTATCGCGTCATTGGTTTGGCTCGTCAAAAGGACGGTCAATCCACAACAGCGGAAGAAGAACGTATTCTTATCGCACCATCCTTGGATATTCAACTTAGCGATTCAACCTTCTTGAATCTGAATATGTATTATCAAAATGACCCTGAGATGGGGGTATATTCGTCTCTTCCAGGACAAGGTACCGTCAATAAAAATAATGGTAGTCGACTGTCTTCAAACGCTTATTTAGGCGACGAAAACTGGGAGACCTACGAACGTGAAGTCTTATTGTTTGGTTATAAATTAGAACATGAGATTAATGATACTTGGAGCTTTCTTCAAAATGTTCGCTTTACTCAAGCTAAAGCCAAACAAAGAAATACTTATGGACTTGGCTTAGAAAGTGAAATCGCCGCCTATTTGGATTCTGAGTATGGCAACACTTATGGATTTGACATTAATGACAGCAGTACTTACTACCGAAATGTCTACTCAACAGATGAATCATCAAAAGGCATCAATATTGATAACCAACTTGCAGCCATAATTGATATTGATAACGTAGAGCATAACCTTCTGTTTGGTGTTGATTACTTAAAACTTGAGTCTGACGTTGTATATAAAGACTCTGGACTTAATGTCAACTACTTAGACCCAACGTATGCAACCAATAATAGCGTTCCAAATTTAACCAAGGCATATTTCACGCCTCTCAGCATTGATATTTTCAACCCAGATAACAACAGTCTTTCATCAACTCTGACCACATATACTTTTAGAGATGGTACATTAGAGAAAGAACAACTTGGTTTTTATGCACAAGATCAAATGCGTTTTGATCAACTCGTTGTCATTGCTGGTGGACGATATGATTACTTTGAAGGAAAAGATTTAGCTGGAACAGAAATCGATCAATCACAATTCAGTGGTCGAGTAGGTGCGTTATACGAGTTAAACAATGGTTTCTCACCTTTTATTAACTTCGCGCAAAGTTTCGAGCCTGTTTCTGGTTCTGATAGATTTGGTAACACCTTTAAAACCTCCACTGCAAATCAGGTTGAAGCTGGCATAAAATTCCAAAATGCAGACACACTCGCTTCGGTGACCGCTTTCAGTATTGTCAAAAGCAATGTACTGACTAGAGACCCAAATGGTGGTACCTACGACAAAGTCCAAGTCGGTGAAGTTACCTCGAATGGCCTAGAAGTTGAACTTACAAAAGCGCTTACCGAAGAACTGAATGCGACCCTTGCCTATACTTATCAAGATGTTGAAGTGACTAAGAGTAATGATGGTATTCAGGGAAACACACCTATCTGGACACCAGAGCAACAAGTTAGCGCTTGGTTAGGTTATCAACCTAAACAAGGTTCATTACTCGGTGCTTCTTTCGGTGCAGGCTTAAGATATGTGGGCCAAATGCAAATGGATGCAGCTAACTCGGATACCGTGCCTTCTTACACGCTGGTTGACCTGTCTATTGGTTACGATTTGGCACAATTATCAGCGGATTGGCAAGGCGCCAGCGTGCAATTTAGCGTATCGAATGCTTTTGATGAAACCTATTACACCTGTTATGACACCAGTAACTGCTGGTTCGGAGCAGACCGTTCTTTTGAACTAACAGGACGTTATGAATTTTAATGAGGATAAAAACTAGATGACGCGTTATCTGGATGAGTTGTTCCATACTGCTCGACATTTGATTCCCGTATTGGATGGTCAACGACCCAGCCAAACGCATCATCTAGAAGCGGCCAAGACACGAACGGATTCCCTCGAGTCTTGGCCTGACGCTACAAAACTCATTAATTCTCTTCATGAAACAATTCATCAGGCGCATCCGGAAACGGGTGCGCCTTATTGGCGTATTCGCAGCTGGGGATTACTTTGCTGGCAACCCATTTATTTGGCCCTAATCTGCGTTTATCACTTACGCGCCGTGCCAAGTAACATCGCCACTATCAAACAAAAACAAGTGGGGGAGATGGTTTGCGGTTATCAACTGACAGACGATCAATGGCTCGACCAAAGCTCACATAAGGCATTGATTACACATCTAGGCGAGGGCTTACATTCGTTATTCCAATCCTATCAGTCAGAGCTGATTGCCCAGCAGGGTGGTCGTCCAATCCTTTATCAAGCCTTATTGGCTGATCAACTGATTGAAACCATGCTGTATCTGCAGAGTTATGTGCAGCAACAAGATCAACAGAGTCATAATCACTTCGATTTAACAGCAGAATTTCTTCTCTGGGCAGACGTTTTAGCCTTACCCACGAAAGCCATACAGAGATTACAAATCGATCAAACAAGCCAAGGACCCCAATTTGTGCGGCAAACCTGTTGTTTACATTTCCGCAGAGAAGAGGGTAACTTCTGTGCTTCTTGTCCTAAAACCAATAAGCCAAAGAAAAATAAGGTTTTATAATCTCTAAAAATAATAAGTGAGTACTCACTTATTGGTATAAAAATATCCTATCTAAATCATTTTATTAAAAATTTATAATAAATCTAATACTTACCTTTTTGTATGTACTTACTAAAAGTTTGTTAGTGATGTATTCTGCTGTTCATCCAGTTTAAACAACTACTCAATAGGAGATACATTATGATTTTAGTCACAGGCGCAACAGGTCAACTCGGTAACCTTATTGTTAACAATCTGATCAAACGTGGCACACCTGCCAACCAAATCGTGGTAGCTGTTCGCTCTCCAGAAAAAGCACAAACTCTTGCTGAGCAAGGTGTGGTCGTTCGTAAGGCGGATTATTCAGATCCAGCGTCATTAAACGCGGCGTTCGAAGGCGTTAAACGCTTGGTACTAGTGTCTTCAAGTGAAATAGGCCAGCGCTTTCCTCAACATAAAAATGTGATTGACGCGGCAAAGCAAGCTCACGTTGAACTATTGGCTTACACCAGCATAATTCGCGCCCAAGAATCACCATTGGCCTTAGCCGAAGAACATGTACAAACGGAACAAGCTTTGGTGGCATCCGGTGTCCCATTCGTTATGCTTCGTAATGGCTGGTACTCAGAAAACTATACGGCTTCCGTGGCGATGGCGCTAGAACATGGTGTCGTACTCGGCAGTGCCGGACAAGGTAAATACTCAACAGCCGCACGCCAAGATTATGCTGAAGCCGCTGCAATCGTCATCACCTCAGACAATCAAGCTGGCAAAACTTACGAATTAGCAGGTGATGAGGCCTTTACACTAGCAGAGTACGCTGCCGCAATTAGTGAAGTAACAGGTAAAAGCGTGGTGTATCAAGATTTGCCGGTTGAAGAATACACTAAGGTTCTGATTGGCGTAGGCTTGCCTGAGGCTTTTGCTGGCTTATTGGCACATTCCGATGTGGGTGCATCAAAGGGCGGGCTGTTCAGTGATAGCAAAGACCTAAGTACTTTGATTGGCCGTCCAACCACGTCAATCAAAGACAGCATCAAAGCCGCTCTTTAATAAATCCAGCCTATCTATACGGGTGGGCTTTTTTTAGGCATAAAAAAAGGCTAGACAGTGTGTCTAGCCTTTATTGTTTTATCACTATAAAGACAGCTTACACGTCTAGGTTAGCCACGGTAAGCGCATTGTCTTGAATGAAGTTACGACGTGGTTCCACTTCGTCACCCATCAAGGTCGTGAACATTTGATCCGCAGCCACAGCATCGTCGATGGTCACGCGCAACATACGGCGAGCATCAGGATCCATGGTGGTTTCCCATAGCTGATCTGGGTTCATCTCGCCCAAACCTTTATAACGTTGAATGGTCATGCCACGGGAGGCTTCTTTCATCAACCAAGCTTTCATTTCTTCAATTTGAGTGACTGGCTGACGACGCTCACCACGCTGGATGTAAGACTCTTCACCAAACAACTCGGCAATGGTTTCTGACATGGCCACAATACGTTTGTATTCAGGCGAATTAAAGAAAGCCGCTTCGAAACGGTAACGATTCGATACACCGTGCGACATGATGTCGACAACAGGTAAGTAAAGGCTGCGTTCTTCATCTTTTTCGACAGCAAAGTCAAAACGGAAGCCAGTACGCGCATCTTGTGGCATTTGCAGGCGAATTTCTTCCACCCAAGCAGACACCGCCGCTTCGTCTTTCAGATGCTCTTGAGTCAATTCTTTACAGTACAGAAGTTTACCCATGACATCTTTAGGATACACACGAGCCAAACGATCAACGTCTTCTTCAATATGGATGTAGTCACGCACCAGCTTCGCCAAAGGCTCACCTTGAATGCCCGGAGCGTCTGCATTAACGTGCATATGAGCACCGTCCAACGCCACTTCAATCAAATGCTGATCAAGCGCGGCTTCATCTTTGATGTACTGCTCTTGCTTACCACGTTTAATCTTAAACAGAGGTGGTTGGGCAATGAAGATATGACCACGCTCGATGATTTCAGGCATTTGACGGAAGAAGAAAGTCAGCAACAAGGTACGAATGTGCGAACCATCCACGTCCGCATCCGTCATGATGACGATGCTGTGATAACGTAATTTATCGGCGTTAAACTCGTCACGACCAATACCACAACCCAGAGCGGTGATTAAGGTGCCTACTTCAGCCGAAGACAACATCTTATCAAAACGGGCTTTTTCCACGTTCAAGATCTTACCTTTGAGCGGCAAAATGGCTTGGGTACGACGATCACGACCTTGCTTAGCAGAACCACCCGCAGAGTCACCCTCCACTAGGTAGATTTCAGACAGAGCCGGGTCTTTCTCTTGGCAATCTGCCAATTTACCTGGCAAACCAGCAATGTCCAATGCACCTTTACGGCGAGTCATATCACGAGCACGACGCGCCGCTTCACGAGCGCGCGCCGCATCAATCATCTTGTTAACAATGATTTTGGCTTCCGTTGGTTTTTCCAGCAGGTATTCAGCGAAACGTTTTGCCATTTCTTGCTCAACCGCGGTTTTTACCTCAGAAGACACCAATTTATCTTTGGTTTGCGAAGAGAACTTAGGATCCGGCACTTTCACCGACACGATGGCGGTCAAACCTTCACGGGAGTCATCACCCGTTGTCGCCACTTTTTGTTTCTTCGCTAAGCCTTCTGACTCAATGAAGTTGTTCAAAGTACGCGTCAAAGCGCCACGGAAACCAGCAAGGTGAGTACCACCGTCGCGTTGTGGAATGTTATTGGTGTAACAGTAGATGTTTTCCTGGAAACCTTCGTTCCACTGTAACGCCACTTCCACTGCGATACCGTCTTCTAGGTCATCACGTTGACAAATAAAGTGGAAAATGTCGTTTATCGGTGTTTTGTTGGTGTTCAAATGCTCAACGAAAGAACGTAAGCCACCTTCATAATTAAAGAATTCTTCTTTACCACTGCGTTCATCTTTTAAGTGAATCGCCACACCAGAGTTCAAGAAAGACAATTCTCGTAAACGCTTCGCTAGAATATCGTAGACAAATAAAATGTTGCTAAAGGTGTCTGCAGAAGGTTTAAAGTGAACCGTTGTACCGGCACCATCCGTGTCGCCAATGATGGCTAATGGCGCTTGAGGTACACCATGAACATAGTTCTGTTCATAGATTTTGCCATTTTTGCGAATGGTCAATGTCAGACTTTCCGATAGGGCGTTTACTACCGAAACACCCACGCCATGCAGACCACCCGAAACCTTGTAAGAGTTATCGTCAAACTTACCGCCAGCGTGCAGTACTGTCATGATAACTTCGGCTGCCGATACACCTTCTTCTTCGTGCATGTCGACAGGAATACCACGACCGTTATCCGAGACAGAGATAGATTCGTCTGGATGGATCAACACCGTAATGGTGTCACAGTGACCCGCTAAGGCTTCATCGATGGAATTATCGACCACTTCAAAGACCATGTGGTGTAAGCCCGTGCCATCGTCCGTATCACCAATATACATTCCGGGACGTTTACGAACGGCATCAAGCCCTTTGAGCACCTTGATACTGGACGAATCATAATTATTTTCACTCATTTAACTCTCCTGCAAACCTTTGCTCAATAATGACAACTCGCCTTGCTGCATAACAAACTGACGAACGTCTGTGCTGTCGGCCCAAGTAAAATCCGTTGTGTCAGGCTCAACACTGGTAATAAAAATTTGACTGTTCAAAGACTCCAACAACTGACACAGTTTTTGTCTGTGTTGGCTATCCAGTTCAGCCGGTAAATCGTCCACTAAAAACACAAGGGGACGACCCATATCAATTAACAACTGCCCTTGGGCAATTTTCAACGCCGAGACCACCAGCTTTTGTTGACCACGAGAAAGCGTATCCAATGCATCTCCCGTCGCGGTTTTCACCCGTAAGTCCGCTCGTTGCGGGCCGGTATGGGTGTAACCCAGCTCAATGTCTCGATCACGTCCGGCTTCAACCGCCATTTGTAATGTTTTTTGCGCATCCCAACCTTGGAAAAAATTCAGATCCACCTTAAGTTCATCCGTAAGCAGGGATAATACTCGGTGAAAATGTGGCGTCAGCTTCTCAACGTACTTTTTTCTCGACAGATTGACTTGCTCTCCCAGTCGGATCAATTCTTGATCGAAAGCGGATAACAAACTAGCCGATATTTTACCACGTCTGAGCAAGGTATTCCGCTGTTTTAATGCTTTTTGCCAGCCTCGCCAAGCAGAAATAAACTCGTGATCAAAATGAAACGCACCCCAGTCGATAAATTGTCGCCTTATACTGGGAGAACCCTCTAATAATCGAAACGCATCTGGGTTAATTAATTGCACTGGCAGGCGCTCAGCCAACTCAATAACTGACTGTGCTCTTTGCCCTTGAATCCGTACATCAATTTGACCATCACGATGCCGTTGCAGTCCCACACGCGTATTTCGGCCATCCGCTTGCGCAAGCTGAGCGAAGATCAAGCAGGCTTCATTTTCATGTTGTATGTAGGTTTTGTGTTTGTGGCTGCGAAAAGAGCGGCCAAAAGATAATAAATAGATGGCTTCTAAAACTGAAGTTTTACCACTGCCATTTTTTCCAACAATGAGATTCACTTGTGGCGAAGGTTCAAAACGCACACTAGAAAGGTTGCGAACATGAGAAATGTCCAAACGCACCAGCGGCATAATCGTTAAACCTTGATCAGGAGAGGGACGACCCGCTTACTGACGCAAGCGGGCGCGAACATTTAGATGGTCAATACGCCATTACAAACGCATTGGCATCACAACATATTGTGCAGCATGACTTTGTGCTTCTTCAATCAAGGCACTGGAATTAGAGTCGTTCAGTGACAAGCGTACTTCTTGAGAGTCCACTACGCCCAGTACGTCCAACAAGTAACCTACGTTGAAACCTACTTCCATGTTGTCGCCTTGGTATTGAACCAACACCGACTCTTCCGCTTCTTCTTGTTCCGGGTTGTTAGCAAACACTTGCAACATACCATTGGACAGAATCAAACGGACACCACGGTATTTTTCATTGGAAAGGATAGAAGCTCGTAAGAACACCTGACGCAATTCCAAACGGTCAGCAATGACGATTTTTTCATTATTACGTGGAATAACGCGATGATAGTCGGGGAATTTTCCGTCCACGAGTTTTGAAGTGAATACGTAATCTGCCACTTTGGCACGAATGTGGTTCGAACCTATGGTCAACTCTACGCTTTCATCTGTGTCACTCAACAAACGATTGAGTTCCAATACGCCTTTACGCGGTACGATTACTTGCGTCAAATCACCACTGACTTGAGCGTCTTCCACGGCGGTTGCCAAACGGTGACCGTCTGTTGCCACCACGCGTAATTGCCCATCCGCCACTTCTAACAACATGCCGTTCAGGTAGTAACGAACATCTTGGTTTGCCATAGCAAACCCGGTGCGATCAATCAAACGACGAACACTGTTTTGCGCAATGGCAACGGTCAGATCACCCTGCATATCTTGAATATTCGGAAATTCATCTGCAGGCAAAGTCGACAAACTAAAGCGTGAACGTCCAGAACGGATCACCGCTTTTTGCTCATCTAACGTAAATTCAATCACAGCGCTGTCTGGCAGACTTTTACATATGTCCATCAATTTACGAGCAGGCACCGTAATACGACCTTCTTCGCATTCATCGAGTGGCACATGACCAACCAATTCGACTTCCAAATCGGAGCCCGTTAACGTCAATATTTGGTCTTTAACTTCCACCAAAACATTGGCTAATACCGGCATGGTTTGTTTGCGTTCTACAACGCCAGCCACTAGTTGAAGTGGTTTGAGAAGTGTCTCGCGGACGACTGAAAATTTCATTATTTTCCTCGTAAACTCAAAGTCTTAGACCATTAGGTGGTCAGAATTCGCATCAATTGTTTGTAATCTTCACGGATATCCGAATCCGTATCTTGCAGCTCTTTAATCTTGCGAATCGCATGCAACGCCGTGGTATGGTCTCGACCTCCAAAGGCGTCGCCAATTTCTGGCAAGCTGTGATTCGTTAATTCTTTCGCAAGTGACATGGCCACTTGTCGTGGACGTGCCACAGATCGACTACGGCGTTTCGATAATAAATCACTGATTTTGATTTTATAATATTCCGCTACGATGCGTTGAATATTATCAATGTTCACTAGCTTATCTTGCAAGGCCAAAAGATCTTTTAATGACTCACGAACAAAATCCGGTGTAATCGCTCGACCGGTAAAATGCGAGTTGGCAATAACGCGCTTCAACGCCCCTTCTAACTCTCGTACATTGGAGCGTATTTTCTGAGCGATAAAGAAGGCCGAATCATAAGAAAGCTTGATACCACTTTCATCCGCCTTACGCATTAGGATCGCCACACGAGTCTCCAACTCTGGAGGTTCAATGGCCACCGTAAGGCCCCAACCAAATCGCGACTTCAACCGATCTTCTAACCCTTGAATTTCTTTCGGGTAACGATCGCAAGTCAGGATCATTTGTTGGCCGCCTTCTAATAAGGCATTAAAGGTATGGAAAAACTCTTCTTGTGTACGGTCTTTACCAGCAAAAAACTGAATATCGTCAATCAACAAAGCATCCACGGAACGATAATAACGCTTAAAATCATTGATGGCGTTAAGCTGTAGTGCTTTAACCATATCCGCCACAAAACGTTCTGAATGCAGATAAACCACTTTGGCATTAGGGTTATGGCGCATTAGCTCCGTACCCACGGCTTGCATTAAGTGAGTTTTACCCAGCCCCACACCGCCGTAAATAAACAGTGGGTTATACGCACCACCAGGGTTTTCCGCTACCTGTAATGCAGCAGCATGGGCCAATTGGTTTGATTTACCTTCGACGAAGTTATCGAACGTAAAAGAGTTGTTGAGGTTTGCACCATGGTTAATCCCCCCCTCAACTTGTACCTTGCGCTTTGGTGGAGTGAGAGGTAATTGACCTTGTTCGTATGGTTCTGGATCGCCCTTTAATCCTGCCGTTGATAAGGTTAAAGGGGCTTCAAACTCTAAATCCGCATGAGGACTGTCTTCTTCGTCCATTAATCCAAAACCAGGACGATAACCCGATTCAGATACGGTTGTCGTATTTAACGAATTCACTGGCGGATTCTGATGCACAGGTGGCGGTGGAGGAGGAGGAGTAGGGGACGCCGTTGCAAAACCTTGTGATTTCACTACCAAGCTTAACGCTGGTGCTGGGTCATCTCCGGCAAATTCAGACAATAACTCTTTAATACGAGTTTGATACTTGTTACTCACCCAATCCAACACAAATCGATTGGGCGCACTTAAGCACAGCTCACCACCGGTCAGCATTTCGGCTTCAAGTGGACGAATCCAAGTGTTGAACTGAGATGTGGAAAACTCACTCTGCAAGCGTTGCAGACACAGATTCCAATGCTCCAAAGACACTGTAAACGTACTCCCTGGTTGAGTGACAGACAAGAAGCGGATTTTACCTTGGATAACTTGAGTTATCCACACATTAAATAAAAAAATCCTTTCGGACAAACAAACGACGGTTTGTTAATAACAGCAAGAGTTATACACAACAGTAGATAAAAAATATAAAATGTGCATAAAACACCTAGTTATACACAAATAAATAAAGCATTATTTTCTCTTTTTTCACCGTTCTCATAAACTTCAATGCAATGTTTTATAAACACTTTATTTAAAAACAACGCTAATCTGTGAATAAAATCACTCTTTTTCAAAAATCTTATCCACTTTCCGTGTATTAGTCTGTGCATAACCACTTTAATGCTTTTGTGGTTAAATTTTTACCAATAAAAAGTCAGCAAGGCATTGAACTTACTATGGAAAGGCTCTAAAATCCGCGCCCTGATTTGACAATCAAATGCTGAGGCTTGGCGATCGCTAACCCTCAAAACTGAAACACTGCTTCAGTGAGAGAAACTAAAATGAAAAGAACTTTTCAACCTAGCGTACTGAAACGCAAACGTAACCACGGTTTCCGTGCTCGCATGGCAACTAAAGGCGGACGTCAAGTTATCGCTCGTCGTCGTGCTCGCGGCCGTAAGGCTCTAAGCGCATAAACACGCTGATGACCGATTATTGTTTTCCCCGGCAAGTCAGGCTACTGAATGCCGGGGATTATCAATCCGTTTTTAACGACACTTCTGCAAAAGTCTTTGCTGGCGAATTCCTTTTATTGGCATACAAACGTAACGATGACCAAACTCGGTTAGGTCTCATTGTGTCTAAGAAAACCGATAAAACCGCCGTAGGTCGAAACCGTATCAAACGCTTGGTACGCGAGTCGTTTCGTCATCACAAATTGACGACGACAGGACTGGACATTGTCTTCTTAGCACGCAATGGCATTAAAGACATTGACAATGAATCGTTAAGACCAAGACTGGATAAGGCTTGGTCACAATTGGCCAAAAAAGCAAAAAACCCTTCCCAAATGAAAAAACGCTCGCATTCTAAGCAGAAATAGGCTGAAAAAACTGCCAAAGGCTGGTTTAATAGCGCGTGATTTTTCTATAAGGTTCACTGAACCTACTTTGTCTAACCAAACAAATTAGTTGAATACCATGGATTTCAGACGTTACTTTTTATGGGGCGCGCTTTTTATCAGTGGCTACCTACTGTTTTTACAGTGGAACCAAGATTACGGTCAACAAACGACCCAAAGTGTGGCTCAAAGCACCCAATCTCAAAATGAGACAAACCCTCAATTAAATGATGATTTGCCTCTAGCAACTCAAAACGATGCGCAAGCCAGCAGCGAAATTCCTCAAAGCGTCAGTAGCATCGCCCCAGGAAAGTTGATTGAAGTCACCACAGATACATTACGTGTGGCCATCAACCCAGTTGGCGGTGATTTAGTTGAAGCCGCTTTATTGGAATACAAAAAAGAATTAGGGCAACCTGATCCGTTTGTTATCCTGGAAGATGGTTCAGACAGAACCTATGTCACACAAAGTGGTTTAATCGGACGAAATGGTCCTGATGCCTCCACAGAAGGCCGTCCAGTATACCAATCAGAACAAACCGCCTATCAATTAGCTGACGGAAAAGATTCTCTGGATGTGAACCTGTATTACACCGATGCAAACGGTGTTAAATACACAAAAACCTTCCGCTTCATGAAGGGGACTTACCGTATTCGTCAGCTTATTACTGTCGATAACACTTCAGCGAACACTTGGCGCGGTAATTTGTTTGCCCAGATTAAGCGTGATAACTCTCCGGATCCAAGTAAAGCGACAAGTATGGGCCTACAACCATACCTTGGTGGTGCGATTTCTGACGAAGAAACTAAGTACAACAAAATTTCTTTCTCTGACATGGAAGAAGAGCCTGTAAAAGTCACCACCACACAGGGTTGGGTTGCCGTACTGCAGCATTATTTTGTGTCGGCTTGGGTACCTGAACAGGGTCAAAAAGTCACACTACAAGCACGTACTAACAATGGTTATAACATCATTGGTTTTACGGGCTCAGCAGTGGAAATTCCAGCGGGCAAACAAGGCACAATGAGTTCGACTTTCTATGTTGGTCCTAAATTACAGGGTCAACTTGAAGCAACCGCAGAAAACCTAGACTTAACCGTTGATTACGGTTGGTTATGGTGGCTTGCAAAACCGTTGTTTTGGCTACTGACCTTGATCCAATCTTTTGTGATCAACTGGGGTGTGGCAATTATCCTAGTGGTTGTTGTCGTAAAAGCCATCTTCTTCAAGCTGTCTGCGACCAGTTACCGTTCCATGGCAAAAATGCGTAAATTTGGTCCTGAAATTGCCAAATTGAAAGACAAATATGGCGATGATCGTCAGAAAATGTCGCAAGCCATGATGGAATTGTACAAAAAAGAGAAGATTAACCCTCTCGGTGGTTGCTTGCCCATTCTAGTACAAATGCCGGTTTTCTTGGCCTTATACTGGGTATTGATGGAATCAGTTGAATTGCGTCAAGCGCCATTCATTCTTTGGATTAACGACTTGTCTGTTATGGACCCATACTTCATCCTGCCAATCTTAATGGGCATCAGTATGTTTGTTCAGCAATCATTGAATCCAACGCCGCCAGACCCAATGCAGGCGCGTATTATGAAGATCATGCCAGTGGCATTCTCGATCTTCTTCCTATGGTTCCCTGCTGGTCTTGTATTGTATTGGGTTACCAACAACACCTTGTCAATTCTTCAACAGTACGTGATTACCAAACGTATTGAGAAAGAAAACTAGGACAAGACCTGTTGAACAACATAAAAAGGCTTCCTACACGGAAGCCTTTTTACGTTTCACTTGCTATATTTCTTTTGCATAAACATTCAGCCCATTTTGACAAATAACAGAGCCTAACTATGACGGATTTTCATTACACCACTGACCAAGACACGATTGCCGCTCAAGCTACCGCGCCTGGCCGAGGAGGTGTTGGCATTATTCGTTTATCTGGCCCTAATAGCCTTGCCATTGCCAAACGCATCATAGGCTTTGAGCCAAAACCACGTTATGCCCATTATGTGCCTTTTAAACAAGCTGACGGCGAGCAACTGGACATGGGCTTAGCCATTTACTTTCCAGGGCCAAACTCCTTTACAGGAGAAGATGTATTTGAACTACAAGGTCATGGCGGCCCAGTCATTATGGACATGTTACTTAGTCACTGTTTGCATCTTGGTGCTCGTTTGGCGCGTCCAGGTGAGTTCTCAGAACGTGCTTTCATGAACGATAAAATGGATTTAACCCAAGCGGAAGCCATTGCCGATTTGATCGACAGTACCTCTGAACAAGCCGCAAAATGCGCGTTACGTTCCTTACAAGGTGCGTTTTCTAAGCGTGTAGATGAATTAGTTGAAGCCTTAATTCATTTGCGAATTTACGTGGAAGCGGCCATTGATTTTCCCGAAGAAGAAATTGATTTTATCGGTGACGGCAAAGTCGCCAGTGAATTAAAAGGCATCCGAACAAAACTTGATGATGTCCTAAAAGAAGCCAACCAAGGCGCTTTAATTCGCGAAGGTATGAATGTGGTCATTGCAGGTCGACCCAATGCAGGTAAATCCAGTTTACTCAATGCGTTATCTGGTAAAGAATCCGCCATCGTCACCAATATTGAAGGGACTACGCGTGATGTGCTACGTGAACACATTCACCTTGATGGCATGCCATTGCACATTATTGATACGGCGGGGTTGCGTGATAGTCCAGATGAAGTGGAGCGTATCGGTATACAACGTGCATGGGATGAAATCCAAAAAGCCGACCGTATTTTGATGATGGTAGACAGTCAATCCATCGACAGCAAAGACCCGAATGAAATTTGGCCAGAATTTATGGCCAAATTGGGTAACCAAAATGCCATTACTGTGATTCGTAATAAAGTGGATTTGACGACAGACCAAATTGGTTTAGAAGAGCACCAAGGTGTGCCTGTGATCTCCTTATCGGCGAAAACGGGCGATGGAATTCAACACTTAACAGACCATTTAAAAACCGTGATGGGCTTTGACAGTACAACCGAAGGCGGTTTTATTGCTCGTCGTCGTCACTTAGAAGCCTTAAATAAAGCCAACCGTTTCCTTGAAGCAGGTCATGAACAGTTACACGGTTATGGTGCAGGGGAGTTATTGGCCGAAGACTTAAAAGAAGCCCAACAAGCGTTAAGCGAAATCACTGGCGCGTTCACCAGTGATGATTTGCTAGGACGCATTTTTGGCTCTTTCTGTATCGGTAAATAGTACTAAAATGCCTTCCCTAATTGCAGACAAGCCGCCACATTACGCGCTGTGGCGGTGACATTCTGTTCGGCGTCTGCTAACACTTGATCCAACTCTGCTAAGCCGGGAATAATCGGAAAAATGGCTGTCATTCCGTGAGCCAATATCGCCTCAGCATCTTCCCCAAAGCAACCCGCGATACCTATCACCGGCACATCTGCGGCTTTGGCTTGCAGTAACACTCCCATAGGCGTCTTACCAAACACCGTTTGTCCATCAATGCGACCTTCACCGGTAATCACCAAATCCGCGTCTTTTATTTTGTCAGCAAACCCAACGCAATCCATGACGATGTCGATGCCTGGTTTTAATTCCGCGTTCAACAAAGTTTTCATAGCAAAACCCATACCGCCCGCCGCCCCAACACCAGCAACAGAACGTTGATCAGCAAAGCCGGATTTGACCATCACATCCGCAAAATGACCAAGGGCAGTATCCAATTTATTAATCATGTCTTGGTTAGCGCCTTTCTGTGGCCCAAAAATCGCTGATGCGCCATTTTCACCACACAAAGGATTGGTTACATCACAAGCCACTTCAATCTGACAATGCGCCAATTTAGGGTGACTTTGGCTGACATCCACTGTCTCAAGATCCATCAAGGTCAAACCACCTGCACCTAATGGGTTACCGACGGCATCTAAAAAATGCATACCCAAGGCTTGCGCCATGCCTAAACCTGCATCGTTAGTCGCACTGCCCCCCAACCCCAAAATAATGTGTTTAATGCCACGGTCTAAAGCATCTTTGATCAGTTCACCAGTGCCATAGCTCGTCGTAGTATAAGGGTCTCGTTGTCCTCGAGGCACCAAGTGCAATCCAGACGCAGACGCCATCTCAATCACTGCGGTTGCCGTCAATTGCTCATCCGTTCCCCCTAAAATGCCATAGTGAGCTTCGACTTTTTCACCTAAGGGTCCCGTGACGTCAAGAAAAACCATTTCTCCTTGCGTTGCATCTACCATAGATTGCACGGTTCCTTCACCGCCATCTGCCATGGGTAATTTGATGTATTCAGCTTGAGGAAAAATTTGCCGAAAACCCATTTGGATAGCAGTGGCAACTTGCATTGCCGTGAGACTTTCTTTGAAGGAATCCGGTGCAATTATGATTTTCATAGGTATCCTTGTAATTTAGCAAGATGACACATCAGTCTTCGGTCAGATTGACTAACACACGACCACGTACTTCTCCATCAAGCAATTTATAGGCCGTTTCAATCGCTTTATCTAACGAAATTTCTTCACAAATTTCTTGATAATCACTGTCTTCCAGTAATTCACTCAAGGTTTGCCAAGCTTCTAGACGATCAGCAATAGGGCGCATCACACTATCGATGCCAATTAAACGCACGCCTCGAAGAATAAAAGGCGCGACAGAGCCAGGGAAATCCATCCCTTGAGCCAAACCACAGGCGGTCACAACACCACCATATTGAGTAGAAGCACAAGCATTGGCTAAAGTATGACTGCCGACACAATCCACCACCCCAGCCCAACGCTCTTTTTGTAAAGGTTTGCCGCTTTCCGACAAACTTGCTCGATCAATAATGTCCGCAGCGCCTAACGATTTTAAATAGGCCTCTTGACTCATTCGTCCAGTTGAAGCCACCACTCGATAACCAAGACGACTTAACAAACGAATTGCAAAACTTCCAACGCCCCCGTTAGCCCCTGTCACTAAAATATCACCGGATTCAGGTAACACTTTCTGATTTTGCAACGCAAGAACAGACAACATAGCGGTATAGCCTGCGGTTCCTACCATCATAGCTTGTTGAGGCGTCATATTTTTAGGCAGTGGAATCAACCAATCACTTTTCAGGCGGGCTTTTTGAGATAAGCCTCCCCAGTGTGCTTCACCCACTCCAAAGCCATTCAGTAATACCAACTCTCCAGATTGAAAACGATCACTTTCCGAATCGATAACGCGTCCGACTAGATCAATGCCGGGGACCATTGGGTAGCGTCGAGCAATGCGACCTTTTCCAGTAATGGCCAAAGCGTCTTTATAGTTCAATGTACTGTAAAGCACATCCACTAACACATCGCCATTAGGCAATTGATCTTCGTTTAAATGGGTTAATGAACATTGCTGCTGACCTGATTCAGTTTGCTCGATAAAAAGACTTTGAAACATGTATCACTCCTTTTAGACCGATCGTCTAGTTAAATAGTTAAAAAAACCAGATGATGTCCATCTGGTTTACTCGCCAGTTACTCTGGCTTCAAGATATTTGCCAAATAAAAGGCCATGTAGCTTTCCAATGGCTGACATGACTTCAACAGTCGTGCTCGATGCACCGCTCCTTCCCAACCTAACCAAAAAATTTGTGCCATTTGATTGGCATCGTCTTTAAAAGCGAATACTCCATCCACTTGTCCAGCCTGTAGATACTGAGCTAACCTGTTTTGCCAGCTCTGATAACAAGCTTGAATGTGTTGGTTAAAAGATTCCGACAAAAGCACAGACTCTTGTTCAAGGTTTCCCACTAAACAACCGCGTTTAAAGTGGTGCCGAACCATGCCCTCACAAGCATCTTTTGAAAAATGTACTAACCGCTGTTGATAAGGTAGTTCCTCATTCTGCAGAAAATGATCAAGCTTGCTCTCAAAATATTGCTGGTAAGCCTTTAAAACAGCTAAGCCAAACGCTTCTTTGTTGGAAAAGTAATGATAAAAAGACCCTTTTGGTACCCCTACGGATTTCAGAATCGGTTCAATGCCACTGACCGTAAAGCCTTTTTCCGTCAACATGGCCATACCAGCCCGAAGTAGCGCTAATTTAGTATCTTCTGATACAGATGCTTCGCTCTTGGGTCGACCACGGGGTCGCCTCGTTTTCAGTTCAACCATGACACCAACCTATCCACTCAATGCTATTAAAATAGACTAGTCGTCTATAAAATTCAAATGTGTATAAAGCACCATCAGCATTGGATGAATACACTGTATTTATCAACAGTAATAACGCATTCAAATAAAAATTCTGATTTTATTTTCACTTTCTTTCTGTGGATTGTTTTCTTTTATTTTTTCAAAAAAAACCACATAAAATTATACTTTTTCCTTTATAAACATAACGTTATGAAAATAAACTTGCTTTGAAATGACTGTTGATAACTTTGGTGATAGGTTGAAAAAAAGTTTTGCACAGTTTTTAACAAAAAAGGACTCTAAAATCCTTTCTGTATAACTAGCCTATTTATACACAAGAATAGATTATCCACATAACAGGAAGAAGAGCCCTTTTATCACATCTTGTTATGTTCATAACTTAATGAAAATAAAGATTTTTTAGTATTTATTAACAGATTTTGGCTTGCTATATAGACATAACATTAATAAAAAACACTATATATACTTCTTTATTTAATAATATTGATGACCGGAGAAAGCCTTGGTGCATCCCTTTCTTTTTCAAAATTAGCCTTTATACTAGGCGCCCTTATCCGAAATTGATCGTTTTTTATTCATTTGTTCTACTTACTAGTAATATCGAGGTTCCCGTGGATTTCCCAAGCCGCTTTGATGTGATTGTGGTGGGTGGCGGACATGCCGGCACAGAAGCCGCTTTGGCTGCTGCTCGTATGGGGGTAAAAACCCTTCTGCTATCGCACAACATTGAAACTTTAGGACAGATGTCCTGTAACCCAGCCATAGGTGGTATTGGGAAGTCCCACTTAGTGAAAGAAATTGATGCTTTAGACGGTGCTATGGCATTGGCGACAGATCAAGCGGGTATTCAATTTCGCACTTTGAATTCCCGTAAAGGTCCGGCGGTACGAGCGACTCGTGCTCAAGCCGATCGTATCTTGTACAAAGCGGCAATACGTCACCAACTTGAAAACCAAGAAAACCTTTGGTTATTTCAGCAGTCTGTTGAAGACTTGATTGTTGAAGACGGCGCGGCTCGTGGAGTCGTTACTCAAACCGGTATTCGTTTTAACAGTAAAACGGTTGTGTTAACCGCAGGGACATTTCTTGGTGGCGTGATCCATATTGGTTTGCAAAATCATGCTGGTGGTCGAGCAGGGGATCCACCTTCCATTGGGTTAGCGGAAAAACTGCGAGCTTTACCTTTCCAAGTGGATCGACTAAAAACCGGAACACCGCCTAGAATTGATGCTCGATCTGTTGATTTTACCCAAATGCAGCCACAACCAGGCGATGACATTACGCCGGTTATGTCTTATATGGGGAATCGAGATTTACACCCTCGTCAAATTGAATGTTTCATCACGCATACCAATGAACGTACCCACGATATTATTCGCAGTGGTATGGATCGTTCTCCTATGTATACGGGTGTGATTGAAGGGGTTGGTCCTCGTTATTGTCCATCGATTGAAGATAAAATTGTGCGTTTTGCCGATAAAAATTCGCATCAAATTTTCATTGAACCAGAAGGGTTAACCACCCACGAACTTTATCCAAATGGTATTTCAACTTCATTGCCATTTGATGTACAACTAGACTTAGTTCGTTCAATGAAAGGCATGGAAAATGCCCATATAACGCGACCAGGTTATGCCATTGAGTATGATTACTTTAATCCACAAGGTTTGAAATACTCACTTGAAACTAAGCACATGCCAGGGCTGTTTTTTGCTGGTCAAATTAATGGTACGACAGGCTATGAAGAAGCTGGTGCTCAGGGCTTATTAGCCGGTGCGAATGCAGCGTTATTAGCACAAGAAAAAGACCCTTGGACGCCTCGCCGAGATGAAGCTTATCTTGGCGTTTTGGTGGACGATTTGATTACCATGGGCACCAAAGAGCCATACCGCATGTTTACCAGTCGTGCGGAATACCGTTTGATTCTTCGTGAAGACAATGCGGACATGCGTTTAACCGAAAAAGGTCGTGACATCGGTTTGGTGTCGGATGCTCGTTGGGCCGCGTTTTGTCAAAAACGAGAAGCCATTGAACAAGAAACACAGCGCTTAAAATCCAGCTGGATTGTACCGAATTCTGCGGAAGCTGAGGCCATTAATCCTAAATTGGAAACGCCAATCAGCCGTGAATACAGCTTATTGGATTTGTTGAAACGTCCAGGCATTGTTTATCAGGACATTGCGGGTCTAAAAAACAGTCCTGAGCAAAGTGTTGATGAACAAGTTTCAGAGCAAGTTCAAATTACCGTAAAATACGCGGGCTATATTGCTCGTCAGGCGGAAGACATTGAGCGTTTACGTCGCCAAGAAAATACGCCGTTACCTGCGGATTTGGATTACAGCCAAATGGAAGGTTTATCGAATGAGATTAAACAAAAATTGAGCGAAGCGCGTCCTGAAAGTCTTGCGGCTGCGTCCAGAATACAAGGTGTGACACCAGCCGCGGTGTCCTTATTGTTAATTCATTTGAAAAAGCGTGCCATTGCTAAGAAAAGTGCCTAAAATCAGCAATCGAAATTTGCCAATTTAAACGGATCGATTGTGACGCACTTTGATACCATCCAAACAGGCGCCCAACAAATGGGCGCTGCTTTATCCGATGACACCATTCAACGCCTTGTAAGCTATCTTGCAATGTTGGAAAAATGGAATAAAGCCTATAACTTGACCGCCATTCGTGATGTTGAACAAATGATTTCATTGCATTTGCTCGACAGTTTGGCGACCTTGCCATACATCCAAGGTGAAAAAATCATCGATGTGGGCACCGGACCTGGTTTACCTGGTATGGTGCTTGCTATATGTTATCCTGACAAAGCGTTCACTTTGTTAGACAGTAATGGCAAAAAAACTCGGTTTTTAACTCAAGTTAAAATGGAATTAGGCGTTGAGAATGTCACGGTAGCCAATGAGCGAGTTGAAAAACATCCGCATCAGGGTGACTACGATCATGTTATTTCACGAGCATTTGCTTCAATACAAGACATGATCAATTGGACTTTGCCTCTTCCTAAACAATCGGGTAACTTTTTAGCGATGAAGGGTGTATACCCTCATGAGGAAATAGCGGCACTGCCGAAAGAGGTTGAAGTACTTTCGATAGATTCTCTTTCCGTGCCAAATGTTCAGGCAGAGCGTCATATGGTTGTAATGGCGCGTAAAGGATAAAGCATGGCTAGAATCATCGCAGTGACGAATCAAAAAGGTGGCGTAGGCAAGACGACAACATGTGTCAACTTGGCCGCCTCTCTGACCGCTATGAAGCGTCGAGTATTACTGATTGATTTGGATCCACAGGGAAACGCGACAACAGGCAGCGGTCTCAGCAAAGAAGAATTAGACACCAGTGTCTATGATGTGTTGGTGGGGTCTCATGGCGTCAAAGACGTTATGAAAAAATGCTCCCCTGGGGATTACTGGGTGTTACCTGCTAATGGTGATCTGACTGGGGCGGAAGTGGCTCTGTTGGATTTACCGAGTAAAGAAACCCGTTTGCGAGCAGGTCTTTACGAAGTAGACAATGATTTCGACTATATTCTGTTGGACTGTCCGCCAGCCTTGAACATGTTGACCGTTAATGCTCTAGCGGCATCGCAAGGGGTGTTGATTCCAGTACAATGTGAATACTATGCTCTTGAAGGTTTAACGGCATTATTGCAAACCATCGAGCGCATTACTCAAGCATTAAACCCTTCTTTAGAGGTCGAAGGTATCTTACGAACCATGTATGATCCTCGTCCTAGTTTGACTCACGATGTGTCGGTACAGCTGCATAAACATTTTGGTAATAAGGTGTACGACACGGTGATTCCTAGAAACATTCGATTGGCTGAGTCTCCTAGCTATGGTCTACCTGTACTGCATTATGAAAAGCAGTCTCGTGGCGCCATCGCATATTTGGCACTCGCTGGTGAATTTATTCGTAAACGAGCGGCGTAATTAGGTTGAAATCAAACCTGCTTTAATTGCAATTAAGGTTAATGAAATGACGATGAAAAAAAGAGGCCTAGGTCGAGGTTTAGATGCGTTATTGGCACCTCAAACGAGTGTGACCAAAGACATAGATAATGACTCGGCAGATGATCAGATTAAAGGGCTAACTTATTTACCTGTTGATTGGCTATCCAAGGGGAAGTTTCAACCTCGTCGTGACATGAATACTGCGCAGTTGGAGGATCTTGCTGCTTCGATTCGTACGCAAGGCATTATGCAGCCTATCGTGGTGCGCCCAATCAGTGGTGGCGGCTCTGATCAATATGAAATTATTGCCGGTGAACGTCGTTGGCGTGCTGCAAAATTAGCTGCTTTAGAACAAGTGCCTGTCATCGTACGTCATGTTGAAGACGCCGATGCGGTAGTGCTGGCGTTGATTGAAAACATTCAACGGGAAGACTTAAACCCAGTGGAAGAAGCGTTGGCTTTACAACGATTGGTCGAGGACTTCCATTTAACCCAGCAAGAAGTGGCCGATACTGTCGGTAAATCTCGTTCCGCGGTCGCCAATCTATTGCGTTTGCTTGGTTTGACCCCAGAAGTCAGACGTCTGTTGGAGCATGGTGACATTGAAATGGGTCATGCTCGTGCTTTGCTACCATTAGAGCATGATAAGCAAATACAGGCTGCGTCACAGGTCGTCACTAAGTCTTTGTCGGTTCGAGAAACGGAAAGATTGGCGAAAAACTATCAGGTTAACAATGATCATTCGACTGACACTAAGCCCGCTCTGCCTGATTTGAGTGCAGAAGCTGAACGTATTAGTCAAAAAATCAACGCGGCTGTGAAAATTCAACCAAGTGCGAAAGGAAAGGGCAAATTAGTGATTGAATATCGAAACCCTGAACACTTGGAGCTCTTGATTAGCGAGTTATTAGAGCAAAAAGGATGATTTATTAGAAATGTGTATTTTTGTAGCTAAGATCAGAGCCTTTTAAAGTGATTTAGCCGATCACTTTAAGTTGAACCCCGTCGCTATTACCCCTATAATGCCTCGAATTTTATAAATCGCCACATTGGTTGCACTTTTGTAGTGCGCTATAGAGAGTTTAGAAATGGGGAATCAAAAACCGCGTCGCGCAAGTGAAATTCTTAGCGCAAAAAAGAAAGCGGTATTACGTTTCTTGCTGTTACAACTATTTCTTTCTATTTTTACTGCGCTGGGAATTTTTTTGATTGCTGGTGGTCTGTATGGGTACTCTTTTATTCTAGGGGCTCTGTCCAGCGTTATTCCGAGCATGTTTATGGCATGGCGGATGTTTGGTAAAAAAGGCACACAGCCGGCGAAAGAAATGGTCAGAACATTTTATCGTGGAGAAGCGAGTAAGTTAGCTATGACAGTGTGTTTGTTGTCGCTGGTTTTTCTACTGATAAAGCCCTTATCTGCGGGCGCTTTTTTCGCAGGTTTTGGGATCGCTATATTGAGTCACTGGCTCAGCCCTATTTTATTGCGACACGCGTAAAATACATGGGTATAAAAGAATTTTAATCATTGAGAGAGTGTGGGTATTAGTATGGGGATTGAAAGTCCAAGTGCTGCATCTTATATAAAGCACCACCTTCAGAACTTGACCTTTGGTCAACACCCTGATGGGACATGGGGATTTGCTCATAGTGCGAAAGAAGCTGCTGAGATGGGATTTTGGGCCATCCATGTAGACACATTGGCCGTTTCGGTCGCTTTGGGTCTATTGTTTTTATGGTTGTTCCGTATCGCAGCAAAAAAAGCGTCGACCGATACACCAACAGGTCTACAAAACTTTGTAGAGCTAATGGTTGAATTTGTTGATGGCAGCGTTAAAGAAACCTTCCACGGAAAGAGTAAAGTGATAGCGCCTTTGGCGTTAACCATCTTTGTGTGGGTCTTCTTGTTGAACTTGATGGATTTGGTACCGGTGGATTTCTTACCGGCGGTCGCTCAATTTATCGGGGTGAATGTATTTGGTGCGGATCCGCATCATGTCTACTTTAAATTCGTACCAACAACGGACTTGAATGCCACTCTTGGTATGTCGTTGTCTGTATTTGTATTGATTGTATTTTACAGTATCAAAGTAAAAGGCATCAGTGGCTTTGTTGGCGAATTAACCTTGCAACCATTCGGTAAGTGGATGATTCCTTTTAACTTTTTGTTGGAAGGTGTCGGTCTACTTGCGAAGCCAGTATCACTAGCGTTACGACTATTTGGTAACTTGTATGCTGGTGAATTGATCTTCATTCTGATTGCTCTTTTACCATGGGGTCTACAGTGGGCACTCTCTGTTCCATGGGCAATCTTCCATATTTTGGTCATCGTGCTTCAAGCTTTCATCTTTATGATGTTGACTATCGTCTACCTGAGTATGGCGCACGAAGATCACTAAAAGTGTGTTCTTTAAAGTAATATTTTTTTAAACCTTATCTAAAACTGTGAAAATGTAGGAGTTAAAATGGAAACTGTAGTTGGTCTTACTGCGATTGCTGTAGCCCTTCTGATCGGTCTAGGTGCCCTTGGTACTGCGATTGGTTTCGGTATCTTAGGTGGAAAATTCTTGGAAGGCGCTGCGCGTCAACCTGAGATGGTTCCAATGCTACAAGTTAAAATGTTCATCGTAGCGGGTCTTCTAGATGCCGTAACTATGATCGGTGTAGGTATTGCATTGTTCTTCACGTTCGCGAATCCTTTTGTTGCTTTGGTCGCTGGTTAATATTCTGCAAAACTTTGCAGAAATAAATTTTAAACGACTAAAAGCGAGGGTATTAGCGTGAATTTAAATCTCACACTTGTAGGCCAAGCTATCTCGTTTGCCATTTTCGTCTGGTTCTGCATGAAATTTGTGTGGCCACCAGTGATTGCTGCGCTTGAAGAGCGTAGCAAGAAAATTGCAGACGGTTTGGAAGCAGCGAATCGTGCCTCACGTGATCTAGAATTGGCTCAAGAACAAGCCGATAAGATTTTACGTGATAGCAAAGAGAACGCGGCCGAGATTATTGAACAAGCCAACAAACGTGCGAACCAAATGATCGACGAGGCAAAAGAGCAAGTGATCGCTGACGGTAAACGTCTGCGTGAAGCGGCTCAAGCTGAAATAGAGCAAGATGCATTGCGTGCTAAAGAAGCATTGCGTGCTCAGGTTTCTGCTCTAGCATTTGCCGGCGCCGAGAAAATTTTGGGAGCCACCATTGACGAAAAAGCACATAGCGAGATCGTTGAACAGCTCGCCAAAGAGCTTTAAGCGAGGGTCTAATGGCTGAATTAAAAACAGTCGCGCGACCGTATGCCAAAGCGGCTTTTGAAGTAGCGAAAGAGCAAGGCCAGATTGCACAGTGGGCGGATATGCTAAGCATATTGGCTGCTGTGACAACCGAACCTAAGCTTCGTCAAGCTCTTGAAAATCCCGCTTTTAGTGCGGAAGAAAAGGCAAACGCTCTAGCGGATGTTTGTGCGGAAGTAGCAACAGAACAAGGAAAAGCATTTTTGCTGGCCCTTGCTGAGAATAAGCGTTTAGCGCTTCTTCCTGCTATTTCAGAACTTTTTGTTCTGTTTAAACTGAATTATGAGAAAGCCGTAAATGTTGAATTTACAACTGCTTTCGATTTATCAGCAGAGCAAACACAAGCATTAGCGGATTCATTGAGTAAAAAGTTGGACCGTACTGTCAACTTAACCAGTGAAACAGACGTAAGCCTAATTGGTGGCGTGGTTATCCGTACCGGTGACTTAATCATCGACGGTTCAGTACGCGGTAAATTAGCGAAACTGTCCGAGGCGATAAACTCCTAGTGTTCCGTTAAGTCGAAACCAGGGTTGAGGAATTTAGCATGCAGCAACTGAATCCATCTGAGATCAGCGAGATTATCAAGAAGCGCATCGAGAACCTCGATGTTTCTTCTGATGCCCAGAATGAGGGCACAATTGTCAGCGTGGCAGACGGTATCGTTCTGATCCACGGTCTGGCAGATGTTATGTACGGGGAAATGATTGAATTCCCTGGTGGTGTTTACGGTATGGCCTTGAACCTAGAGCGTGACTCTGTAGGTGCGGTTGTATTAGGTAACTACCAAGACCTTGTTGAAGGTCAAAAAGTAAAATGTACAGGTCGTATTCTGGAAGTTCCAGTAGGACCTGAATTGCTAGGCCGCGTTGTTGACGCTTTAGGTAATCCTATTGACGGCAAAGGCGCAGTTGACGCAAAACTAACTGACAAAGTTGAAAAAGTTGCGCCTGGCGTAATCGACCGTCAGTCAGTTGATCAACCAATCCAAACGGGTTACAAGGCAATTGATGCCATGGTACCGGTAGGTCGAGGTCAACGTGAGTTGATCATCGGTGACCGTCAGGTCGGTAAAACGGCTTTGGCGATCGACACCATTATTGCTCAGAAAAACAGTGGCATTAAATGTGTGTACGTTGCGATTGGTCAAAAACAATCTACTATTGCCAACGTTGTACGTAAGCTTGAAGAAGCAGGCGCGATGGAATACACCACTGTTGTTGCAGCTGGTGCTTCTGATCCTGCGTCTATGTTATTCCTTGCGCCGTACACTGGTTGTTCAATGGGTGAATACTTCCGTGACCGCGGTGAAGATGCATTGATCATTTATGATGATTTGACCAAGCAAGCTTGGGCTTACCGTCAAATCTCTTTGCTACTTCGTCGTCCACCTGGTCGTGAAGCTTACCCTGGTGACGTATTCTACCTTCACTCTCGTCTTCTTGAGCGTGCTTCTCGTGTTAGTGCAGACTATGTTGAGAAGTTCACTAACGGTGAAGTAAAAGGCCAAACAGGTTCTTTGACTGCTTTGCCTATCATCGAGACACAAGGTGGTGACGTATCTGCGTTCGTACCAACTAACGTAATCTCCATCACAGATGGTCAGATTTTCCTTGAAACGAGCTTGTTCAACTCTGGTATTCGTCCAGCGATGAACGCCGGTATTTCCGTTTCTCGTGTTGGTGGTGCGGCGCAAACTAAGATCGTTAAGAAACTTGGTGGCGGTATTCGTCTTGCTTTGGCTCAGTATCGTGAATTGGCGGCATTCGCTCAGTTCGCATCTGACCTAGACGAAGCAACACGTAAGCAGTTAGAACACGGTAAACAGGTAACAGAACTGATGAAACAAAAGCAGTTCTCTCCAATGCCTGTTGCTGATATGGGTGTGGTTCTTTACGCTGCTAATGATGGCTACCTTGAAGATGTTGATACAAGCAAAATTGCCAGTTTTGAAAGTTCTTTGTTGAGCTACATGAACAGCGAACACGCTGATCTAATGGCTGACATTAACAAAACAGGCAATTTTAACGGCGAGATTGAAGCGACATTTAAAGCGGCAATCGAGAAGTTTAAAGCGACGCAAACTTGGTAATGTGGTTGGTGACAAGTTAATCTTGTCACCATCTTCTTGCAGTTTGTGAAATAACATTCTCACAAGGGCAGTTCTATTATGGCAGTCGGAAAAGAGATACGTACTCAGATTTCGAGCATTAACAATACGCGTAAAATTACTCGTGCCATGGAAAAAGTGGCCGCTAGTAAGACGCGTAAAGCTCAGGATCGTATGGCCGCTTCTCGTCCGTATGCGGAACGAATTCGCCAAGTAGTTGGTCATTTGGCCAACGCGAATCCTGAGTATAAACACCGTTACCTTACCGAGCGTGAGGCGAAGCGTGTTGGTTATATCGTAATCTCTTCTGATCGTGGTTTGTGTGGTGGCTTAAACGTAAACGTGTTTAAAGCTGCTATTAGAGATATGAAACAGTTTGCTGATTCAGGTGTTGAAGTTGACATCTGTGCGATCGGTTCAAAAGCCGTTTCATTCTTTCGCAACTACGGCGGAAATGTCACAGCAGCCCACACTGGTTTAGGTGATGCGCCTAAAGCCGACGATCTTGTTGGTAGTGTGAAGGTGATGTTGGACGCTTTCGATGATGGTCGAATTGATCAATTGTTTGTGGTTTCTAATGAGTTCGTGAATACCATGACTCAGAAGCCAACAGTTGAGCAGCTTTTACCATTAAAAGCGGAAGAGAATACAGAGTTACAGCACCACTGGGATTACATCTATGAGCCTGAAGCCGTTGAAATTTTGAACGAGTTATTGGTTCGCTATATTGAATCTCAAGTGTATCAATCAGTGGTTGAGAACATTGCATGTGAACAAGCAGCTCGTATGCTTGCGATGAAAAATGCAACGGACAACGCTGGTGATATCATTGATGAATTACAGCTGGTGTACAACAAGGCTCGTCAAGCAGCGATTACTCAGGAAATTTCTGAGATAGTCAGCGGCGCGGCAGCGGTTTAAGGTATTAGGTATTAAGAGGATCCGAACATGAGTAGCGGACAAATCGTACAGATTATCGGTGCGGTTATCGACGTGGAATTCCCACGTGATAATGTGCCAAAAGTATACGACGCCCTCACAATCGAGGGAAAAGAGTTGGTGTTGGAAGTTCAACAACAGCTAGGCGACGGTGTTGTTCGTACCATCGCCATGGGTTCCACTGATGGTATGAAGCGTGGCCTTCCAGTAACAAATACTGGTCACCCTGTTTCTGTCCCAGTTGGTACTCAAACACTAGGACGTATTATGGACGTTCTAGGTAACCCAATTGATGAAAAAGGCCCTATCGGCGAAGAAGCACGTTGGTCTATCCACCGTTCTGCTCCTTCTTACGATGAGCAAGCATCTGGTAATGAACTACTAGAAACGGGTATCAAGGTAATCGACCTTGTATGTCCTTTCGCGAAGGGTGGTAAAGTTGGTCTGTTTGGTGGTGCCGGTGTAGGTAAAACCGTAAACATGATGGAACTTATCCGTAACATCGCGATCGAGCACAGCGGTTACTCTGTATTCGCTGGTGTTGGTGAGCGTACTCGTGAGGGTAACGACTTCTACCATGAGATGACGGATTCGAACGTAATCGATAAAGTATCTCTAGTATACGGTCAGATGAACGAGCCACCAGGTAACCGTCTACGTGTTGCTTTGACTGGTTTGACTATGGCAGAGAAATTCCGTGACGAAGGTCGTGACGTACTTTTCTTCGTAGATAACATCTACCGTTATACGCTTGCTGGTACGGAAGTATCTGCATTGCTAGGTCGTATGCCATCTGCGGTAGGTTACCAGCCAACTCTTGCTGAAGAGATGGGTGTACTACAAGAGCGTATTACGTCAACTAAGACGGGTTCTATCACATCGGTACAAGCGGTATACGTACCAGCCGATGACTTGACTGACCCATCTCCAGCGACGACTTTCTCTCACTTGGATGCGACTGTTGTATTGTCTCGTGATATCGCTGCTTTGGGTATCTACCCTGCGATTGACCCTCTTGATAGTACTTCTCGTCAGCTTGACCCATTGGTTATCGGTCAAGAACATTATGACGTAGCACGTGGTGTTCAAATGGTATTGCAACGCTATAAAGAGCTAAAAGACATCATTGCAATCTTGGGTATGGACGAGTTATCTGAAGAAGATAAGCAAACGGTTAACCGTTCTCGTAAAATCCAACGTTTCTTGTCTCAGCCTTTCTTCGTAGCAGAAGTCTTCACTGGCGCACCTGGTAAGTATGTTTCTTTGAAAGAAACCATTCGTGGTTTTAAAGGCATTCTTGACGGTGAGTACGATGAGCTTCCAGAGCAAGCCTTCTACATGATTGGTAGCATCGACGAAGCGGTCGAGAAAGCTAAGAAACTTTAACCATTACGCCTAGCAAGAGTGCTGTTTGAGCACTTTTGCTAAGCATGACTAAGAGAGGCAACTTATGGCTATCACAGTACACTGCGATATCGTAAGCGCTGAGCAAGAGATCTTTTCCGGTACGGTTCAGTCTCTTGTGGCTGCAGGCAGCTATGGCGATCTGGGCATTATGCCTGGTCATGCGCCATTGTTGACTACTCTGCAACCAGGTCCTGTTCGTGTGGTTAAAGAAAACGGTGATGAAGAGTTTATCTTTGTGTCTGGCGGCTTCCTAGAAGTTCAGCCACACCGCGTTACTGTTTTGGCTAACACCGCCACTCGTGCCAATGATCTGGACGAAGAGGCAGCACTAAAAGCTCAGGCGCATGCTAAAGAGCTTTTAGCGAATCAAAAACCTGATGTTGACTACACTCGTGCGACAGCTGAGTTGGCAGAAGCCGTTGCTCGTCTGCGTACACTTCAACAGTTTCGTGATCATAAATAATCGAAATGGTTGAGTAAGCGTCAAAAAAAGCAGCCTAAGGGCTGCTTTTTTTATGTCTTACTTTTTTATGACTTATTAGCCGAACCAAATGGGGTTATAGCATTCTCCATAAGGTATCGAAAATGATCTGTTGGGCCTTTGCTATGTCCTGTGATTCCAGTACCACGGCCGATGGAAAATTATTGCTGGCGAGGGAAATAATGGCACATTTTGGTGGATAAATAGCAATGTAACTGGCGTCAACCGCCCCTTCTGTTTTAATCCATTTACGTTCGGACAGCTCCGCATCTTCACCACCGTCACCTAAAGCGATAACCTTTACATTGATCCCCAGCTTAATTCGTTGCTTGGTATAATTTGGAAAAGGGCGATACAAATACGGTCTTATTGGTTTGGATGAAAAGACACA
The DNA here is from genome assembly GCF_001625355.1 of Marinomonas sp. TW1. Lineage (GTDB taxonomy): Bacteria > Pseudomonadota > Gammaproteobacteria > Pseudomonadales > Marinomonadaceae > Marinomonas. Next base: position 173,085 of record NZ_JSEE01000005.1, read on the forward strand.
ATATTCTTTGTTATCCTGCTCGGAAACTACGTTTAAAATGTCCCGCAAAACCCATTCAATGCCATCATCTCCTTCATAATAACGCACATTAGTCTGATGATAGTCCGGCTGTTGCTGGTGCAAATTTGGGATAATGGTGTTTTTTAACGATTCAATGGTTTTGTCCAAACGTTGACGTTTTTCCTCAGCCAGATCAAGTAAAATGTCTGGGCTTTCAGCGGAGAAAAAGCGGCGTTTCCCCTTGGGGAAGTAGCTCACAACGCCTTTGCTTTGCAATTGCTTTAAGGATTCATAAGCACTACCACGGTTCACACCACTGTGTTCCGCGATATCTCGAATCGATGACGGCCCCAATTTTAATAGGGTTTGATAAAGCAAAGTTTCTCGTGCAGTTAGTCCGAGTTGTTCAAACGCATCTTGACTCATGGCGGATAAGGACACCTGATTAAAAACAAATAAGTGAGTAGAATACACCGAATACGCGTGACACGCAGGTCTATTGTCCATGCGATAGACAAAGCGTACAGAGAAAAGTTTGGAGAGAAAAGTGACAGATGAACAACGATTTGGTGGCATTCGCCGCTTGTATGGCATTTTGGCTTATGAAGCGTTCCTGCGCTCGCACGTTTGTGTCATCGGGATTGGCGGCGTGGGCTCGTGGGCGGCAGAAGCGTTAGCGCGCTCCGGTATTGGTCGTATTACCTTGATCGATATGGATGATGTGTGTGTGACCAACACCAATCGTCAAATTCATGCGTTAGAGGGCAACGTTGGTAAAGCCAAAGTGGATGCCATGCAAGAACGCATCGCCTTGATTAACCCTGACTGTCAGGTGACTTGTGTTGAGGACTTCATTACTCCAGACAACCTTGCTGAACTGCTCTCTGAGCCGTCTGATTACATTATTGACGCCATTGACAGTCTTAAGCCAAAAGCGGCTCTGGTGGCTTGGTGTAAGCGTAACAAGCGAAAAATCATTACAGTTGGTGGTGCTGGCGGACAAATTGATCCAACACAAATCCAAATCGCGGATTTATCACGCACCGAACAAGATCCGCTCGCGGCCAAGTTGAGAAATTATCTGCGCCGCCATTATAACTTTCCTCGTAATACCAAGCGACGCTTTGAGATTGAATGTGTTTATTCCCTTGAACAGCTAAAATACCCGCAATTGGATGGAAGCGTTTCTGAATCTCGACAAAAAGGGGATACAGAAACCAAGATGAACTGTGATACGGGTTTTGGTGCCAGTACTGTGGTCACAGCGACCTTTGGTTTTGTGGCGGTGAGTCGAGTGCTTAAGAAACTGGCTCACAAGGTGGACTAAGTAATGATACCGACCACAATGACTTTCTTTGAACGCTTTGAGGCCGATATTCTATCTGGCAAAAAGACCATTACTTTGCGTGATGACGCTGAAAAGCACTATGTTCCTGATTCTGTAGTGACTGTATCTACTTTCGAAGGTGGTCGTGAATTTTGTCGATTAAAAATAGTGTCTGTCGAGCCTGTCTTGTTTGACGCTTTAACGGATTATCATGCCGAGCAAGAAAACATGACGCTGGCTGAATTAAGGGAAGTGATTCAAAACATTTACCCAGGGATTCAACAGTTGTATTTGATCTCTTATCAGCTGGTTTATGCATGACAAACAAACTGATTCTGCTCATCTACGACAAAGAATGTCTCGCCTGACATCTTGTATCCAATATTAATATCTTGCTGTCATGTGCTACTGAAAATCTTAGGTAAAACCAAGATTAATAACTTAAAGCAGGATGATAATGAATGATTTTAGTGAGATGTTATCCTGTCCAAAATCGCCAATACGCCATTGGTCCGTGAGCTGGTTAGATAATGAGACAAGTTGAGTTCTGCCAGTTCGGCTTTGAGATCTATTTGTTGGATATCGGCTCGTGTTTTTCCTTGTACTAAGCTCAAGATGGCAACGAGTACGCCACGCATGAGTTTGGCGTCGCTGTCGGCTTTGAAGTGGCGTTCATTGCCTTTTTCTTCAACGATTAACCAAACAGCGCTTTCGCAGCCTTTTATTTTGTTTTCTTCGATTTTTTCGTCGGCGGACAAGCGCGTTAAGGTTTTGCTTAACGTTACTAATGCTTTGAAAGTGTCTTCTTTGCTTCGGCAAGCCTGTAGTTGGGCTTTTATGTTTACTGCCTTTTGTTGTCCTAAAGAGTCGGTCATTGCTTGTTACTCGTCGTTTAATAGATCTATGGCTTCTAGAAGGACATCGCAGAAGCGATTGGCTTCTTGCATGGTGTTGTAACAGGCGAAAGAGGCTCGCAATGTTCCGGACACTCCAAGTTGTGCCATCAAGGGTTGGGCACAGTGGCTACCTGCTCGAACAGCGATACCTTGGCTATCCAGATAGGCGTTGAGATCCAATGTATGAATATTGGGTACAGATAACGACACCAATGTGGTGTGCTGCTCAGGAGAGTATATTTCCACATTAGCGGCTTTTTGTAGGGTCACCCATACATGATTCGCAAGCTGTTGTTCCCAAGCTAGCATGCTTTGTCTGTCTTGTTGGTCGATAAAGTCGCAGGCGGTGGCCAAACCTATGGCACCTTCCATATGGGGAGTGCCCGCTTCAAGACGATAAGGTAAGACATTGAATTCAGTGGCTTGGTAAGACACCTTAGACACCATTTCGCCGCCAGTTTGGTAAGGCATTAACACTTCTAAAGCGTGGTGTTTACCGTACAACACGCCAATACCGGTTGGGCCATACATTTTGTGGCCTGAAAACACATAGAAGTCACAATCTAACTTAGTCACATCCACTGGATAGTGTGCCACGGCTTGCGCGCCATCTACTAGGGTAAAGGCGCCATGTTGTTTGGCTTGCTGGATAAGTGTCTCAATGGGCGTGTGAACGCCAATGGCATTGGAGACTTGTGTGACGGCAAAAATCTTAGTGCGTTCAGTAAAGTAGTGAGTCAATTCCTCTTGCCATTGAGCATCTGATGTTAAAGGCAATACGCGCAGTCGTGCGCCTGTGCGAAACGCCAGTTGCTGCCAAGGCACGAGGTTAGCGTGATGTTCTAAACTGGTGATGAGTATTTCGTCACCGGCTTGAATCAGGTGCTCTAAGCCATAGGCCACAAGATTAATGGATTCGGTGGTGCCTTTTGTCCAAATAACCTGACTTTGTTCTGGCGCATTAAGGAATTGCGCTACGCGCTGACGTGCGTTTTCAAACTGGTCCGTGGCCATATCACTCAAATAATGGGCGCCACGATGAACATTCGCATTGGCGGTTAAGTAATAGTTTTGCATGGCTTCTAACACACTTAATGGTTTTTGTGTGGTGGCCGCGTTATCCAAATAAATAAGAGGGTTGTCGTAGGCCTGTTGAGCCAAAATAGGAAACTGCGAACGAATGGAAAGAGGGTCGAATGCCATAACTGCCTAATATCGGTATATTCTTAGAAAACATCCGTAAAATTGTACCTTAATAGCCATAAAATTCAGGAATTAATGGCCTTTTACTTGCGTTTTTTTTAGACAGAGATAATGATTGATAACAGTTATAAATTCATTGGCTTAAAAAGGTACAAAGCGGTGGCGGATTTTTTATATAAAGGTGTCGTGGACTGGTTTTTGGAGCAAGTATCGCAAGATGCACTCAATCCTGGCGATAAAATGCCGTCACTGCGCGCTTTATCTAAGCAGCTTGGACTCAGTTTAAATACGGTCATTCATGGTTATGAATTATTAACCAAAGACGGTTGGATCGAGTCTCGCCCTAAATCTGGCTATTTTGTCTGTCATCGAAGCGAAGTGAAACCCGCTTTGTTACTTGCTGGCGAGTCTCCACATGTCTCAACAGGACAAGACACAAAATCCGCTTGGGCATGTTTAGCTCACCACGGTGCTCTTGTGGATCAAGCCAGTGCCTATGGCCAAACCTCGTCTAAACAAGAAGACGATGCTTTGCCTGTCTTGGGCAAAGGCCATTTGTCGGTCAGGGAAGTAGTTAATGATTACTTAAAAGACATGGGCATGAAATCCAGAGCTTCCCAACTTTGGTTAGGGCGCTCCCCGCTGGCGATGTTGACCCAAAGTATTCAAACACTGACCGAGAAAGGGGAGTCGGTTTTAGTCATCACACCTTGTGATCCTAGATTGACCAGTACTCTACAAAGCTTGGGCCGTCGTGTCATTACCATCACGGCTGGTGATCGTGGCGTGGATTTGGATTTGGCCATTCGTTGTTTGCGAGAAGAGCCGATCAAACTCATTGTTTTGCCTGGTCAGTTTGCTTTCCCTGCAGGGCAATTGATCAGCAATTTGAGCTTACGTCGTTGGTTAGCCATTATCGAAGAGACTCAATTACCGGTTATTGAATGGGACCTGTGTTCACATTTAGCTTATCGCAGCGGGCCATTACTCACCTATAAGTCTTTAGATCAATCGGATCACATTGTGTACATTGGCGGTGTCGAGAATAAGGCCTCTGAGATGACAATGGCTTGGTGTTTACCGGGTCGTCATCATGAAGTATTGGATGGGGCTTTCTTAGCGGCAGACATGGCCTTGAATGATGTTCAGCAGGCTTGCCTTAGTGACATGCTTAAGATCAACAGTAAAGCGTCTATTACGCGTCGAGCAAGGGACGTTTGGGCGAATGCGGAACGCATCAAAGCCTATTTAGACGAACAATTAGGAGACCAGATTAGTCTGGTCAGCGGTAAAGGTGGGATGGCGTTATGGATGCGCTTAGCAAAACCGGTCAATAAAGAGACCATGCCTGCTTTGATTGCGAGCTTTCGTCATGTCATTGTCCCTGGTGGTTTATTAAGCCCAGAGCAAGACGCAGATCACTGGCTCGCATTGAATGTGACGGTGGACGACGTCACGTCGGCTGTTAGTCTTTTAAAAGATTACTTATTGCCTGACTTGGGGATGTCGGAAGTCGCTTCTGACATCAATGTTGAAGTGACTTCCGAGCTGCCACAAGACGCTTTAACGAAACAAGAGTCATCCACAGAAGATCACGTTAACGCAACAACGGAACCGTCAGCAGATCAGCAAGAAGTTGAGACGTCCCAGGATAAGAGTCGGTCGGAAGAAGAAAGAAAAGCACCTGAACCTCTCTATAATCCTATGTTGGATTTAATTAATCATGATTTTGGTTAATCGCATCAATATTAAGGCGCTTAAAGCGCCTTTTTAATGCTCTCAAGCATGCTCAAATGGTTTTGATAATCCAACGGAATGGAAATTAATTGATCGCCTTTTAATAAAGCTAATGAAGGGAAAGAGTTTAGATGTAAGTGCCTTGCTTGCTCTATTTCTTCTTCCAACAAAGCTTCTTTTTCTACGTGCATCATGGCTTTCTGAAAACCTTCGGCTTTTAATCCTATGTGTTCAGCGCATTCGGTTAAGGTCTCTAGGTTAGAAGGGTTTTTAGCGTCCAAATAATAGGCATGCTGAATAGCATGATACATTTCTTCTTCCAAACCAAAATCCCGTGCCACATAGCAGGCACGACAAGCTGGGTAAGTAGAGCGTCTTGGCTCGTTTTGTTGCCAAAAGTCAAAATTGAATTCTGTGCCGAGTTGTTGGTGAATGTTTTGCCAAGTAGCTTGTAACTTAGTACGCATGTTATTTGGCATGGGCGCATCAGAATCGACAGCTAAGCCGCCTAGCATCGGCTGTATTGATAATTTTTCCTCGTCAATGAGCCCTTGAAGTGCTTTTTGGAGCTTGCTCCAAGTGGGGCGAAACCCCCAACACCAGCTGCACATTGGGTCATAACAATAAATCAGTGTAGCGGTCATTTTGCTTTCCTCTATAGACGAACTGTGGTTACGCCAATAAAAAATACGGCATGACAAATTAGCAAATATGAACCAGAAGAGAAACAAAAAAGCGGCCATCCGTTTTAAACCGATGACCGCTTCTCAGACTTATTTTAGCTTCGGCCGTGTTTAGCCTTTGATTACTTGAGCAATGGCTTCACACAAAGGGGCCATATTATCGTGCGTCATACCCGCTACGTTAATACGCCCAGATCCGACAATGTAAATACCGAACTCATTACGCAATTGGTTGACTTGATCTGGCGTTAATCCAGAGAAAGAGAACATACCTTGCTGCTGTGAGATGAAAGAAAAATCTTGTTCTACGCCTTTCGCTCTCAAGGTATTCACAAACAGGCTGCGCATTTCATGAATTCGCGTGCGCATGGTATCCAGTTCGCTCTCCCATAAAGCATACAGCTCAGCGTCGTTCAAAATTTCAGCAACCACCGCTGAACCATGAGAAGGCGGGTTCGAGTAATTGGTGCGGATACAGCGCTTGATTTGAGTGAAAGCCGATTCTGCTTGCTCACTGGTTTCACAGACAATGGTTAATGCCCCAACACGTTCATTGTATAAGCCAAAGTTCTTAGAGAAAGAACTGGCAATCATCATTTCAGGCACATGATCCAAGAAGGTTCTTAGGCCTTGAGCATCGTCGTTTAAGCTTTGTCCGAAACCTTGGTAAGCAAAATCAAACAGTGCTAAGAAACCTTGCTTACTGCAGAGCTTCGCTAACTGATACCACTGCTCTGGCGTTGGGTCGATACCGGTTGGGTTGTGACAACAGCCGTGAAATAACACCACATCGCCTTCAGGTATTTGCGATAGGCTAGCGAGCATGGCTTCAAAGTCTAATGTTTTGCTGTCAGCGTTATAGTACGAGTAACTGCCTACTTCTAAACCGACTGATTGGAAAACCGATTGGTGGTTTGCCCATGTTGGGTTGCTGACCCAAATAGTGGCTTCAGGAAGGTGTTTTTTAATGAATTCAGCCGCAACGCGAAGGGCGCCAGTACCACCAGGAGTATGGGCAGTCTGAGCAAGTTGCTTACTAATAATCGGGTGACCTTCACCAAACAATAAGGTTTGTACGGCACTGCGGTAGTTAGGTCTACCTTCAATGCTTAAATAGGTTTTTGATTTTTCCTGGAACAACAAACGCTCTTCCGCTTGTTTTACAGCCTTTAGAATAGGCGTGTGGCCTTGTTCATCCTTATACACACCAACACCAAGGTTAATTTTGTTTGGGTTGGGATCTTTTTTGTAAGCGTCGTTCAGACCTAAAATTGGGTCCGCTGGAGCAGCTTGGATATGTTCAAACATGTTAACTCCCCAAGAGGGTTATTTTCTTTTTTATTATGGATTAGAAGATATTAAAAATCAGACATATGGTACTCGAAGACGTGAGTAACCGCTATAAATGAGGTCAAAAAGCAGGTGGAATTACTGTATCAAAATGTCATTTAACGTTAGAGCTTGTTTTTTTATGGTAAAGCGAGCTCTCCAAGAGCCAAGTAGGCTTGGTTAACAAGGCTTCTAGCACGCTGAGCCTAGATTAGGTTAGGGCTAGGTATGTTTGAAAAGGGGGGGATTAATTTAATCGTCCCAACCATTAGATATGTCGTGATATAAGCGTTTCTGTTCTAGATGCTGTTCAATCGCACGTCTTGCTTTCAGCATTCTAGCGGCATCATCCTTTTGATTGCGCTGTTTTTTTTCATTATCCAAACTAATCGAAGCGTGTAGAATATCTGTTTTTACTTCGGTTAGTGTTTCAGACAAATTGCTCATCGTAACCCCCTTTCTAGCCTTTCGATGACGTAGAAATGCACAGAGTACTGTCATCAATCGTTGAAAAAAGTCAAAATAGACAGACAACTTAGTTAAGGAAGGTGCGAATAAAGGGCAATCCACACGCCGATCCCTATGGGGGTCAGAACAGTGCGAAAATGATTGCTATCGCCAGTGGCGCTTATTTGTACCTACCCTAAAAACGTATAAAAAACGTAAATCGTTCAAAAATCAACCTATTTTTTACACGTTTTTTATGACAAACACATTAATTTAATCACGGCGGACGGTAATGGACGTTTCTTTTATCCTGGATTCATTGAATGACAAGCAACGCGAAGCGGTGGCAGCACCATTGCAAAACAGCTTGGTATTAGCTGGGGCTGGATCAGGAAAAACTCGAGTATTAGTACATCGCATCGCTTGGCTGATGCACGCTTATGAGCTGTCTCCATACAGCTTGATGGCGGTGACCTTTACCAATAAAGCGGCTCGAGAAATGCAAGGGCGGATTGAAGAGCTGGTTGGCGTACCTCCGCAAGGTATGTGGGTGGGAACCTTTCATGGACTAGCACACCGTCTATTACGCGCCCATTGGCGTGATGCTGGATTGAAAGAAAACTTTCAGATCATGGACAGTGATGACCAACTGCGGTTGATTAAGCGCATCATGCGAGAGTTAAGCATTGATGATACCCGCTGGCCACCCAAACAAGTCGCCTGGTTTATTAACGGGCAAAAAGATGAAGGCCGTCGTGCTGCGCATGTGCCTGACAGTCATGACCCTTTCACAAAAGGCATGCGCGAGCTTTATTACCATTATGAAGAAGCCTGTGAACGAGGTGGATTGTTAGATTTCGGTGAATTATTACTGCGCGCCCATGAGTTGATGCTCAGTACGCCAGCATTACTACGTCACTACCAAGAGCGATTCCGCCACGTTTTAGTGGATGAGTTTCAAGATACCAACACCATTCAATACGCTTGGCTACGTGTCATGGTTGGCGATCAAGGTACGATCACGGCTGTTGGGGATGACGATCAGTCAATTTACGGTTGGCGTGGGGCGAAAATCGAAAACATTCATAACTTTAGTAAGCACTTTGACGATGTTCAGACCATTCGCTTGGAGCAGAATTACCGTTCCACTGGCCATATCTTGAACGCGGCCAACGGTTTGATTCAACATAATGATGATCGATTAGGCAAAGAACTGTGGACCGACAGCGGTGAAGGGGAGCCCATTTCTGTCTACGCGGGTTTTAATGAACAAGATGAGGCGCGCTTCATTTTAGGCATCATTAAAGAATGGCGAGATAAGGGAACATCGCTCACTGACATGGCGATTCTATACCGTTCCAATGCTCAGTCTCGGGTGATTGAAGAATGCCTTGTTAGGGAACAGATTGCTTATCGTATTTATGGTGGACACAGATTTTACGACCGATTAGAAATAAAAAATGCCTTAGCCTATGCTCGCTTAGCACTCGATCCGAACGATGATGGTGCCATGGAGCGAGTGGTGAATGTACCGCCTCGTGGTATTGGTGAGCGCAGTATTGGTACGTTAAGAGAGATCGCGCGTGATCAAGGTTGCTCTATGTGGCAAGCTGCGCAAGAAGTGGTGCGACAGTCTCTTATGCCGGCTCGTGCTACCAATGCCATCAAAGTCTTTCTGCATCTGATCGAAGGTCTCAGTACGACGGTTCAGCAGCCTGATCTGAATTTGAATGACATTTTTGAACAGATCATCGATGAAGCAGGTTTGATTCCTTTCCATGAAAAAGAGAAAGGGGAGAAAGGCGAAGCACGTATTGAGAACTTAAAAGAGCTAGTCGGTGCCGCTGGTGGCTTTAGTTGGAACGACGAAGAGGAAGAATTTAGTTCGCCTCTGATGGCCTTTTTAGATCAAGCGGTATTGGATGCAGGCGATCAGCAGGCGGACGAATATCAAGATGCCGTGCAACTAATGACCTTGCACTCGGCAAAAGGGTTGGAGTTTCCTCTGGTATTCTTAACGGGCGTCGAGGAAAACGTTTTCCCCAGTAAGATGTCATTTGAAGAGCCTGGTCGTTTAGAAGAAGAGCGACGCTTGTGCTACGTCGGTGTCACCCGAGCGATGGAAAAGCTATACATTACTTACGCTGAATCACGTCGTTTGTTTGGCAGTGAATCCTTTAACAGTCCTTCTCGCTTTATCAAAGAAATACCACAAGACTGTTTACAAGAGGTGCGTCTGCGTTCGCAGATCAGCCGTCCAGTGTCCTTACAGCGTCCAGACTACCAATCAGAGAAAGAAAAGCTGCAAAACAGCCGTGTCTTAAACCGTTATCAAGCACCAGAAGTGAATGTCAGCATGGGGGATCGTGTGAAACACCCCGTGTTTGGTGAAGGCTTAGTGGTGAATTATGAAGGTCAAGGGCCACAAGCTCGTGTGCAGGTTAACTTTGATGATGAAGGCAGTAAGTGGTTGGTGCTGTCTTTCGCCAAATTGGAAGTGCTTTAGGTTTTAAGTATTCGAGAGATCACTTACATAGATTGTAGGTGATCTCTTTTGCTTGCGCCTGTCTCCCCTCGGGAGCAACGCGTCAGCACAAATTAGGTAGACATGAAGAGATTAAACTCATTTATATTCATTGAAAAAAATTTCGAATCGATCTGGATCTTTTTCCGCTTTCACTGCATTTAAAAATATTTGATCATAGGAGCTCCAAAATATTCTTGGATCTGATTCTTGAAGTGATTGTTTTAATGTATCTATTTTGGTGTTTAAACCTAAGATTAATTTATTTAAGCTTCGGGGAGCGAGTGCAATGCCAAAAATAAAACCGTTTTCATTGCTATTTCTAAATACATCCCACCAAAACTCTTGGTTAGAATCCCCCTGAAATAGAAGAGTGGCATCGAAAATATCATTTTCTACTTTTGGGCTATCGATACCTTTTTGTCTTAATAGCGCCATACCTTTTTCGTTTTTAGTATCGACATACACTCTATTGGCGCTAGTAAAGGGGATGATATATCGCCACTCCTTTTCGTACATCCATTCGTCGGATTTGGTTAAGTAGTAGTATTTCGCAATTTCTTGAACAGAGGTCGCCAGAAATGAACCATCATAAGGACGCTTTTTTCGATAATTAACTTTGTCGAACATTGCATCAGAGCTAGTTGCTATGTGGGCTACATTGAATAATTGAAAAGGATCTAATTGATCAATATCCAATTCTATTACAATGCCTTGATGATCTTCAGCATAGTGAGACCACATCAATAGATTATCTGGTGATTCGGTTAATGAAATAACTCCATGCCCATCCATAAATTTACTTAACTCTCTAGCAAAATCACTTCCTAAAGGGTTGTTATGCGCTATGGCAAGTTGACCTATTGATTGCGTAGTTGATTCAGTGATGGAAACTTCAAAGGGGTCGTTTAGTCCTGACCTTGGGGTGACCCTTAACCAAGGATCTTTTAGGAACTTTGAAGAAACAGATTTTGATAAATATTTATATAATTTCATAGCTAGGACGGTTATACCTAAAATATATTTATAGAAGACTAATTTAGGGAAATGATGGTTGCTGTAGGTTTAACGTTCACCCTCAAACCCATGCCAGATACGAAGTACGATGATTATTTCTCTGTGAATGGAATAACGCACAATGTAATTGCCAAATATCATATCTCTTACTGTTTCTGGTGACGGCGCTAATTTAACAGCGGCTCCGATATGAGGAAAATCCACGAGTAGATTTATTTTACTAATGAGTTCTTGTGCTACTCGTAACGCTGCATTTGGGTTGTGTTTAGCTATAAAATCACGCAACCGTTTTAAGTCGTTAATGGCTTCTTCCGTGTAAACCAGTTCCATTATTTTACCCTCGGTGCGTCCTGTTCGTTATCTGTTCCCCAGCTGTTTAGCCATTCGTGAACTTCTTTGCCCGCGACCACTTTTCCTTTTGCAGCGGATTCCATCGCCTCTAGAGTTTGTTGCCAACGTTCTTGTTCTAGCTGCTGCTTCTCAAGATACTCAATTAAAGCTTGATTGATTACCCAGCCTTTGCTTCGTTGTAGTTTGTTAGCAATTATCTCTAAGCGCTGCTCAGTATCATCTTGTAGTCTTACTGTTGTGACGCTCATATCATTTATACTCTCGTTTATAATCTACAATACAAAAAATACACTGTAATACATCATAGTTTAGTTTGTATTTTTTTAATTGCAGCAAATTTTTTTAATTGGTTGTAGACTGTTTAGAGTTGTAAGTATTTAGTTATTAGGAGTGTGACATGGCGATTCGTGTTGGTTTGATTGGTTTTGGTTTGTCTGGCCGGGTGTTTCATGCGCCTTTTGTGGCAAATGATCCACACATGTCGTTAGCTTATGTTTGCAGCTCTAAAGCGGACGAAGTCAAAGCCGTTTGGCCAGATGTGGCGGTTGTGACGGCGGCAGAAGACATCTTTACGGCATCAGATGTGGATTTAGTGGTGATTACGACACCGAATCAGTTGCACTTTGATCAAGCCAAACAGGCTTTGGAAAATGGCAAGCATGTTTTATTGGAAAAACCATCTGTTACCAGTGTTAAACAAATAGAGTCTCTCTGTACCCTTGCTAAGCAAAAAAGCTTGATCTTCTGTGTGTATCAAAATCGCCGTTTTGATGGTGATTTACTGAGATTAAAGTCTCTTATCGACAGTGGTGAGTTGGGTGAACTCAAGCACTTAGATTCTCGCTTTGATCGCTTTCGCCCGTTTCCTCAATCTCGCTGGCGTGAAGAGCCGGGAGTTGGGACGGGGATTTTTTGGGATCTCGGGCCGCACTTATTAGATCAGGCGTTGTTTTTGTTTGGTCCTCCAAAATGGCTGCATGCCAGCATTGATCGTTTGCGAGAAGCGAGTCAAACCCATGATTGGTTTGAAGTGGAACTGGGTTATGAAGACAAAAGGGTTCGTTTGGCCTCAACACCGTTTGAAGCGGGAGATATGCGTCGCTTTAACGCCAGGTTTAACAAGGGCAGTTGGCAATGTCTTGGTTTAGATCCGCAAGAAGAGGCTTTGAGAGCAGGTCAAATGCCTTGGCAAGAAGATTTTCCATCGCAAGCTCAACAACAGATGAACAAACGTTTCATTGCTCATACTCAAGAGGATATTGAGACCATAGTAGAAGCCTCGACAGCGGGACAATACGCGTCATTTTACGCGCAATTAAGACAAGCTATCTTAGGTCAAGCGGATGCCCCTGTGCCCATGACGGAAGCTTGTCAATTGATCTATTTGCTTTGTTTAGCTGAGCAATCAGCCGAGACAGGGCAACGTGTCTCATGGCATTACACTGCTCAATTTTAGGAAAACGCTTAAATTCTGACTTTTTGTTCAAAAAAGGTTGAGCAAAATTCCTACAATTCTTATTATCTGTCGCCCTTTTTGTGTTTTTGCGTGAAAAGGGCACTTTTCTGTCTGATCTTATAATAAAAATACAATCGATGGCGCATTTAGGGTGTTCTATTGATTCGACCTATCTCAATGTTTGGTGATGACGACATCACACTGACATGTCACAGACAGCATTTCATCATAATCAAGTAACTGGCTTCCTAAGGGAAAAAAATGCGTAAATTAATGGTCATGGGCAAATTAGCGTTCGCTGGTTTATTCGCCCTTCTTTTAGTCGCTTGTGGCGGCGCTGAAAAAACAGAAGACACTGCGCAAGCAGAACAGAAAGCGAAAACCATTCACTGGAAAATGGTCACCACTTGGCCAAAGAATTACCCAGGTTTAGGCACAGGTGCACAAGCCTTGGCTGACAACATTAAGTTGATGTCGAATGGGCGATTGGACATCAAAGTCTATGCGGCGGGCGAATTAGTACCGGCACTAGAAGTATTTGATGCGGTGTCTCGTGGCACAGCGCAAATGGGCCATGGTGCGTCTTATTACTGGAAAGGCAAAGTGCCAGCGGCGCAGTTTTTTACCACGGTACCGTTTGGTTTAACGGCCCAAGAATTCAATTCTTGGGTGGCCTACGGTGGTGGTCAAGAATTGTGGGATGAGTTATATGCTCCATTCAACTTGATCCCAATGGCAGCGGGCAATCCTGGCGTGCAAATGGGCGGTTGGTTTAATAAAGAAATTAACTCCCTAGCAGATTTTCAAGGCCTGAAAATGCGTATGCCTGGTTTAGGTGGCGAAGTCTTGAAGAAAGTCGGTGCGATGCCGGTTAACTTGCCTGGTGGCGAAGTCTTTACCGCGCTGCAAACTGGAACCATTGATGCCACCGAGTGGGTTGGTCCCTACAATGATTTAGCGTTTGGCTTATACAAAGCGGCTAAGTACTACTATTACCCTGGTTGGCATGAGCCAGGCTCTGCGGTAGAAGCTCTTTTCAATAAAGAAGCGTTTGAAGCGCTTCCTGCTGATTTACAAGCCATTGTTCGTACTGCTGTGAAGCAAGCGAACCTAGACATGATCAATGAGTTTACCGCTCGTAATAATGCGGCCCTACAGACTCTGATTAATGAACATCATGTGGTGTTGAAGGCTTATCCTGCGGATTTATTGTTAGCGCTTAAAAAGGCATCTTACGAAACCATTGCTGAAGTGGCATCACAAGATCCGCAAAGTCAGAAGGTTTATGAATCCTTTAAAACCTTCTTAAATTCTGTCAGCGCTTGGCACGATGTGTCTGAGCGAGCGTTTATTAATGCTCGTGCGGCTGAATAGATATCCACTTTAGGTTGGCCGTTTCAGCCAACCATTCCAGTGATAAACGAAAACGCCTTTCTCTGTTGAGGAAGGCGTTTTTTGTTTTACGCCAAAAAAATCCTCTAAATCAACAATAAATAACAAAAAGGCCTTGAGAGCAGGCTCAGCAATTCATACTATCTCAATCACTTAGTGCATAAAATGTGTCTATCGAGTCCTGTTTTTTACATATTTAAAGGCAGGCATGTGATTAGGGTTGCATAAATAGATTTTTTACCAAGCTAAGTCCTATAAAAATAAGTGAAACTAGCCTCTTGAGGGATAACGAATGAGTAAAATAAAAACCTGGAGTAAGTTGGCATTGCTCGGCTTAACAACGGCGACTTTAGTAGCCTGTGGTGGTTCTGAGAAAGCGGAAGAAACCGCAAAAGTGGAAACCAAAGCAGAAGTTATCAATTGGAAAATGGTCACCACTTGGCCAAAGAACTTCCCTGGTCTGGGAACGGGTGCTGAAAACCTAGCGAAAAGCATCAATGAAATGTCCAATGGTCGTATCAATATTAAAGTCTACGCAGCGGGTGAATTAGTACCGGCACTTGAAGTATTTGATGCCGTGTCTCGCGGTACGGCTCAGATGGGTCATGGCGCGGCGTATTATTGGAAAGGCAAAGCGCCAGCCGCACAGTTTTTCACAGCGGTTCCCTTTGGTTTCACCGCCCAAGAAATCAACTCTTGGATTCATCACGGTGGCGGCTTAGCACTGTGGGAAGAAATTTACGCACCGTTTAATCTAATCCCAATGGCGGCTGGTAACACGGGCGTACAAATGGGTGGTTGGTTCAACAAAGAAATCAACTCTCTAGAAGACTTCCAAGGCTTAAAAATGCGTATCCCTGGTTTGGGTGGCGAAGTATTGAAAAAAGTCGGTGGTATTCCCGTTAACCTACCTGGCGGCGAAATCTTCACTTCCCTACAGACAGGGGCGATTGATGCGACCGAGTTTGTTGGCCCATACAATGATCTAGCCTTTGGTTTGTACAAAGCGGCGAAATACTACTACTACCCAGGTTGGCATGAGCCAGGTTCTACGATGGAAGCCATCTTTAATAAAGAAGCGTTTGAAGCTCTACCGAAAGATTTACAGTTGATTGTTCGCGCGGCAGCTCGTCAGGCCAATGCTGAAATGTTGGATGAGTTTACAGCGTTGAACAACTCAGCATTGCAAACGTTAGTGAATGATCACAATGTGTCTTTAAAACCTTTCCCAGAAGATGTGTTGTCTGCTCTGAAAAAAGCGTCTGCTGAGACACTAGAAGAAGTGGCGGCGGCTGATCCAATGAGCCAAAAAGTGTATGACTCCTTCAAAGACTTTGGTAGCAAAGTTCGAGCATGGCATGAAGTCTCTGAGCGTGCTTACATCAATGCTCGTGAAATTGATTAAGTTATTCTAGCGGTGTAAATCCTATAGATGAGCGTATAAAAGCTCTGTTATCTAAGATAGCAGAGCTTTTTCTTTAGGGACCTGGCCATATACTCGTGGTCGTCATACGTAATGTAATATTTAAAAGTTAGACAAAATAAGAAGGTTTTATAAATGGACGTAGTAAACAGCTTGATTAAAGGATGCCTAATTGCCATGACAAGTTTGCTATTGGTCGCTTGTGGTGGTTCTGAAGAGACCAAAGAAACCGCTAAGTCAGACTCAAACGCAGAGGTCATTCATTGGAAAATGGTGACAACTTGGCCGAAAAACTTTCCAGGTTTGGGGACAGGGGCGGAAGGTTTGGCAAACAGTATTACAGCGATGTCTAACGGGCGTTTAACCGTAAAAGTATATGCTGCAGGTGAGTTGGTTCCAGCATTGGAAGTATTTGATGCGGTATCGCGTGGTACGGCTCAGATGGGGCATGGTGGTGCTTTTTATTGGAAAGGAAAAGTACCGGCTTCACAGTTTTTCTCCGCGGTACCGTTTGGTTTTACAGCACAAGAAATGAATTCTTGGCTTCACTATGGTGGTGGTTTGTCTTTGTGGGAAGAGATTTACGCACCCTTTAATCTAATCCCAATGGCGGCTGGTAATACGGGCGTACAAATGGGCGGTTGGTTCAACAAAGAAATCAATTCATTAGAGGATTTCCAAGGACTAAAAATGCGCTTGCCTGGTTTGGGAGGAGAAGTCTTGAAGAAGGTGGGTGGGATTCCGGTTAATTTGCCTGGTGGGGAAATATTTACCTCCCTGCAGACGGGAGCAATCGATGCAACAGAGTGGGTTGGTCCCTATAATGATTTGGCATTTGGTTTACATAAAGTGGCGAAATATAACTATTTCCCAGGTTGGCATGAGCCTGGTTCTACGATGGAAGCGCTGTATAACAAAGAGGCATTTGAGGCCTTACCGAAAGACTTGCAATTGATTGTCCGTGCGGCAACCCGTCAAGCCAATGCGGTGATGTTGGATGAGTTTACCGCGAGAAATAATGCCGCCTTAGAAACGTTAGTGAACGATCATCAGGTTATTTTGAAACGCTTTCCAGATGAAGTTTTATCAGCTTTAAAGACCGCTTCCATTGAAACATTAGAAGAGGTCGCGGCAGCTGATCCTATGAGTCAAAAGGTGTATGACTCGTTTAGTGCCTTTAACCAGAAAGTAAGAGCATGGCACCAAGTCTCTGAACGAGCTTACATTAACTCTCGTGCTATGAATTAGAGAATGAAACAAGCGAGAGACTAAAAAGCCCCTGCTGTCACTGAGACAACAGGGGCTTTTTGATGCTGAGCCTTGCTTAGTCGTTCATGCTACCCAGTTCTAATAGAGTCGCATTACCACCGATCGCTGTTGTATTGTTCGACACGGTGCGTTCTGTCACAAAGCGAAGTATGTAGTGCGGCTTGGCGATGGTCGACAATTTTTCACTCTCTGTTTCTGCAACCAACTGACAAATGAGTCCAGATTTGGCGGCGAGTGTCTGATTCAATACCATGGCTTGTGCTGGTTCACACAATACGGCCACGCCAGCTAGATCGTCGGCTTCAATGAGTGAATCTTTAGCGGACTCGGCAATGTTCTGAATCACCCCTTCCGGGACAAAAGGCGCAATGTAATCCATGATTTGCTGACCTTCTGGGCCAACCGTAATAACTGGATTACCAGCGATTAATGCCGTAAAAACTTGTCCAACCAAACCAACCTTGGCTTTATCGGAGGAGATCTCGGAATAGCATAAGAAAGCGCCTCGTCCTTGGTTGGACAGTTCGTTACTTTCACCGGTTGGTCCCGGCATGATGCGAGTTTCAGCGATTTCTTTACGGGCATTTTCAATCTGCCATGTCGCCATTTGCTTTTGCTCGGCGGTAAAGGCATACAGGCTTTGTAGCAGTTTTTCTGCACGACCATGAACACCCAACATGTCCCATTTTTCGAACACAGCTTGCGCGACCTGAATTTGAATAGGTTTTACGATTGTCATGTCTGTCTCCCCTTAAAGGTCTTGTTCTGTCGCGAAACGTTGTAGGTAGTGAGGTCCGCCTGCTTTTGGCCCGGTACCAGATAAGCCTTGGCCACCAAATGGCTGTACGCCAACCACGGCACCTACTTGGTCACGGTTAATGTAGAGGTTACCGACACGAGCGCGGTTCGCAATACGAGCACACGTGGTTTCGTTGCGGCTGTGTACGCCCATGGTCAATCCAAAACCAGATTGGTTGATGGTGTCGATGATCTTGTTCAGGTCACGTGCTTTGTAGCGTACTACGTGCAGTATAGGACCAAATTTTTCATCGGTTAACTGATCAATACTGTCGATCTCAAAGGCCGTTGGTGGCACAAAGGTACCTTTGTTCGCAAGGTCTGGTAATTCCGTCTGTGCGATCAGTTTGCCCACCTTGGACATGTGCTCAATGTGCTCAAGCAACATCGTTTGTGCTTTTTGATCAATCACAGGGCCCACATCGGTACTGTGCAGGTAAGGCAAGCCAACGCTTTGTTCTTGCATCGCGCCCTTGATCATTGGAATTACGCGATCGGCAATGTCTTCTTGAACAAACATCACGCGTAAAGCAGAACAACGCTGACCCGCTGAAGCAAAGGCCGAACGTACGGCATCGCGAACCACTTGCTCTGGTAAAGACGTAGAGTCAATGAGCATAGCGTTTTGACCGCCGGTTTCAGCAATCACTGGCACTGGTGGAACATCTCGTGCGGCTAGGGTACGGTTGATCAATTGTGCGGTACCCGTAGAGCCTGTGAAAGCGAGGCCAGCAATGCGTTGATCGCTAGTTAAAGGAGCACCGACGCTGGCACCGTCACCAGGTAATAGATGTAAAACATCGCCTGGCACGCCAGCTTGATGTAACAATTCGATTGCACGTACCGCGATTAAGCTGGTTTGTTCCGCTGGTTTAGCAACGACTGTGTTACCAACGACGAGCGCCGCGACTACTTGGCCTGTGAAGATAGCCAATGGGAAGTTCCATGGGCTGATGCAGGTAAACACGCCACGTCCTTTCAACTGTGCCAGTTTTTCTTGGCCTAGGAAGTCAGTGTACTTGTGTGGTTCTGCAAAGTTGCTACGAGCTTGTTGCGCATAGTAACGGCAGAAATCCACGGCTTCGCGAACTTCGTCAATGCTGTCCTGAATGGTTTTACCCGCTTCACGATGACAAAGCGCCATCAATTCAGGGTAATTTTCTTCCATGAGGTCGGCCATCTTGTCTAGGCAATCCGCTCGTTCTGAGGCTGGTCGTGCGGACCAAGCAGGGAAGGCCGCTTGCGCTAAATCAATGGCGTTGGCCACGGTTGTTTGGTCTGCCCAGTCAATCTCACCAACCGCTTGGCTGTGGTCGTATGGACTCTTGATGGCGTGAGTTTGTCCGGTTTCGACTTTTTCACCGCCAACAATAGGGTAAGCGCGCCATTGTGTATCTTGTTCCATGAAAGCATCAATTTGCGCTTTGAACGGCGTCCATTCGGAATCAATTTCGATGTTTGGTCCAAAAGAGTTTTTGCGATCAGCAAACAATTTGCTTGGCAAATTAATATGAGGATTGGCTAAAGATTGACGGCTTTCCAATGTCGTCACTGGGTGATGTACCAGATCTTCAATTGGATAACTGGCATCTATCAAGCGGTGAACAAAGGAGCTGTTCGCGCCATTTTCCAGTAAGCGACGTACTAGGTAAGGTAGCAAGTCTTTATGGCTGCCTACTGGGGCATAAATGCGCACACACAAATCATTTTCTTTGATTAGGTGATTGTATAAAGCATCGCCCATACCGTGTAGACGTTGGAATTCAAATTCGTCATTTTGAGCACCCAGCTGCTTCGCTAAGCAACTAATGGTCGCAATAGTATGTGCATTATGGCTAGCAAATTGTGGAAAGATGTTGGCGCGAGTGTGTTCACTCAATAGAAAGTGGGCACAAGCAAGGTAAGAAACGTCGGTCGCTTCTTTACGAGTGTACACAGGGTAACCATCAATACCACGCTGCTGGCAGAGTTTGATCTCAGAGTCCCAGTAAGCGCCTTTCACTAGGCGTACAGGAATGCGATCGCCTTGTTCTTTGGCCAAGGCCGCAAGCCAAGCTAGTACAGGTAGAGCACGCTTAGAGTAAGCCTGAACGACCAAACCAAATAGTCCCCATCCCTGTGCAACCTCATCGCGGTACAGTTTTTCGAACAAATGCAGGGAAAGTTCCAAGCGGTCGGCTTCTTCGGCGTCTATGGTGATGCCAACGTTAAGCGCACGCGCTTTGGCGATTAAGCCTTTGACGCTGTCGAACAGCTCGCTCATCACGCGCTCTTCGTTAGCCACTTCATAGCGAGGGTGAAGGGCGGATAGCTTAATTGAGATGGTTGGACGATGACCCTTGTTGTAAGTGTCTTTACCAACGGATTCAACGGCTTGCTCGTATGAGCGTAAGTATTTTTGAGCGTCGTCAGCGGTTAACGCGGCTTCACCCAACATATCGAACGAATAGGTATAGCCTTTATCGCGATAGCCTTTACCACGAGATAACGCTTCCTTGATGCTACGACCTAATACAAATTGATGTCCCATGATTTTCATGGCTTGGTTCATCGCTTTACGGATGACAGGCTCAGAAACTCGATTGACCATGCGATTCACTAGATTAGCGGGTGTGCCATCTTGGCGCTCATCCATAGTAACGATTTTACCGGTGAGCAGCAGTCCCCAAGTGGATGCATTGACAAAGAAAGAGTCAGAATTTTGAGCGTGGGAAGCCCAGTCCGCGACACTTAATCTGTCTTTGATGAAGGCATCGGCCGTTTCTTTGTCAGGCACACGCATCAGTGCTTCGGCAAGGCACATTAACAAGATGCCTTCTTTTGTATCCAGACTGTATTCCAACAGCAGGGCATCAATCATGGACATGCTGTCGTCATCTTTACGCACTTCTGCAATAAGTTTAGACGCCGCATCAGTATGGCTCGCCAGCTCTGTCTCCGTGGGTTTTGCCAAAGGCAAAAGCTCTTTTAACCAGCTTTCTTCGTCCGCTTTGTAAAGAGGGGATATGAGCTGCCACAACTCATTGAGTGGCTTTTGAATGAAGTTAGGTTGTAATACCTCAATCGCTTTAAACATGGTTGTATTCTCCCGCGGGCAGCAATATATCTCGTGTTAATTTGACGGCCGCACATTGTGATAGAGCACATAACACCTTGCTGTTGACTTGCATCCCTAAGTCAGCAAAGCGCATGTCTGGATAATGGGCACACTTTAGTGACAGAAGGGGGAAACTGTCTTTCGAAAAAATCGTTTTTTTTTATAAGAAAATCCGGCTCATGGGCGACGATAGGGTATTTTGCCAACAAGTTCGGTTTTGATGTGGGAAATAAAGCAAAAAAGAAACCTGCCTGTCACCCTCTTAAAGATAGAAGAAAAAGACAGTTTGTCTATTATCGAACACTAAATTGCTTCTGATAACGCAGGGGCGTGATGCCGAGGGTTTGCGAAAAAATATTGGTCATCGCACTTTGACTGGAGAAACCGCACATTTCAGCCACCTGAATTGGTGGAAAGCCTTCTTGTAATAAAGTTTGAGCACGCTCTAAGCGTTTACGCATCAAATATTGATGAGGCGTCATACCGGTTCGATCTTTGAAGCGCTCATGAAATTGGCTGACGCTGAGGAAACAGAAATTCGCCAGTTGATCAATGTGTACCTTGCGCGACAGGTTAAGTTCGATGAACTGGTCCAGTTTATCGATGTCTAACTGGTTACCACGAGTACGCACATCCTTGCTGTTTACCTGATGGCGGATTGCGCTAAGTAAGGTATTGCCACAAGCACGGGCTAAAATGGGATCATCTGGGTACTGTTGTAATTCCCCTGATAAAGCGGAAGCCAAAATTTGCAGGCGTGGACTGAGTTCAAAATAGGCCGCTTGATCAAAAATACGAGAGACAATTTCGTATTCTTCATCGGTAATGCTTTTTTGTGGGGGCACAGGTAGATTGACTACCATGATACGGTTTTCACCTAGCCCTGCGAAAGCATGAGAATTGGCCGAGGGTAAAATGCAGCCTTCGCCTGAATGCAATTCTTTGCCTTTTCCTTGAACGTCGAAGTCCGTATTGCCATCTAACACAATCACCAATTGATGGTAGTCGTGGTCATGGGCATCCGCTTCATTTGGTAGGCTAAATACATCGGATTCAGACGAGGTCAAAATTCACCTATAGGATTAAAGTAAAAAAAGAAGTATAGCCCTGTTGGATTGCCTTTGACAGAATGTTTTTTTGGGAGATGGCGTATTTTTCATCCTTTTCCGTCGAAAAAACACCAACAAACAAAAACGGCGTGGTCAATTGACCACGCCGTTATGAGTTTTGCACCCGTAAAATTAGCTTACTCGGACAACAAGGTTGCCTAATGCGCCTGATTTTAGAACATCTTCGTGAGCTTGTGCTAACTCAGTTAGCTCATACGTCCGACGAATCACCGGCTTCAAGACTCCTTTTTCAAACAAAGGCTTGAGAGCTTTCGAAATCAATGTCAGCTCAGCGGGTTTGACATTGGCAAGTGCCACACCAAATACCGCCGCATCACGCGCCATCAAGTCGCGTGGATTAATTTCGACAGTGCCTCTGTTTCCGACCACGGCAACACGTCCACCGAAAGCCAGCGCTTTTAAATCTTGATCCAAGTTGTGGTTTGCTAACATTTCAATGATGACATCAAAGCCAGTTGGCAAAGATTGGAAAGACGCCAAGTGGTCGGCTTCATTGTGCATGATGACGGTTTCAACACCTTGTTCACGCAACAGTTTGGCACCGTCTTCAGTACCTGCACTGGCGACAACATCCATACCCGCTGCAAGAGCCAGTTGAACCGTCGCGATACCAACGGCTCCTGTGGCACCGTGTACCAATACTTTGTCCCCAGTTTTGGCGTTGGCTCGACCAAACAAAGCGCGATGCGCCGTGGTATAAGGAATGCCAACACACGCGCCTTCTTCGAAACTTAACGCATCCGCTAATGGGTAGGTATGTGTTGTCGCGCAAACACAGTACTCTGCCGAAGAACCACTTAAATTACGGCTAAAGTAAACTCGTTGACCTACTGCAAGCTCTGTGACGTCACTACCGATGGCAGTGATGGTGCCAGCGCCATCAGAACCCGGTGTGTGAGGGAAATTCGCAGTGTAATTATTCGTGCCTGAACGAATGTAAGTATCGACAGGGTTCACCCCAGCGGCACCGACTTTCACCAAAACTTGATTGGCAGCCAGAGTGGGTTGTGGAGCCTCTGCCAAAGCAAGAGCGCTGGCAGGACCATATTCTTGAATTTGCATTGCTTTCATAAAACTATCCTCAGTTTGCGTAGACTTGTTCAGGTAACCAAGTAGCAAGGTCAGGCCAGATTGACAGCATCAGCAGGACGACCAGCTGGATGATGATAAATGGCAGAACCCCTTTGTAAATGGATTGCGTTTTGACTTCTGGTGGCGCCACACCACGTAAGTAGAAGAGGGCAAAACCAAATGGCGGTGTTAAGAAAGACGTTTGTAGGTTAATGGCCATCATAATACCAAGCCATACCGGATCTAATCCCATTGCCAACAACACTGGAGCGACGATCGGTACCACAACGAAGGTGATTTCGATGAAATCTAAAATGAAGCCTAAGAAGAACATCAATAGCATCACCACAATCATGGCACCCACAACGCCACCAGGCAGTTGAGAGAAGAAGTCTTGAATCAATTCTTCACCACCGAAACCGCGGAACACTAATGAAAATAACGAGGCACCGATCAAGATCATAAAGACCATACAGGTGACTTTAGTGGTGGAATACACCGCCTCTTTTAGTGTTTTCAGGCTCAATTTACCACTTACCCAAGCCAGTAGAGCCGCTCCTAGCGCTCCAACGCCTGCCGCCTCTGTTGGGGTGGCAATACCGGTTAGGATAGAGCCCAGTACAGCAAATATTAGAATCAGCGGTGGTAATAAGCCTTTAAATAGTTGCAGTGCTAATGGCTCAGTCGAACCATTGCGTAACTCTTCACGTGGTACCGCTGGTGCTTTATGAGGTTGCAGCCAAGCGACAACGATCACATACAAGATATAGAACACCACAAGAATGAGGCCTGGAATCAAGGCTCCCACAAATAAGTCGCCAACTGAAATGGTTTTAGGTGAGAAGATGCCCATTTCAAGCTGAGCTTTTTGGAAAGCGTTGGACATCACGTCGCCGAGTAGTACTAAGGCGATAGATGGTGGAATGATTTGTCCGAGTGTGCCAGTCGCACAAATGGTTCCGGTGGCAAGCGCTGGATCATAACCACGACGTAGCATGGTCGGCAATGAAATCATCCCCATGGTTACCACAGTCGCGCCAACAATCCCTGTACTCGCGGCCAACAGCATGCCCACAAGAATCACCGAAATGCCTAAACCACCACGCATGGTACCAAACAGCATGGCCATGGATTCCAAAAGTCGCTCAGCGAGCTTGGATTTTTCCAATAACACGCCCATTAATACGAACAGGGGCACGGCAATGAGAGTTTCGTTACGAACAATACCGAATAAACGGTTTGGTAGGGCTTCTAGAAAGACGCCATCAAACGTCCCAAATAATGAACCAACCGCTGCGAAAATCAACGCGGTCCCGCCAAGAGAAAATGCCACAGGGTAGCCGAATAATAAGCAAACACAAACGCCTGCAAACAGCCATAAAGGTAAAAATTCAGCCATGGGTTAAGTCCTCTGAGCAGCGCGAGCGGCAGTAATAACGCCAAGATTTTTTAAAATATCGGCCATACCTTGAATGATGAGGCTAACCATCATTAAAGGAATCAGTGTTTTAAGCAGATAAACGAAAGGTAAACCACCGGGCTCTTGAGAGGTTTCTAACACACGCCAAGAAGCACCAACATATTCCAAGCTTAAATAAGCGGTATATAGGGTAAAAGGTAACAGAAAGAAAACGCCGCCAATCAGGTTAACCCAGGCTTTCTTGGTTGCAGAGAAGTCGCGGTAAAACACATCCACTCGAACGTGTTCATCTTCTTTAAAGGTATAGGCTGCGCCCAACATAAAGACCAGCGCATGAAAATAGAGAACCGATTCTTGTAATGCAATGGAGCCAATACCAAAGCCATAGCGTAGTAGCACGATGAGGCAAGTAAGTAGCATCATCATCAATGTGAGCCAAGCAACGCATTTCCCTGTGTATTGGGAAATGGCCTCAGCCAAGCAGATTAGTTTGTTAAACATTAAAATACCCACAGTTTTTTAATCATTATTGTCGGATGCTTCCCCCACAGGAAAAATCCGACAGTTAGTCTATTGGATAACGCCACTCTTGGGAATATTACAGATGGCTAGGAAGGAAAGTTAGAAGGTATTTAAAGGAAATTAAGCGTATTTTAGAGTAAAACAGTGTGAGATGATTCATCGAACGTTAGAAAACAGACACGACTTTGCCGTGTCTGTTTATTAAAACGTTACTTAGTTTGATCTTTTACAAACGTCGTGTCTTTTTCACCTTTAAAGAAATCACGACCGTATACCAAAAGACAAAGAACTACGCCAACGGCGAATGCCCATGTAGCACCACGAGTGGCTAGTACAGCAGCAACGATACCTGCGATACCAAGATCGCGTTGAGATCTGGCTTCCATAATACCGATTTTTACCGATACATAGCCTTGAATCAGCAAGGTTAACGCCAGAGCTACGCCTAGAATAGGCTGGACTAGCGTGACAATAGGCATGAATAATAAGCCAGTATTCGTTCCCCAGCGGAATGAACCTGCACCACCAAAGATGGAGTTCATGGCTTTCTTGCCTTGGCTGAAACGCTCTGTGATAACTACGTGCATAGCCGCCCAAAGAGGTCCACACATTGTAACATCAGGCCCAAGAATCGACATTGCTGAGTTTCTTGCACCAAAAATCATGTGTGCACGGTCTGGGCTGTAATCGATTTTTTCATCGGAACGAACTAGATCGGCTTCATCCAAAATCGCCTTGCTTTGTAGCACGTCACCAAATAGTACGATGTATGCTGCTAAAACCGTCGGAACCGCAGTGACAAACATCATCAGTGGCGGCATGCCTAACCCAAATACAGTGTACTCTTTCCAAAGAGTCACAAAATCTGGAGAAGAGAAGCCCCACTGAATCTCAGGCCAAGAAGTTTCACCAACCGTTGGTGCAATAAGAATGGCCAGAACGATGATTGGGAAAATGCCGAGTTTTCCAATCAGATTAAACAAAGCGTTGTTTTGCTTTAATGCGGCGAAATGACGTGAAAATATCACGTAAAAAGCCACACCAACCGCGAGTGTGATGGTTACAGGATAGGTATCAAAACGGCCATCGACTTTAAATACTGCCATGACAGCGGCAATCCCAGCCCCGATTATGATGCCCGATTTTATGGCCTGTGGAATGAGTGATACGACTCTGTGCGCCAATCCCGAGGCCCCGATGAAAATGGCAAACACCCCTAAGAGCAGTTGGAATGAGACGAGAGCGTATATTCGTTCAGGCCCTTCTGGGAAGGTCGAGCAATATGCCATGAGTAGTGGGATAGCGGGAGTAATCCAGCCAGGAACAACAGGATCACCTAATAAATGGTGTAACAAATAGAACAGGCCATTAAGCATGACGACGGCCAATGCGACTTCAAATGGCATGCCGAGTAGTTCGGTCATTAGTGGGATAGCGGCTAAATCGACCGCACACATTATGAGGCCTTGGAAGTAATCCGGCCATTCAAAACGATAATGGACAAATGGTAGTCTGACTTTAAAAGGCCCCATCTTCCAATAGGGCGTTTCTTGGCCATCAATGCGTTCTTCTCTCATGAGTTTTTCCTTTTATTTTTTTAGTTATGAGCTCCACCTTCGTGGAGCTGGGTGGGTTTGAAATTAAAAAGCCGCTCGATATAGCGCTAATGCATCGTCTTCGGTGACGGTAACGGGATTGTTGCCGAGTAAACGCGTTTGTAGCATGGCGTCTTTAGCAAGCGTTGGCAGACTTTCCTCGGTGACACCAACATCTTGTAGACGTTGTGGTGCACCAGACTCATTCATCAGTGTTTGCATGAAATCAACGAATTTCGCTGAGCGTATTTCCACTTCTTCTTCTGAAGAACCCAGCACAACATCAGCAAGTTCTGCGTACAATGGCGCCGCAACGGCCATGTTGTAGCGCAAAACAGGGCCAAGCATGAGAGCGTTCGTTAAGCCGTGAGGCAGGTGATAATGTCCACCCAATGGATAAGCAAGCGCATGAACGGCTGCGACTGGGCTATTGGAGAAGGCTTGCCCTGCTAAGTTTGCACCCAACAACATGGCTTCACGAGCCGCGCGGTTTTGTCCATCTTGACAAGCAGTGACGAGGTTTTTGCTTAGCAAGCGTAAAGCCTCTTTTGCCAATGCATCAGACAAGGGGTTTTTAAGATGTGCTGAGGTGTAGGCTTCTATAGCGTGAACCATCGCATCAATGCCGGTTGCTGCGGTTGGCAACGCGGGAAGACCGACTGTTAATTCTGCATCCAACAAAACACGGTCTGCGTATAATTGCTGAGATACCACACCCATCTTAGTGGTTTCACCAGTGGTAAGAATGGTGATATTGGTGACTTCTGACCCTGTGCCTGCTGTGGTAGGAACTTGTACCAATGGTGTTCGAGTACCTGTGACATTGCCAATACCGTACAGCTCAGACAGTGGTTGTTCTGATGTCAGCATGACAGCAACGAGTTTGGCGATGTCCATTGAAGACCCGCCTCCCAAGCCTAGAACGATATCAGCATGGCTCTTTTTGCCTTGTTCGACACACGCCATTAACACATGTTCTGGTGGATCTGCGACTACATCATCAAACACCGTTACTGTGAAACCGTGTTTTTTTAGCGAGTCTTTGGTTTGCTCTAATAGACCGCTTTCGTTCAAAAATTTGTCAGTGACGATTAATAAGTTACGTTCTTTGAACCACTCACTAAGTAATTCGCCAAGACGTTTTGCGCCACCCCATTCAAGGTGCATGGAGCCAGGTGCATTAAAAGAAAAAGGTTTGATGCCATCAGTCATAATGATCTCCTATTTATTGTTGTGGGCTACTGTCTTTGGCTTATAGGGCACTGCATACGTATTTCATTTCGAGATATTCTTCGATGCCATACTTAGAGCCTTCACGACCAAGACCTGACTGTTTTACGCCACCGAAAGGCGCGACTTCGTTTGAAATCAATCCAGTGTTGTGACCAACCATGCCGTATTCAAGCGCTTCTGATACACGAATCATGCGGCCGTGATCGCGAGTATAGAAATACGCGGCGAGCCCAAAAATCGTATCGTTGGCCATGGCAATGGCTTCTTCTTCAGTATCAAAGGCAAACAATGGTGCCATCGGGCCAAAGGTTTCTTCTTGTGCGACTTTCATGTCTGCCGTAACGTCGGTCAAAATCGCAGGTTGTAGGAATAACCCGCCCAAGCGATCACCACCAAAAGCAAGTGTCGCGCCTTTGCTGACGGCGTCTTGGATGTGATCTTCTACTTTAGTGATGGCTTTTTCTTCGATCATTGGACCAATGTCGGTGCCAGCTTCAACACCGCTACCGACTTTTAAAGCTTTGACTTTTTCGGTCAGCTTGGCGGTAAATGCCTCGTAAACACCGCGTTGGACTAAGATTCGGTTGGCACAAACACAAGTTTGTCCTGCATTACGATATTTAGACGCCATAGCGCCTTCGACAGCTTTATCCAAATCGGCATCATCAAAGACGATAAAGGGTGCGTTACCGCCCAGTTCTAAAGAGACTTTTTTGATGGTTTGGGCGCATTGCGCCATCAATAAACGACCGACTTCCGTAGATCCAGTGAAAGATAACTTGCTAACAATTTGGCTATCGGTCAGTACCTTGCCGAGTTTGCTAGCAGAGCCTGTGATGACTTGAAAAACACCATCGGGAATACCGGCGCGTTGTGCTAATTCACCAATGGCTAATGCGGTCAGCGGTGTTAGGTCTGCAGGGCGGACGATCATTGAGCAACCTGCTGCCAGTGCTGGCGCAGCTTTACGTGTAATCATCGCGGCGGGAAAGTTCCATGGCGTAATCGCGGCGGTCACACCAATGGGCTGACGGATAACGGTCAGTCTCTGGTCGGCGCGAGGTGCTGGAATGGTGTCGCCATAAATGCGTTTTGCTTCTTCAGCAAACCATTCAATGAAAGAGGCAGCGTAGCCTATTTCGCCTTTTGCTTCCGCCAATGGCTTACCTTGTTCAGTGGTCATCAATTGAGCTAGATCGTCGGTATTTTCGATCATTAGCTCAAACCAGCGCTTTAGGATGACTGAGCGTTCTTTTGCTGTAAGCGCGGCCCATTTTTTTTGTGCAATACGAGAGGCTTCGATAACGGCAGGGATTTCCTCTGGAGAAAGGTGAGGAATGTTTGCGATGACGTCACCGGTCGCAGGGTTGGTGACAGTATGTGTTGTTTTGGCTTTAGCTTCGACCCACTCACCATTTACTAAACAATGAGTTTTTAGAAGTGACATGTCTTTTAACATGAGTATCACCTTTATATTGGTTATTTTTAAGACGCTCTGTTTTTGTCGTTGCTAGGGTCACAAGGGATCCATAAACAGATGACGAACACGTCATTGCTCATTAGAAATAATCAAATAAGAGGCCGCTCAAGTTGCTGGGAGGGCTTGTGAGATAGGATGGCATTTGTAGTAATGCGCGCTCTTATTATTTTTTTACTAAGAACAATGTTGCTTCTTAGCTAAGAGCAATCAGGATGCCAGTTTTTTAAATTGATCTATCTGTTTGATAAATATATAAAAAATTATTTCCCTGTATGTTTTTATGGAAAATATGAGCGATTTCCGATCGCAATGATCGGTTTTTTTGATCGAAAATCGCTCGGAAGAGTTAGTGTGATAATCGACGATCAGGATAATAAACCGACCAGTTATGCAATAAACGTGTAGCAGGGGGAAAGGAAGTGTCTCTAGTCGAGGTTCCGATGGAAATCACTTGTTGAAGTTGGTGAGTGTTTGCATCCATGTAAGACGAAAAACCTGTGGGGTCTTCTGGGAGTTTAATCACTAAGTTTTCGAGTACGGTTTGCAATTCTTCATTACTGGCATCGACCCCTGCAAGGTGAACGGCCTCGGCAATACTCATTATACCTGAATACGCCCCTTCGGCAGCGTAAGAAGGGTAACGTCCACTTAGCTCATAGAAGCGTGATACAAACCACTGATTAAATACTGTATCAGGCCAGTTGTTATGATGGCGAGAGGCTAAAATGAGCCCTTCGGGCATATCTTCACCCAATGCGGCAAGGACTTCAAAGTTAGCACCAGTGTCGAAATTGGCAAAACGTGCATGTTGGAAAAGTTTAGCGCTATTGGCTTGCTGAATGAAGGTGACGAGGTCTCCACCCCACATAGCATTCACGATTAAATCGGTCGGTTTTTCGAGCAATGCCTGAATGAAGGTAACATAGTTTGGTTCATAAAGTTTGGGCCATAAAGTGGTGACGATTTCATAGTTTACTTGTTGTTGTTTCAGTGCTTTTTCTAAATCGTCCCACATGGTGTAGCCGTATTCATAGTCTGGGCCAATATAAGAAATTCTAATCGGTTTCTCAGTAGAGGAGGAGAAATGCTCACGGATGTATTTGGCTCCGGCCAGCATACTTTGTTGTGTGTTATTGCTGACTCGGAAGTATAGCGGACGTTTCCCCGAACCTGTCATTCGCGACGAGGCGTGATCCGTACCAATAAAAAAGACGTTTTCTTGCTCGGCAACTTGGGCAACTTGCCATGCAATCGACGAATTTACCACGCCACAAATAAAGCGCGTCTGATGATCTCTTATTAATTCTTTTACCAAGCGAGTGGCTCGTGAGGCTTTCGATCTTGAATCTTCAATAATGATTTTTAAACTAGGGTAGTCATCCGTTTTGTCCGCTAATTTTTCTAATGCCAGTTGGATACCTATTTTGCTGTCTTCCCCGTACAGGCCACCACGACCAGTAAGAGGAAAAAGGCAGCCGACATTTACATCCGCCTTATCTTGGTGACCAAGCACTATCTCCGCTTGGCTGTTTGTCGCTGTGAAACACCCTAATAGGGTGAGTAACCAGGTTAATTGTTTCATAAGAGCTCTTATTGTTATTTTTCTGAGTTTAAAGGTCGATATGAAGTCTCTGTATTCTGCGTTTTAGCGCGTGTCGAGAGATACCGAGCTGTTCGGCAGCAAGGCCTTTTCTACCACCACATTGGCTTAAAGCACTTAAAATAAGCTCTCGCTCTTTATTTTCTACCACTGACGAATAATTGGAATCCTCTGTTTTTGGAGGCGTAGGGTTTTGTCTATACTCATTGGGTAAGTGTTTTGGCATGGCCGTTTGGCCCGGATACAAAATAGTAATGCGTTCGACTAAGTTTTTTAATTCTCGAATATTGCCTGGCCAAGGGTAGGTTTTAAGTTGCAAAATAACATCATCGCTCCATATTGGCGGTTTACACCCTTCTTGTTTTGCAAACTGCTCGCTGAAGAAGCTAACCAATAAAGCAATGTCACTGGTTCTTTCACTTAGCGCTGGGGCACTAATCGGCACCACGTTGAGACGGTAGTATAAATCGGCGCGAAAAGCGCCTGCATCAACTGCCTCTTTAAGGTCTTTATTGGTGGCGGCAATAACCACGACATTGGCTTTACGTTCTTTTCCACCACCAATAGATCGGTAAACACGGTTTTCTAGAAACGTCAGTAGCTTTGCTTGAATAGGTAGTGGCATTTCACCAATTTCATCTAAGAACAATGTGCCATTATCAGCCAATGAAATCAGGCCATCTCGCTTCTGCACAGATCCTGTATAGGCACCGCGTTCCGCTCCAAACAGTTCTGCTTCGATAAGCTGTTCAGGTAACGCTGCACAGTTTATTTCGATAAAGGGGGCATTATTAAAACGGATGTCGTGTAGGCTACGTGCGATTAAGGCTTTCCCTGTCCCTGATTGACCGGAAATTAAAATGGTTTTTGCCGCACTGTTTCCAACCTGTTCTATCATTTCTCGAAGTTGCTCGATGTTATGACTGTTGCCAATAATTCGTTGAGTATGACGTTGTTTGGAGCGTAAAAAACGCAATTCTTTTGATAGTCTTTGTTGCTCACCGCAACGCCTAATTAAGAGCTCTAGCTCGTCGATATCAAATGGTTTGGTAATGTAGTCGAGCGCGCCTTCTTTGACGGCTTTTACTGCCGTTCTAGTGTCTCCATGGGCGGAAATCATGATGACTGGCGTGTCTGGAGAGTGGTCTTTTAATTGTGTTAAAACATCTAAGCCGGACATGTCTGGTAGACCTAAATCCAATAACACCACGTCTGGAGCTAAGGTGGTAAATGTTTTGACGCCTTCGTTTCCTGAATAGGCTGCATGGAGGTCAATGTTTTGGTCATTAAGAGAAAACTGGATGCTGCGAACTAAGTTAGGTTCATCATCTATTACCAAAACAGTTAGGCTACTCATATTTATCTTCTTCTATCCGATCATTTTGAAAACGTAGTTGAATTTCTGTACCCGTATTTTCCTGACTTTCAATGAAAAGCTGAGCATTGTTAGACTTGGCTAATACATGGCAGATTGCTAACCCTAATCCAGTGCCAGCAGACTTTGTCGTAAAGAAAGGTTCCGATACACGTGGCATGAGTGAGGTTGGAATGCCCTTGCCATTGTCAATGACGGATAAAATAATTTGCCCATTTTTCTTTGCGCCAAGTAAGGTGATTTGCCCTCCTTCTGGAGGCATGGCCTGAATCGCGTTTAGTATTAAGTTCATTAAAATCTGTCGAATATGAGACAAATCGGCCGTTATCTCAAATAAGGGATCACAGTCTAGCGCAATCCCAACCTTTTGTTTTCTCGCTGACGCGTTGATCAGTGATCTTATACCTTCTAGTAGCTCCAACAAGCTTATTTTTTCTAATTTCGGTTGTGTCGGCCGAGCAAAGTTTAGCAAGTTTTCAATGACCCGATTAACACGTTCTATTTCTTCTTCGACCATTACCAGCATTTCGTTATGCTGAGGATTGGATTCTCGTTTGATTAAGGTTTGTATCGTCATACGAATAATGGTCAGTGGGTTACGGATATCATGAGCTAATCCGGCTGCCAGTTGTCCCAAGGAAGCTTGTCGTTCCATTTCAACTGATGCCTGAATAACGTGATGTAGTTGTAAGCGCATACGATCAATAGCCAAGGTTAGTCGCTTTAACTCTGTTCCAGGCTGCAATGGCACAGGGGAGTCTAAATCGCCAGCAGCGATGCTTTCAACGCGATCAATCAGTTTGTCTAGCTGTCTGTTTAAGCGTTTTGATATATACCAGTGCAGTAGTAATAGGCCTGCGGCGGTAAATAGCACCAAGAGTATTAGCCAGTAACGCATTTCGGCACTGGGCGGACTGGAAAGGTCTTTGTTTTGACGCAGTTTTAGCGACCAGTTTGGCAATAGCTCATAACTGGTGTTTATACTGGCGTTTTTGTCTACAGGCTGACCGACAATATCAAATAAGCGATTGCCAGGAACGTCTAAGAAAGGCGTATAAGTACCATCGCTACCAAGTATCTTGGGTATAGCTGTCAGCGAGTTAAAGCGCAAAATGATGCCGATATATGGTGCTTGCTCAATAGCAAAGCTACTGGTGTTAATTTGTTTCAATAATAAGACAGAGGAAGGGCGGTTAAAAGAATAGGTTTCTGGGCCATAAATGCCTGCGTCTTCAAATTGTGTTACTGGATAGATAAGGGATTGATCGTAGCGATTTTGCGAATAGGCGTATTCAGGGAAACTCCATAAGTAGTTTTTGTGCTCATCAAAAAAGGCAATGCCATAGACATTTTGTAAATCAGTTTGAATTCTTAGCAAGGTTTGCAATTCAGCAGACAATGACTGCGCGCCATCAAGAGTATAAGTTTTTGGGTTGTCTAATTCATCGGCAAGGACATCAAGTTGATAAAGTCGCTCACGAAGGTTGGCCTGAAACTCATTCTGAACAGTTGCAACGCGCGTACTTAATTGTTCACTCGATATTTTTATTACCAACTGATTCAGATAAGTATCATAGAGGCCAGAAAAAGCTAATAAAGGTACGAGCGCCACCACTAGGGACAATAATAAGTAACGATTGGATAAGCGTTTGTTTTGATTGTTGAACAACTTATTCGGCTCTTTGCATGCTGTAGTATCTGGGTATGTTACAGCGATTAAAATGGTATGAACAAAGAAACTTCTTATTAACGCCCATTCATTACCCCTTTGAAGACGGCTAACTTATTTTTGAAATATTTCACTCTTTAACATTTTTGTCATATTCGCCTTTTATAGTGAACAACATCGAACGAGCTATGGGCAGTTGCTCATAAATATTTTGATTACAACCACTGAGGTTTATGTGATGAAAAAACTAGTTGCAGGTCTAGCAGTAACAGCAGCAATGGGCGTTTCTGTTAACGCTGTTGCCGATGTTGATCCAAATTTGATGTCTTACAGTAAAGCAAGTGGCGTTTCCGGTAACATTTCAAGCGTTGGCTCTGACACATTAGCTAACTTGATGACATTATGGGCTGAAGATTACAAGCGTCTATACCCAAATGTTAACATCCAAATCCAAGCAGCTGGTTCTTCAACTGCGCCACCAGCTTTGACAGAAGGTACGTCTAACTTCGGTCCAATGTCTCGTAAAATGAAAGACAAAGAAGTGGCTGCTTTCGAAAAGAAATACGGTTACAAGCCAACCGCCATTCCTGTTGCGATTGATGCACTAGCAGTTTTCGTACATAAAGATAACCCGCTAAAAGGTTTGTCTCTTCCAGAAATTGATGCGATCTTCTCTTCTACTCGTAAAGGTGGACACAAAGAAGACATTACTAACTGGGGTAAAGCTGGCCTAACAGGTGCTTGGGCGAACCGTGATATTCAATTGTTCGGTCGTAACTCAGTATCTGGTACTTATGGTTACTTCAAATCCAATGCTTTGTTCAAAGGCGACTACAAAAACTCTGTAAACGAGCAGCCTGGTTCGGCTTCTGTTGTACAGTCTGTTTCAACGTCTCTTAACGGTATTGGTTACTCAGGTATTGGTTACAAAACGTCTTCTGTACGTGCGCTTCCTTTAGCGAAGAAAGAAGGTGGTAGCTACATTCCGGCAACGCCTGAGAATGCGGCAACTGGTAAATATCCATTGTCTCGCTTCCTATACGTTTACGTAAACAAAGCGCCTAACAAGCCACTTGCTCCTTTAGAGCGTGAGTTTGTGAAAATGGTACTTTCTAAAATGGGACAAGAAGTGGTTGTAAAAGACGGCTACGTTCCACTACCAGCGAAAGTGGCTAACAAATACCTACAAACTTTGGGTATTAAATAAGCTGTCGCTATAACGAGCTTATGAAATGAGAATTAAAAGTAGGAGGGCAGAAACGCTCTCCTACTTTTCTCTGTTTCATCAGTTGTCACAAAAATGTCACACAAAAAGATGAATGCGGATGACTAAATCAACTGACCATCAGATGCCGGAGCTGGATTTTGATACACCAGCATTAAAGCGTCATCGTAAAATTCGCGCCCTGAAAGACCGTATGGCTGGAATGGGTATCGCAGTCGGAGGCAGCAGTGTCATTCTCGCTGTTCTTTTGATCTGCTTCTACTTACTTTATGAAGTTGCGCCTTTGTTCTCAAGCGCATCCATTGAACCAGAAGCAAACTATAGCTTGCCTGCGGCAGATCAAGGTGAAAGCTTATATTTGACCACAGAAGAGCAAGCTGAAGTTGGTATGCGCGTTGCCAGTAATGGCAGCATCGTGTTCTTTTCCGTTGCTGATGGCAGCGTCATAAAAACGGTCAAAAACCCTAGAGCTGAGAAAGTAACGGCTGTTGCGGTGGAATCTGATACCAGTCAATTGCTCGCCTTCGCTTACGAAGACGGTAAAGTCATCATTTCGAAACACGTTTATCGAATCACTTACCCTGATGGTAAACGTAAAATCACCCCTGCTGTTGAATACCCATATGGTAAAGATGCGATTGATGTCGCCGATTTTCCGATTCAACAGTTGTCTTTTAGAGACGGTGATGAAGGCTTTACTTTAGCGGCCATTGGTGAAAACCAGAGCGCGGTGACCAAGGTAACAAAAGACGTTAACTTCATTACAGAAGAAGTGGAATTGAGCGAACAGCGAGAGTCTCTTCCTTTCGTCGCGGATGTGACCAGCCTGCTGATCAGTGGTGATCAACGTTACCTTTATGTGGCAACTCACTCAGGTGAGCTGAGCGAATTTGATCTTCGTGATTTCAGTGACATTCGTCTAAAAGACAACATTGCGTTATTGAGTGGTGATGCCAAATTGGTGTCGATGAGCTACTTACTTGGTCAATCATCTATCATGGTGGCAGATTCTACGGGTCGCGTGAGTCAGTGGTTTAATGTTCGTAACAATGACACAAATGAAGAAAAGCTGACCTTTATCCGTGACATTAAGCAACCTGTAGCGTTAGTAAATGTCGCCATGGAGCAACGTCGTAAAGGTTTTGCCACTCTAGATGATCGTGGGGTAGTCGCGATTTATAACGCCACTTCTACTCGTCAGGTAATCGACGAAAAGTTGAGTGATGCTACGGCGAAGCTGATCAGCTTTGCCCCTCGTGCCAATGGCTTATTATTAGAAGACAGTAAAGGTGTGCACTTTTTCCATGTGGACAATGAACACCCTGAAGTGTCTTGGTCGTCAATCTGGGGCAAGGTTTGGTATGAGGGCTATCAAGAGCCAACGTATACTTGGCAGTCTTCGGCGGCAAACAACGACTTCGAACCTAAATACAGTCTGATGCCGTTGGCCTTTGGTACATTAAAGGCGGCATTTTATGCGATGTTGATGGCGGTGCCATTGGCCATTTGTGGCGCTATCTATACTGCGTACTTCATGGCACCAGCGCTGCGCCGTAAAATCAAGCCTGTTATTGAGTTAATGGAAGCACTTCCGACGGTGATCTTGGGCTTCTTAGCGGGTTTGTTCTTCGCACCTTTCTTGGAAGAAAACCTCGCTGCCACTTTTAGTGTGTTGGTGGTCTTACCTTTGGGCATTCTGTTGTTTGCTTACCTTTGGTCTCGCTTGCCACAAAACATTCGTTGGTTGGTACCAGAAGGTTGGCAGCCATTGCTGTTGATTCCTGTCATTGTCTTTCTTGCTTGGGGCTGTTTGGCAGTAAGTCCTGCGATTGAATTGAATTTCTTTGATGGCAATATTCGAGGTTGGATAACTAATGACCTTGGTATTACCTTTGATCAACGTAATGCCTTGGTAGTGGGCTTCGCAATGGGCTTCGCCGTCATTCCGACCATCTTCTCTATTACCGAAGATGCCATCTTCAGTGTACCGAAAGCGTTAACCCAAGGGTCTTTAGCATTGGGTGCAACTTACTGGCAAACCATGGTTCGAGTGGTATTACCAACGGCTAGTCCGGGTATTTTCTCTGCTGTAATGATCGGTATGGGCCGTGCTGTTGGTGAGACAATGATTGTACTCATGGCAACGGGTAATACCCCAATTATGGACATGAATATCTTTGAAGGTATGCGTACTTTGGCCGCCAACTTGGCTGTAGAGGTACCGGAATCTGAGGTGGGTAGCTCACACTATCGTATCTTGTTCTTGGCGGCGTTTGTGCTCTTTATCTTCACCTTTGTGGTGAACACAGTCGCTGAAACCGTGCGTCAGCACCTACGCAAAAAATACGGGTCGCTATAATGAGTACTGATATGAAAATGAAGAAAAAGTCCGTATCTGAATGGGTTAAATCCGGTGATCCTTGGGTTTGGCTGAATGCGGGTGCGGTGGCCATTTCCGTTATTATGGTTATTGGCTTGTTATTATTGATCGCGGTGCGTGGTCTTGGTCACTTTTGGCCAGCCGATGTGGTGGAAGCGCATTACGAGTTGCCGGGCAACCAAGCTTACAACATAGTCGCAGAACGTGTTGAAAGTGTTGAAGTACCTGCTGCTCAGTTGCGTGAGGCGGGCATTGATATTCCCGATCATCATAAACTTATGCAGCGTACCCTGATGAAAACAGGTAACCGTGACATTTACGGTTCTGATTTTCGCTGGGTGATCGATGAGTACCTAACGGATGTGAAGCGTCCGGAAATGTTGTTTACGGCTGAGCGTCATGAATGGGGCAACTTGTATGGCTATTTGCAGTCAGTGAAACAAGATGGTCAAGTCGTGTCTGAAACCAATGATACGACACCAACGGAGTCTGCATTAGCCACTTGGGCAGCGTTTGAAAGCAGCATTGATCGCGCGACAGATATTTTCGATGAAATTCATGAAATCGAAAAAGGCGACATAGGTAAGATTAACTACGGTCTTGAGCGCATTCGTTTAGAACAGCGTCGTTTGGAACTGAATGGTGAGCTTACACCTGCTGCTGTGGCGGATCTGGCTGTCGAACGCAGTCAATATGACGAAGAATACAAGCTGCTGCAACAGAGCTTGATTGACCTGTACGCGAAAATCAATCGCGACACCTTTGTCGTCCAAGCAATGGACGGAACCGTTCATGAGCTTCCGGTTGCAAAAATCGTTCGAGCTTACCGTGCCAATGCCATGAACTTTGGTCAGAAGATGGCGTTTTACTTTGCTAAGTTAGGTGAGTTCCTATCGGCGGAGCCACGTGAAGCTAATACGGAAGGTGGGGTTTTTCCTGCGATCTTCGGTACAGTAATGATGGTCTTGTTGATGACAGTATTGGTGACACCATTTGGTGTTGTCGCGGCGGTTTACTTGCGTGAATATGCGAAACAAGGTGTATTAACACGTATTATTCGAATCGCGGTAAACAACTTAGCTGGTGTTCCATCGATTGTATATGGTGTGTTTGGTCTGGGCTTCTTTATCTACTTTCTAGGATCTGGTATTGACCAAGCCTTTTTCCCAGAAGCCTTGCCTTCGCCAACCTTTGGTACCGGTGGTTTGATGTGGGCATCCATCACTTTGGCCTTGCTGACTGTACCTGTGGTGATCGTGGCGACGGAAGAAGGTCTATCACGTATCCCTCGTAATGTGCGTGAAGGTAGCTTGGCTTTAGGTGCGACCAAAGCCGAAACCTTATGGCGAGTTATTTTGCCGATGGCCAGCCCAGCGATTATGACTGGGGTTATCTTGGCGGTGGCTCGTGCTGCGGGTGAAGTGGCACCATTGATGTTGGTGGGTGTGGTGAAATTAGCACCGTCATTGCCTTTAGATGGCAATTACCCATACATCCATTTAGATCAGAAATTTATGCACCTTGGTTTCCACATTTATGATGTTGGTTTCCAAAGTCCGAATGTAGAAGCGGCACGTCCATTAGTGTACGCAACAGCCCTATTGTTGGTCGTGGTGATTGCACTGTTGAACTTAGCAGCAGTGACCATTCGTAACCACCTACGTGAAAAATACAAATCGCTGGAAATGTAAGCGGCGGAGAAGAGATTATTATGAGCGACGTAAAAACACACTCAATTGACATTTCAGCGATGCAACGCAGCCAACAGGCTTTGCGTATTGAAGATGAATCTGTTTGCCTTTCGGTGAATGATTTACACCTTTTCTATGGTGAAAAGGAAGCCTTGAAAGGGATCGATATGATCATCCCTGAAAAGAAGGTGACCGCTTTTATCGGACCTTCAGGTTGTGGTAAATCCACCTTGTTGCGTTGTTTCAACCGCATGAATGATCTAGTGGACAGCTGCCGTATTACGGGTGAGATTAATCTACACGATCAAAACATTTATGCGAAAGGCACGGACGTTGCGGAACTGCGCCGTCGTGTTGGTATGGTATTCCAAAAGCCAAACCCATTCCCTAAAAGTATTTATGAGAATGTGGCCTACGGCCTTCGTATCCAAGGCATCAATAAAAAGCGTATTTTGGATGAAACGGTCGAGTGGGCATTGCGCTCAGCGGCATTGTGGGACGAAGTAAAAGACCGTTTGCATGAAAGTGCATTGGGTATGTCTGGTGGTCAGCAGCAACGTTTGGTCATTGCCCGTACTGTTGCGGTGAAACCAGAAGTACTCTTGTTGGATGAGCCCGCGTCAGCGTTGGACCCTATTTCGACCTTGAAAATCGAAGAGTTAATACACGAATTGAAAAACGACTTCACCATCGCCATCGTAACCCACAACATGCAACAAGCGGCGCGTGTATCGGATTACACGGCATTTATGTATTTGGGTGATTTGATTGAGTTTGGTGATACTAATACGCTGTTTACTAACCCAGGTAAGCAACAAACGGAAGATTACATCACAGGACGCTACGGCTAGGTGGAGGATTTATCATGCAAGAATTAACAACAGATCATATTTCTCAGCAGTTTAATAATGAGCTTGAACAGCTTCGCCAGCACTTTTTAACCATGGGTGGTGTGGTAGAAAATCAGGTACAAGACGCGATTCAAGCGCTATTGGATGCCAATGGTTCGTTGGCGGAAGACGTTAAAGATAAAGATGCGACGGTGAATCAGTTAGACGGTTTGATTGATGAGGAGTGCACACGCATTCTGGCCAAGCGTCAACCAGCCGCATCGGACTTACGTATGATCTTATCGATCAGTAAGGCCGTTAGCGAACTAGAGCGTATGGGTGACGAAGCGAAAAAAATTGCCAACTTGACCCTCAATTTGATCAATGAAGGTGAGTCGCCACGAGGTTATGTGGAGATTAATCGTATTGGTCAAATGGTGTCTCGAATGATTCACGATGCACTAGATGCGTATGCTCGTCTTGATATCGATACCGCCATTAAAGTGGCGAAACAAGACCGTGCGGTTGACCAAGAATACAATACAGCATTGCGTTCTTTGGTGACTTACATGATGGAAGATCCGCGCAGTATTTCACGTGTGATTAATGTGATTTGGGTGCTTCGTTCTCTTGAGCGTATTGGCGATCATGCCCGTCATACCTGTCAGCATTTGATTTTCATGGTGAAAGGGGTGGATGTTCGTCACGTGCATGTGAATGACTTAGCGGGTGAAGTCAAAGACGCATAAGCCTTTCAAACTCTGGTCTTCTGTTATGGAGACCAGAGTTTATCTCCTCTATAGCATTTAGCTCTGTCGCGTCATTTGCTACCATCGGTTTTTCTTTTTGATTGGTTAGGCGCAGATGTTTACCCCAGATACTTCTTCCTCTGAATCCTCAGAACATTATTATCAAAGTCTAAATGAGCAGTTAGCCGCTTTATTGGCAGGTGAGACCGACCTTATCTGCAATGCCGCTCAGTTTTCGGCGTTTATCATGCAAACTCTCGATGATTTGAATTGGGCCGGCTTTTATTTTGCGCGTAATAATGAATTGGTGCTTGGCCCCTATGTAGGCAAAGTCGCTTGTACACGTATTCCTTTTGGCCGAGGTGTGTGTGGCAAAGCGGCGATGACGGCGACCACTCAATGCATTGCGAATGTGCATGAGTTTGAAGGTCACATTGCCTGTGATGCGGCGTCAGCGTCTGAACTGGTTGTGCCGATCTTCGTCGGTGAGACTTTGTTGGGTGTGTTTGATATTGATAGCCCTAGTGTGGCGCGTTTTTCTGAGGTTGATCAGACTGGCATTCAAGTTTTACTGGCGACTTTCTTACAGGCCACCACCGTTCAGTGGTCCATTTAGTTTTTAGCAAAGACAGCGGTTAGTGAAATGACGGTTAGTGAATGTTGTTGTCGATGCTATTTGAGCATAGAAAAGTAG
Source organism: Marinomonas sp. TW1 (assembly GCF_001625355.1). Lineage (GTDB taxonomy): Bacteria > Pseudomonadota > Gammaproteobacteria > Pseudomonadales > Marinomonadaceae > Marinomonas. The sequence continues at coordinate 214,698 of NZ_JSEE01000005.1, forward strand.
CCGGAAAGCGCCATTAGAGTCTCTTTGTGAACATCTGACACACTCTTAATGGTTGTTTGGATCGGCGTTTCGTCTCCTTTTCCTGCGGACTTTTCAATGATCTCGCATTGTTGGGCAAATTGTTTGGCCGCCATATTTAGACTGGCCGATTTTAGGGAGTGACTGACCTGCTTTAATGTCTCGAAATCTCGCTCTTCCCATGCTCTCAGTAATTGCTCTAATTTAAGGGTACTGTCTTGAACGTATTCAAGACGAATTTGATTAACGGTATTTTTTCCCAGTAATTCTGTCAGGGAGTCTAAATAGGCCTTGTCTATCATTTGCTATCCTTATGTTTTGGTTGATCTAAAAATAAAGCCTCAATCAGTGGTAATAACTTCCGTTGAGTTATAGGGAAGGAGAGGGATTTAGAATCTAAATAGGTGTCTCTTAAGTCTGGTGAATGATAGCTCCATAGGGTAGTACCTGTTTTCACACAGTCTAATAGACGCTGCTCTAAATGATTGTCGAACCCCGGAAATTGTCCCAAGAGAATCAGGTCATATTGATCTAATGAACGGTGTCCATCATCTTCTTGGGCTAGGCTTACCTTAATATTAAAGCTGGTTAGCTGTAGCTCAATGACTTTGGCCAAGTTCATGTCTTGTTCAAGAATCAGTGCCGTTTTTTGTGGTTGAGTGATTGCCTGTCTATCCGCAGGAGGGTCTTGTTCCGCCGGCACATAAAATGGCAAATCGACCCAGAATTCACAACCTTCATTCTCGACACAGGAAAAATGCATTTCGCCCTTCATTAAATAAATGAGCTGGTGGCATAAGGCCAAGTCTAAGCCGACGGTATTGACGCCCGGGCTGTCTTTTTGTTTTGGTAGATTGGGATTAACGCGCAGGCTTTGCTGCAGGTTATGAGGCATTCCTAAGCCAGTGTCTCGTATAGCCAATTGCATTACACGCGTTTCATGGGTGCCATCTGGCAAAAGGACCGTTGGCGCGTCCAAGGCCGAAGGGCGCAACTGAATGCTAATACTGCCAGCGGGACAATGAGTAATCGCATTTTGTAATAAGGCTAAGACAATTTCTTTGAAGCGCCCAAAATCCAAATGTACAGAGTTAGGTAAGGCTGGATCGATGTATAAAGCACAGGCTAAATTTTTGCGGGACATTTGCGCTTCTGTTAACTCAACAAAGGTTTCCATTTGTGTCTTTAAATCATCGGTTGACGATTGGAGACTGAGTTTTTGTGCCTCTAAGAGGGATAGGTCAGAAAGCATTTCGATGGTATGCAGTAATTGCTGCCCAGACTCTTCAATGTGTTTGGTTAAGGCTTCAGGAACACCGTGAGATGATTGCTTAAGCGTTTTTGCTGTCCCCAAGATTGCGTTGATAGGGGGGCGAACTTGTTGATTAATAAAACCCAATAAATCCGCTTTGTCACTGCGAGAGTTTTGCATGTCGGCTTTGAGTTTTTTGTTACGTTCGTGAGCAAACCTTAATTGAGAAAAACTCTTAGCGATGAAAAAACATAAGCAAAGTAAGCAGAGTAACAAAGCGATGGATAACAGCTGAATATAATGAAGCTTAGCCTGTAGGATCTGGTGCTGATGATTGATAAAGGCATTACTGCCACTGTTCACCAAACCAACAAACTCATTCAATTGAGGGTCCAGTTTTTGTATGCGATCAATGAAGCTGGGTAAGTAGCTTAAGTCCCCTTCCTCTAGCTTGCTGATATGAAAGCTAAGCAGCTCCAGTTCGCCGTTCATGATGTTTAATAAGCGCGTTGTTCTACCGCCTTCAAACTCTCTAACCAAGGAGCCAACCTCTCCATCTCTTAGTAAGTCAATACGGCTCATGAGCAAATCGTATTCGAAATAAGCTTGGCCATTGAGCGGTAGGTCTGGTGCTTTTAACAACACCAGATAATTAAGCAGGCGATAGGTCTGTACTTGTAATTGTAGGGCATTCCAAAGGGCACTTTCGAATACTCGGCGGCTGTTTTGTTTGGCGCTGTCGCTGGTGTAAGTAATGATGCCGAACAGTGCGATGGTGATGACGATGATTAGCACAATAAAACCATACATCATCCATTGTTTGAATCGCGATAACCAGTTATGTCCTTTTAACATTGGCCGCTTCCTTACTCAGCCAATGGGGCGATTTTGATGTGTCGGATTTGCCAAATGGAGCGGCCGTAATAGACCTCTGATTTTAAATCTAGATTTTGGTCAAATGGGTAAATGACCATGATGGGGCCAAGGTTACGCACACTCATTGGCACCCCGTCACGATGGGTGGCGAAGATTGCACCGTTAACTTGAAAGTCCTCAACAGGCACTTTGGTCATGTATTTATTAAGGGCTGTAACCTCAAGCATGGTGCCTTTTGCTTTAAGTAACTGCAGCAAGTCAGCGGCTGAAAAGCCCTGATAAGAATGGACGCCTTTTGTCCAAGGGTTTTTCGTGGTGATAGAGTATTGTGGCAAGGCCGCTAACATGGGGAGATCGAAATTGGCGGCTTGCTTTGCGTTGGTGTTTTCGAAATCGCCCTCGACCGTTAGGATGACTTTTTGATTCGGTTGCTCTAGGGCGAAGATGGGGAAAGACGTTAGGCCAACGAAAATCAGAAGTGTGGAGATGACTGAGTTCATATTTGGCCTCTTACGAACAAATGAAAAGTGACATCAAATGAAAATTATTGACACAATGATCAACTTATCAAGAATGCCGTTTAAAAGCCAGTTCGAGTCACGTCTTTTAAGGATTGAGGAGCGTGGTTACCTTCCATGGTAACCAATTTTGAACGGCTTTTAAGCGAATTCCAACAGTCTAGAACAGGCCGCTTGATGCGAACGGTCATCGGCAATGACGCTAAGCGGTGGTTTGTGTTCTGCACAGTGTTCATTCGCATGAGGGCAACGAGTTCGGAACACACAGCCTGACGGCGGACTGATCGGGGAGGGCAAATCTCCTGCTAGAAGTTGAATGCTTTTATGACGTTCTATTTTCGGGTCTGGGACGGGCACAGCAGACAATAGCGCCTTGGTGTATGGGTGCTGAGGGTTATCGTATAACGACGTTTTGTCCGCTAACTCAACGGCATTGCCAAGGTACATCACCAAGACTCGATCTGAAATGTGTTTTACCACACTCAAATCATGGGCAATAAACACCAGCGACAGCCCCATCTCTTTTTGCAGTTCTTTTAATAGGTTAACCACCTGCGCTTGAATGGACACATCCAGTGCCGAAACTGGTTCGTCGCAAACCACTAACTTAGGTTTCAAAATGAGTGCTCGAGCAATGCCAATACGCTGACATTGGCCACCCGAAAATTCATGGGGATAACGATTAATAACGTTTGGTAGCAAGCCAACACGGGCCATCATTTCACGTACTTGTTCCTTTACTTGCTGTTTGCTCAGATGAGGTTGAAAGGTATGCAAAGGTTCGGCAATGATATCCCCAACCGTCATGCGTGGATCCAGTGAGGCCAATGGATCTTGAAAGATCATTTGCAACTCTTGGCGTTTATCACGCATTTGCTTTTTATCCAGTTCCGTTAGGTCTTGGCCACACCACACCACATGGCCTTGTGTAATTGGCACAAGGCGTAATAAGGCTCTTGCTAGAGTGGATTTACCACAGCCCGACTCGCCGACGACGCCAAGGGTTTCCCCTTCAAAAATGGACAGGTTGACGCCATCTACGGCTTTTAGCGCTTTGGCTTTGCTCCAAGGCCACGCGTTATCCGATTTAATCGCAAAATGAACTTTTAAATCGCTGACTTCCATTAAGGGGTTTTTGCTGGTTTGTACGTTCATGATGCCACTCCCCAATCGGCTGATTTATGACAAGCCCTTAATTTTCCAACTTGATACTCTTCCAGCGTCGGCGCTTCTTTCACACAACGTTCTTCTGCAAATTCACAGCGAGAATGGAACGGGCAACCAGAAGGTAGGTTCAGTAGGTTGGGTGGGTTACCAGGAATGGTCGTCAGTATGTCGCCTTCACTGTCCAATCGTGGAATGGCTTGTAATAAACCTCTGGTATAAGGGTGAGTCGGTTGATAGAAGACATCTTCCGTTGAGCCATACTCCATTGTCTGACCTGCGTACATGACTAACACCTTGTCACACAGTCCTGCGACCACGCCTAGATCATGAGTGATCATGACAATGGCGGTGTTGAAGTCCTTTTTCAACTCGTTTAACAGGGTTAAAATCTGCGCTTGAACTGTCACATCCAATGCTGTTGTGGGTTCATCGGCAATCAGGAGTTTTGGTTGACAGAGTAGTGCCATGGCAATCATGACCCGCTGGCGCATGCCCCCTGAGAATTCATGAGGGTACATGTGCATACGTTTGCGAGCTTCGGGCATTTTTACCGCATCGAGCATTTGCACAGAGGCCTCAAAGGCTTCTGCCTTGGACATTCCCTTGTGCAGCATCAAGACTTCCATAAGCTGCTTGCCGACTTTCATATAAGGATTGAGGGAGGTCATCGGATCTTGGAAAATCATGGCGATTTCTTTTGATCGAATACGGTTCATTTGTTGATCGCTGAGGGACAAAATATTTTGTCCCTCAAAGCGCGCTTGTCCTTCAATGACCCCATTTTTGGCCAGTAGTCCCATTAAAGCAAAGGCGGTTTGGCTTTTACCGGAGCCCGACTCGCCAACAATGCCCAAGGTTTCTCCTTGTGCCAAAGTAAAGTTTAAATTATTGACCGCAGTGACAAAGCCATCGGGGGTTTTAAAGTTTACTTGTAACTGATCGACTTCTAATAGATTCATATCGCCTCCTTAGCGGTCTTTTGGATCAAGCGCGTCTCGTAAGCCGTCGCCGAGGAAGTTAAAGCAAAACAACGTCACGACAAGAAACGCCAATGGCCAAGCCAGCTGCCAAACGGCAATCTCCATATTTTGAGCACCTTCTGAGATCAGTGCGCCCCAACTGGTCATGGGTTCTTGTACCCCCAAGCCAAGGAAGCTGATGAAGGACTCAAGCAGAATCATATTCGGCACCAGCAAGGTGGCGTAAACCACGACAATGCCCAGTACATTCGGCACTATGTGTCGCAAAATGATTTTTGGTGTCGATACGCCGCAGGCATAAGCCGCTTCAATGTATTCTTTGTTTTTCAGACTTAGGGTTTGCCCGCGAACAATCCTCGCCATGTCGAGCCATGAAATCGCACCGATGGCAACGAAGATGAGGAAAATGTGTCGACCAAACAGGGTCATCAAAATGATGACGAAAAACATAAAGGGAAAGGAGTTAAGGATTTCTAAGAAGCGCATCATGACACTATCAACTCGACCGCCGATGTAACCTGAAGCGGCACCATAAAGTGTACCAATGACAATGGCCACCGCACTGCCCATGATGCCGACCAGTAAGGAGATTTGTCCACCTTGTAAGGTTCGCACAAAAATGTCTCGGCCTAAGGTGTCTGTACCAAAGTAATGACCATTTTCAATGTTTGGACGTCCAAGGACGGAGATATCGGATAGGGCTTCCCAGTCAATATCATCGTAATTCCATTGACTGAATAACGGGCCAAGTAATGAGACGACAGTAATCAGTGTTAATAAGATCAAGCTGATGACGGCCGCATGATTAGAAAAAAAGCGTCGGCGCGCGTCTTGCCATAAACTTCGGCCTTCCACTTCCGTGACTTGTTCAGCGAACTGTTCAATGGCCTGGATTTTATCTTGTGTAGTGATCATATTCGGGTGGCCTTAGTAACGAATTTTAGGGTCAATAACAGCGTATAAAATATCAACAACCGCGTTGAACAATATGGTCAATGTTCCCACCAAAATGGTGACGCCCATGACCATGGAATAGTCGCGATTAAGAGCACCATTAATGAAATGTTGACCGATGCCGCCGGTCCCAAAGTACACATCCACAATCACCGAGCCGGTGACAATACCGACGAACGCTGGGCCCAGATAAGAGATAACTGGCAGCATGGTAGGGCGTAGGGCGTGCTGAAAAATGATGCGATGCTTTGGCAAGCCTTTAGCGTGTGCTGTACGAATGAAATTTGAATGCATGGTCTCAATCATGCTGCCACGCGTAATACGGGCGATCTGTGCGATATAACTAGTCGACATGGCGATCACTGGCATGATCAAGTAAGGCCAAGCCCCTCCATTCCAGCCACCAGGTGGCAACCAGTGGTTATAAATGGAGAAAAATAGGATACAAAGTGGAGCCAAAACAAAATTAGGCAACACAATACCAAGGTTGGCAAACGCCATGACGGAATAATCTACCCACGAATTTTGCCTTAAGGCGGCGATAATGCCGCACCCCACGCCAAGTATCAGAGCAACAAGAAATGACCAGATGCCTATTTCAGCGGAGACGGGAAAGCTTTGTGCGATCAATTCGTTAATGGTGAAATCTTTGTATCGAAAAGAGGGGCCCAAATCCCCTTGTAATAAACCGCCTAAATAATAAAAGTACTGATTGATAACAGGCTCGTCCAAATGGTACTTAGCATTGATGTTCGCTAACACCTCAGCAGGAAGAGCGCGCTCGCTGGAAAAAGGGCTGCCTGGAGCAGCGTGCATCAGAAAGAAGGATATCGTGATCAATACCAACAAGGTGGGAATCGCTTCTAAAATGCGCTTTGAGATAAATGTAAACATAGTTATTACCGGATTATTAGACTCGTCAATAGACGGCTAATATTTGCAACCTATAGAGGGTTCAAAAGATACCCAACGACGTTAGCCGTTGGGTATGGTTTTCAACAGACGCTTGTTTATGAAACGAGAGTCTTAGTGCTTGATGATGTACATATCTCGAACGTACACGTTATCTTCTGGGTTAGGCATGTAGCCGCCTAAATAGCTTTTCACTAGGCGCTTCTCGGTATATTGATAAATGGGGGCTACTGCCATGTCTTGCTCAATCGCAATTGCTTCTGCCTTGTTATAATTTTCGGCAGGGTTTTGCATGGTTCGAGCCTCGTGTAGCAGCTTATCGTAGTTGGCGTTACTGTATTTGCCGTCGTTATTACCGTGAGTGGTCGTTAGCAGGTCAAGCATGGTGGACGCTTCGTTGTAATCCCCAATCCAACCGGCACGAGCAACGTCAAATTGTTGATGCTTTTTGGTTTCCAAGTATGTCTTCCATTCTTGGTTTTCCAATGTCACTTGCACCCCTAAGGTTTTTTTCCACATGGAAGCAATCGCAATGGCGATCTTCTTATGGTTTTCGTTGGTGTTGTACAGTAGCTTGAAGGACAGCGGGTTGCTCTTATCGAAGCCGGCTTCTTCTAGTAAGGCTTGTGCTTTTTGATTACGCTGCTTCTGAGTCCAAGTCGCGTAATCTGGTGTCTCAGGGTTAAAATCATTGACGACTTCTGGGGTGAATGAATACGCCGGGATTTCACCAACCCCTGTTACGTATTTGGTAATGACATTGCGATCAATGGCATAAGACAACGCTTTACGGACGCGAACGTCGTTGTAAGGTGCTTTGGTGGTATTAAATTGGTAGTAATAGGTGCCCAATTTAGGCGTGACCACGACCTCGTCAGGTATTTCTCGTAGAAGTTGCTTGTAATGATCGTTGGGTAATTCGTAGCTTAAATCCATCTGACCCGCTTGGAAACGTTTTAGCTCCGCATTAGGGGATTCAATTGGCAAATACGTGACTTTGTTGATGACGGTTTTCGCGTCGTTCCAATAGTGTTGGTTACGAGTAAAGACCATCTTCTCGTTGACAATCCACTCATCCATTTTATAGGCACCGTTTGAGACCATGTGTTCAGGTTTCGTCCAATCATCACCCCATTTCTCAACCACTTTTTTCGGAACAGGAAACATGTTTTGGTGTGAGGTCATCTTCACAAAGTAAGGAACTGGGCGCTCGAGAGTGACTTGGAATGTATGGTCGTCGAGAGCTTTGACACCCAAGGTGGATGGATCCGCTTCACCAGCAATGATTTTGGAGGCGTTAACAATGGATGGAATTTCCATGAACCAGGCATAAGGTGACGCCGTAGCAGGATCAACAGAACGAGTGAAGGCAAACACAAAATCTTCTGCGGTAACTGGCTCGCCATTAGACCATTTGGCGTCTTTACGGAGGTGGAACGTGTATTGAGTATTGTCGGCGTTTACATCGTAACTTGTCGCGACACCAGGAATTTGATTGCCGTCGCCGTCTTGATTATACAAACCTTCAAACAGGTCTTTTGAACGAATAGAGCCTGGTGTGCCTTCAATTTTTTGAGGATCAAGGGTGGCAGGCTCTGAGCCACCACCACGAACCAATTCTTGTTTGTCGGCTAAGACAACACCCGCAGGTACGTCCGCAGCTTGCACTTGCAGTGCGCTAATAGAAGCGGCCAGTACGGCACTGGCGATGAGTGTTTTTGAGATAGTCATATCGTTCCCTTTGTTAGTTAGCTGTTAGGTGTGCTTTGTTATTTTGAGGCGTGTGAATTGCACGATTCAGATTCGCCCTTAAGCTTCCATAGTTCATCAATTAACAAAAGGTCACAATCGAAATTCCGTATTGCCTTATACGTCTAGTAAATGTGGAGACGCGGAGGACCTCGTGATATTCTCAAACGGGTTTGATAAGAAAGATTGATAGGGTTGAATTTATTTTGATTACACAACCATTTAAAGCGGCTGGGGCTTTTTTGAAGGCCTTACCGTTAATTGCGTCCAAAGAATTAAGACTGTTTATTTTAGCGCCACTACTGGCAAACTTTTTGTTGATTGCGCTGATCTACATGGTGGCGTTTAGTTATTTTCAAGACATATTAAATTGGGCGATGGGCTTTTTACCGGATTGGCTGTCGTTTATCAGCTGGCTCCTAGATCTGATTTTTGGGGCGGTCATTGCTGTCTTGTTGTTTTACAGTTTTTCGATTGGGGTCAATATATTGGCGGCTCCGTTTATGGCGTTTTTAGCGGAAAAAGTCGAACAGAAGACCACGGGTAAAGTGTTTGATGAACGTCTGACTGCCAGTGTGATTTTGGCGGTGATTGGCCGTAGCTTGCAACGAGAAATGCAGAAGGTTCTGTATTTTGTTCCGCGTTTTTTACTGCTGTTGGTGTTGTCTTTTATCCCATTAGTCAATGTCATTGCGCCAATTCTGTTGTTATTGTTTTCTGCTTGGATGCTTGCTCTGCAATATATGGACTATGCTTTTGATAATAATAAGGTGTCGTTTTACGAGATGCGAATGGCCCTTAGAACTCAGCCACTATTATGTTGGACGTTTGGTGGCATAGTGATGGTGTCTTTGACCATTCCACTGTTTAATTTGTTTGTGATGCCAATAGCTGTAGTGGCAGCGACTTTATTATGGGTATCCATCTTTAGGGTAGAGAATGGAGATTTCTCTGCGTTGTTAAACTCTCATAATGGAATGAAATAATGTCGCTTAAAATATTGGTCGTGGACGACGCTTCGTTCACACGAGATTTGATTCGCCGAACCTTACGTAAGCAGTTTCCAGCCGTGGAGATTGAAGACGCTGTAAATGGTCGTAAAGCTCAGCAATTAATGAATAAAACCCAATTTGACATGGTGCTATGTGATTGGGAAATGCCTGAGATGACGGGCGTTGAATTGTTGAAATGGTGCCGTGAGCAACCTAAGTACCAAAAAGACGATGTGCCTTTTGTGATGATTACCAGTCGTGGTGACAAAGATCATGTGGTGGAGGCTGTGCAAGCTGGCGTCACCGATTATTTAGGTAAGCCCTTTTCTGGAGAGCAGCTGGTTAACAAGGTGTTGGGTGCCGCGAAAAAGCACAAGCTGGCGGGTAAATTGACGGCTCAAAAACCTAGAGCGGCGAGTGGTTCGCCACAAGGCATTGCGACGGCTTCCATTGATGTGTTGATGGGGGGTGGAAATGGTGCCGCTAAAGCTGCGAAAACGCCTAAGATTGTGAATCCCAGCGATGCAGAAGTCAGTATTAAGGATGTGAAAATTCCAACCTTAGTTCGCTTTGAAAACAAACAGTTTCGTTGCATGGTGATTCAATTCAGTAAGCAAGAAGCGTCTATGCTGATTAAGAGTGATGACGTGGTGCCTCAAGTATTAGGGCAGGCGGTACTGGATTTAGAGCATAAATCCACCATTAATCGCCTGAATTACTACGTGCAATCTGTGGCGACCACAGAAAAGAAACATGATTCAACCTTCTTAACCGTTGGTTTGCGTTTGATCGATCAAGACGCGGAAAAAGAAGCCTTCATCAAGAGCTTGTTTGACGCGTTATAAGTCTCTGTTTTGAAGGCGTTCAATTTTAAGCTGAAGACGCGACATATGGCTGCCGCGCCTTTTTATTCTGTTAGGGTGCTGGTGGTTTGGGTGACGACATCTTTACGCACACGACTGGCCGGGAAGTGGCAAGAGAAGGTACTGCCAGTGCCTGGTAGACTGCGAATCTGTAGCTTGGCTTCATGATGCAAAAGAACGTGTTTAACAATGGCAAGCCCTAAGCCTGTGCCGCCAGTTTTTGATCCACGCCCCTTATCCACTCGGAAAAAGCGTTCCGTGAGCCGCGGGATGTGTCGAGGATCAATGCCTAACCCTTGGTCTTTTACGGAAAAAATGCCATTCAATTCACTGGATTCCCACTTAATGTTGATTTCACCACCGTCAGGTGAATATTTGACGGCGTTCACAATTAAGTTGGAAAAAGCACTGTACAGCTCTTTATAAGAGCCATAAATTCTCGCGTCTTCAGATATCTGAGTCACTAATTTGTGTTGATCTGTCATGATGGCGGTGGTAGTTTTCAGAATGGCTTCTACGATGTCAGACACACGAAACCATTGATTTTCTTCGCGTTTATCATCGCTCTCAAGACGAGATAGCAATAATAAATCTTCAATCAGTTGTTCCATCCGGACAGACTGCTCAGCCATGTTTACTATGCCTTTTTGCATGCTTTTTGGCAGGCTGTCTTTAAACATGTCTAAGGTCTCAACATAGCCTTTGATCACGGTTAGAGGAGTCTTTAGCTCATGGGAGGCATTGGCGACAAAGTCTTTTCGCATCTGCTCTAATAGGTGTAAACGAGTCACATCACGAACGAAAATAAGGTGATCATTTTTATCGTATAAGGTGGTTTGAACCTCTAAATAGACACCGTCTTTTGCCGGAGACTTGATGACGAGCGGCTCACCAAAGCGCTTTTGCGTAAAATAGCGGAAGAACTCTGGACTACGAACGATGTTGGTGATCACTTGCCCACGATCAACCGGTCGCATTAAGCCTAAGAAGTGCCCTGCTGAGTTGTTCCACCATTCGAGGTTACCTTGGTTATCCGCCATAATCACGCCTTCTTTGAGCGCGCTGGTAGAGCTTTCAATCCGAGTTAAGGCTTGTCGCATACGACGCTTGGATTTTCGTTGTTTCTTTTGCAGGCGATATACCGCGTCAAACACTTCTCCCCAGATACCATTCGACTCTGGTGGAGCTGCGCGCCCTGAATGACGTAGCCAGTTGTGGAATTGATAAAGTTGGTATAACTGCCAGTACAAGGTCCCTAAGGTATACAGCAGTAGAACCCCCAAAAAATGACCAAGAATGTAGCCAATTACCGCACAGGCGATAAAGCCTGCTAACCAAGAAAGAATGGTGTTCCGCCAAATGGTTTTCATACAGACCTTTTTGCTGAGAAACGGTAGCCTGTGCCTCGCACGGTTTGAATCAAGAAGTCATGACTGTCACCAATGGCTTTGCGCAGACGACGAATGTGCACATCAACTGTACGCTCTTCGACGTATACGTTACCTCCCCAAACTTGATCCAATAGCTGTGCTCTTGAATACGCTCGTTCTTGGTGAGTCATTAAAAATTTGAGTAAACGGTACTCAGTTGGTCCCATCTCCAGTGGACGAGCGCCAATAGTGACACGCTGACTAATCGGGTCTAGGGTCAGGCCTTCTACTTCGATTGGTTCATCAATGCCCTGTGGTGTCGCTCGGCGTAATACGGCTTTGAGACGCGCCACTAATTCACGTGGTGAAAAAGGTTTGGTGATGTAATCATCCGCCCCGACTTCTAAACCTTGAATTTTATTGTCTTCTTCACTTTTAGCCGTCAGCATGATGACTGGAATTTCGGCCGTGGTACTGTCTTTTTTGATGCGGCGAGTTAACTCAATACCGCTTCCGCCTGGCATCATCCAGTCGACCAAAATCAAATCTGGTCGATGGTCCACGATAATTTCGTGAGCTTGCTGAATATTTTCGGCTTCCATGTATTCATAGCCTGCCATCTCTAAAGCAATGGCAATCATCTCGCGAATAGAAGATTCATCATCAATAATTAAAACTTTTTTACCGGTCACAGGATCTACCCTCATCTCAGGAACGGTTTTTATTAAAGCGAGCAATTATGACAATTTAGTTAAACTGTCATAACTTTGCCACATATTAAGCAAAATAGCTGATAACTAAACCGATAAAGACACAGCATCCAATGCGATTGTTTTCTAGGAAAGAGCGAAAACAAGCTTGCCTGTTTCTGTCACTTGCTTGTTGATATTGCTTGTAAAACAACCAGATGCAAGTCAACAATGCGAGAAAATAAGGCCAGCCCAGTGTGGCGAAGAAGCCGATCCATGTCAAAAGGGATAAGGTTAAAGCTTGTAAACACACAATGACCAACAAATCATACTGACCAAACAGTATTGCTGTGGATTTGACGCCAATTCTCAAATCGTCTGGTCGATCGGTCATCGCATAATAAGTGTCGTAAGCAATGGTCCAGAAACAATTCGCGAGAAACAGCATCCATAGAATAGGGTCGCTTAAGCTGCCCCCTTGGGCGCTGTAAGCCATAGGAATGGCCCAAGAAAAGGCTAAACCGAGAAAAAGCTGAGGCAGATGGGTATAACGCTTCATAAATGGGTACAGAGCGGCTAACCCAAGACCGACAAAGGACAGTAATATGGTTTGTAGGTTGGTCAATAACACCAAACAAAAACTGAGTAAGGATAAACCGACAAACAGAGTTAGGGCTTCTTTTTCGGATACTCGCCCTGAGGGAAGTGGCCGGTTCTTCGTTCGATCAACATGCCCATCTACCTTTCGATCCGCATAATCATTGATCACACAACCAGCGGATCGCATGCTAAACACCCCTAGAATGAAAATCACCAGTAGCGACCAGTCTGGTCGACCCTCGGCCGCTAACCAAAGTGCCCACAGGGTAGGCCACATTAAGAGTAATGAACCAATCGGGCGATTAAAACGGGTAAGCTCGGCATAATCTTTTAGCTTGTTCATGGCAATCCAAAGGGTGATTTGAAATGAGAGATTGTGTCAAAGATGGCTTCATTTACCAAGATGCCAACACCATATTGATGGAACACAGAGCGTCTTGCCCACACACTATGAGGTTGATCAGGGAACATTGCCGCAGGTAATTCCGTAATTTCAATTGGGCTACGGGTTAGGGTACGATGCTGGAAAAGATAGCCACCTAATGGTTTATCGTTTAAATGAGGTACCTGACGCCAGTGACCCAGTAATGAGCGAGCAGGAATAATAGAGCGGGCATAGATCACGGTTTGACCATCCAGTTTTAACAGGACAGTGCGGACGCGGACCGCTTCTCTTGGCTTCAATTTGAGCTTACGTCTTTCTCGCAGACTGGCCGCGCCCCACTTGTCTTCAATGACGTCGACACTGAGTTTACCAATGCGCTGTAATTTACTGGTTAATGATTTATCCGTGGTCAGCCAAGGCCATAAATAGTTGGGTATTTTGGTTTTATTAACACAGTGAGCAGGTTGCCAACGGTAGTCAAATTGCTTGGTGGCAAGTGAATTAAGGCGAGTCATACAATGTTAGGCATTCATTTTATCGATAAGAGAAACCATTTTATGCAGCTCATGAGAAGACTGGTATACCTCTTCTCGACACGCTTCTGCCTGATCAATGTCTAAGCCCACTTCGACCAGCACAGACGGATCGATATCCAAGCCATTGCGCAGTTGGTGAGAAACATAGAGAAGTTTGGCTAACGTCGCGTGCTCTCCATAATAGTGAGGCTTTTTACTGTAACGAATGGCTGTCCAGATGTTGTCTGGCAAACTCCAATAACGTAATAGCCAAGAGCCTAGCTGTTCCTTGGTAAAGTGCAGAATTTGCATTTCGACCAATTCGCTGGGTAAGTGAGCATTGGCTTCATAATATCGAGATAAGATCGAAAAATGCGGCGGTAAAATGCTACTGATGGCCAAATACCCGAAGTTTTGCAAAAGACCCGAAAGATAAGCGTGGCCAAGTTTAGGGCGTATTTCATTGGGCATGGCTTTTACTAAGGTTTCCATTAGTACGGCATTGGACACCGAATCCAACCAAAAATTTTCATAATGTCTTGGGCCATTATCGGGCGTGTGGAAGGCATTGCCCATCGATAAGCCCAGCGCCAGATTCATCACCATATCAAACCCCAGCACCCGAATGATGGCATCTTCGACTGACTCAATTGTCCCTGGGGCACCATAGTAAGGGGACGACGCCCAACTGATGACTTGTGCTGCTAAGCTTGGGTCCAGCGCGATGACTTCACACAATTCATCCGTGCCAGCGGTTTGGTCTGCGGACAAGCGGATAATACGGTGAGAAGAAGCCGGTAGTGGTGGAATCTCTAAGGTTTCTTCGAGGCGTTGTTTAAGACGAATCGACTGAAAACGGCCAAGCGCTTCTAGTATCTGCTCTTCATCATTCTCATGATTGTCTGCCGGACGTTTGATCTTATTGATATCGAGTGAAATGTCTTCAAAGCGATTCAAAGGGCCGCTAAACATGGTTTTCAATTCATCCGAGCTGAGTTCATGATACGGGCCGTCGGACTTTAATCGTATCAGTACTTTTGGCTCGGCTAATAAGCTGGATTCAATAATGCTCGACACACTGTTGGGTTTGATGAGTGGGTCGCCCTCACTGTTGAAGTTAGTGATGGGTTCAAAACGTCGTTTAGTGATGCGAGAAACCGCGGCAATGTCTAACATATGTTGTTCAGGAAAAATCACCTGTAAACGGCCTGTATGGTCTGCTAGATGAACTACTCGCAGTCGCTTGCTTGGCTGTTGGTCGGCTGATATTTCCATATATTTTCTCTGTTAGAACAAGGATTAATTAAACTAAAAAAGCCCCTATGATAGGGGCTTTTGCAAATATAACAGATTTTAAAGGCAAATATCGAATCAGTGATTCAAAATTTGGCTTAAGAAGTTTTGCGTGCGGTCATGCTGTGGATTATCGAAGAACTCGTGAGGCCCATTGGCTTCCACGATTTCGCCTGCGTCCATGAAGACCACTCGGTCAGCAACGGTTTTTGCGAAGCCCATTTCATGAGTCACACAAACCATGGTCATGCCTTCTTCTGCTAATTGAACCATAACGTCCAATACTTCTTTGATCATTTCTGGGTCAAGTGCCGAAGTCGGTTCATCAAACAGCATGATGCGTGGCTGCATACACAAACCACGAGCAATCGCCACACGCTGTTGTTGCCCACCAGAAAGTTGGCCTGGGTACTTCAAGGCTTGGTTTGCGATTTTGACGCGTTCCAAGTAGTGCATCGCCATTTCTTCGGCTTGTTTCTTTGGCATTTTACGAACCCAGATTGGTGCTAAGGTCAGGTTCTCTAAAATGGTCAAATGTGGGAACAAGTTGAAGTGCTGGAACACCATACCCACGTCTTTGCGGATCGCTTCGATGTTTTTCAAGTTGTCGTTCATTTCAACGCCATCGACGAGAATCGTACCTTTCTGGTGCTCTTCTAGGCGGTTAATACAGCGTGTCATCGTAGACTTACCGGAACCGGAAGGTCCACAAACAACGATTCGTTCACCCTTCTTAATGCTAAAGTTGATGTTTTTAAGTACGTGGAAATCACCGTACCATTTATTGACATCATTAAACTCGATAATTGCTTCTTCGCCCAGCGCTAGTTGGGCACGAGCCATATTGGTATTTGTCATTATATAGACCTCAAATTCTTAACTAATTTCGCTTGTGCCCAGTTTCTAATTTACGCTCGATTCTCATACTGTAGCGAGACATGCCAAAACAGGCTGCCCAGTAAATAAAACCGGCAAAGGCATAGCCTTCAATGGTCATTCCGAGCCAGTTAGCATCATGAGTTGCGGCTTGAATACGACCAAGTAGATCAAACATCCCCACAATGTAAACCAGAGTGGTGTCTTTAAATAAACCAATGAATGTGTTTACGATCCCTGGAATGACTAATTTTAATGCCTGCGGCAAAATGACTAAGATCATCGACTGCCAGTAGGTTAATCCCATCGCATCAGCGGCTTCATATTGACCTTTCGGGATAGCTTGTAAGCCACCACGAATGACCTCGGCCATATAGGCTGCAGAGAACAAAGTAATACCGATCAGAACTCGTAATAACTTGTTGAAGTTCATACCTTCAGGTAAGAACAAAGGAATCATTACGGATGCCATGAACAAGATGGTGATCAGTGGTACCGCTCGAATCGTTTCAATGAAGACGATACAAACGGACTTTGCTATTGGCATTTTGGATTGACGACCAAGCGCCAACAAAACCCCAAGAGGGAAGGACGCCACAATACCGACAACCCCTAACAGCGTGGTCAAGAATAAGCCGCCCCATAAAGACGTCTCAACGACTTCTAGACCGAATACACCACCTGCAAATAGGAAGTAAGCAATAACAGGATAAACCACCAAAATCACAAGGGATAAGTAAAGCTTATTCACTGTTTTAACAGCGTATGTACCTAATAAAAGCACCAATAGAATCAAAGCCAGATTAATGCGCCATGTTTCTTCTGATGGATACAGTCCATACATAAACTGTTCAAAATAGACCCCTATGAATGCCCAGCAGGCGCCATCACCAGTACAGTCAGCTTTTGACGCACCAGTAAAAGTTGCTCCGACAAGGCCCCATTCAATCACGGGTGGGACCAGCAAATATAAAATATAAAAGCTAAATAGGGTTAAAAATATATTTAATGGGGACGACAATAAATTTTGACGAACCCAGGCCACCGCACCAACAGAATTCACTGGTGGTGGAAGGCTTGGTGATGGTTTGAATTCAATAGCCATGTTCTTCCTCCTAGCGCTCTATTAGTGACATTTTTTTGTTATACCAGTTCATAAACATTGAGATAGATAAGCTCAATGTACCGTAAACCAACATACACAGACCGATGTTTTCAATGGCCTGACCTGTTTGGTTCAGTGTTGTACCCATAACAACAGCAACCAATTCTGGGTAAGCGATAGCCGCACCCAATGATGAGTTTTTCGCTAAGTTTAGGAATTGACTGGTCAGGGGCGGAATAATGACTCGTAATGCTTGCGGTAAGACAATTAAACGCTGCGTTAGACTGTCTTTCAGACCCAAAGAGCGCGCAGCCTCTGTTTGCCCCCAGTTGACGGACAAGATACCTGCACGAACGATTTCCGCAATGAATGCGCCAGTATAAGTCGACAATGCCACTAATACCGCCACAAATTCTGGAGGCAGAACCATACCACCAGTGACGTTAAAACGACTTTTTTGTGGAAGGTCAAACTCGATAGGGAACCCAGAAACCACCAAAGCTAGAAAGGTAATGACTATGATAGTACCGAAAGACGCCCAGTAAGCTGGAAACCAAAGACCTGTTCTCGTTTGGCGCTTTTTGGCCCAAACAATCAAAGCAATGGAGGCGATGATGGACAGGATAAAACCTGCAATCACAATACCAAAACCATCTTGAGCAATTGGGTTAGGGGAATAGACGCCACGTTTGTTTAAGAAAAAATCACCAAAAATGATGCTGTTCTTAGGGATAGGTAAGGTTGCTAGAACCGCAAAATACCAGAAAAACATTTGTAGCAATAACGGAATATTACGCAATGTCTCAACGTAAACTGTGGCTAATCGTGCAACCAACCAGTTATTAGAAAGACGAGCTAAGCCCATCACAACACCAATAAAAGTGGCTAACGCGATCCCCAATAAAGAGATAACAACAGTATTAATCAGGGCAACAACAAACGCTCTTCCGTAGGTGTTGGCCTCAGTATACTCAATAAGGTGAATAAGGACGGGAAATCCAGCTGGTTGGTTTAAAAATTCAAAGCCAGTGGAAATACCTTGGTCTGCCAGGTTGGCTTGTAAGTTACTAAACAAGTAATAACCTACGAAAACTACCACGGCCAGGAGTAAAGCTTGAAAGATGAGGGCTCGGTTGCCTGCATCATTCAAAAAATTTTTTATACTTGAACTATTTTGATCGCTCATCTTGTTTCAGGCAGTTGAAATGCTCGTCAGATGTGTAAGGAAGGGGGGAGAAATCCAGCGACTCAGTGGAGTCGCTGGATAAATACCCGAAGCAGGTCGCTTTAGGTATTAACGTACTGGTGGCGCGTACATAACACCACCTTCTGTCCATAGATTGTTAATACCGCGTGGCAGACCAACTGGTGTGTTTGGTCCAACGTTACGCTCAAACACTTCACCGTAGTTACCTACTTCAGCGATGATGTTGTAAGCCCAATCAGCACCAAGTCCTAGAGATTCACCCATGTTGCCTTCAGCGCCTAGTAGACGACGGATGCCTGGATCGTTTGACTCAGATTTGATTTTAGCAACGTTTTTAGAGCTGATGCCCATTTCTTCAGCGTTAACTTGAACGAACATAGCCCAAGTTACGATGTCTTTCCATTGGTTGTCGCCGTGACGAACAACAGGGCCTAGAGGCTCTTTAGAGATCGTTTCTGGAAGAATTACGTGAGCGTTTGGATCAGACAATTTTGAACGGTGAGCAGCAAGACCTGATTTATCCGTGGTGAATACGTCACAACGACCAGAAGCATAAGCCGCTAGTGCTTCGTCCGCTTTCTGTACGATAACAGGTACATAGTTCATTTTATGCTTACGGAAGAAATCCGCCATGTTCAATTCTGTTGTTGTACCTTGCTCAGTACAAACAGTGGCACCATCAAGGTCTAGGGCAGATTCAACACCTAGGTCTTTACGAGCCATGAAACCTTGACCGTCATAGAAGTTAACCGCCGTAAAATCTAGACCTAGAGACGTATCACGAGTGTAAGTCCAAGTTGTGTTACGAGACAACATGTCGATCTCGCCAGACTGAAGGGCTGTGAAACGTTCTTTTGCAGAAAGAGGAGTGAATTTAACGGCTTGTGCATCACCAAAGATAGCGGCCGCCGTTGCACGACAAGCGTCAACGTCGATACCAGACCAGTTGCCGTTTACATCGGCATTAGAGAAACCAGGAACGCCTTGGCTAACACCACATTGGATGAAGCCTTTTGATTTTACGTCATCTAGGGTAGCAGCGGCTGCACCAGTGCTGATTGTTGCAGCAATGGCAGCGGTAGACAGTAATTTACCTACATTGGATTTCATTATATTGAGCCTCCCAGGCGATTTTATATGTATGTTGTAATTTTGCAGAATTTCAATAGATTCAATTTGAAACCTATTTTTTTGAAAGCAAAGTTGATGCCAACATTTAATTATTCTTGTTGTCTTACATATGCAGACGAATCCTCTAGAGGATCATCACATACCCCTATAGAATTACTCTTTTGCACCATAGTCAAGAATAAAATATTAAAAACACGCCCCAATGTACTTATTTTTTGCACTTTATTTGACGATAAATGGTCTAGCAGAAGAGTGGAGCTCAATTTCATTGAGTAAAATTTAATTTAAAGAAAACAAAACGTTAGAATCAAACCTCTTCGATTTTTTGCGCTTTTTTAGGGCGTAATAGTGTTTTTATAGTCCATGTTTGTGCGCGCGCGTTTGTTGTGCTTTATTTTGGTGCTTTTTTGTAAAAACAAAGACCATACAAAATATAATGGATAAAGCGCTTTCCCAAAATTACCCTCTACATGGTAAACTTAGCCATTCTTAGATGTTTAGTAAGGAGATCCATATCAAATGGATAACTCAACAAAACCACTTGATCGATTGGACAAAAAAATTCTACGAGAGTTGCAAATAAACGGTCGTTTATCCAATGTGGAGTTGGCGAGTCGTGTTGGTTTGAGTGCGACGCCTTGCTTGGAGCGTGTGCGTCGACTAGAGCGGAACGGCTATATTACTGGCTATTGTGCTTTGGTTAATCCAAAAAAAGTGGATGCTGGCCTGTTGGTGTTTGTTGAGATAAGACTGAAAACCACTTCTCCTGAAGGCTTTAATGAATTCAAAACCGCGGTGTCTGAAATTCCGGAAATTTTAGAGTGTCATTTGATCGCAGGGGATTTTGAATACTTACTAAAAGCACGTGTATCGAATATGGACTCTTATCGGCTGTTATTAGGTGAAACCTTGCTGACCTTACCTCATGTACGTGAGTCTCGTACTTATGTGGCAATGGAAGAAGTGAAGAGCACCACGGTCGTCAATATTCCTTAAACGTCAGACATTTAAATACTGATCATGATTCGGTAGCCAGCGGCTCAATAATGGAGGAATGTGATCAGGAAAGTTCTGGTGTAATAATCCAGCGGCACGCTGAACATCATCTAGCAAGGCTTTATCTCTCTGTAAGTCCGCCACTTTAAACTCCCATAAGCCGGTTTGTCGCGTGCCTAAAAGCTCTCCTGGCCCTCTCAGCTCTAAATCCTTCTCGGCGATTTTGAAACCATCACTGGTTTCTCTCATGGTGGATAATCGTGCTTTACCCTGTTGTCCAAGAGGGGCTTTGTAAAGCAGGACGCAATGACTGGCTGCTTGTCCTCGCCCAACACGGCCTCGCAACTGGTGCAGTTGAGCCAAACCGAGGCGTTCGGGGTTTTCAATGACCATCAAACTGGCATTCGGTACATCCACGCCGACTTCAATCACCGTGGTGGCAACAAGCAGCTGAATTTCTCCTGCTTTAAATTGCGCCATAATGTCAGCTTTTTCTTGTGCTTTTAAACGTCCGTGAACCAAACCAATGCGCAGGCCAAGTAACTGTTCTTGCAAGAGCAGTGCAGTATCTTCTGCGGCTTGGCATTGCAGGGCTTCGGATTCTTCAATGAGAGTGCACACCCAGTAAGTCTGCTTACCTTCTTGGCAGGCGCTTTTGACTCGCTCAATGACTTCTTGGCGACGTTGATCCGACACGACGATGGTGTTGACGGGCGTGCGGCCTGGTGGAAGTTCATCGATAATGGAGCAATCCAAATCCGCATAAGCAGACATGGCCAACGTTCGAGGAATGGGGGTCGCTGTCATGATGAGCTGGTGAGGCTGAAGACCCTGTTTCATACCTTTTTCTCGCAAGGCCATCCGTTGATGCACACCGAATCTATGTTGTTCATCTATGATGGCCAGCGCCAAACGATCAAATTCGACGCTTTCTTGAAACAACGCATGGGTGCCGACCACAATCTGTGCTTGCCCTGAGGCAATGAGCTTGAGTTCTTGCTCTCGGGTTTTGCCTT
Source organism: Marinomonas sp. TW1 (assembly GCF_001625355.1). Lineage (GTDB taxonomy): Bacteria > Pseudomonadota > Gammaproteobacteria > Pseudomonadales > Marinomonadaceae > Marinomonas. Next base: position 236,162 of record NZ_JSEE01000005.1, read on the forward strand.
TGAGTTTGCCCGTCATCCAAGCGACCTGTAAACCGAGTGGCTGGAACCACTGGGTGAAGTTCGTATAATGTTGCTCGGCAAGAATTTCAGTGGGGGCCATCACAGCAACCTGATAACCGGCTTGCACAACGGCAGCAGCGGACAAGGCGGCGACCAGTGTCTTGCCTGAGCCAACATCACCTTGTACAAGGCGTAACATGGGATGTCCTGTTGCCAAATCCTTGAGAATTTCACGGAAGACGCGTTGTTGGGCTTGAGTTGGTGAGAACGGCAATCGTGCTAACAGTTGCTCGCTCAGTGCCCCAGCTTCAGTCACCTTGATGCTTTTATCTTGTTTGGCTTTTATTCGCTTACCAATTAACGATAACTGATGCGCCATCAATTCCTCAAACGACAATCGATATTGTGCAGGGTGGCACCCTTGTTTGAGGGATTCTAGATCGGCATCTCGGGATGGATGGTGAAGAAACTGAATGGCGTCATTCAGTGAAGATAAACTGAACTGGTGGCGCAATTCATCGGGCAACCACTCTTGTAAATTGTATGGTGTGAGTCGTTCCAATGCTTGTTCGCATAATTGTCGAATTTTGGTTTGGGTTAAGCCTTCGGTCAGTGGGTAAATCGGCGTCAGTTGAGACGACGCTAAAGGCGCTTCATCGTCTTCAATCAGTTTGTACTCTGGGTGGTACATTTCAAATCCGGCACTACCTCGACGAATTTCGCCAAAGCAACGCACGCGTTTGCCGGATTCCAGTTGCTTCTTTTGTGCGGCTGAAAAGTGAAAGAAGCGCAGGCACAGACTGCCAGAATGATCTTTAAGGCGACACAATAAGCTGCGGCGTTTGCCCATTTTGACTTCGCAGCTCATGACTTGACCTTCTATTACCGCTTCGTCACCAAAGCCAAGTTGCCCAATGGGCACGACGCGAGTTCTGTCTTGGTAGCGAATGGGAAGATGGAAAAGCAAATCCTGTACGGTATGGAGATGCATCTTGGCGAGTTTCTCCGCCATGGCTTCTCCCACACCTTTTAATTCTCGGACATCCTGTGTGTCTAATCCATCTATCATCTTAATGCACTACTTATAATTCGAGTTGTTTACAGGCGTCGCGAATGGACTGACTGACTGACTCAATGGCTTTAGGGCGAGGAAAACTGGCGCGCCAAGCTAAAGCAACGGTACGTTTTGGTACCGGGTTGGCAAAAGGGCGTACTGCCAGCATCGAGTGATCGATGTTGGTCACAGCCGATTTTGGCAATACCGTTACCCCAAGGCCGGAGGACACCATATAGCGAATGGTTTCCAATGAGCTGCCATTGACCACAGTACGGCCATTATTGACTTCATTATCGGTTAAGAGGGGGCAGGCCTCTAATACTTGTTCGCTGAAGCAATGACCTTTACCCAAAAGGAGGAGATTGTCGGTCGAGAGTTGATCGGTATTAATGTGGTCTAACTGAGTCCAAGGATGATTTTTCGGCATAAGAACAACGAACTCTTCCTCGTAAATTGGTTGCGTCACCACGTCAGGTTCTTGGAAAGGCAGGGCAACGATAATGGCATCCAAATCGCCATTGCGAAGTTTAGGGCGCAGATTCTCAGTTAGGTCCTCTTCTATGACAAGCGGCATGCCGGAGGTGATTTGACTCAAGGAAGGAATCATCACTGGAAATAGGTAGGGTGCAATGGTGTAAATGGCACCAACCTTAAGAGGGCCGGTTAGCTGGTTTTTACCGGCATTGGCGAGCTCTTTGATCATGTTTGCTTGATCCAGTACTCGTTTGGCTTGAGTGATGATTTGTTCACCCACTGGCGTGATGTATACCGAGCTTTTGCTACGTTCAAAGATGGCTGTTCCTAGCTCTTCTTCCAGTTTCTTGACGGCGACGCTCAGTGTGGGTTGTGATACATAACAACGATCAGCTGCTCGACCGAAGTGTTTTTCTTCAGCCAACATTACAATGTATTTTAATTCGGTTAATGTCATGGTGCACCTTGCCTGATAGGCCATTATTACTAATAACTATGATAATACATAATTTAATAAAGTATACTCGTTGATTTTTGTTACAGACATTTTGTGGTGGTCAACGCCTTACTATTGTCTTTTTTGTAAAGAAGGCAAGTCGTTGTTAGATTCATACATTCATCGAAGACATTGTTAGAGGGCTCAATGGCAAACATATTGATTGCAGGTTGCGGAGATCTAGGAACAGGGTTAGCCAAGGATTTAGTGGCACAAGGCCATCAAGTCACGGGTATTCGTCGCAACGGTACTCTTTTTCCTGAAGGTGTTGAAGGCATAACGGGAGACTTACGAGCGCTACCGAATGAGGCTCTACCAGACGTGTCATTGATCTTTTTAATTATGACGCCAAATGAGCGCAGTGAAGCGGGTTATCGGCAAGCCTACTACGATACTGCGCAAGTATTAGTACGTCGTTATCAACATTCGATCAACCCAGTCAAAATGGTGTTTGTCTCCAGTACCAGTGTTTATGGTCAAAACCAAGGAGAATGGATTGATGAACAAAGCCCCGCTCAGCCAAGTTCCGTGACCGCAAAGGTATTAATCGAAACGGAAGCCTTGTTACAGCAGGCATTCACCTGTGTATCCGCAAGGTGTTCTGGTATTTATGGGCCTGGTCGTTTTGCGTTAATGAAGAAAGTAATGACAGAGCAAGCATGGGGCGCCAACAGTTGGACGAATCGTGTGCATCGTGACGACGTGGTATCTGCCTTGTTGTTGCTGGCAGAACTGCTGTTGGAAGATCAAGACGTGCCTGCCCATGTGATTGTGACGGATCAAACGCCCGTGTCTATGTGGGAAGTAAAGCTTTGGCTGGCGACCAATTTAAAGGTAGCGATCAAAGCCAGTCTAGAAGAAGGCTTAGCGCCGCAGTCGGGCAAACGTATTCTGGCTGACTATCTTCATCACCATGGCTGGCAACGTCATTACCCAAGTTATGTCGCTGGCTATCGAAAACTACTGATTGATTTTCAACAGAGTCTAGCCGTGTAAAGCGGCGTGTATGGACCTAAAAAAAGAGGCAAAAAGCCTAATGCTGTTCACTTAAGGGTTGAATTTAATTGAATAGCCTCAGAAAATCCGATTAAGCTTTCTTAATCGGATTTTTTTTGTGTCTATTCAACAGTTACTTCTCAGCATCGATGAGCTCCACTCAT
>NZ_JSEE01000046.1 GCF_001625355.1 Marinomonas sp. TW1
TTATCTTCATCTAGTTAATCTTGATGAATGATTAAAAAACCGACCTAGGTCGGTTTTTTTATGCCTAAAATTGCCTTACCCTTTATAACATTTCCTTTTTGCTCTCTTGAGCTTACGTTTACAAAAGGCCGTTAGCGTTAAGCAATTAAATTCCTCCTTTCTATTGCACTCAGCTTCATTTTTTTTTAGTCTCTAGGCAACCTTTTTATAGAGACCTGCTATGAAAGCAATAAAACTAACAAAAATTGCCGCTGTAGTATTACTTGCTAGCACCACGTTAACCGCATGCAACAATACCGATGAATCGACTAGCGCTAACAAGAGTGCCATTGAACAAAAAACGCCAAGCCATAAAAAAGTACAGCTAAAGGCGGAAAACCAACCAGAACTGCTTGCTGGCTTTGAGAGCCGTTTAAACATATACAAAGAAGTCACCCTTACGGCTGATTTACGCCATTTATCCGTTGCCTCTAACCCAGTACCTGAAGAGTAAGAGCCCGCTTTATGGATAGACTTACTCACCAAACTCATGGCAGTCACATGAACATCATCAACAATTGTTAAATGCCCAATAATGCCGACACCACCAGAAATAGTACAACGTTGACCTATATGAGTACTGCCAGCAATCGCAGAGCAACCCGCAATTGCGCTATTATCACCAATAATTACGTTATGAGCAATTTGACCTTGGTTATCAATGATAACCCCATTACCAACTTTAGTATTCTC
>NZ_JSEE01000047.1 GCF_001625355.1 Marinomonas sp. TW1
ACATGAAGAGTCCGGAGATGAAGTTCGAAACTACAGTCTGGGCTGAAAAACCGAGGACGATACCTGTTATTCCCGCCGCGGCGAGAAGGGCGCTCAGTTTAGTGCTGACTCCTTCAAAGTTGAGACTCAAAAAGAACGCCACGGTGATGAAGGTATAGTAGAATATCTTGACCTTTATCTGCACGTCTGGGGAGGGCCTCCTGCCCGCGCTCATGATGACGTAATCCTTGGACTTCCTGGCTATTAAGTAGGCGAAGTAAAAGAAGCTAACAGCGAAGGTTACGTTCCCGACCGGCGGCCGAAATATCGGGTAAGCCATTAAACCAATCTCAAAGAGGGACCATGTTATTCCCCCAAGGACGAACATGCGGAACACTATATCAGCGGTGTCCTCGTTGATTATCCACGTGAGGCTGGTCTCCTTTGATTCCCTGATTATGATTTTTCTGAGGGTCCTTCCAAGGATTATCATGGCAACTAGGATAACAACTGCCTTGATGGCCGTTTCTAATGTTATCCCAGCCAGTATTGGTTTCTCCAGGCCAGTGGGGAGAGTTGTGGTGGTATTATCCGTTAAGTTTGCCATTCTCACCACCTCATCTTGAAGTTTGGTAGCGGTTCTGCCCTGTGGGTGGCCTTCAATGTTCCATCGGGCGGGTTTCCAGTGTTGTTGACCTCATAGGGCTCTTTGGTTGTCAGTATTACGAGCGGGTAGTATGCCCTCT
>NZ_JSEE01000048.1 GCF_001625355.1 Marinomonas sp. TW1
TTGAATACATTGAAGTATTTTATAACCGAAAGCGGCGTCATGCATTTTTAGATTACGTAGCGCCAGTTGATTATGAGGCTCAGTATGCCTCTTAATTATTTTATCCGTTTTATTGTGGCAACCTCACCCATAAGTCAGCCGGTGTCAATGGTGCGATAGCAGTACTTACTTATTAGGACAGGCACTTTAAGAACTCAGTGTTTCCAAGGCTTCTAGCGTTTTCTTGACGATATTTAAATATGCTGTATATAATTACAGTGTTGTTTTCTCAGGAAGAGAGGTTGGATATGCCAAGGTCTAGGAAAGCTCAAGTCAGTTTACAAGACACCCCTTATTACCATTGTGTGGCTCGCTGTGTACGGCGAGCTTTTTTGTACGGTGATGATCCTGTTACAGGAAATAGTTATGAACATCGTCGTGGTTGGGTTGAGAATCGCCTTTTATTTCTTTCTAACGTCTTTTCAATCGATATATGCGCTTATGCCGTGATGAGTAATCATCTTCATGTTGTGTTGCATGTGAATACAGAAAAAGCGAAATCATGGTCAACATTAGAAGTATTACAGCGTTGGCACGCATTACACAAAGGGACAATATTTACTCAACGCTATA
>NZ_JSEE01000049.1 GCF_001625355.1 Marinomonas sp. TW1
GGGGTGAAGTCGTAACAAGGTAGCCCTAGGGGAACCTGGGGCTGGATCACCTCCTTAAACGATATGAAGCACTGGTGAGCGTTCACACAAATTATCTGATATCTGTAGTTTAGAGTGTCGTAGTCTGAATCGATTTGATTTAGCACAGATTGGATTAGTAGCTCAGTTGGTTAGAGCGCACCCCCTTTACTAAGGTAAAGAGCAGGGTGAGGTCGGCAGCCGACTAGGTTGGAAATCTAGTTAGTATGGGTCTGTAGCTCAGTTGGTTAGAGCGCACCCCTGATAAGGGTGAGGTCGGCCGTTCAAATCGGCCCAGACCCACCAAAATCTCAATAACGGCGTTATTTAAGTTCTCGTTTAGCAGGCTAAACGTCAAACTGAAAAGCCTTGTTCTTGAAATTTTGGACAATACTTTAATGTAAAATCATTAGAGTCGGTTAGAAAGACTAAAAAAATGGGGCTATAGCTCAGCTGGGAGAGCGCCTGCTTTGCACGCAGGAGGTCTGCGGTTCGATCCCGCATAGCTCCACCATTTCTTAGTAAAGAAACAAC
>NZ_JSEE01000050.1 GCF_001625355.1 Marinomonas sp. TW1
GGGGTGAAGTCGTAACAAGGTAGCCCTAGGGGAACCTGGGGCTGGATCACCTCCTTAAACGATATGAAGCACTGGTGAGCGTTCACACAAATTATCTGATATCTGTAGTTTAGAGTGTCGTAGTCTGGACCGGGTCTGTAGCTCAGTTGGTTAGAGCGCACCCCTGATAAGGGTGAGGTCGGCCGTTCAAATCGGCCCAGACCCACCAATCGAATAGATTGGTATTTGGTTTAAGCTATTTGTTGGTTAGAGCGTACCCCAATCACTTATAAAGAGTGGTGAGGTCATGTCTTTCCGTTCAAATCGGCCCAGACCCACCAAAATCTCAATAACGGCGTTATTTAAGTTCTCGTTTAGCAGGCTAAACGTCAAACTGAAAAGCCTTGTTCTTGAAATTTTGGACAATACTTTAATGTGAAACCATTAGAGTCGGTTAGAAAGACTAAAAAAATGGGGCTATAGCTCAGCTGGGAGAGCGCCTGCTTTGCACGCAGGAGGTCTGCGGTTCGATCCCGCATAGCTCCACCATTTCTTAGTAAAGAAACAAC
>NZ_JSEE01000051.1 GCF_001625355.1 Marinomonas sp. TW1
TGGCGTCCCATAGGGGGTTCGAACCCCTGTTACCGCCGTGAAAGGGCGGTGTCCTAGGCCTCTAGACGAATGGGACACAATACACTTTTACGAAAGTGCGAAACTGGAGCGGGAAACGAGGCTCGAACTCGCGACCCCAACCTTGGCAAGGTTGTGCTCTACCACTGAGCTATTCCCGCAAAACTCTATTTTCTTTAATCACCACCCTGCTCTCGCAAGCAACATGGTCAAAATTAGTGGCGTCCCATAGGGGGTTCGAACCCCTGTTACCGCCGTGAAAGGGCGGTGTCCTAGGCCTCTAGACGAATGGGACACAATACACTTTTACGAAAGTGCGAAACTGGAGCGGGAAACGAGGCTCGAA
>NZ_JSEE01000052.1 GCF_001625355.1 Marinomonas sp. TW1
ATACTGATCTGATCTTAGATGCCGAGGGCAATCTCACCAACAAAGATTCCACGATTGAAGCTTTAAATACTATCGACATCAATGCAGAGAATGTCACGAGTTCAGGCACCGTCTTAGCCCAAGATGGTGCTTTAACCATTCAGACGAACCAAGTTGATAACCAAGGAACGCTGGCGGGTAAAGGTATCACGATTAATGCCATCGAACTAAACAACACTACAGCAAACGGGAAGATTTATTCCACCGATGCGATAGCATTGAATGTGCAAGGTAACATCATCAATGAAGATGGCGCTCTGGTACATGCGGATACTGATCTTACCTTGGATGCTGAGGGCAACCTCACCAACACAAATT
>NZ_JSEE01000053.1 GCF_001625355.1 Marinomonas sp. TW1
ATACTGATCTGATCTTAGATGCCGAGGGCAATCTCACCAACAAAGATTCCACGATTGAAGCTTTAAATACTATCGACATCAATGCAGAGAATGTCACGAGTTCAGGCACCGTCTTAGCCCAAGATGGCGCTTTAACCATTCAGACGAACCAAGTTGATAACCAAGGAACGCTGGCGGGTAAAGGTATCACGATTAATGCCATCGAACTAAACAACACTACAGCAAACGGCAAGATTTATTCCACCGATGCGATAGCATTGAATGTGCAAGGTAACATCATCAATGAAGATGGCGCTCTGGTACATGCGGATACTGATCTTACCTTGGATGCTGAGGGCAACCTCACCAACACAAAT
>NZ_JSEE01000006.1 GCF_001625355.1 Marinomonas sp. TW1
AGTTCCCTAAAGAGCCGTTGAAGACTACGACGTTGATAGGTTGGGTGTGTAAGTGCTGTGAGGCATTGAGCTAACCAATACTAATTGCTCGTGAGGCTTGACCATATAACACCAAAGTAGTTTTTAGACACATAATACGATCCGGTTTAACCTTGATCCACGTTATTTCAAAATGAATTGTTAAAGATCCAAGCAACGTATTCGCGTGTTTTGGTTAACAGAGCAAACAGCTCATACCAGAACGATACGCAAACCGAATTGCTTGACGATCATAGAGGCGTTGAACCACCTGATCCCATCCCGAACTCAGCAGTGAAAAGCGCCATCGCCGATGGTAGTGTGGGGGATCCCATGTGAGAGTAGGTCGTCGTCAAGCTTTAAATTAAGAAGCCCTGATAGGTTATCCTGTCAGGGCTTTTTTACGTCTGTAGAAACGTCAACATGGACTTGATGTTAATTAGGTCGTTGAACCACCTGATCCCACCTCGAACTCAGCAGAGACTCTTTATTCGCCGCAGGCGCTCGCCATCGCCGATGGTCGTGTGGGCCTTATGATGAAAGGAAAGCATGTGAGAGTAGGTCGTCGTCAAGCTTTAAATTAAGAAGCCCTGATAGGTTATCCTGTCAGGGCTTTTTTTCGTCTGGCGTAAATGTTGGTCGTCGTTAAATCCCAACCTCTGAAATCCTCACACACAATACGATCCCAAACAGCGACGCCTTGCGTCACTGCCGTCGTCAGCGGCTTACGCTGCTTGGGATCTTGCTCATCTAGTCACATGCATAAGTCAGATGGGCTCAAGCTATCCGAAAAAGTCCCACTGTGCTCAACCAACCACACCACTTGATGTTTAAGCCTTGCGTCACGGCTGTCGTCAGCGGCTTACGCTGCTTCGGATCTTAGTTGCTTATCTAGTCATTAGATGAACTCAAGCTATCCGACATGGTGTTTGATGATGCTATTTAAATGATTTAAGAATGAGGTGTAATACGGCTCCAAGTAAGTATGTTTGTCGGGGGAATGAGACGTTTTCTCCCATTAATTAGATTGTGTATCTCTATCTGTTTGTAAGCCTCTTTATTACATAACATAACTAATATCTTACGTATGCCTTGATTCAGCTTGTCTATGCTTAGATGACCGATCACTAGGGATATTATGATGACACAAATCGTTAAGATTATTTTGCTGACAGCGCTGGGGTATTCGGTGTTGGGAGCACTTGGTCTGACGGTTGCTATCTCTCCAGGTTATTCCACGATTATTTGGCCTGCCTCTGGGCTAGCACTTATTGCGGTTGTGTTTTTTCCAAAGTTTGCTCCATTGGGCGTCTTCCTTGGTTCTTGGTTCATTAATGTTTCCATTACTTGGTTAAATCATCAAGAGTTTGCTTTGGCGTTACCAGCGTGTATCGCCATGGGGGCGGTATTGCAATCGTGTGTTGGTGGTTATTTAGTGCGTCGCTTTGTTGATGTGTCACGTTTGTTTCATCGTAGTCGTCAGGCACTACGTTTTGTGATTCTGGGTGGTGTCTTGTCAACCTTGATAGGAGCAAGTGTAGGGGTTTCATCATTATTATTTTTTGGGGCCATAGATTATTCCCAATATTGGATAAACTGGAGTGTTTGGTGGGCCGGTGACATGATTGGTGTGATTTTTATCGTACCGTGGTTGGCGGTATTTTTACCGTCTTTGTTTGGTGAATATTTTGATCGTCCAATGCGGTTAATGAGTGGTCTGATTGTGGTGTTGTTGATGATCGCTATTTTGTCTTGGGGAGGAAGTTATGCGGAATGGAATCGGCAAGTTAAGGAATTTCAATCCAACGCAGAACGGTTAGAAGTTTCTATTTCAAATCGTATTAAAAATGCCGTGGATATGCTCTACAGTTTTGTGGCTTTTATTGATAGTAGCGAAGAAATTAATGCGGAGGAGTTTGCCTTTTTTTCTGATCGAGTAATGCAAAGAGATGACTCAATTGTTGGGGTTTCGTTGAACTTTGCCGTGGCTGGTGACAATATTTTGAACTTTGAAAGGCGTATTCAACGCTTTTATCAGGATCGAGAGTTTCGGGTGAAAGAAAGGTCCCCAGCTGGGCGTTTAGTCCCGGTTATTCCTAGAGAGAGCCACATTGTAGTGACCTTTATTTCGCCACTTGAGCGTAACGCTGCCGCGCTTGGTTATGATGTCTACTCTCAAGCAGACAGACAGTTTGCTTTGGATCAAGCGATTCAAAACAAACAAGTTTATCCAACGTCTCCTTTACGCCTTGTACAGGAGACGAAAGGGGTTTTGTTGTTTTTACCTTTTTTTGATCAGCACACGGAGGCCTTTTTAGGCGTGGCTACGTCTGTCATTTCTCTGTCGACATTAACGGACGCCATTGTTCAAAAAGGTCGTTTACCGAACACGGATTTGTATCTAGTGGACGAGTTTGGTCACAGTGGTTCATCGGTGTTAGTGGCGAAAAATAGTGAGGCAAGTTTAACCGTTTCTGATTTGTTACTAGCTTATGAAAAAAATGACTTTCAACACGCTGTAAAAGTTGATATTCGTGTTGGTGCGAAAACTTGGCAACTCTATCAAGTGAGTCAAGATTACTTTTTTAAACAGCCTTGGATTGTCCAGTTAGTCTTAGCTTTTAGTCTATTTGTGGCGGGCTTATTTGGTTGGTTCTTATTGATTGTAAGCAGTCATGCTGCCGATGTTGAACATAAAGTCTGGCGGCGTACTAAAGATCTGCAATTGGCGAATGATAATCTCAAATTGTCCGAATTGAAGCAGAGCAAAGCCAAAGATGAAGCAGAACAAGCAAACCGCGCTAAGAGTGAGTTCTTAGCGAATATGAGTCATGAAATTCGTACGCCACTGAATGGCGTGATCGGCAGTTTGACCTTGTTGTTAAACGGTAAATTGCAGGCGGATCAAATTCAATTGGCGACGCTGTCAAAACAAAGTGCTGAGTCTCTATTGGATATTATAAATGATATTTTAGACCTTTCTAAAATTGAAGCTGGGGCTATGGAAATTGAAAGAACGTTATTTTCATTAAATGCTTTAGTAGAAGAAGTGGCCAATATTGCCAGCCTCAAAGCGCAAGACAAAGGCATCGTATTAAATGTACCTGCGAGCTTGGTACCTAATTTAATCTTGTTAGGGGATCGTGTCAGGCTGAAACAGGTCATCATGAATTTGGTGGGGAATGCGGTCAAATTCACTCAGGTTGGCGAGGTGAATTTAACGTTAACAATTGACCGTCAAGCAGACGATTGTCATGTTTTATCCTGCCAGGTTGAAGACACTGGAATTGGGATTGCTAAGGAAGCACAATCACAATTATTTCAGCGTTTTAAACAGGCGGATGGTTCTACCACGCGACGTTTTGGTGGTACAGGGTTAGGTTTGGCCATCAGTAAGGAGATTGTCACTGCGTTGGGAGGAACGATTCGTTTCGAGTCACAGCAAGGAGTTGGGTCGAGTTTTTATGTGCAAATCCCAATCCAAGTGAATGCAATCGAGACGCCACAGACGGTGAGCTACGAAGTCAGTGTGACGCTCATTTATGAAAATGATACAGGGCGTTCTTATGTGGCCAGTTTGCTTGATTCGTTAGATTGTAAGGTGACGGCTTTTGCTGATTTAAGTGAGGCTTTAGCCAGTGACAAGGAGCTTGAAAGACTGCTTTTATTAGATTCTGATGCTTTGAAAAATGCGTCATCTGATGAGGTTTCTAAGTTGCAGAAAGTGTGTCTAGAAAAGCAAGTTCAGCAAGTTTTATTGTCATCTCGCTCTGCGTTTAACTTTAGTGATAAAATGACGACAATGTCTGTGATGAAGCCTATATTTAGCAAGCCATTATTAGATGTTTTAGAAAGTTTGAAGCCACCCGTCTTAGGAGAAATTATGGCGATCAGTAGCAATAACGCAGCGCCAGATAATCGCCCTGTTTTTAATGTTAAAGTGTTGTTAGCAGAAGATAATTTGACGAATCAGATCGTCGCACGGGGGTTATTAAACCTGTATGGCGTTGAGGTTGTGATTGCTGAGAATGGTGAGCGTGCGGTAAGTCTAGCCAAACAAACAGCGTTTGATTTGGTATTGATGGATTGTCAAATGCCGGTGATGGATGGCTATGAGGCGACGCGTCATATTCGGCAGTTTAAAGATGCTGAAACCGCTGCGAATGTCCCTATTATTGCATTAAGTGCTAATGCCATGAAGGGGGATCAGGATGAGTGCTTTGCTGCCGGTATGGATGACCATATTGCTAAGCCCGTATCCCAGAATAAGTTAGTGGAAGCTCTAACGAAATGGCTTAAATCAATAGACTAGGTAGTAAGACTATGTTGGATGTAATCATATTTGATAGTTCAGACTTTGAAAGTCGTCTTGCTCGTAATGAAGAGCTGATGACACTCGTGGCGGCGGAGTTTCTGAAAGAAGCGACGAGTCTATTAGCGTTGCTAGAGACCTATGCCATGGCCCGAGATTGGCCTAATTTAGGCTTGGTGACCAATCGTTTGAGAGGGGCCGGTTTAGAGGTGTCTGGTTATCAATTTTGCGAAAAACTCACTGATTTACAGCGTATTATCGACAACGAATCTGCGTCGCAATTAAGCATGGTGCTGTTGGCTCTGAATACAGAATTTGACCGTCTGTCTTTGGCTTTAAAGCACGAAATTTTAAAATAATCTGATCATTCACTCTTTTTAATCTCTTATCTCTTCCTTATTTTCACCTTTCAAATCAATAATGAATGACGTGTAAACGCCTGTTTATTCTCCGTTTTATGAATAAAATCTTCATCTATAATTTCATTTGAGTGCATTTGTGTTTCAAATGAAACTTATCTATCATCAAATTGAAATATTTAGTTTCTATAGTCGTTCTTTCTTTTCTAAAAACAACTCATTGTGAGGAACACGGAAATGTATAAATTGAAATTGGCGTCAGCGGTGATTGGATTTTCTATTGCAAGCTCCGGCTTTGCGGCAACCGATATTGAATGGTGGCATGCAATGGGTGGTGCGAATGGCGAAAAAGTAAATGAGATCGCTAAGGCATTTAATGACTCTCAGGATGCCTATACCGTTAAGCCTGTTTACAAAGGAAATTATACGGAAACCATGACGTCCGCTATTGCGGCTTTCCGTGCCAAAAAACAACCACACATAGTGCAAGTATTCGAAGTCGGTACAGCCAGTATGATGTCGGCAAAAGGGGCAATTTACCCTGTTTATGAATTAATGCGTGAGTCTGGCCAGTCATTTGATCAACGTGGTTTTCTAAGCGCTGTTACGGGTTACTACTCTGATCAAGAAGGCAACATGTTGTCTATGCCGTTTAATAGTTCAACGCCAGTTCTGTACTATAACAAAGACCTATTTGCTAAGGCTGGTATTAAAACCCCACCAACGACTTGGGAAGAAATGGAAAGTGTTTCTCAGAAGCTATTGGATAATGGCGTTAAATGTGGCTTCACTACCGCGTGGCAATCATGGGTTCAATTAGAGAATTTCAGTGCTCGTCAAAATATACCTTTTGCCAGTGAAGCAAATGGTTTTGGTGGTTTAGACACGAAATTGACATTCAATGGTCCATTGCAAGTGGCTCATATTGAAAAAATGAGTGAGTGGCAGCAAAACGGTATCTTTAGTTATGGTGGTCGTCGCAGTGATTCGGCACCAAAATTCTACAGCCAAGAATGTGCGATGTTCATGAACTCTTCAGCAGGCTACGCTGGCATTAAGAAAAATGCCAAGTTTGATTTTGGTGTGTCACAGCTTCCTTATCAAGGCAGTGCTATCTCTGAGCCGAAGAATACCATCATTGGTGGCGCGTCTCTTTGGGTATTGCAAGGCCATAAAAAAGAAGAATACAAAGGCGTTGCGTCTTTCCTAAGCTTCTTGTCTCGTGCCGAAGTACAAGCCGATTGGCACCAATTCTCGGGCTACTTGCCAATTACTCGTGCCGCCTATGATCTAACCAAAGGGCAAGGCTTCTATGCCCAAAATGTTGGTACAGAGACAGGTGTGTTGCAGATGACGTCGGGTACACCAACGGCAAACTCTAAAGGTTTACGTTTGGGCAACTTTGTACAAATTCGTGACATCATTAATGAAGAGTTAGAAGGTGTTTGGGCGGGACAAAAATCCGCACAGGCAGCACTAGACGAAGCGGTTAAGCGCGGTAATGTGTTGCTGCGTAAGTTTGAAAGAGCCAATAAGTAATGAACGCTAGTTAGTTACGGTGTAACCCTCGCTCATGATGAGTGAGGGTTTTGTATTTGAACTTATGGCAAGGCGCGGTATTAATGTCTGTGTATTTTCCTCATAAAAAATTACCTTATTTGTTGGTTTTACCTCAGCTTGTTATCACTCTTATCTTTTTTTTGTGGCCAGCAGAGCAAGCGTTTGAACAAGCTTTTTATCAAGAAGACGCCTTTGGCTTGAGCCGAGAGTTTGTTGGCTTTGATAACTTTGTTTACCTGTTTAATGATCCACAGTACTACAAGTCTATTTGGGTCACTTTAGTGTTTAGTTTTTCTGTTGCCTTTTCAGGCCTGGCTATCGCGCTTTGGCTAGCCGTCATGGCAGACCGAGTGATTCGCGGAAAATTAACGTATCAAACATTACTGGTTTGGCCCTATGCGGTCGCGCCCGCTTTGGCAGGTGTGCTTTGGTGGCTGTTATTCGATCCCAGTATGGGGCCAATTGCGTTGTGGTTGCAGTATTTTGGTGTCGACTGGAACCATTTTTTGAATGGCGATCAGGCGATGACCTTAGTGGTTATTTCAGCGACTTGGAAGCAAATCAGTTACAACTTTTTGTTCTTTTTAGCGGGTTTACAAGCGGTACCTCGTTCTCTTATTGAGGCGGCATCGATTGATGGCGCTAGTCCGTTTAAACGTTTCTGGACCATAGTGTTTCCTCTGTTGTCGCCGACGACCTTCTTTTTGTTGGTAATCAATTTAGTGTATGCCTTTTTCGATACCTTCGGAGTAATCGATGCGACCACTCAAGGTGGTCCAGGCGTCAGTACGGCCACCATGGTGTACAAAGTCTTTAATGATGGTTTTATCGGTTTAGACATGGGCAGTTCAGCGGCTCAGTCAGTGGTGTTAATGTTTTTGGTTGGCGTGATGACGGTGATTCAATTCCGTTACATTGAACGTAAGGTGGAATACTAATGATAGAAAATCGTCCTTGGCTTACCTTCGTCAGTCATTTTTCATTGTTGCTCGGGATTGGTGTCGTCGCCTTGCCTGTTTGGGTCGCCTTGGTGGCATCGACTCACCCCAGTTCCGCTTTTGGTGCCGGTGAAATTCCGTTGTGGTTTGGTGATCAAGCGCTAGAAAATTGGCGATCTGTGTTTTTAGGAGAAGCCAGCTCCGGTGTGGATGTGCCTGTTTGGTACATGATGCTGAACTCTTTCATCATGGCGCTTGGTATTACCGTCGGTAAGTTGTTTATTTCATTATTGTCGGCTTATGCCATTGTGTTCTTTCGTTTTCCCTTCCGTGGTGCGTGTTTTTGGGTGATCTTTATTACCCTGATGCTCCCTGTCGAGGTGCGTATAGTGCCGACTTATGAAGTGGTGGCGAATCTCGATATGTTGAACAGTTATTCAGGGTTAATTTTGCCCTTGATTGCCAGTGCGACGGCAACTTTTTTATTCCGACAATGCTTTATGACCATGCCGGGAGAGTTGATTGAGGCGGCGCGAATTGATGGTGCGGGCCCGATTCGATTCTTTTTCGATATCTTGTTGCCGATGTCTCGTACCAACATCGCTGCCTTGTTTGTCATTATGTTTATTTACGGTTGGAATCAATATTTATGGCCTGTGATCATCACCACAGACGATGCTTATTATACCTTGGTAATGAGTATTAAACGTATGCTGGCCGTGGATCAGGGGGATATTGAATGGAACCATGTCATGGTCACTACGCTGCTCGCCATGATTCCGCCAGTCGCCGTGGTGATTGGTATGCAGAAATTGTTTGTGAAAGGCTTAGTGGACGCGGAGAAATAAGAAAATGTCAGATGTAGTATTAAACAATATTGGTAAAACCTACCCCAATGGGTATCACGCGATTCCAAGTATCGATCTGACGATAGAAGAAGGTGAGTTCATTGTTCTGGTTGGTCCGTCAGGTTGTGGTAAGTCAACGTTACTGCGAATGGTGGCAGGTCTTGAGACCATTTCGCAAGGTGATCTGATGATCAAAGGGGCGAAGGTTAATGATAAAGAACCCGCAGATCGTGACATTGCCATGGTGTTCCAAAATTACGCGCTTTACCCTCATATGACGGTGTATGCCAATATGGCTTATGGCTTGAAGAATCGAGGTGAAAGTAAAGAAGTCATTGCTGAAAAAGTCACCTCTGTGGCGAACATGCTGGGGCTGGAAGAGTTGTTGGAGCGAAAACCTAAGCAGCTATCTGGTGGTCAACGTCAGCGCGTTGCTATGGGACGTGCCATGGTGCGAGATCCCAAGGTGTTTTTGTTTGATGAACCGTTATCGAACCTAGACGCCAAATTGCGAGTACAGATGCGAGTCGAAATTCGCCAGTTACAAAGAAAGTTAGGTACGACGACTTTGTACGTGACACATGATCAAGTTGAAGCCATGACCTTAGCGGATCGTTTGGTGGTGCTAAACAAAGGTAAGGCGGAGCAAATAGGTTCGCCGATGGCGTTGTATAATAAGCCTGCTACGCCATTTGTGGCGGCGTTTATTGGCTCACCTTCGATGAATTTGTTGCCAGCGAATTTAGATGAACAAGGCATCTGTTTATCGGATCGGTTGTCTTTACCTTTGGTTCACGATCATAGAGGAAGCATTATTTGGGGAATCCGCCCTGAGCACCTAGAAGTTGTCGATGAAGCAAATGCCGATTTCGCTTTGCGCATTCAAGCGGTAGAATCGTTAGGCGCTGAAACCTTAATACACGGCACGGTGGATCTAGGCGTTAAGCAAGAGCCAATGGTCGTCCGGTTAGCCGGTCCTCATTGGCCAGAAATCAACTCGTTACTGTGGCTAAAAGCGCCTTTGGATCATTGGCATGTTTTTGATGCTGTAACGCAACAACGCTTGTAAGTGAGTATGACAGTGGAAACCGTTTTAGATACGAAGGTGATGGGACATCGTGGTGCGGCCTTATTGGCACCGGAGAATACTTTATCATCCATTAAGGCTGCGGCTGAAGCCGGGGCGACTTGGGTTGAAATTGATGTGTATCTGATCGCTGAGGGTGGTTTGGTTATCTTTCATGATGACACTCTAGAGCGTTGCACAAATGGCACAGGTAACACTCGTTTATTGCTGCCAGCAGACGTTTCAAAACTGGATGCGGGTGGGTATTTTTCAGCGGCGTTTATCAATGAAAAAGTGCCCACTTTATTAGAAGCTTTGGAATGCATTCAATCGTTGGGGTTGGGTCTTAATTTAGAAATCAAACACGCCGAAAAGGATGTGGAGAATATTGTGCCAGCGGTGATGGCGGTATTGCGCGATCATTGGCAGGACAATAATAAATTGATTATCTCAAGCTTTAATCATCAGGCATTGCAACTGTGCTATGAGATTGCCGATGGGCGACATTTGGCACAATTGTACGAAGCGATCCCCGAGGATTGGCTGGCACAATTGCAGAGCATTGAAGCCTACAGTTTGAATTGTGACTATAGCTGTTTAACTCAGGCACAAGCACAAGCCGTGAAAGCGGCAGGCTATAAGTTGCTTTGTTATACACCCAATGACCCTGAGACAGTGACGTCTCATTGGGAGTGGGGGATGGATGCGGTGATTACCGATGACCCTACTCAGTTTGCGTTTTTAGTCGAAGATGAAAGGCTTTGATGTGGCATTAAGTGACCGACAGAATCAAATTTTAAATTGGGTTCAACAGGAAGACGCTTTGTTAGTGGAGGACATGGTGGCACGCTTTAATGTGTCTTCCCAAACCATTCGTAAAGACATCAATTTATTGGCGGAGCGCCATTTAGTGCGCCGTACTCACGGTGGTGTGGCGCCACTATCAAGTACCGAGAACTTGCCTTTTGATCATCGTCAGTTATTAAACGGTGAATCAAAAGCCACGATTGCAGCTCGAGTCGCTGAGATTATTCCTGACGGTGCATCGGTCTTTTTAGGCATAGGGACAACGGTTGAGTATGTGGCGAAAGCCTTGGTTTCTCATCAGCATCTGCAGGTATTCACCAACAATCTCACTGTGGCCAGTATCTTTGGTAACTACTCTCATATCCGTGTGCGAGTGTTAGCAGGGAAACTGAGGCATCGTCATTATGACTTGGTCGGTGAGGAAACTTTAACAGGTCTAAGACAATATTATTTTGATTATGGTGTGTTGGGTTGTGGTGGATTAGATGAAGCACAGGGCGTGTTGGATTTTGATCCTGAAGAAGCCGCCGTTAGTCGTGTTTTAGTGGATCAGAGTCGGCACAGTTTGCTGGTGGCAGATCAGCATAAATGGGGGCGAAAGGCCATGGCGAGGGTGCATAATTTTTCGGCGGTCGATCAAATTTTCACCGATAAATTATCTGAAAAGCAACGGCAGCTACTCACCTTGCATGGCGTTCAAATACAACTTTGTTCATAAGGTGACTATGTCTATTTATTCTCTTTCTGAATTGGCAATGCAGGATTGTCAGCGTTTACGATTTATTCTAACGGACTTTGACGACACCTTAACTTGGCAAGGGCAGTTGCCAGTAGAAACGTTACAATCTTTAGCTGAACTAGCAACTCAAGGCATTAAAGTGATTCCAGTGACCGGTGGCTGTGCTGGTTGGTCGGATATGATTGCTAGGGCCTTGCCTGTCGAAGGCGTCATAACGGAAGGCGGTGCGTGCTTCATTGGTCGTGATGAACGACAGCATCTGACTTATGATTTTTGGCGAGAAGAGTCCGTAATGCGCGCCGAGCAGCAAGATATTTTAGTACAGGTGGAGCGTGTGCTGAGTCAGTTTCCAGATTTAAAGCTTGCGCGCGATCAGGCCTATCGTTTGACGGATGTGGCGATTGATTACGCACAAGATGTGAACCCACCAGCCATTGCTTCCAAGGAGGCTTGTTTGGAGGCGCTATTAGCGTTAGGACTGAATGCTCGTGCCAGCTCGATTCACATCAACGTTTGTTCCGATGGCTATGACAAGTTTTCGATGGCTCAACGTGTACTAAGTCAGGTATATCAATTGAGCGAGCAACAGCAGCGTGAGCAGGTGTTGTATGTAGGTGATGCGCCGAATGATGAAAGTATGTTTGCGCGCTTTCCTCTCAGTGTTGGCGTGGCGAATATAGCGCATCATTTAGCGCAAATGCAGCATCATCCAAAGTTTCAAACTAGCCAACCTGGTGGACTTGGTTTTGCCGAACTTGCTCAGGTCGTTTTGGCATCTCGTGCAATTTGATCGATTATCCATGATCGCAATTTCCGAGATGCTTTGAAATTACTTCGGCGGCTAATTTCACCGCTTTTTTCATTTCTTCATAAATATCATCATGAGTTCGAAACGCTGGTGCGGTAACACTGATCGCTGCCACGGCTTCGTGACGTGCGTTAAAAATAGGAGCCGCAGCACACTTGATGCCGATTTCGTGCTCTTCAAGGTCGAGTGAAATACCCGTGTCTTTTATTTGTTGTAAATTGTCTTGCAGCGCTTCTGGTGTGGTGAGTGTGTGCTCAGTATGGCGGATAAAGGCTTGTTCACTAATGATCTGTTGTTGTATGTGTGTGGGTAAAAACGCCAACATGGCTTTGCCGACACCTGTACAATAAACAGGGCCTTTTTTGCCGACAGCGGAATATAACCTAAGGCTTTTAGGGCTTTCTAATTTATCAATGTAGATGACGTCAGCGCCATCAAGAACCGCCAAGTGAATGGTTTCTTGAGTGCTAGACCATAAATCACGCATTGGTGAGGCGGCCACATCGCGGATATCTAAGTTGGCCCAGGTGCGATGAGCTAAAGCCAATAATCCATAGCCTGGATAATAGGCTTGTTTATGATCATCAAAGCGTACTAAGCCATGCTCCAGCAAGGTATTAAGTTGTCGATGGGCAGTGGCCTTAGGTAATTCAGACAGTTCAACCAGTTCGGCAAAGCGTAACGGTACTGGAGAAGTACACACATGATTCAGCATAGTAAGAGCTTTGCTAAGAGAAGAACCAGTTGGTTTTTTTTCCATGATCTTTCCTGTCTGTAAAACATGTTATGGTTAGAATGCGTTTTATCTTAACATTGTCAGTTAAGAGAATATATTTCAAAACGCTTTTTCGTTTTCGGTAGGGTCAAGAGTCAATAGACGGAGTGGTTAATATGGCGGATGCTTTACGTATCTGGCGACGCATGGTGATGCCAGATCTTGTTCGTGTGCATCGTTATCAAAGTTTGCCTGAGCAAGGGCCAAAAGTGTTGTTTTTTAGCGGTGGTTCAGCACTGAATAAAATTAGTCGAGTTTTTAAAGAATATACCCATCACTCTATACATTTGGTGACTCCTTTTGATTCCGGTGGCAGTTCAGCGAGGTTGCGAGCGGCGTTTGATATTCCTGCTGTTGGTGATTTGCGAAGTCGCCTAATGGCGTTAGCGGATGAAACGGTTTTGGGGCAACCAGAAGTGTATGCGTTGTTCACCCATCGTTTAAATCATGCGGATTCCATGAGCGAGCTCAATGCGCAATTGGATGCCTTGGTGAAAGGCGAGCATGAGCTAATCGTAAATATACCAAATCCAATGAAGGCTTTGATTCAAACCCAATTGGCCGTGACTCAAGCTGAAATCGATGAACAGTTTGATTTACGCGGAGCAAGCATTGGCAACCTGATTATGGCAGGAGGCTTCTTAAACAATCAGCATCAACTTGATCCCATCGTGTTTTTATTTTCTCGTCTTATCAAGGCGCTTGGGGAAGTAAAAACCACTCTGGATGCTGATTTGCATCTGGGCGTTGAGTTGGAAAATGGCGATGTGGTGTTAGGTCAGCACAATATAACGGGCAAAGAAACGTCGGCGCTTGCCAGTCCGATTAAACGCATGTGGTTGAATAAGGGATTAAAACGACCACAACCAACCAACTGTCAGATTGCCGATGATCGGAAAGATGCCATCGAAACGGCGGATTTGATTTGTTACCCACCAGGCAGCTTCTACAGCAGCTTATTGGCTAATTTAGCGCCACAGGGCGTTGGGCAAGCCATCTGTCAAAACCCGAATCCAAAGGTTTACGTTCCGAATTTAGGAGTGGACCCGGAGCAGTTAGGCTTGCCACTTACGGAGCGAGTTGAGCGTCTCATCGCAGCGATCATAAAAGATGTGCCAGAACATGCAAACTATTCTGCATTGGATTACGTATTACTTGATGATCGCTACGATTATGGCGAATTGAATTATGATAAACTCGCTCGACTCAATGTGGCCGTGATTAAAACGCCTCTAATCACTCACAAACCTGAAAAATACGATGAGAGGCTGGTGACTAAGGCCTTGTTGTCGCTCGTATAAAAGCGACTTTTAAGAACTTGTGCTACTTTTTAGTGAGAAGCTAATGAGTATTAGCAAAGAATAAAATACAGCTTGATTGGGATGGGATAAAAAAAATTACGAGACGTAACACTTTTGTGTTTTTCCAAACATCATCTTAGCTGCCATAGTAGAGATACTAGATAACAAGAGAACGGTCATGAGTACAAAGGTACTAATATGTGATGATTCAAAAATTGCAAGGAAGCAGCTGGCAAAGGCTTTGCCAAATGACTGGAAGGTCGAAATTGAATTTGCTGAGAATGGTCAGGACGCGTTGGAGCAAATAGCTGCCAATGGGTTTGATGTCTTATTCTTAGATCTGAATATGCCGGTAAAAGACGGCTATGAAACTCTGGAAGCGCTTCAAGGCGTCGCTAGCGCACCTGTTGTGATTGTGGTGTCAGGTGACGTCCAACCTAAAGCCATTGAGCGAGTGAAGGCCATGGGTGCCGCTGCGTTCCATAAAAAGCCCGCTACCGCAGAAGACATACGAACATTATTGTTGGAGCTAGAGTTATTCTCGCCAAATGCTCAAGCGAGTGAGACGCCGAATGAGGTGGTGACCGCGGCGGAAAGCTTCACCCTGCAAGAGACATTACAAGAGGTCTCTAATATTGCCATGGGACGTGCCGCTAGCGTGCTAGCAGAAATGCTCAATGTGTTTATCAAGTTGCCCGTACCTAGAGTTAGCATTCTGGAGGTGGGTGAACTGCAAATGGCACTAGAATACAGTGTGAAAGAGGACAGTTGTTCCGCCGTATCACAAGGCTTTGTGGGCTCTGGCATTGCGTTTGAAGCTTTGTTGATTTTTAACGACTCCAGTTTTCCTGACATGGCCACCCTGCTGGGAATGACGGATGCGATTTCTCGTGAACATGAAACCGAACTTTTAATGGATGTATCTTCCGTACTCGTTGGCCCTTTTATGGACGCCGTCGGTAAGCAATTGAACATTGATTTTAGCCATGGCCATCCAACCTTGCTTGGTCAACATGTCAGAATTGCGGATTTAATTAATGTGAAAAAAGCGTCGTGGAAGCGTACCTTAGCGGTCGAGATTGTTTATGAAGTGGAGAACTACCAGATCAATTGTGATTTGATGTTATTGTTCACAGAAGATTCTGTACCGACATTAGAGCACTTGTTGTCATTTCTGGCGGAGGACGAATGAGTATGCAGTCTGACGGCTTAGCCGATTTTCATTGGATGTTTGATCTATTGCACCACATTGACGTGGGGCTGGTGGTACTGGATCGACAATACAAAATACAGTTGTGGAATAGCTTTATGGAGAATCACAGTGGTGTGAGTTCTTCTATTGCTAAGCAACAATCTTTATTTACAGTGTTTTCTGACCTTGAACAAAGTTGGTTACAGCAAAAGCTGGATAATGTGTTTGGTTTGAAAACACCGATTTACATTTCTTGGGAACAGCGACCTCACTTGTTCAAATTTAAATGTTATCGACCACTGACTAGTATTGCTGATTATATGTACCAAAATATCGCAATACGTCCTATCTCTGGCCCTAATGGTGCGATTAATCAAGTCTGTTTAGTGGTTTATGACGTCACGGATGTGGCGACTAACAAGATGGCCTTTGAGGCGATTCAACAAGGTGGCACAACCAAAGCCTAATAAAAGCCTAATAAAAGCCACCTTAAGGTGGCTTTTATTTTTAAGCACAGGTAATAAACCGAATCTTGGGGTGTTAGGATTCTTTCTTTTGCAGCCGTTGCTTCTCGATCGCCATGATCATTCGGCTAGCAATGTCTTCATTGGTGGCGGTTTCTATGCCCTGTAAACCTTGGGACGAGTTCACTTCTAATAATAATGGGCCTTTATTGGAACGAATAATATCCACTCCTGCCACACGTAAGTCCATGGCTTTTGCAGCCTTGATGGCCATCTATTTTTCCCGTGCTTTATAGCTTAAAAGGCATTTTAGGTTAAGCGTTATTTCATTCCTTTTGGCATAATTTTCATGTTCGAATTTTCGCTATAAACACAAACTATTGTAATCGTCATTTGTGGGGTTACTATGTGCGTATAAGAAATAGCAACTGGGGTGATAAATGAATGGCCAACTAATGAAAGAGTTGGAAGAGCTGGGAGGGGAAATACGCCCTGCAAGCTTAAAAAAATGTGATGAAATCATCATAGATCAACCAGGCTTTAGCGCCGTTATTGCTCTATGGGGCGGGCACTTGGTGAGCTTTACGCCATCTGGTCAGCCTGATCTCTTGTTTCAATCGGAAAATAAAGGCGGTGAAGGCCGTTTTGGCCGTCGACATTTTGGTGTGCCAGTGTGTTGGCCTTGGTTCGGTGCCAATGAAGAGCAGGAAGATTTTCCTGCGCACGGATTAGCGCGTTATTTCCGTTGGGAATTTATTGAAGCAGGGCGCTTTAAAAACGGCGATGTGAAAATTGTCATTCGTCTTGCTTCGGAAGACCATCCATTGATTGAAGAAATGTGGCCTTATGCTTTTGAGTTGCGTCAGGTATTTCGTTTCTCTAGCAAAGGTTTTCGCATTAACTTTACCGCGGCAAATCTATCCGATCAGCCCATGCCGGTAAGTGAGGCCTTGCATACTTATTTCCATGTGGCGGATAACAAAACAGCGCAAGTACATGGTTTAGATCAAGTTACCTATATTGATAAGTTTGATGAGGGGCGTGAATATCAGCAGCAAGGTGTCGTGACGCCTTGTAATCATATGGATCGAGTGTATGTGTCGTCACCAGAAGAGTGTGAGATACATGATCCAGATTTGCAGCGCCGCTTGATTATTCAAACGGAAGGCAGTGGCAGTACGGTTTTGTGGAACCCAGGCGGTAAATTGGCAAAGAAACGAGCTGATATGGACAAAGAGGACTATCGTCGCTTTGTTTGTGTTGAAGCGGGTAATGCTTTGTCAGATGCTTATGTGATTGCACCAGGCGACATTCATCAATTGAAGCTAAAGGTAAAACACAAGCCACTAATGGAAGACTAGATTGTCTGTTGGCTGTCGCCATTAAAAAAACCGCTGGATGCCAAATGCATGCAGCGGTTTTTTTGTGGTCGCTTAAACGCTTAGTCTAAGTTGTATTCCATAATCAGTGGCGCGTGGTCAGAAAAACGCTGACCTTTGTAGATGGTGCCGCCTTGAATTAAGTTTTTCAGACCGGGTGTGGCGATTTGATAATCCAAACGACCACCTTCGTCCAGTTTCCAAGCGCGTTCGTAGTCTGGCCACCAAGTGTATTGCTTGTCTTGCTTGTTTACCTGGCGGAACGCGTCGATGTATTCCAGCTCGTTAAAGATTTCATTAATCCATTTGCGTTCTTCTGGTAAAAAACCAGAGTTACGCTGATTAACAAACCAACTGCTGACGTCAATCGGAGAGCGAGCCACATTCGCTGTGCCGCAAAAAATAAATTCGCGACGCTTACGACGGGTTTTAATCAAATGATTCTTAAAACCTTCCATAAAGCGATATTTATGCTCCTGTAAGGCTTCTTCGTGATTCGATCCGTGTGGTGTTAAAAAAGCACCAATACTAACCTTGTCAAAATCCGCCTGAATGAAACGACCTTCAAAGTCACATTCAGGGAAGCCCATGCCAGTCATAATTGCTTTTGGCATACTCTTACAGTAGATGGCAACCCCTGCTTGATCAGGGTTTTCCATCGAATCAAAGAAATAGGTGTTGTATTCAGGTGGAAAGAAAACGCTGTCATTTAAGCTACGTTCATCGACCTGTATGTCTTGTAGACACACAACATCCGGGTTCTGACGAACCATCCATTCAAAAAAGCCGCGATCGGCTGCTTGTTTTATACCGTTTACATTAAGGCTGATGACCTTCATTTCTGGTCCCTACAATTCCTAGCCGTGTGTTATATTAGCGCCTATCCTAAGTTAGCATGGCTTTTTATACCATCTTGGTGACGCTGTGTTGTGAATTTTTATCTTTCTGGAGCCGGTATGAAACCTTACCAAAGAGACTTTATCAAATTCGCTATTGAGCAAAACGTTTTGCGCTTTGGCGAATTTACACTTAAATCAGGCCGCGTAAGCCCTTACTTTTTTAATGCTGGCTTATTTAGTTCAGGCCAAGCATTAGCGAAGTTAGGCCGTTTTTACGCCGCCTCTCTCATGGAAGCAAATGTTCCATTTGATGTTCTTTTTGGCCCTGCTTACAAGGGCATTCCCTTGGCTACGACGACAGCTGTTGCCCTGTATGATCATCATAATCTAGATACACCATACGTATTCAACCGCAAAGAAGCAAAAACTCACGGTGAAGGCGGCTCTCTCGTTGGCGCAGCTCTTGCTGGTCGCGTCATGATTATTGATGACGTGATTACCGCAGGAACCGCTATCCGTGAAGTCATGGCCATTATCCAACAAGCGAATGCATCGCCAGCTGGTGTGCTTATCGCATTGGATCGTCAAGAACGAGGCCAAGGCGAATTGTCTGCCATTCAAGAGGTTGAACGAGACTTTGGTATGCCGGTTATCAGCATCGTGTCACTCAACGACATCATGACGTATTTGGCTGAGCAAGACTCTCCAGAGTTTGCCCAGCATTTGGACGCGGTCAAAGCTTACCGAGACCAATACGGAATCTAAGTAAGCATCACGCTAAGGCTCAGCGCGGCTGAGTCTTAGCGATTCTGCATCAAATTTTGTGCCAATATGGGCCATTGTTCTTTCCAAGCTTCCATTGGCTTCGTTTTGAACTCACTGCGCACATAATGACGTACTTTGCCTTCGATCACCGCCATTAAAAAATCCGCCGTTGGTGCGACACCCATTTTCGATCGCAAACCTTGTTTCAAATCTGCTTCACGAATAATCTGTTTAAGCTGAGTTTCGATGCGATCAAATAGTTGCGCAATACGTACTCTTAGGCGTTCTGTCTCACCAGACAGCGCGTCCGCTGTGAGTAATCGACACATGCCTGGGTTTTGCTGAGCAAAGCCGAGAATCAGTGTCATCATCATTTCAATACGAGACACTACGTCACTTTCTTCTTGAATAATACGATTGATACGAGAAAAAAGAGACTCTTCAATAAATTCGATCAAGCCTTCAAACATCTTCGCCTTGCTTGGAAAGTGGCGATACAGTGCAGCCTCTGAAACGCCAACTTGTCTGGCAAGTGCAGCGGTTGTGATGCGAGCCCCCGGACTACTTTCTAGCATTTGAGCCAGTGCTTGCAAGATTTGAGTGCGGCGATCGATTTTTTTATTGCTCATGGTCTCGTACCCAGTAATAACCTATTGTCGATGTTTTTTTAATGATGCGAGCCTTATTAAGCACTTGCTTTGGTGTTAGAGATCAATGTGCCGACACCTGTGTCGGTAAAGATTTCTAATAGCGTAGCATGAGGTACTCGACCATCAATAATATGCGCGCTAGTCACACCGGAATTTACAGCGGATAAAGCACAACTGATCTTTGGTAGCATGCCACCATAGATAGTGCCGTCAGCAATCAAGGCATCAACTTGCGCTGTGCTTAACCCAGTTAAGACATTGCCTTGTTTATCCTGAACCCCCGAAATGTTTGTCAGCAACATCAGTTTTTCAGCTCCGACGGCTTCGGCTACCTTACCGGCCACTAAATCCGCGTTGATGTTATAGGCATGACCTTCTTCATCTACGCCGATAGGCGCAATGACAGGGATCAAATCGCTGCTTTCAAACAGTTTGAGGAATTTGGTGTCGACACTGGCGACTTCACCAACATGACCAATGTCCACTTGTTCTGGTGCGCTTGCGCCTTCTGCTTGTTGCTTTACAAAAAGTTTCTTGGCCTTGATGAAGTGGCTGTCTTTCCCTGTGATACCAATGGCTTTACCACCAGCTTCACAAATGAGGTTAACGATTTCTTTGTTGACCTGACCGCCAAGGATCATTTCCACTACGTCCATTGTCGCCGTGTCGGTAACGCGCATACCATTGATGAACTTTGACTCAATGTTGAGTTTTGCCAGCATATCACCGATTTGTGGGCCACCACCGTGTACCACTATTGGATTAATACCGATGGCTTTCATTAAAACGATGTCTCGAGCAAATCCAGCTTGCAGTGTTTCATCTGTCATGGCGTTGCCGCCGTATTTAATGACCAATGTTTTACCAGCAAAGCGTTGAATGTAAGGTAGAGATTCGCTCAAAACCTTAGCAACATCTAAAGCAGACTCACGAGAAAAAGCCACGTTTTAATTACTCCTGTTAGCCAAACGACAAGGTTGCCTGTTATCTAGTTCAGTAAATTGGAAGAGAGCTAGATATCCAGCATTAAAATATTACTCCGCTATGTGAAAACGATGACATACAAGGCGGATAACGAGTGTAAGCAACCACTTAGGGTTGAAATAATAACGTGAACTTGGCGGATTAACTACAGAAAAATGTATGAAAATTACCAATTACTGACTTATGAAAGTAAAAAATTGGACAAGGGTTGAAGATGGTTGAGCTAGGCTGGTCAGCAAGAGAAAAAGGGTGAGTTTTACTCACCCTTTTAATGTGGTTTTTATTTTGTGCCGGTATGACCGAAACCGCCAGCGCCGCGTTCGGTCTCTTCAAATTCTGTCACGATATCAAATTCTGCTTGTACAACCGGAAGTAAAACAAGCTGTGCAACACGTTCACCAGGCTCGATCACAAAGCTGGTGTTGCCACGGTTCCAACAAGACACCATTAGCTCGCCTTGGTAGTCTGAATCGATCAGGCCAACTAGGTTGCCTAACACGATACCGTGTTTATGACCTAAACCAGAGCGCGGCAAAATAGTCGCGGCCAGATTTGGGTCTTGAATGTAAATGGACAGCCCGGTTGGTAATAAAGTGGTTTCGCCTGGTGCCAGTTCAATGGACTTATCTAAGCAGGCTCTTAAATCCAGCCCTGCTGAGCCTTCGGTGGCATAAGTTGGTAATGGAATGTCGTTACCAATTTTATCGTTAACGATTTTTAGTTGAATAGCTTGTTTCATGTGTGTCTCTTAATCTGCTTATGAGGATTGAATGTGTTGGTAAATATGTTCCACCAGTTGCATGGCCAGTTGTTGTTTGCTGGCTTTTTCTGGTGACCAAGTTTGATCTTTGCTGATCACGGTGACTTGGTTTTCGTCTTGATTAAAACCGATGTCACTGCGTGACACGTCATTGGCAATGATCATATCTAAGCCTTTGCGTTCAAGTTTGCTTTTCGCGTAGGCGATCACGTCTTGCGTCTCAGCGGCAAAGCCCACCATACAATTTGCACCTTGTTGCTCGGCAATCGTGGCGATAATGTCTGGGTTTTTCACTAAGGTCAGTTGCAGTTCATTGCTGTCCGCTTGCTTCTTCATTTTTTGACCGCTTTGGGATTTCATTTTGAAATCTGCCACCGCCGCGGCACCGATAAAGACATCGGCTTTTTGCGTCATGGCTTGCTGGCAAGCTGCTAACATGTCGTCAGCACTTTTTACTTTCACTAACGTCACACCTTGAGGAGCCGAGATGGCCACAGGTCCAGAAATTAATGAGACCTTAGCCCCGCGCCGTTGGGCTGCTTGAGCCAGCGCATAGCCCATTTTACCAGAACTGTGGTTGCTGATATAACGTACAGGGTCGATGGCTTCCATGGTTGGCCCTGCGGTAATCACCCAATGCTGGCCTGTTAAATCTTGTGGTTTGCCATTCGCCGCCAGATAGTCATTCACATTGGAGAAAATGTCCGCAGGTTCGCTCATACGGCCCGGGCCAATGTCACCACAGGCTTGCGCGCCCTCGGCTGGTCCCACACTTAAGACACCACGCTGCGTCAGGGTGGTGGCGTTGGCTTGAGTGGCTGGGTGTCGCCACATGGCTTGGTTCATCGCTGGGGCAATTAGCACAGGTGCCTCGGTGGCTAAACAAAGCGTGGTCAATAAATCATTGGCCATGCCTTGGGCATAGCGTGCCATAAAATCGGCTGACGCAGGGGCAATGACAATCATGTCGGCCCATTTGGCGAGCTCTATGTGACCCATACCGGCTTCGGCCGTCGGATCGAGCAACGTGCTTCTCACCGGCTTACCTGATATGGCCTGCAACGTCATTTCCGTTACGAAGGCTTTGGCACCTTCTGTCAATACTACTTGAACGTCCGCACCAGCTTTCGTCAGAAAACGAATTAATTCAATGCTTTTATAAGCGGCAATGCCGCCAGTAATACCTAATAAAATACGTTTTGCCGCTAGGTTTGACATAAAAAACTTCTCAAGTCGTTCAGTGATCTATATGGTTAGTTTTGTAGGCAGGAAGCCGAATACCACAAGATTATCATGGATCAAGGAGTAGATCATGAGTATTAAACACTGGCCAGAGCAGGATCGTCCCCGCGAAAAACTTATCCATCATGGTGCTGGGGCTCTTTCAGATTCAGAGCTGCTGGCGATTTTTTTACGCACTGGGTCTCATGGTTTAAGTGCGGTCGAAATGGCGAGACAACTGTTACAGCATTTTGGCGGTTTACGCGCTTTGCTGTCAGCCAGTCGAGAAGAGTTTTGCCAAGGCTTTGGGTTAGGGGATGCGAAATACACCCAATTGCAAGCCGTGTTGGAAATGTCGAAGCGTCATTTGCAAGAGCAGCTGATGCGAGAGGCGGTGTTTTCCAGTGCAGAACAGGTCCGTAGCTATTTATCGTCACAGTTACGTCATGTGCAAAGAGAAATCTTTGCTGTGTTGTTTTTGGATTCGCAGCATCGCCTGATCCGTTACCAAGAACTTTTCCTCGGCACCATAGATGCCGCCGCTGTTTACCCTAGAGAAGTAGTGAAAGCCGCACTGCAACATAATGCCGCCGCGGTCATCATTGCTCATAATCACCCCAGTGGTGTCGCGGAACCCAGTCAAGCTGACATCAGTATTACGAGCCGAATTAAATCGGCGTTAGAACTGATTGATGTGCGCTTATTGGATCATTTTGTGGTGGGAGATGGCTTGCCTGTTTCCTTGGCTGAACGGGGTTTGGTTTGAGTTTTATGTCATAAAGTACGTCCTTGATTGTGAAATAGGACGTATTTTTTCCGAGTTTTTCTAGTATCTCATTATCTTTCAATAAGGTTTTAGGTGATGTGATGAGTGTCCAGCAACTGGTGAATTTGTGTGTTGTAATTTTAGTTAGTGTCTCAGGCTCTGTTTTAGCGGATGAGTATCGTTCCGTTGGAATGCAAAGTTTGGTGGTATATTCACCTTCTAGACAAGAAGATGTTTCGATTAAAGTCTGGTATCCGTCTTCGGCAATGGACGCACCCATTATGACTGATACAAATCGTATCTTTAAAGGGAGCCGGGTATTAAAAGAAGGGCCTATTGCCTCCGGTCGTTATCCTCTTCTCGTCATGTCTCATGGGTCAGGTTCCAATAACGATAGTATGGCGTGGCTGGCGACTGAATTATCACAGTCAGGTTTTATTGTCGCGGCACCGAATCATCCAGGTACGACGACAGGAGATTCCACACCGATAGATACGCCTAAACTATGGCAGCGTACGGATGACCTTGCCTTGGTGATGACTTTTCTGACTGACACATGGTCGTCACGTGATCATCTTGATTCTACGAAAATCGGTGTCCTAGGGTTCTCTTTAGGAGGGGCGGCTGCTCTGTCTTTAGCTGGCGCAAAATTGAATCTAGATGACTATGTTCATTATTGTGATAAATATCCTTCTATGGCCGATTGTCATTGGTTTGATTCGCTAATAGGGTATGTGGATGGAAAACAAGTTGATATGCCTCCGTTTGAGCTTAGATCCACTGATAAAGGCAAATTCGAACAATCGAATTTAGATGCTAGAGTCCGGGCGGCCGTGTTAGTCGATCCATCTATGGCGCAGGCTTTTGAGTTGAGTCGCTTGCGAAATAATCATAGGTCGATGTATTTTATTAATCTCGGGCGTTCGATAAACGTGCCCGTATCGGTTGATGCAACAGCCTTATCTGCAGCGCTACCTAATGGTCAATTGGATCATGTTTTAGACGCCACACATTTTAGTTTTTTGCCTGAATGTAGGGACGGGGCAAAAGCGTTTCTTAAAAAAATTGGCGAAGAAGATCGACTGTGTGATGACGTCGGCGGAAGAACGAGACAGGACATTCATGCGGAATTAATACAATTAATACGCAGCGCTTTCCAGCGCTCCCTGCTTTAGCAAAAAAGTAGAATTGATCATTTTTTTAACAAAAGATTTGCTCAATGGGCTAGGTTATGGGAAAATCCGCGCCGCTATTCCTCGGTACGGGATATTTTTGGTTTATTCGGAACCATGCTCCGCCTGAGGAAGTGAAGCACACTTCCAATAATTTCTGGATAGCAAAAGGTATTTAATTATGTCTCGCGTATGTCAAGTTACTGGGAAGCGTCCTGTTACAGGTAACAACGTTTCTCACTCAAAGCGTCGTACTAAACGTCGTTTTCTTCCAAACCTTCACTGGCACCGTTTTTGGGTCGAAGGCGAAAACCGTTACATCCGTTTACGTGTATCTTCTAAAGGTATGCGTATTATCGATAAAAAAGGTATTGAATCAGTTCTTGCTGAAATTCGTGCCAACGGCGAAAAAGTATAAGGATCTGAATCATGGCTTCTAAAGGCGCTCGCGATCTTATTCGCATGGTATCTTCCGCTGGTACTGGTCACTTTTACACAACTGACAAGAACAAGCGTAATACTCCAGACAAACTAGAAATGAAAAAGTTTGATCCTGTAGTACGTAAGCACGTAATGTACAAAGAAGCGAAAATTAAGTAATTTTTGACTTCTTCAAAAAAACCGACTCATTGAGTCGGTTTTTTTGTATCTAGTAGATATACTTTGTTCGTTTGGTCAGTGTTTTATCCGTCTTTTTCTTGGGGGTAGAGATGCCTGAATTACCTGAAGTGGAAACCACGATGCGCGGTATTGAACCGCATTTGGTGGGGCAGAAAATCGCAAAAATAGATATTCGCCAGCCACAATTACGCTGGTTGATTACGCCTGAGTTAAGCCAAGATATTTTAGGCCAGGAAGTGGTGCAGGTATCGCGTCGCGGTAAATACATAGGTGTTCATACGGCAAAAGGCACCATGATTATCCATTTGGGCATGTCAGGCAGCTTGTATTTTGTACCAGCTAATACGCCGCCCTTGTTTCATGATCATGTGGATTTTCAGATTGCGGGTGTGGATCAATGGTTGCGTTATACGGACCCTCGTCGTTTTGGTGCCATTTTATGGACTACTGAAGATTGGTTACAGCATGACTTGTTGAGTCACCTTGGTCCCGAGCCTTTGTCTAATGCCTTTGATTTGGATTATTTCTATGCCAAAGCCAAAGGTCGTAAAGTGCCGATTAAAACCTTCGTGATGGACAGTAAGGTGGTGGTGGGCGTTGGCAACATTTATGCGAATGAAGCCCTATTTATGGCGGGTATTCGTCCAACGCGTATGGCAGGGAATATTTCCAAAGTTAGAATGCGGAAATTGCTTGAGTGCATTAAAATAGTGCTTGCCAATGCGATCAAACAAGGTGGCACGACATTGAAAGATTTTGTCGGTGGGGATGGTAAGCCTGGGTATTTTAAACAAGAGCTGGCAGTGTACGGCCGGGCTGGTTTGCCATGTACCCAATGCCAGCAGGTGTTAACGGAAGTTCGTCAGGCGCAACGTAGTACGGTGTATTGTGCAAAATGCCAAACCTGACTCTTTGTTCAATTTAGGCACAAGAATTGCTGTAAATTAGTTTGATTTCGTCAATCAAAGAGAAGTTTTTCGGGTGCCTCTCGGGATTTGCGCAAAAACCTTGATTAAAATGTGCATATTTCGTTGCGGTATTGTTTGAATAGGTTTATTTTTGACCAGTTAGGCAAGGTTGTATTGCCTAGATTAATTACATAAAAAGAGGAATAGGAATGAAAGGTGTCTTTATTGCGTCAGTAACGGCGTTGGCCATCTCTGCAAGCATGGCTCAAGCAGCTGATCCAGCTGTAGTATATGACCAAGCGGGTAAATTCGATAAGTCTTTTAACGAAGGCGTATACAATGGCGTGAAAAAGTACACGTCTGAAACAGGTATACAAATTCGTGAATTTGAGCCAAAGAACGAGGCTCAGGTTGAACAGGGTCTTCGTCGTTTAGCAAAACGTGGTTACTCTCCTATTGTTGCCGTTGGTTTCAACATGTCTTCTGCTGTTGAAAAAGTAGCGAAAGACTTCCCAGAAATTCATTTCAGCATCATCGACAGTGTGATTGATCTACCAAATGTTCAATCTATCGTGTTTAAAGAGCACGAAGGTTCTTTCCTTGTTGGTGCGCTAGCAGCCATGGCATCTAAAACCGATGCAGTGGGTTTCATTGGTGGTATGGATATTCCTCTTATCCGTAAATTTGGTTGTGGTTACGAGCAAGGCGTGAAATATGTGACGTCAGATGCAACGGTTTTACAGAACATGACGGGTTCTACTGGTGCGGCATTTAACGATCCAACCAAGGGTTCTGAGCTTGCGAAGAGCCAGTTCTCTAAAGGTGCTGATGTTGTCTTCGCAGCGGCAGGCGGAACAGGTATCGGTGTTTACCAAGCGGCGAAAGACGAAGGTAAATTGGCGATCGGTGTCGATTCTAACCAAAACCATTTGCAGCCAGGTACTATGCTGACATCCATGGTTAAGCGTGTCGATCTAGCCGCATACAACACTTACAAGAGCGCTGCAGACGGTTCTTGGAAGCCAGGTGTTGTGGTTCTAGGTTTGGCTGAAGGCGGTGTTGACTGGGCGCTTGATGATAACAACGCGAGCCTAATCACGGCTGACATGAAATCTAAAATCCAAGATATCCGTGGTAAAATTATCGGCGGTGATATCCAGGTGCATGACTACATGTCAGACAACACTTGTAACTACTAAGTTATGATGAAAACAGTTGTCCGCTAATGCGGGCAACTGTTTTTTTTGCGTAAAGTATTTCACTCATAATGCCTTGGCAGGTGAGTGTGTAATCAGCAAAGCTCTGTGATCAGTGTTTTGCTGAATATTCAGAGAGACGAATTAAAAGTGCCAGAAGGTGCTCTCGCTTTAGAGTCTTGCTCTAAGCGTTCCAATTTAAGCAGACGAATAACTTTTTGATATGACGAATAATACAGTGCCATTCGCAATAGAATTGCGAGATATCAGCAAACGCTTTGGTGCCGTTCAGGCCAACAAAGACATTTGCTTACA
The DNA here is from genome assembly GCF_001625355.1 of Marinomonas sp. TW1. Lineage (GTDB taxonomy): Bacteria > Pseudomonadota > Gammaproteobacteria > Pseudomonadales > Marinomonadaceae > Marinomonas. The sequence continues at coordinate 26,764 of NZ_JSEE01000006.1, forward strand.
AGTTCCGGCTGGTACCATTCACGGCATTATTGGTGAAAACGGTGCGGGTAAATCCACTTTGATGAGTATCATTTATGGTTTTTATGAAGCCGATACCGGGTTCATCGAAGTAGACGGCAAACGAGTTGATATTCGTAGTTCACAAGACGCGATTGATGCTGGCATCGGCATGGTGCATCAGCACTTCATGTTGGTGGAAAATTTTAGTGTGCTTGAGAATGTTGTCTTAGGGACAGAGGGCGGTGCGCTACTAAAAGGTGGTTTGACTGCCGCTCGGGTGGAGCTTCAACGCCTAGCGAAAGAGTACAGCTTAGACATTGATGTAGACGCAATCGTTGAAGAACTTCCGGTTGGTTTGCAGCAACGAGTGGAAATCTTAAAGGCTTTGTATCGCGGTGCTCGCATCTTGATATTGGATGAGCCAACTGGGGTGTTAACACCGCAAGAAGCGGATCATTTATTCCGTATTTTGAAATCCCTTAAAGAGCAGGGGGTTACGGTACTGTTAATCACCCACAAATTGCGTGAAATCATGGCCTCGACGGATAACATCTCTGTCATGCGTCAGGGAGAAATGGTTGCGCACCGTGAAACTCAGCACACCAATACGGAAGAGTTGGCTGAATTAATGGTCGGTAAGAAAGTCCGTTTAACGGTTAACAAAGACGACGCTCAACCGAGTGACGTTTTCCTTTCCGCGAAGAATTTGACGCAATTTGATGGCCAAGGTGTAAAACGCCTAAAAGAAGTCAGCTTGGAATTGCGTGCGGGTGAAATTCTAGGCATTGCTGGTGTGTCGGGTAATGGTCAGAGTGAATTGCTCAACGTCTTATCTGGCATCACACCGATGAGCGAAGGCGAAATACAGTTTGCAGGTCAAACCATTACCGCTAAAGCACCAAAAGATGCGGCGCAAATGCGTGATTTAAAAATGGCGCATGTGCCAGAAGATCGTCATAAGATGGGGCTTGTTACAGGCTTTGAGGCTTATGAAGCGGCAGTCCTTGGTTACCATAACTCCGCTTCCTATAACGGTAAGATTCTAATGGATCATACCGCCATGTTAGAGGAGTGTAAGGTGCGTATGGCGGATTGGGATGTGCGTCCGCCTAATCCGCATCTAAAAACCGCGAATTTCTCTGGTGGTAATCAGCAAAAAATCGTTATTGCTCGTGAAGTGGAGCAAAATCCAGATGTGTTGTTGATCGGTCAACCGACACGAGGCGTCGATATTGGTGCGATTGAAAACATACACGAACAAATTGTTAAATTGAGAGACTCAGGCAAAGCCATTTTGCTTGTGTCAGTAGAATTGGATGAAATTATGGCACTGAGTGATCGCATCATAGTGATGTTTGATGGTGCAGTCGTTGGCGAACTTGACGCTAAAGACGCGGATGAACGAACCCTTGGTCTGATGATGGCAAATGCCTACAACAAAGAAGAGCAAGGAGTATCAGCATGAGTGAAGCAAAAGTGCCAGCTTGGGTAAACATTGCGCTGATTCCTTTTTTGAATATTTTATTGGCCTTTATTGTCTCTGGTTTGGTGATTCTAGCGATTGGTGAGAACCCGATTGAGGCGGCTGGGTATTTGGTCTACGGTGCGTTCGGTTATGACGAAGGGATTGGTTATACGCTGTATTATGCGACCAACCTTATTTTCACCGGATTGGCCGTTTCTGTTGCCTTTAAAGGTGGCTTGTTCAATATCGGTGGTGAAGGTCAGGCATATATTGGCGGTTTGGGGGTTGGATTAGTTTGTCTGGCGCTCGATCACACGATGCCGCTGTATATTATTGCGCCATTGGCCATTATTGGTGCGGCAGTATTTGGTGCAGCATGGGCTTACATTCCGGCTTATTTACAAGCGCGTCGTGGCAGTCACATCGTTATCACTACCATTATGTTTAATTTCATCGCCTCTTCTTTAATGGTTTATTTGATTGTGAACTGGCTAAAAGAAGACGGTCGTATGGCGCCTAACAGCCGAACCTTTGAAGAAAACGCTTGGTTACCTTACTTGCATGAGCTCTTGTCGCCTCTGGGCATTGATATTGGTGATTCACCATTGAACCTAGCCTTCATCATCGCCTTGATTTGCTGTGTGTTTGTGTGGGGATTGATCTGGCACACGCGCTGGGGTTATCAATTGCGTACTTTGGGCACCAATCCGACTGCGGCGCGTTACGCGGGCATTGATACCGCCAAGGTGACTATCTGGGCGATGCTGATTTCCGGTGGTCTAGCCGGTTTTGTCGGCATTAATGAAATCATGGGGGTAAACCACAACCTGTTGCTGAACTTCACCGCCGGTTATGGTTTTGCAGGTATCGCGGTTTCCTTGATGGGGCGTAATCATCCTATTGGTATTGTGCTAGCGGCGATTCTGTTTGGTGCTTTGTACCAAGGTGGTGCTGAGTTAGCATTTGAAATCCCGACCATCACACCTGAGATCGTTGTTGTGATTCAAGGTTTGGTGATTCTCTTCTCTGGTGCTCTTGAACATATGTTTAAAGATCGTATTGAAGGCTTTTTTATTCGCAGAGCGGTAGCGTAGGGGAACCATTATGTTTGAAACATTAATACTTATGTTAGACGCGACCATGCGAGTGTCGACACCACTGATCTTTGCTGCTTTGGCTGGTTTGTATTCAGAACGTGCGGGCATCGTAGATATTGGTCTGGAAGGTAAAATTTTGGGCAGTGCTTTTGCGGCGGCGGCAGGCGCGGCTATTTTTGGCTCTGCTTGGATTGGTTTATGTTTTGGTATCATGGCATCCATTTCGTTGGCAATGATCCACGGTTTTGCGTGTATTACGCACCGTGGTGATCACATTGTCTCTGGTGTTGCCATTAATACGATTGTCGCAGGTTTAACGGTTACCTTGTCTATGGACTGGTTTGGTATGGGGGGGCAAACACCCACTTTGTCAGGTGACGCGCGTTTCCTATCCATTACCCTGCCATTTGCCGACGCCTTAGCGGATGTGCCTGTGATTGGTTTGATCTATTCCGAATTGTTAAGTGGCCATAATATTTTGGTGTATTTAGCGTTTGCAATGGTGCCGATGACATTTTGGGTGGTGTATAAAACCCGTTTTGGTTTACGTTTACGTGCTGTGGGTGAAAACCCACATGCGGTTGATACGGCCGGTATTTCGGTTGCTTTCATTCGCTACAGAGCCTTAATTGTGTGTGGTATTTTATGTGGTTTGGCCGGGGCTTACCTGTCGACGGCACATAATGCGGGCTTCTTGAAAGACATGAGTGCAGGTAAAGGTTATATGGCGCTTGCTGCGCTGATCTTCGGTAAATGGCGTCCAGTACCAGTGTTGTTCGCTTGTTTGCTATTCGGCTTCCTCGACGCGGTTGCGGTGCGCATGCAAGGGGTAGTATTGCCAGGTGTTGGTGAAGTGCCAGTTCAAGCCATTGAAGTCTTGCCTTATGTCTTAACGGTACTGCTTCTTGCTGGTTTCATCGGTAAAGCTGTGGGTCCAAAAGCGATTGGTCGACCCTACGTGAAAGAGCGAGCTTAATATGTCGGATGCAAAGCAAAGCAAGCAGTTGTTTGATCTTGCTAAAGCCGCGATGAGCCAAGCCTATGTGCCGTACTCTCATTTTACGGTTGGTGCCGCGATTCTGACGGCATCTGGTGAGCTGTATTCTGGCTGTAATGTAGAAAATGCTTCTTACCCAGAAGGAACTTGTGCGGAAGCTGGGGCAATTGCTGCCATGGTTCGTGACGGTGAGACACAGATTAAAGAAATCTACGTCATAGGTGAAGGGGATGCATTGGTAACACCTTGTGGCGGCTGCCGTCAGCGTATTCGAGAATTTTCTTCTGTGGACACTGTGATCCACATTTGTGGGCCAGAAGGGGTTCGCAAATCATTGACCATGAATGAGTTGTTGCCCTTTTCGTTCGGGCCAGAAAATCTCGCTTAACCGTCAGTAAGACGAAAAAAAAACCAGTTCATCGAACTGGTTTTTTTGTTTTAGTGGACCTTGAAAAGGCTAGCTTTGTCGTGTGCTATCAGCCAGTTCACTCAACAGGGCACGTTGTGCACTGCGATATTCCCCTTTTCTTGGTTTAGACAATTGATAGGAACCGTCACTTTGTAAAATCCAACTCTGTGTATTGTCTGTTAAGTAATATTCTAACTCTTTCTTCACTCGACGTACTTGTTTGTAATCCTGCAATGGGAAGGCGACTTCAATTCGGTTATTGAGGTTGCGATCCATGCCATCGGCACTGGACAAATAGACGGCAGGGTTACGATTATTGTAGAAGTAATAAACACGAGTATGTTCTAAAAAGCGGCCAATAATACTGCGTACTCGGATATTCGATGAAATGCCTTTAATGCCCGGGCGAAGAGTACAAATGCCACGCACAATCAAATCAATCTTAACACCGGCCTGTGATGCCTTGTACAAGGCCTGAACCAGCTTCTGCTCGGTCAAAGAGTTGACCTTGATAATGATGCGAGATGGATCGCCGTTTTGCGCATTTTTGGCTTCGCGGTCGATCATTTCCAGCAGACGATTACGGAGTGTAAAAGGAGCATGCAGAAGCTTTTTCACCTTCAGCTCTTTACTCATTCCGGTCAGTTGCTGGAAAACCCGATGCACGTCATCACCGATTTCCTTGTTGCACGTCATGAAGCTGTAATCCGTGTACAGCCTAGCGTTACCGGCGTGATAGTTACCTGTGCCTAAATGCACATAACGGGTAAGGTTGTTACCCTCACGACGCACAATCAAAATCATTTTGGCGTGGGTTTTATGACGCACGACACCGTACACCACAATGGCGCCAGCGTCTTGAAGTCGGCTGGCCAAGGCCAGGTTTTCTGCTTCGTCAAAGCGAGCGCGTAGCTCAATAACGACCGTTACTTCTTTACCATTTCGAGCCGCTTCGACTAAGGCGTTAGCAATAGGAGAGCGAGCACCCGTTCGGTAAAGGGTTTGGCGTATTGCCACCACGTTCGGGTCTTTCGCAGCTTCGCTTAATAAGTCGATAACAGGCGAAAAACTCTCGAACGGGTGCATTAATAGGTAATCGCGCTGACGAATTGCTTCAAATAGTCCACCTGCGCTCGCTAGCTTTCTTGGTAAGCCAGGAGAGAAAGGCGAGTACATCAAATCAGGACGATCGACTAACTCTAATACGGCCATTAAACGACTTAGGTTCACTGGTCCGTCAATTTGATATAAATCTTGTTGCTCAAGGTCAAATTGCTTGAGTAGGGAGCTAACAATATGGTCTGGGCAGTTTTCTGCAATCTCGAGGCGAACAGAGCTACCATAATGGCGGCTTTGTAATTCGGTTCGAAGCGCACCCGCTAAATCCACGCCAATATCATCGGAATCCACTTCTAAATCGGCGTTACGAGTGAGTCGGAATTGGTAGCAACCTTTGACCGTCATGCCAGGAAACAATTGATCAGCGTGAGCGTGAATAATCGAAGACAGGAAGACCATGTTGTCGCCGCCTTCACTGACATCGTCAGGCAGTTTCACCAAACGCGGTAAGGAGCTTGGTGCTGGCACAATTGCCAGTCCGTTTTCACGGCCGAAGGCATCGCGTCCTTCTAGTTCAACCACAAAGTTAAAGGTTTTGTTTGCCAGCCTAGGAAAAGGGTGCGCTGGATCCAAGCCAATCGGGCTGATAATAGGCAGTACATTATCTCTAAAGTAGCGACGTACCCAGTTGGATTGTTTGTCTGTCCATAGGGTACGGCGAATAAATTGCACATTCTCTTCCGCTAATTTAGGGAAGATGATGTCATTGAGTATACGATATTGGCGACGTACTAATTTGTGGGCATGTTCACTGATTAGATTCAGCACCTTCTTCGGGTGCATGCCGTCTGGGCCGTTTTTCTCGCGGCTGTATTCCAGTTGGCTCTTTAATCCAGCGACACGAATTTCGAAGAATTCGTCCATATTGGAGCTGAAAATACACAAAAACATCAAACGGTTGAGAATTGGGTGGTTTTCATCCATGGCCTGTTCAAGCACACGGGCATTGAATTGCAGGTGACTTAACTCTCGGTTGAAATACAGTTCAGGATCGCCCAGATCAATTTCTTCTGGTAAACGTTCCTCAATGGCGATCTTGGTCGGGTCTTGTGGTTGCTCTGGAATGGGCTCAAGAACCAATTCGGCATCCAGTTCCATCGGCGGTGCGGTAGGAACGCCCTTTTTTTCAACGTCGTTAACAGGCTGCTCAGACATGTGCTTCTATTCTCTCCAAATACCTTTATATGTTGTTGGTATTCCTTGTCTTTGCTGCCTTCAATTGTTGAAAGCAGCTATAAACAAATTACACCAATGCCGCCTGCTGGTCACCAGATTCTCTGGTTTTATTTCAATATTTATAAAATTAAGGAAAGCACGAATCAGTTCGTACCTTCTTTAACCTTTTAGCAGGCGAGCTGCGTCTTTTGCGAAATAGGTTAATATGCCGTCTGCTCCGGCACGTTTAAACGCTAGCAGCGATTCCATCATCACTGAGTCTTTGTCCAACCAACCCTTTTCAAAAGCGGCCATGTGCATGGCATACTCACCGCTGACCTGATAGGCAAAGGTGGGCACTTCTAGTTCGCTTTTAACGCGACGAACTATGTCCAAATAGGGTAGCCCTGGTTTCACCATCACCATGTCGGCACCTTCGTCTAGGTCCAGCATGACTTCTCGGATGGCTTCATTAGAGTTTGCCGGATCAATTTGATACGTAAACTTGTTGCCTTTGCCGAGGTTGCCGCTTGAGCCAATCGCATCACGGAATGGACCATAGTAGGCGGATGCGTATTTCGCGGCATACGCCATGATCAAGGTGTTAATGAAGCCTTCTGTTTCCAGTTCTTCACGGATTTCGCCAATTCTACCGTCCATCATATCTGATGGCGCAACCACATCAGCGCCTGCTTGCGCATGGGACAGAGCTTGCTTCACAAGCGTGTCAACGGTGACATCGTTCAAAACATAGCCATCATCGTCGATGATGCCGTCTTGTCCATGTGTGGTATAGGGATCAAGGGCCACATCGGTTAAGACGCCCAGTTCTGGGAACGCTTCTTTTAGTGCGCGAACCGCTCGTTGAACTAGACCGTCTGGGTTATAGGCTTCTTCGGCGAGCAGTGACTTTTTATCCGCTGCGATGACCGGAAACAGTGCAACCGTAGGAATGCCTAGCTCGACCAGTTCTTTGGCTTCTTCTAAAAGGAGATCAATAGAGACACGTTCAATGTTTGGCATTGAAGGAATCGCTTCGCGAACTTGCTCTCCTTCAAGAATAAACATTGGGTAGATTAGATCGTCTGCAGTGAGTCGATGCTCACGCATCAAACGACGAGAAAAATCGTGCTTACGCATGCGGCGCATACGAGTGTATGGAAAGGTCATCCACATATCTCCTTTTCGCAGTGTAGGAATGTACGTTAGTTATGTGACAATAATAAGACAGAGTCATGAGGAAAGCCTTGCGATTAGGCAATTAGAGAAACTTTACCCCATTATTTACTCAGTTAGCGGTTTATTGAAGTTCTGCTTCCGCTGCTTCGAGTTCCTCTTGCGCTTCAAACCAAGCTTCTTCGCTTTCTTCTAAGGATTTTTTCCATTGCGCTTCGTCGCTGAGTAAGGCTTGTAGTTTGTCTTTTTGGCTCGCTTCATAAAGGCTGGAATCGGCCATTTTCTCAGAGATCACATCCAGCTTACTTTGCGCCATTTGAACGGCTTTTTCATGTTGGTCAATTTGTTTACGAAGCGGTCGTAGTTTCTCGCGAAGTTCTGCGGCTTTTCGTCGCTCTTCTTTGCGATCGATTTTATCTACTTTGATTTCCTGCTCACCTTTTTCTTCTCTTAAAGATTGGGCTTGTCTAGCTTGTAACCAAGCATGGTACGCGGCCAGATCACCATCAAAGGCTTGAATCTGGTGGTCAGCGACCAAATAGAACTCATCTACTGTGCTGTTTAATAAATGGCGATCGTGTGAAACCAGTAAAATGGCTCCAGGAAAGGCTTGCAAGGCTTCGGTTAAGGCTTGGCGCATTTCTAGATCCAAGTGGTTCGTTGGCTCATCGAGAATGAGAAGGTTGGGTTTGGTCCAAGTGATTAACGACAAGGCCAAGCGCGCCTTTTCCCCCCCAGAAAAACCTTTTACGGCACGCAACGCGTCGTCCCCAATAAAGCCAAAACCACCTAGATAGCGACGAATATCGCTTTCTAACACTTTGGGCGACAGTCTTTGTATGTGCAAAACAGGAGAGGCTTCCAAATCCAGTGCACTGAGCTGGTGTTGTGAGAAATAGCCGATGGCTAGGTTTTCTCCAGTCACTCTGTCACCTGATAAGAGTGGAATTTCCCCTACAATGGATTTGATTAAGGTGGATTTACCTGCCCCATTTGGACCCAGTAAGCCGATGCGTTGACCATCACGGATGGTGAAGTTGGTGTTGCCAAGTTGTTGTGTTTGAACCTGTTGTTCTGAGGTATAGCCGAGGTTTGCTTGAATCAGGTTAATCAGTTGTTGAGAGGTCTTTTCGGCCACGGGAATGCTGAATTCGAACTGGGAATCAATGTGCGCAGGTCCAATGAGTTCCATTTTCTCCAGCATTTTTAAGCGGCTTTGAGCCTGCTTGGCTTTGTCCGCTTTGTAGCGAAAACGGTCCACGTATTGTTGTAAGTGGGCTCGCTTCGTCTGCTGCTTTTCATAGTTGGCTTGCTGTTGGGCAAGATGTTCTGCACGTTGGCGTTCGTAGTCAGAGTAGTTGCCTTTATAAAGCGTTAGTTTTTTCTGGTACAGATGCACAATGTGGCTACAAATACCATCTATGAAGTCTCGGTCGTGGGAGATCAGTAATAGGGTGCCTGGGTACTGACGTAGCCAGTTTTCTAGCCACATGACGGCGTCTAAGTCTAAGTGGTTGGTCGGCTCATCCAGCAGTAACACGTCAGAGGGGCACATTAACGCTTTGGCTAGGTTGAGGCGAATGCGCCATCCACCGGAGAAATCTGATACGGGTTTGTGCATGTCGGACATTTTAAAGCCGAGACCTTGCAGTAATGTCTCAGCGCGAGACTCTGCGGTGTAGCCTTGTGCAGTTTCAAACTCTGCTAGCCAAGTAGCGTGAGCATGATGATCACCTGAGGTTTCGGCTTGCAGGATGTGGGCTTGTATTTTTCTGAGGTTATCGTCGCCATCAAGACAGTAATCCAATGCCGAGCGTTGTGTTTCCTCAACTTCTTGCGCCATAAACGCAATGCGGCGTTGGCCTGGCAGGATGACTTCACCTGTGTCCGCTTGTAACTCGCCTTTGATCATGGCAAACAGAGACGATTTACCGGCGCCATTGGCCCCGATAAGACCGACTTTTTGGCCTTCAAATACGGTGAGATCGGCTTCTTCCAATAAGAATTGCGTACCACGTTGTAAACTGACTTCGGTGAATTGAATCATATAAGCGAACTGTCTCTTACCTCAAAAAAAGAGGACTAATGTCTGTGTGGGGGTATTTTAGAGTGCTCTAATAAGAAACGAAATAGCAAAGGTGTTAGTTACACTGTTTTAAAGTGGATGATTGCTTTTCGCAAGGGTAAAATGGCGCGCATCTATGTTATGAATTTTATCATCAGCTTTGAGCTGAGAAGGTGCTTTTTGTGAATAATTTATCAGTGAATGAGATTCAACGCTTTTCGTTTGATCATACCAATGTGCGTGGCGAGCGAGTGTTGTTGAACAGTGCGTATCAAGAAATCATTCAGCGTAAAGAATACCCTTTACCCTTGGAAAAACTCTTGGGTGAGTTTGTCGCGGCCATTGCTTTGTTGCGTGACATTATCAAGATAGATGGTGTTTTATCCATGCAAGCTAAAGGTAATGGTTTTCTTTCTACTTTAATGACGGAGTGCGATGAATTCCAAAATTTGCGCGGCATTGTGCAATGGGATGAGGAGCAAACCTTACCAGACACGCTTTCGTTGAAAGATTTGCTGGCTGGTGGGTATTTGGTGATCACCATTCAACCACGCAATGGTCAGCGCTATCAGGGCATTGTGGAAGTGGTTGGTGATACCTTGGCAGAATGTCTAGAGCAATACTTTTTGCAGTCTGAGCAGTTACCAAGTCGGGTTTGGCTAGCGGCGAATGGCTCTCAGTGTGGTGGTTTATTCTTACAGCGATTGCCGCAAGAACAAGCCAAGGCTGGTGATACCGATGCTTGGGACCGTTTTACACATCTTGCCTCAACGGTGTCAGAAGACGAGCTGTTGGGATTGGATACGGAGACGTTATTGCATCGTTTGTATCATGAAGAAGAAGTGCGCATGTACGACTCGAAACAGATGCAATTTGGTTGTTCATGCTCTCGTCAACGTATGTTGGATGCGGTGATGTCGTTAGGGGCGGAAGAGATTCGTCAGCTGTTGATTGAGCAAAGTGCGATTAAGGTCGACTGTCAATTCTGTGCAGAGCAATATGAATTCAAAGAGGCCGATCTAGTCGACATGCTAGGAGATCAGGCACAAACGCACTAAGCGAGTGCTTTTCCTATGATCAATACTTGGCGTGGTTGACCAAATCTCGCCAAGTGATGATGCCAATCACATGATCTTCCTCGTCGACGACGGGGAAGCATGAAATATCCACTTTTTTTAGCCAAGCCAGAATCTCTGTAATCGGCGTGTCGGCTTTCACACGGATTGGTTGACGTGTCATGATTTGATGGGCGGCACGATTTAATGTGTCTAGGTCTCTTGCTTGTTCCGATACGCTGTCGATGAACGGGCTGACCAAGCGTAAAATATCTCGATCTGAAATGATGCCAACCAGACGACCCTGTTCGGTAACCGGCAGGTGATGGAAGCCATGTTGCTGTAGCAGGTTTTTCACTTCAGGCACTCTGTCGTCCATGTCAACACAGATAACATTGCTCACCATAATGTCTTGAGCTTTCATTGCTTAAGTCTCCATGCCAGTGAAAATTGAATTTCGTGCGGTGATAACGAGTATTACGAATTAATTATAGCTGCAAAATCGAAGCAAGTTTTTTATTAATGCCTTAAAAATCCTATTTCTTGTCGCTAAAGTCAATAAAATGTCATAGATCGTGTTGCTCGAAATGTTAATATATCTACAAACTTAGACTAAGGTCTCAAGACATTGGGGACAAAATCCGTATAATCACTTTTTATCCACTTAGAATCCTTTATGGCTTGTTTATTTTTTAATCTAGCTGCTTGCCAATGCAAATAAAAGCATTCTGAGGAACCGATAAGAAAGTATTGCAGTACCTCCTCTAATAATAACTAGCTGCTGGCCAAAAGCCCCCTTTCTAAATCAGTCTCAACTTTACAATTGGGTATGACACGGCGAAATTTTATGACTTCAAATTTAGTAGACGTTTTACTCGTCGGTGGCGGTGCTATGAGCACCACACTAGGCGTATTGCTAAAACAACTTGATCCTAATATGTCCATCTTAATGGTGGAGCGTTTAGACAGTGTCGCAAAAGAAAGTACGGATGGTTGGAATAACGCAGGGACAGGACATGCCGCGTATTGCGAATTAAATTACACCTCAGAAAATTCAGATGGTTCAGTGAACATTGATAAAGCGGTCAGTATTAATGCTGCTTTTGAAGTGAGCCTGCAGTTTTGGTCTTACCTTGTTGAACAAGGGTTAATGCCAGCGCCTAAAGAATTCATCAATCGCGTACCTCATCAGAGTTTTGTCTGGGGGGAGCGTAATGTAAACATGCTAAAAGCACGTCATCAAGCGATGAGTGCACATCCTGCGTTCAAAGAAATGGAGTACACGGAAGACCGTGATACTTTGGCTCAATGGATGCCATTAATTATGCAAAACCGCGGTGTGGATGAGCCTTTGGCTGCGACTCGCATCGAACATGGTGCAGACGTTAATTTTGGTGCCATTGCTCGTAATATGAGCAAGTTGCTGGAAAGGTCTGATCAGTTTGAACTTAGCTTGAAGAGCGAAGTAACGGACCTTGAACAAGGGCCAGATGGTCGTTGGAAAGTGACTTTAGACGTGAACGGTAAAGAGCGAGTAATTGACGCTAAATTTGTTTTCTTAGGGGCGGGAGGTGGCGCCTTGCCGCTGCTGCAAAAATCCGGCATCAAAGAAAGCAATGGTTATGGTGGCTTTCCAGTCAGTGGCCAATGGCTTGTATGTGACAAACCAGAATTGGTTGAGCAGCACTTTGCTAAAGTGTATGGCGCTGCACCGATTGGTGCGCCACCTATGTCAGTGCCACATCTAGACACTCGAATCATTGATGGCAAAAAAGCCATTTTGTTCGGGCCTTTTGCAGGCTTCACCACTAAGTTCTTAAAAACGGGCTCATTTTTGGATCTGCCAAAGAGTGTTCGTTTTAACAACATCAAACCTATGTTGAGTGTCGGTAAGAACAACATGGATCTGACGCGTTACTTGATTAGCGAGGTGATGCAATCCCATAAAGATCGTTGTAACTCTTTGCGTCAATTTTACCCTGATGCGAAAGATGAAGACTGGGAATTGGCGTACGCCGGGCAGCGAGTTCAGATTATCAAGAAGGACGAGAAGGGCGCCGGTAAACTGGAGTTTGGTACCGAAGCGATCACATCTCAAGACGGTTCTTTGGCTGCTTTGCTTGGAGCGTCACCTGGTGCGTCTACTACAGTGAATACCATGATTGGCATTCTTGAGCGTTGTTTCGCAGACCGTCTAAATGACAGCGAATGGCAAACGAAGATGAAACAAATGGTGCCTTCTTACGGTGAGTCATTGGTTGAAAACACGGACTTGTTACTGACGATTCGAGATCGTACCCTATCAACATTGGAATTAAAGCCCTAAGCTGGTTTTAATGTCATTCAAAAGCTGGGAATGTGGCCCAGCTTTTTTGTATCCGTCAAAAAAGTAGAGAGAGATTATGTCAGTAACCTTTGCTGATCGAGCTGATCAGCTGTGCGATAAATTGCGCGAACTAGAGCATCAAGCCGAAGAGGGAGATCAACTCTTTTATTGTGCTTACTTGTTAGGCTTGTTGGGATTGCACAGCAGTGTAGAAGGGGAAGGCGCGGATGAATTTGACTTCGCCTTTGAAGGAACTTTGAAAGAAACGCTTGAGTCAGAAGGCGTGTCAGCAGCGGATCAGCAAGAGATCCTGCAGCTTTGGACGTCAGTGATCGCTTAAAACTGAGCGTCTTTCTAGACGAAAAAAGAGAAGTCTTGGACTTCTCTTTTTGGTTGTTGTCTTTCTAATGTATTGTCGCCTTGGCCGCTAATATTAAAGCTGCGGCTTTTCAGGTCTTGGTGCATAAGCAAAGACATCAGAAAAACAATTGTTCTCTTTCAGGCCTTTTGCTTCAAGCTGGTCTAATGTGCCATAGACCATACCGACTGAACCGCTGATGAAAGCCGCGCTGTCTGACAGATCTGGATGATCGGCTAAGATGGCTTCATACAACCAACCAGTTCGGCCGTTCCACTCATCAGAACCCTCATTAACCACAAGATTCACAGAGACGTTGTCATGTTGCTTAGCATTTTCTAACCACGCTTCTGCAAAGGTGTCTTGTGGCGTTCTAACGCCCCAATAAAAAGATATTTTGCCTTCAAAGCGACGTGCAACTAGGTCGCTGAATAGGCTTTTCACTTGAGCAAAGCCAGTGCCGCCGGCAATAAGTAAGATATGCTCAGAGGTCAGACTGAAGGCTTCACTTTCTAGATGGCAGTCCCCACCCGGTGCTTTTAAGCTCACTTCTGACGATTGGCTAAGATGTTCAACTACCTTGTGAGCAAGGGAGTCCGGATCACTAACAAGAATGTATAAAGTCAGCAGTGGCAACTCGCCAGGCGCACTACCAATGGAATAAGGCACTTGTTCGCCCGTTGGTAGCTGGATCATGACATATTGACCCGAGATAAAAGAAAAGGAATCCATTTCCAGTGTGACTTGATAAACGTCTTTATTAACCAGTTCAACAGCCTTTACCTTGGCGGTCACTTCATTCATGTTGTTACTCCGTCGCGCATTTGTCAGCCAAAAGACAAATGTCCGTTATGCTTTCTAGAATGGAAAAAAAACCACTTATAAAAAGTGGTTTTTCAAGTTGTGTATCGACTTACTTATTCTTGCCTTTCATCGACTCGAAGAATTCGTCATTGGTCTTAGTGACTCGAAGTCGATCAATGAGGAACTCAGTAGCGGCAATGTCTTCCATTGGATTAAGTAGTTTACGAAGGATCCACATGCGTTGCAGTTCGTCTTCGGATGTCAGTAGGTCTTCACGACGAGTACCTGAACGACGAATGTTGATAGCAGGGAACGTACGTTTCTCAGCAATCTTACGGTCAAGGTGAAGCTCAGAGTTACCTGTACCTTTAAATTCTTCGAAGATAACTTCGTCCATTTTAGATCCCGTATCGACCAGTGCTGTTGCGATGATGGTCAAACTGCCACCTTCTTCAACGTTACGAGCCGCACCGAAGAAACGTTTTGGACGTTCCAGGGCATTGGCATCCACACCACCGGTTAAGACTTTACCGGAAGAAGGAATGACGGTGTTGTAAGCACGGGCCAAACGGGTAATGGAGTCTAGCAAAATGACAACGTCTTTCTTATGCTCAACCAAACGTTTGGCTTTTTCGATGACCATTTCAGCCACTTGAACGTGACGTGCTGGTGGCTCATCGAAGGTAGAAGCAACCACTTCTCCGCGAACGGTACGAGACATCTCGGTTACTTCCTCTGGACGTTCATCGATCAATAGAACGATCAAATGACATTCAGGGTTATTGCGAGTAATGGAATTCGCAATGTTTTGTAGCATGAAGGTTTTACCGGCTTTAGGCGGTGAAACCACCAAAGCACGTTGGCCTTTACCCATTGGTGCAACCAGATCGATGATGCGTGAGGTAACGTCTTCGGTTGAACCGTTACCCGCTTCCATGGCCAAACGGTCATCAGCAAAAAGAGGGGTTAAGTTCTCAAATAAGATTTTGTTGCGGACACTGTCTGGCTTGTCGAAATTAATTTCGTTTACTTTTAGAAGGGCAAAATAACGCTCGCCGTCTTTCGGTGGACGAATTTTCCCCGCAATGGTGTCACCTGTACGAAGATTAAATCGACGTATTTGGCTTGGCGAAACATAAATGTCGTCTGGCCCAGCTAGGTAAGAACAATCTGGCGATCGAAGGAAACCAAAGCCATCTTGTAAAATTTCAAGGATACCATCGCCATAGATGTCTTCCCCACTTTTTGCATGACGCTTAAGGATGGAGAAAATAACATCTTGTTTGCGTGAACGAGCCATGTTGTCTAGGCCCATTTCTGATGCGATTTCTAAAAGTTCGTGTACTGATTTCTGTTTTAATTCGGTAAGGTTCATAAACGGGTTTGTATTAGCTCATTTGAGGAAAATTGACAGGATTAAAAGGGCTTCTTATTAAGCCAGACTAATCTGTGTCTGGAAGTATCTAACAATGTATCAGCCACTCGGCACCAAAGAAACGAGCAATGTTTTTAAGGTATGCTCTATTTATAAGGGCCCGGATAGGGCTAAGCCAATACAGCGCGAAACAATTTGATTGGAATCTTTCAGAGGCCATTTATAGTTGGCTCTTCATCAAGACCATCCATACTATAGATCGACTTAAAGGGAAGGTCTATAGAGAAAACTAGGAAAAAAGCAATTTCTGGTAATTTTTTGATCAAAGTGGGGTTTTTAGGCCGTTGCAGAGGGAAAATAATTGTATGTTCTCTTGATTTTTTGAGAAAAGGTTTGATCGGCGATAAAAAAAGCCATCAATCTCATGGTTTTTATGAGCGGATCCATCAATGCTTGTTCGGTTAACTGATATACTCTCAACTCGACACCTTTTTGATTTCAGCAAGATAAGGTTTACTGGATGCAGTCACTCTTTTTGCAACAATCTCATGATTTCCCTTTCGAAAAAATAGCCGCTATTGATTTGGGCTCCAACAGTTTCCATATGGTGATTGCTCAAGTTACTCATGGGCAGCTTCGTATCACTGGCGAGTTTGGTGAAAAAGTACAGTTAGCAGCGGGCCTGGTAAACGATTATTTAGATGACGCATCGCAGCAGCGTGGTTTGGAATGCTTGGCGCGATTTGCTCAGGTTATCGAAGACATGCCACCTGGATCGGTGCGGGTAGTGGGCACCAACGCTTTGCGCGTGGCCAAAAATCGCTATGATTTTATTGGCAGTGCCATGGACATTATGAGTCACCCAGTGGAAATCATTGCTGGGCGAGAAGAAGCTCGATTGATCTACGTGGGCGTCTCTAACACCATGGATCATGGCGAATCCAAGCGTCTAGTGGTCGACATTGGGGGAGGGAGTACCGAGTTTATTATCGGTCAACAACTGGAACCCATTTTAACGGAAAGCTTGCACATGGGTTGTGTGAGTTTTGCGAAACGTTTCTTTAAAGAAGGTGTGATCTCCAAATCAAACTTCCAGAAAGCGGTAACGGCCGCTCGTCTTGAGCTACTGAGTATTCAAGATGATTATTTAGATGAAGCTTGGGACGTCTCCATCGGTTCCTCCGGTACCATTAAAGCGGCGTTTAATATTGTTAAAGAAAATAATTGGGGTAAGAAGGGCATTACGCCGAAAAACCTCAAACAAATTCAAAAAGCCCTATTTCAAGCAGGACATGCAGACAACATTGATCTAGTTGGCTTGAAGCCTGAGCGGAAAAGTACCTTTGCTGCAGGCATCGCTATATTAACCGCGGTGTTTGAATGTTTTGATATTAAGCAGATGGACTTTTCCAATGGCGCGCTCAGAGAAGGTGTGTTGTATGACATTATGGGGCGTTACGCGGAAACGGACATTCGTGAGCGTACCGTCAACTACATGTTGAATCAGTATCATATTGATACTGAGCAAGCGAAATTGGTCACGCAAACCGCGCTCTCTGCGTTAGCTCAGGTGAAAGATGACTGGGGATTGAGCAGTATTTCGAGTGAAGACTTGCTTCGTTGGGCTGGTTTGTTGCATGAAGTTGGTGTGGGGATTTCACATAGCCGCTATCACAAACATGGTGCCTACATTATTAGTGAATCTGATATGCCAGGCTTTTCACAGCAAGAACAACAGGCGTTAGCGAATTTGATCTTGCGCCATCGTCGCAAATTTACTCAATCTTTAGGATATCGTTTCACCAAAGGAGATCAGCAAGACCTAGATCGACTTTCGATTTTGTTGCGCTTGGCCATTTTGCTTCATCATGATCGCAAAGAAGGCGACATGCCGATCTTTACATTGAAAGCGTCTGAGAAAAGTTTGCATGCAGAGTTCTTGGCGGATTGGTTAGACAGCCGACCTTTGACTTTGGCGAACTTACAGCGTGAAGCAGAGGTTTTGGCACCTAACGGCTACACACTGACGTTTGAATAACCATGACAACGAGAGCCAACATCTTTCGTGGTGATGTTGGCTAATTCAGCTTTTCGATGGTGCGGTACAAGGCCGCTACTTCTTCCCTTTGTAAACCTGTGACTCGTGACATTCGGCCAATGCTGGAAGTCACTTGTACGGACTCCTTACCTTCCTCTTCTTTCCCTTGTTTGTGTCCTTTGGTTTCATCTAATTGAGACTGGGATGACGATAATAGCTGCTTTGCTTGTTCCGATAAATCTACGGCAGGTTCTTGCTCTTGTTGTGATGATGTTTGCGGCCGCACTTCTGCTGCCGGCTGAATCGTCGGTATGGTGAGGCGATTTAATGGTATGGATGAAATCGACACGGCAATACCCCGACAGTCATCTAAGACACAACTTTGCAAATAAGCTTAGTACAAAGATTAACTTTATGTTTGAATTAGTGTAATTTTTTGTTATTGCAGTGTCAGTATTATTATCCATTCCGAAAATTCAGTGTGATTTGTAAACAATAAGCCAGATTGAAGTGCTCAGACAAAAGATTGATGAAAGCGGATAAAAATTTTGCATTCTGTCTCATCATATTCGTGCCTTTGTTATATAAGGATGATATTGTTTGAGTATAGATATTGAAAAAAACGTGCATTTAACAGAGCAAAAAGTTTGTTTTCTTAATGCCTGAGTCGCGAAAAACAGATCGCCTGTTGTAAGTAAATTGCTTCAAAAAAGGATGCCACATGAGTCAAGACAACCTGCCAATAGAACACCTCTATTACACGGAACCGAATCTAGAGAAAATCTTAGAAAATTTGGACGTTGTTCGCGGTCAGATTCACCCACCGGTGACGACAGAAGGCGCACAAAATAGTGATCAGGTTTTTCCGTCAGTCTGTCTGATTGGTTTAGGGCGTTGTGGCTCTAATATCGCTTTAGATGTGGCGTCTTTGGTATACGATGCGCGCGCAAATTATATGCGTGAAGTGGAAAATCAAGAGCTGTTAGATACCGAACGTGAATTCCGCCCGATGCGTTGGATTCGCAAGCATTTGCCCATTGAAGGTAAAGATGGTTTTAAGCCGGTATTCTTAATTGAACCGATCGTCTTACTGGGTGACTTAGACAAAGACATCGAAGGCCGTATTCGTTTTTCAAACCAAGAAGGCCGCGAGCAATTCTTGGAAGAATATAAAAAATTACAAATCATGGATTTATCTGAAGTCCATGCTGGTGGTGCCGGTAACGCACCTATCCTTGGTCAGTATCTTGCGAAAATCATTCTGAATAAGGATACCTCGACCTTCCGTAACGAAGATTGGAAGCATCTGCATTCCTACTTGGTGGATTCTTGTGGTATCAAAGCCAACCAATCTCGCTTGTACTTTTACATCTTTAGTGCGGGCGGTGGTACCGGTTCAGGTATGGCCTCTGAGTTCGGCTTGGCGCAGCAATTCTCATACTTAAGCAAAACCTTTGATTACCGTTCTGACCAATCGCAATTGGTGGATAAGCGCCACAGCTTTGTCTTTGAGCCTATTTTTACCTCTGGTATTTGTATCTTGCCGAATATTTCCGGTAAGAACGTGGAAATCTCAGAAGCTTTGCACATCAATGCGGGTCGTTTGTTGACGAAATACATCTCGGAAGAGTGGAATTTCTCTTACAACGAAGAGCGTGAAGAAGATGAAGTACCTGCCGATGTGATGGAGCGTATTCGTCCTTGGAACTCCATGATGCTAATTTCAAACGACATTATGCGTTATGCGGAAGAAGAAGATGGCGGCGATGCCGATAGTATTGATGTGAATACGATGGAGAAATACGCAAACCAATATATTTCTCAGCAAATCTTCAACATCCTGACGGCGCAAGCGGTGACAACGGATTACGATGAAGATTACTTCCGTCGTGCAGGGATTGATATTTCAGAAACCATTCGTTTGGATGCCAATGACTTGTTTATGAGTTTGGCGGGCCCAGTTGCTGTCGCTTATGCCGAGAGCGTAGTGGGACCTGGTGTTCATCAGGATATGGTCGACATTGATGACTTATTCTGCCGTTCGATTGAATTGCCTCACTTTAACGAAGACACATCGGCGATTGAAGGGGTGAGTGTCTTGCCTGTTGAATCAGATCGTTACCGTCAAGCCATTAAGGATTTCCGTAAGAGTGGTTATGACATCACCAAATTGAGTGACTTGCACTTCTTCAAAAACTGTTCGTCTATTGTGTCGATCATTTCTTTGCCACGTGACTTCAAACTGTCTTTCACTGCGTTAAACCGGTTGAAAATGCACTTGAACCGCTTGTGTCCAAACACCACGCTTAAACGTTATGCCTTGGTGATTGGTGCGTCAGCGAATCTATCATTAACCACCTTGATTGCTAAGAGCCCATGTTTGAGTGATGACTTCTTAACGCTGATGGTGGCTTACATGAAGCGTTGTTTTGCAAAAGATGATTACCGTTACACAGATGAAGTGGACCAAGCGATCATTGACATGATTCAAATGGAAGACTTTGACGACAGTTTGGTCGACAAATATTTCAACAGTCACGAAAATCCAGCCAAAATTTTGGATACGAACTGGTACGCGATCAAGCCTATGTATGAGAAAAAATACCGTGAATTGATCGACAATACGCAGCAGTTTGTGTCCATCAACGACATTCGTTTGGACATTGATAATGTTCGAAATGCGATCAAATATCTGCGTGAGATTTATCGTCACCGTATTAGTAAGACCAACGTGCTTACGCTTAATGGCTAAGTGCTTTAAGCATGTAAAAAACGCCTACTGGAACGTTCAGTAGGCGTTTTTTTATGCCTTTTGCATCGAGGTCTAGGTTAGGTCGATTCAATAGATAATATAATTCTAGTTAAGTTGGTCTCAACTTAACTAGTGACCCATCACTGTCACCTTTACATCTACCACTCCCGCGCGAGTGTTGGCGATGCGCTGAAATGCGGTTTTACTCAGATCAATCACGCGACCTCGAACAAATGGCCCTCGATCGTTTACACGTACTATGACACTTTTCTCATTGTCTAAATTGGTCACCCGTACCTGAGTGCCAAAAGGTAAGCGTTTATGGGCAGCTGTCATGGCGTTTTGATTAAATGGCTCGCCACTTGCCGTGGTTCGGCCATGGTATTTGTCCGCATAATAGCTCGCGCCACCTTCTTCGGAAAAGCCCGCAGTATTCTTGTGACTGATTGGCCCGCTGGAACAAGCAGACAATAAAAGTACTGTACTAGACAGACTAACAAACCGAGCGAACATAAAAAAATTCCCAAATAAAAGTCGATGATTCTATGCAGTGAAGCCTATTAAAATCCAGCCTTTGTATGACCTTTTAAAAAGCTTTGCGGAATCGTGACAGAAACAGGCATTCAGCAAACAAATAACTGACTTATGGGGTGTTTGAGAATGGTTAAGGAGAACAGGGTCAGATCTGATAAAGCGCTATGTCATTGAAATGACGGTTGTGGAGGGTGCTGATCTATTGAGTCAGGTTATAGTATTTTCTCTAATCTCCCCCCCTTTTTTGCTTTTGGGGGGCAATTTTGCGTTTTTCTTAACCTCAAATAGCATTGTTCCAATGAACGTAATACATCAATATGATCTGAACCTAAGGGGGATTTTGCTAGGAAACTCGCGTTTGGTGCGTATTGATATAGGCAGCGCGGCCATCTTTAACATTCGTTGACTGAGTGCCATGTTCTTGAAAGAGTGTTGTCTTATATGCCGTATGACATAGATTTTTCCATAGAAACAGAGCTTTAGTGGTAAATAAATCCATGATAAATCAGTTATCATTGGGGCAATATTAGTATAGATAAACAGGAATAAACTGATGACAAGTTTACAACAACGAGCCGAACTTCAACGCCAAATATGGGCGATTGCCAATGATGTACGAGGCTCAGTGGATGGCTGGGATTTCAAGCAGTACGTACTGGGCTCTTTGTTCTATCGCTTTATCAGCGAAAACTTTGTTGGCTACATTACCGGCGGTGATGAAAGCGTTCATTATGCGGCCATGTCGGACGATGACAAAAACCTAGCGCTGGCTAAAGAAGATGCGATTAAAACCAAAGGCTATTTTCTTTACCCTAGCCAGTTGTTTAGCAATGTGGCGGCCAATGCACATAAGAACGAAAATTTAAATACGGATTTGGCGGCGATTTTTGCTGCAATCGAAAACTCAGCCAATGGCTATGATTCAGAAAAAGACATCAAAGGCTTGTTTGCGGATTTTGATACCACCAGTAATCGTCTGGGTAATACGGTAGAGGCAAAAAACAAACGCCTAACAGCTGTGTTAAAAGGCGTGGCGGGGCTAAACATTACCCAGTTTGAAGATAATGAAAATGACCTGTTTGGTGATGCTTACGAGTTTCTTATTTCAAACTATGCCGCCAATGCGGGTAAATCCGGTGGCGAATTTTTCACCCCTCAGCATGTGTCAAAACTCATCGCACAGCTTGCTATGCACGGCCAAACCAGTGTCAATAAAATTTACGACCCTGCGGCGGGTTCAGGCTCGTTGCTGTTACAAGCTAAAAAGCACTTCGATGCGCATATCATTGAAGAGGGTTTTTTTGGCCAAGAGCTCAATCACACCACCTACAACTTGGCGCGTATGAACATGTTTTTGCACAACATTAATTACGACAAGTTTAATATTCAGTTGGGCGATACCTTAACCGAACCGCACTTTTTAGAAGACAAACCCTTTGATGCCATTGTTTCTAACCCGCCTTATTCGGTGAAATGGATGGGGAACGACGACCCAACCCTAATTAACGACGACCGCTTTGCCCCCGCAGGGGTACTGGCACCCAAATCCAAAGCCGACTTTGCCTTTGTGCTGCATGCGCTCAGCTACCTATCAAGCAAAGGCCGCGCAGCCATTGTTTGCTTCCCCGGTATTTTTTACCGTGGCGGTGCGGAGAAGAAAATCCGCCAGTACCTAGTAGATAACAACTACGTTGAAACCGTGATTTCATTGGCACCTAACCTGTTCTTTGGCACCACCATTGCTGTGAATATCTTGGTGCTGTCTAAACATAAAACCGATACCACCACCCAGTTTATTGATGCCAGCGGACTGTTTAAAAAAGAAACCAATAACAACGTGCTGACTGAGCAACACATCGAAGACATCATGAAGGTGTTTGCCAGCAAAGAGAATGTGGATCACTTTGCCAAATCCGTTGATTTAGATGTCATTGCGAAAAGTGACTACAACCTTTCGGTAAGTAGCTATGTGGAAGCGAAAGACACTCGTGAAGTGATAGATATCATTAAGCTTAATGCCGAGCTTAAAACTACCGTTGCTAAAATCGACCAACTTCGTACTGATATTGATGCCATTGTGGCGGAAATTAACGGTGAGGAGCTTGAGGCATGAGTCATTTGAGCTACATGGAGAAACTGCTGGATGGAGTTGAGGTGGTGTGGAAAGCTCTAGGCGATGTAGCAGACTATTCTCAAACGCGAGTAGATGCGTCTTGTTTATGTGCATCGTCTTTTGTTGGAGTAGATAACCTTGTTGCTAACAAAAGCGGGCGTGTCGACGCAACCTATATGCCTAATACAGAGCGTTTGACCGCATATGAAATTGGAGACATCCTACTCGGCAATATTCGTCCATACCTCAAGAAAGTTTGGAAGGCGACCAGCTCAGGTGGCTGTAGTGGTGATGTACTCGCTATTCGAATATCGGAAAACTTCAAGGGAATGGTAAGCTCTGATTATCTCTATTACCTTTTGTCTTCAGACGCATTTTTCACGTACAACATGCAGCATGCTAAGGGCGCCAAAATGCCGCGTGGGAACAAAGCTGCGATCTTAAATTTCCAAATCCCCATCCCATGCCCAAATAACCCAGAAAAATCGCTGGCAATACAAGCTGAAATTGTGCGTATTCTGGACGCATTTACCGCCATGACCGCCGTGTTGACCGTCGAGCTTAACCTACGCAAAAAACAATACAACTACTACCGCGACCAGTTGTTGAGTTTTGAAGAGGGTGACGTTGAGTGGAAGGCACTAGGGAAAATCGCAGAAATAAATACTGGTCAGAAACCATCTGAAATCTTGGATACAGAGGCGGAGTTTGATTATATCAATGCTGGGACAACTAGGTCTGGATATTGTGCTCTGAGTAATTGTGAGGGCGATACTGTGACGACCCCATCAAGAGGGCAAGGTGGCATTGGCTTTGTTGGTTACCAAAATAAGTCATTTTGGTTAGGTCCCCTTTGTTACAAAATACGGTCTATAGATAACAAAATACTAATCAATAAGTACCTTTTTTATATTCTTCAGTCGAAAAATCAACTGTTATTAGGATTAAAAAAAGAAGGTGGTGTTCCAGCAGTGAATAAATCTGATTTGGCTAAGTTAGAAATTCCTGTTCCTTCTATTACAGAACAGGAGCGAATTGTGGAAATTTTAGATAAGTTTGACACGTTAACCACTTCAATCCAAGAAGGTCTGCCCCGCGAAATCGAGTTACGTCAAAAGCAATACGAGTATTATCGAGACTTGTTGTTGAGCTTCCCGAAATCAGATGAGGCGGCCTAATGAGTAAAGTGCTAGCGAAAATAGCCCAGCAATTAGGCACGCCACGACATTCAGAAAAAATCGTGACTGAAGAAAAAACAAAAATTCCAGCCAAGAAAATCGAAGAAACTAAGCCTGTTCCCAAAGTGCAGTTGATCTATGCCTTTAATGGCACAGGTAAAACGCGTTTATCACGAGCTTTTAAAGAGGAAATATCTCCTTCTATACAAGGTGCTAATATTGAAGGCGACGTTGAAAAAACTCGTTATAAGTTCCTGTACTACAACGCATTTACGGAAGACCTGTTTTATTGGGATAACGATTTAAAAGAAGATTCAAGGCCCAAGTTAAAAATACAACCAAATACTTTTACGGGTTGGTTGATAAACTTGCTAAAAGAGTTAGGCGAAGACGGCAACATCGCTACAAACTTTCAACGTTATACTGGTAGCAAAGCTACCCCGATATTTAACGAAACATACAAAACTAAAATTGATGGAAAGGAAGTAACGATACCCGCGTTTTCTGAGGTCACTTTTCAAGTAGCCGCGAATGAACTAGTTAACTATGAGGGTGCTATTGACGCTACTGATGGTGTTGAAAATGTGGTTCAGGGTAAATACGAAGTAATAAAAATTTCAA
This sequence comes from Marinomonas sp. TW1, assembly GCF_001625355.1. Lineage (GTDB taxonomy): Bacteria > Pseudomonadota > Gammaproteobacteria > Pseudomonadales > Marinomonadaceae > Marinomonas. The sequence goes on from NZ_JSEE01000006.1 coordinate 51,401, forward strand.
GAGGTGAGGAAAGTAACTTTGTTTGGAGTGTTATGTATACTCTTTTAGAACAAGTTATTTCCACCCTTAATGAACAAGATGTTACCAATAGGATTACTGATAAGTTTAATGCTTTAGAATACGTATTTATTGATGACCCCGTGAGTTCATTGGATGATACTCACCTGATTGAATTGGCTGTTGATTTAGCTAACTTAATCAAAAGAAGCCATTACCATGAGGGGAAAGGTCTAAGATTCGTCATTACAACACATAGCCCATTGTTTTATAACGTCTTACACAATGAGTTCAATAACGACCTTGAAAACCCAGTAAAAGGTAGCCGCCCAAAGTGGTTGTATAGACGCAATCAAGCAGAAAAGTATAGGCTTGTTAAAAATGCTGACGGAACTTTCGAACTGTTCAATTCGAATGATCACCCCTTTTCCTATCATCTATTCTTATTGTCTGAAATTCGTGAGGCTATTAAAAATAATCAGGTTAGAAAGTACCACTTTTCATTCATGAGAAATATCTTAGAAAAAACTGCTACATTCCTTGGACACCCGCGCTGGGAAGTTCTTTTGGAAAAGACTACTGACGGCTCTCCTGATCCTTTCTCAAATAGAATTCTTAACTTGTCCAGTCACTCTGCGCATGCAGGGGAAGAAGTTACAGATATTGAAGAAAAAGATAAGGAAAATCTTGAAGCTCTAGTACAACGCTTAATAAAAAACTATGGTTTCAAGCAGTAAGGAGACGTAAATGCCAAACCTTAGTCTACAAGATGACAAGAGTAAGGAGTCAGCCTAATGGCCTATCAACCGCCGTTTACCATTACCACCGAGATTCTCAACTTGGTGGCTCAAATCAGCCAACAAGTCGGCGAGTTAAACGCCAGCCAGCTTAATGCCTCGCCGCAACTACGCAAACAAAACCGCATTAAAACCATTACTGGCACGCTGGCGATTGAAGGCAATACCTTAACTGAAGAGCAAATCACCGCAATTGTTGAAGGTAAGCCCGTGTTGGGTAGCGTGCGCGAGCTGGCCGAGGTAAAAGGCGCTATTGCTGCTTATGATTCCCTTCCTACCTTTACACCTAGCGCCATTGACGATTTACTCACTGCTCACGGTTTAATGTTGTCAGATGTTCTAGTGAATGCGGGTGAGTTTCGCAGTAAAGGCGTGGGTATCCATAAAGGGGGTGTGGTGCACCACGTTGCACCGCCTGCCCATCAAGTTTCTGGTTTAATGGCGGATTTAATCCAATGGCTCAAGCAAACAAAAGATCACCCTTTAATTGCCAGTTGTGTATTTCATTATGAATTTGAGTTTATTCACCCCTTTGCCGATGGTAACGGTCGTATGGGGCGGTTATGGCAAACGCTGATTTTGTCTAAGTGGCATCCGTTATTTTTATCCTTGCCGCTAGAAAGTGTGATTAAAGACCACCAGCAAGCGTATTATCACGCCCTTGAGCAGGCCGATAAGCATGCGGATAGCACGCCTTTTATACATTTTATGTTATCGGTTATTCAGCAAACGCTCGTGCAAAACGCCTCTGTAAATGCCTCTGTAAAAGAGGGCCAAAACGCCCCTGTAAATACTCTTGTAAATGTATCAGGCCTTAAAACGCCTGAGGCTATTTTAGCATTGCTGAGTAGCACGCCTGAGCTGACCCGACAGCAACTTGCTGATACTTTGAATAAAGACGTGAGAACCATTGGTCGCGCTATTAGCAAACTGCAAAAAGAAGGTAAGTTAACCCGAATAGGCTCAGATAAAACCGGCCATTGGCAAGTCACTGAATAATGCGATGCAGTAGCTATTTCCATTTTGGAAAATACCACGGCTAACCAAAAGGGATGTAAACGAATGACAACGTATAAAACGGTTGCAGAATCGAATAACTTTATTGTGTTAGATAAATACACTAAAGAATGGCAGGTTAACGAAAACTTCCAAAGCGAAGGTGATTTAGAGCGCGAGTTCATTCAGGATCTAAGCAACCAAGGTTATGAGTATTTACCCACACTAAAGACGCCAGATGCCATGATGGCGAATGTGCGCAAGCAGCTACAAGTACTGAATAAAGTTGAGTTTACCGATGCCGAATGGATTCGCTTTGGCGAGCAATACCTGAACACACCAAGCGACAATACTCTTGATAAAACTCGCAAGGTGCACAGTGATTATATTTTCGATTTTGTCTTTGATGATGGCCATATCGAAAACATCTACCTGTTCGACAAGAAAACCATTGCTCGTAACAAAGTGCAGGTGATCAAGCAGTTTGAACAAACGGGCAGCCATGTCAACCGTTACGATGTGACGATTTTGGTCAATGGTTTGCCTTTGGTACAAATCGAACTGAAAAAGCGTGGTGTGGCGATCCGTGAGGCGTTTAACCAAATACATCGCTACACCAAAGAAAGCTTTAATGCCGATAACTCGTTGTATAAGTTCTTACAGCTGTTTGTGATCTCGAATGGTACTGATACGCGCTATTTTGCTAATACCACTAAGCGGGACAAGAACAGCTTCGACTTCACCATGAACTGGGCGAAATTCGATAATGAAACGATTGAAGATTTAAAAGACTTTACCGCTACCTTTTTCCAAAAAAAGACGCTGCTTGAAGTTATTTTGCGTTACTCAGTGTTTGATGTCAGCAACACCCTGCTCGTAATGCGCCCATACCAAATTGCCGCCACTGAGCGCATTTTATGGAAAATCAAAAGTTCTTTTAACGGTAAAGACTGGGCTAAGCCTGAAAGTGGTGGTTACATTTGGCATACTACAGGTTCAGGCAAAACGCTCACCAGCTTTAAAGCCGCACGTTTAGCTACGGATTTAGACTTTATTGATAAAGTCTTCTTTGTGGTGGACAGAAAAGACCTCGATTTTCAAACCATGAAAGAGTATCAGCGGTTCTCGCCTGATAGTGTGAACGGTTCAGACAGTACCTCTGGGCTGAAAAGCAACTTGGATAAAGACGATAACAAGATCGTCGTCACCACGATTCAAAAGCTGAATAACTTAATCAAAAGTGAAAGCGATTTAGCTATCTACAACAAGCAAGTTGTCTTTATTTTTGATGAGTGCCACCGTAGCCAATTTGGTGAAGCCCAAAAGAATTTGCAAAAGAGGTTTAAGCGCTTCTATCAATTTGGCTTTAGTGGTACACCTATTTTTGGTGATGACATTGTTGATGGCAAAGTAATCCGTAAAGGGAATGCATTAGGTGCAGAAACCACGGGCAGCGTATTCGGTCAGCAGTTGCACACTTATGTGATCACCGATGCCATCCGTGATGAGAAAGTACTCAAGTTCAAAGTGGACTATAATGATGTTCGCCCACAATTTAAAAGTATTGAAACTGAGCAGGACGATAAGAAACTCAGCGCCTTTGAAACCAAGCAAGCATTTTTACACCCTATTCGTATTCGTGAAATATCCCAGCACATTCTGAGCCATTTTAATCAAAAAACTCACAGAGCTTATTCCGGTGCGAAAGGGTTTAATGCCATGTTTGCGGTCAGCAGTGTTGATGCGGCGAAAGCGTATTATGAAACCTTTAAAAAATTGCAGGCCGAGGTTGAAAATACCCCGACCATTAAGCCTCTGCGCATTGCGACTATCTTCTCATTTTCGGCCAACGAAGAGCAGGACGCCATTGGCGATATTTTAGATGAGAGCTTTGAAGTCAGTGCCATGAACAGCAGCGCCAAGGAGTTTCTGAGTGCTGCGATCACTGACTACAACGCTATGTTTAAATCTAATTATGGCGTGGACAGTAATGGCTTTCAGAATTATTACCGTGACCTTGCCCAGAGAGTGAAGAATCAAGAAATAGATCTGCTCATCGTGGTGGGGATGTTTTTAACGGGCTTTGATGCGCCTAAGCTCAATACCTTGTTTATAGATAAAAATTTGCGCTATCACGGTTTGATGCAAGCGTTTTCTCGTACGAACCGTATTTATGATGCAACCAAAACCTTTGGCAATATTGTTACCTTCCGAGATTTGGAACAGGCTACTATTGATGCGATTACTTTGTTTGGTGATAGTAACACCAAAAATGTCGTGCTGGAGAAGAGCTACAAAGAGTACATGGAAGGCTTCAAAGATATTCTTACTGGCCAAGAACGCCGAGGCTTTTTGACAATTGTCAAAGAGTTAAAAGAACGTTTTCCTAATTCTGAGAGCATTGCCGGAGAACAGGACAAAAAAGATTTTGCCAAGCTTTTTGGTGAATACCTAAAGGCTGAGAATATTTTACAAAACTACGATGAATTTGCTGGTTTAAAAGCACTGCAAAACTTAAATCTTAGTGATGAACAAGCGGTTGAAGAATTTAAAGCCAAGTACTATCTAAATGATGCCGACATCGAGAGCATGCAAACCATCGACATGCCTAGCGAGCGAGCTATTCAAGATTATCGCTCTACTTACAACGATACCCGTGATTGGTTGCGTCGTGAAAAAGAAGGCCAAGACAAAGATAAGTCAACACTAGATTGGGATGATGTGGTCTTTGAAGTGGATTTGCTTAAATCTCAAGAAATAAACCTCGATTATATTATTGGGTTACTTTATGAGCACAATAAGAAGAACAAAAATAAAGCGTGGTTAATCGAAGAAGTTCGACGCTTGATCCGCAGTAGCATTGGTAATCGCGCAAAAGAAGGTCTAGTTGTTGACTTTATAAACCAAACAGACCTTGACCAAATCGCTGATAAAGCGAGTGTTATAGATGAGTTTTATAAATTTGCTCAAGAGCAGTTAAAGCGAGAGGCTGCTGAAATTATTGCCTCAGAAAATCTAAATGAAGCGGCAGCTAAGCGTTATATTGCCTCATCACTTAAGAGAGAGTATGCCTCTGAAAATGGTACTGCGCTTAATGAAGCACTACCAAAACTCAGCCCATTGAACCCACTGTATCGAACCCAGAAACAAACAGTTTTTCAAAAAATCGCCGCTTTTGTTGAAAAATTCAAAGGTGTGGGCAGGCAGCTTGAATAAGTTGCAAGTGTTGAAGAATTTAATTTTGAGTAAAGGTTTGAGTCCTCAATATTGAACTTGCCTCATTGGTTGGACTTTTTGTACTAGTTCTCGAGACTCCTTTAAGGTGGTTCTCATTACAAATGAGAGTCATCTTCAGTCACCAACTTAATTAAGAATCACCACCTTCTTTTCTTGCATCCTTTATATGAAAACTATATTGTACTAGTACGTGAATACAAGAATGGTAAACTCTGCCTATGCAGCCATTAATTGAATTTTTAAGCCAAGTCGATGATCAAGCTTTGTTAGAAAAGCGTCTGCGTGCTTTGTTGACGCCGAATGAAATTAACGAGGTGTTGCATCGCTTACAGATTTTGTCTCTGTTGGAGCAGGGTGTGCCTCAACGGGATATTGCGAAACAGTTAGGGGTTGGTATTGCCACAGTGACACGTGGCTCCCGAGCATTGAAGGAATTGAAAGAAAATGAGTCCTGAACAAAACAAACAACCGCCTCGCATCGAGCTACCGCGTAAACCAAAGTACGTGACCATCAGTTCCGATTGCGATTTTTTTGGTTTATTTAAAAAGATAGAAAAGCGTTTTGAAAACTGCTTTATGTTGGAGTCTCTTGGGGAAGAAAGTTTTATTTCTCGTCATTCCATCATTGGTTTTGATCCTGAAAAATTGTTGTGGGCCGAAGGTAAGCAGCTCTTCATTCAAGAGCGTGATGGCGCAACGCAAGCTTATGAGTCGGACAACCCTTATTATTTATTGCGCAGTATCGTGCCACAAAATATCTTGTCTCGAGGCTTTGCTGGTGGTCTGACGGGCTATATTGGCTACGACAGTATGAATTATTTTGAGCCGAGTTTAGACCTGCAAGCCAGTGACATGTTTGATGCGTTCCGTTTTGGTTTGTATACCGACGGGCTGATTCTAGACAAGATGACCGGCGAAGTTTTCTATTTTTATTATGAAAATAATCGCTTGGATTTGGTCAATCAAATGATGGCAGAAACCACGCCAGAAAATGGGCCTTTGGTGGTGCGACCATTGGGAGAGTCGATGACCAAAACTGATCATGCGGATGCCGTTGCTAAGGTGAAGCAAGACATCGTTGAAGGCAAGATCTTCCAGTGTGAAGTGGGCTTTAAAAAGTGGTTCGAGCTGGAAGGCGACACCATCAACCTTTACGAGGAATTGCGCGAGGTCAACCCTTCGCCACAGATGTATTACATCAAATTTGCTGAGCAGAAAGTCATCGGTGCCAGCCCTGAATTATTGTTCCGAGTGCGTCAGGATGAAATGGAGACCTTCCCATTAGCGGGCACAGCGAAGCGTGGTGCGGATGAAAAAGAAGACACGGCGTTGGCCCGAGCTTTGCTGAATGATCCGAAAGAAATTGCCGAACACAATATGATTGTCGATCTGCATCGTAATGACATTGGCCGTGTGGCGCGCTTTGGTACGGTAAAAGTACGTTCTCTCATGGACATCAAACGTTTCAGTCACGTGCAGCATATTTCCAGTGAGATCGTTGGCATTATGGCGGAAGAGCATGACATGTTTTCGGCCTTAGCCAGTAACTTCCCTGCCGGTACCTTGACTGGCGCACCCAAAATTGAGGCGATGAAAATCATCGATGATTTGGAAGGTGATGGTCGTGGCCCTTATGGTGGTGCGGTTGGTCAGTTTTCTTTTAACGGTGATTGTATGTTTGCGATTCCGATTCGTACTGTATTTGCCAATGGCAATAAAGCCTATGTGCAAACCTGTGGCGGGAATGTGTACGATTCAAACGCCGAAGATGAATACGAAGAAATTCAGCGTAAGTTTGCCGGAACCAAGCGAGTATTAGACAGTTTCAGTGAAGGAGCGAAAGAATGAAAATTTACATCATAGACAATTACGATTCCTTCACTTACAACCTGTACCAATTCATTGGTGAAGTGTTGCAAACAGAGCAGAGTCAGGGGCATATCGAGCAGTTTGAAGTGATTGTAAAGCGTAACGATGAGGTGACGCTGGAGGATATTCGACAAGCGGCCCCAGATCGTATCATCATTTCACCAGGGCCTGGTTCACCAGACGATAAAGCCTATTTTGGTGTGTGTGCTGATGTGATCTTAGAATTTGGCAAAACCACGCCTTTGATGGGCGTATGCTTGGGCATGCAGGGAATTTGTCATGTGTTTGGTGGCAAGGTGGTCAAAGCGCCATTGCCTATGCATGGCAAAACCAGTCCAATTCAGCACAATGGCGAAGGGATTTTTCATGATATTCCAGACCAATTGGAAGTCATGCGTTATCACTCGCTGATTGCCGAGGCAGAAAGCTTTCCAGAGGTGTTGGAAGTGACCGCTGCGGTGGGCAGTTTGAGTGCTGAGGCGTTTGCCAATCTTAACGGTATTCGCCAAGGTGGCGAATTTGAGATCATGGGCGTGCGCCACAAAGAATATCCGATTCAAGGTATACAATTCCATCCCGAATCCTTTGCGACTGAAGGCGGTAAGGATTTGATTAAGAACTTTCTGTTTCAGGTTTGATGAGTTAGAAAAGACTCGATTCTTGAAGTAATAGAAAAGCAGTACTTATTGTTGGGTGCTGCTTTTTTTTGCCTAAAAAATAGCCTTGTCTCTTTTGAGAGACTATACTGTAGTTTTATCCATATAAATATCGAGGGGTAAGGATGCCTGAGGTCGATGCGCTATTAGGATTGTCGTTTTGCTTATATTTTTTTGATAATCAACAGCACAAGTTACCGCATTTACACGTGAAATATGGTGACTATGAATTGATTATTGCGATAGAAACAAGTGAATGCTTAGAGGGGTATTTGCCTAATAAGCAGCGTAAGCGTGCTGAAGCTCACATAAGTATGCATAGAGAGCAATTTATGCAGATATGGAATAAAGCTGTGAAGGGTCAGAATCCGGGGAAATTGGAGGATTTATGTTAAAAATTGTTGATGTCGACTGGGCTAAAGATCACATCTTAGTATTAACCTTTAGTGACGGATTTGAAGGCGAAGCAGACTTGTCTGATTACTTTTCAAAACCACCATTTGCTAACCTGAAAGATTTTAAACGCTTTGCTTTAACCTCAGATGGCGACTTGAGCTGGAATGGGAATGAACTGACTGCCACGACACTACGGGGCATCACAAAAGGAGCTTATCAGGTTGCTATGCGGCTTGATGTAGAGCAAATGGAAGAAGTGATTAAACAGGCGTCATGGGACTCTATGAAAGAAGGTCGTCCAGATATCTTGCAAGCTGCCATTCGCTCTTATGTTGAGTTATTTGGCCATCGTGCCGTTATAGCAAGAGCGGGTATTAAAAGTAGAACCAGTGCTTATCGGTCTTTAAAGCCTGAAACCAAGCCCAACTTTGCCACCTTGGTACAACTTGCCCATGCGGTGATTGAAATTGCTAAAGAGCGAGTTGGGGAGTCGCTGTCAAACTCGACCATTGTTTCGGATTAGGGGCGATTCAAGAGAATGAATGAAAAATACCTAGACACACCAATAGATGGAAGATGTTTATGACGCCTGTCTCATTGCAAATAATGCCGCAACAAGCGATATGGTGGCTGCCAAGACACCAAGCTAAATTACAGGAAAAGGCGGCTATGAATAGGGTTGATCTGGTGTTTCTAGGAGACTCCATTATGCAGGCTTGGGAGAAAGAAGGAAAAGCCATATGGGAAACCTATTATCAGCCGAGAAAGGCGCTTAATTTGGGTTTTAATGGTGATAGAACCGAGCATGTGTTGTGGCGTTTACAGCATGGTGAAGTGGATGACCTTTCCCCTAAGTTGGTCGTGCTATTGATCGGTACAAACAACACGGGACATCGAATGGATAAGCCGCAGGAAACCGCTCAAGGTATTAGAGCGATTTTGACCCTGCTGGCGGAAAAATTACCTCATACCAAAGTGCTGTTGTTGGCCATTTTTCCTCGCAGTGCGCGACCGACGCAAAAGTTGAGAGTATTGAATCAGCAAGTGAATGACCTTATTAAAGACTATGCGGATGATCAAAACGTCTTCTTTGTGGACCTTAATCATTATTTTTTAGATCAAAATGGCGGCTTAACCAGTAATGTGATGGATGACTTTTTGCATCCTAATGCACATCAGTACAAGGTTTGGGCACAGGCAATGGAACCTTATATCGAAAGATTCATGTCCTAATTCAAATTGTAGAGGTAATCAGTGAAGTTTCGAAAATACCATGCGTTGGGGAATGTCTATTTAGTGGTGTCGCCAGAGGCGTTTCCAGATGAGCCAGCAGGGTTGAAGATCAAAAATATCTGTCATAGCCATTATGGCGTCGCATCGGATGGTGTGTTAATCGGACCATTTGAATCGGATGTGGCGAATTTTGGTTTGCGTATTTTTAACCCAGATGGCAGTGAAGCGGAAAAGAGTGGCAATGGTCTGCGTATTTTCTGTCGAGCATTGTGGGACTTGGGGCTGGTGAAGGATCAAGAATTTACCATTGAAACCCTAGGTGGTGTGGTGAAGGCTCAGGTGCTTGAAAAGGGAAAACGAGTTGCGGTAGAAATGGGGCAGGTGTCCTTTCATAGCCAAGACATTCCGATCTGGGGTGACCCTCGTGAGGTGTTATTGGAAGAGTTAAATGTGATGGGCATGCAGCATTTTTACAGTGGTGTGACCATAGGCAATCCGCATTGTGTGATTCTGACAGACGAAGCGACAGAGACCAAAGCAAAAGAGTTTGGTCCATTGATTGAACATCATCCGAATTTCCTCAATCGTACTAATGTGCAGTTCGTACAGGTAATTGATCGTCATCGCATTGCGGTCCAAATTTGGGAGCGTGGCGCTGGCTATACTTTAGCATCGGGCAGCAGTAGTTGTGCTGCGGCGGCGGTGGCGTATAAGTTGGGATTGTGTGATGCTCGTGTTGAAGTCATGATGCCTGGCGGTCAAATCGACATAGAGATCAGTGATGATTTTCGCATCAGTATGAACGGTCCTGTGACGTCAGTGTGTCATGGTGACATTGACGAGGAATGTTTGGCTCAGGTCTTTCATTAGGTGGATTTAAATGAGGAATACGTCATGAAACCTTCTACCCATCCTATTTTCTGGCGAGATGATTGCTTGCCTTTTGTGGAGCTTAGGCAAGTCCTTGATGGGCGTCTGGTGAGTTATGCGCCTCATACCCATGAGACTTGGTCGATTGGCGCTATTTTGTCTGGTCGAAGTGAATTCTTATGTGTGAATCGACTGCATGCGGTGCAAAAAGGGCATTTGGTAATGATGAACCCTGAGGAAGTGCATGCTTGTAATCCATTACAAGATTCACCTTGGGCATATTACATGATGCACCTAGATAAGGACTGGCTGGCTAGCATGTTATTTGATCATCAATTGAAAGATCAGCTTGAGTGGCAAGATACTCGCTTAGATACTTTGCTAGATGAGGTTTTATATGAGGATTTTGTCTGTCTTTGTGGTCAATTGATGAACAATGATCTTAGCCACCAAGAGAAAGAGCAATCATTGATTGAATGGCTGTGTTCGTTATTTCATCGACTTAATCAAAGCGTAGCGGTTACGTCAAGCAGCTTGTCCTATAACCCTCTTTATCAAGTGGCCAATTATTTGAACGAACATTGCTTGGAGGATACGCCCATCGCCGAAATTAGCCACAAATTTGGTTATAGTACGAGCTATTTGGTGCGTTCATTTAAACGCCATTTCTATCTTACACCACACGCTTATCGCTTAAATCGTCGTGTGCAACTCGGACAAAAAGCACTGAAAACAGGCCAGAGCATTGTAGACGTTGCCCACAATGTTGGCTTTAATGATCAAGCCCATTTTCAACGGGTATTTAAACAGCGTGTTGCCGCCACGCCAGATCAGTATCGTCGTTCTTGAAGCTGCCTTAAATCAACAGTCTTAAATCAAGATATAGACACTACTGCCCGCCAATAAGATCGCAAGGCTACGGTTGAGCCAACGCATTTTGGCTGGGCTTTGGAAGTACTGCCCGAGCAACATACCAATGGCGACCCAAACTCCCAAAGAAAGCCAGCATATAGGTAAGTAAAGCCCAGCGAATACTAGGATGTCGTTGGTGTCCGCATTGGGAACATACACCGCAATACCTGATACCGAAGCGAGCCAAGCTTTGGGGTTGACCCACTGAATCATGGCACCGGTCATGAAGCGAGGCGCAGATTGACTTTGATGTGTGCTCAAATCCCCTTGATCACGCCATAACTGGAAGCTTAGGTAAAATAAAAAGCCGGTTCCCAGCCATTTTAAAATTTTGGTGAGTTGCGGTAAGACGTCGAGCATTTGATGCAAACTAAAACCGACTAGCAAAAACAGCACAATAAAACCAAGGCTGGCGCCGGTGACGAAATTAAGCCCAGCCTTCAAACCATAGCGAGCACTGCAACTTAGAGATACTAGGTTCACCGGTCCAGGAGAAAGGGAGGCGGCTAAGGCAAATAACGACATGGAGATGATGAGAGATAAGGTCATAATGACATCCTTAAAACGTTAGTGAAAACATGCCCTAGTATGTCTCTGTCGGCTTTTTGGGTATTGAACAAAATTGACCTGATGGTTTTCATCTCGAAATCAGCAGAGTATGCTCAATGCGCTTTAGGTAAATAGAGCCCACGTGCTAACAAGCGGATAAATGGTTAGGAATGGATTATGTTAAAACAGGTGTTTTTGTTGGTGATCATCATGCTGTCGCAGACTGTCATGGCACAATCGCAGTTGATAAATGAGCCGTCATCGAGTCTCGATCAAACGGTATTTGAGCTGGAACGTAGCAATGCGATTTTGCAATTATCGAAAGCCTCGTCGGAAGAGTTGAATACTCTGCGTGATGAGGTGACGGCTGTACGTGATAGAGTCGATTTCTTATCCAATCTGGTGTTTCTGTTAGTGGTGGCCTTATTGATGTTAGGTTGGCGATCACACAAGCAGCATCAGCGTCTTGAGCAATTAGAACGTCAGCGGATGGAAGGGTTGAGTGTGAAGGAGTAAAGGGTATGAATTGCGTTGGTTTAATGATTGTCGATATGCAGCAAGGAATGTCTTGGCCACAAGCTGGGGAACGTAATAATCCAGATGCAGAGCATAATATGGCTGAATTATTGGCTCATTGGCGTGCGGCACATGCTCCGATTATTCACATTCGTCATTTATCGACAGAACCAGACTCTTTATTTTGGCCAGAACAAGAAGGCGTCTTGTTTCAAGAAGCATTCGAACCGCTAGACGGTGAAAAAGTGATGGAGAAAAGTGTGCCAGACGCCTTTATTCATTCCGACCTTGCCGCTTGGCTGGCAGAGCAGCAAATAGACTCGTTGGTGATTGTCGGCGTCAGTACGAATAATTCGGTGGAATCGACGGTACGCTCAGCAGGCAATTTGGGCTTTAACGTATACGTAGTGGAAAGCGCCTGTTTTGCTTTTCAGAAGGAAGACTTTTTTGGTCTCGTTCGCAGTGCCGACGATGTGCATGCTATGTCTCTGGCGAACCTTCATGGGGAATACGCCACCGTGATTAGCCAAGATGAAGCATTTGCTTTATTGCCACAGGATAAAGTGCCTATGCGCAAATAACGGATCTTATTCCACAACGCACATTGGCGTTTTAGCGATAGGATCCTGATGAATTTGCGCCTCCAGTGAGAAGACGGACTTTAACAGTTCTCGGGTGAGTACGTCGGAGGGCAAACCTTGTTGAATGATTTGCCCTTCTTTCATCACAATTAAATGATCACAGTAACGGGCCGCTTGGTTAATGTCGTGCAAGACGGTAATGATGGTTTTACCTTGTTGATTAAGGCGTCGCAGCAGATGCATGAGTTCAACTTGGTGATTGAGATCCATATAAGTCGTCGGTTCATCCAGTAACAAATAAGGCGTATCTTGCGCCAGTGTCATGGCCAGCCAAACACGTTGACGTTGACCACCAGACAATTCACTTACCAATTGTTCTGCCAGTTCTGATATCCCTGTTTCTTGCATGACCTGATGAATGATATCTTGATCCGTTTGATTGGTTCTTCCCCAGAATCCTGTGTAGGGGCTGCGGCCATAGGCGACTAAGTCTTTCACTTTAATGCCTTCAGGGATTGGCTGAGTTTGCGGTAACAACGCAAGTTGTCTGGCCAATTGTTTTGACGGAATCTCATGTAAAGCCTTGCCTTGCCATTGAACCTCACCTTGCATGGGGGTTAATAAACGCGCTAAGGCTTTTAACAGAGTCGATTTACCGCAACCATTTGGCCCTAGCAAGGCGATAATCTTGCCTTCAGGTAGGTCCAGGTCAATGTGTTTCACAATGGCTTTCTGGTGATAGCCAACCGATAAGTGTCGAGTGCTAAGTGACATAAACTATTTGGACCTCAAGAGTAACCACAAGAAATACGGTGCCCCAATAATGGCGGTCATAATACCAGCGGGGAGTTCAATTGGCGGATCTATGGTTCTGGCTACCAGATCGGCAAGCAACAGCAAAATTGCCCCAACCAGCATGGTAGCGGGGAGCAAGGCTTGATGGCGACCGCCGACCAGTTTGCGAGTTAAATGTGGTGCGACCAAGCCTAAAAAGCCAATCGGGCCACAAATGGCGACGCAAGACGCCGTCAATCCCACTGCAATGGCTAACGCCGCTAAGCGAACGGCGTTAGTGTGAGTTCCTAAGCTGGTGGCGTGTTCATCACCAAGGTGTATCAAATTAAGTGGTTTGGCGAGCCAAAGTGCTGCAGGTATTAATACCAACCAAGGTAAGAGGAGACTCAATTGCGTCCAACCACGCCCCCATAAGCTACCGGTCAGCCACAATAGAGCGTTATTAATCTCTAAGGGTTTGACCAGCATAAGAAAATCCACACAGCTGGCATAAAGGGCGGCAAGAGCCACACCGGTTATGGCTAACTTGACCGTGGTGCTATGTTGACCGCACAAACGCCATAGCACAATAGCGGCTAAAAAACTGCCTAATAGGGCGACAAGAGGTAGCCATTCAATGGCTGCATCGGGGAAAAAGGTCATGTATATGACCGCGGCTAATCCGGCCCCATGACTAACCCCTAGAATGTCTGGTGAGGCTAACGGGTTGCGAATGACCCCTTGCACTAATGCGCCAGCCAGCGCCATCATAGCGCCAACTAATAGCGCTATGATGATGCGTGGGAAACGGTATTCATGAATGGTGAAGTGGTTTGGATTTGTGTGGTCCAAAAAAGCGTCGACAATCGTGTCTAATGGCACAGAGACGGCGCCGAAGAGTAAATTGGTGATGATGAGCAACAGAGTAAGGAAGCCAAGAATAAAAAAGCAGGACACGAGTCTCATAAGGTCTTCTTTCTCACCAGATAAATGAAGAAAGGCGCGCCGATTAAGGCGAGGATGGCACCAGCGGGCGTCTCCATCGGAAAGATAATGGCGCGACTTAAGGTGTCGGCAAGGGCGACTAAGCTAGCGCCCAATAAGATTGCAATGGGTAAGAAACGTCGATGATCTTGGCCAATGAGCAGTTTGGCCATATGGGGCACCAACAAGCCGACAAAACTGATTGAACCGACGGCACCAAGAGAAGCGCCGACTAACAGGAGAACAAGAAAACTTCCGATCAGTTTCACACATCCGATGGAGACACCTAAATTTCGGGCGTTATCATCACCTAATTGCAGCAGGTTCAGACTGGGAGACAATAGGCTTGCCCCCAATAGTCCGACAACTGCCACTGGCCAAAAAGCGTCAAATGTCTGCCAACGGGCGTCCGTTAAGCTGCCGGCCAGCCAAGTAATCACAGCGGAAGCTTGATCTTCCTCAATAATCACCAGCGCTTTGGTTAAGGCGGCACACAGTGCAGAGATCGCCACGCCAGCAAGGACCAGCCGACCTTGTTCGTTTCCCGTTCGCCAACCACTGCCGAGCAGCATGACTAAGCTCCATGCCAAGCCGCCGCCTATCATGGCCGCCACAGTCGTACCGAGTAAACCAAACCAAGGTGTGATCGTAGAGACTAAAGCCATGCCGAGAGCCGCTCCTGCATTAACGCCTAACACGGAAGGGGAAGCCAGAGGGTTAAGGGTGAGCCCTTGCATAATGACCCCAGCGGCGGCTAAACAGGCACCAACCAACAAGGCAACCAGCACTCTGGGCAAGCGCAAATCTCGTACTATGTGTTGTGCAATGCTGTCTTGATCAAACTGATACAAGGCTTGCAGCGCATCAAGAGGAGAAATAGTAATGCTCGACCAAGTAAACAAGCTAAGCCAACTGATCAACAGCATAAGACTGGCCAAGGCTAGGCATTGGCCAGTGAGTGTAAAAGAAGAGAATTTCATCTAGGGTACAAGTATGTCCACTAAGTCCTGGCTCATGCGTTCGGCCGCCATAATGCCTCGGCACCGGGACCAAGTATTCGGATTGACTTGATAAATGTGATTCTGACGCGCGGCTTGTAGTACTGAAAATAGTGGTTCATTGCGCCACTTATCAATGATGCTTGGGGTGACGTAATTGCCAATGATGAGGTATTCCGGATTAATGGCCACCAGTTGTTCCAAACCCGTTTGACGATACGCGGTATCATCACGACCGGTTTCCGCATTGGCTAAGCCCAAAGCATGAATGACACCGCCAGCATAAGAGTCTTTGGTGTGTAAAAACAAGGCGTCATCTCGTGCTACGCCGAATTGCACTTCAATCTTTTGAGGTAACTGCTGAGCATATTGTGCCATGGTTTTTCGATGCTGCTGCAATCGTGCTTGCATGGCTTGGTCTTTGCCAATGACCTTACCTATGATGGCTGCGGCCTTTAAACTGTCTTCATAGGTTTCGCGACGAGAAGGCAGAATTAAGGTCGGAGCAATTTTTTGCAGATCGGCATACACGGCTTCGTGTCGACTAATATCGGCAATGATTAAATCTGGTTTTAAAGAGGCGATGACTTCCATGCTAGGCTGCGAGCGAGTACCAACGGATGTCCAGCTGCCAATCACATCTCTCACTTCTTTGAGAACGCGATCGGCTTCTTTATCATCGGCAATGCCAACAGGACTGACATCGACCGCAGCGAGCGCATCCGCGAAAGAGAATTCCAAAACGACAATACGTTTGGGTTGATAGTCCAGTGTGAAGAGGCCTTTGCTATCCTCTACAGTCACGGCCGTCGCGGTAAAGGAAACGAGAATAAAGTACGTAGACAGGATGACGGAAAGCCAACGTTTCATGATTTCGCCTAATTGGTTAAAGAATATATTAATAATAACACTTCTCAATCAATTTTTGTCGCCTAGGCATGAAGGATTTATGTGAAAGACCGTCATCGCTAAAAAGTGAGGACGGTCGTTAAATGCTTTCGCCAATATCAATTTTGAAAGGAAGCTCGATGACGGCTTGCGTAATTGGGGTGCCTTGGAGCCTTGATAATAAGTGTTCGGCGGCCAGTCGTCCCATGTCTTCTCGTGGTGTGATGACCGTGGCTAATAACGGCACCATGGCGCGCGAGATGTCATGACCATGAAACCCTGCAATGGCAACGTCCTCAGGAATGCGAATGCCCGATTTTTGGCAGGCATAGAGCGCGCCAATGGCTAAGTCATCGTTGGTGCAGAAAATACCATCGGTATCCGGTTGTTGGGCTAATGCTTCTTTTAGAAAGTTGGCCCCCATGGTAAAGGAAGAGGCGTTGTGAGTTTTTAGGCACAAAGGCGTTAGCCCGTGATCTGTCATGGCGGTTTCGTAGCCACGAATTTTGAGCAAGGTCCTTTGGTCCATGCGAGCAGCAAAATAAACAATTTTCTGGCGACCACGTTTTATCATGCATTCTGTCATGGCATAAGCGGCCGCTTGGTTGTCGATGCCAATGGCTTGCTCAATAGGCGGCGATACGGAATCCATGATCTCGATGACAGGAATGCCAGCGACGGCAAGCATTTTTCGTACGCGATCCGTATGGTAACTTTCTGAAATGATTAGCCCATCCACACTGTAGGACAGCAAGGTCGCAATACGAGACTCTTCGGCCTCTTTGCTATAGCCATAGTGCGCCAGCATGGTCTGATAACCGGCAGGCTCTAAGACGCTTTCGATGCCTCTTATAACTTCAGAGAAAACCTGGTTGGTTAAAGAGGGCAGCAACACACCAATGGCGTGGCTTTTTGACTTGGATAAAATGTCCGGTGCACGATTGGGAATATAGCCAAGGGTTTCTAACGCCGCTGAGATCTTTTCTTGCAACGGTGCTGAGACAGAGTCAGGTGTTCTCAAATAACGGCTTACCGTCATCTTTGTCACACCGACTAAGTCTGCAACATCTTGTAATGTAGGGCGTTTATTCTTCATCTTAATGGCCATATCCATGATTTGTTACGAGTAACATTACCATAAGCAAATCATGGCAAGAAAGAAAACTCACTTAAATTATGCCTTTTGAGCATAACCTTTGAGTCCATTAATGGCTTCTGTTAAGACGTCTTTTGCTTCCTGTGAAATATCGATCACAATGGCTTCTTCTGATGTGGGTTCAATCAATGTCTCAAACTGGCTTTCCAACATGCCGCGGCCATTGAAGTAATGGCCATGACGTTTTTGATGACGTTGCCAAATGGTATCAATGTCGCCTTTTAAATAAATCATGGCGACGTCATCAAGCCCTCGGCGTAATATGGTCCGATATTCAGGCTTTAAGCCGGAGCAAGCAATCACGGCAGTAGGGTTGTCATGCAGCAGTTGGTTTAAACTTGCCAACCAGTCTTTTCGATCGTCATCGGTTAATGGCGTGCCTTTACTCATTTTGGCGACATTTTCTGGGCTGTGAAAATCATCACCGTCAAAAAAAGGGCAACCTAACTGATCCGCTAGGCCTTTACCTATTAAGGATTTCCCGGATCCAGAAACACCTAATACAACAATTCTTTTCGTCATTCTGTTATTCCTTAATCGCCTTGCCAGTTGGCAAGGCGAGGTCTTCGTATAAGCTTAGTCAGACTTTTGATGTCGTGATTATTGCCACCATAGCGCCAATTCTGGGAAGAAAATGACCAGCGCTAGAACGGTGATTTGCAATCCAATAAAGGGTAAAAGTGAGCTAAAAATTTCACCTAAACTGATGTCTTTTGGTGCCACGGATTTCAAATAGAAAGCCGCCGGTCCGAAAGGCGGAGACAGGAAGGAAACCTGCATATTCAGGCAGAACACCACACCGAACCAAATTGGATTGAGACCCAAGCTTGAGATGATGGGCACAAAGATTGGCATGGTCAGTAAGGCGACACCGACCCAGTCTAAGAACATACCAAGCACTAGGAGTACTAGCATCATGATCAAGACGGTGCCCATAACGCTGCCACCACTCAAGGTTAGAATGGTCTCTTCAACGAAATCAATGCCGCCCATGAGGTTGTAAACGCCGACTAAGGCGGTGGCGCCAATGCCGATCCAGATGATCATGCCACAGGTACTCATGGTGGCTTTGGCGCTGTCTTTTAACATGTCTAGGGTCAGTTCGCCGCGAATCGCCGCGCTGATCATGATTCCTACCACACCTAATGCTGAGGCTTCGGTCACCGAGGCGATACCAGAATAAATACTGCCCAGTACCGTCATCACGGTAAGTAACGGAAAGAGCAAAGCTTTGAAGTAGTTCACATCTTGTTCGGCTGCCAGTTCTTCTTCACTTGGCAGAGGCGCGTACTCTGGGTTTAAGCGACAAATGATGAGTACGTAGGCCATGTAAAAAAAGGCCAGAATTAACGCTGGTAGAAAGGCGGCTTTAAATAAATCTCCGATCGAAACGCTGGCGGTTAGGCCATAAATGATCAACACAATGCTAGGCGGTAGCATGGTTCCAAGGGCGCCACCCGCACACGTGGTACCGATCGCTAACTTGCGGTTATAGCCCAAGCGTAGCATTTGCGGTAAGGCTAAAATTCCCAGTAATACGGTTTCGCCACCAATGACACCAGACATGGAAGCCAAGACAATGGCAACCAGTAGGGTTTGAACGGCTACGCCGCCGCGTAAACGACAACCAAATACTTTCATGGCGTCAAATAAGTCGCGGGCGATACCAGACCTGTCAAGTAGGGCGGCCATGAGGACAAACATCGGCACCGCGAGGAAGACGTAGCTGCCGACAAAACCATATAAACGGCTAGTAATCAGTGGTAGAGCGCCAAAACCAAACCAGCCAATCGCGAAAACCAAAGCAACCAATGCGGTGACAAATGCCAGCTGCATGCCTGTTAATAGTAAGAGAATCATAGAGCCAAGCATTAACAGGCTGCCGTAGCCAATGCCTAAAGCGGATAAATCAAACATTGTCTTGTTTCCTTAGGCCGTTTAATTCTTGTAGCAGATGTAAGATGAATTGAATAAACATGATGCACAGGGTGACAAAAATCATGCCTTTCACCAACGCAGGGAAAGACGGATCAAAGGCCGAGCCAGAGGTTTCAAGGCGAACCTCGCCAAACGGCGTAAACCAAGAATCTTGTACCATTTGATAAGCCGCCCAACTGAGTAGGCCGGAGAAAATAATGCCCATAATGTGGTGGAAAACATTGAGCCAGCGACGCACACGATCCGAAACCAAATCGTAAATCAGCACCACACGGACATGTTTGTTGGTCGACAAGGCATAAATACCACCATAAACAAACAAACAGCCGCCGAGAAAGGACGCGGTTTCATGAACCCAAATCGTGGGCGCATTGAATAAATAGCGCATTAGGACTTCGTAAAAGGAAATCGCGACAGTAAAAATAAAGAGCAAACTCAACATATTACCGAGCTTATAAATTAAGCGGTCAAGGGCATTGCGAGGTTGCTCTGACGAATTTTGTGAGTCTGGGGGAGTTTGATTTTTCATGATCTTGATCCAATAGAAAAACAGGCGTCAACATGAAGACGCCTGTTTGGCTTCAAGCAAACTAGTTAAAACAGTCGAATGCTTATAGAAGACCGTTTTGTTCTAGGTAAGACGTAATAGAGTCATAGACTTTTTGTGCATTTTTTGAACTCTTGGCAAATTCTTCCCATTGAGTTCGAGCAATGGCACGAAACTTCTTACGTTCTTCTGCAGACCAATCATGTATGGTGATGTTTGGATCTGCTTGAGCCGCTTTTACCGCAGCTTGGTCAGCAATGCGCAGTTGGGTTGTCATATCCTGAGCAAAGTCTCGAACCGAAACGGTTAAGATAGTTTGTAAGTCAGCTGGTAATTTATCCCACTTTTTCTTATTCATCGAAATATCGATTAATGGTAGAGAGTGGAAGCCAGGTTGTACTGGGTGAGCGGCAATGTCGTTCATACCCGCTTTCTGGTTCGTTGAGAAAACGGTGTAGTCCGCCGCGTCGATAACGCCTTTACTCAAACCAGTAAATACTTCGGAGCCAGGTAGGTTAACCGGAGCGGCACCAGCAGCGGCAAAGACGCGTTGCACCAAACCTTCAGGCGCTCTCAGTTTCAGACCTTTTAGATCTTCAACACCATTTAACGGTACACGAGAAACCAACGATTCAACACCTGTGGTCGAACCGCCAATGAATTTAACGCCGTATGGCGCGTACAATTCATTCATTAGCTCGTAACCACCACCGTAGTTAATGTATTGCAGTAGTTGCGAAGTATTTGACCAAGCACCTACTGTGTTACCAATTAAACCAAAGGCTGGGTCTTTGCCTGAGAAAAATTCGGTCGCCGTAATCTGCCCATCCAGAATGCCCATCTTGATGCCATCTAATGTTTCAGTATGTTTGAAGATACTGCCAACAGGAAGAAGGTCGATCTCAACTCGGCCACCGGTCATTTCTTTGACACGGTTTACCCATTCTTTTTGAACTTGAAAGTTCTTATCACCAGCGGGATCAGAAGATTGGAATTTGAAGGTATAGTCTGCGGCGAAGCTAGGTGCGGACAGAGCGCAAGCTAGAGTGGCGCTTAACAAAGTGGTGCTGAGCTTTTTCATAGTATGGTTTCCCATTGATTATTTTTTTAGGAAATTCAGAGTTAACCAATAACAAATGTTACCGGTAACTAGCGACTGAATGTTACCGGTAACTTTTTGTTTTAGTCAAGGCGATTTTGGATAAAAAATTCATATCGTATTGAGATGCTTGATATTTAAGGAAATATTTTTTCTGTTTAGATAAGAAACCTACGGAGATCTTGTTAGACATTGGTCTAAACTGGATTTAGCTCTGTATCAGAAAGGCGCACAATGTGTTTAACACCAAATAAGAAGAAATCAATATGGCCGCCATCGACATTCCTGAAGTGCATAAATTTATTGAGTCCACTCCACCTTTTGCAAGTTTGAGCGATCAAGAGCGCAAGCAGCTTCTCTCGGGTGTGGCCATGCTGTATGTGCGGCAAGGCCAGACGCTGGTATTGGAAGAGGAGGCGGCGACTGTGCATTTGATCCGCCGTGGTGCCTGTGAAATTCGCACGCCAAAGGATGGTTTGGTTGATCAAATTGCTGATGGTGAATGTTTTGGTGTGTCGAGTGTGATGGCGCAGAACCCTGATGGTTTAAAAGTGGTCGCAATGGAAGACAGCTTGGTGTATCGGTTTAACAGGAGCCGGTTTCAAGACATGTTGAAGCAGAATGATGCATTTGGACTTTTCTTTGAACATACTCAATTGCACCGGCGGCGAAAATTGTCACGTCGACGGGACAGTGAGTTGGCTTCCCCCGCGCTGCAATTATCGACCTCAATTTCACATATTATGACCCGTCAATTAGTCCAAGCGAGTCCCAGTGAACGTGTGCAAACCATTGCCATGCGAATGACGGAAGCCAGAGTGAGCTCTATATTAATCCTTGAAGAGGAGTCTTTGCTGGGCATTGTCACAGACCGTGATTTGAGGTCACGGATTTTAGCCTTAGGAGGTTCAGCGCAAGCCGTTGTGGCTGACATTATGACGCAATCCCCAGTCACCCTGTCACCAGACGCCTTGGTCATGCAGGCGCAAACCCTGATGAGTGAAAGCAACATACACCACCTTCCTATTGTTGAAGAGACGGGAAAGGTGGTGGGTATGCTGACTGCGGCGGACTTATTGCGACATCAAGAATTGAGCCCTCTGTTGTTTATCAACCAGATTCATCGACAAACGTCTGTGGAAAGCTTGGCTCGCATTTGTCAGCAGTGGCCAACCTTGATCATCAATCTGATTGTCACCGACATGAAGCCTGCTGACATTGGTAAAGTGCTGGCCACCGTCAGTGATAATCTGACCAAGCGTCTGATTGAGTTAGCTGTGATGGCATTAGGGAAGGCGCCCATGGACTTTCAATTCTTGGTGTTTGGTTCCCAGGCTCGGCAGGATCAATCTTTGGGCAGTGACCAAGACAATGGGTTGATGCTGGAGAGGGCACCGGATGAGACAGAAGCCGCTTATTTTGCGGATTTATCAGAATTTGTCTGCAAAGGTTTGGCGTCCTGTGGTATTCGTCTTTGCCCTGGCAACATCATGGCCAGCAACCCACAGTGGCGTAAAACACAACAAGGTTGGCAGCAGGCATTTGCGCAGTGGATTAAAAGTGCCGCTCCCAGTGCGTTGTTACATGCCAGTATTTTCTTTGATATTCGCTGTGTGTTTGGTGATGACGCTCCCGTAAAGCGATTGATTAAAGGCATGCAGGTCGAGGTGGCGCAAAACAGTATGTTTCTTGCCACACTGACTCGTACTGCAATTGCCACAAAACCGCCACTGGGTTTCTTTCGCCACTTCCTATTGGAGTCCTCCGGTGAGCACAAACATCAGCTGGATTTGAAACATCAGGGGTTGGCTTTGATTAATGATTTAAGCCGTTTATATGGGTTGTCTTGCAAGGTTTATCGGGAGTCGACACTAGAGCGAATAGAACAGGCCATTCGCGAACAGCTTATTAGCGTGGATACGGCTCGTAACCTGATGGACGCATGGGATCATTTGAATGGTTTACGGCTTGAAGCGCAAAGTCGTCATTGGCAAATGTCGGGGACAGCGAGTGCTTACCTTGATCCGAAGAAACTAAGCCCTTTAGAGCGAAAACATTTGAAGACAACTTTTAGCATCATTAGCGATGTACAAGACATTGCTCAACAGAGGTTTCTTCGAGGTTACAGCTAATGTGGTGTCGTCTTTTATCACGGGTTAAACATTGGCAACAACAACGGCAATCTTTGCTCCGATCTTGGTCAGATTGGGAGTATGTGGTGCTGGACATTGAAACGTCTGGGCTGGATGCAAAGCGGGACCATATTGTGAGTCTAGGCTGGGTTTGTATTAAGCAAGGAGTAATTGATTTAGACAGTGCTCGTCATCTGGTCTTGGACACAGCTGAGGTCGGTGAAAATGTCGGTATTCATATGATTACGGATGCGGATATTCAACAATACGGAAAAAAACAAGAAAGTGCATTACGTTATTTACGGCATTTTCTGCGTGGGCGCATTTTGGTGGTACACCATGCACCGTTGGAAATTAACTTTCTGAAAGCCGCATGGCAGAAGCATCTTTTACCGTCTTATGGATTAACCTGGCTCGACACCTTGATGTTGGAAAAAGTTAAAGCGGATCGAGCGCAGCAGCCGATTCAAGAAGGCGGTTTTCGTTTGAATCATTGTCGAGAACGCTACCGCTTGCCAGAGTATCAAGGGCATGATGCCTTAACGGATGCGCTTGCGACGGCGGAATTGCTATTGGCACAAATTGCCTACCAAGGGAAGAACTGCCGCTTGTATGATTTGAGTCAGATGGCGGGAGGCCGAAGCCGTCTATCGCCCCGTTAAACAAGGCGATAGACGGAAAAAACAAAGGTGCCTTTGTTTAAGTTTTTTAAGCTGTATTACGTGAATAGTTTGGCGCTAAATCCCATTCTTCTGGCTTAGGTTCTGTGCCAAGGTGTTTAGGGTTTTCTGACCAATGTAACAGACTCAGTTCACCGGAAGAGGACTCGGTGAGTGCCGTACAATGTTCGACCCAATCACCGTCGTTACAATACAAAATACCTTCTTTCATTTGAAACGAAGCGAAATGAATGTGCCCGCAAATGTAACCATCCACCTTGTGACTTTTGGCGGACTTCAACGCGGCGGTTTCAAAACGTTCGATGAACTCTTTGGCCTTGCCTATGTGGCTTTTGAGGTAGCCCGCAAGGGACCAGTAAGGCAGACCGAGAAAGCGTCGAATGCCGTTAATGGATTGATTAAGCGACAGCATTAAACCATGAGCTTTGTCACCAATGGCCAACATCAAAGGGCTAATTTTCACCATCTGATCAAACTCGTCGCCATGGCTAACATAAAAGCATCGACCATCGGCTGTGTTGTGACGAGCATGCAGTTGGATGTCTACGCCAGATAAGGTTTGACCGGCAAATTGACGAAAGAAGGCGTCGTGATTCCCTGGGATGTAAATCACTTTAGTTCCAGATTTTGCCATCGCCAAAACCTGTTCAACCACTTGATGATGAGCATCAATAAAATAGGCCTTATGGCGCATGGCCTGTAAATCGATGATGTCGCCCACCAAGTATAAGGTGTCGGTTTCAATGCTTTGTAGGAAGTCCAATAAATGAACCGCCTGACAGGCTTTGGTACCTAAGTGCACATCGGAAATGAACACGGATCGAAATCGAGTTTGCATAATCGCCTCCTTTAAAGGGTTTTGCCCTGTTAAAGAACAGATTAAAGAGGCTATATGACAGACTTGTGAGTGCTTTATGACAGTTAGATCACAATTCACCAACGGTTTGTTTGGTTTCCGAGATCAAGCGAGGTTGTAAGTGAATGTGATTGCCGCCTGTCTGCTTCGCTTGTTTTTTGGCTTGGGCTGCCAGTTCAGCCACTTGGTGATGGTTACGACAATGAGTTGGGTGTACGACGCCAATAGCAAGACTTAGGATAGGATGAAAGCGAGTGTCACCATGACGACTTTTCGTCCAAACGCCACCTTCCGCTAAAGTCTCCTGAGTGTAAAACTCTCTTACCTTACTCGCGAAGGCGTCAAGAATATGTTGGCATTGTAATTGCCAGTCATGATCGCCAAAAATCACCACAAAGTCATCGCCGCCAATGTGGCCAATGAAATTATTTGGGGCGACTAATTCTTTGATGAGAGAGCCAACTAATTGGATGACGGCATCGCCTCTTGAGTAACCAAAAAAATCATTAAATGGCTTGAAATCATTGAGATCAAAATAGGCGACATAAAAGTCATCTTGGGCGGCTAAGCGACGGCTGACCTCTCGATGAATTGGGACGTTGCCCGGCAGTAATGTTAATGGATTGGAGTAAGTTGCGTTTTGAATTTTTAACTCTGTAATGCGCTTTAGAAGGTCTTTTAAGTGCCCTGTTCCTAAGAACTTGCCATCACGTACCACGATGATTTCGTTGTTAAGAGTATCCGCTTCTTGGTTGGTTACCATGGTAGAAACACTGGCCAAACTGACATTGCTTTCTACAATGAGTACATCCTCGTTTAATAAGTTAGTCACGGGTTTGTGTTCATACAAAGCACGGCCATAAGGCGTTGAAAACAGTTCGTGTAACTGGTGACGACGAATGACACCAACAGGATGATCGTTGTGATCTAACACGGGAATGGCAATTAAATCCGGGTGCTTTTTAAAACGCAGCGAAGCTTCATCTAATAAGCTGTTCTGCTGCAAACTCGGGGTAGGACGACACAGTATTTGTACTGTTTCGGAGTGATCATTTTGAAACTGAGAGCGACGTTGTGCTTGCTTTACCAAATAAGGGTGAGTGCTAAAGGCTGGCGTCTCAGTTGGACGACCTAAGAAATAGCCTTGCCCTAATGTGATGCCAATCTCAATTAATTGATCCAGCTCTTGCTGATTTTCGATGCCTTCGGCGATTAAAATGCAATTCAAACGTTGTGCAATGGTTAGGATTGAACGCACAAATTCGCGTTTGATTTCATCTTTGTCGATGCCTTGAATAAAATGCTTATCCACTTTGACGATGTCAGGTTGCAATTCAGACCACAGCTGCAAGCCTGAGTAGCCAACGCCTAAATCATCGATGGCCACTTGGAAGCCCATTTTTCGGTAGTGCTCAACACTGCTTCTTGGTAACCCATTGTGATCGTATGGATGTTGTTCTGATAACTCGATCACGATGTCTTTTTGATCTAACCCTAAGTCATTGAGAATGCCTAATGTCATGCCTGATTGATGCTCTGGAGAGCCTAATAGTGATGCACTGACATTTAAGAATAATCGACCTTTAAGGTTGAGTTTAGAGAATTTGCTAATGGCTTTTTCGCGGCACAATAATTCTAGCCGGTGCAGTTGCTCTTCTTTTAGCGCTAAGCTAAAGAGCGCATCAGGGGAAAATAGTGCCGAATTTTTAGGGCCGCGAGACAGAGCTTCGTGACCATAGATTTCACCATTACTCAAATCATAGATAGGTTGAAAATAAGGTGTGATCAACCCATTTTTGAGTATTTTTTGCAATAAGGCAGCTTCGTCTATTTGACTCATTTTCTCTCTAATACATCTTAGTGATTAATTAATAGAGAATTTTATGTCACATTTATGACAATTTAATGAACGGCAAAGAGGAAATAAAGACGATAATAAGGATGAATAAAAAAGGTGAGATAGGGGACAAAAAAGTACTAACCTGTTACCGGATCGATTTTTTATTTTAGCCTTTCGATCATCGGGAACATTAGGTTAGTCGAGCGACACAGAAAACTTAGTGTTGTGACGCTGACTTGAAAGGACGAGCAACGGTTAGGCCAGTGAAAAAAGCTTTGACATGAGACGTTACTTTTTTGATTGCTTGTGCGTAGTAAGCACGACGAAGTTCGTAAGCTTTTTCAACATAAAAGTCAGCGTCTAGGTTACCAAAAGCATCGTATTTGTATTCGTTTTTCATAGTGTTTCTCCTGAAATATTGAAGTTTGTTTTGACACTACGAATTATAAAATTTGACCAACTATTCAGCAAACGATCAATTTTCAGCTAATAGGTTAGAAAAATTCATCAAATAGAGGTTTGATTGCTTAACACTCGAAATTTTCCAGGCGGCATACCCGCGGCACGTTTAAAAAAACGAGAAAAATAACCAGGATCTTTGAAGCCTAAATCATAACTGATTTCATCTACTGAGCGAGCAGTGTAGATTAGGCTACGCTTGGCCTCAATCAGTAGCCTTTCATGCGCTAGTGCCAGCACACTCTTATTAAATGAAGCTTTGCTTAAGCGGTTTAAACGGCTGGTGGAAGTACTGAGAGCTTGTGCGTAATCTTGTGTGCTCCAGTGTTCTCGAAAATGCTTTTCGATTAATTCTTTTAGTCTTTGTATGCGGCTACTTTCGGCAATTTCTGCCGCGCTTTCCACGCCATTGTTTTGTTGTTGACGGTGTAAAATTAGCAAAATGGCCTTGATAAGATACTCGCTCATCAAAGCGCGGTCTTCACGAATGTATGAAGATTCACTCTCCAGTTGCTGAATCAATGGCCATAACTCCGAAAAGTGATTCCGGTTGCCATTAAAATTAATTTGGCAGGCTTGGCTCAGCAAAGGTTTGATGAATTTTGCGGCTTTTTCCTGGTAAGCGTCTTCTAGTAATGGTTCTGCGATGCTAATGACTCGTCCATCGGTATCTGGGGCGAAGTGAAAGCTGTGGACGACGCCCGCAGGCACAATGATGGCCCAAGCACCAAGTAAGTTCTGTTGTTGATCGTCTAGTTGAACCTTGGCTTGCCCTGATTTTAGGATCAAAATTTGGAACAGCTGTGCGTGTCGGTGAGGGCTGATTTTCCAGCCTAGATTACTGCTTCTGTCTTCTATGTCTTCAATATGGAAAAACTCTGGATCATTGATCCAACTGGACTCTCCATACAAACCAAAGTGCGGAATCTGATTTTTGTTCATAAGCTATTTTTACATTTTTATTTTATATGGTTTGACTTTTATCTTGCTTAAGATATGACGTAAAGCCAATAAAAATAAGGCTTTTACGTAAAAAGTATATTTTTACTCTATTCTTCTATGATCAAAAAGTACAATTTTTTGATCACTTTTCACCTAACTAAGAGAGCGCTTGGCTTCTATGATGAAGATCAAATAGTGCTGTTATTTAGTATAAAGACTAAACATCGAGCACCGAACAAAAACAATAAATGAAGGTGAGAGAGCATGAAAACTCAAGTGGCAATTATTGGGGCAGGTCCTTCAGGACTATTGTTGGGACAGCTTCTTGCCAAGCAAGGTATCGACAACGTTATTATTGAACGTGTCTCTGGCGAGTATATATTGGGCCGTATTCGTGCTGGTGTATTGGAACAAGGTATGACCGACTTGCTGCGAGAAGCTGGTGTTGGTGAACGTATGGATCGGGAAGGTCAGGTTCATAAAGGGGTTGAGTTAGCCTTTAATAATAAGCGTGTGCAAATTGAGCTAGAAAAACTCACCGGTGGCAATACTGTCATGGTGTATGGTCAGACGGAAGTGACTCGCGATTTGATGGAAGCTCGAGCCGAGAAAGGTCTAACAACCTATTATGAATCCAGTAATGTGGTATTACATGATGTGAAATCCGCAACCCCATACGTTACGTTTGAGCAGAATGGCAAAGAGCATCGTTTGGAGTGTGATTACATTGCGGGTTGTGATGGCTTTCATGGGGTTTCTCGTCAAACCATTCCAGAGTCGTCTCGTAAAGAATTTGAGCGCGTGTATCCATTTGGTTGGCTTGGTATCCTATCTGACACTCCACCAGTGAATGATGAGTTGATCTACTGTAAAACCGATCGTGGTTTTGCCATGACCAGCATGCGTTCAGCAACACGCTCACGTTACTACATTCAAGTACCTCTCACGGACAAGGTAGAAGATTGGAGCGATGACGATTTTTGGACGGAACTTAAGAATCGTTTGCCAGATGATGTGGCTGAAAGATTGGTGACTGGCCCAAGCATTGAAAAAAGCATTGCTCCTTTGCGTTCTTTTGTATGTGAGCCTATGCAGTACGGTAATTTGTTTCTTGTCGGCGACGCGGCGCACATTGTGCCTCCAACCGGTGCGAAAGGTTTGAATCTAGCGGCATCCGATGTGGCGACTCTGAATAAAATCATGG
The DNA here is from genome assembly GCF_001625355.1 of Marinomonas sp. TW1. Lineage (GTDB taxonomy): Bacteria > Pseudomonadota > Gammaproteobacteria > Pseudomonadales > Marinomonadaceae > Marinomonas. The sequence goes on from NZ_JSEE01000006.1 coordinate 80,507, forward strand.
CGCGAGTGTATCAAGAAGGGGATAAAGAGTGTGTCAATCAATACTCTGAAATTTGCCTGCGACGTGTCTGGCACGGTGAGCGTTTCTCTTGGTGGATGACCAATATGTTGCATGACTTTAGCGATGAAGGCAGTAAAGACGCGGAAACTCACGAGCGATTCATGAGTTCGGAATTGAATTTCTATACCGATACAGAAGAAGGTCGTCGAGTCATTGCCATGCAATATGTTGGCTTGCCTTACGAAGATCTCAAATAGTTTGTCGAAAGCCATCTGATGGCATTTAACATGCTCTTAAAACAAAAAACGACTCCCGAAGTGAGTCGTTTTTTTATGCCAGTAAAATGTTTTATTCTAAACGTGTTAGCCAAGTGAACATGGCACTAATGGCTTGTTTCGACCAATTCGTGGTGGCGGCATCCGCGGCTCTTTGTGAGTCTTTAGCAATGCCTCGGGCACTGACTGTCCAAGATGCCAAGCGAGCATTATTTGGACCAAATAAGGCAAGGCTGCCTTCTTCAAACACATAATGACGTCCAGATTGCTGTTCGCTGTGTTGGCTGGTATTGCTCTCTAAACGGAACAAGGCTGGGCTTTTTGGCGTCATACCAAACTCAGATAAAGCACTAGCGAGGGCATTGGCTTGCTGTGTCTTTGAAGGGTCAACACCGTAGCTCAACAGCGCTTGATTGAGTTGTTGTTCAATGCTGATCACCTCATCACTGGCACGACCGGCTAAAGTGCGCTCAGTTGAATAGAGTTGTAATTCTTCGACATAAGATTGGCGTTGTGCAAAAGCGGGTATCAATCGCATATAGGTTTGCCAATCCGCTGGCGCAGCGTCTTCACCGAGTTGTGTGGTGAGCGATTCTGCGTTGTTGATAATGCTCAAATCAAGATCGTGAATGGCACTTTTGAGTCGGCTAACAATGCGAGAGCGATCAATGGATTGCAAGGCGTACACATATTGATTGCCAGCGTACCTCTCTTCATTCGTGGCTTGTTCTAACTCAATGGGGGCGGTGGCCACTTGTGTGTAAGCCGTTTGTACTTTTGATACCTGCTCTTTGCCGTTGCTAGACGAGACTTGGGTGTTTTGCGTATTGATTTGACTGACTTGAGTCGTCAGCTGTTGAGCAATTTGCGCATTGCCATTTTGTTCAGCCTGACTAAAGGCTAAAGCAAGATTGTCTATTTTAGGCGCACTGCCAACACCATAAAGATGTGTTTGGCTTTGAGGTGGCGAGCTGACCCAGCTTGGTAGCGTTTCTGCATCTTTAGACGATTGATTGAAACTACTGAAACACCCCGAAAGACTGGCGGCTAAGCCAGTCATAAAGAGGCATTGCATGACTGAGTGTTGCGTCATTAAAAGAAACCTTTGTCAGCCAATTTTTTGATTTTCTTTTGACCATTCCATACTTCGCGATTAGTGGTCATATCGATCAGTTTAAGGTCTACTTGATAGAAGCTGACACGTTGTTCGCCGTTTGAGTCCACAATGGAATTAATGGTGCCAGAGAGGGCAAAGCCTGCTCCTTGCTCTAGACCAAACTCAGCCGCCGTTCCTGATGCCGCATTAAGCTCTTGGTCTTCTCGTTCGCCGCGAACATCGTCACGTTCTGCCCCAGAGACTACAAAATCCACTTTCCCTGAACGAATGAGACTGCGTTTGATGTCATTGATAAAGGTGTCTACTGGAATGTGTTCAGAGGATTTATTACGAATGGATTGAACAATAACCGTAGGATTGCCTTTTTGGTTGAAGTTGAAATCTCGGAACCAAGGGAAGGTCAACATGTCTGTCATCATTTCTTCGGCCACAAGACGAGAGTCTGTGTCGTTCCAACGGTCTGATAAAGCAACTTCTTCGTTATCCCCAAGACGCTTAACACTGCCGCTTGAACAGGCCGTGAGTAACAATGCCATAAATAGGGTAAATACAGTACGACAAGAGAAGGCGTTCCGTGTCACTGATGTTAATGGTTGAATTTTCATAGTCTTTTCCTTACATCACCTTAATAAGAGCTTAGTGAATCCGCTCTGGTTAGTTTAATCCATTTAATATGGGTTGCGTAGATTCCATACTTTTATTTTGTTGGCTTTTAAAGATGTCTCGCCAAGCGAAAAGTGTTTGCCATTGGTCTCATAAGTCGGTTGGTATTTGCCGGCGCTTAGCGGTGTTCGGGTTAGGCGAACTTGTGCTGGTAGTGTTAACCAGTTTCGAGTGTCGGCGGCCGATGTGGCTAAAACCGATATTTGACCAATAAAATTGAGTAACATAGCCGCGCCTTCGTCTTGCACTTCTGATGTGATGCGAAATGCCAGCCAGCTGCGAATGAACTCACGAATCATGCTTTCGTATATGTCCCTTTGGGCATTCGCTAGTTGCTCTTGAAAAGCGATGTCGGCTAAGGAAGTCATGCGTAAACTGTCAGTCTTTTCAATTTGCTTGGAGACGGTTAAGTGAGTGTCATGTTGATCGAGTGTAAAGCGACGATAGTAGGGTACGGTAACTCGAATGTTTTGCTGTGTGAGCAAGGTATCAATATTGGATTGTTCCAGTTGCTGCCAGATTCCTGAACCAAGGATGACGCGTTTGGTGAACACACCTGAAAAAGCCCCCCAAGCCCCGCCAGCTTTATAATTGGCAATCATATTCAGCGGATTAATGTCAGCATATACCATGGTAAACCAACGAAATGCATCGTTGTCTTCCATTCGTCCGCCACCATGTAATGGCTCTAATACTAGAGAGTATGACCAAGGTTCAGCGTATAGAATGAGTGACATTTCGCTTTTGTCGGGCACAAAACCTTGGTGCTCAAGTACCACGAGTTCAGCACTGTCTGGTTGATAGGTCTGCAGTGTTTCCTGCATTTCAGGAGACAATTTGGCTTGGATCGTTTGCGCTATTTCCGCTGCATCGAAGCCGGTTTTTTTCATCATACGGATGGTATCTAACCAAGCTCGTTCTGCGCTGACGGCGGGTAGATTGTATTGTTCCGCATAGCCATTTTGATACAACTCAGCGGCTTTCTGATAGCTGATACGAGCATCGTCGTATTCACCGCTAATTTCGTATTGCAGGCCTTCCATATATCGTGCCCAAGCATCATCACGATATAGAAATTTGTCTCGATCTAAACGTCCTGTGTAAAAACGACTTAACCAAGAGATGGCTTTTTCATAAAAAGCCTGATCTTGTTTAGCATCGAGTTGTTCATAACTTGGCGTTTGAGCACGGATTTCATTGAGCTTGATGTCAATGCGGCGGGCTTCAACTAAAGCAGAATCTAATAGTTGTCGCTGTTTTGATAATGTCTCTGCTTGTTCGGCTAGGGCGAGATAGTTAAGCGATTTTAAATAACTAATGTAAACCCGTTCTACTCCCGAACCACGGTAATTACTTTGTCGTGGGTTTGAGATCAGTGCCCAAGTGCGATTTGATAAGCTTTCTTCGAGGAAGGTATCACTCAGCCTTTCGGCTTTTTCAAGCAGCGTATTGCTGCGCTCAAAGTCACCTTGATTTTGCGCTAAACTGCCTATCTCCATATAGTAAAGTAACTGGTCTTGTGAATTGTCCAAGGCGTCAGTGAGGTTGTCCTCAGCGGCTTTCCATTCACCTTGCTTGGCATGTGATAATCCAACTTCTATGTCATCTCGGTAGGTCGCACAGCCAGATAATAAGGTGGTAATGATCAAACAGACAACGCAAGTTAACAGCTGGTTCACTCTACATCCCTTTTGCCAAAAACTGATTTACCACCAAGAGTCCAAACAGAGCGAAACAAGCTAAATACAATAATAGCCATCGTGCTTTTAGACAATATGGGCAAGGCTTCTTTTTCTTTCTCATCACAGCTTCCATTTGAGATATTGATCAGACCTTATAAGTAAAAGGTTTTCTTATGCTATAAAAAAAGGAGGCGCATGGCCTCCTTTTTTTACACAAACTTGATTCAAGTTCAAATGCGTTTGTTACTGAGCCGTTTCGCCTTGCTGCTTTTGTAGGCTTTCTACATACAGTGCATCAAAGTTAATTGGCGCTAGCATGATGGCAGGGAAGCTGCCTTTTACGACCATTGCATCGATGTTTTCACGAGCGTATGGGAAAAGAGTAGCAGGGCAAAAAGCGCCAAGAGCATGGTGTAACTGTTGCTCATCCAATCCAGAAATCACAAATAGACCACCTTGTTGAACTTGAACTAGGTAGCCAGTTTCGCCGTTGTTTTTCACTGTTACGGTAATTTCGAGTACTACTTCGTAAACATTTTCACCAACTTGGCGGCTTTTCGTGTTTAATTCCAGACCAACTTCAGGTTTCCACTCTTCTTGGAAAATCATCGGTGCGCGAGGTGATTCGAAAGAGATGTCTTTCAAAAAGACACGTTGTAGAGACAGTTGTGGTGTTTGCGCTTCTTGTGTTTCTTGAGTTGCCGCTGTATCAGCCATGCTTGTTCCTTGTTTAAATCATTTCACGTTGTTATTTGGTTTTTATGTTGCTGGTGTTTTCGAGCGTGTTCTATTGAGACAACAAAGTGTCTAATTTTTGTTCACGTTCAAGGGCGAAAAGATCATCGCAGCCGCCAATGTGTTGTTCACCAATCCAAATTTGTGGAACGGTGTGACGGCCACTTTTTTCCATCATCTCTTGTCGTAGAGCACGCTCGCCGTCGACGCGGATTTCATTAAACGCCACGTCTTTTGTGTTTAAAAGTTGTTTTGCTCGAACACAAAAAGGGCAGTAATCACTTGAATAGATAGTCACAGTGGCCATAATTTCACATTAACCTTTCACTAATGGCAGGTTCGACGATTGCCATTCAGCAATGCCGCCTTGCATCTTATAAACCTTGCTATAACCTTGTTTCTTAAGGTCTTTAGCGCTAGGGCCAGCCGTAATTCCTGACTTGCACACCAAGATAATGGGGGCATCTTTGTGTTTCTCAAGACGGTGTAAGTTGTCTTTCATTTTCGTCGCAGGAATGCTGATTGCGCCAGTGATATGACCAGCGTTAAATTCTTTCTCGGTACGAATGTCGACAACAACGGCTTCTTCATTATTCATCAAAGTGGTGGCCGCCGCAGGTGTTACGCCTTGAGCACCGCCTTTTTGTTCAACAAAAATCAAGGTAATCAGGATGGCGAAAAAAACCGCGACCATTTCCCAGTGGTTGATCGAAAATTCAATAAGTTGATTCATCATAATAGTAAAGCCCATGTTTAAACTGCGAGCATTATACACGGCAAGATGAATCGGTACATACTCTCATGAGTCTTGAAAGGCGCAAATTGGGTGATTGCAGAATAGGCTCGAAAAACACTCAGCTATTTCGAGCCTATTTTAGAGTCGACGTGTATAAAAATGCGTGCTTATCCGGTTACTTTGCACTGGTGGAATCGAAAATCTTATCCGCGTTGCCCTCGATAAAACTGTCAAATAGATTGCCATCCGGCATTTCGTGACGCTCTGCAAACTCATAGAAACAGCTTGGGATCAGACTGCTTTGTCCATCGGCGAACAAGTAGTCGACTTTATCTGCCATGGTTGAAGATTGTTCTAAGTAGGATTCTGGAGAGCCTTTTATTAAACCGCCAACGTCGTTAAGTACATAGCCTTGGTCGATTAACGTTTGGTTAACCGTCGTAATCTTGTCGAATTTGGAAAGGTGATTAATGCTGACCGTAAAGTGATTGGCCTGCAATCCCATGGTGGTTAACCAAGCGGCGTATTCACTGTGTTTGGCTAACGTTAGGTAGTCCGCTTGTGTGGGAGTAGACCATAATAATCCAGCATAAAAAATACTGGGGTCTTGAACCGCATCGGAGGGTATTTGAGCCACATATCGACTCAGGATGTCTTGGCATTCTTGTGGTAGCTCGTCTATTAATAATTCTGAAAGAAAAATTTTAGGCGCTTGTGAATCGTCGGTGTGGCGGTAACAACGGGCCTTTAAATGTTTATTTTCAAAACGAAAGGCCCCATAAGCCTGATAACCAAGAGCGATTAATTGTGGCTCAAGTTTCTCCAGAGAGATGGGCGAATTGTTGAAGGTCCGAAAAGCCACGTGATCGTTTATCACTTGCTCGCCATAACCTTTAAAGAGGGTTTGAATGCTCTGCGCTTGTGGGGTGACTTGTGTGTATTTTTGCCATAAGGCAGCGAAAAAATCCTGATAGGTCATGGCGTTACTCCAAATAAGTTGTCCTTACATTACTCTACTGCATTATTAACGGCTTCGACAAAAGCTAAAAAAGCATTTGATGATGCAGAAAAGTTGTGTGACCTGAATCAGCGTGCGCGGTTTTACTCTGAGCGTAGCGCATTTTCTTTTGCTCTAGACGGTACAAATAGCTGCTGTTTCGCCGCCAATATGGTGTTGATCAAATGCGCCGGAAAGCTTCGTGATTTTTGATGCGCTAAGCCAACCACACGCTTCAACTTGACGTCATTTAACGGCCTGAGACATAAGTCTTTTCGACCTCGTGATGAATGCTCAGGGATCAGTGAAATGCCCAATCCTGCGGCAACCAGATCCAGAGCGTACTCTTCGGTTTTTACTTGTGCCCTGACATCGGTCGTAAGCTCTTGTTTTTGCATGAGATAGTGCCATGACTCGAAGATGTCACAAGGTGTGCGAGAAATAAAAGGCTGTTTGTCGATTTGTTTAATAGACAGGGAAGGGAAGTCAGATAACCAGTGGTCGAGTGGCATGGCGATGACATAATCGTCTTCCCACAAAGGGTAAAACACGTCTTCTTCCGTAGTATAACGATGACAAGTGAATCGTAAATCGGCACTTTCCGATTCGTCGACCAGTTTTAAGGTCAGTCCAGAGACTTCATCCAGCATGGTTTTGATGACTTGGCTTATCAGTGCTCCGGATAAAAACGGTGCCAGAGAGATAGACAGCGTAAGTGGTGCTGGTGTCTGGCTAAAAAGCTGACGCATACTGCTCATGTCATTCACCATTTTACAGGCATGAGGATACAGTTGTGTTCCGCTATCCGTTGCTGATACGCCTTTTGAGTGCCTGACGAAGAGCTTGGTGCCGAGGTCTTCTTCTAATTGGCTGACGGTGTTTGAAATCGATGGCTGGGCCACAAAACAGCGTTTGGCGGCGGCACTTAAGCTGCCTTCTTCGTACACGGCAATGAAATAGCGCAAAGATCGAATGTCCATCAGAACCTCAAGAAAAAGCTGAATCTTCAATATACCTATAGGTTTTGGGTGTTGCTATAGGAAAAAACTAGACCACTAGCAGAAAAAGCATATTTCTCATTTCTATCTTGGCTGGGATAAGGTGAAGACATCTTTCGAATTAACCTACAAAAGAGGCGAAACATGTCACAGACTTGCTTAGAAACCTTGGGCATCAACAAGCTAAAAGACGGTGATACTTATTACAGCGTGATGACTGGGAACACGATGTCATTAGGCCATGGCGCGGCTTTTTCTGCCCATAGTCCTATTGATGGAAACGTTTTATCGAGCTTTTTGAACGCCACACCAGAGCAACTGGATGGGGTTAGTACCGAATTGAGAGCGGCGTTTAAAGCTTTGCGTATCATTCCTGCGCCGCGTCGTGGTGAACTGGTTCGTCGCATTGGTGAAGAAGCGCGTAAGTATAAGCATGAATTGGCACAAGTGATTTCGCTGGAAGCTGGCAAAATTATGCCTGAGGCATTGGGTGAAGTGCAGGAATGGATCGATGTTTGTGATTTTGCTGTCGGTCAGTCACGAATGCTGCATGGTTTGTCTATCGTGTCTGAACGTCCAGGCCATCGAATGATGGAGCAATGGCAGCCGCTCGGGCCTGTGGCGGTGATTACGGCGTTTAATTTCCCAATGGCCGTGTGGGCTTGGAACGCCATGTTAGGCCTTGTTTGTGGTGATCCAATCTTACTCAAGCCATCTGAAAAAGCCCCTCTTTGTGCTTTGGCCATGTATCAAATTGCGCAGAATGTGTTGGCGGATATGCCTGACATACCCAAAGCTTCTGTTTCTGTCATGATTGGTGATCGTGATCTTGGCGAAGCCATCGCCGCAAGCGAGACGTTTCCTCTGGTGTCGGCGACAGGGTCGACGGCCATGGGGCGAGCGGTTGCTCAAACGGTGGCGGCGCGTTTAGGCCGTTCATTGCTCGAGTTAGGTGGTAATAACGCGATGATTGTCTCAGACACAGCGGATTTGGAATTGGCATTACGCGCCATTGTGTTTTCGGCGGCAGGCACAGCAGGGCAGCGCTGTACGACCTTGCGTCGTTTGATTTGTCACGACGACATTGTAGACGGCTTGGTTTCCCGTTTAGAGACATCCTACCGTTCTTTGCCGATTGGCAATCCACTAACCGAGGGAACGTTGGTCGGCCCCTTGATTGATGGGGGAAGTTATCAGCGAATGCAGGCCGCCTTAGAATCAGCGAAGCAGCAAGGCGGAGAGCTTGTGTGTGGTGGTGAACGTGTCACCGACGACGTCCCTCAGGGTGGTTATTATGTGCAACCGGCTATCGTGCGCATTGCGCATGATGCGCCGATTGTGCATGAAGAAACCTTCGCGCCTATTTTATATATTTTAACTTATTCCGATTTTGCGGATGCCATAGAGATTCAAAATGAAGTGCCGCAGGGCTTGTCGTCGGCAGTTTTCACAGAGAGCATGCGCGAAGCGGAATTCTTTATGTCTCCAGCGGGTTCTGACTGTGGTATCGCTAATGTCAATATTGGCACGTCTGGTGCTGAGATTGGTGGCGCATTTGGTGGCGAAAAAGACACTGGCGGTGGGCGTGAATCCGGTTCTGATGCTTGGCGAAATTACATGCGCCGTACGACGAATACGGTGAATTACGGTGGTGATTTGCCGTTAGCGCAAGGGATTGTCTTTGAGTAAGTTCGGTCCGGCTTAGTGAGGATGGGTAGATGATGGAATCCGGTTGTCAGTCTCTGTGGCGAGCGAGTGCGGTTGACGCGCCTTCGTTGGCGGCTTTGAAAGGATCGCATCAGGTTGATGTGGTGATTGTGGGCGGCGGTTTTACTGGGCTGTCGACGGCACTGCATTTGGCCAAAGACGGGATGGCTGTTTTATTGCTGGAAGCAGATGAGCTTGGTTATGGTGGCTCTGGACGGAATGTGGGCTTGGTCAATGCCGGCGTTTGGCTAGAGCCTGATGTATTAGATAAGCAGCTTGGTGTGGAGGCAGGGCGTCGAATGTATGACGCGCTTGCGGCGGCGCCGGACGCCGTTTTTCAACTCATTGAAGAATATGACATTGAATGTGGTGCGGTTCGTAATGGCACCTTGCATGCGGGCGTTGGTCACGCCGGATTGGCGCAATTAGAGCGTCGTTTTTCGCAATTGAAACAACGTGGTGCTCCTGTCAGTTTATTGTCTGCGGAGCAAGCTCAAGCACGCATTGGCTCGGATAAATTTAATTCGGCTTTGTTTGATCCAAGAGCGGGAACTATTCAGCCTTTGTCTTATGTGCGTGGGTTGGCCAAAGCGGCTTTAAAAGAAGGGGCGCAATTGTTTGAGTATTCGCCCGTTACCAGTTTGACCTCATCACAGGGCAACTGGTTAGTCAAAACGCCGCATGGGGAAGTTACAGCCAGTAAGGTGATTTTAGCCACGAATGCCTACTGCCAACATGGTGTGGCGAATCAGTCGAGTAAATTTGTCCCCATTGCTTACTCGCAATTAGCGAGTCAGCCATTAACCTCTTCTCAGCTAGCTCAGGTGTTGCCAAATAAAGAAGGGGTTTGGGACACTTGCACTGTGATGAGTTCTTTTCGTTTAGACCAGCAAGGGCGGCTGATTTTTGGCGGCATGGGAGCAGAAGGGCGGGTGTTGTCAAATTGGGCATCACAAAGAGTAAAAGAGCTTTTTCCGTCGCTTGGCGAATTGACTTGGGAGTACAGCTGGACAGGAAACATTGCTTACAGTGCGGATCATTTACCACATTGTCAGCAGCTGACAGAAGGTTTGTTGAGCATTTCTGGTTACAGTGGACGCGGTATTGGCCCTGGTACTGTGATGGGGATGGAATTAGCGCAATGGATAACAGGGCGGAGAGAAGGGTTATCTGTGCCAACGACCATACTTAAAGACATTCCATTTCGCGAAATACAACGAATTTTTTATGAGATAGGCGCGCAAACTTATCATCTGGGTCAGCAAGCTCATGCATTGCGTTAGCGGATGCTGATTTAGATGCATCTTTATGGTGCGATTTTACGCGTTATTTGCTGTTTACTGGTTGGGAATTATCGCGTTATAGGATACAGTGGTTGACTTATGTTTATAGCTAATGAGTAGCGCCTAGCATGCGTCGTTATATCCCATCCTCCACGGCTTTGAAGTGCTTCGAAGCCTCGGTTAGACATTTAAGCTTTACCAAGGCCGCGGAAGAGTTGCATCTGACTCAAAGTGCCGTCAGTCGTCAAATCCGTAATCTCGAAGAGTTTCTTTCTCGTGACCTTTTTATCCGTCTCAATAAGCGACTGGTGCTGACGGGAACGGGGGCCGCTTACTACAAAGAAGTCGTGCCTCTGCTGGATCGAATGGAAAACGCCTCATTACGAATGTTGCATCGTGAAGACGAAAAAACCACTTTAACCTTATCGGCTTTACCTACCTTAGCATCATATTGGTTAATGCCATTGCTGGCTGAGTTTCAACATCTTCATCCACAATTCCAAATCAAAGTTCGCTCATTAGATGATGCGGCTAAAATTGATCCAGATGCCGTGGATGTGATCTTGCATTATGGTGGTGACCACTGGCCACGAGCCGTGTCTCATCAGTTAATGAGAGAAGATGTGCTGGCGGTATGTTCTCCGCTTTTGTTAGAGCGAGTGGATGCCAATAAATCCGCTTGGCAAGTGGCGGATGTTACCCAATTTCCTTTTTTACATTTGTCGTCGAGAATCAATGCGTGGCCTGATTGGATGGTGTCGCAAGGTCTAGAAAGCGGTTCGTTTGCTGGGGCGTCGTTCGCCCATTTTCATATGCTATTAGAAGCGGCAAAGAACAGCATGGGAATTGCCATTTTACCCTGTATTTTAGCGCAGAAAAGTCTGGCCGATGGTGACTTAGTTGCACCGTTTGGTGGGCCTGTGCCGACGCCTCATGAGTATCTTTTGTCGTACCCTATTGATAAGGCTGATTTAGAACAAGTGGTGGTGTTTCGTGATTGGCTTTTAGCGACCTTAGAGCATCATAAACAAAATTAATGGTCTGAATAGGTAGGGCAGTCTGTAACAAAATTACAAGCCTGTGATAGTATCGAATAATAATCATGATCAATTTACGGGATAGATTACCATGAACAAAAAAACCACAGCACTTTTCATTCTTGATGGGTGGGGCTACAGTGAAACCTCTAAATCCAATGCGATTGAAGCCGCAAATACACCGAACTGGGATAAGCTTTGGGCAAACTACCCTCACACTTTAATCAAAACCTCTGGTTTGGCGGTGGGCTTACCTGACGGACAGATGGGCAACTCAGAAGTGGGTCACATGAACCTTGGTGCGGGTCGAGTGGTTTATCAAAACTTCACACGCATTGGTAAAGCCATTGAAGACGGTTCGTTTTTTGAGAATGCTGCGTTGGTGAATGCAGTAGATAAAGCCGTCGCAGCCGGAAAAGCCGTTCATATTTTAGGCTTGTTATCGGATGGTGGTGTGCACAGTCATCATGAGCAAATCATGGCCATGTGTGAGTTAGCTGCGAAGCGTGGCGCGAAAGCCATTTATGTACACGGCTTTACGGATGGTCGTGATACGCCGCCTCGCTCAGCTCAAACACCTGTCGCTGAGCTTGAGAGTAAGTTGGTTGAATTGGGTGTGGGTAAAATTGCCACCTTGACCGGACGTTACTTCGCCATGGACCGAGACAATCGTTGGGAGCGAGTGCAAACCGCGTATGATGCCATCGTATTGGGCAAAGGTGAGTTTCAAGCTGAAACGGCTGAGCAAGCTGTTCAAGCGGCCTATGAGCGAGACGAAAATGATGAGTTTGTAAAAGCGTCTGTAATTGGTGACGCGGTTAAGGTCGAAGATGGCGATGCCATCGTGTTTGCTAATTTCCGTCCAGATCGCGCTCGTCAATTGACGCGTGCTTTTACCGATCCAAGCTTCGATGGTTTTGAGCGTGAAGTGGTTCCCAATCTTTCTGCCTTCGTGACCTTTACAGAATATGCGTCTGATATTGCGGCGGATGTGGCGTTCCCACCTGAGTCGTTGAAAAACACTTTTGGTGAAGTGTTAGCGAACCAAGGCAAGAAACAATTACGTATTGCGGAAACCGAAAAATACGCACACGTGACTTTCTTCTTTAATGGTGGTGAGGAGGCGTTGTTCGATGGTGAAGAGCGTGAGTTGATTCCATCTCCCAATGTCGCAACCTATGACTTACAGCCTGAAATGAGTGCACCAGAAGTCACTGATAAGCTGGTGGAAGTGATCGAAGCGGGCAAATATGACACCATCATTTGTAATTTCGCGAACGGCGACATGGTAGGACACAGTGGTATTTTTGACGCCGCGGTAAAAGCGGTGGAAGCCGTGGATGCGTGTCTTGGCCGCGTCATGACGGCTTTGGATATCAATGGCGGCCAATGTTTGATTACGGCGGATCATGGTAACGTTGAGCAAATGCTAAGTGAAGATGGTAGCCAACCTTTGACGTCACACACTAATGGGCCAGTGCCTCTAGTGTTGTATTCAGCGGCTCAAGGTGTCGGTCTTAACTCTGGCTCTTTGTGTGACCTAGCACCAACCTTGTTGGATATGATGGGCATGGAGATTCCTAGCGAAATGACCGGCGTGAGTCTTTTAACGCGTTCATGAGGCCATAATGATAGGGTTTATACGTTCATTTCTATTGTGCTTTTTTCTGCTACCAAGCGTGAGCTTGGCAGCAGGAGAACCGCAGACGCCAGAGGAAGCGAAGCAGCAGATTCAAGCCTTGCAAAAGGATTTGAAGAAGCTCAATACCTGGCTGAAAGAAATCAAATCTGAACGTTCGGATGTGGAAAAGCAACTTGAAGGAAAAGAGAAAGACATTCAAGAGCTATTGAAGAAGATCCAAAGTATTCAAGACAGTCTAAAAAAAGGCGAACAGCAGCTGAGTGAGTTGAGGATTCAACAACGGTCTCTGCAATTAAGCATCCAGCAACAGAACGATCAAATAGCCGCCCAATTAAGGGCGGTTTATCGTTCAGGTAAAGAAGAAAGTATTAAACTCTTTTTAAACGGTGACAACTCAGAAGATGCACAGCGATTGGTGCAGTATAACCGCTACTTTTCGAACGCTCGCCAGTCATTGATTAATGGTTTTATTACCGAAGTGAATGATCTCAATTTGGTCGAAAAAAGCATTCGCAGTCATCGTGCTCAACAAGCACGAGAAGAAGTGGAGCTGAAAGCACAACGCAAAAGCTTACTTTCTCAGCAATCTCAGCGACGTACCTTATTGGCTAAGCTGGACAGTGATCTCGCCAAAGGAGGTCAAAGGGCTAAGCAGTTGAAGCAAGACCAGCAAAATCTACAGGCTTTGTTACAGCAATTGGAAGAAGCGTTAGCCGATATTCAGATCCCCGACCCTGAAATTCCCTTTGCTTCGCTTCGTGGTCAGCTGGTTAATCCATTAAAGCGTATGGCAAAACTGCCTTCGAGTGGCGGTATCGATTTGGGTGGTGTCACTCTAAAAGCTCAAGAGGGCGAACCTGTGCGAGCGATTTCACAAGGTCGAGTGGTGTTTGCGGATTGGATGCGTGGTTTTGGTTTTTTGCTGATTTTGGATCATGGTGACGGCTACATGTCTATGTATGGTTATAATCAAAGTTTACTAAAAGAAGTTGGCGAATGGGTTGGCGCTAATGATATTGTAGCCATGGCTGGCAGTACAGGTGGTCGCCCTGATAGCGCCTTATTTTTTGCGATACGACACAATGGGGCGCCGCTGAACCCACTCTCTTGGGTGTCAGGTTAAAGAACAGTTTATAGGAACGAGTATGGTTAATTTTCTGCGTTATGGCATGTCGGTATGTTTGTTGGCGAGTGTTACGCCGGTTGCTTTTGCTGCTGACGCGAACCAAAACTCTGTTTTACCCACAGCGGAAATTCAATCCTTTGTTGAAACATTCGAAACCATTCGCGAAGGTTACGTTGAGGTGATGTCAGATGAAGAGATTCTTCATAAGGCGTTAAAAGGCATGGCTGCAGGGCTGGATCCCCATTCTGAGTATTTTACGAAAACGGAGTTAGTCGAATTTAATGAACTGACGTCAGGCAATTATGCTGGCATTGGTGTTGAAGTGGAGATGAAAGACAAAGGTCTTACTGTTGTTACACCAATTGATGGTTCCGCCGCATCTGAAGCCGGAATTATACCAGGTGATGTGATCGTGCGTATTAATAAGACGTTGATTACGGATTTAGGGATGCAGGATATCATTACCTTGATGCGAGGGGAGGTTGGCACTGAGGTCAGTCTAGACATTGAACGTAATGGCGAGATTCAACAGTTTGAATTGACGCGACGTTTGGTAGAAGATGCCAGTGTTTCTTATAAATGGCTGGAAGGCGAAATCGCGTATTTCCGTATCAGTCAGTTTCAAAGTGATACCGCTGACGAGTTTAATCACGCCATCAAAGAATTAAACGCAGAGAAAGACATTCAAGGTGTCGTATTGGATTTGCGCAATAATCCTGGCGGCGTGTTACAAAGTGCGGTTGCTGTCGTGGATGCGTTTATCAATTCTGGCATGATCGTTTATACCGATGGACGTCATGAAATGTCTAAAAGTCAGTTTGTGGCCAGCCGCCGCACGACTTTACTTGAGAAAGTGCCTTTGGTCGTGTTGGTCAACGAAGGTTCGGCTTCAGCCTCAGAGATTGTTGCTGGTGCTTTGCAAGATCATCATCGAGCGGTAATTTTAGGGACGGAAACCTTCGGCAAAGGGTCTGTTCAGACGGTTGTGCCTCTGTCCAATGGCGACGCCGTTAAGTTAACCACGGCATTGTATTACACGCCAAACGGTCGTTCTATTCAGGCGCAAGGTATCCAGCCTGATTTAGTGGTCCCGCAAGCCAATTTAAGTTTTGATGAAGGGCAATTTTTTGTCAAAGAGGCTGAATTAAAAGGCCATCTTGGTAATGGTACTGGGGGCGAGGAGCGAACCAGTGCGGATGTGGAAACAGGCCTTGGTGAACTGGCTAAAACAGATTTTCAATTATTCCAAGCAGTCACTCTGTTAAAGACGCTCCCTAAACTCATTCAATAATTGTGATGTACTCTGTGAAAACATGTTTAATGGACGCCGGTGCGAAACTGGCGTCTTTGCTTATATTTTGTCTCTTTAGTAATACGCTTTTCATGTCATCGGCTTGGGCGGCAGATAATTATGTCACTTTGGAGCAGCCTCCTAAAACCGAAGCGGTTTTCGATTTAAGTGAGTATTTAGCGTTACCAGAACAAACAATGCCGGAAAAACCAGAATGGCTTGGTCCCGTTATATCTGTCATGCCTGAGTCCAAAAGCCTTGAAAAGACGTACCCTATGATTGATTCAGAGCACACCTGGCAGCCGATCATTGCGCCTATTTTACTCGCTCCTGAATCCGTACCAAATGTGTTGTCGACACCTGCACTGACCGAACCTGATAAGGTGTCGCTTGATAAGATAGACTTGATGGCCACAAAAAAGTTTGTGGATGAGCATCCTAAACCACCCAAGATTGCCATTCTAATCGATGATTTAGGATACAACCGTCGCGGTATGGAAGCGTCTTTGGCTCTTCCTATCGAGGTGGCTTTAGCTATTTTGCCTGAGACGCCTTACGCCCATCAAACCGCGACACGAGCGCAAGCACAATTGCGTACGACGTTGTTGCACGCACCGATGGAAAATCAAAGAGAGCTAAAGCTTGGGCCTGGCGGACTCTACGCCAAGATGTCAGAGCAAGAATTAAAAGCCGTGCTGATTAAAGACCTTGAAGGTCTTCCTGGTATTCAAGGTGCGAATAATCACATGGGCAGTTTGTTGACGACGAAACCAGAATCCATGAAATGGGTGATGGAAGTGTTAAAAGAACGTGCCTTGTTTTTTATTGACAGTTTAACCAGCCCAGATAGCGTGGCTGAGAAAACGGCACAAGAATATGGCTTGAAAACCGTTCGTCGAGATGTTTTTTTGGATAATATTCGCACGGAAAAAGCCATCGATCGACAATTTTCTCGCTTATTAAAACTGGCTCGTCGCCATGGCAGTGCTTTGGCCATTGGTCATCCATATCCAGAAACTATGTCCTATTTGCAGCATAGGTTGGTTAATTTGCAGCAAGATGGGGTGCACTTAGTGGCTCTTTCAGAGTTACTTGCATTACCAACGCCTTCTGGTACAGCGAAAAAATAAGTCACCAGACTTTTTTGATAGAAAAAACATATTTTTTTGCAATTTTTTCTACGCGCTTTGTACTAAGTTATAAAGGCTGTATTGATATTTTTTAAATACAGTGTCCAACAGTCTTCCTTATTCGTCTTCTTGCTATGTTATGACACGGCACGAAGGCTTTTTGTCGCCAGTCATAAATTCCATTTATTTGTATTTTTCCAGTGGATTCATCTTGCCCTGTGTTTCTGTGTGGTGAATTATTTTCCATTTGTTGAAAATAACAGTGCACCACTATTGACCAAACTTTAAACAAACATTAATGTGTAGCTTTATTCTAGTGCACATTTCTTGAATAATTGCATGGCAGTTTCCTTTATCAATACAAAAATTAGGGTCTGGTATTGATTGGAACGCTTCTTGCTTTTGGATAATAACGATAAAACACAAAACGAGTAGAGGCTTTTCTTATGTCAAATGCGGTAATTAGAAAAACATTGGTATCTCTTGCTGTCGCAGGTTCAGTAACACTGGCGCATGCGGACGTGGTCATCGGCGTTGCGGGTCCTCATACAGGGGCTTATGCAGCATTTGGTGCTCAGCTATGGACTGGGGCCTCCGCGGCCGCAAAAGCGATAAACGATGCGGGTGGCATCGATGGTGAAATGATCAAATTGGTAAAAGCAGACGATGCTTGTGAGCCTAAACAAGCCGTTTCAGTTGCTAACCGCTTGGTGGATTCTGACGAAGCTGTGGCGGTTGTTGGTCATTTCTGTTCTTCTTCTTCTATTCCTGCATCTAACATCTACGAAGAAGCGGGCGTTCTTATGGTTACACCAGCATCAACTGCTCCTGGGTTGACAGACAGAGGCTTGCCAAATGTTTTCCGTGTGTGTGGTCGTGATGACCAACAAGGCGATGTTGCAGCGAGTTATATTGTGGATACCCTAGGGGCAAAAAATGTCGCGGTTATTCATGACAAAGACACCTACGGTAAAGGTTTGGCCGATGCCATGAAATCGACTTTGAATGCATATGGCGTGAAAGAAGTGCTGTATGAAGGTCTGACTCGTGGTGAAAAAGACTTTAACGCCCTAGTGACGAAAATCCGTTCAGTTGATGCTGACGTAGTATATTTCGGTGGCTTGCACTCTGAAGCTGGTCCTCTTGTTCGACAAATGCGTGAACAAGGTCTGACTGCAACATTTATGTCAGGTGATGGCATTACATCTAAAGAATTTGTCTCAGTTGCAGGTTCGCCTAAGTATGTCGATGGTGTCTTGATGACCTTTGGTGCGGATCCAACCTCTTATGCCGCTGGTACTGAAGTCGTTAAACAATTTCGAGATGCTGGAATTGAGCCTGAAGGTTATGTGATGTACTCCTATGCTGCGATGCAAGTGGTTGCAGAATCGCTTAAAGCAACGAACCTAGATCCTGTGAAAGCGTCTGACTGGCTACATGCTAATAAGGTCGACACAGTTATGGGTACAAAATCATATGACGAAAAAGGTGACTTGCTAGTGTCTGACTACGTGATGTACGAGTGGGATGACAAAGGTGAATACAGCATGCTTGACATGTAATTTACTACTCTCTAAAAATCATGGGCTGGCTGAACATCGCTGGCCCATGTGCCTTTCTGTTTATGTTCCCAAGAGGTTTTTGATGGATATCATTCTCCAGCAACTGGTTAACGGGCTTTCCCTTGGCTCCGTGTATGGGCTTATTGCGATTGGGTACACCATGGTTTATGGGATCATTGGTATGATCAACTTCGCCCACGGCGATGTGTACATGGTGTCCGCTTATGTAACGGCAATTGCGATAGCATTGCTTTCTTTTTTTGGTATTGAGTCTTTTCCTGTTGTTATCCTAGGTACACTCATTTTTACGATTTTTGTGACTGGCGTTTATGGCTGGGTGATCGAGCGAGTGGCTTATCGTCCTTTGCGAGGTTCTAGTCGTCTTTCTATTTTAATTTCAGCCATCGGTATGTCGCTGATATTGCAGAACTATGTGCAAATCAGTCAAGGTGCAAAACAGCAAGGGGTACCAACATTATTGTCTGGTGCGATTCGTTTTGATGTGGGGGATGGCTTTGTTCAGCTGACCTATATGAAGCTGTTTATTTTGTGTGCTTCCTTTATTGGTATGGGCGTACTGACCTACATCATCCAGAAAACCAAATTAGGTCGTATGTGTCGTGCGACTCAACAAGACCCGAAAATGGCGTCTATTTTGGGCATCGACACCGATAAGATTATTTCCACTGTGTTTGTTATTGGTGCCACTATGGCCGCCTTAGCAGGGGTATTGGTCACGCTTGATTATGGTGGTTTTGATTTCTATGTAGGTTTTATTATTGGTATTAAAGCCTTTACCGCTGCCGTGTTAGGTGGCATTGGTTCGTTGCCTGGCGCTATGTTAGGCGGCATCATTCTCGGCCTATCTGAAGCCTTGTTTGCTGGCTTGATTAGCTCAGATTATAAAGACGTTTTCTCTTTCTCTTTGCTGGTCATTATCTTGATCTTCCGTCCAAGTGGCCTGTTGGGTAAACCTGAAGTGGAGAAGGTGTAATGAGCCAAGCCGTGGTAAGTATTAATTACAAAAAAAGTGTAATAGATGCCGTTATTGCAGGGTTACTGGCGCTCATCGTCTTTGGTCCCATTGTCGGTATTGTGTTGGATGGTTATGACTTTAATGCAGAACCAGAACGTCTGATGTGGATTGTATTGACAGTGATGGCCGGGCGTTTGGCGGCATCCGTCTTTTTTCAAACATCAAAAGGCGCTGCCTTCTTATACAAACACAGTTCAAAAGATGAAGGTGTGCACGTGTTGCTGCCTGGTCATAAATCCAAATTACGTTGGATTATTCCTCTGACCATTGTCATTGCTTTGCTCGTGCCCTTTATTGCTTCGAAGTATATTTTAACCGTGGTGATTTTAGGACTGATTTATGTCTTATTGGGTCTTGGCTTGAACATAGTGGTTGGTCTTGCTGGGCTATTGGATTTGGGTTTTGTGGGGTTTTATGCCATTGGTGCCTATGGATTGGCGTTGGGCTATGAGCATCTAGGACTAGGCTTTTGGTCTATGCTGCCTATTGCCGCCATTATTGCGGCCATATTTGGGGCCATACTCGGCTTTCCTGTGTTGCGTATGCATGGTGACTACTTGGCGATTGTTACTCTGGGCTTTGGTGAAATCATTCGTTTGGTATTAACCAACTGGACGGAACTGACGCAAGGCCCTAATGGTATGAACGCGCCTTTGCCAACCTTTTTTGGTATGGAGTTTAAGCGTCGCGCTAGTGAAGGTCATGTGCCTTTCCATGAATTCTTTGGTATCCCTTACAGCTCTGCTTATAAATATATCTTTATTTATTTGGTGTTGTTGTTGGTGGTGTTAGGGGTTCTGTACGTGAAAAAACGCCTCACCAAAATGCCCATTGGTCGTGCTTGGGAAGCCTTGCGTGAAGATGAAATAGCATGTCGTTCATTGGGGTTAAATCATGTGTTGGTGAAACTGTCTGCTTTTATGATCGGTGCGTCAACGGGTGGTTTGGCTGGGGTATTCTTTGCCACTTATCAGGGCTTTGTTAACCCTTCTTCCTTTACTTTCTTTGAATCGGCATTGATTTTGGCCATTGTGGTATTAGGTGGCATGGGGTCGACCTTGGGTGTGGTGATTGCCGCCTTTGTTCTAACCGTTGCGCCTGAATTATTGAGGGAGTTTGCTGACTATCGTGTGCTTGCTTTCGGTATGTTGATGGTATTAATGATGATTTGGAAACCTCGTGGTCTAGTGCGTATGACTCGTACTGGTGTAGAGCAGCGTGAGGGGAATGTAAAATGAGCCAAGACAGTATCTTAAAAGTAGACAATCTGGTCATGCATTTTGGCGGCATTAAAGCGTTGAATGACGTGAATTTTGAAATTAAACGTGGTTCGGTGTCAGCATTAATTGGTCCAAATGGTGCTGGTAAAACCACGGTCTTTAACTGTCTGACTGGTTTCTATAAAGCCACTGGCGGCAACATTATGTTGGAGGCTTGTGGTAAAACCACCAGTGTGATTCAAGTCTTGGGGGAACCGTTCCAAGCGAGTGACTTTGTGAATCCTATCGCTTTTGCGAAGCGTCTTAAATACAAGATGTTTGGTGGTTCGCACTTGGTCAATCGTGCTGGTTTGTCGCGTACTTTCCAGAACATACGTTTGTTTAAAGAAATGTCGGTGGTTGAGAACCTGTTGGTGGCGCAACACATGCGTGCCAATCGCAGTTTGATCGCGGGTATTTTAAATACGAAAGCCTATAAAAAGTCAGAAGAAGAGGCGCTGGAGCGCGCTTTTTATTGGCTTGGCGTAGTGGACCTGAAAGATTTTGCCAATCGCTTGGCTGGAGAGCTTTCCTATGGTCAGCAACGTCGTTTGGAGATTGCGCGTGCCATGTGTACCAATCCAGAAATCGTTTGTTTGGATGAGCCTGCAGCGGGCCTTAACCCTTCTGAGACAGAAGCCTTAACTAAGATGATTCGTGTTTTGCGTGACCAACACAATACCACGGTATTGTTGATTGAGCATGACATGGGCATGGTCATGAATATTTCAGATTACATTGTGGTACTGGATCATGGCGAAGTGATTGCAAAAGGTGGTCCTGAGGATATTAAGTCGAATCCAAAAGTCATCGCGGCTTACTTGGGAGCAGAAGAAGGTGAAGAGGTGACGTTATGAGCAGCTTGATGGAATTTAAAGAGGTTGATGTTCATTACGGTCCAATTCAAGCTCTGAAGAAAGTTTCTTTGTCAGTAAACGAAGGGGAAATCGTTACGCTAATTGGAGCGAACGGGGCGGGTAAATCGACTTTGCTGATGTCGATATTTGGTCAGCCAAGGATTTCGTCTGGTGAGATTATTTATCGCGGCGAAGACATCTCCAAAAAGTCGTCACACTATGTGGCTTCGCATGGTTTGGCACAATCGCCAGAAGGTCGTCGAATCTTCCCTGGGATGACGGTGGAAGAAAATCTGCTCATGGGTACCATTCCTATTGGCATGGACCATGCGGAAGAAGACATGCGGAAGATGTTTGACTTATTTCCACGTTTGGAAGAGCGTCGTAATCAACGCGCCTCTACTATGTCTGGTGGTGAGCAGCAAATGTTAGCGATTGCCCGAGCCTTGATGAGTCGTCCAAAGCTGCTGCTGCTGGATGAGCCTAGCCTTGGTTTGGCGCCCATTATTGTGAAACAAATCTTCGAGATTCTGAAAGACGTTGCCAGTACTGGCATGACCATTTTCCTAGTGGAGCAGAATGCTAACCATGCTCTGAAGCTGGCTGATCGTGGTTATGTGATGGTGAATGGTGAGATTCGTATGTCTGGAACCGGTGATGAGTTGTTAGTGAACCCTGAAGTAAGAGAAGCTTATTTAGGCGGTCACTGAGTTCAATAAGTGTCAATAAAAACGACGTCTTGTTATGCACAAGGCGTCGTTTTTTTATGGATGTGAATAACTGTTTGAGTTTTCAACAGAATTATCAAGCAGTCTTCTCACGCTCTAAATAACTCACCTGTCATTATGTCTTTAACTTGAGAGGGTTGGTCGGCTTGTCCTAGCGGTGCTTGGTAAATAGCATCGATCTGATCGCCAAAGTAATGATTAACCTCTGCTGATGTCATGGCTGGTTCAAGTCCTGCTGGATTGGCGGAGGTGGATACCATGACACCACCAAATGCATGGCAAAGCCTTTGTACTGGCTGGTGTTGTGTCAGTCTGATTGCAACGCTCTGGTGCTCACCGCGTACCCAACTTGGTGTGATTTGAGTGTCTGGGACTACCCATGAGGTTGGACGTTGTGTTGTGCTGATTAAGCGTTGTGTGGCCTCTTCTGACAAGGTATTCATCCAAGGTTGTAGCTGAGAAGGTTCGCCAGCAATGAGAATTAAGCCCTTGGCTTCTGGTCGAGATTTTAACGTTAAGATTCGCTGCACTGCCGCTTGATTAAATGGATCGCATCCTAGCCCCCAAACCGCTTCAGTAGGATAAGCAACCACACCACCTTGTTGAAGGATGTTGGCAAGTTCAGTCGTGGAGGTTATGAGTTTCATGATAGACCAGTAACAAACGTTGGAGAAAGGAAGTGAATTGTAGCGAGAATGACTGATATGAGCCAGTATTGGCTGGGCTTAGTGCCTCAGCCAATGGGCAGTTAAGACTCAAGTGGAGCCTTATGACATAGCATCAATTTTTTCTTTGATTTCGTTAATTTTGCTGTTAACGACTTTTTCAAGATGTTCTAGTTCTTTGATGAGATCATCTTTAGAGGCTTTGCTTTCGTGCTGTTTACCAACGATTTGTTCTAGCTCTTCCATGGCTCTTAGGACAATAAGAGAAGGCTCTTGTACCTGGCGGTAGGTTTGTTGACCACCATCAGCTAATACTGTTTTTGTTGAGCGACCAAACTTGAATTTTTTACTCTTAGGTAACAAAGAGCCTTTTTCTCGACGGTAATAGATTTTTAAAACGTCATGGCCTGCTTCATAGCGTAGAGTGAATTTTTCAATGTCTTGAATACTGGTGACGCCCATTGACTGAAGTGTTGGATACATATAAGTTTTCCCTATTTTTAGTGTACAAAGCTTATCCTTAATTAGTATGGGATTGTGGCTGGAAAAGCAAGTTTAAATTGGCTTGAAGATAAGAAGAGGCCAGTCACCCTGACGTAACTGGCCTTGTTTGTTGGTTTAGAGTGAGTTACTCGTCATCTTGTTCTGCATGATCTATGTTGAGTTCTTTGATTTTACGAGTCAGGGTATTGCGCCCCCAGCCAAGCAACAACGATGCGTCACGGCGGCGGCCACCAGTATGAGCAAGTGCTGTTTCGATCATAATGCGTTCGAATTTTGGTACGGCTTGATCAAGGATGCCTTTTTGGCCTGTGGCCAAGGTGTTGTCTACCCAATTTTTCAACGCTTCTTCCCAAGAAGAGAAGGGTTGTTCATTCGGAACTGCGGTTAACAGTTCTGGCGGTAAATCTTCGACCAAAACTTCACGACCCGATGCCATGACAATCAACCAGCGGCAAGTGTTTTCCAATTGGCGAACATTGCCAGGCCAGTCTAGCTGAGTAAGATAGTTTTCCGTTTCTTTTGTGAGCTGTTTCGGTTCAACTGACAGTTCTTCGGCAGCGCGACTTAGGAAGTGACGAGCTAACTTTGGAATGTCTTCACGACGCTCAGCCAGTTTAGGCAAGTGGACGCGGATGACATTTAAACGGTGGAACAAATCCTCACGGAAGGAGCCTTTCTGTACCAAGGTTTCGAGGTCTTGGTGTGTGGCGGCAATGATACGCACATCCACTTTAACCGGCGTATGGCCGCCGACACGATAAAACTCGCCATCGGCTAGAACACGCAATAAGCGAGTTTGCGTTTCAGCCGGCATGTCACCGATCTCATCTAGAAATAATGTGCCGCCATTGGCTTGTTCAAAGCGACCGCGTCGTTGTGTGTTTGCTCCGGTAAATGCCCCTTTTTCATGACCAAACAGTTCTGATTCAATCAAATCATGTGGGATGGCGGCCATATTTAACGCGATAAAAGGGTTGGCGGCTCTTGGGCTGTGGGTATGCAAAGCTTGGGCGACCAATTCTTTACCCGTACCGGATTCACCGTTAATCAGTACGGTAATGTTGGAATTCGCTAAACGGCCAATAGCACGAAAGACTTCCTGCATCGCAGGGGCTTCACCAATGATTTCTTTATCGACTTGTTGTTCGACTTCTTCTTCCATGTCCTCTGTGCTGGGCATGGCGTTTTTATGGTGGAGCATGGCGCGTTTAACTAAGCTAACCGCTTCTTCTACGTCAAACGGCTTCGGTAAATATTCAAAGGCACCGCCTTGGTAAGAGGCTACAGCACTTTCCAAGTCTGAGTGTGCCGTCATAATGATGACAGGCAAATAAGGGTAGTCACTTTGCAGTTTTTCAAGCAGTTTTAAACCGTCCATTCCTGGCATACGAATGTCACTGATGATGGCGTTGGGCTGCTCTTTGTCAATCATGTGTACTAGGTTTTCAGCAGAATCAAACAGACGACATTGAATGCCTTCTTGTTCTAGTGTTTTCTCTAAAACCCAGCGAATGGAGCGGTCATCATCAACAATCCATACGGTTTCTTCAGTTGTCATAAGTGTTTCTCCTGCTCTTGGACTGTCGTCTCAATGGGTATTAATATGTTGAATTCTGTGTGTTGTGGTTCGCTGTTGCATTCCACAATGCCATGATGTTGGTGGATCACTGACTGGGCGATGGATAGACCTAGTCCTGTGCCGTCGGCGCGGCCACTGACCATGGGGTAAAATAAGGTGTTTAAGATGTTGTCTGGAATGCCTGGGCCATTATCAATGATGCTGATTTTGCAGACTAAACGGTGACGTTTTGAGCCGATAGTGAATTGGCGTAAGGTGCGCGTCACGATTTGAATGGTTTTGTTGTGATTGCTGTCATCAGCCATTAAGGCTTGCATGGCATTTCGAGTAATGTTCAGTAAGGCTTGTATTAACTGAGATTCATCGCCGACTAGATCAGGAATGCTCGGATCATAGTCTCGAATAAGTTTAATTTGATTGTCGGTTTCAACGGAAATCAATTGTCTAACGCGCTCAATGACTTTGTGAATATTGAGCTCTTTATTCTTGGGCAGTTGGCGTGGTCCAAGTAAGCGATCGACCAAGTCTCGTAATCGGTCTGATTCCTCGATAATGACTTGGGTGTAATCTTTTAAGGCTTCATCTGTGAAGGCTCGACTGATCAATTGCGCCGCACCGCGGATGCCACCTAATGGGTTTTTGATTTCGTGAGCTAAGCCTCGTACTAATTCTTTACTGGTCTCGTGATTGGCAATGATCTCATCTTCTTTCGAGATGCGCTTCATTCTGTCTCTTGGGTAAAGTTCAATAATTAGGCTTTCGGTAGAATTGGAAGAGCCCATTACTGGGGTGACCGTGTAGTCACAAAATAATTTTTTACCGTTGCTGCATTCAATTTCGGCTTCGCGTTTAGTGAAAGGGTGGCCGGATTCGATGGCTGACATTAAGGCTTCAATACTTTCTTCACCTTCACGAAAGGCGGCACTTAAGTCATTTCCATAGATGCGACGACGACTGACCGCTAATAGCATTTCGGCGGCTGGATTAAGGTACTCAATCCCTAACTTACTGTTTAATTCAACCACGGCTGTGGATAAATGATCTATTAATAAACTGTACACACTCATCGCCTCTTTTCTGACCTTAATCTAACTGCAAAAAACGAACCAACATTGGGCAATCCAAAACCGCTTATTTATCAAGTCTTTTATTTTTCATGTCTGGGATGTTTGCACAATTATAGTGCATTTAAAGAGGGTGGAATTTTCTAGTGCAAAAAAAAGCCCCGATCTGTGTCGGGGCTTTTAAATTCAGCAGTTATGGCGAATTAAACGCTGTAGTAAAGGTCGAATTCTACAGGGTGAGTTGTCATAGAAACGCGCAATGCTTCTTCTGTTTTCAGGTCAATGTAAGCATCGATCATATCATCAGAGAATACGCCACCTTGAGTTAAGAACTCACGGTCTTCGTCTAGGCACTTAAGCGCTTCTTCTAGGCTACCCGCAACTTGTGGAATAGCCAAAGCTTCTTCTGCTGGCAAGTCGTAAAGATCTTTGTCAGCTGCATCGCCAGGGTGGATTTTGTTTTTGATACCGTCAAGGCCAGCCATCAACATAGCAGCGAAAGCTAAGTATGGGTTAGCGGTTGGATCAGGGAAACGAGCTTCAATACGCTTACCTTTAGGGCTTGCAACGTATGGAATACGGATAGAAGCAGAACGGTTACGTGCAGAGTAAGCCAACATAACTGGTGCTTCGAAACCAGGAACAAGACGCTTGTAAGAGTTGGTTGAAGCATTCGTAAATGCGTTCAATGCTTTCGCGTGCTTGATGATACCGCCGATGTAGTACAGCGCCATTTCAGACAAGCCTGCGTATTGGTCACCAGCAAATTGGTTTACGCCATCTTTCCAGAAAGATTGGTGAACGTGCATGCCAGAACCGTTATCGCCAACGATTGGTTTTGGCATGAAAGTCGCTGTTTTACCGTAAGCGTGAGCGACGTTGTGCGTGCAGTACTTAAGAATCTGAACTTCATCGGCTTTCTTAACCATAGTGTTAAATTTAACACCGATTTCGTTTTGACCAGCGGTTGCTACTTCATGGTGGTGAACTTCGATCTCTAGTCCCATTGTCTCCATCGCACCACACATTGCAGCACGTAGGTCGTGATGAGAATCTACTGGTGGTACT
The DNA here is from genome assembly GCF_001625355.1 of Marinomonas sp. TW1. Lineage (GTDB taxonomy): Bacteria > Pseudomonadota > Gammaproteobacteria > Pseudomonadales > Marinomonadaceae > Marinomonas. The sequence goes on from NZ_JSEE01000006.1 coordinate 107,248, forward strand.
GGGAAGTAACCGCCTTTAACGGTAGGGCGGTGGCCCATGTTACCGCCTTCGATTTTAGAGTTAGACGCCCAAGCGGCTTCTTCTGCATTGATTTCGACAGAACAACCAGACATGTCAGCTTTCCAGCGAACGTCATCAAATACGAAGAACTCTGGCTCAGGACCGAAGAAAGCGGTGTCGCCAAGGCCTGTTGATTTTAGGAACTCTTCAGCACGCAATGCAACAGAACGTGGGTCACGGTCATAACCTTGCATAGTAGAAGGCTCGATGATGTTACAACGAACAATAATCGTAGGCTCTTCAGTGAAAGGATCGATGATTGCAGTATCATCTTGTGGCATCATGATCATGTCTGATTCGTTAATGCCTTTCCAGCCAGCGATGGAAGAACCATCAAACATTTGGCCATTTTCAAAGAACTCTTCATCAACAGTAACAGCCGGAATCGAAACGTGCTGTTCTTTACCTTTAAAATCAGTAAAACGAAGGTCAACCCACTTCGCGTCATGCTCGGCAATCAAGGCAAGGGTCTTGTCTGACATAGTTATTCTCCAGTCGTTGTTAAAGCAAAATAGCTTTTCGTTTGATAGTGCTTCAATGCAAAGCACGATTTCCCCAATATAAAGCACAAGCTGTGCCAGAAGTTTGTGCGAATAAAAAAAACTATAAAAAACATATGGATAGAGGTGTAGTTTATTTTTTGTGCACAGAATGGTGACCCCTTAAAGGGCGCGATATGATCATAATGCACCAATATTGACCATAAAAATGATCGGTGTTGCTTTTTGGTGCAAATATAAAGTTTTCGTATCCCTGTCCTTTTCTTTATAATGCGCTCTCTTTTTAACCACTTGGTATTTTACCCGCAAGCTCTATGAAATTTATCGTTAAGTTCTTCCCTGAAATTACCATCAAAAGTCGTCCTGTCAGAAAAGCATTCATCAAACAGTTGAGACATAATCTCAAGTTGGTGTTAAAGAAATATGACTCGGAGGTGGTGGTCGCAGGAAACTGGGACTTCATCGAAGTATTGTCTACTCGTGATGAGTTGCGTGAGGATTTTACGGATGCGCTTTCTCGTGTCGCTGGTATTGCTCATTTTCAGTTTGTCAGAGAGTTTCCTCTAACGACTTTAGATAACATTGTCGATGAGGCGTTATCTTCTTATGCGGCAGATCTAAAAGACGCCGTGTTTGCCGTGAGAGTAAAACGTGTTGGTAAGCATGATTTTTCTTCTGTTGAAGCTGAGCGTTATATTGGTGGGTGTCTAAAAGCCAAAAGTGGTGCCTTGGGTGTGCGCTTAAAAGATCCAGATGTGTTAGTGCCAATTGATATTCGTGATAATCGAGTCTGGATGATTGAGCAACGCGTTGAAGGCCTAGGCGGTTACCCATTAGGGTCGCAGGATTCTGTTTTATCGTTAATTTCTGGCGGTTTTGATTCAACCGTGAGTTCTTATCTGACAATGAGTCGCGGGCTTAAAACGCATTTTTGCTTTTTCAACCTTGGCGGTGATGCCCATGAAATTGGTGTAAAACAAGTCTCGAATTACATTTGGGAAAAATACGGATCCTCGTTAAATGTTAAGTTCATTACCATTCCATTTGAAGCCGTTGTTGGTGAGATTCTGACCAAGGTTGATAACTCTGAAATGGGTGTGGTGTTGAAACGTATGATGCTACGAGCGGCGTCAGAAGTCATGGCGGGGGTTGGTGCTAAAGCTTTGGTAACCGGTGAAAGTGTTGCGCAGGTTTCCAGTCAAACGCTCATTAATTTAAAAGTCATCGATCAAGTGACAGATGAGTTAGTGATTCGTCCTCTTATCACGTCTAACAAGCAAGAAATCATAAATAAAGCAATCGAGATTGGTACTGCGCCGTTTGCCGCTAGCATGCCAGAGTTTTGCGGTGTGATTTCAGTTAAGCCGACCACGCGAGCCAAAATGCATCGTATTGAGCGTGAAGAAGGCAAGTTTGATTTTGCTGTACTAGAAAAGGCGGTGGAAGATGCGAGAGTGATGTCGATTCAAAATGTGATGGACGATGTGGAGAAACAGTACCAAGGTGAAGTGCCTGTGGTACGCATGCCAGTTGGTGATGAAGTCATCATAGACATTCGTCATCCTGATGAGGCAGAAAGAAGGCCATTAAAAGTCAGTGGACGTCCTGTTAAAGCCATTCCTTTCTTTGCATTAGAGTCAGGATGGGCTGACATGCCAGCGGATACGACTCACTTATTCTACTGTGGTAAAGGCGTAATGAGCCGAATCCATGCCTCTTATCTGCTTGGTAAAGGCTACAGCAATGTGGGCATTTATCTTCCTTAAATCGCTTCCATTATTGAAAAAGCCAACTCCTTGAGTTGGCTTTTTCGTTTTTGGAAGCTGTGAACCTAGTTCTTCTTCAACCCCAAGTAGTTCTCTATGCCGTTAATTCGGTCTTCCGTATGATGGTTGACGTACAGTACGGTGGTTTCTGAGCCTTGGCAGATTTTTTCAATTAACGCCAGGACCAGTTGACGGTTCATGTCGTCCAAACCCAGGCAGGGTTCGTCTAATATCAATAATGGCGGGTGTTTGACCATGGCGCGAGCGATGAGTAGCAAACGTTGGTCGCCGTAGGACAGCTTGTTAAACGGTTGATCTGCTCGATCATTCATGCCTAATAAAGTAAGCCATTGGTCGGCGATTTTCTTTTGCTTGTCGGACGACTTGGTGTACATGCCGATGCTGTCGTAAAAGCCAGAAATAATGACGTTACGGCAACTGGTGCTGACGCGGTATTCCCATTGCAAAGCGGTAGAAACATAGCCGATAAACTGCTTGATCTGCCAGATGCTTTCACCGTTACCTCGTTGAAAACCGAAGACGAAAATATCATTTACATAACACTGTGGATGATCACCGGTAATAAGAGACAGCACACCCGTTTTGCCGCTGCCGTTCGGGCCACTAAGTTGCCAATGTTGTCCTTTTTCAATGGTCCAATCCAGTTTATCAACAATCACAGTCTCGCCGTATTTGATGGTCGCTTGGTTGAGTTTGACCAACGGCTGGCTTGGGTCGAGCGCTGGCAGTGTGTTGGCGGGATCGGCCTCTGGCACACTTAGGTCAGTCGTTTTCAAATGCAATAGTTGGTAAAGCTCGTTGAAGGCATTTTCGTCGTTTTTGTCTACTGTCAGTGCCAAACGTCCATGATCAACATAGGCAATATGAGTAATGAAGTCAGGCATTTCATCAAAGCGGTTTAATACCAACACCATGGGGGTGGTGTCTATGATGGATGCTAAATGTGCTTGCAACATGGCAAGGGTGTCCACGTCTAAACCGTCGAATGGCTCGTCTAAAATCAATAAATCGGGCTTGCTAGACAAAGCGCGAATCAGCATAACTTTGCGGGTTTCGCCCGTAGACAGTTTACGGAATGCACGGTCGAGCAGGGGCGTTAGACCAAATTTATCCACTAAGGTTTTAGCCAGTTCTGGGTCTTGGCAATGGTCGAAGATCATTTCTTCAACCGGTGTGCCGATGGCGATGACATCCATTATGTCGGCATCGTCTTTTTTCAATTCTTTGGCAATCAGTTCCGCTTGGGCTTCAAACGATACCAAGCCAACCTTGGTTGGTAGATTCGAGATCGTGCCGTTTTCAATGTCACCCACACCAGCAAGCACAGCCGCAAGGGCAGACTTACCTGAGCCATTGGTGCCAGTAATCACCCAATGTTGATTTTGCTCAATGGTCCAATCAATCTCGCTTAGCGTGAAGCGATCATCAAAGTTCACGGTTGCCTTTTCTAATTGAATAGAGCCTAAGCGAGTTGTCTTATCCATGGGATTTTACCTATACAAAGAAAGCGAAAAATAAAAAAGCCGAGATTATTTTATACAAACAATCTCGGCTTCTTGAGGTTAAAGCACGAAGTTACGAGCTATTAACGCAATAATCGTGGTATTAAACGATTTTCTTCATATCCGCCATATGGCCGCGAAGAACAGAACCAATTGCTTCCACTGGGTGGCTGCGAAGCGCTTCGTTTACTTCGATCAAGCGTGCGTTGTCAACGCCGTTGTCTTCTACAGAAAGACCTTTACCGATAACGTCGGTTTTGATGTCTTTCATGAAGTCGCCTAGTAGCGGTAGGCAAGCGTGGTTGTATAGGTAACAACCGTATTCAGCCGTATCAGAGATTGTCGCGTTCATTTCGTAAAGTTTCTTACGAGCAATGGTGTTCGCGATAAGTGGTGTTTCATGTAGAGATTCGTAGTAAGCAGACTCTGCAATGATGCCAGCAGCCGTCATGGTTTCAAACGCAAGCTCAACACCCGCTTTCACCATAGCCACCATCAAGATGCCATTGTCGAAGAACTCTTGCTCAGAGATTTCAACATCGCCAGCAGGTGTTTTTTCGAAGTTGGTTTCAGCCGTTTCTGCACGCCACCCTAGAAGGTTTTTGTCATCGTTCGCCCAGTCTTCCATCATCACGCGAGAGAAAGTACCGTCGATGATGTCGTCTTGGTGCTTGTTGTATAGAGGACGCATGATCACTTTAAGCTCTTCAGAAAGATCGAATGCTTTGATCTTAGCTGGGTTAGAAAGACGATCTAGCATGTTGGTCACGCCGCCGTATTTCAAGGCTTCTGTAATCGTTTCCCAACCAAATTGGATCAATTTAGAGGCGTAACCTGCGTCGATGCCTTCTTCAACCATTTTGTCGAAGCAAAGGATAGAACCTGTTTGTAACATACCACAAAGGATAGTTTGCTCACCCATAAGGTCAGATTTTACTTCCGCGATGAAAGAAGACATAAGAACGCCTGCTTTATGACCGCCAGTACCAACCGCGTAAGCTTTTGCTAGGGCAAGACCTTCACCTTTAGGGTCGTTGTCTTCGTGAACAGCGATCAGTGTTGGAACACCAAAACCACGAACGTATTCAGCGCGAACTTCAGAACCTGGGCACTTAGGGGCAACCATGATGACCGTTAGATCTTCACGGATTTGCATGCCTTCTTCTACGATGTTGAAACCGTGAGAGTAAGATAGGCAAGCGCCTTGCTTCATAAGAGGCATAACCGCTTTCACAACAGGCGTGTGTTGTTTATCAGGAGTAAGGTTCAAAACCACATCTGCTGTTGGGATCAAATCTTCGTAAGTGCCCACAACGAAACCGTTTTCAGTGGCATTTTTCCAAGACTGACGTTTTTGAGCAATCGCTTCTGGACGCAAAGCGTAAGACACGTCTAAACCTGAATCACGTAGGTTCAAGCCTTGGTTTAGACCTTGAGCACCACAACCAATAACAACCATTTTTTTGCCTTTAAGCGCATCGACGCCGTCAGCAAACTCAGAGCTGTCCATGAAACGACATTTGCCTAGTTGTTCTAATTGCTCGCGTAGCGGCAAGGTATTGAAATAGTTAGCCATGATAAGCCTTTCCTAAATTGTTGTGTTGGTATCCGTGATGAAGACACACAGATATGAAATGTTTGTTACCAAGCTGAAAAAATTAGTAACCGATGGCAGTGACTTTAATGGATCGATATCTTTTCGTAAATTGATATATTTGCAATACAGTATCCCATTTTTTGCAACGTGACGGTATGATGGTGGTTTAATCATCTATGAATGTGTGAGTTAGATTGAATATTAAAGCCATTAAACACTTTTTAGCGTTGGCTGAAAGCCTGCATTTTGGACGAGCCAGCGAAGAGTGTCATATCAGTATATCTGCTTTATCTCGAAATATTCGTCAGCTTGAGGACGAGGTGGGCGTTGCTTTATTTGCGCGAGATAATCGCACTGTGACGCTCACGCAAGAAGGGAAAAAGTTTTTGATGTATGCCCGAGAGGCGAGCAGTCAGTGGCGCTTGATTCGCCATGAACTATTAGACAATTCCGATCAATTGCATGGAGAGATCAGTATTTATTGTTCGGTAACGGCCAGTTACAGCTTTTTGTTTGAATTGCTGAATCGCTTTCGTCAAGTGCATCCAGGCATCGAGATTAAACTTCATACTGGCGATCCGGATGAGGCCATTGCTCGTATTCTGGATGGCAAAGAAGATTTAACCATCGCTGCTCGACCTAACAATATGCCTCGTAGTTTAGCCTTTAAAGGCATTAGCTTTTCTCCTTTGGTGTTTATTGCACCAAATGAGCAGCATTTGCCAAGTGTCCCTATGACCCCACCAGATTCTGCAGAAGCATGGGCAAACGTGCCGATGATTTTGTCCGAAGCGGGCGTATCTCGTAATCGCATTGATGATTGGTTTTATCTGCAAAATATTAGCCCTAAAATTTATGCTCAAGTCGCAGGGAACGAGGCCATTGTGAGCATGGTCAGTTTGGGGTTCGGCATTGGTGTGGTGCCGAAAATTGTGTTGGACAACAGTCCTCTGCAAGATAGGGTGAAAATCTGGCCAGTTCAGCCAGAATTAGAGCCTTATGATATTGGTTTGTTTACGCTACAAAAAAATCTTAAAAACCCGATGGTGGAAGCTTTCTGGTCATTAATGGCAGATCGAAAGTCCTCTTAAATAGCGCTTAAAAAACGACTTATTAAGAAGGGCTTGATGGTGGGCTGGATTGAATTAAAAAATGCCATAAAAATTCATATTTTATCGGTTTCATTGTTGCTGAAAAAATGGACAATGAGCGCCTCATTTGCACTTACGTCTCGATAGGTTTTTTCATACATTAATATGACTACGATTCCCCCTCTAGAGGAAACGGTTTCCCGCCGTGTCCAATATGTACGTGTCTTTATTCTGGGCTTCAGTGCGTTTATCTTTAATACCACGGAATTTGTGCCCGTGGGCCTATTGTCAGACATTGCCGATAGTTTCGCCATCGCACCTGCTCAAGTGGGTTGGATGCTGACGATTTACGCTTGGATCGTTGCGGTCATGTCTTTGCCCATGATGCTGCTCACACGCAACTTTGAGCGTAAAACCTTATTGTTAAGTCTCTTTGTGCTCTTTATTGTCAGTCATTTGCTAACCGTATTTGCATGGAACTACAGTGCTTTGCTGGTCAGTCGGATTGGTATTGCTTTTGCGCATGCGATCTTTTGGTCCATCACCGCATCGATTGCGATTCGTGTTGCGCCACCAGGGAAGGAAACCTTTGCGCTCAGTGTGTTAGCCACCGGAACCGGCTTGGCCATGGTACTAGGTGTGCCTGTGGGACGCATCATCGGGCAATTGTTGGGATGGCGGATGACCTTTGCCGTGATTACTGCGATTGCGATCGTGGTGGCTGTGGTTTTGTTTAGTATGCTGCCAAAGTTGCCAAGTTTGTTTTCCGGTTCTTTGAGCAAAGTCCCTGAAATTTTAAAGAATCGCATTCTGTTAGGAATGTATGCATTTATCTTTGTGATTTTTTCAGCACACTACACAGCATATAGTTACATTGAGCCTTTTCTTCAGCAGATAGGTTTGGTGAGTGAGCATTTTACGACGCTGATTCTTTTACTTTTTGGTGTTTCAGGTATTTTTGGCAGTATTCTATTTAGTCAATTAGGTGATCGAGCGAACACTCTCATGCTGGTGATCAGCAGTATTGTCGTTGCCTTTTGTATGTTGAGTTTGTTTTTTACGGTACAGCATTCTACTTGGTTAATATTAGCTATTTTATGCTGGGGGGCAGCGATGATGATCATCGGACTAAGCATGCAAATCAGGGTGCTTAGAATTGATAGCAGTGCGGCGGACATCATTATGTCACTGTATTCGGGCATCATAAATTTGGGTATTGGCGCGGGTGCTTTAATTGGTGGTCAGGCTATCTTTTTGATGGGGTTACCAAGTGTTGGTTTCACCGGGGCGGTGTTAGGCGCTTTGTCTTTGCTGATTTTAGTCTTATTACTGAAAGCGATTCGTCGTCAAACCGCAGCGCATTAGTTTAACTCATTGTAATGTGTTGCCTGATTACGTCCTTGTGCTTTGGATTGATAAAGGGCTTGATCCGCCTGTTTCATTAGTGTGTCTGAATTGTCCGTTTGTCCTTGCGACTGGGTAACCAGACCAAGGCTAATACTCAGATGGTCAGCTACTTGGCTTTTCTTATGTTCAATGTTGGCTGCGGCGATGGCTTGTATGGTTTGTTGTGCTCTTTCTTTAGCCGCTTCAATATCGTGGCTCGGTAAAATAGCAACGAATTCTTCGCCACCGTAGCGTGCAACCAGACCATGATTGCCTAGGGTTTCTTGTATGACGCTGGCCACTTTTTGTAACGCCACATCGCCTTTAAGGTGGCCATAGGTATCGTTATATTGTTTAAAATAATCGATATCGATGAGCAAGATGGACAGGCTATCTTGTGTTGTCTGGTTCGTAGCTAGGTCGATTTTCAGCTTTTGGTCAAAAGCGCGGCGATTGGCAATTTTCGTCAAGCTGTCGGTTAATGATAGCGTTTCTAAGCGATGAGTTTGATCTTTGATAGTGGTAGAGAAATGCTCAAATGCTTCGAACAACTCGTCTATTTCATCAGCTTGAGCATTGTGACCAATCTTTGGTGTTGCCATGTCTTCAAGCTTGTTAGTCAATCGTTTGAGTCGAGAAATGACTCTTCGATAGTGCATTAATATCGCGCCGATCATAGTGGCAAAGATGAGTAACGCGGTAATCAGCCAGTTCTTTTGTTTTTCGATATCTTTCGTTAAATCCAACACTTCTTGTTTTACATTAGCAGTTTCGTTAAAGGCTAATTGATCATTTACATTGGTGTAGTCCTCGACCAATTTGCGGATAAAATGTTCTCGGCCGCGGGTACGACCTGCAATTTTCAGGTAACTTTTTTGGAGACTAATTAAGCCCTGTTCTGAGACTAGGGTAAGGCGTAATTGATCATTGTATTGCTGTAAAAATAATTGCAATTTTGGTGGCGATTGCTTGGCGTAGGTGTCCAAGGTTTCTAATAAGGTATTGGCCTTTTTCTCGAGTAAAGACAGTTCATTAAGACGTTCCAAATGGGCACTTTGATAGGCTAGACCAATGCTTTTACTAACGTTAAGTTGCCACAGAATAAGCGCCTCACTTTTGTAGTGGCTGGGCAGTAAATGTTGGTTGGCATTACTCTGAAAGTGAATTAAATGGTCTAACGTGTTCGCAATTTGTTCAGCTAAGTTGAGTTTGCGATCAATAAATTGTGTTAGTTGGCTGACTTCTTCTTGAAGACTTTTTAGCTGCAGGGCTTCTGTGGGGTTGTTTCTCGCTTTATACGCTTGATCTGCGCTTTCATTTATTTTGATCTGGACTTCTTGCTGAGCAATGCGACGAGCGGCTGGGTTATTAGCTTGGGTGAGTTGCTCAATCGCTAAAAACAGTTCCGTCGATAAAATGGCTGTTTCGCTGGCATTGGCCATAGAGGGAAGCGTGTTATTAGACAGTTCGTGCAGAATACTTTGGGTTTCTTCAAGCTTTTTTTGCAGCACATAGCCAACTGCAATAAACAGCACAATGACCACGAGTAAAAGTAGGCTGAATTGCTTGTTTAACGTTATTTTAAATGGCCAATGCAAATGACGCTCCTATTTCTTTTAGTGTATGTCTTGTAATCGGCCATCTATTTTGGGGGAAATGATTTTTTCATTGTATACCTTTTCTAGTATGAGATCAGATAGGATTAAACTGGATGGCTTTTTGTAATCAAGATGTTGGCTCTGAGTAAACATATCAAATCCATCGCCCCCCTTTTTAAGGTAATCAAGAGTTGCCAACTTATAGGTTAACATAGGGTCGATTGGTCTACCTTTGAATGACGCTGAGACTAATCTATTGCCAATCGGTTGGCGACTGTTATAGATCACTTGTATTCCCGATACCTGAAGAAATTGTCCGCTGGTTGTGGCTAAGCCTGATAAACCATGTTCTAAGGCGTCTAGTATTTGTTGCCCTTTGACTTCGATTAACACCATGGTATTTCGATAAGGTATGATGCCGCGAATGTCTTTGATAGAAAGCTGACTGCCCGCTGGATAGCGTTTATTTCCCCGTAATGTACCACTATTTAACAGACTGATGTCCGCTTCAGTGAAGTCTTTTAAGACATCAGCTACAAAATTGGCAAAAGCATTTTCTGTGGTTCTTATGTCGCGTCTGGTGAGGTTAATGTTGGTGCTGGTAGTGCCGATGGTTTTCGATAGTAAGGTGTTCAATCGGCTCCCATAATCCATTTCCTGAGACCATACATCAGGCTTGGATGCTAAGGTTCTCAGATCAACCTCTTGTTTGGTAATGTTGAATTCACTGTGCTTAGTATCAGCCGGCGCTATGTCCAAGATCAGTGCGTAAGCGGTTCGACTCAAGACGAAATTATTTGGGTGGTGTGGATGATTATAATATGGTGTCAGCTGGAAGTTCTGATCAACAAATAATGCCAAATCAATGATGCCTTGTTCGAGCCATTCATCTACCTGAGGCGAGTAGGATGAGTAGTGCAAGATAATAAAGTCTATGCCTTGCTGCCTTAACGTTTTTGCGGTGTTTTGCACGGCGGCTTGAGGGGGCAAAATCTGGACTCGATCAGTAGGGTATTTTTGGACAATGCTAGGATCAACAATAGACAAAAAGCCAAGTTTAACCTCATTTTGTTGGAGGATACTGTTGGTTTTCAGACCCTCAAGGTTGCCATTGGTTAGAGGGTCATACAAGTTGCTAGAAACAATAGGAAACGAGGCTTCGTAAGAGCGTAATGTCAGCTCATCTTCTTGATAGCTGAATTCGCGTTTGGAGACCCCCATCACGTTGGGACTGAGGCTGTTTAATAGATCGATAATATGTGAACCACGATCCATTGACGATAACATACTAGGCCCTAAGCTTTCCCCGCCAAAAATAAAAAAAACATTGTCTTTTCGTTGTCTTTGTTGCTCAACCAAGGTTGCCAATTGTGCATAAGTGCCTTGCCTCTCATCATTGATGACAGACATTTCAGCATCGAATATAAGCGTAAACGAAGGGTGTGCCCAAGCACTGTGTGTGATTAAAAAAGAAGCGAATAGTGCAAGTAGTCTGTGTGCTATAGGTCGCCAAGCTGTTTGTATGATAAGCATAAAATATTTGTTCTAACTAAGGGCATGTTCAAGTTTGATGTCTTTTAGTGTCTCCCTTTCAAGTTATAGCATATTAAAGCGCTTTTAGGAGGAGTTTCTCTGTTGCTCTGTGGCGAGCAAACCTGAGTGAGACGTCAATGTCGTTGTGCATTTGTCTGGTGTAAAAGGTGAATGAACGACTTGTCATTCATCTTCGATGAGTTTGAGTGAGCAAGGGATAGCATTGTTCGCTGGTGAAGGCGATTATGCTAAAGGACGACAGAGCAGAATCAAGTCATCATTGTTAAGTGAGTTTGATTCTGCTCCAAGCCGGATTACTGTGGTGTGAGGTACGCTTTTAGGAAGTCATCAAAATCCAAGGAATCGGCGGCTTCAATGGCTTTTTGTTCCTCAATAGAGGCGTCTGCTTTGATGGCGAACGCGCGTGTCATTTCGGCTGAAAGAGGGCGCGTTAACCAATCTGCTTGTTGTTGTTTTGACAATTCAAGCATGGCATTTTGATAACCTTGGTGGCTCTGGCATAGGTTAAGCATTTGTGCCGATGGTAATTTTGCTTCGTCTTTTAGTTTGTCGACTTGTTGTTGGACGGCATCTAGATAAGCCGTGTTACTGGTTTGAGTGGAAAGGAATTGTGCCACTTGCAATAAGGCTTCGATCACAGTGTTGGCTTTGTCACGAAGTTTCACTCCCCCGTGACCAAAGTCGAATGCCATGTCCAGATCTCGTCCATGGGACGCGATTTGTTGCTGCAGTTCTCTTAATTTATTGCATTCGTGTGCATCCAAGTGTTCATCGCCACGCAACATACAATACAGCAGAAACACGTCAATAAAGTAGAGCGTAGAAGTTTGCATGCCGATAGGGGAACTGGGGTCCAGGTCCATGATACGGACTTCGATGTACTCAACGCCTCTGGATTGCAGTGCCGCGCTTGGGTGTTCACCGGGCTGGGTGACGCGCTTTGGACGAATATCGCTGTAATATTCATTTTCTATTTGTAGTAAATTGCTATTAAGTTGACGGTATTGGCCATCCACCTTAATGCCGATGTCTTGATACTTCTGATAAGGGGTTTGTAAGGCTTTTTTAATGGTGCTGATGTATGTGTCTACTTCGTTGTAGCAGACGTATAAATCTGCTTGAGCTTTATTTTGATAGCCTAAGTCGCTCATTCTTAAAGACGTTGCTTTTGGGCCAAACCAAGTATTTTCTTGTAATGTGCTAAGGGCGTCAGGCTTGTCTTTTAAAAAGCTTTCATCAATGGCAGGTGAGGCACCAAACAGGAGTGAAAGTAACCAAGAGTGGCGTCGAAAATTACGAATCAGAGCAAAGTAACTCTCAGATTGAAATTTTTGTTTATCCGCTGCTGACAGATTGGTATGACCTTTATAGGTCTCAAGGAAAGACCAAAAACGCTCATCAAAGGAGAAGTTGTAATGCATGCCAGCAATGCATTGCATGATTCGACCATAACGATTAGACAGACCTTCTCGATAGACTCGTTTTAATTTGCCTGTGTTGGATTCACCATAATAAGCGATTGGTACATCCTCATTGCTCTCTAAAAAACAAGGCATACTGGCAGGCCAGAGAGACTCATTCAATTGGTCTAATTCGTGATTAACGAGGTTATGGATGTCTTCCAGTTCTTGAGTAACCCCTTCCACACTAGGGTGCACTTGCGTAATGAACTCCATCAGTGCTTCAGAGTAGTCTGTTGTAATGGCGCTATGGGTCAATGCTGAGCCAAGACTTTTAGGGTGTGGCTTATGAGAAATCCGCCCAGTTGAACGGTCAACTCGTAAGGCTTCTCGTTCAACGCCACGATGGAATGTGATGGCTGTAGAGGCGTCAGACTGCTGGCAAAATTCCGCTAATGCTTGTAGTGCATTGGTTAAGGTGGTCAAGAAGTGTTCCTTCTACAAATACGGCTAAATAAATTTTTCAGATTGTACTCGGCCTAGCTTGCATGCGGCAAGTTATCCCTAACAGTGTGCACAAAAGTTTCAGACTTGAATCACTTCCTAACGCAGAAAAGCCAGTAGTGAATGACTGATTAAGCCGCTAGCGTATATTTTTCAATAAATGACCATTGGCGCAATTTTGTGAGAGATCTCCCGACATGGCTTGAATAAGGTTATTGACGGCGCAAGTAATCATTTTATGGCGCGTTTCCACTGTGGCTGAGCCAATGTGCGGAAAGAGTACGGCGTTGTCTAATTGGCATAACGGAGAATCGGCGGATAAGGGTTCTTGTTGGAAAACATCCAATCCCGCGGCGCGAATTTGTTTTGTTTGTAGGGCTTTTATCAAAGCCGATTCATCGATCACCTTGCCCCTTGAACCATTGATAAAGATGCTGTCGGTTTTCATCAAAGCAAATTCTCTAGCACCAATCATGCCTTCTGTTTCTGCTGTTAATGGTGTCATCACGCAGACAAAGTCAGAGCTGGCAAGCAAGTTGTCAATGTCCATATAACTGGCTTGGTAGGTTTGTTCGGCTTGTGGGTTACGACGACGATTGGCGTATTGGATTTTCATGTCAAAGCCTAAGTGGGCTCGCTTTGCTAACGCTTGGCCAATACGTCCCATACCAATAATACCAAGTGTTTTACCATGTACATCGGTACCGTAGAGTTCAGGGCCTACCGTCTGTTTCCAGCGACCTTCTTTTACCATGCAAGACAGTTCAACGGCGCGTCTGGCAGTACACATAATCAAAGCAAACAGAGTATCGGCGGTGGTTTCGTTGAGTACGCCAGGGGTGTGCATCACAGGGATGTTACGACGTGCAAGATAGTTTAAATCATATTGATCTGTGCCAACGGAAATAGTGGAAGCGACTTTAAGATTGACGGCCTGTTCAAGTTGTTCTGTTGATAGTTTGATACCTGAGCCGCCAAGGATGCCTTCTGCTTCTCGTAAAGCGGCCAAGAATTCATCTTCATTATGACCATGAAAACCATCGAATGCCATGACTTCAAAGTGCCTTGCAAGACGCTGTCGTTCGTCATTAGGAAGGGGTTTATAGAGCAGTACTTTGGGCTTCATGTTTATCCACCTTTTCTAATTGATTCAGTACGTCTCTTGTTGGTAAGCCTTCACTGTCGCCGCGAACCTGTACGGTTAAAGAACCTAGCAAATTTCCTCGGCGTGCCGCTTGAGCAATATCTTGGCCGTCCAATAAAGCGGAAATGACACCAACTGCGAAACTGTCTCCAGCCCCTACCGTATCAACTACTGTATCGACAGGGAACCCAGCCACTGTACCAAATTCACCTTTGTTGGTTTTATAGTATGCGCCTTGACTACCAAGTTTTACTATCACAGCTTGACTGCCATGACTCAAGTAAAAGTCGGCAATTGCCTCCGGTTGATCGCTTCCCGCAAGGATCTCACCTTCTTCAATACCGGGTAACACTATGTCACTAGCAAAGGCAAAATCATTGATCTCTTTAATCATGGTCGCTTGATCTGGCCACAAAGCTGGACGCAAATTGGTATCGAAAGAAACTCGACAGCCTTGTGCTTTGGCCAGTTTCAATGTTTTCTTTGCCGCACGGCGAAGTGTTTCGGAAACGGCAACAGACACGCCGGTAAGATGTAAGTGAGGTTGCGGATGAAAGAGTTCGCTATCAATATCGTCGGTGTTTAAGGTCGAAGCCGCCGAGTTGCGACGATAATATTCCACCTTTGGGTCACTGCCATCCGTCACGTTGGATTTAAGCATGAAGCCCGTGGCGTTTGTGTCGCTGCCTAGTACGTATTTGGTTTGAATGTTTTCGTGCTGAATTGAATGCTTGATGAAATCACCGAAGCTGTCATTGCCCACTTTGGTAATATAGGTCGAAGGAATACCGAGTCGAGCTATGCCGATTGCCACATTGATTTCGGCGCCAGCGAGAGAGCGAGAGAACGAATTAACGTGTGATAAATCGCCTGGTGAATCCGCTACAAACATGGCCATGGCTTCCCCAATGGTGACAAAACTTGGAATATTCGACATGGTAAACCTCTTTTAGATTATCGTTATTATTGGAAAAATGACTATAAATGGAACCGGTTCCATATGCAATCCTAGTAAGATGGATTTACTCTCAAGACATACCTTTTAGGTCGATTCTCGAACGATAAGTTCAGCAGGAAGTGTTAAGTGTTGAGGTGCTTCTTGATCGCCCTGAATGCGACATAGTAAGCGTTCACACGCTGTTTGACCTATCACTTTTGAGGGTTGACGCATAACGGTGATACCGCCTTCAAACAACTGTGCCCATTCTGGGTCATCAATGCTGATCAAGCCGATGTCTTGACGAACGTTCAGCTTGAGCGCTTTTAATGCTTTGGCGGTGCTCATCATGGCGACGCCATTGGTGGTGAAGATGGCTTTTTTGTGCTGAGGGAATTTCGCCATGAATGCAGTGATGCTTTGTGAAATCGAGTCGACACACATTTTGTCTGTTTCAAACACTTGGTAATCGAGTTTTGTATGCTGTTCACAGACGCTTTTTATGGCATCTACTCGTGCTTGTCTTGGCTCCACTTCCAATGATTCTGTAATCACCAATAGGGCATCATAGGATTTATTGAGCAAATGCTGGCAGGCTTGAGTCACGGCTTGATCATTGTCCAGACCTACTGAGTCATAACGAAGAGAGGTGTTGATTCTGTCTACTAGTACCAATGGGCAACTCAGTTTTTGAAAGTGGGTGACTTGCTCTGATGTCATACCGGCTGTGTTTACGATTAAACCATCAACGCGGTGCGCTTCTAATAGCCTTAAATATTGTGCTTGTAGAGCTTGCTGATTATCGGTGTTACATACCATCAGCATATAGCCTTGCTGACGACAGACACTTTCAATGCCTTGTAAAACATCAATGGAATAAGGATTGGTCACATCCGCTAATAGCAAGCCAATCAACTTTGATTGTCCTGCTTTTAACATGCGAGCAGACTGATTCGGGCGGTAATCCAACACCTTGATGGCGTGGGTGATTTTATCAATCATTTGCTCTGATAATTTATGCTGCTCACCGTTTAAATATCGCGACACACTGGTTTTGCCAACATTAGCGTGTTTGGCGACATCGAAGATGGTGGCGAAACCTTTTTTCTTTTGCAAAGTGACTCTCGGTAACAGGGGATGAGGCTATTTACTCTAATGTATGCAGGGTGTTTTAGGCAACGATTCTGGCGTGATGTGCATGCGAAGAAATGAACACACTGCTTTGGTAAGCAGTGTGTTCTCGGTTTAAGGGTTACCAGTCGTAAGTGACGCTCGCAATGATGTTGCGGCTGTCTCCGTAATAGCAAAAATAGTTACAAGTCGCTATATATTCCTTATCAAATAGGTTTTTCACCATGATCTGGAATTTGTAATCGTTCCATTGGTAGTTCGCCATAGCGTCAAATAAGGCATAAGAAGGCAATTTGTTCGTTTCAGTATCATCACCGTAAGTTTCACCAATATAGCGTACGCCGGCGCCAACTTTGAGGCCGTCTAAAATGCCATCCATAAAACGGTAATTACCCCACAAAGAAGCTAGATTGCTCGCGATTTGTGATGGCGTTTTACCAATTTTAGCACTGTTATTATCTTTGGTAATTTCAGAGTCAACGTAGCTTAATGTGCCGACAAGAGTGAAAGCTTGGTTAAGGTTGGCAACCGCTTCAAACTCAATACCTCGGTTACGAACCTCACCAATTTGTTTGAAATCTGAAGTGCCGCTGCTGCCACTTGATAGATTTTCTTTAGTAACTTGGTAAGCTGCGATACCAAATTGACCATCAAAGTTATGTGGTTTGAATTTTAGTCCGATTTCATAGCTGTCTGCGCTTTCTGGTTTGGCCGGGTCATTGTTTTCATCAAAAGCAATGATAGGGTTAAAAGACTGTGCATAACTAACATAAGATACTAGATTGTTGCGAATTGAGTATGAAGCGCCTAAGTTACTGGTCCATTCTTCAATGTCTAGGTCAGACTTTGTATTTGTGTCTAGATTATGAGACTCATTACTAACATCGTCATAACGAATACCTGCTAGGATGGTTATCTTATCGCTTATATCGGCTTTATCTTGTAGGTAAAAACCTAATTGGCGATTTTTGGTCTTGGTGGTCTCCAAGTCATCATCAGTTAACGTTGCATATGTGCTGGAGTTTAGCAATACAACATTATTGCTGTAAGAGGGGTTATAGACATTGAAGTTAGGGTTTGGGATAGTTCCAACTGATGGAATGGTCACAGAACTATTGCCATCTGCAACTACAGGATCTGCAGCGTAATCTTTATTGTTAATATTCAGGCTTTGGAAATCAACACCTGTCAACAAAGTATGTTTTGTTGAGCCTGTGTTGAAATTGAAAATCAAACGGTTGTCAATGTTAAACGCATTTGAGTAACCATCGGATGTTGATACTTGACGAACAATAACATCTCTATCTCCACTTGGATCTAAAGCCGCGGCTTCGGCTGAATCTGCTGAATATTGTAAAGAATACATTTGACGTAAATTAATGTCCATGTGGCTAAAGCGAGCCGATTGCTGAAACTTAAAATCGTCGTTAAAAATGTGTTCCAGCTCATAGCCTACCGAGGTTTGCTCCCGTTGGAAGGTTTCCCAATCAGGATTACCCAGGGCCGTATCGTAATCAATGGTGCCATTTGGACTAGAAGTCAGGGTGCCTTCCATTGGTAAAAATTGTAGGTATGGATCAGAATCGTCTTTTTGATAGCTGGCCATAAGAGTTAAGTTTGTTTTGTCACTGATTTGCCAGGCTAAAGAAGGCGCGAGTAAGGTACGTTTTGCATCTACGTCATCCACCTTGGTGCCGTTTTCACGAGTTAAGGCCACCATGCGGAACGCCATCTTATCGTTAAGAACCTTGTTTACGTCTAAATTAATTTCTTTACGGTCGTAAGAGCCCATAGATCCAGTAACGGAACCAAAGTCTTCATCCAGTTGTGCTCGTTTACTGATAACATTAATGACTCCTCCAGGTGGCGTTTGCCCATTTAGCGTCGAAGCCGGACCGCGAAGGATTTCGATACGCTCCAGCATGAACGGATCAATTTGCCAGCTGTAAAAGCCAGATGAATACAGTCTTGTACCATCCTGATATAAACCATTATTGGCTTGTTTAAATCCGCGAATCACAAACCAGTCTTGCTTATTGTCTTCACCATAGAAATTAGTCTGAATACTGGGGGTGTATTGCAACGCATCCGAAATGCTAATGGGGGCACGATCGTTCATTTGCTCTTGAGTGACAACGGATACGGAACGAGGAATGTTGACTATCTCTTCATCCGATTTCGTTGCGGTTTGTGCCACATCGCTGACATAAGAGAAATTGTCGCTGGTGGAGCTTTGTTCTTCTGTATCGCCTTCAACCACAATCGTGCCGATCTCTTCGGTATGCCCCATCATGCTAAACAATGAGAGTGTGACAGCCAGTGAGATTGGGGTTAAGCGGAATAATGAGTTCATCTACCATATCCTAGGTTTTTGATTATGAGAATTGTTTACATTCGTCGGTATTTTAACCTTGATCTTCTCAAAAACAATAACCGTTTTGATAATCATTATCATATTTTATTTTTTAGATTGGCGATTCATCACTAGAGTGCAATGGTGTTATTCCAATAGAAGGTTTATCCATTAATAAAATCGGACCTTAACCTCGAATTTGATGATTACTACTTATCGAATGACTTACTTATAGTAGGCGTTATTGGTAATGCAATTGTGACAGTATTGAGTAGGTGGTTTGAGTGAGAAAGAAGAAAGAAATAGGCCTTGCAACTAAGTCAGTATGGGGTGGTGAAGAAGAAGTACATCCATATCGGGCGACGCAAACGCCTATCGTCGCGAGTGCGGCTTATGGCTATCAAGATATCGATCATTGGTATGATGTGGCGTTAGGTAAAGCCCCCGGTTTTATTTATAGTAGGATGAGCAATCCGACGGTAGAAACCCTTGAGGCTAAAATCTGTTCTTTGGAAAATGCAGAGTCGGCTGTGGCTTTTAGTACCGGGATGGCTGCCATTAGCAGTGCGCTTTATACCTTTTTACAAAATGGTAGCCGTGTGGTGTCCACCAAAGACAGCTATGGCGGTACCAATAAAGTATTTGAAGAATTTTTACCTCGTGTGGGAGTGGATGTGGTGTTGTGCGAGACCCATAGCCATGAACAGATCGAAGCGGAAATTACCAAAGGCTGCGATGTACTTTATTTGGAAACCCCCACCAACCCAACGCTTAAAATTGTTGATATCAAACGTTTGACCGCCGCGGCTAAAAAAGCGGGTGCTATTGTGATGGCAGATAACACCTTTGCTACGCCGTTGAATCAAAACCCGTTGGCTTTGGGGGTAGATATTGTGATTCACAGTGCCACTAAATTTCTCAGCGGTCATGCTGATGCCATGGGTGGTTTGGTCTGTGGTTCAGAAGCCTTGATGGCGAAAGTCAGACATTATCGCGAAATTAATGGTGCTTCGTTAGATCCTTTTTCGGCTTACTTGATTATTCGTGGTATCAAAACCTTAGCTTTGCGAATTCGTCAGCAACAGGCAAGTGCACAAGCCATCGCTGAATATTTGCTGACTGAGCCGATGGTGGAGGCTGTGAATTACCCAGGATTAGCAAATCACAAAGGTCATCAAATTGCGTGTGAGCAGATGCACGGTTTTGGTGCTATGGTTAGTTTTGTGCTTTGCGGTGGTATGGCGACAGTGACGCGTTTACTGCCTCAATTGCAGTATGCGCATTGTGCGGGTAACTTGGGGGCCGTCGAAACGATTTATGGCCCTGCAAGAACCACGAGTCATGTGGAAAACACGTTAGAAGAACGTCAGGCTTTGGGGATTTCTGAGGGATTAATACGTATTTCTGTGGGCATTGAAGATACAGACGATTTAATTTCTGATCTTAAACAAGCGTTTGAGTTTGTTCGGAATGCTTCTTGCAGGTAAGCTGCCTTGAAGCACTAGGACGCAAGCTCATTTTAACGGGGTAGAAATTCTGTATTTCCTAAGGACTGTTTAAATGAATTTATGTATTATGTGCGGCCAGTTATAACACTATGATAAGAAATGTTGGGAAGGTTCGAGTAAGTCGTCTTTCTTAACTCACAATTTAAATTGGGGACATGAAACAATGAAAAAAGTATTGATTGCTTTTGCTGCTATGGTCAGCGCAACGGTTGCGTCTGCTTCAGACATTAACCTTTGGGAAAAATCCACCTTGAATGAAATCCTAACACGTGGCGAGCTGCAAGTGTGTCTCGAAGCGGGTTACATTCCTTTTGATATGCGTGACAAAAAAGGCAACATTGTTGGCTTTGACGTAGACATTGCAAAATCAATGGCGAAAGCGATGGGTGTAAAAGTAGACCTACGTAACACCGCTTGGGACGGTATCATTCCCGCGTTGTTAACCGCTAAGTGTGACATCATCATTTCTGGTATGACCATCACAGCTGAGCGTAACTTAAAAGTTAACTTTACTGACCCCTACATCATTGTTGGTCAAACGATTCTGTTGAATCCTAAACTGGAAGGTAAAGTTAAGTCCTACCGTGATTTGAATAATAGCCAATACACAGTAGCGACTAAGTTGGGCACAACGGCAGATTACGCGGCGAAGAAATACCTAAGTAAAGCGAAACTGAACCTGTTTGAAACAGAGTCTGAAGGTGCTTTGGAAGTGATTAATGGTAATGCCGATGCATTTGTTTATGACCTACCATATAACTCAGTTTACTCCGCTCAAAACTCGTCTAAGGTTGTTCACCTAGATACTCCTTTTACATACGAGCCTCTTGGTATGGCCGTTCGTAAGGGTGATCCAGACTTCATGAACTTCCTAAACAACTACCTAACTCAGATTAAAGGTGATGGCACTTACGATAAAATTTACAACAAATGGTTCGTAAGTGATGCATGGATGAAAAACATCCAGTAAAATCCGCACCTGTTATAAAAAGTGGCGCTGTCAGCGCCACTTTTTGTTTTCATAACGGCTAGCGATTCACCTTAGTTAAGGTTGCTAGTGTCTTAGTAGGTTTGGATGCCTATTCTTAATTTAAGTTGGAAACACGACGGGGAACCTCTCATCGATGGAAAATAAATCACACCTGCTTTTATGGAAAGGCTTATTTTTGCTGATCCTAATTGGGCTGGGCTTTGGTATTTATGCCTCCAGTAAAAGCATTGACTACACTTGGCGTTGGGAGCGTATTCCCCAGTACATTGTGAGTACTGAGCCGACTGAAATTCGGGCACCTTTTGATGGTACGGCTTATGTAGACGATGCGACCAATACCATCACGATTGAATCCGATATTGGTCTTGATCCTTTGATCATTAAGGATTTTGATGAGGCCATGATCTATGATGGTGATTTAGTATTTGAAGGGGACGCTGTCGCTGAGCAAACAGGTTGGACCATTGGGCCCATTACCTGGGGGCTGTGGATTACACTGAAATTGTCTGTGGTGTCGCTGATCTTTGCGGTCGTTATTGGTTTGTTTACCGGTCTGGCACGTATTTCTCATAATCCAGTGCTACGTTATCTCGCCATTACCTATATTGAGTTGATTCGTGGTACGCCGCTTCTGGTCCAGATTTTCATCTTCTATTTCTTTATTGGTACGGTATTAAGTTTGGACCGGTTCACCGCTGGCGTCGCTGCATTAGCTGTTTTTACTGGCGCTTATATTGCTGAGATCGTTCGTTCAGGTATTCAGTCGATCCATCCAGGACAAATGGAAGCCGCCCGCAGTTTGGGGATGAACTATGTTCAAGCCATGGTGAATGTTATTTTGCCACAGGCGTTTAAGCGTACATTGCCACCGATGGCTGGTCAGTTTATTAACTTGATTAAAGACTCCTCTTTGGTGTCTGTTATTTCGATTACCGATTTGACCAAAGCGGGTCGTGAAGTGGTGAGTTCTACCTTTGCGCCTTTTGAAGTTTGGTTTACGGTGGCCCTGTTGTACTTGGTGTTAACGGGTACGCTATCTTGGGCAATTCAATATCTAGAGAAGAGGTTGTCAGCCAGTGACTAAGCAAGTAGACGAGCGTATTATTCGCGCCGAAAATGTCGACAAAATTTACCCAAATGGCTGTCATGCGTTGAAACAAGTGTCTTTGGATATCAAGCGCGGTGAAGTGGTGGTTATTATTGGGCCAAGTGGTTCTGGTAAATCGACTTTTTTGCGTACATTGAACCAACTGGAAACCATTTCTGAAGGCACGATTCTGATTGATGATGTGAGCTTGACTGACAAGAAAACCAACATCAACAAAGTCCGTGAAGAAGTGGGCATGGTGTTCCAATCTTTCAACTTATTTCCGCATAAAACCGCTTTAGGCAATGTCATGTTGTCGCCGATCAAAGTGCTGAAAAAGTCTAAGAAAGAAGCGGATAATGAAGGCCGTGAACTTTTGAAACGTGTCGGCTTGGCAGAGCGTATGAATAACTACCCATCGCATTTGTCTGGTGGTCAGCAGCAACGTGTTGCCATTGCTCGTGCACTGGCGATGATGCCAAAAATTATGTTGTTTGATGAGCCAACCAGTGCCCTTGACCCTGAAATGGTTGGGGAAGTGTTGGATGTCATGAAAAGTCTTGCCAGTGACGGTATGACCATGGTCGTTGTCACTCACGAAATGGGCTTTGCCCGTGAAGTGGCTGATCGCGTCGTCTTTATGGAAGATGGGGAGTTGGTCTTTGAAGAGTCGCCAGAGCGTTTCTTTGAATCGGATAACCCACGCTTACAGCGTTTCCTTGGTCAAGTGCTATAAGCGCTTAGACTTTATGTCTACTGTGCTTTAGGTTAAAGTCGCCTTGCTCTTTATGATCAAGGCGACTTGCTAGGCACCGAGTATGAATCAAAAATCTCTCCCTCCCTTAAATTGGCTGCATACCTTTGAAGCATCTGCACGCCACCTTAATTTTACCCATGCTGCGACTGAATTGTGTCTGACTCAAGGCGCGGTTAGTCAGCACATACGTTTGCTCGAAAGTCATCTTGGCACAGCGCTTTTCCAACGTTTGCCTCGTGGCTTGACCCTGACCAAAGATGGTCGAGCTTATTACCCTGTTGTGCAAGATGCCATTAGCCGTTTGTCTGTTGGCACCAGCGAAATTTTCTCTCCAGATAATCAAAGTATCGTTAAAATTCGTGGTAGCTTGTCTTTTTTTAGCTATTGGTTAGCCCCTAAATTGGCTGATTTTACGGCTTTGTATCCTCATATAGACATTCGTTACGCGAGTCATATTTGGTTAGCTGAATGGGATGCTGAAGAAGATATGGAAATCCGTTGGGGGCACGGTGACTGGCAGGGTTTGTTGTCGCAGCGTCTTACATGGGATAGCTTGATGCCCGTTTGCTCACCTGATTTGTTACAGAGCACTGGCTTAGATTCAATTGCGGACTTGGCTCATCATACTTTACTGCATGTTCTTGGCTATGAAGAAGGCTGGGGCTATTGGCTCAATATAATGGGTGAAGATAAGGTCGATTTTTCCAAAGGCATGCAGTTTGATACCTTAGTCTCAACGCTGCGTATGGCGGAATTGGGTCAGGGCGTTGCGTTAGCAAGGTCATCTATGGTGACCGATCTCATTGCTCAAGGGCGGTTGATTGCCCCTTTTGAGAAGAGAGTAGAAGCCAGTGAATCTTTTTATTTGGTGAAAGAATCAAGTGTGACCTTGCCTTCAGCTGCGCAAGTGTTTTTTGACTGGTTATTAGAACAGGCTCACAGAGGCAAGCCTGTTTAATGATAAAATCAGCCTTCTTGCGTTAGAAAAACAGCCAACTGAAAAATTCAATCACGCCTGCAATTACCCCAAAAATAATCAGCAACAGCAAGGTGTTTACGGTGTACTTTAAGCGCTTATAAGCTTTTCGGTTGGTTTTTTTCAATTCCTTACTGCGTTGCAGCATGGGGGTAACGGTTTTAAACATTTTATTGGCTATGCCACTTCTGTCGTCGGCCGTATTGGGGACAAGAGAAGCCTTCATCAAAATTTTGTAGCAAGAATTGATTACCTTACCAAAAAAGTTCACTGGACGATCAAAGTCACACATCAGAATTAAACGGCTTTCTTCAGTATTGTTTTTGACGAAATGCAAATAGGTTTCATCAAACAACAAATCTTTGCCATCTTGCCAAGCGTATTCTTGGCCATCCACATTAATAAAGCAGTTTTCTGAATTAGGTGTTTGTAAGCCTAAATGATAACGTAAAGAGCAAGCCACAGGATCAAGGTGACGAGTTAGCTCAGAGTTGGCGGGCATGTAAGCGAACATGGCGCCATTGATGTTTTTCACTCGACTGAGAATTTCTGTGGTTTTAGGGCACATGTTGTGCGCGGATGTGTGCGTGTAGCCATACCACTTTAGATAAAATTTACGCCAACCATATTTATGGAAAGTACGAAATCCCACGTCATAATAAGCATCGGAACCAGGTTGGTTGATCGTTTCTAAATCCCCCTGTTGCTGGAGAGCCAGGGCTTCATCTCGGATGACTTCCCAGTTATCACGCAGTTCGTCCAGTTCTTTAAACGACAGCGTATCGATAATAGGTTGTTTCACTTGCTTGTTAGAAAACAAATATAACAGGCAATTCATGGGCGCAAAAATCGGCCAGCCTTTACGTAAATATTCCGTCCAACACGTGTAGCGAATGTTGCCACGATAAGTGTAAATGTAATACATGGAAGATAAACTGAAGACCACTGCGAAGAATAGAATGACGGCAAACTGCATATCTTTATCCTAAAGAATGAACGATTTTTGTCATTATTATTTACTAAATTGACAATAATGTGAAAAATTGGTCGGTTTTTGGTCGTATTTTTTGCAAATATATTTAAAAAGGCATGATTGTTAGGTGATATTTTGTATGTCTTTGGCCGTAAAGCTTACAGACAACATCATGGTGTGAGAAGTTAAGCCGCAAAGAATGCGGCTTAACTTCTGGTTATGAGGGTGATTTAAGAGTCTTTAAGTCTCCCATGAATCAATTTAGCGACATGAGATAAACTCAGCCGCATGACTTAAACTAAGCCGCATGACTTAAACTAAGCCGCATGACTTAAACTAAGCCGCATGACTTAAACTAAGCCGCATGACTTAAACTAAGCCGCATGACTTTCATCAAAGTTGTTTTCTTCAAATGGGTCGGAGCCGCCTTCTTCCTGATAAAGCTGTTCTTCATCTGTTTCTATGACCAAGTCTTCGAGTGCAGTGCTTGGTGTTGTCGGCGATTTGTTGAGTGCCAATTCTGTTTGTGACGCTTGATCATGCTTCTTCTTATTGACCGTTTTCTTTTTGGGACCGAGCGCATCGATGACACTGTTTTTATGTTCAGCTAAGTACATGGACAGTGATTCGCACAGTTGATCATTTTCAATGAGCTGACTGTCATTGAGGATCTGCATTAGTGCGTCAGCGGTATCCAGAAGCTTGTCGTAAGCGTCTGCCTCGGCTTTTGAAGTAAAGGTCATTTTTTCGATTCCATGGCGTTCTACGACGTATTTAATAATGACGGACATAAGTCACCTCACAAAAATTTATACTGTACAAATATACAGTATAAATTTTTGTCTTGTCTATACTTTATTGTTGTCACAAGGAATGATTGTTAAAGTATCGCCTTCTATACAGAAGTGACTCTTTATGCCTTTCGATTTTTCTCAATGGGATTTATCCATCATCACAGACCATGTAGAGCTGGTGCTTACTCTGGCATTAATCTTATTGGTGTATTTGATTCGACGTTATACCAAACGAGCAATTCGTCTCAACCAACACATTGATCATGATAAAAAGCGTCAACGAATCAATGCCGCGGACAACTCCTTTAATTTCTTGTTTGTTGTTGGTCTGATTCTGATTTGGTCGTCTGAATTACAAAATATCGCCATTTCCATTGCGGCCTTTATGGTGGCTTTGGTGATTGCAACGAAAGAGTTTATTGCCTGTATTGTGGGGGCGTTTTATCGAGCCAGTACACGGCCATATCAAGTAGGTGATTGGATTAAAGTAGCCAATTTCGAAGGGGAAGTGACGGACAGTGATTGGTTGTCTACAACCTTATTTGAAGTGGACTTAAAAGGTGGCAGTTATGCTTATACTGGTAGAACAACGGTCGTGCCAAATAGCGTATTATTAGTTCATACGGTCCAAAATTTGAATTACATGCGGCGTTATGTCACGCACAGTTTTTCTATTTCCAGGCATTCTGATGAGGTAAATTTGTTCGAAATCAAAGAACATATATTGAGTAAGCTTCGAGAATACAGTGAGCACTTTCATGAAGTCGCGATTCGTTACAACAGCCTGATTGAAAAGCGTTTGGACATTAATATTTCAGGTCCAGAGCCACGTGTACGCATTACCACTACCCCAGAAGGGTTTAATATCTTTACGGTTTCTTTGTTTTGTCCAACCGATGAAGCGGTGGAAATAGAACAAAAAGTAACGGAAGACTTTATGCGTTTTTGGTTTGATAAACGCCAAGAGTTTTTAATGCAGAAGGCGAACCAGGAAGCATCATGATATTGATAAAAAAGTCTCTTAATCTGAGTTTGTTGGCGCTACTTTGCTTAACCTTGACGGCTTGTAATAGCTTTCGGATTAGCGAAAGTAAAATCAACGACGATCTGACAAAGCAAATAGAAGCGGCTCAAGACACTCGTTTTGAATTAGCCACAGAGGGGCAAGCATTGGCGTTAAATCTTGCCATTAAACACGCAGATATTGATTTTCTTGAGCGCGATGGCGGTGTGATTGCGATCGCTTTAATGTGCGATTTAACTGGGCAAGTGTCGGCGTTTGGGCAAAATTTTTCATTAACTACGCAGGTGAATCCCGAGTTTGAAGCCGGCATTCGTATTCAAGATCAAGACCTGTTTTTAGTGGCTCCAAGGTTGACTCAAGTGGCGATCAAGGGGTCCAGTTTTGACGAAAAAATCATACGCACCGCCCTAGGGTCTTTACAGGACAGAGTGGAGCAAGTGTTGCGTCAGTATTTTGATCAGCATCCTATTTACACCCTGAACCATTCACCGTTTGAGAAATTGGCTGCCTCGTTGGTTTCTGACATTGAAATAAAAGATGATTCCCTTGAATTATCTATGTTCTAGCGGAATGAAGTCCTTATAATGGCGTGATGCATACCGCAGTAACCTATTGAAATAAGGATAACCCATGTCGATTGCAGACAACCAAGTGGTTCAGTTTCACTATACACTTCGCAGTGGTGAAGAACTGATCGAAACTTCCGCTGGCAAAGACCCTGTTGCTTATCTTCACGGTCATGGCAACATTATCCCTGGTTTAGAAAAAGCCATGGTAGGAAAAGCCGCAGGTGAAGAATTCGAAGTCACGGTCACGCCAGCAGAGGGCTATGGTGAACGTAAAGAAAATCACACTCAACAAATGCCAGTGAAGCATTTGCAAGGCGCTAAGCGTTGGAAACCGGGTATGGTGGCAACCGTACAAACGGACAAAGGAGTGCGTCAGGTAACGATTGTAAAAATGGGGCTAAAACACGCTACCGTTGATATCAACCACCCACTTTCAGGGAAAGACTTAACCTTTAACATCCAAGTGATTGATGTACGTGAAGCGACTAATGATGAAATTGCTCACGGTCATGCGCATGGCGTTGGTGGTCATCACCACTGATACATCCGAATTTAGATAGCCTCTGTTTTCATCGCAGGGGCTTTTTTTTGCCTGTTATTTGATGATCTCAATCAAAACTCGAGAGTTAATTACTAAAAAATAATAAGAATCGTTATCAATTTCTTGACAGGAATAGCTTCACCGAACATTATTGATAATAGTTATCATTTATATTGTTTGGAGGGTAGGGCTATGAGTCGTTACTTGGTGCCATTTTCTGTACTTGAACAAACCATTCAGGCAG
Organism: Marinomonas sp. TW1; assembly: GCF_001625355.1. Classification (GTDB taxonomy): domain Bacteria; phylum Pseudomonadota; class Gammaproteobacteria; order Pseudomonadales; family Marinomonadaceae; genus Marinomonas. The sequence continues at coordinate 135,256 of NZ_JSEE01000006.1, forward strand.
GCCAATGTGCCGACTCGCCAGAGGTGTTGTATCACTATCTGAATTTAACGGAAGAATATGCGGAGCGTTTAAACATTACCGATGCGGCTGAATTGCATCAGAGAGTGTTTAATGTGTTGTTGGATACCGTGTGTGATACCAATATTGCGCCACATTGGCGACAAACTTGTTTGGATAAAGTGTACTTGCCTCTTTCTCATCTCAAACGCCTCATCGTAACCTATCAGGATGCGAGAAATTATTTCAAAATGGAGCATAATCTTAGGGTGTTGAGCCATTACTTCATCTCTTCTTTTGAGTCGTAAACAAAGGAATCTAATACCGCATGAAAACACGCATTGAAAAAGACAGTATGGGCGAACTGGAAGTACCAGAAAAAGCGCTTTATGGCGCCCAAACTCAGCGAGCAATCAACAACTTTCCAATCAGTAATGAAGCCATGCCAGAGGCTTTTATTCGTTCTTTGATTTTAATTAAAGCCGCGGCAGCGCAAGCGAATGAAGCTCTAGAATGCATTACACCAAAACAAGCGCAAGCAATCCAAAACGCTTGTAATGAACTGTTAGATGCGGATGATTTGATGCAGCATTTTCCGGTTGATGTTTATCAAACGGGTTCTGGTACCAGTTCGAACATGAACGCCAATGAAGTGATTGCAACTTTGGCAAGCCAATATAATGGTGAAACCATCAACCCCAACGATCATGTTAACTTTGGTCAAAGCAGTAACGATGTTATCCCCAGTGCGATTCATGTGAGCGCAACCTTGGAATTGGCGGGACACCTCTTGCCAGCCTTGGAGCATTTAAAAAACACCATTGTTGAAAAAGGCAAAAGTCTAGCGGGTTACACAAAAACAGGTCGGACACACCTGATGGATGCTATGCCTGTGCGCTTGGATCAAACCTTCAATGCTTGGGCGGCGCAGCTGCAAGACAACATTGACAACTTAACTTACATCAAGAGTAAGACCAGTCAATTGGCGCAAGGTGGAACGGCGGTGGGGACTGGCATCAATGCTCACCCTGAATTCGCAGAACGTATTGCTCGTGCTTTATCTGAGTTAACTAAGCAAACTTTTTCACCGGGGAAAGACTTTTTTGCCTTGATTGGTTCGCAAGACACGGCCGTGGCCTTGTCAGGTCAGCTGAAAGCGGTGGCGGTAACCTATATGAAAATCGCCAATGATTTACGCTGGATGAATTCTGGTCCACTGGCTGGCCTAGGAGAGATCACCTTACAAGCGTTACAGCCAGGCTCATCCATCATGCCGGGTAAAGTGAATCCAGTGATTCCTGAAGCAGCTGCCATGGTGGCTGCGCAGGTCATAGGCAACGATGCGGCCATTACCATTGGTGGACAATCGGGCAATTTTGAGTTGAATGTCATGTTGCCTGTGATTGCGAAGAATTTGTTGAGCAGCATTAAATTGCTGGCGAACAGTGGTCAATTGTTGGCGGATAATGCCATTGCTACGCTAACTGTAAATGAAGACAAGCTGAACGAGGCTCTGCACCGTAATCCGATATTAGTAACGGCGTTGAACCCTATTATTGGCTATGCTAAAGCCGCAGAAATCGCTAAAAAAGCCTACCAAGAAGGGCGACCTGTGATCGATGTTGCAGACGAAGAAACGGACCTAACACGAGAAGAGCTCACCACTTTACTCGATCCTGCGAAATTGACCCATGGTGGTCTGTAAGTTTATCAATAGCTCAGATAGGTTTTCCCTTGCCTGTCATTTCATTCACTATTGATGAAATCAAGCCAGCAAGTTTTGCTGGCTTTTTCTTTTCACAGTCTAACCTCAGCGAGCGTTACAGTGTTTTGGTCATGAAAGTGCTGTAAGGATCGAGCCGATAATCTGCAAATGGTCCACACTCTTCAAAGCCATGTTTTCTATACAAAGCTCTTGCTGGCGCAAAAAAGTCTTGTGGGCCGGTTTCTAAACATATCTTGGTGAGACCTTGATGCTGGGCATAGTTCAGTATGTGTTGCAATAAAATGGAGGCGACGCCTTTATTGCGAGCGGCATTGGAAGTACGCATGGACTTTATTTCACCTTCCTCTTGGTTGTGTGCTTTTAATGCACCACAGCCCATTAATTGATTATCCTGCCAAACTGTCCAAACACGAATGTTTGCTTGCTTTAACTCTGATAAGTCTAATGCGTGAACACTTTCCGCTGGTGAGGTCTGATACATGTCGTCTAAATGTTCTTGTAATAACGCCTTGATTTCCGGTCCGTTTAAATCGTCTAATCGAATATCCATACTAAATCTCTCAATGAAAATAAAACCTTGGGTAAAAAGGTGTTGTTAACGAAGCAAATTCTGTACCTTTTTACCATCTTGGTAAAGAAGCAATGATTGAAAAAAGGACGATGTTTGTGTTAGTTGAATTACGGCTTGCCACGATAGAAGACACTGAGTTATTGCTTGAATGGCGCAATGACACAGCCACTCGGCAAGCGTCTTTGTCTTCTTCGAAAGTCACTAAAGAGGCGCATCTAACTTGGTTACAGGCTTCATTGGGTAACACTGACCGTCGTTTGTGGATAGCTCAATTAGAGGGTTGTGCGGTGGGCAGTTGTCGGGCGGATCGTCAACAAGATGGTTGGTTGTTGTCTTGGACAATAGCGCCAGACATGAGAGGCAAAGGCTTGGCTTATCCTATGGTTCTGGCCATATTAAATTCCCTTACAGGACCTTTTTTTGCGCAAATTAAAAGCGACAATATGGCGTCTATTAAAGTGGCCGAGAAGGCTGGTTTTACTTGCCAAGAAACAAAAGATGATGTGTTATATTTTGTTCGCGAAGCGAGTTAATTAATCGTCAAAGCGAATGCGTACTTTGGGCTCGTTAGGCTTGCTTTGTTCGGGCAAACGCAATGGTTCGACTAGCTTTTCCAAGCCGTTGATCTTGATCTCCAAACAAAGCTGTAACCAAGTTCCTAAATTGCCACTAGGCCAGCCTTCATGGGCAAACCACAACAGATAGGCTTCGGGTAAATCAATCAGCGTACGCCCCTGATATTTACCAAAGGGCATGGTTTGACGGGCGACTTGAATTAGATCTTGTTGTGCAAACATAGCAAACTCTCAGACAATTTGACGGCTTATTTAATCATAGGCTTGCGGTGGTTTAAATGGCGCATTGTCTTTAAAACAGTCAATCAAATAATCGCAAATGGCTTTTAGTTTTGGAGAAGGGTGGTGGACTTTTGGGTACACCAGCCAAACGCCGCTGTAAGGGTACTGATATTGCGCTAATAATGGCACAAGACGACCAGAGTCGAATTCTTGTTGAACGTAATAATCGGGCAACTGGGCGATGCCTAAGCCTTTTTTGACCGCATCCAATAGCGCTAATCCTGAATTGCTACGCCATTGACTGCTGACTTTGACTTCTTTGCGTTGGCCGTTTTGTTGGAATAACCAATGACTTTTAGAGCCAATCAAACACTTATGTTTACTGAGCTCAGACAAGGTGTGCGGCATGCCGTATTGATCGATGTAGTCACGAGAAGCGCACAGGTACTCTTTACGATCACAAAGGCGTCGAGACAGTAAGCTGGAATCTTTCATCGCACCCATGCGAATGGCTAGGTCGTAATTTTCTTCGAGCAGATCCACAGCACGATTAGTGAGGTGTAGATCCAGTTCAATTTTAGGGTGAGTGGTTAAAAAGTCATTCATCACGGGCGCGATGTATCGTTCACCAAAGGTGGTCGCACAGGTCATTTTAAAGGCGCCTATGGGAGCTTGATTCAGTGAGGAAATAACTTCTTCAGCGCTGCTGAGGGCGGCTGGTAGATCACGACAATGTTGATAATACAGCTCACCTGCTTCACTTAAGCGAATGCGTCGAGTTGTCCGGAACAAAAGTGTGCAACCAAGCTCCGCTTCCAGTTGGGTCACTAAACGACTGACGTGAGAAGCTGAGACGCTTAGTTTGATGGCGGCTGCCGAAAAGCTGCCTTGTCGAACGACTTCCACAAAGGCTTCCATTGCTTCCCAATTTTTCATTATGCTGCCCTAAATTGATCAAAATAGAGTGTTATATTATAACTACTTGATGCTCTTTTGAAATTATTGTTGCTGTATGACAATAATAATTTGCCAATAGGAGCATTATCGTCTCAATGATTTACGACTACACTCCTCTTACTTGATTTAGAAAGTGTCGAATTCAAACCAATTTTGGGAGTACGCAATGAAATGTAAAGCCGCTGTTGCTTGGGGACCAGGCCAACCGTTAAAAATCGAAGAAGTGGATGTACAGGACCCGCAAAAAGGCGAAGTACTCGTTCGTATGGTGGCAACGGGTGTTTGTCATACGGATGCGTTTACTTTGTCTGGTGAAGACCCTGAAGGTATTTTTCCTGCGATCTTAGGTCATGAAGGCGCGGGTGTTGTCGAAGCGGTTGGCGAAGGTGTAACGACGCTAAAAGTAGGCGATCACGTTATCCCACTGTACACAGCAGAATGTGGCGAATGTAAATTCTGTCAGTCTGGCAAAACCAACCTTTGCCAAGCGGTCCGTGAAACACAAGGGAAAGGCCTAATGCCAGATGGCACCAGCCGTTTCAGCATCAATGGCGAGCCTATTTTCCATTACATGGGGACGTCTACTTTTTCTGAGTACAGCGTGGTTCCTGAAATTTCTTTGGCAAAAATCCACGTTGATGCGCCACTAGAAAAAGTCTGCCTATTGGGTTGTGGTATCACAACAGGTATCGGTGCCGTTCTCAACACAGCGAAAGTGGAAAAAGGCGATACCGTGGCTATCTTTGGTCTTGGTGGCATTGGTCTGTCTTGTATCCAAGGTGCTCGTATGGCGGGGGCTTCTCGCATTATTGCTATCGATATCAACGAATCTAAGTTCGAAATGGCGCAACAATTTGGTGCGACTGATTGTATTAATCCGAAAAACTTCGACAAGTCTATCCAAGAAGTCATCGTGGAAATGACAGACGGCGGTGTGGATTACTCGTTTGAGTGTATCGGTAATGTGCAAGTGATGCGTTCTGCGCTTGAGTGCTGCCATAAAGGTTGGGGCGAATCTATTATCATTGGTGTGGCGGGTGCTGGACAAGAAATCTCTACTCGTCCATTCCAATTGGTCACGGGGCGAGTCTGGAAAGGTTCAGCGTTTGGTGGTGTAAAAGGTCGCAGTCAATTACCAGGCTATGTAGAAGATTACATGAATGGCAAGATCGAAATTGATCCATTTGTGACACACACTATGCCACTGGAACAGATCAATGAAGCGTTTGACCTAATGCACGAAGGTAAGAGCATTCGTACGGTTATTCTGTTCGATCAATAAGTGTGACGTTATCGCTGATTTTATTAATGCGCATTGCCTAAGCTTGGTGGTGCGCATTTAGAGGAGAGAATCATGGAACTTATATCCAGTACCAAAAGCTTCGGCGGTTGGCTAAAGCGTTACAAGCATGAGAGTTTGTCCGTTAAAGGCGAAATGACCTTTGCGATTTATCTGCCCCCTCAAGCAGAAAGCCAATCGGTGCCTGTTTTATATTGGTTATCCGGTTTAACCTGTTCCGACGAAAACTTCACCCAAAAAGCCGGTGCGTTTCGCAAAGCGGCGGAGTTGGGTTTGGCCATTGTTTGCCCAGATACCAGTCCCCGTGGCACGGATTACCCCGGTGAACACGACAGCTATGATTTTGGCTCTGCGGCAGGGTTTTATTTGAATGCAACCGTAGCACCGTATTCGAATACCTACCATATGTATGACTATGTGGTGCAAGAGTTGCCGCATTTGGTGGAAGCCAATTTTCCTGTGACGGACAAACGTTCTATCTCCGGTCATTCCATGGGCGGTCACGGAGCTTTGATTTGCGCATTGAAAAATCCAGGACATTATCAATCGGTCTCCGCGTTTGCACCGATTGTAAATCCAACGGATTGCCCGTGGGGTGAAAAAGCCTTTACTGGGTATTTAGGGGAAGATAAAAGCACTTGGCAGGAATGGGATGCGAGTTTATTGATCGCGAACGCCAAAGAGCGCTTGCCGTTGCTGGTGGATCAAGGCGAAGCCGACAACTTTCTTGTTGAACAGCTGAAACCTGAAGCTTTAGAAGCTGCATGTGACGCCGCTGGTCATCCGCTGACCCTTCGTCGTCAGCCAGGTTATGATCACAGCTACTTTTTCATCGCCAGCTTCATCGATGAGCATCTAGAGCATCATGCTAAGGCGCTAGAGCTTTAGACTGAGTTCTTGAAGCAAAAAAAAGCGAGCAGTGTCTCGCTTTTTTTGTTTATTTTTTCGCTTATTTCTCACCGTGACTTTCCCCTGACATTTGTTACCATGCTAGCTGATTTGTATCTTGATTAAAGGCGATCATTCATCATGAATAGCATGCAATATTCTGTTTTGATTACGGGCTGTTCCAGTGGGATTGGATTGGAAGCGGCGCGTATGCTGCAACAGCGAAATTTTTTAGTGGTGGCCAGCTGCCGCCAACAAAAGGATGTGGAAGCATTAAAGTCGCAGGGTATTGAGCATGTGGTGCAGTTAGATTTAACCGACCCCGAGTCCATTGAGGCTGGCCTTGCTGCGACTTTGGAAATGACTGGTGGACACTTGTTTGCCTTATTCAATAATGGGGCTTATGGACAACCTGGCGCGGTGGAAGATTTGCCTGTCGCAGCCTTGCGAACACAATTTGAAGCGAATGTATTTGGTACGCATGATTTGACCACTCGAGTGGTCAAGCTGATGCTGGCTCAGGGTTATGGCCGTATCGTGCAAAACAGTTCAGTACTGGGCATGGTTGCCGCGCCATTTCGTGGTGCTTATAACGCCAGTAAGTTTGCTTTAGAAGGGTTGACGGATACCTTGCGAATGGAGCTTCATGACACGCCATTGAAGGTCAGTTTGATTGAGCCAGGGCCAATAGAAAGTCGTTTTCGTGCGAATGCGTTGCAAGCGTTAAAAGACAATGTTGATATCGCCGCCAGTCGTCACCAACAGGGTTATCAAGAAGCCGTTGCTCGTTTGAGCAAAGAAGGCGCGACCTCATCACAAACTCTGCCGGCCAGCGCGGTAGTAAATAAGCTGATTCATGCGTTGGAATCGCCTCGTCCGAAAGCACGCTATTATGTGACAACACCGACTTATGCTGCGGCTTTGATGAAGCGCGTTTTGCCAACTGTCTTGTTGGATTGGGTGATGCGCCGCCAAGGCAGCTAATCTGTCTTGTTGTTGCTTATTTTGTGGCGGTCAGTTGCGCCAACCAATCATCCATCGCCTGTAAGTATGCTTTTCTGGCCGTTTCATGAGACAGGTACAAATCATGGAAGCCTTTATCAATCACCGCTTCAGTGAGGTTGGTAAAGCTGTTTTCAGCAGCTTGTTTCATGCTGTCTACGTCCAGTACGCCATCGCCTTGTTGCGTTTCGGCCACGCTGTCTTTGCCAATGGTGCTGATTTTGGAACGACAGAATAAGGTCGGTATGCTGAGACTTTGTTGCGCTAAATTACGTTGTGCCAGAATAATTTCCCTTAGCCAATGAAAGGATAGATCAAAGCCTTCGGCAGGTTTCCAGTCGAGTCGATAATCCCATTCTCCACCAAAACGACGATGTAAGCTTTTGGCATAAGTGGTGATTTTTTTAGCGCGCAAATAAGAGAAAGGCAATGCTGATACCAATATACGGATCGGCCAACTGATGCGATTTAGCACCGCTGGTGGAAATGGCAACGCCAGAAAAGGGCTGTTGAGCATTAAGCCGATCACGTCAGGGAACGGCATTTGGTAATGGCTTTCTCGTTCCGGCAAAGCATAAGGCTGTGCCAAATAGGTGGAGACCACCAGGCCGCCCGTTGAGTGAGCCAAGATAATTACTTGTTCAACACCATCTTGTTTCATGGTCGCCAAAGCAATGTCCAAATCTTGACTGTATTGTTCTACCGAGTCACACCAGTTTGGTGGCGTTGTTGGGCGAATCGAGCGTCCATAGCCTTGCAAATCTACCGCGTAAAAGCGGTAACCTTGATCAACAAAGTGTTGCGCTAAGCCAGTTTGGTAAAAATAATCCGTGTAGCCGTGTACATACAAAATGGCTTTGCTGGCCTGTTGATTCCCTAAGTGATGAATCAAAGTGGTGTGCACTTGTGTTTTAGGGCCAGCGAAAGCAAAGGTTCGATAATAGAAGTCCGCGCCCAATTGGTCTTCACCTTGATTCAGTAAACGCCAAGCTTGTCCTAATGGTGCGCTCATGGAGGCTTCTCTTGTTTGTTGATGAGTATTCGTTACATAGTATTAGTTGAACAGGTTTTTGCCTAACTGATCGATGGTCAGTTTGGCTTTACGAACAGTGATTTCAATGCATTCATCACGGTTTGGCATTAGGTCTGAACGAATGAAGTTATGTCTTTTTTGCTCTTCGCCTTCTCCTAAGGTGATGGTGGCCGCCACGCGGTATTGGCCGCCATCTTTCATTGGCGAAGGGATAATTTGGTAGCCATTATATTCAATGGCGTCTTCGGTTTTCTCTGCCGCCGCTTCACCACCTGAAAACAGCCCTTTTAGACCAGATAAAATACCCATTGGTTTCTTCTCCTAATTGTTATGGTGGTTATTCTTCGGGGATTTGTCTCATTAGTCAAATACCGATTGTCTGTTGTGTCTCAATCTTAGGTGAAATTCCGTTATACTCTTGGTTAAGGAAGGTGCGAATAAGTCTTCTGAACATCAGTCTTATCAGAGAAATGGCCTATCAAGGCAAGAGTGAGCAGGAATGTTAATACCTTTCAATCACTCTTAACACAGAGAGGCCGTTTCTCTAAAAGACCCGAAGGGCGTGAGCTAAGCTCTCTTTATTCTTTGTTAAGCTTCTTGCCAATATGTTCATATTGGACGGCGAAACTTGCCTCGAATACAAGAGAGTTATCCACACGCTGAAGTCAGTGGACTTGTTCGTACCTTCCTTAATTCAAACAAGGTGATGAAATTGAAAGAAACACAAAACAACAATCCTCTTCATGGGGTGACATTAGAGAAAATGGTAACCGATCTTCAGGCTCACTTCGGATGGGAAGAATTGTCTTTTTTGGTGAACATTAACTGCTTTAAAAAAGACCCTTCGGTTAAATCGAGTTTAAAGTTTTTGCGTCGTACGCCTTGGGCCCGTGAAAAAGTTGAAGCGCTTTATATCAACACGTTCTACTAGCGGATTAATTGATTTCATCCGCTAGATCGCTGTGGTGTACCAGATTACGGCCTTTGTGTTTTGCTGAGTAAAGGTTTTTGTCGGCCGCTTTGAGGAATTTTCTAAACGAGTGGCCTTGTTGTAATTTGGCGATGCCTATACTGACGGTAATTTTGATTTGATGTTGGCTGGCTCGAAACACGCTGTGTTCAACGCGTGCACGTATGTTTTCAGCAAAATCATAGGCTTGGGTGGCTGATGCATCTTTTAAAATAATGAGGAATTCCTCCCCTCCAATGCGATACACATTGTCTTTATCAGCATAAAACTGCAGTAATTCAGATAATTCGATGAGTACTTGATCGCCCACTTCATGACCACATTCGTCATTCACCGTTTTGAAAAAATCAATGTCAACAACGAGCAGTCGTGTGGCCCATTCCGTATCAATGTAAAGGTTTTGGGTTTCGCGATTAAAGTGATCGAAGAAGAGTTTTAAAGCGTGGCGATTTTTAGCACCAGTGAGTGGATCCTCAAACGCCATTTTAGCCAATAACTGGTTGTTTTGTGTCTGTTGTAATTCATAGAGATAACAAACGCCGTAGATCATGAAATAGGCCAGCACAAAGTTGAGAATGGAGCGGTATTGAATAAAACTGTCAGTATCTGATCGGTAATAAATAATAAAGATGGCAGGGAAAGACGCCAAAATGGTGTAGCAAAGTCCCGCTTTTGCACCACCGAGTAAACAGAAAATAGCCGGTAATAAAATAAGCCAGTAGATGGAGCCTGCTCTTAAGTCGGCAAAAGCAAAGGCCAGAATAGCAGTACAACAAAGCGTGATGATAAAGACATGTCGATGCCATGCTTTACTTTGGTTGTGGTAAGACACCCAGAAAAAATAAAAGTTAAGCGCGGCGAGCACCACTTGAAATCCGCCTAAGATTCTTTGCTCTAACATAAAGCTATTAAGCAGGCAGAAAAACAGAATAATGATGCCTGTACTTAAGCTCAGCCATTTGTGAAGCGTATTACGAGTCGCGTTAAATATGGAGTTGGTAACAGGGCTCATTTATCTACATCTCAAAGAAAAATAAGGACGATCAAATTCAAGATCCATATTCTCTCTCAAAAGACTAGATGAGTTTTACTTATTTAAGTAACAAATTGTTATCTATCGGTGTGAAGTGGGTTGCAGCTTGAATCAATGATTGTGCTGTTAAGGCTTCAACGCCAAAGACTTCTACTTTGGTTTGATGTTTATTGATCAAGGTTTTGGCCAGTAGATCAAAGTCGCCATCACCAGATGCCAACACTAATACATCCGCATCACGACCGTACTCTAAAGCGTCAATGGTAATACCCACATCCCAATCCCCTTTAGCGGAACCATCAGCGCGTTGAATAAAGGGCTTTAATTTCACCTCGAAGCCAATGGCACGCAATATATTTTGGAACTGGCGTTGTTTTTCATCCCCTCGATCAATGGCATACGCGATGGCTTTGACAACCTGTCTATCGGCCGTTATTTGTCGCCAAAACGCATTGTAGTCAAAGGAACGGCCAAAGCTGTGGCGGGTGGTGTAATAAATATTTTGGACGTCGACTAAGATGGTCACGTTTTGCATTGCAAGCTCCTGTATGGCTCGATTGGTAATTTAAGCCACTGTTAGTTAGCTGGCAAGGTGACCTTTAGCTTGGTCTGTTGTGCCAACATTTTTTGCTCTGCGATTAACGTTAGTTGTTTTAAATTCATCGCGTCACTGGGTGAAAATATCAGTGACAGAGTCGTTGGCTCTAATAAATATTGATCAAGTGTACGTGCTAGATCCAAAGCGTTAGAACTAGCTTGTGGAGCAAGTTTGAGTTGATCCATTAACTGGCTAAGCTTGAGGATTCGCCACTCATTTGGGTGTTGTGTCCAATCACCAGAAAGATGTTGAAGTAATCCCGTATCTTGGTAGGTGATGCTAAGCTGTTCAATACTAAGCTGTTCCCCATAGAGATATAAAATGGCTTCGGGCTGGCCTAATGCCACGGACGCTAACAAGTCAGTACGAAGATCCACTAATGAGAGATCCTGTTTTGACACTTGTGTGTGGCTGATGACATCTAGCTTACCCGCGTCTTTGATGTCTAAATTCAGATGAGATTCTAGAGTGTCACCCTCCAAAGTAGACTGAAAAGAACCCTTGCCTAAGACGTGTTTGAGTCCCGCTTGTCGGAATAAGGCCGCCGTCTCTCGTGAGAGCTGATTAACCGGTGTCTCTTTTATCCAAAAATCCACGTCTAGATTGGGTTGCTTGAATAAGTAAGAGTTGAACGAAATGCGAGCGAAATTGAGCCAAGGTGCAGAGTTGGGACCAAAGCGCACATTTTCTAATGACGGTGTGAGTGTAAATGGATCAAGGTGCACAGAGTCATATTCGATAAGGGCTTGCAGCCCTGCGTTGGTAATGCGTTGTTGAATTTTTTCTTCGGCGTATTCTGCGCCAAATTTTTGGATTAAATACAGAGCAAAAATGACGGCGCAGGCCGCGAGAATCAAAAAAGAGACAGTCTTTGCCATCTTGGGCATGAAATTATTCAAACGTATTTTCCATCGTGGTGCGTAGGTGAATTAGCGGCAACATAATCCCAACAAGATATGTTGCTAGACAGGCTGTGATCTTATCGGAAAGTACGTAGTATAGGAAAGACAAAGCTTACCATTCTAGATTAACTGAGGAGGTTAATATCCGTCATTTAGTACCGTCGTCACAGGATTTATGGTTTTTACCCTTAGGTGGCACAGGTGAAATCGGTATGAACATGAATCTTTATGGGCATGACGGGCAATGGTTGATGGTGGATTGCGGTGTGTCTTTTAATGAGCCTTTATTGTCTCAAGATGCCCTGACATCCGAAGTGGTTAGCGCGGATCCTAGCTTTATCAGTGAACAAAAAGAGCGTCTAGCTGGTATGGTCATCACCCATGCGCATGAAGACCATGTCGGGGCGGTGCCTTATCTATGGCGGCGCTTCAAATGCCCTGTGTACACGACCCGTTTTACCGCTGAAGTATTGCGCCGTAAATTGGCTCAAGCTGGCTTAGAGCAAGATGTGCCCATTATTATTGTGGAAGACAGTGAGAGCAAACGGATTGGTTCGTTTCAGGTCACTTGGTTGGCCTTAACCCACTCCATGCCTGACGCTTTTTCAGTGACCATTGATACGCCAGCCGGACGAGTGTTTCATACTGGTGATTGGAAAATCGACAAACAACCTGTGGTTGGAGAAGGCTTTGTGGCCAGTCGCTTTAGTGCGTTAGCGAAGCAAAATGTGCTCGCCATGGTGTGCGATTCAACCAATGCACTGCAAGCGGGCCATTCCCTTTCTGAAAGCGACTGTTACCAAGGCTTGTTAGCGGCCATTAAAGAGGAAAAAAATCGTGTGGTGGTTGGCTGCTTTAGCAGTAATCTGGCGCGTTTGGTGTCGCTTGGTCGAGTGGCACAAGAAACGGGGCGTTACCTGGCGTTAATTGGTCGTTCTTTGCTGAATATGGTCAGTATTGCCCGTGCGACAGGTCATTGGCCTGAGGATTTGCCTTTAATCGACGCCGCGCATATTGGTTATTTACCCCGAGAAGAAGTGCTGGCGGTGGCGACCGGCAGTCAAGGTGAGCCAAGAGCAACCTTGAATCGCCTTGCCGCGAATAATTGTTTTGATTTGACGCTGGAAGCCGGTGATCTGGTGCTGTTTTCCGCCATGATGATTCCGGGCAATGAAAACGACATTATGCGTTTGGTTAGTCAATTTAAAGGGCAAAAAATTCGCACCTTACAGCAGCAAGATACAGACTTACCCATTCATGTGAGTGGTCACCCTTATCAGGATGAATTGCGACAACTGTACTCTTGGGTTCAGCCGGAAATCGCCATACCCGTTCATGGGGAGGCGGCGCACTTGGCCGCCAATGCCGAGGTTGCCAAAGCCAGTCATGTACCAAGGCAGCTGGTTGGAAAAAATGGCGACCTGTATCAACTTGCGCCGAATGTTACTGTGATACGCCAAGCCGTAAAAACCGGCCGCATTGCCTTACTGCGTTAGTTGGATTCAAAGATGGGCGCAAACACCGTTTTGGCAGTTTTGCCGGGAATCTCTTTGGCGAGTCTCGGGACCAAATATCCTGGTAATTCGGCGGCGACCTTGCCCATCAGTTGCTGCGCCGCTTCAACGGAAATGTCGAAGTGTGCCGCCCCCGCAACGGGATCGAGTGTAAACAGGTAATAAGGCAAAATGCCGGCCGAGAACACCGCTTCGCTTAAATCCACTTGCGCTTGCACCGTATCGTTAATGTCCTTAAGTAGCACACCTTGATTTAATAAAGTGACACCGGCGCTTTTGAGTCTAAAAGCCGCTTCCATGACTTCTTGATCGACTTCATTAGCATGATTGATGTGCCACACCATAACGATGTCTAAACGGCTTTTGGCAAAACTGGTGAGTAAGGCATCGCAAATGCGAGCCGGGATGACCACAGGAAGACGTGAATGAATGCGTAAGCGTTTGATTTGCGGTAAGGCTTCTAACTTGAGCAGCTTATCCGCTAATAAGGAATCCTTCATCATCAGTGGGTCACCGCCACTTAAAATGACTTCATTGACCTCTGGATGAGCTTCTAGATAGTCGATCACACTTTGCCATTCGGCTTGTGCTAATTGATTATCACCATAAGGGAAATGGCGCCGAAAACAGTAGCGACAGTTTATCGCACAGGTGCCTGTGGTAATGACCAGCAGACGGCGTTTGTACTTATGGACAATGGCTTTTTGTGGCGTGTGCTCCGCTTCGTCTAACGGATCCGCGGTATAACCGGAAACCCTCTGCATTTCGCGTGGACTGGGAAGGATTTGCTTCAATAAGGGGTCGTCAGGGTTGCCGTATTCGATGCGTGATAAATAGGGACGAGGGGCTAACAGACGAAAACTTTGGTGCGCTGCCATGCCTTGAGGAATCAAGTCTTTTGGTAATCCCAGATGGTCAATGAGCTCAGGTAAGGAAGTAATCGCCTGAGTAAGGTGTTCGGGCCAAGTTAGCGTCTGTTCAGTTTGAATTGGTATCACGTCAAATATCTGCAAAATTGAGTTAATTTAGGTTATGATTGCGCCAACGAATTTCGGCCAATGAGGCCTTTGGCTCATAAAGATCTCTGCAAACGCTATTTTATAATGAATGACATAAAAACGTTTGCAGAGATCTTAGACTGACATGATACGCCAGTCAGAGCTTTTTCTCTAAACATATACGGTGAGGATGTATGGCTAATATTTCTACCAGTGACATGCGCGGCGGCACAAAAGTAATGGTTGATGGCGATCCATGTGCAGTTTTGGATAACGAACACGTAAAACCCGGTAAAGGCCAAGCTTTTAACCGTTTAAAGTTACGTAACCTTAAAACCGGTCGTGTTTGGGAACGTACCTTTAAGTCTGGTGATACCTTGGAAGCGGCTGATGTAATGGATACCGATATGGAATACCTTTACACAGACGGTGAGTTTTGGCACTTCATGGCAATTGATGGCTCTTTTGAGCAACATGCTGCGGATGAAAATGCCATTGCTGATACAAAGCATTGGTTGAAGGAACAAGAGAAATACGTTGTGACTTTATACAATGGTGCGCCACTGGCGGTCACGCCACCTAACTTTATCGAGTTAGAAGTGGTGGAAACGGATCCAGGTGTGAAAGGTGATACGGCGAACGGTGGCTCTAAACCGGCTTTCCTGACCACGGGCGCTATGGTTCGCGTGCCTTTGTTTATTAATATTGGTGAAGTCTTGCGTGTGGATACTCGTACTGGTGAATACGTTTCTCGTGCGACGGGCAAATAAGCCTTGTTAGCACAGTAGGATCGAAGAGAAAGGGAAGCGTCGGCTTCCCTTTTTTATGCCCGCGATTTATTCAGTGTCTGCTGTCTTACCTGACAAAATGTGTTCGGCTACTTTGTTGGCAATTGCCAGTGTTGGGGCGGTGGTATTGCCGCTGACCAATGTTGGCATGATGGAAGCATCAACGACTCTGAGTTTATTGATACCAATTACGTGAAGATTTTCATCCACTACGGACATCTCATCTGTGCCCATTTTACAGGTGCCAACAGGATGGTAAATACTTTCTGCGTGTTGTCGTATGTAGTCTATTTTTTCTGCTTCTGTCAGAATTTTCTTGGTTGGTCGCCAAGCTTGTTTGGAAAAATCTTGTAGTTTTGATTGCTGTAAAATCTCATTGGCACAATCGAATGCTCTTAGCATGCCTTGCATGTCTTCTGCTGCGGCCAAATAGTTAGCTTCAATTCTGGGCGCATCAAAAGGGGAGTTGGAATGCAAACCAATATGACCACGACTGGCAGGGCGCAGTAAGCATGCTCTTAGGGTGTAACCAAAGTATCGTGTGGTTGGCCATAAGTTAAGACCGTGATCGACTTCAACGGCAGGCAAAAAGTGCAGCTGCACATCGGGTCTTGGATTGTCTTTTTGCGTGGCGACAAAGGCACCTGCTTCCGCCATATTTGAGGCCAATAAACCGCGACGCTTCGTGTATTGCATCACGGCCTTGATGCCTTGTGGTAAGAAGCTTGGGTGAAAGGAAATGCTGGAGCGGGTTTTGTCCAAGTGGATCAAGCTAATGTCTAAATGGTCTTGCAAATTTTGTCCTACCCCTGCTAGCTCATGTTCAACTTTAATACCGTGAGGGGTTAATTCATGACTCGCACCAATGCCGGATAACATAAGAATCTGCGGGCTGTGTATGGCGCCAGCGGACAGCAAAATTTCTTTATTGGCCTTGAGAAAATGAGACTTACCGTCTTTGCGATACAAGACACCTGTGGCGGTCTTATCGTGTAGTTGAATCTTTTCTACCTGAGCATGAGAGAGGATGGTTAAATTTTTTCTGTGTTTGGCTTTGTCGAGAAAAGCGTGAGCCGCACTGCAGCGTTGACCACGGTTTTGCATGACATCATAAAAGCCTGTCCCCAATTGTTTTGCGCCGTTAAAGTCTGAATTTAAAGGAAGACCATATTGTTGGCAGGCATCCACAAAAGCCTGTGAGAGCGGGTGTTGGTGTCGAAGGGCTTGTACCTGTAATTCGCCATCGCCTCCATGCCAGGTATTTTCGCCTCTATGATAATGCTCAGTGGCTTTAAAATGAGGTAATAAGCTCGCGTAATCCCATCCCTTTATCCCGTGTTTTTGCCAATCATCATAATCTTGCGCTTGGCCGCGGGTGTAACACATGGCATTGATTGCTGAGCTGCCTCCTAACCCCTTTCCTCGGGGCCAGAATAATTGTCGATTGGCTAAATTCGGTTCGGCTTTGGTGCGTAATGCCCAATTGAATTGACGGCTACGCATCAAGCCAATAATGCCAGCAGGAATGGTAACTAAGGGGTGGTTATTTGAACCGCCCGCTTCCAGAAGGGTAACTTGCCATTGCGGGTTTTGTGACAAGCGTTCAGCTAACAAACAACCTGCTGCACCGCCGCCAATAATGATGTAATCCATATAAAGCACTCATTTTCGTTATTAGTATCGCGCTAATGGATTGATGTTACCTTATGTTTGTTGATGACAGAACCAATAAAAAAGGGGAAACCATTTTGGTTTCCCCTTTGCTTGTGATTGCAAAAACTACAGCTCTACGATCAATTTGCCTTGGTTTTTACCTTCAAACAACATATTGATACCGCTGGTGGCATTTTCTAGGCCTTTTAAGCTATGAGCTCGATATTTCAATTCCCCTTTCGTTAGCATTCCACCTAATGCTTGTCCGTATTCTGGAATACGGTGGAAGTGATCTGGCATAGTGAAACCTTGGATAGTAAGGCGGCGCTTGATAATGCCAATCCAACTTGGGCCAGGTGCAGGTTCGGCTTTTTGATAGTCGGCAATCAGTCCGCATACGGCAATGCGGCCGTGTGGGTTCATGCGGTCAAAAATGGGCTCTTGCGCTGTGCCACCGGTATTTTCGAAAAACAGATCAATGCCATTAGGCGTAGCCTTGTGTAACTGTTCAACAAAATCTGCGTTTTTATAGTTGATGGCATGATCAAAGCCCAGTTCACTGGTTAGCCATTGACACTTCTCATCAGAACCTGCCACACCGATTACGGTCAGGCCTTTGTTTTTCGCCATTTGACCGACTAATGAACCGACAGAGCCAGCCGCTGCGGTGACGATAAGTGTCTGACCTGCTTCTGGTTTTAACACTTCAAACACACCGTGATAAGCGGTAATGCCAGGAAGAGCGATAACAGATAAAATGGCTTCTGCAGGCAATTCTTTAGGGATTTGATTGAGATTGTCACCATTGCTTAGAGCGTATTCCGTCAATCCCATAAGGCCCATGACTCGGCTGCCAACGGGGAATTTATCGTTCTCAGAGGCGACGACTTCACCTATGCCGCTGGCACGCATGGTGTCGCCTAATTTCACTGGAGGAATGTAGCTGTTTTCATCGGCACTCATCCAACCACGCATTGCAGGGTCTAATGATAAATGTGTTAGTTTCACCAACACTTCCCCTTCTGAGGGTTGAGGGATTTCTTGGGTGACTATGTCAAACAGATCTTCTGTAATTTCCAGCTCGGGACGTTTCACGAGCGTAATTGAGCGATAAGACATGTAATATTTTCCTTTTTAAATGTGCTGACAAGTGTAGTCGAAATAGATTGGCTTAATGGTCAATTTTTATGGAGTCAATGTGCAGTTGAGAGAATAAAAAAGCCCTTACCATCGGCAAGAGCTTTTCAGTTAGGAGCGCTTATTTTTACGAAGATGGATTACTTACTAATCAGTTTGTCCACAGACAAAGAGCCTGCGCCACTGAAAGCCAAAGATAAGCTGGCAACTAACAACGTTAGAGCGTATTCATAACCATTGTTTGCCATGAAAAGGCCATTGCTGAAATGCACAGAGAAGATGGCGATCAACATAGTAAATGCTAAGGCAACACCGGCTGGACGAACCAACAAACCAATGACCAAAGCCAAACCACCAAAGAATTCTGCGCTGCCGGCCATCAATGCCATTAAGTAGCCAGGTTCAAGGCCGATTGAAGCCATCCACTGACCTGTGCCTTCCAGACCATAGCCGCCGAATGAGCCAAACAGCTTTTGGGCGCCATGAGCCATTAGAATCAAACCGACTGGAATACGCAGAATGGTGCTCGCCCAGCCAGAAGAAGTACGAGTAATGTTTTGAATGAATGCTTGCATAGTTTTTACCTTGAAATTTTTTATGGACGATAGAAATACTATATACAATTTATGACAGAATAAGTAACGAAGTATTTTGATTTAGCGGTTCAAAAAAGTTGAACAACAATAAGACTCTTTCCTCATAGAGGGGAACGTTGTTTAACTCACTTTGCTGTTGATTAACTCACATAAGCTTAATAATTGCTGATGAGTATTGTGCTTGTCCGCTTCCGCTTCTAGGGGCCAGCCACAGTTGATACGAAAACAATCCGTATAAAAATCGTGGGTACTAAAGCAAGCGCCACTACGAATGTCTATGTTGAGTTGCTGAGCATCCGTTTCCAATTGCACTGCATTTAGCCCTGGAACTTGTATCCATAACACCATTCCGCCTTGTGGCGTGCTGATTTTAGTGTTTACTGGCAACGCTTTGGCTAAGGTTTGTTGATATTGGTGAATGTGTTGTCCCATTTGATAACGAATGTTGTTAACATGGCGACGGTATTCGCCAGTATTG
This sequence comes from Marinomonas sp. TW1, assembly GCF_001625355.1. GTDB lineage: Bacteria > Pseudomonadota > Gammaproteobacteria > Pseudomonadales > Marinomonadaceae > Marinomonas. The sequence goes on from NZ_JSEE01000006.1 coordinate 154,194, forward strand.
ATAAATTCAGCCATGCAGGATTGTACTAAGCCATTCACGCCAAAACTGGTGAGTGTGTGTTTGCGCATGTATTCCGTAAAATAGCGGCCAGGCTGACACCAGCCTAGTCGCATGCCTTCGGCCAAAATTTTTGAAAAGGACCCGCACCAAATCACATAGCCTTGTTGATCCCAATACTTTGCTGGCAAAGGTACTTCTTTAAGGTGGCTTAATTCAAAATAGACATCGTCTTCTATCATGGGAATTTGGTATTTTGCTGCCAGTGCGGCTAAGCCTTGTTTTTGCTGATCAGAAAAGCTGATGCCATTGGGGTTGATGTTGTTGGTGCTGAACAAAGAAGCCTTGACTGTCCCTTGTTTGAGTAACTGCTCAAATTGCGGTAAATCTATTCCTGCTTGCCCAATGGGGACTTCCACCACCTGTCTTGATAAGGTGGTCAGTAAATCCAATAAACCGCTAAAACAGGGAGAGCCGATCGCGATGGTATCACCTTCATGGGTCAGCGTTTCTATGGCTTTTTTGACGCTGTCGATACAGCCATTGGTGATCACCAGCTCGTGGCTAGAAAAGGCCAAACCATAACCGCGTAAATGCTCGGTTAAGGCGTTTCTCAATACGGTTTCCCCTTGAATATCAGGGTATTGAAAAAGCGGCTGGCTGGCGCGATGCGCGACACGTTTGATACTGCGTTGCAAACCTGTGTTGGGCAACAGTTGTGGCGCGATCATAGAAGTGCCAAGCGGACTGAAAAATTCAGAATGTGGATTGTAGCCTCGACTGGGGGCGTACTTCTTCGGGTCTCTTTGTTCCATTAATAGGTTAGAAAGAGCAGGAAAAGCGCTACTCTTGATACGACTAGCAACAAAATAGCCGGCTTGCGGCCGCGCATAAATCCAACCGGTTTGTTGAAGATATTGATAAGCGCGCGTTGCCGTTGTCATGCTGACTTGATGCTGTTTTGTGACTTTTCTAAGGGCAGGGAGGCGCGCACCAGCAGGCAGTTTATGGCTATTCATTAGCTCGATAAAATGTTCTGCCAAACGTTGAAACTTAGACATATGGCCAGCCTTTTCCTGATTGAGTTAAGTGAGTTGCATCAGCGTAGCAGAATTGTACTCTTATTTTTATTTAAAATTGAATCTGCACTCTTTTGTCTTTCGTCGTGATACTAACGATGTCGTGTATCGCTTCGTAATGAGAAAGGAAGAAGAGAATGAAACTGAGAGACTTTGGTTTATTGTTCGTATTGATGGCCTTATGGGGATTGAACTTCAGCGTGATTAAATTAGGGGTGAATAATATTGATCCTCTTATGCTGACGGCATTGCGCTTTACCTTTGCGGTGTTTCCTTTGGTGCTTTTCATTAAACGTCCGAATGTTCAGTGGCGTTATCTTATCGCTTATGGATTGTCGTTTGGTGTCGGTGTTTGGGGTCTAACCACCTTATCGATTCGTTTAGGCTTATCGGCGGGCATGGCCTCCTTGCTACTTGATATGAGTGTGGTGAGCAGCTTGTTGGTGGGCTATTTTTTATTGAAAGAGAGGCTGACGCTCAACAAGTTATTGGGAGCGGGGCTGGCCTTGATTGGCCTATTCATCATAATGCAGGCGGATGGTGGTGCTATCACTATGGCTGGGCTGGTATTGGTATTGTTCGCCTCGACTTGTTGGAGCCTAAATGGTGTCATCGTGAAATGGGCCAATACACGAGAAATTTTTGCCTTTAATGTATGGGGGATGTTGTTTGCCCCAGTACCACTAGTGCTGCTGTCTGTGCTGTTAAATGGCACAGGTGTAATAACGACCTTACTCAGCGAATTTAACCAATCAGCCTTATTTTCAGTGTTATTTCAGGCTTATCCAACTACTTTATTGGGGTATTGGCTGTGGAATAAAATGATAGTGAAGTACTCTATTTCCAGTGTGGCTCCCATGACTCTATTGGTGCCAGTGTTTGGTATATTGGGTGGGTATTGGTTTTATGATGAAGTGATATCACTCAGCCAGATAGTGGCAGGTGGACTGATTCTTATAGGATTGTTTATCAGTCAAATGTCATGGACTGGGTTGCGTTTAAAGCGCAGTCTAGTTTGAGGTTGAGGTTGAGGTTAGCGAAAATACTAAAACGCCAAGTTAGCAAAGGAAGAAAACAATGCAGGATATTCATTACGGTTTGATTTTAATGGCTGCCTTTGTTGCGGTGGCAAGTCCTGGGCCTGCTAACTTAGCCATAGCGAGTACGGCGATGAGTTCAGGACGATCTCATGGCGTCGCAACCGCGTTGGGGGTACTGACGGGATCGTTTATTTGGTCTTTTTCTGGCGCTTTTGGTATGGCTGCCGTGATGTACACCAATGCCTGGTTATTTGAAACCTTGCGTTACCTTGGTGCAGCCTACTTACTTTTCTTGGCGTTTAAGTCTTTCAAATCGGTGGTACGGCCTAAGCCCATCACATTAGAACAAGTACCGACTAAATCTCTTAAAGTAGATTATTTACGAGGCTTAGCGATCCATTTAACCAATCCGAAAGTCATCTTGTTTTTTGGTGCCTTGTATTCCATGGGGGTGCCAAGTGACGTTGAAATGGATGGGTTACTTTCGATTATTTTCTTGATTGGTTTGCAAAGTCTGTGTCTCTTCCTTGGTTATGCTTTGATGTTTTCTCATGAAGGGTTTCGACGTGTCTATTTTAGAATGAGTCGAGTCTTTGATAGCCTTTTTACACTGTTTTTTGGTGTGGCTGGTGTGAAAATGCTACTCAATAAAATCAATCTTTAGTGGTTAAAAATGACGCTAGGTTTGAGCCAATGTATGAGAAATACGTTGGATTAAACGCCGTACCTCTGGCAGGTAGCGATCTTCATGGTGGGTTACCAACCATTGATCATGACTGAGTTCATCTATGATTTCATCCACCTTATGCAGAGAAGCATAAGCATCGCCAATAAAGGTTGGCAACAGAGCAATGCCTTTATTGGCCAGTGCCAAATCCAGACTGTTTCTTGGACTGTTCACTTCACACACTGGGTTATCGTCAATGTTGTTATTTAGCCATTGCGCGGATGGTGTATTGGCGATGACTTTGATCCAGCGATCAGGTGCTTGTTGAGTGGCATAAGGAGCAAACTCAATACGCTTCAGTTTTCGACAAACGAGTGACGCTTCCGTGGGACGTTGATTGCGAAAGCCAATGACCACTTCACGATGAGATATGGCGAGTTTTTTCTCTTCAGAAACAAATCGTAGACGAAGATCAGAGGGGGATCCGGCCAAATGGTCTAAGTTTTTGATCAAGGCTAAGGTAGTCCAAGTGCCTGCGGATATTTTTACCAATGGTTGAGGCGTTCCAACGGTGACGGTTTGTTGCAGAATCAGATGTTCTATTTGGGTCAATTCGCTTAATAAATGCTGCCCATCGGGCGTTAGCGCGTAACCTCTATCATGACGATAGAAAAGCTCACGTGCCATGCTACGTTCAAGTTCGTACATTCTTCTGCTTAAGGTTGCTGGACTTCGTTGGCTGACTTTGGCTGCAGAAGACAGTCCGCCTTGGCGAGCAACGGCCAGGAAGAGTTTGAGATCATTCCAGTCTATATCCTTTTCAAACATGAAAAGACCTTTTCAAAGTGTTTTGTTGTTGAAAAGAGATTACGTCTTATCCTAGGTAAGTCAATAATTACTTTTCTTGAAACAAAGTGGAAGGCGCGCTTCTAGGCTTGCTCAATACTTTATGGAGGTCTTATGTGTCACCCTGAAACGCCTGACGATTACCTTTATCAATACAATGGAATAAGTGATGTGCCTTTTTCTTGTCCTTCCCTGACCCCTGAGCAAAAAAAAGAACAAGCCTTTTATGAGGAGCATGGCGGTGGTGATGTCATGGAGAACTGGCGTCGTCTTTGTCATTATTTTGGCCTTATTAAAAAGGCGAATGATGAAGAAAAAAGGCTTGGTTAAAGGCTAGGAGGTGCCTGTCTGTTCTTCTTTTAATAGTGTGAAATGTCGACAACCAAAGTGAATGTATAAGCAAAAATTTGCTATGATGGGCTTTATTTTATAGAGCTTTTACTTATGTATGATGCCGCATTATGGCAACCCAGTGCCGAGCTTTCTGTATTACGTCAGCGCGCGGATTTATTTGGCAAAATACGACAATTCTTTGCTGATCGTGACGTGATGGAAGTGGATACGCCATGTTTGTCCTTAGCGAGTATTTCTGATCCCCATATTGAAGTGCTGACGGCCAACACCCACTCAATGGGGCAAGACCTTACCTATTATTTGCAAACCTCACCAGAGTTCGCCATGAAGCGTTTGCTGTGCGCTGGCGCTGGTTCTATTTATCAGTTGGGAAAGGTGTTCAGGGCGGAGGAAATGGGGCGTCGTCACAGTATCGAATTTACCATGTTGGAATGGTATCGCGTTGGCTTGGATCATTGGCAATTGATGGCGGAAATAGAAGCCCTGTTACAGGCGTTGATTGCGCCGAGCTTACAATGTGATTACCTCAGTTACCAGCAAGCGTTTATCGACTTTACCGGGCTAGATCCCTGGCAGGTGAGTCTCGAAGACCTGCAAGCGTGCGCGCATCAAGCAACCGAATACGGTTTGCAGGAAACGGACCGAGACACGTTATTGGAATTGATTTTTGCCAGCGTGATCGAGCCTAAGATTGCTCAGCAGCAACCGTGCTTTATCCACAGTTATCCTACGTCTCAAGCGGCTTTGGCGAAGTTGCATTCAAATACGGATGGCAATCAGATGGCGGCTCGCTTTGAGCTTTATTGGCAAGGCATGGAGCTGGCAAACGGTTACCATGAACTGACCGACGCACAAGAGCAGGCGGCTCGATTTGTTCAGGATAAAGCACAAAGACAGAAAGCCGAATCGGTTGAGCGTCAATTTGATGAACGTTTGATTACTGCGTTAGCTCATGGGATGCCAGATTGTGCTGGAGTGGCGTTAGGTGTTGATCGTCTGCTCATGCTAATCTGTGGCAAAAAGGACATTGCCGAGGTGTTGGCGTTTGCTCATGAGCGGGCTTAATACAATTGAGTGAAATGAGGTTTTGGTGAGCAAATTATCCGATACGTTGAGTGAGGCTGCGGCTTTGTCTGTCGCCCCTAGAAAAATCATCGTGCTGTCTTTGTTGGCAATATTCTTATTGTTGATTGCCATCATCTGGAAAGGCGGAGAAGCGCTCAAAAATCGTCAGATTGAAGAATTACAAGTGACGTCTGAGGAGCAGTTGGCGCAGCTGGCCAATGTGATTGAAAGTGCCATTGCCAAATATCAACATATGCCGACCTTATTAGCGACCAATGGCCGTGTTAAAAAAGCGTTACGAGATGGTTTTTATCATGATATTTCTCAGTTAAATCTCGAATTAGAGCAAATCAATCGTATCACTGAAGCCTCTGACAGTTATATCTTGAATAAAGATGGTCTCACCATCGCGGCTTCCAATTACCAAAGTGACGCCAGTTTTATTGGCAATAACTTTGCTTTTAGACCCTATTTTCAACAAGCTATTCAAGGCAAACCGGGGCGCTATTATGCCTTGGGAACCACCTCGAATCGACGCGGCTATTATTTTTCTTATCCTGTTGTGGATGAAGAGGAGATCATCGGTGTGGCCGTGGTGAAAGTGGACATCAGTCAGTTTGAGAAGCGCTTTGCCAATCAAAACTATGACTTTTTATTGCTTGATCCGGATGGCGTGGTGTTCAGTAGCTCAAGACCAAGTTGGCTTTATCAAGTTCTGCGTGGTTTGTCATACAGCGAGCTGAAGCGCATTGCTGAATCCCAGCGCTACAAAGACAGACCCATTGAAAAACTTCCTATTGCTTATCAGAAACCTTTGAGTGAAAGGGCCACCTTAGTGGATGTGCTAGAAGCCAATCCCTTGAATGGTGAACTTGAACGCCGCTCTTACTTGAAAATGAGTCGACCCATTCAGCTATTGGGGTTCACCATTTCCATTTTGTCGCCATTGAAATTAATCAATGAAGAAATTGCGTTATGGCGTGCCATATTTGCGGGTGGTTTAACCATTACCGGCTTGTTGGCTGGTTTGGCTTTGCTACGACGTCGAATGCTGTTAGAGCGATATAATGCTAATGAAATGACGCGCCACAACCAAGCTTACATTCGCGAGGTGATTCAAAATACGCAAGCAGGCTTGGTTACTTTGGATGACAAACATTGCATCGAATCTTTTAATCCGGCCATTGAGAAATTGGTAGGACAACCACTGAGTACTCTAATAGGGCAGCCCTTACAGAATGTATTTCACGCCGATGATCAGCAAAAATTCGCTAGTGTTTGGCGTGCCGATGATAAATTGGGCATCAAAGTTGTGACCTTGGAAGGGTATTTGCAATGGGATGCAGTGGATTCGGTTCCCGTTGAGATGACACTTTGTGAAATGAAATTGCCTAATCGTCGCAGTTATTTGGTGACCTTTCATGATATGACGGAACGCAAACGCTACGAGCAAGAAGTTATGCAGGCGCAGCTCGAGTTGGAAAAACGCGTCCGTGAACGAACCTTTGAATTAGAACAGGCCAACCTTTTGCTGCGTCAGGAAATGGCGGGCCATAAAGACACTCAGCGAGAGTTGATTCAAACCGCTAAATTGGCCGTGCTTGGACAATTAAGTGCGGGATTAAACCATGAATTAAATCAGCCTTTAACCGCTATTAGAGCCTTTGCGGGCAACGGTTTAAAGTTTCTCGATCGACAAAATTACCAACAAGCTCATAGCAATCTTGAACAGATCAATCAGCTTGGTCAGCATATGAGTGATATTATTTCTCGTTTTAAGGTGTTTGCTCGTAAAGGGGATGTGCAGCAAGGTCCTATTGCAGTACAAACGGCCATCATTGGTGCCATTAAGATTATTTCACCGCGTTACAAAGAAGTCGGTATTGAGCTGCAAGCTCCTGAAGATAAAGGCTTTATTGTGCAAGGTGACATGGTGTTTTTGGAACAAGTTTTGGTCAATTTATTAGCCAATGCGGCGGACGCTATTCAAGAAGCGAAGAAAAACTCAGTAGATCGTTTACAAAGAGTGAGCATAGAACAAATCGCCAATCAACATGACGTGACGATTTGTGTTCGAGACTCGGGTGACGGTCTGACTGATGATGCGATAAAGCATTTGTTTGAACCTTTCTTTACTTCTAAATCTTCAGGCGTTGGTCTGGGGTTAGGTTTGTCGATCAGTCAGCGAATTGTTGAAGTGATGGGTGGGCAAATTAAAGCTCACAACCGTCCAGAAGGTGGCGCAGAGTTTGTGGTGATATTGTCACGTTTCCAATCCAAAAAAATCAGTGAAAGAGAGCCGCATGACGGATAAAAATCAGGTAATTTTAATTGACGATGAACAAGCTGTTCGCATGGCGATTTCTCAAACTTTGGCGTTAGAGGACTTTGCTGTCGCTGAGTTCAGCGCCACGCAAGGGGTGACAGAAAAGCTATCAATAGATTGGCCCGGGGTAATTGTCAGTGATATTAACCTGCCCGGACAAAGTGGCTTGGATTTGTTTGAAGACGTCAAAAAAATTGACGCCGAAATCCCTTTCATTTTGATTACAGGTCATGGCGACATCAGCATGGCCGTCAGCGCGATCCGTGACGGCGCGTATGATTTTATTGAAAAACCTTTTTCCAACGAGGATTTTGTGGAAGTGGTTAGGCGTGCCAGTGAAAAACGCCGTTTGACCCTGGAGAACCGCAATTTACGCCTTGAACTGGCAGCACAGAATGCGCCAGGTCCTCGTATCATAGGTAACACACCTGGGATTCATCGTTTACGTCAGGCACTCTTGCATGTGGCGGATACTGGTGCGGACATTCTGATTCAAGGGGAAACCGGAACCGGTAAAGAGCTGGTGGCAAGGTACATTCATGAGCACAGCTCTCGTCGTGGTCAACCTTTTGTCGCGATTAACTGTGGTGCGGTGCCGGATTCCATTATGGAATCGGAGTTATTTGGTCATGAAAAAGGCGCATTTACGGACGCGAAAACACAGCGTATTGGTAAGTTAGAGCATGCAAACGGCGGTACGCTTTTCTTAGATGAGATCGAAAGCATGCCAATGTCCATGCAAATTCGTCTATTGCGAGTGTTAGAAGAAAGGCGCTTAGAGCGTTTGGGGTCTAATAAAGCCATCGATCTTGACCTACGTATTCTAGCGGCGACAAAAGTGGATCTAAAGCAACTCAGCGAAGGTGATAGCTTCCGCGAGGATTTGTACTACCGACTCAACGTCGTACGAGTAGACATTCCTCCTTTGCGAGAGCGTAAAGATGATATCTCACTGTTATGGCAGCACTTTTGTCTAGTTGCGACGGCACAATATAAACGAGAATCCGAACCCTTGTCTGCTGCGCGTATGCACAGCTTGTTAAGTTATGATTGGCCGGGAAATGTGCGTGAGCTAAGGAACTTGGCTGAACGTTATGTGTTAATGGGGGAGGCTGGTTCCTTCGAGTTTGATCAAATCATCATCAATGAAAATAACCCAGGGGTGATGACGTTACCTGAGCAAATGGAACGTTTTGAAAAAACGTTATTAGAGCAGGAGTTGATACGTCAAAAAGGCTCAATCAAAGACACCATGGATGCTTTGGGTTTGCCAAGGAAAACCCTGTACGACAAGATGCGTAAGTATGGTTTGGATAAAGATCTGTACAAACAATAACCCCAATTTAAGCAAAGAAATGTTAAATAATTAAGGGGTTGTTTACTTATGTAACTGTTTTTTGTAACTTAAAAAGTCATGCCGATTTTTTATCATACATGCGTTCTATCGTTTAGCTTGATATTGCATAATAAAAACAGATTAAACTGAGTGTACATCACTGTGTTTGTTGGGTAAGAAGTATTGTGCTGATTTAGGTAGAAGACACAGATGCAGTTTGTGATTCTTCTGGTTTTATCTATCTATTTGCCTTGGGGGCACAGTGACGCCAATTATTCGACATTTATTACGTTCATTAGGACGTACTGGTTTAGTGCTGGCACTAACTGTCTCTGCCATTCTTATCTCCATACTGTTAAATATTACCTTTGTAAAGCTATTCGATTTCGCCCCTAGCCTTCATCGCGATGTGATGTTGATCATCCTCATTGCAGGTTTAACGACACCTATTTTATCTTGGTACCTGGTCGGATTGTTGTTGCGTGTCGATGTTATGGAGTGTGAGATGACACAGCTTGCTTCAATCGATAGCCTCACCTCTGTTTATAATCGTGGCTATTTCTACAAAAAGAGTTTGATGGCTTTGTCATCGAAAGCCAGTTTAAAAAAATCGGGAGTGTCCGCATTTTTTGTGCTGGATTTGGATGGTTTCAAACAAATTAATGACCAGCACGGACACCTTTTCGGTGATCAAGCTCTGGTGTGTTTTGCGGAAACCTTGCAAAGTATTTTTCATGATCCAAACGTGGTTGCTCGTTTAGGTGGTGATGAATTTGCTGTGTTGCTGTGCAATGCCACTGAAGCGGAGGTAGCAAGTTTTGCTCAAAGTATTTTGGACCGTGTACGTAACTCAGCCTTGGTCACCGAGCAGGAAACAGTGAACTTCACTGCCAGTATTGGCGTAGCAACGTTTCAAGGGCAGGGCGAACAGGTGTTTGAGAAAGCATTTCAGACCGCAGATAAAGCCTTATATGACGTGAAAAGAGCGGGGCGCGACGGCTATAAAATCCAAGCCGTCGATCATTAAATCCTTTGTCTTAATCGCGCCAATATAAGTGTTCTGGGTTGTCGACAAATATCGCTTTTCTTGTGCTTTCGTCAGGTATCCAGTTCTGTATCAAGTCCAGTAGTTTTGCGTCGTTTGGTGCCTGTTCAGGCGAGCCCGAGACATGCGGCCAGTTACTGCCCCAGATAACGCGTTCAGGAGTATGTTGAATGACCGCTTTGGTCATCTCGGCTACGTCTGCGTAGTCAGGTCCGCCACTGGCGGAGCTCTCATAACAGGCGGCCATTTTATAATAGCAATTGCCCTTGTCCAAAAGGCTGAGCACTTGTTTGAATTCGGCGCTGTTGGTTTTGACTGGAGGTAAAAACTTACCATGATGATCCAAGCTGAAATTGCCTTTGATCCTATGCAATAAGCTGGCGTGTTCCAATATTTCTCGACCATTAAACTGCACGATACAGCTCCAGCCAAATGATGCGATTTTATCGTTAACCGACAGCATGTCTTTTAGCCTTACCGCGCCTTGAGTTAATTGCATAATACGTGCGCCACGCGCGCCCATTTGATGCCATTTTTCCAATTCGGCTTCGGTTGTTTCAGGGGTAACCACCACAATCCCTCGAGCTTTACCTTCCATTTTTTGTACGGCATTGAGTAATACCTGGTTGTCGGTTTGATAGGCGTTAGGTTGGGTAATCACAACCTTGTCTATGCCCAACCATTTCATCACTTGCTGGTAATCTTCAAGACTCGCAGCATCGTTAGGAATGTTTGGCCCGCCTGGTAAGTTAGGGTGTTGGGCGTCGTATACGTGTATGTGCGTGTCAATGCTGCCTTTAGGTAGGGCAATATTGGGTGCTTGTCCGTTTAATTGTCGTGCCATGATTGCCATTCCTTATGCTTTGGGACGATATTTAGCCAGTTCCTCTGGACGAATTTCAATCCCTAATCCATGACCTTTAGGCACAGTTAAATGCCCATCGTTAAGTTCAAAAGGTTGGGTGACGATACTGGACCGGAAAGGGTTGTGGGTTTGATCGTATTCAAATCGCGGCGATTCAGGTGCACAACCATAAGACGGTGGATTCGGTGGAATAATGGCGTGAAAGTGAAGTCCTGCCGCCAATGCAATACTGGTGCCCCAAACGTGAGGTACGCAACGCACACCATAAATGTCGCATAAGGTGAGTATTTTTTTCGCTTCGCTTAAACCGCCTACACCGCATACGTCGGGTTGTAAAATATCGACCGTGTTTTGCTTGAGTGCTTCGTTAACCCCCCAACGTGTGTGCCAGGTTTCACCACCGGCAAGGGGGATGGGTTGGCTGGTTCTGAGTTTGTGATAGCTACTCAATGCTTCGGGTACAACGGGTTCTTCGAACCATAGGATGTTGCAGTCCTTAACGGCGTTAGCGACACGTGCGGCATCAATGTGATCATAACCGTGGTTGGCATCGATCATCAGCTCGATATCTTCGCCCAAGCACTGTCGAACGGCATGGATCGAGGCGATGTCTAATTCAATGCCAAAACCGATTTTGATTTTGACTGCTTTGAAGCCTGTTTGTTTATAGCCTGACACTTCTTCTAACAAGCTTTCTAGGCGATCTTGGCCCACCGAGCGAAAGCCGCCTGTGGCGTAGACTGGGATTTTTTGGCGAAAAGCGCCCCCTAGTAGCTGGTGGGTTGGGCATTGATGATATTTTCCCGCGAGATCCCATAGGGCAATATCAATGCCACTGATGGCGTTAATGGTGGCACCGCGTTGGCCTTGATCACGGAAAATATTGTAGAGCTTGAGCCAGATTGGTTCGATGTTTAGAGCCTGTTCGCCAATAAGGTGAGGCTTCATTGCCTGAATAAACGCATCGTTTACGATGCGGTTACCTAAACATTCTCCCCAACCCACTAAACCATTATCACAATGAATTTCGATCAGTAGGTGATCTCTAGAGGTGAACAGCATGGAAGCGGATTCGAATGGTTGTTCAAGTTTATGGCTCAGGTGATGAGTAAGTATTTCGGTGATTTTCATGACAAATGACCCTGTGTATCGGTTTATTCTTGTTAGTGAAGGAGAACATAGCACAAGTCATTTCGAAAAATCTATAAATTCATACTATGATTTTGAGCGCTGTATGTCGCGCATCAATTTACGATAACGTTCACAGCCATTGTTGAGGTGAACGCGCACCGCTTCTTTGGCGGCTTCAGCGTCGCGCGCTTCAATGGCATCCAGAATGGCTTTGTGTTCGCGATTGAGCGACTTATCGATTTCTGGATCGCGTGGTAAGCCTGCTTCTTCTCTTAGTCGTGCCCGTGGGATAGTGCGCTGTCCAAGCACCTCTAAAAAGTCAACAAAGTGTTGGTTGTTGGTGGCCTTAGCGATGGCTAAATGGAACTCAAAATCTTCCTGTTCAGCACTTTCACCTTTTTGAACTTTACGCTCGTAAGCATCGTAACAGCGATAGATTTCGGCTTCTTGAGCTAAGGAACAGCGGCTAACGGCAAGGGCTACAGCCTCTATCTCAACGGCGGTCCTAAGTTCTAAAGACTCTATGGTATCGGTCAGCGTCTGTGTGCTGTTACGTAGCAAAGAACTGAGTTTTTGCTCTGGTTCAGAAACGAATACACCAGCGCCTTGTTTGGCTTTGACCAGCCCTTCTGCTTTCAAACAGGCAATGGCTTCACGTAGCACGGTTCGACTGACGGACAGTTCGCTCATCAGATTGGGTTCCGTTGGCAGTTTGTCACCGGGTTTCATGTCCAAGGTGGCGATACGCTGACGAATTTTCTCTGCCGTTTGTTGCGGCAAACTGGCTTTTACGGTTTTGCTTGCTGGCATGATTTAGTGGCCTTTCTAAAACAAAAAGATGTTGCTTTTTAAGAGCTTGAATATGTTATCACATAATATGAATAGCGCTTAATTTACTCATTAAGTCGTTAAGTTTAAATTAAATTTGAAAAATTCATACTATGATTATTGTTTATTCCTGATATCTTATGCTACAAATAAAAAAGGTTGGGTGGTTACCTCAAAGTCTTAGACTTAAAGTGACGATCCAAACAAGCAGAAAAATGACAAGAATAACTGGAGACATAACAATGATAATAAACTTTCCCGCAAAAAAAATTAGCAAAGCGCTCGCTTTGATGACCGCTGCTTCGGCCGTGGTGCTTTCTTCCGCAGCAAATGCGGAATGGAAAGGCTGGAATATCCATAATACCGGTTACCCTGTGACGGAAGCCTTAGAGTCCTTCATCAAGGAAGCGGATAGCGCGACTAATGGCCGAGTAAGTGGTCGGGTTTACAATAGTTCTGTGTTGGGCAGTCAGTCTGATGCCATTCAAATGCTGCAAGTCGGTGCCATTCAATTTGCTGGTTTTAGCTTGGGGCCAATGGGTGATGCTGTGCCTGAAGTCAACGTGGTTTCCCTTCCTTTTATTTTTAAAGACCTTAATCACATGCACCGTGTTATGGACGGCCCAGTCGGTGATCAGCTAAGTGATGCCATGGCGAAAAAAGGCATCATGTCGTTAGCTTGGTATGATGGTGGTGCACGTTCTTTCTACAACACCGCTAAGCCAATTCGGACGCCAGCGGATGTGAAAGGTGAGAAGTTCCGTGTCATGAACAACGAATTGTACGTTGGCATGGTAGAAGCTTTGGGTGGTAATGCCACGCCAATGGCTTACTCTGAAGTGTATCAATCCTTGAAAACAGGCGTGGTTGATGGCGCTGAAAACAACTGGCCATCGTATGATTCCAGTAACCATTATGAAGTGGCGCCTTATTATTCTTTGACTCAACACTTAATCATTCCAGAGTGTGTTTGCGTGAGCGTGAAAGCGTGGAACGAATTGTCTGCAAAAGATCAGGTTGCTGTCAAAAAGGCCGCTCGTGATAGCTCGGCTTTGCAGCGTAAATTGTGGGCGCAACGTGATGAAGAAAGCCGTAAAAAAGTGTTGGCTTCTGGTGTTAAATTTAATGAAATCAAAGATAAAAAAGCCTTTAGCGATGCGATGAAACCGGTTTACGCGAAAGCGGTGAAAGACAATCCATCCTTGAAGCCATTTATTGAGCAAATTCAAAATACCCAGTAATAAAGAACGGTTCAGGCTAATCTGCTGTTGGCAGATTAGCCTTTTGATGACATTGCTTGAAAGAGTGTGACTATGGCTTTCTCTTCTTCTATACAACCCAAAATTAAATCCATTCTGGATGGTATTGCTTTTTTAGTGACCGCGTTATCTGGAGTGTTTTTAGTTTTGTTGGTGGCTTCATTTGGTTGGTTAGTATTCGGTCGTTATGTGTTAAACGACACGCCAACTTGGGTGGAGCAAATGGCCATGCTGTTGGTCACTAATATTACGTTTTTGGCTGCGGCCGTTGGCATTCATGAACGCACACATTTAAGTGTTGATATGCTTTCCATGATCGTGCCTGAGCGTATTGGTCAGGTTTTTAATATCTTGATTGATGTGTGTATTGCCGTCTTTGGTTATGTCATGGCGCTGTATGGCAAAGAACTGGTGGACTTTGCTTGGTTCAGAAGCATTCCATTATTAAGTATCCCTATCTTTGACTGGAGGATTCCGGATGGCATTCGTTACTTCCCAGTGGTCGCCAGCGGTGTGTTGATGTGCTTGTTTGCTGGGTATCGAGTGATTATCAATACATTCAGTTTATGTTCAAAACAATTTGTGTCAGCAGATTCTCATTCTTCTGATGTAGCGGGGGATCAATAATATGGGCTTAGCCATTTTACTGGGCTTATTTGCTCTGCTGACCTTTGTCGGTGTACCTGTGGCGTTTGCATTGGGTATGGCAGCGATTTCAGCGTTTTTCTACGAAGGCCTGCCGTTAATGATTGGCTTCCAGCGTATCGTTGCGGGCACGTCTACTTTTTCACTGTTGGCGATTCCGTTCTTCATTTTTGCGGGTGAGTTAATGCTGCACGGCGGCATAGCCGCTCGACTAATTCGCTTGGCTTCTTCGGCTGTGGGTTGGATGCGTGGTGGTTTGGGGCAAGTTAATGTCTTTTCCAGCATGTTGTTTGGTGGCATTTCAGGTTCGGCCGTGGCGGATGTGTCGGCGCTTGGCTCTCTGTTGATACCGGTGATGAAAGAGAAAGGTTATGACGATGCGTATGCGGTCAATGTGACAGTGACATCCTCTATTGCTGGCATCATGATTCCGCCGAGCCACAATATGATTTTGTATGTGGTGGCCGCAGGCGGTGGTATGTCTGTTGCGAGTCTTTTCATGGCTGGCATTGTGCCGGGGATTTTGATGTGTGTCTTACTGGGGTGTGTGGCTCGTTGGATGGCGATTCGTAACAACTACCCAACCGAACCGTTTGCCGGTTTGAAAGTCATTTTCATCGCGTTCTTAGCGTCATTCCCAGGTCTAATTACCGCCATTATTGTGGTGGGTGGCGCTTTGTCTGGTGTGTTTACTGTGACCGAATCCGGTGCCATTGGTGCGATTTACGCTGTATTGATTACCGCTCTGGTCTACCGTTCATTGACTCTACGTGATTTCTGGGTCGCGGTTATCCGCTCGGTTCGTACCACAGGTATGGTGATGATTTTGGTTGGCTGCGCATCTGCTTTTGGTTACATGCTGGCGTTGTATGAAGTGCCGAAAGTCTTAGCCGCAGGGTTAACGGCCATATCCGATAACCCCATCATCATCTTTTTGATGATGAATTTGATCTTATTGTTATTGGGCATGATTATGGACATGGCGGCCCTGATTTTGATCTGTACGCCGATCTTTTTGCCTGTGGCGGTGAGCTTAGGCATGGACCCTATCCAGTTTGGTATCATGTTGATGATGAACTTAGGTTTAGGTTTGTGTACGCCGCCAGTCGGTGGGTGTTTATTTGTCGGCTGTGCCATCGGTGAAGTACCGATTCAGCGTGCCGTGAAAAGCATTTGGCCATTTTATTTAGCCATCTTGTCCGCTTTAATCTTGGTGACATTTGTACCGGCTATTTCTATGACATTACCTAATTGGATCAGTGGTTAAGGGGAAAGAGATGAAACGAGTATTACTGACAGGTGCCGCGGGCACTTTGGGCAAAGCCATGCGTCGAACTCTGGCTGGTTGGGCGGAGGAGTTGGTGTTGTCTGACTTGGTCGAGATCACCGACTTAAAGCCGGACGAGTCTTTTCAAGCCTGTGATCTGGCCGATTTTGATTCAGTAAATAACTTAGTGAAGGGGTGTGATGGCATTATCCACTTAGGTGGACAGTCCATTGAGGGGACATTTGAGAGCATTTTGAATGGCAACTTGAAAGGGACTTATCACATTTATGAAGCGGCTCGTCAGCATCAGGTAACGCGTATTTTCTTTGCCAGCTCCAATCACGTAGTCGGCTTTCATTCCCGTGAAACACGATTGGATGCGGACAGCCCTATGCGTCCAGACAGCTTGTATGGTGTGTCAAAAGGCTTTGGCGAGTTATTGGCGCGTTATTACTTCGAAAAATTTGGTATTGAATCGGCTCTGGTGCGCATCGGTAGTTGTTTGCCTAAGCCGATTGATCGACGCATGTTGTCGACCTGGTTAAGTGAAGAGGACATGGCGGATTTAGTGAAGCGAGTGTTCAGTGTTAATCGCTTAGCTTGTACCGTGGTGTATGGTGCATCTAATAACCCTTGGTCTTGGTGGGATAACCGTAAGTCCAACTTCCTAGGGTGGCAGCCGAAAGATTCGTCGGCACATTTTGAGACCGAGGTATTGTCGCAAGACCCGTTAATGGATCGTGACCATCCCGCATTGTTATTCCAAGGAGGGTTCTTTGCCACTGCAGGCCACTTCGAAGACGATGATTAACCGTAATGTTAGCTAACGCACTTTTTTAAATTTATTTCCTAATAATGAAATTTTTGCCCTGCAACATGGGTAAGGGTTTCGTTTGCCCAAAATTTGGGTATTTGAATAATAAGAGGACCCTTTTATGGCACTTTCAATTGAGCAAATTCGTTCATCTTTAAGCGACGGTTTACTGTCATTCCCAATCACGGATTTTGATGCGCAAGGACAGTTTCAAGCTGACACTTACAAACAGCGCATTGAGTGGTTTATTGAGCACGGTGTGTCGTCGGTATTTATTGCCGGTGGAACCGGGGAGTTCTTCTCCCTTGGGCTGGAAGAGTATCAAGAGATTTGTCGCATTGCGGTGGAAACGGTCGCTGGCCGAGTGCCGGTGATTGCCAGCGCTGGGCGGAGCGTCGTCGAGGCGCAAGCTTTTGTTAAGGTCGCAGAAGAAGCGGGCTGTGATGGCATTTTATTGATGCCGCCGTTTTTGACCGAATGCCCAGAAGACGGTGTGGTGGAATACGCAACACAAATCATGCAAAGCAGCGCCATTCAATTTATTTATTACAATCGCGCTAATGGCATTTTGAGTGCAGAAAATGTGAAGCAACTGGCGGCACAGAACCCTAACTTGATTGCCTTAAAAGACGGTGTGGGCAATGTGGCGACGTTGAATGACATCATCAAAACGGTGGGCGATCGTTTGGTCTACATTGGCGGTGTGCCAACGGCGGAAATTTTTGCTGAGGCGTATTTGGCCATTGGTGTGAATACTTATTCTTCTGCGGTATTTAATTTTATGCCAGACATGGCGAATCGTTTCTACAAAGCGCTACGAGCGGGTGAAAAAGCAACAGTAGAAGCCATTGTGAGGGACTTCTTTATTCCTTTTTGTCGTCTGCGTGATGAGAAAAAAGGCTACGCAGTGAGCTTGATTAAATCTGGCGCTAAATTAATTGGCCGTCCGGCGGGTGGGGTGCGTGCACCACTGACCATGCCGACTCAAGAGCAAGAAGCTCGCCTGCAAGCGCTCATCGAAGCGAATAAATAACCACCCTTTCAGACCGTCGGGTCTGGGGCGTTTTAAATGACTGAATTTGTGGAGAAGATAATGCAGATTACGGGACATATGCTGATCGGACAACGCTCAGTACAAGGCCACAAAAAAGCCATTCGAGCATTGAATCCAGCCACCAATGAGCTTCTGCAACCTGAGTTTTTAGGAGGGGACCAACAGCATGTTGATCAGGCGGTGGCATTGGCTTGGCAAGCATTTGATGAGTATCGTGCGATGGATAACGAACGCCGAGCCGTGTTTTTGGAAACCATTGCGGACGAAATATTGGCGTTGGGCGATCTGCTTGTGACGCGAGCGGTGGCGGAAACCGGTCTGCCACAAGCTCGTATTGAAGGTGAGCGTGGTCGGACTATGGGGCAATTGCGCCTATTTGCTTCGGTGGTACGTATGGGGAAATTTCTCGATGCGCGTATTGACCCCGCGCTTCCTGATAGGGCGCCACTGCCACGAGCGGATCTACGTTTTCAAAAAATTCCATTGGGGCCGGTGGCGGTATTCGGGGCCAGTAATTTTCCGTTAGCCTTCTCTGTGGCTGGCGGTGACACAGCTTCTGCTTTGGCAGCCGGTTGTCCTGTGGTGGTAAAGGCGCATTCAGCTCACCCTGGGACATCTGAGTTGGTTGGTCGTGCGATTCAGCAAGCGGTGAAAAAGTGTCAAATGCCAGACGGTGTGTTTTCTTTGCTGTTTGGTGCGGGCGCAGATGTTGGTGGGGCGCTTGTGGCGCATCCTCACATTAAAGCAGTGGGGTTTACTGGTTCCCGTTCAGGGGGCGTAGCCTTGATGAATATTGCAGCGAATCGCCCTGAACCGATTCCGGTTTATGCGGAAATGAGCAGTATTAACCCTGTTTTTATGATGCCAAACAAACTGGCTCACTCAGCCAAAACGGTGGCGTCGGGTTTTGTGGCTTCGTTGGCCATGGGGGCTGGACAATTTTGTACCAATCCAGGCTTGGTGGTGGTGATGGATGGGCCTGATGGTGAGGATTTTTTGCAGCAGGTGGCGGAAGAGACTCAAGCATTGGGGACGCAAACCATGCTTAGTCCGGGTATTTATCAAGCTTATTGTGATGGTGTGAACAGCTTGGTGGAGCATGATGGCGTGAGTTTGTTGGCACAATCGGCCAGCTTGGATTTGCCAAATCAATGTCGGGCACACGTCTTTGTTACGCAAGCGGCGACTTTTTTAGCGGATAAGCGTTTGGAAGGTGAGGTATTTGGTTCGACTTCTTTGGTGATTAAGTGCCAGAGCCTTGATGAATATCGTCAATTAGCTGAGCACTTTGAAGGTCAACTGACCATCACCATTCAGATGGATGATGCGGACAGCGATGCGGTAAGGGCGTTGTTGCCCGTGTTTGAGCGCAAAGCTGGACGTTTATTGTGTAACGGTTACCCAACTGGGGTTGAGGTGTGTCAGGCCATGGTGCACGGTGGGCCTTTCCCTGCCACATCAGACAGTCGCTCTACCTCGGTGGGCAGTGCTGCCATTGAGCGCTTCTTACGTCCTGTGTGCTATCAGGATTTCCCTGCGAGTTTGTTACCAAACAGCGTGCGAGACGATAACCCGTTGGCGATTCCACAATTGGTCGACAGTAAATTGACGTTGGCTTAATGACATCGACAGCAATCGAATAAAAGTGACATTTGGTTAGGTGTCACATCAGCGAGGCTTCGGCCTCGCTTTTTTTTGCTTCGTTTTTGCTCAGAAAACGACGCTAGGTCAGGTGATGGCAGGCTTCTAGAGAGAGGAGAAAGGTGGTGCTGAAAAGTGCCAATCATTTTTTTGAAAAAGCATTTCAAAAAAATGATTAAAGTCATTGAAAAAATGAAATACCTACACTACTATCGAAAATGCAACCTTAATAACAACAAAATAGAGTTGATCGATATGTATGAAAACCGACGGTTAGGCTTGGCCTATATCAGCCCCTACATAATTGGATTGCTGGTGTTTACCGCTTTTCCATTTTTGTCGTCTTTGATCATTAGTTTCACCGACTATGATCTGATTAATCCGCCGGAATACATCGGTTTGGATAACTACCGCTATATGCTGGATGACGATACTTTTTATAAGTCGATGGGCGTGACCTTCGCTTATGTCTTTCTAACGATTCCCCTCAAATTGGCGTTCGCCTTGTTTATTGCCTTCGTGCTGAACTTTAAATTACGTGGCATTAAATTTTTCCGAACGGCTTATTACATTCCGTCCATTTTGGGCAGCAGTGTGGCCATTGCCGTTTTGTGGCGGGCAATTTTCTCTCTCGATGGCTTACTGAATAGCTTCATAGGGGTCTTTGGTGTTGAGCCGATTTCTTGGTTAGGTGAGCCGGTATTTGCCATGTTCTCAGTCACTTTATTGCGTGTGTGGCAGTTTGGTTCGGCTATGGTGATCTTCCTCGCGGCGTTGCAAAGTGTGCCCCAGTCACAATACGAAGCGGCCATGATTGATGGGGCGTCTAAGTGGCAAATGTTTACTAAGATCACGGTGCCACTGATTACGCCGGTGATTTTCTTTAACTTCATCATGCAGACGACTCAGGCTTTCCAAGAATTTACCGCGCCTTATGTGATTACTGGTGGTGGTCCTGCGAAGTCGACTTATCTGTTCTCTTTGTACATTTACGAAACTGCCTTTAAGTATTTTGATTTAGGCTACGGCAGTGCCTTGGCATGGGTGTTGTTTGTGGCAGTGGCGATTTTTACTGCGATTTCCTTTAAGTCTTCGAAATACTGGGTGTTCTACTCTGGTGATAAGGGTGGTAAATAAACATGACTAAATTATTCATAGATAAATCCACCACGGGCGTGATTGATAACGATCGTTTCTTACGTGTGCAAATGCGCAAGCAAAAGATTGGCGCTGGCATTCGCTACTTTGTTCTTTTGTTTTGTGGTTTGGTGATGCTGTATCCCTTGTTTTGGATGTTTTCAGCCTCGTTCAAACCCAATCATGAAATCTTCAGTTCGTTGAGCTTATGGCCTAATGAATTTTCATTGGACGGTTTCATTAATGGTTGGAATACGGGAACCGAATACACCTTCGGGCGTTTCTTTATAAACACTCTCTATTACGTGGTGCCGAAAGTCATCTTAACGGTGATTTCGTCCGTCATTGTGGCGTACGGTTTTGCCCGCTTTGATATTCCCTTTAAGAAATTTTGGTTCGTTACCTTGGTCGCCACCATTTTGCTGCCGACGTCTGTGTTATTGATTCCGCAATACTTGATGTTCCGTGAAATGGGCATGTTGGACAGCTATATGCCTTTGTATCTGCCGATGGCCTTTGCGACGCAAGGTTTCTTTGTCTTTATGTTGATTCAATTCCTACGGGGCTTACCAACGGACATGGAAGAAGCCGCAATGATTGACGGGTGCAACTCTTTCCAACTGCTTTGGTACATAGTGGTGCCGATGCTAAAACCGGCGATTATTTCCGTGGCCTTGTTCCAGTTTATGTGGTCCGTGAACGACTTTTTAGGTCCATTGATCTACATCTCAAGTGTTGAAAAATACCCTATCGCACTCGCGTTAAAACTCTCCATTGATGTCACTGAAGGGACTCAATGGAATGAAATTCTTGCCATGGCATCGATTGCCATCGTTCCGTCAATTGTCGTCTTCCTGATCGCGCAAAACTATTTTGTGGAAGGAATTACCTCCGGTGGAGTTAAAGGTTAGGTAGTTATTATGTCTAAAGTTGTATTAGAAAATTTAACGAAAGTGTATTCGAACGGTTTTAAAGCGGTTCATGGGATTAATCTGGAAATTGAGGACGGTGAGTTCTTGGTGGTGATCGGTCCTTCGGGCTGTGCTAAATCCACCACGTTACGTATGTTGGCGGGTTTGGAATCCATCTCTGGCGGCACCATTAATATTGGTGGTCGTACCGTGAATAACTTACCTCCAAAAGACCGTGGCATTGCTATGGTGTTCCAAAACTACGCCTTGTATCCACACATGAGTGTGCGTGAAAACTTAGGCTTCGGTTTGAAACTGGCTAAAGTCAGCAAGGAAGACATTGAGAAACAAGTGAATGAAGCCGCTGAGTTGCTGGAGTTAACGCCTTTGTTGGATCGTTTACCTCGCCAATTGTCTGGTGGTCAGGCGCAACGTGTGGCGGTGGGGCGAGCCATTGTGAAACGTCCACAGGTGTTCTTGTTCGATGAACCCTTGTCTAACTTGGATGCAAAGTTACGCGCTTCCATGCGAGTGCGTATTTCGGATTTGCATAACACGCTCAAGAAAACCAACCGCTCTGCAACGAGTGTGTATGTTACTCATGATCAGACCGAAGCCATGACCATGGGGGATCGTATTTGTGTCATGAAAGATGGTCATATCATGCAAGTAGATACCCCTGCCAATTTGTATAAATACCCACAAAATCTATTTGTTGCTGGTTTTATTGGTGCGCCAGAAATGAACATGGTGGACGCGGATTTGTCACGCAATGATCAGGATGATTATCACCTGTCTTTGAATGAACAAGGGCTGACTTTGCCCGCTGAAAAAGCACAGGAAGTGGCGAATAAATTCACCTCTGATGTGGTGTTTGGTATTCGTCCTGAGTTTATTAAGTTGGCCGATGAGAACTCACCACAAGGTGAGGTGGTTAAAGGGATAGTGGTTCGTATGGAGAACATGGGCGCAGAATTTTATGTGCATTTCTCTGTAGACGGTGAGAAGAAAGAAATGTGCGCGCGCATTCCATCTGACATCGTAGAAGCACAGCTTTGGAATTCAAAAGGTAAGGCGCAATTGTTTCATTTTGAAATGAGTAATGCCCATATTTTTGATAAGCAAACTGAGGAAAATATTTCTCTCTAACGGCTTTTATGTGCCGTTATAGCTGGGCTTGAGCGGTGCTAAAAAGTTTTAACATGATGTTATAAAACGAGGAAAGCAAGCATGAAAATAAAAACAATAGCGATGTTAGTTGGACTGGCGTCTGCTGGTTCAATGGTCAGCACCCATGCCAATGCAGAAGATCTGCGTATGTCGTGGTGGGGAGGGAATTCCCGACATGCGGCGACGAATGCCGCCGTGAAAGAGTTCGAAAAAGTGAATCCCAACATCAGTGTCAAAACAGAATACACAGGTTGGGGCGGTCACTTGGAGCGTTTGACGACACAAATCGCCGGTAATACTGAGCCAGATCTGATGCAGACTAACTGGAACTGGATGCCTATTTTTTCCCGTCGTGGTGATGGGTTCAAAGATCTACGTGATTACAGCGACATTCTAGATCTGAGCCAGTTTGATGAAGCTGCGTTAGCGGCGGGTACCAATAACGGTAAGTTAAATGGCATTCCAATCTCTATGGCGGCTCGTATTTTCTATTTCAACAAGGACATTTGGGATAAAGCCGGTTTGCCTTACCCTGTGACTTGGGATGATTTTATGAAAGCCGGTCCCGTTTTCAAACAAAAGCTCGGCGAAAAGTTTTATCCACTCGTGCTTGAAGGTCGTGATGTGATTGCCATGAATCGATCTTATATGGTCCAAAAATATGGCATTCCAATGATCGACGAAGAAAAGAAAAAGATTGCCTATTCAGATGAGCAAATGTTGGAGTTCTTCAAATTGTATGAAGACATGGTGAAAAACCATGTCGCGCCGAGCAGCAAATACATTGCCGGTTTTGGTGCCGCTAACCTTTATGAACATAAGCCTTGGATTAATGGTGAATGGGCTGGTTTGTACATGTGGAACTCGGCGATTAACAAGTACAACGATAACCTTAAACCGCCGATGTCACTTGAGTTAGGTTTCTACCCACAAATGAAAGGGGCGACCGATGCGGGTTTGTTTTATAAACCCGCGCAAATGTTCTCTATTGGTAAAAACAGCGACCAGCCAGAAGTGGCGGCAAAATTACTGAATTTCATCCTTAATGAGCCAGCTGGTTACAAAGCCATGGGCTTAGCACGAGGTGTGCCTTTGAGTTTGGCAGCTCGTCGTGCCTTGATGTTAGATGGCACCATTAAAGAGTCAGATCTTTCTGTTGCTGGTTTGGCACAAATCAACGACTTACCGAAGCAATTGCAAACCTCGGCTTACTTCGAGAACCCACAATTTGTCAGTTTGTTTCAAGAGCTCATTGAGAAAATGGACCAAGGACAAATTACCGTGGAAGAAGCGGCTGAGGACTTCATCAAGCAAGGTAATCGTATCTTGCGTCGAGCGATGCGCTAATCATAGGGCAGTGCGGCTTAAATAGGTCGCGCTGCTGTTCAGCAAGCCTGGACGCTTGTTTGAATTTTTAGGGCGCTGCTTTTCATTCTTATGGTGATTGATTCATAGCCATAGTCGTGAATTTTTTTGTTATTTAATTAATTGAAATTATGTTTCATTAAATTTAAAGATGTATTTTATTATGTTATTCTGAAGGGACGCACGAACGGCTTTATCACTGTTTGACTAATCTACGCAGTGAAAATTGATTAGGTGATTTTATGAAAGAAATGTTTGATCTCAGCAACAAGGTTGCCATCGTTACTGGTTGTAATACAGGCTTAGGCCAAGGTATGGCATTGGCGCTCGCGAAAGCGGGAGCCGATATTGTTGGTGTTAATCGTGATGTGCCATCAGAAACCATTGAGCTTATGGCGGCAACGGGTCGCAAGTTTCACAGTGTGATTGCAGACATGAGTAAAGTGGACTCTGTCGACTTAGTGATCAAAGAGGCCGTCTCAGCCTTTGGTCAAGTGGACATTTTAGTCAACAATGCCGGAATCATCCGTCGTAATGATGCGATTGATTTCAGCGAAAAAGACTGGGATGACGTCATGGATGTGAATATCAAGTCTGTGTTCTTTATGTCGCAAGGCTTCGCTCGACAAGTGATCAAACAAGGTACGGCTGGCAACATCATTAATATTGCTTCTATGTTGTCTTTCCAAGGTGGTATTCGAGTGCCGTCTTATACTGCATCGAAAAGTGGTGTGATGGGCGTTACCCGTTTACTTGCCAATGAATGGGCACAGCATGGCATCAATGTGAATGCCATCGCACCGGGTTATATGTCGACCAATAACACGCAAGCCTTGCGTGCTGACGAAGCGCGTTCAAGTGAGATCTTAGGACGTATTCCTGCCGGTCGATGGGGCTTACCAGAAGACATGGCGGGACCGGTTGTTTTCTTAGCCTCTGATGCCTCTCGCTACGTGAATGGCTACACTATTGCCGTGGACGGTGGATGGTTGGCTCGTTAAATCAGAAACTGTATTTTATATAGACATAAAAAAGAGCCGCACCTTTATGAGGTAGCGGCTCTTTTTTATTAAGGAAAGGCTTCCGAAAAAAGCCTTTCCTGAACGTCATTACTG
The DNA here is from genome assembly GCF_001625355.1 of Marinomonas sp. TW1. Lineage (GTDB taxonomy): Bacteria > Pseudomonadota > Gammaproteobacteria > Pseudomonadales > Marinomonadaceae > Marinomonas. Next base: position 179,151 of record NZ_JSEE01000006.1, read on the forward strand.
AACGATCTCTGGTCCCATGATGCTGTAAGGCAGCGCAGTAGACAGAGCTGGAATGTAAGTGACCAATACGAGGAACACCATCAATACCAATACGAATGGCATCGCAGCTTTTACCACGCGGGCCAAACTCATGCCGGTAATCCCCGAGGTGACGAACAGGTTTAAGCCTATCGGCGGCGTAATCATACCGATTTCCATGTTAACCACCATGATGATACCCAAGTGAATTGGGTCAACACCCAGTTCCATAGCGATTGGGAACACCACTGGTGCAACGATAACCAGCAGACCTGACGGTTCCATGAACTGACCACCGATCAACAGTAGGATGTTGACTGCGATCAAGAAGGTAAACCAGTTGAAACCAACGCCCAACATCCACTCTGTAATCGCTTGTGGAATACGTTCCGCCGACAAGGTGTGGGCGAACAACAAGGCATTGGCGATGATGAACATCAACATAACAGTGGTTTTGGTGCCTTCCAACATGACTTTGCGAGACTCATCGCCAAACAAAGATGGGAAGAAGCCACGCAACATTAGGCTTAGGTTGCGACCCCAAATAGGCAAACCAGCGGCTAAACAAGCACCGATGGATTCATCCAGTTTGGCGGAGCGCTTATACACATAGAAAACCGCCAACAACACAGACATGATCAATCCCCAAAGGGCACGATCACCACCCGTGATGGTGTCACTGTCTGATAAAGCGAAGAATGACATGATTTCCCACACAAGGAAGAAAGACACGCCATAAACTAGGCCATTGAAACCCACGCGAGCATGCGGTGCATCATTGTCATTGGTCCAAGTTTTGCCTTTCAAAGGTCCCATATCACGGTAAACAAACAAGGCAATGAACATAGAATAGACAGCAGCGACCACAGCGGCTTCCGTTGGCGTGAACACACCGCCGTAAATGCCGCCCATGATGATGACGACGAGGAACAAGCCCCAACCTGCGTCTTTACCACCACGGATCAGATTGCCAAACCCTTTCCACTCTTCAGCAGGCAGTTTTTTGATGCGTGCTACCACATAGATCGCCAACATTAACATACCGCCGGCCATCAAGCCTGGGATCACCCCAGCCAAGAACATACGACCAACCGAAACATCAACCGATGCCGCGTACACGACCATTACGATAGAAGGTGGAATCAAGATACCCAAAGTACCAGCGTTGGCGATGATGCCAGCGGCAAACTCTTTGGAGTAACCTACTTGCGTCATACCTGCAATGGCAATCGTACCGATGGCCACCACTGTGGCTGGCGAGGAGCCCGACAAGGCCGCGAACATCATACATGCCAAAACAGACGCCATGGCCAAACCACCACGGAAGTGACCCACACTGGCAATGGCGAAGTTAATCAGACGTTTTGCCACACCACCAGTCGACATGTAAGACGACGCGATGATGAAAAATGGGATAGCCAGCAAGGTATAGTGCTGACCCGCTCCAAATAAGGAAATGGCAACAGACGACAAAGAGTCGTGTGAGAAAAAAGTAATAAACAAAATGGACGATAAGCCCAAGGAGATACCAACAGGCAAGCCGATAAACAGCAAGACTAGTACCATAGAAAATAGAATAAGAGATTCCACAATTAAGCTCCTGAGCTAGTCTTTCAAGATGTTTTGGTTTTCTTTGACAAGGTCTTGTGCTTCATGGCCACTGATTAACATGTCGCGTTTGCCGCGGGCAATATTAATAAAGGCTTGTAGAGAGCGATAAGACAGAAGTGCCAAACTGATTGGAAGAATGACCAAAACGATCCAACGCTGAATGCGTGGACGTACACCAAACATTTCTTGAATGAATTCAGGGTAACGAAGTTCTTCAGAGCCAATGCCGATACGGAACATTTTAGACCAGTATTCAATCGCGCCACCGCGCACATCAACACCAAGCATGGCTAACCAAGTGGAATCCAATAATATTAAACCGTATAACATGGCGGCAGCCGCACCAAATAAGGATAAGCCTTTCGCAATTCGTTTTGGCACAGCGTTAAGAACAATGTCGACACCTAGGTGAAGGCCTGTTTTGATACCGTAACTCATGCCCAGCAAGATCAACCAAGAGAAAGCAATCGTGTTGAATTCTAGAGCGGCATCCCAGCCAGTGTTAAAGCCATATCGTGCGATGACTTGACCGAAAGACACGGCCATGATGGACGAAATAACAATGATTAGCAGATTTTCTTCTGCTCTTTCCATCACCTTTGGAAAGCGCTTTTCTAATCCCCAAATAACGAGGATAAAAAAGAGTAAATACAAATGTGGCCAATATGCCATGGGGTTCTCCTAGGGCTTGTGGAGCAAAACGATAAAACAGCAGTGTGTGGCAAGATTGTGAAACTATTGGGTCAACAGAAGGAGACAGGGGTCACATTAAAACCACAAAGAGCTGGCCCGAGAGCCAGCTCACTGCAGGATAGAGCTAACTTACGCGCCAGCGGCAGCGTTAATTAAGTCTTTACCAATGTAGTTTTCAAATTGTTTCCAAACAGGCTTCATCGTATCAACCCAAACATTCAATTGCTCTGGTGTTAAGGAATTGATTTTACCGCCAGCCTTAAGAATGTTGGCACGGTTTGCCGCTTCTTTGGCTTTAACGGACAAGTTAGCCTCTTGAGTCACGTCGTCAGCAATTTGAAGGAATTGCGCGCGATCTTCAGAAGATAAGCTGTCTAGGAATTCAGAAGACGTCATGAACAAGTAAGCCAACAACTGGTGGTTAGTTTCTGTGATGCTGTCTTGAACTTCGTAGAATTTTTTCGTGTAGATGTTAGACCAAGTGTTTTCTTGACCGTCTACAACACCTGTTTGCAATGCGCCGTACACTTCAGAGAAAGCCATTGCTTGTGGCGAAGCGTCCATTGCCGCAATCATTTGCTTAGCAACGTCAGACGTTTGGACACGGAATTTCAAACCAGACGCATCGCTTGGCTGGATTAGTGGTTTGTTGGCAGAGAAGTATTTCATACCAGACATCCAGTAACCTAGACCAACAAAGCCTGCGTACTCGTCCATTTCAAGAAGAAGTTTTTTGCCTTCTGGCGTTTTTGTAAAACGAATCGCGTGATCCATATCTTTAAAAATGAAGGGTAGATCGAACACGCCGTATTTGTCAGTGTAAGAACCGAACTTAGATAAAGAAGGCGCCAATAGCTGAACGTCACCTAACAACAGAGCTTCAAGCTCTTTTGAATCGCCGAAAAGCGTTGAGTTAGGGAAGACTTCAACACATAGTTTTCCATTCATCTCTTGGTTAACGCGATCTGCAAAACTATTCGCAGCAACCACTTTAGGGTGAGTTGTACCGCCCGTTACGTGGCTGAATTTCACAACACGTTCACCAGCGTCACAGTTTGCTAGGGCTGTGTTTGCAGAAAACGCAAGAGCAAGAGAAGTAAGAGCAAGACTGATTTTTTTCATTTTTATAAAACTCCAAAAAGCGTATTTATTATTGTTGCCGGATTTTTTAGCCCTAAAATGGGCTGCGCAAAAAAAGATTGCTAGGCAGAATTGTTTACACATTTCGTGCCAAATCTTTATGTTTATTGTTAAGTGATTGAAATTAAATGATTTTTCAGTTTTATGCGTGTGTTATCAAAAATCGAACGCTGTTGTTTGTGGGGGAGACTTGGCACATGCCGCATTCGTTAATGGGTGGTTAACCGCCTATTTTAACTTTTAAAAGGCTTTTGAAAGTTTGGTAAATGGCTTTTTTACCATCCAACTGAGCCTTTTTCTGATTGTCGGACAGGTTTCGGCCTAATGCGGCTTCTAACATGAGTAGATGGCTCGGATTCTTGGCATCAAGTTGCTGACTAATGGCCAGTTGATAGCATGCTTTTAAAAACGTTGGGCGTATGCTGTCGAAAGGTTTGTGATGATCGATAAATAAGGCTAATTCGCTTTTTTCTTGGGGGTTGAGGAGAGCCAAGCTGGGCAAACCAATCTCGCCATGATTACCAGCAAGGATCTGCAGTACCAAGTCACTCGGTAGGTCATGGTATTGCAACATCAAATTCACGGTAAATTTTTCAATAAAACGTGTTTGCCAGCTTGTGCTTATGGTATTCGCAGACTGGTTAAGTGGTTTCACCAGCATGATGGAATAGCTACCACTAGCATGATCTTTAGATGTGCCTAAACGTACAATACGATAGCCATTTTTTAGCCAAAAATGCAGTACGTCTGGTGTTGCCGCAAAACTGGTGCACAGAAAATCGCACTCTGGCGGGGCTGACTGTTCGACGTTTTCAAGCAGTTGACTGCCGTAGCCAAGGTTATGCTGGCTGGGTTGAGTGGCAATCCGACTAATGCGCCAAAAGTTCAGTTGTCCCGCTTCCGCAAAGCCCTCGTGTGCGAGTAAAGACTGTGGCATTAAGTGGCCTCTGGGCCGGCGTTTACCTTCCATAACCGCTTGACTTAAGCTATCGGGTAAGCCGCCTTCAGCGGACACAATGGCCAGAGACAGTAATCCTGATTCATGGTTCAGTGTGTGAATTGAAAGGGAAGGGTCGTCTAGCATCCAGCGTAAATTATCTGCTGAGGTTTGGTAATGAGCATTGGCCAACAATTGAAAAGCTTGGCTTAGCTGACTTGGGTGCTGTAACCAGTCTTTTGCTGACAAAGTTTGATATTGAAGAGATTCAATCGCTGTTTCAGAAGGTGATTCGTTGGCCATATCGCCGCCTAAGAAAAAGGTATTGTTTAGCCAAGCTTCCAGTGGGTCATTTTTCCCCCATCGAATGGGCTGCTCCAATGTGAGGTAGACAACGCCTTGTTGAGATCGGCTTTTCAGCTGTTTTAAATGCTTAGTAAAACGCATGCCAAAGCCTTTTCCTATCCCTTCATAACCATAATTGGTGGTACTAAAGACGCAATGTTTTGCTCGTTTGGCCAGCTCAATGAGCATGGGGATAGGGAACATAGCGGCTTCATCGACGATTAAAACATCCCAATGTTGTGGGTCGGCAAGTAAGGCATCAGCGGCATAAAAAGGCCATTTCGCCGAGCTTTCTTGTTGTTTTAAGCTTTGTTCGAATTGTGCTTTTAAGGTTCCGATGGCGTCTTGATTTGGCGCCACTAAAGCAAGGTTGAGTGACGATTGAGACAGTTTCGCCAACGTGTCGCCCAGCATGGTGGACTTACCTCGCCCCCGAGCGGCCGTGAGGATGTAATGGTCTGCGTCTAGTTTAAAAAGCTGGTTTTGGGCTTGCTGCTGTTGCGAGGTAAGTGTGATGTTGGGTGGCCAAACTGGTAAGGCTATGAGTGGTGCTTGCGGTTCTACACTTTCGTTAAATGGGCTAGACGCGTCCTGCAAACGTGACCATAAATAGTCTTTAAAATAGGAATGAACTTGTTCGTGTTGATGTGGCCAAGGTAAGTAGCGAGACAAATCTTGATCGAGATAATCGTGCCAGTTGCCGTTGGGAAGTCCCAAGGCGAATAGGCCGCCGCCACGAACAGTGCCAGCAAGAATGGCTAGAGCGCTGGCAGAAACACCTTGTGTTAAGTCAATTAACACGGCTTCTTGAGTACTACCAAGTAGCTGGCGAGCCTGTTTGAAGTTGCAGGTCTTATACCTGCCTTGATTGAGTTGATCGTATTGATCTAAATGTTGGCTACAAATGAGAGGCGTTTTAAGTGCTCGACTTAGGTACAGGAATTCTGACAACAGTTGCTGGCGAGTCCCTCTTAAAATGAGGCAATGTCGATGATGGTCAGAATGGGTCATAAAAGTCTCCTATAGCCACAGTATGATACTGTGGCTATAGGAGCACGCCAACGTTATTTTATCGTAAAACTAGACAAGTCTTTTTGTAGGGTGTTGGCCAGCTGTTCAATATTTTGACTGTGACCTTGTGAGGTATTGGCCATCGCTTGGGTTTGCATGGCTGCCTGTTGCAAGTCTTCCGCGTTCTGGCGAATTTGAGTGGACGCGACACTTTGCTCTTCCGTTGCGGCGGCGACATTACTTATGCCCATTTCCACTTCTTGAATGGACGTTAGAATGTCGTCTAAAAGTTGGTCTGCCACACGAGTTTGCTCAATACTATTTAGTACTTGCTCAGACCCTTGCTCCATGTCTATCACGGCCGACTGACTATTGTTTTGAAGCCGATCAACCACATTGCGAATTTCTTCTGTTGAGCTTTGTGTGCGCTGTGCTAATACGCGAACCTCATCGGCAACCACGGCAAAACCACGTCCTTGCTCCCCTGCTCGGGCGGCTTCAATGGCGGCATTTAGCGCCAAAAGGTTGGTTTGTTCGGCAATGTTGTTGATGACCGTCACCACCTCACCAATGTCTTTCGAGCTATGTTCGACTGTTTTGATGGTGTTGGAGGCTTGCGTGAAGGCTGACGACAACATGCTGACCGTTTCTTCTACTTGTTTAACGGCATGGTGACCTTGTGTGGTTAGGTGTGACACCTTGGCCGATTGTTCCGATACCTGGTTAGAGCTTTGCGCCACTTCTTCGATTGAAGAGGCTATTTGAGTGATGGCGGAGCTGACTTGCGTACTCGCGTCTTGGCTAGAATCGGCGCTTTGTACTAAATCGCTGTTGGCCTTAGTAATACCGGATGTCGATGCCAATAGCGCTTCACTTGAGGTCTGAATGTTCGATACCAATTTAATTAAATTGTCGCGCATTTTGATGGCGTCATTTTGCAGAGCATCGATTTCATTTTGACTGTTTTTGCTGGCATTTTTCTGGAATCGGAAGGTCAGATTTCCTTGGCCTAATTCAGACATAGCAGAAGACATTTCTTTTAGCGGAGTCAAGGCTTTACGGATAAATAGGATTAAAATTAGGGTCAATATCAGGGCGGCAATGAAAGCAATAATAGTAACAATGAATAACACATGATTGACCACTTCTGCGTATTCGTCATCGTAAGACTTTAACGCCACGACCCAGCCCCATTTAGACGCTTCTTGGAACACCACCTTGGACGGACGGGGTGTTTCTCCTTTGTCCGTTATTTTTAAGGTGTAGTGAATCAAGCCTTTCTCAGATTGGAATAGCTTTTTGAAAGTATCGGTCAATTCACTGCTCAGTTGGTAGAGTGTTTTGCCTTCTTCAGTAGGGTGAATGACCAACAAACCTTCTTTTTCCTTGCTGGCCTCAACCACATAAATGTACCCCGTTTTACCAAACACCATTTTGTTTAGAGAATTACGCAGTGGCTGGACGATGCTGTCAAAAGGGTATAATTGTTCAATGAAGACGTTGTTTTGATATGGCATCGGTTGGTAAGACGCAAAGTATTCTTTGTTACCAATAATGGTTCGGCCAACGTAGGGTTTCGCAGTGCGCAAGCCTATTGTGGCTTTGGAATTGGACTGGATCTCGACCGGTAAATTTAGATCCGAGCTGGCGGCACGATAAAATTTACCTTGTTTCGCCACCACTAAGCTAATGTCTGCTCCTGCGGCGTTGGCAATATCCCGAATAACCTGGCTGTTGCCGTTTATTTGTTTATCGTTTAATTGCAGGCGGGGAAGAGCCATGCCCTTAACTTGCGTACTGTTAGAAGAGGTTACGCGCAAGTTTTGTAGATTCATATTAATCAGATTGTGGTTGAAACTTGCGATACGAACAAAGCTATCGTAGCGGCTATTAAGGCGTTCAACGACCAGTTCGACTTCTTTCTTCTGGTGCTCAGTCACAATGCCGCTGATCTCACGATTGAACAGTTGGCCTATGACCAACACCAAAATGGTGAAACAGATTAATACGGCCAGTAATGTTCCTATGCCTAGCTGTTTAGGCAGTGACGCTCTTTTAAAGGTTGAGATCATGCAGGTTACGTCCTCATTGTGTTTAAAGTGCATTGCAATCTAAGAAAGGAGTAAATATACAGATCCATAAAAAGTTTACAAATATTTACTTAATGCTTCTTAATATAAGTAATATTAAGTTTTTTGATATAACTATTTAAAATGTTGTTATACATAGAATTAAATCCATAAAAATTAACCGGTTGAGAAAATAAACTCATTATTTGTGTGTGTATTTTATTTTAAGAAAAGTTTACGTAAATATTTGTAAACTTTTTTCGATGTCATCTAGTGTGAAAAAAAGGCTTCTAGAAAGCCGATAGAAAGGTAGGGAAAGGTCGTTATTTAAATCGAGTTTTTACTGACAATACGGCCTATTTGCCGATGACTGTGCGGCAATGAATAAGGTGGAGAAGGGCAAATGTAGTAAAAGAGAACAAATCCTATTTGTTCTCTTTTACTTATTTATCTAAAGGATGCCAGTGACATCAGATGACAAATAAATCCATAAAGCGATTTACTGGCGTGCTTTCGAGGGATTGCTGATCCTTACAAAGAGCGAAAATAGTTTGGCAACGACCGCTAGGGAAGCGTGTTGCTAAATTGTTTTGGAATTTTTGCTCAAGTAAGGGAATGCCTTCGGCACGGCGGCGGCGATGACCAATAGGGTATTCTACAACCACCTCGTCTGTGTGTGAGCCGTCCTTGAAAAACACTTGGATCGCATTCGCAATGGAGCGTTTATCCGCTTCAAGGTATTCCTCGCTGAAACGTGGGTCTTCAACAATCTCCATTTTATCTCGGAGTTCATCAATAATGGGATTGGCCTGATGGAAGTCGTCTTCATAATGTTCGGCGATCAAGTTGCCAAACGCCAAGGGTACTGCTGTCATGTACTGTAAGCAGTGGTCACGATCCGCCGCATTAGCAAGTGGCCCTACCTTGGAAATGATACGAATTGCTGATTCATGGGTGCGAATGACGATTTTCTCAATGTCAGCTAGTCGATCTTTTACTTTAGGGTGCAAGGTCACAGCCGCTTCGGCCGCCGTTTGAGCGTGGAACTCGGCGGGAAAGGAGATTTTAAACAGGATGTTTTCCATCACATAGGCATCATAGTCTTGTGAGAGTGAAAAGTGTCTTTGTTCAACTGGCTTGATGGCTTGATCTTTGTTTGTTTTGCTAAAAGACACATCATAAAACCCCCATTGTGGGGCCGTTAGTACGCTTGGAATGCCCATTTCGCCACGCATTGACATGTCCGCCAAGCGCACTGCTCGAGAAGTGGCATCGCCAGCGGCCCAAGATTTGCGAGAACCTGCATTTGGTGCATGGCGATAAGTGCGCAGCGCAGAACCATCAACCCAAGCCTGCGAAATGGCCGCCATGATTTGCTCACGGTTACCGCCCATCATTTTTGTGACAACGGCACTGGACGCTACTCGAACTAGCAATACATGACATAAGCCTACTCGGTTAAAGGAATTTTCTAATGCCAGAACACCTTGGATTTCGTGTGCCATCACCATGGCTTCCAGTACTTCTCGCATGGTGAGAGGGGCTTCTCCTTGCGTAACCTTTTGCTGAGAAATAAAGTCTGCGACCGCTAATATTCCCCCCAAATTGTCTGAAGGGTGTCCCCATTCTGCGGCTAACCAGGTGTCGTTGTAGTCTAGCCAGCGAATGATGCAGCCTATGTCCCAAGCCGCTTTGACTGGGTCAAGTTGTAATGAGGTGCCTGGCACACGGGCACCATTCGGGACGATGGTGCCTTGTACAATCGGTCCCAGATGCTTAGTACATTCAGGGAAGCGTAATGCTAATAAGCCACAGCCCAAGGTGTCCATCAGACAATTACGAGCCGTATCTAGGGCTTCTTGACTGCTGACTTGGTAGTTCAGCACATAGTCAGCGATGTCTTGAATCACTTTGTCATAATCTGGGCGATTGTTTAAATCGACGTTAGCACTCATATCTTATCCTTATTTTTCAAAATGTATTCTTTATGGGCGATCTTCTAGATTGATCCACTCTGCGTGATCTGGCCCTGTGTAGTCGGCACTTGGCCGAATAATACGATTGTTGGCTCTTTGTTCCATGACATGTGCTGCCCAACCTGTGACGCGAGAGCAGACAAAAATCGGGGTGAACAGTTTGGTTGGGATTTCCATAAAACGGTACGCGCTGGCGTGGAAGAAATCCGCATTACAAAAGAGTTTCTTTTCGCGCCACATGACGTCTTCACAACGTTCCGATACTGCATAAAGGTATGTGTCGCCGACGGCGTCGCTTAACTGTTTTGACCATTTTTTAATGATGTCATTACGGGGGTCGCGTTCGCTGTAAATGGCGTGTCCAAAGCCCATGATCTTGTCTTTATTAGCGAGCATCTTTAATAAAGCGGCTTCCGCTTCATCTGGTGATTGCCAATCTTCGATCATGTCCATGGCGGCTTCATTGGCACCGCCATGTAAGGGGCCTCGTAAACTGCCTATGCCACCCGTAATGCAAGAATGCATGTCCGATAAGGTAGAAGCACACACTCGAGCGGTAAAGGTCGAGGCATTGAATTCGTGTTCCGCATACAGAATCAGTGACGCATTCATCACCTGAGTATGCAGAGGGTCCGGCGTATCATCGTGCAGCATGGTTAAGAAATGCCCGGCCAAAGAGGGCTCATGGGCATTATGAGTATCAATGCGTACACCATCGTGTGAAAAACGATACCAGTACAACACCATCGCGGGTAGGGTAGCGACTAATCGATCGGCCGTTGTTTGTTGTTCTTCTAATGTCCGTTCTGGTTCAAGGTTACCCAGAAATGAGCAGCCTGTGCGCATCACATCCATGGGGTGGGCGTCTTTAGGGACCAGTTCAAGTACGGCTTTCAAGGCATCTGGTAAGGGCCGTAAAGCAATCAATTGTTGCTGGTAAGCGTATAACTCTGAAGCATTGGGTAACTTGCCATAGAGTAATAAATACGCCACTTCTTCAAAGCTGGCTTTATCAGCTAATACATCAATGTCATAGCCACGATAAGTGAGCCCTGCCGCCGCTTTACCGACAGTACAGAGTGCGGTTTCACCAGCGCTTTGACCTCTTAATCCTGCGCCTGTTAGTACCTTTGCCATTGCCTATCTCCTTTTTTATTTTGACCAAGCTGCATTCCAGGAATGAGCCGGTGTTATCTGAGAATCGTGTCTAGCGTTTTGTTTTTTTATTGGTTTGTTTTTAATGTTGATAACAGTGTCATTACTTTTCTGCGAAAAGTTGGTCCAACTTGTCCTCATAATCGTGATAGTTAAGGAACTCATACAGTTCGTTACGTGTTTGCATTTGATCAACCACGGCTTGTTGGTGACCATCTTGTAATAAATGCTGATACACATTCAGCGCGGCTTTATTCATGGCTCGAAAGGCGCTTAGCGGGTACAACACCAGATCGACGCCTGCGCTGGCCAGTTGTTCCTTGCTAAATAGCGGTGTAGCACCAAATTCTGTAATGTTGGCGAGCACTGGGACGTTAACGGCACCGACAAACTCTTGGTACTGTTCTAAAGTCAGCATGGCTTCCGGGAAGATCATGTCAGCCCCTGCTTCGACGCAAGCGATGGCGCGTTCAATGGCAGACTCCATGCCTTCGACCGCCAAAGCGTCAGTTCTCGCCATTACGACAAAGTTGTCATCGCTGCGAGCGTCGACACAGGCCTTGATGCGATCAACCATTTCGGCTTGGCTCACAATGGCTTTGTTTGGACGATGACCACAGCGTTTTTGTTGAACTTGGTCTTCAATGTGAACCGCCGCCGCACCTGCTTTTTCCATTTGTTCTATGGTACGAGCAATGTTAAATGCACCGCCAAATCCGGTGTCGATGTCGACCAGTAATGGCAGCTCTGAGGCCGCAGTAATTCGACGAACATCTTCCAAAACGTCGTGCAAATCCGTCATTCCTAAATCCGGTAGACCATAAGAAGCGTTGGCGACACCGCCTCCAGAAAGGTAAATGGCATGGTGGCCAGTTTGTTCAGCCATCATGGCGCAATATGCGTTGACGGTGCCCACCACTTGTAATGGCGAATGGTCTGTCACGGCCTGTCGAAATTTGGCTCCAGCAGAGAGTCGGCTCATGGTGTTTTCCTTTTTATTGTTTACTGGGTTGAGTGAGTGGATTGCTCCATGGCTTGTTGTAATAAACGGCAAGCTCGGCTGATATGCCGACGCATTAGCAATTCGGCTAAATCACCTTCTTGATTGGCAATCGCATCGAGAATGGCTTTGTGTTCTCGTAACGCTTGACGCGGGTCGCTACGTTGGTCGGCCGTGTGATGACGATACATGCGGATCACGGCATACAATTCGTGGCTTAATAAGCGGATAAGTTTCTGGCTGCCACTGGCCTGTATAATGCGTAAGTGGAAGTCATCATTGCCGCCCTGTTGGGCGTAATGTTCATCTTGATTATCATCTAAGAAAGCTTGATGTTTATCGAGCAGTGCATACAAGCTGTCTACTTCTGTTGTTGGCATATGACTGGCGGCTAATCTAGCGGCCATCCCTTCTAATGCCTCGCGTATGGTAAACGTATCTAGCATGTCTGCTAAATTGAGTTCAATGACCCGAGCGCCTACGTTGGCGGTGCGCGTAACCAAGCCCAATCCTTCTAACTTGACGATGGCTTCACGTAATGGTCCTCGCGAAATGCCATATCGTTTCGCCAGCTCTGGTTCTGAGATCTTGCTTCCCTGGGGAATGTCACCTGTCACAATTGCATTGATCAATTGTTGGGCGATGTCTTCAGACAGTGTGGCAGACTTTATCGGAACGATTTGGCTCATAGGTAAAACGTCTTAATTGTTGACAATGTGTTTCTTTATAGTCGTGTTTTTGCCATTTATCAAGCTATATTGTCGACAATGTTTGTTTTTTAGTGTGTTTTTGTTCTTTCTGTTAGGGCTTTGTTTGGGGATGAAATGCTGGTTTTTTCACAATATTCTATTGGTTTTACTGGGTTTTATGTTTATATGTCGACAGTTGTACTTCATCCGCTTACTCAGTAAGTGTCGACAATCTGATGTAACACTATTACCAGCAGAAAAAGAGGATACGCCAAATGAAAAAAATGAAAAATGAGGCCGCGCTGAGCAAAAAAGCCATTCAAGTAGGAGAAAAATATGCTCTGAAGCGTGGTTATGCTGGTTTCTCGGCAACAATGTCGGCTAATGAAAAAGTAGAAGCAATTTACCGACTGCTTGTGTTGGATAAATTAGTCGTTGCCTTACCTGCGGATAAAGAAGACCTGCCAAACATGAAGCATAAATTGGCTTTGTGGATACAGAAAAACCTACCTAAAGACGACCCATTATTGCAATAAAGACTTGGTACATTGTATTGAGTGACGCCGAGATCGGTGTTGCTTGATACGGTGTTAGGCCGTTTAATAGTGCTTTAATTCTATTTTGTTATGATATAACATTTCTTTTGTGATGTATTCATAAAGGAAGTCTATCCATGCAAGCCTGTATTCCAATATCTGAAGCCGAGTTGACGATTGAGAACAATAGCGTTCCTCATGACCAAGGTGAAAGGCAAGAGGAGCAATCAACCGCCATCTTATCTGAACCAATGCCTTTGAGTGTGGTGAAGTCAGTGCACAGAGAAGTGCTAGGGGATGTTTATCACCGGCAAATTGGTATGGCGGTATGGCAACGACCTTTGGATGAAGCCTTTGAATATGCACAGAGTCTAATGACCAAGGCACCGCATTTCTGTTTTAAAGGGCAACAGACGCCACAGCTGGCAGCCAATTTATTAGGGAGACTTCTGCCAGAGGCGAAAGGCAAACAGGTTTTCATTGAAGATGTGACCTTATTGATGGAAATGTTTGCTTGTCTGTTTGACCTGCAAGAGGTGGGGTTGCGTTTGGATGTGTTATCAAAAGCCATGTGTCCACGTTTTCATGTGGACAAAATTCCCTGTCGCTTGATTACCACTTATGCCGGAGCAGGCAGTGAATGGTTACACGAAGCTCATGTGCAACGAAAACGATTAGGGCGTGGCGGTGATGTCAAAGACCACAACTCTGGTTTGCTTAGAGAAGGCCGTGTTAACCACTTAAACATTGGGGACGTCGCACTAATGAAGGGGGAAGAATGGCCGACTTCTTTAGGCCGCGGTATGGTGCACAGATCCCCTTCTGCCAGCAGTGAGGCGCCGCGACTTTTTCTGAGTTTGGACATGGTCTAGGTTACCACTCAATCTCTTGATGGTTCCAATCCCTATAGGCCGCTTGATTGTTCATCGCAATGTTGTTCATCAAGAGCAGTAACTGTTGCGCCACAAAGCTTGGTGTAAACAACTTGCCTTCTGGCACGGAACGTTGGAAAGGTTGTGATAAAGGTGTGTCTGTCGTGCCTGGGTGAAAAGCAATTAATTTGACGTTTTTCGCACGTCTAGCGTATTCAACCGCGGATGTTTGAATCAGCATGTTCAGCGCCGCTTTGGAGGCGCGATAACTGTACCAACCGCCCATTTTGTTGTCAGAAATGCTGCCAACACGAGCACTAAAAACCGCCACTTGCGTCGCGGATGTGCCTTTTAACACAGGTAACAGTGATTTTAACCACAACATGGGGGTGATGCTGTTGGCTTGAAAGCAGGCGGCCATTTGAGCGGCATTCACACTCTCTATTTTTCTTTCCGGTTGCATCGTTTTGTCGTGCAGTATGCCATTACAGATGAAGACCTTATGAATTTTGCCTTGCCAAGGCATCAGTTCTTGGCACACCTGCTCAATGCTTTCTTGTTGGTAATCGCATACCACAAAGTGGACTTTGTCCGAGTTTCGATGACTATTGTCTGATCGAGATACTGCCGTGATGCCGCTGCATGTTGGGTCTTGCTCTAAGGTTTGGATGATGGCTTGAGCTATTGCACTGCTGGCACCGATTACTAAAGCGTGAAAACCTGACATGGAAACGTTCCTTTTTAAAGATCACAACGATCTGTGTGACAGCTTTCACAGCGCTTTTTACCACTTACAAAAGCGGAAATAGGGTGACGATAACGGGCAAAAAATAGATAGGCTTTATCGGCCAAAAAACGAATCACTGGCCATCTTAATAATTGCAACCATGGGTGCTTATTAACCAGTTTCCATGCGGTACAAGTCACATCTAAACCTTTAATGATACGGCCATCATCAAGTTGGCCGTGTAGCACTTGGTCCGCCGCGATGGGATCAATATGAGGAAAGCGTTGTTGGAAGTCATCGCCGTGTAAGTCTTCTAGAATAAGCTGGCTGTTTGTGTCGAACTTGGCCAAGCTCTTCATTTCGGCGGCACACAAAGGGCATTTGCCATCATAGAATATGGTTAACATCTTGTCTCCTTGCAGGGGGAGGCCGTGGTTTTCGACCTTATAACCTATTACGCAGGAAAACGAAAATCAGATTAGTAACTTGGGTAAAAAACCAATAGATGCAGCACGCAGACAATCAGCGTCAGCACAAAACGCATGGTCAGGTAAGGTGAATTTTCAGAATGGGTTTGTTTGGCAAATCTGGCTTCGCCCCAAAAGGTGCTAATGAACCCTAGGAACAATAAGGCGATCGACAACACTTGAATGTCCAGCAGTAAAGAGAACCAAGCGGCGACGGCAACAACATTACTGGAGATAAGCAGATAGATGCTTAATGGGCTGGACTCGCGATGAACAAATTGTCCCCACAAGGTACCCGATAAAAAACTTAAGATGATGGCGCCATACGTAATGAACAAATATAAGCCCGAACGATCGAAAAAGGTTTGATTGGTCCAGCTTAAATAAGTCGCACACAAAAAGGGAATGAGCCCCATCGCGCCTAGGATAAAAGTATAAGGTGAAGCGGAAGTTCGCATCGTTAAGACTGCCTTATGGTATAAATGTGCAAATAAAGTGTATTTCTATCCTATTGTGCGTTCAATTTCCAGTTATATAACTCATGCAACCAAGATTTTACATTCCTTTAATCGGCTTTACATCGGCATTGAGCGAATTACGGTCAAAGAGTACAATGGGCGGCGATTACTCTTCTTTGACGCTCGCTTAATGCTTGAGTGTCTATTATTTAACGAATATTGCTTAAGGTGTGTTTAGAAATGCCAGCTAAAACGATGGATGAACTCGTCTCCCTTTGTAAACGTCGCGGATTTATTTTCCAAGGCAGTGAAATCTACGGTGGTATGCAGGGCGCTTACGATTACGGTCCGTTAGGTATTGAATTGAAAAACAACCTAAAAGCGGCCTGGTGGCGTTCTATGGTTTACGAGCGCGATGACGTAGAAGGTTTGGATGCGGCGATTATCCAAAACAAACACGTCTACAAGTACTCGGGCCATGAAGACACGTTCACCGATCCTATGGTGGATTGTCATGAGTGTAAATCACGCATGCGTGCTGACCACATGAAAGACATCAAAGTTTGTGACAACTGTGGTTCTTCTGATGTCACAGAGCCTCGTGATTTTAACTTGATGTTTAAAACCAATGTCGGCCCTATGGTGAACGAAGAGTCTTACACTTACCTGCGCCCTGAAACGGCACAAGGTATCTTCACAAACTTCAAAAACGTGGTGGATTCGACGTCACGTGCGTTGCCATTTGGTATTGCGCAAATCGGTAAATCCTTCCGTAACGAAATTACACCACGTAATTTCATCTTCCGTGTTCGCGAGTTCGAACAAATGGAATTGGAATTTTTCTGTAAGCCAGGTGAAGATGAAAAATGGCACGAATTCTGGGTAGAAACTCGTAAGCAGTGGTGGTTGGATCAAGGTCTAACAGAAGAGAACATCCAGTTTGAATACGTAACGGGTGATGATTTGGCACACTATTCGAAATCGACTGTGGATATCTTGTACAAGTTTCCACATGGTTTTGAAGAATTAGAAGGGGTGGCAAACCGTACGGACTATGATCTAGGTTCGCACACCAAAGCACAAGACGAGTTCGGTCTTTCTGCGAAAGTGAAGAAGAACGAACACTCTACTGCGAAATTGGCGGTTCGTGATTTGGAAGCCAATAAGTGGGAAGTACCATTCTGCATCGAGCCTTCTGCGGGTCTAGATCGTGGTTTATTGGCGGTGATGACGGAAGCTTACACTGAAGAAGAGTTAGAAAACGGTTCGACTCGTACTGTGCTTAAATTTAAGCCGCATCTAGCGCCGATCAAAGTCGCTATTTTGCCGCTGAAGAAGAACAAGCCTGAAATTGTAGCGTTGGCGAAAGAGCTGAAGAACAAGCTGCAAAAATTAGGCTTGGGTCGTATCCTTTATGAAAACACAGGCAACGTGGGTAAAGGCTACCGTCGTCATGACGAGGTAGGTACACCAATCTGTGTGACAGTGGATTTCGATTCAATCGAAAAAGAAGGCGCACCTGTAACAGTTCGTGACCGTGACACGATGGAACAAGTCGTCGTGCCTGCAGCGGAATTGCCTGCTTATGTGATCAACTACTTTATTAACCAAGATTAAATTAGTCGGTTCATAAAACGAAAATACAATGCCGTTACGATTTGGATCGTAACGGCATTTTTGTTTTTAACGGGTTTGTTTCCATTCCGCCAGAGCCTGAATGTGGCTGGGTTCAATGCCGCAGCAACCGCCGATGATATTCGCCCCGAGTTCCTGCCACTTTTTTGCGAAGACAAGGTATTCTTCTGGCGACAGATGACGAGACCCTTGTGTTGTTAAATTCGCCTCATGACCCTGTGTTATAGGGACAAAACTGTTAGCGTAAGCGCCTACGTTGAGTGGTCTATGGTGTTTTTCTAGCAAGCTGGTGGTAACGCGTATGGCTTGTTCCATGACTTCCGGTACGGAACAGTTAAAGAAAATGCCGTCACTGTCTTTTATGTGCAGTGCGTTGGTCTGGTTTGTTTGGGTCAGCATAGCGTCTATTGCAGCAGAGACGGATTCCCCAGAACGCAATCTTGCCGTTTCTCCCAGCTCATCGCTCAAGGTAAAGGCGTAATAACAAGGTTTTGTTGAATCTTTTAACACGTCAGCAACAGCATGGGCCTCTTCAATACTGGCAATGGTCTCGGCAAGCCATAAGTCCACATGCTCATCTTGTGCCGTAAACAGCGTTGTTAAAATATCCAAGGCTTGCTGTTGTTCAAATAAGTCTGGTCGGTAAGAACCAAGAGGTGGTGGCAGTGAACCTGCCACTTGGACTGGATGAGACGCTTTGTTTGCGACGTCTCTGGCAATGATGGCCGCTTGTCGCGCAAGCTCGCCCCCTTGCTGTTGATAACCTGATTCACCAAGGTGAAACGGCACACAGGCATAGCTGTTTACTGTGATGATCTCGGCACCCGCTTGAATAAAGTTCTCATGTGCTTGGGTAACATAATGAGGCGCTTCTAATAATGCTTGTGCGCTCCACAGTGGTTGTGAGAAGGGCGCGCCAATGCGCTTCAGTTCGCGGCCGATGCCGCCATCGAGTAGGGTTAATTTTCGTTTAGTTAAATCGCTCATTACTGTTTTTCATCGGTCTAAATTTTATTGGCGCCATTCAACCATAAAGACAGAGAAAAAGTAATGAAACTTGGTCATGATCAGGATAATTCAGATCATCATGCGTTCTAGGGGGCAATATTATGTTATCGAGCGTAATCGTGATTGTTTTCTAAAGCGGTACGTTGCTTTGTTGTCTAAATGGGCGTTATTTTGCTCGCTGTTTTGACGCGGGCCAAGGCATTGCGCACGATCAGTATATGAAAGGGCAAAATGGTTTTTAAATACAGTTGTCATAAGCGGTTATTGGGGTGAACCCACGTCGCTAAGAAAATACGGCCATCTAATGCCATAACGGAGACTCGAAAGTCCAAATGCTTGTCGTTGAAGCCGGCGATCAGCTCCGTTGGTGTGTCTGATTCAACCGGAAAAAAGCCAACCTTATCTTCCGCTTCAGGACCTTCTTTTAACAATCCAAATGGTATGGTCACTAGGTTGCGTATACTCACCAGAAATTGAGCCCACCCAGGAAAATCTGTAATGATGTTCGCGGCTTGGCGAGGTGAAAGATTGGCTTCAACTGAGTAGCAGTCAAGGAAGTCCGTGACGGCCATTCGTTGATAGAGTGAACTTTGTAAGGGAAGATCGGTTGAGGTGACTTTCATCATTCTGCTTACCTCTTTATATGTTGATGTAAAGCCTCTAGACGGGTGCCGTCTAGAGGCTTTGTTTGTTCACTTAACAGAAAACGCCGAGTTAAATTAAATGAAAGTGGCATTCCATGCCTTGTTCCCGCAACGGAATAAGGGCTTGGTAAGCGTCACTGTGATACCAATTTCTCGCACTTTCTTTATCCGGAAACTCAATCACGGCTTTCATCGGATGTGGTTTTTCACCATCTAATAATTCCGTTTCACCTTTGGCTATGAAATGGCCGTTGAAGGGCGTAAAGGTTTGTGCGGCAAGAGCACTGTATTCTGCGAGTTTTTCTTTATTTAATGGGGTTAGGTCAACAATGACATAATTTGGCATGGTGTTATCTCCTTACTGTATTGTGTTGACACAGCTTAGGTTTGTAAAAGATAGTAGACAATACCCATTAAATTAACGTGTTGTTTAAATATATGAACACTGTGAAATTGGCTCCCTTGCTGTTAATTTTTGTCGAAGTGGCAAACAAACGTTCTTTTACCGCCGCGGCGAAAAAGCTAGGCATGAGCAAATCGGCCATTAGCCAGCAGATCAAGCGTCTAGAAGAATCGATCGGTCATCAGTTGTTAATCCGCAATACCAGAGGGGTTGTCTTAACGTCGGCAGGCGAGAGCTTATTGGCACGCAGCGAATTATTGAGCGAGCAAATCAGTTTAACTTTGACGGAACTGGACAGTGAAAAAGACCAGCCTAGCGGGCATTTTAAAGTCTCTGTGCCGCCTTTTTTTGAAAAAGGCATTGTCATACCAGCCTTAAAGCAACTGTGTTTGGAGTTTCCCAAATTAACCCCAGAAGTGGTGGTGACTGAGAAATGGCAAGACTTGATAGAGCACAATTTGGATGCCGCCATTTTCGGGGGCGACATCAAAAATTGCGATTATCGTGCCTTATCTATAGGCACAGTCTCCGAGGTGTTCTGTGCCTCACCACGCTATCTGAAACAATACGGTGCCGTGACGTCCATCGAGAATTTGTCAAAACACAAGTACATAGGCACGGCTTGGCATCGTGAGAAGTTGCAGATTTTTTCTGACGACTATCGTCATGAGCAGCGCGTTGCTGTGCAACACAGTGCTAAGGTCAATACACTAACGACCGCTTTAGAGGCGGTACTGAATGACATGGGAGTTGCTTTGCTGCCTGAGTTTCTCGTGCAAACGCATCTAAACAAAGATGATCTAGTGAGGGTGCTGCCTGAGCTAAGAGGCCGAAGCTGGCATTTTTATTTTTTGCATCAGTACAAAGGGGAAAAGCCGGTTCACGTGACGCGTTTTTATCAGCTCTATCGACACTTTTTTAACAAAGGCATTGCCTCTTTTGAGCCTTCCGCATCGATTTAACCCATAACAAAGTGTTCGTCATAAAATTGACTTTTCGATGTCTTTAAATAGCGTTATATTTTTACCTGTGAGAGACAGAAATAGAGCTCATAAAACAAGACATAAGGGAATATAAAATAGAGGAATAGCTCTTTGATTCATATTGAAAAGATGACCACTAAACATGTGGGTCGAGTCATTGATCTCAATGTGTTGCCAGATCAACAACGGTTTGTGGGACCAATGACCGATAGTTTGGCGCTGGCTAATGCGCAAGTTCGCCCCTACATCATCTGTGATCAAGAAGACATTGTTGGCTTTTTCATAGTCGATACTGTGTTCAGCCAATCCCATGATTTTGCCGACAGTCATGATCTTGGGTTGAGAAAATTCTTTATTGATCAAGCTTATCAAGGTAAAGGCTTTGCAGGTCAGGCTTTACGAGCCCTAGATGATCATCTTGAAGAAGCATACCCTAGATATAAACGCATTTTTTTAACCGTGAACTGCCTCAACATAGCCGCTAAGGCTTGTTATGAAAAGGCGGGCTTCAAAGACACTCAAACCTTATACGAAGGTGGTCCATCAGGCCCTCAGCACATTATGGTTAAGTCTCTTTGAATTGAAGCGTGTTTTGTTTTGCTGATAAGGTGCCAATCTCACTCTGACAAAGTCTTCAGTGCAAGCTTTGCCGTGTTAATGCAAGCTTGCGCATCTGCCGCCTGTTGGTTTACATGAGACTGACTGATAAACCCCTCTTTTAATAAGCAAACCATGTCGAGTAAATAAATCGACTGCTTTTGCAAACCTTGACCAATTAATTTTTTCACTTGCGCTTTATGATACTGGCAGTATTGCGCAATTTGGCTATCTGCCGCACTGAACTCCACGGCACTGTTGACAAAAAAACAGCCACGAAAATGCCCAAGAACGGATTCTTTTCCGCTTACCCAAGACTCCAAAGCATAAAAGAGTGCTTCTATCATACTCTCATCCGAGTCTGCTTGATTAAGCTTACTTTCTAACCACTGGTAAAACACCTCATGGCGTTGTTGCAGTGCGGCTAAAATCAAGGCGTCTTTGCTGTCGAAATGATGATAAAGGGTCTTCTTAGCGATACCAGATTGCTTTAAAACCTCATTAATGCCGATAACATGAATGCCCTGTTGGTAAAAAAGCTCCAATGCAGTATTGATCAGTAACTGACGTTTGGTGTTCATAATCTGTCTCCTTAATGCCATATTGACAAAGGTAGACCGATTTGTCTACCATTTAAGAGTAGACAGATCGGTCTACTTTTAAGGGGAAATTTAATGAAGCATTTTTTAGCCTCGCTTTTAGCGGGTATCGGTGCCTTTACCGGCATCCTGTGTCTGGCGTATTTTGATCACAGTGTTTGGAATGCAACACTTTTGATGGCCCCCTTTGGTGCAACCGCCGTGTTGGTGTTTGGTCTGCCTAAAAGCCCGCTGGCGCAAGCCAAAAATGTGATTCTCGGGCACTTGATAACCGCCTTTATTGGTGTCTTTTTTGTTCAATACGTTGGCGTGGGTGTTTGGCAATTGGCCTTAGCAAGTGGTCTCGGTGTGACAAGCATGCTGTTTACTAAAACCACTCATCCGCCAGCTGGTGCCAACCCGATACTTATCATGTTATCTGGACAAAGTTGGCTGTTTCTGCTGACGCCAGTATTGGCTGGTAGCATCATTATTGTTTTACTAGGGAAGGTGGTACGAGAGGCTCAAACTAGGCTCTCTGCTGAGTTGAATTAGTTGGTGAGTGACGGAACAAACAATAGCCAGCTGTGCGTCTGGCTATTGTTGTATTTTTCTACAAGAATTACACCAATTCACCGCGTGCTGGGTAATCTTTATTAATGGCAAAATCGATTGCGCCAAGCACTTCTCTAAAATGTGGGCGAGCAAACGGCATGGTGCTGATGTTACTCCAATATAATGTGCCATCTGGACGCACTAAGAATAACCCAGGTTCGGTAAACTCTGCAGGTTCTTCAATACCAATACTGGTGAGACCTCGGCCTGCACTGCGATGTAATCCCCAATTCTGAGACTGCTCTGCCGTTAAGCCGTACGCTAAGGGTAGGTTTTCAATGTCCCATTCTGTTGAAGCTTGTTGAGCACGTTCTTTCGTATCTGAACTGAGTGCTAATACGTTCACACCTTTGGCTTGAAAGTCTTCCAATAAACGACTGAGTTCTTTCAAATAGGTTTTGCAGATTGGGCAATGCAGACCTCGATAAACCACCACCATCGTAAAATAGTCTGGTGTTTGGTCGGTAAGGCTCCATTTACCTTGTAACGTGTCGAGATTGAGTTCTGGCGTGGCTTGTCTTGGTTTCAATACGTTTGTGGTCAGTGTAGACATAATTCATCCTCTTGTTGATGATTTAACAATGGAGACATCATAGAAGAATGAATGATACGATAGGTGTCTTAAAATATCATAAATGTTGCAGATCGTATTTATCATGAGTGTGTATTATGGACAGATTGTCTTCCGTACTAAGTGCTTTTCGGCCTAGAACGACCGCGGTTACAGGGGTGTTTGCTCAACCTTCAGAACAACCATTGGCATTGAAAAGCGGGGCTTGTTACTGGCTTTATTGTCTGTCGGGGGAGCTTCGCTTAACGGATCCGCATGGCAAGCGATTAGCGCTTTGTCAGGGGGAGGGCGTTTGGCTCGCATCAGGCATGAGCTTTAGTCTAATGGCATCATTAAATAAGCAAGCTTCACAACTATTAATCTGCGAATATGACTTTGCCAGCAAAGCTTTAAACCCTTTGTTGGATGATGGTTTGCATTGGGTAAAAGTCACTGAGAGCGAAACCATAGGACAGCAACTCCAACCTCTGCATTGCATTTTGATACAAGAATTCACTCAGGACAGATGTGGTTCGCAAGTCGTGCTGGAGCGATTGGCCGAAGCCTTATTAGTGCAATTGTTACGGCTCTTCATGCAAACTAATCGTATACCATCAGGGTTATTGGCAGGTTTAAGTGATACTAAGTTGGCTCGTGCTATTGTCGCGATGCATGAACAACCACATCAGGCTTGGCAGGTACATGAATTGGCGGCATTGGCCGGTATGTCTCGATCCAGTTTTAGTCGATTGTTTCGAGAAACTTTGGCCATGACCCCCATGGCTTATCTGACCTTATGGCGTATGCGTGTGGCAGCACAAAGACTGAAGAGCGGTGATAAAAATCTCGCCATTTTAAGTGATGAACTGGGTTATCAGAGCGAAGCGGCTTTTCGTCGCACTTTCAAAAGAATCATGGGCGTCGCACCAGGGGCCGTAGTCCGAGCATCGTCAGCGCCTCATTGAGTTGAAAGGGGCTTTTTGTCTAATGGTGTGAATTAACTTACAAAATTGTCATAACCAGCTTGGCATCAAGATCGCTTGTCGCTATAATTCGTTTCGCTTTTCGGGCCTGTAGCTCAGTTGGTTAGAGCATCCGACTCATAATCGGCAGGTCCCCCGTTCAAGTCGGGGCAGGCCCACCATATAAAATAAGCCCTAGCAGGTTAGTACTTGCTAGGGCTTTTTTTTCAATATGAATTCTGTGCTTTCACCTAACCGGATTGCTTAGATATCTCATCGATCTTTTGATCGCATAAGTTTCCGTATAAATGTTCTCGTGATGAGTTGAGCAATCGATCATGCCTTATCACCAACGTGGCTATTTATAAACAAATGCTTGAATGAGACCTTGATAGAGTTCTTGAATACTTGGTAGGGGATCAAGGTGATCCGCTAAACAGGTATGGGCATCTGCTTTGATTGGATCATCGATCTGATTCATTTTATTACTCAAATTGATGGGCTTAATCAGTTGTTCAAGGGACGCGTTAACGAGTATGCAAGCTTGCGCGAGGATGACTTTATGTGTGCTTTTTGCAGTGATGATTCGTTGTGCCGTTCCTACTAATTTTCGTTCTTCAATATTCATATTGTAATCACCATCGCAATATGAATAGGGCGTAGCGTGTATTTGCGCGGTTAAACCATATCGATTTAAAAACTTTTGTAGGTTATTACACAGCTTTTGGTAGCCATCTTGAATTGAGTAAGGGTCTTCTGACGTCCAGAGGTATATATGGGATAAGTTAATAACCCCAGCTACCTGAGGCACAGGGGCACCACCTGTGCGTCGAGAAACGATGTGCCAATTATCCAACTTAAGTTGAGTCAGTAATTCCGGTGTGTTTTGCCATTTCTTACTGGCTGGAAAAACAACCGTTTGAGTGGATGTTTGCCATAGGAGCAAGCATTCACTTAAATCACCCGACTGAATTTTGCCGATTAACTCGGCTTCTTTCTCAAATGCTTGTTCGACGGATGAGTTGGTGAGTTGAACAATACGATGTTTATTTTTATCCATAGACCCTAATGTCTTTTGTTGCTTTGTCGGTGGATAATCTAACAGTGCCTATCTTGATTGACTATGAATTGTTTGAAAAGGTAGCAGGCTGAGGGGCTGATACGTCATTTCTACGTGTGATATTTAGGCTTTGAGACACGAACTAAGCGATGTTCATGGTGTTGAATTGCTATCCTTTAAAGTGACATCTTTTTACACAATTCTGTGCTTTCTATATTACTTTTTCTTATAAGAGTTACTGATATTCGATCTTATCTATTTGGTTAACATTTTGTTACCATGGCGCGGATTTGGTCGACCTGTGCCGTTTTGCATGGAGTAAAGCGGATTTAATGTCGATGTCTAGGATGAAAGTTTAAGGTGTCATTATGTTGTATTCCGTTCTCAATTTGGCGGTGTTTGTGGTGTTGTTGGTGGTGTTATTTCGTCAACAAAAATCAGAAAAATCCTTGTCTGTGCGTGTGTTTACCGGTTTGGGTTTAGGGGTCTTGTTCGGTGCGTCTTTGCAGTTCATTTATGGCGTGGGTAGTGGCCCAATTACTGATACGCTGGAGTATGTGAACATTGTTGGCTCTGGTTACGTCAGCTTGCTGAAGATGATCATTATGCCTTTGATTCTGGTGTCAATTATTGGTGCCATCGTCAAGGTAAAAGACACTGGCTCTTTGGGTAAGATGTCTGGTTCCATCATTGGTATTTTGTTGGCCACCACGGCGGTATCGGCTTTGATCGGTGTGTTTGTGAGCAATCTTTTCGGTTTGTCTGCTGACGGCATTGTACAGGGCGCTCGTGAGATGGCGCGCGGTGAAGTCTTAGAAACACGTCTAGATGGTTTAGCCAATGTGTCTTTTGCGGATATGATTCGCTCTTTCTTCCCTGGTAATCCGTTTGCTGATCTGGCCGGTAGTCGTCCTACTTCTACCATTGCGGTGGTGATTTTTGCGGCCTTTATTGGTGTGGCTGGTGTAAAAGTAGCAAATACTCAGCCGGAAATTGGTGAAATTTTCGAACGCTTTGTTGATGTGTCACAAGCCATTGTTCGTACTTTAGTGCGCATGGTGTTGAGCCTAACGCCTTACGGTATTTTGGCGCTGATGACTAAGGTCGTGGCAGGTTCTAATGTGTCTGACATTTTGACTTTGTTGAACTTCGTTGTGGCGTCTTATGTCGGTTTGGCCTTGATCTTGGTGATGCATTTGTGTCTGTTGGCGTTTAATGGCATTTCGCCGATTCGTTATTTGAAGAAGGTGTCTCCTGTGCTTCTGTTTGCCTTCACGTCGCGTTCTAGTGCCGGTACGATTCCACTGAACATTGAAACGCAAACCAAGAGCTTAGGTAACGGTGACGGTGAAGCGAACTTCTCTGCTTCCTTTGGTGCCACCATGGGACAAAATGGCTGTGCTGGTTTGTATCCGGCTATGTTGGCGGTGATGATTGCGCCAACGATTGGAATCAATCCATTGGATCCTTCTTTCATCTTGTCTTTGGTGGCCATTGTCACCATTAGCTCATTCGGTATTGCAGGTATTGGTGGCGGTGCGACCTTTGCCGCTCTAATCGTGTTGTCGGCGTTAGATATGCCAGTGGCGCTAGCGGGTTTGTTGATTTCGATTGAGCCTTTGATTGATATGGGCCGAACGGCGGTTAATGTGAATGGCGCAATGACATCGGGAACGATCACGTCTAAGTGGCTGGGTCATACTGATGGCGAGACGTTTGCCAGTGATAATGAAGCCAGTGGCGAGTTCAAAAACGGCTAATTGAGTGTGTTAATCACAAAAAAAACCACCTTAGGGTGGTTTTTTTGTGTTTGTTTTTTGATCAATTGGTGGTGCGTTTGCGTATCAAATATAGATTCGCGTCAGACGTTTATTGATCGCCACTGGTTTTTTGCGCACCGCCGTTCGGTTTGCGGTTGCGTCTTGCTGGTGCCAAAGGTTTGCTGCGTAGCCCTTGTCCCTGAGTGACATCGGCTTTTGGTGCTGGCTTTTTCGCTTTATTGTTACTGTTGCCTTGTTTGGCTGGCGCCCTATTGACCTTAGGTTTCTTTGGCTTCTTAGGCTTGATTGGACGCGTATCTAATGTGGTGTCTGGCAGCATGTGAGTTGGGAAAAAATCATCCATATAACGGCGCTCAATCAACTTTTGAGTCAAACGTTCGATGGCTTTGAGTTGGTCTAGCTCGTCTGCTGATACCAAGGAAATAGCTTGTCCTGTGGCATTGGCTCGACCTGTTCGGCCAATACGGTGCACATAGTCTTCTGCTACGTCAGGTAAATCAAAGTTCACTACGTGTGGTAGTTCTTCGATATCAATGCCGCGTGCAGCAATGTCGGTTGCCACGAGAATGCGAATGCGACCTTCTTTAAAGTCTGCAAGAGCACGAGTTCTAGCCCCTTGGCTTTTATTGCCATGAATGGCGCTGGCGCGTATGCCCGCGGCTTCCAGCTGTTTGGTGATTTTATTGGCACCGTGTTTGGTACGTGAAAACACCAAAGCTTGTTGCCATTGACCGTCAGCAATCAGATCAATCAGTAAATCAATTTTCTGTTTTTTATCGACTGGGTGCAGCCATTGTTCAACAGATTTGGCAGTAGCGTTACGTGGTGTGACCGAGATTTCTACTGGGTTGTTTACTAGGCCTTTGGCTAGGTCACGAATCTCTGGCGAGAAGGTCGCTGAAAATAAAAGGTTCTGACGTTTCTTCGGCAAAATGGCCAAGACTTTTTTAATGTCGTGAATAAAGCCCATGTCGAGCATGCGGTCGGCTTCGTCGAGAATCAACACTTCCAGTTGGTCGAATTTCAGCGCCTTTTGGTTGTATAGATCTAATAAGCGACCTGGTGTGGCGATAAGCACATCCGCGCCGCGACGCAGCGCCATCATCTGTGGGTTGATTTTGACACCACCAAAGACAACGGTCGATTTCAGCGGTAGATGCTGACCGTAGTTTTTCACACTTTCAGCCACTTGAGCCGCCAGTTCACGAGTCGGAGTTAATACTAAGGCGCGAACTTGATTGCTTTTTGCTAATGGCCCCGCGCTGAGCTTTTCTAACAATGGCAGGGTGAAACCAGCAGTTTTACCTGTCCCCGTTTGTGCTGCTGCCATGACATCCTGACCTTCGAGAACGGCTGGGATGGCTTGTGCTTGAATCGGTGAAGGCTCTGTGTAACCTTGTTCTTCAATGGCTTTAAGAATAGGTGCGGACAGACCCAGTTTGGTGAAACTCATAGATGTACTCGTGTAATGACAAAGGCAGGTGTACAGATTGACTGTACAAGATTTGCGCGAAGCTTACCCTATATTCTTCTATGTCGCCATTAAAGATGATGTAAGTCGCTTTTTTTTAACCTTAAATTCGCTACCATGATGAACAGAAGTGACCTCATTGGTCGAGAGCTAAAGGGACAACGAGATTGAATCAAGTAAAGCGAGTAGTGATTGCTGGTGCCGGAATCGGCGGACTAACGGCGGCCTTAGCCTTGGCTAGGCAAGGTATCCAGGTGGTGATGTGTGAGCAGTCTTCACAACTGGGCGAGGTGGGTGCTGGACTGCAAATTAGTCCAAACGCCAGTAGGGTGCTGATTAAATTGGGCTTGGCTGATGCTTTAAAGTCGAAAGTATTTGAGCCGGCTTATGCCAGCATTCGAGACTATCGTTCGGGGGAATATTATTTGCGAGCGCCGCTGGGAAACGAAGCGGAGTTTCGCTATCGCGCACCTTATTGGCATTTGCACCGCGCAGATTTGCATGTGGTGTTGGTCGAGGCTTGTCGGTCAGCGGGAGTGCAAATTCAGTTAAATGCTGAGGTGTCTGGTTATCAGCAAGAGCAGGATAAAGTGGTGTTGCTGCTTACTGATGGGCAATCGGTTACTGGGGATCTGTTAATTGGTGCGGATGGCATTCGCTCTGCCGTTCGGACTCAGCTATTGGGGCCAGAAAAGCCAAGCTTTATGGGGCAAGTAGCATGGCGCGGGGTGATCTCAGTAGACGATTTGGCGATCAAGATTGAGCCTGAGGCTTGTGTTTGGGCAGGCCCTGGTAAACATTTGGTGACTTATTATTTACGGGGTGGTCAGGAGGTGAATTTTGTTGCCGTCGAGGAACGGTCTGATTGGCGCTCTGAGTCCTGGCGAGAAGAGGGCGATATTCAGCAATTACGTCGAGCCTTTGCAGATTGGCATCCACAGGTAACAGGATTGTTGGAAGCCGCGAAAAGTAGTTTCTTGTGGTCACTGAACGGACGTGCTGAGCTGCCGACTTGGCATGATAAGCGAGTGGTGCTGTTGGGAGACGCTTGTCATCCAATGTTGCCTTTTATGGCGCAAGGCGCGGCCATGTCAATTGAAGACGCTTATGTATTAGCAGATCAGTTAAGTCGGTGTGATATGTCTACAGCTCTAATGAATTATGAGGCCATTCGTAAACCCCGAGCCACTAAAATCCAACAAATGTCTGCGGCCAATGCTGGTTTGTATCACATGCATGGTGGTGTATTAGGTAAAGCCAAACTCAAAGCCATGCAACTGGCTACGTCTATTGCGCCGAAGATTGTGCAATCGAAACTAGACTTTGTTTATGGTCATGATGTGATCGGCTAGGAGGTTATATAGCCAAATCGAATATTTTCTGTTTCAATTTAATCGTTTTGTTATAACGAATCGTGCCAAGAACATGGCGATTTATTATTAGCTTAGCCATTTGCTTTTCACTATTATGTGCCACCTTATTTAAAGACCAAAAGTCTTGTGACCTAATTAATCTGGAACTCAACAGACGATATGACTTCTAAATCTCCTTTGGCGTTACTGCCACTCATTCTTTTTCTTGTGCTTTTTGTTGGCAGTGGCTTGTGGTATCAATCCCAAGACGTTGACTTCGCTTTCTACCAAATTTCAGCACCGGTAGCGATTTTGCCGGCGATTGCCTTGGCCATTTTGTTAGCGAAAGGGCAATTCAATCAACGGATTGAAACCTTCATCAATGGGGTGGGTGATAACACCATCATCACCATGATTCTGATCTACCTACTGGCCGGTGCCTTTGCGAGTGTGGCGAAAAGCGTTGGTGGTGTGGATGCGACGGTAAACTTTGGTCTGAGCGTGATACCGGCTTCTTTGCTTTTGCCCGGATTGTTTGTAATTACGGCGTTTGTTGCGACTTCTATGGGCACCTCAATGGGTACCATTGCCGCCATTGCTCCCATTGCCATTGGTGTGGCAGAAGCGGCGGATCTACCGCTGTTACTCACCGTCGGTACGGTCATTGGTGGTGCTATGTTCGGTGATAATTTATCGATCATTTCCGATACCACGATTGCCGCGACACGAACTCAAGGTTGTGACATGCGCGATAAATTCCGCATGAACTTCAAAATTGCTTTGCCCGCTGCCATCATCGCTTTGGTTTGGCTGTTTTTCCAAAGCTCTAATGCGCAAATTACCGATATTGGCGACTATGAGTTGATTCGTATTTTGCCTTATGTCGCGGTATTAGGGTTAGCTGTTGCCGGTGTGAATGTGATCTTAGTATTGTTCAGCGGCATTGTTTTAGCTGGTGGTATCGGCTTGTTTATGCAGGCGGATTACACTGTGGCAACTTGGTCTAAGGACATTTATGCTGGTTATACTGGCATGCAGGAAATCTTGATCTTGTCTCTGTTGATTGGCGGTCTAGCGGCGCTGATGAAATCGCAAGGCGGTCTTGATTGGTTGGTTGGGGCCATTGAGCGCATCAGTGGCGTATTTGGTGCCAAACAAGGTTCAACCCGTGCGGGCGAGTTGAGCATCAGTGCTTCAGTCGCTTTGACAAACCTATGTACGGCCAACAACACAGTTTCTATTCTGATTAACGGCTCGGTTGCAAAAAACATAGCAGAGCGTTACAACGTTGACCCTAAACGCAGTGCGAGTTTGTTGGATATTTTCTCGTGTGTGGCGCAAGGTGTTTTACCTTACGGCGCGCAAATCCTCTTAGCTTCCTCATTAGCTAAAGTGTCGCCACTGGCACTGGTTGGCTATGTGCAGTACTCTTGGTTGCTTGCTGCGGTGGCCTTGTTGTCGATCTTATTTGGTTGGCCGAAAGCGAAAGCTTAGTCTTTTGGGACAAGCTTAATGTTATGACACCAAGGAATGGCTGAGTTCATTCCTTGGTGGATAGAGCAGATTATGAAAAGCCTGAATGCCTGATGATAGGGATTCAGGCTTTTTGCGTCATTGCACATCAACGGGTAATAAGGACATCACTTGAAACACACCAGTCATCTCAAAGCTGAATTGATTTTAGTCTTAGTCACCATTATTGCTGCTCTTGGTTGGATTTTCTCGAAAGAAGCCTTGGTTGGATTACCGCCTTTATTTTTTATGGGGGTGCGCTTTCTGGTGGCCGGATTCGTGTTATTCCTTGTCGGGCAAAAGTTCTTTCGGGGCTTGAATTGGCAGGGAATTCGTCAAGCCTGTTTGGTTGGCGTATTGTTTGGTGTGACCATGATGTTTTGGGTCACTGGACTGGATCAGGGGTCCAACTTGGGGGTCGGTGCTTTTATCACCAGTTTAGGCGTGGTGTTAGCGCCTCTGGTCGCGCGTTTTATGTTTGCTGAACGGCCGCCAATGAGTATTTGGGTCGCCCTGCCTTTTGCTATCGTGGGGTTAGGCTTTTTGGCCTTAAACCATGGATTTAACTTTGAAGTCGCGCATTTTTATTTCTTAGGGGCGGCGTTAGGGTCAGCGTTGCAGTTAAATCTTTTGTCGCGTTTTTCCGTTCGGATGCATGTTTTGGTGCTGACCGCGATTCAGTTGTTTGTCGCTGGTGCTGTGTTGCTGGGTCTGTCTTTGTTGTTCGAACCTTTGCCTCACAGTATTAGTATCAGTGTGGCGGGCTGGTTTTTAGCCAGTACTTTGATTGCCAGTAGCTTACGTTTTTTACTGCAAACCTACGGCATGAGTCTTACACCGGTAAGCCACGCGGCTGTAATTATGAACCTTGAACCAGTATGGACCGCCATTTTTGCAGTATTTTGGTTCAATGAGATCATGAGCGCTGGGCAAGTGTTTGGTTGTGTGTTGATTTTTGTTGCTATGTTGGTCAGCCGCTGGCCGCAAATTCGTTCGATATTACGTCGTGCTAGAGCCGCTTAATCTGGCAATATCTGATCAATTACCTGATTATAGAGTCGCACCATTTCTGGGCTGAGAGGACGCTGTTGAAACTCCCAACGAGCCAGTAACCCTTCGGTTAGGGTGACCAGCATTTGGATTCTTGCGGTTGCTTCGGCTTCGCTCATGTTGGGGACTTTGTCTTGCAATAGGACGACAGCATGCTGTTGTAAACGTTGTTGAGAGTCTTGGCATATTTCAAAGACCACTGGATTGCGAGCCGCTTCTGCTTGGATCTCGGCGTGCATCACACGGATATTTTGAATTTCTTCACTGTCGTCTAAGAAATGTCGATCTAACCATTTTTCTTTATCTAGAAAAGATGACATGAATTGTAATTTTTTCTGTGTAGACTGCTCAACTAAGGCGCGAATAATGTCATCTTTGTGGGCAAAGTAGCGATAGATTTGACCAACACTTAAACCAGCTGATTTGGCAATTTCGCTCATGCTGGCTTTGTGAAAGCCTTTGGTGAGCACATGCTGTTCCGTGGCATCAATAATGCATTGTATGCGTTGGTCTTTAAGACTGGGTTCTTTACTACTTCTCATTTATTTGCACGTTTAGGTCATGTATTTGGGATTTGGCTTAGATTATAGTTTTGTGAATGATCATTCTCAATGTTTCGAAAGGAAGTCTCCTCAATGTTGTCTAAATTTAAATATGCTTCAAGTTTATTGCTTGTTTTGTTACTTGCTGGTTGTCAGGAAGAGGCTTCTAAGTCTGAATCTGCAGCACCAAAGGCTCAAAAAGTGCCAGTCGGTGTGGTCACGATCGAACCACAATCAACGGAGTTAATTGCTGAGCTACCGGGCCGTACCACATCCAGTTTGGTGGCAGAAATTCGACCACAAGTCGGTGGTATCGTTGAGAAGCGCTTCTTTGAAGAAGGGCAAGACGTTAAAACTGGCGATGTCTTATATGAGTTAGATGATTCCACTTATGTTTCCTCTTATAAACAAGCGCAAGCGGACTTAGAATCGAGTAACGCCAGTCTAAAATCCGCGCAATTAAAATATAACCGCTACAAAGAGTTGCGTAAGCAAAATAACGTCTCGCAACAAGATTTAGACGACGCTCAGGTGGCTTTTTTAGAGGCGAAAGCTAAGCAAAAAGGTTCTGAAGCGGCACTAGAGTCGACTAAAATCAATTTAGGTTATACCAAAATTCGTGCGCCGATCGACGGACGCATTGGTATTTCGCAAGTGACGGTTGGTGCTCTGGTAACCGGTAGCCAATCAACGGTCATGACCACCATACGTTCTTTGGATCCAATTTTCGTTGACTTAGCGCAAACCAGCTTGGATCAGTTAAAACAACGTACTTTGCTAAAGCAGGATGGCGTTGAAAAAGGCTCGAACAAAGTGTCTTTGATTCTTGAAGATGGCACACAATACGAATATGAAGGGCAATTAAAAGCGCGTGAAGTCAGTGTGGATGAAAATACTGGCAGTGTGACGTTACGTGCAGAGTTTCCCAATCCAGACGATCTTTTGTTACCAGGGATGTTTGTCCGAGGCTTAATTCATGAAGCCACACACACACAAGCGTTATTAGTGCCACAGCAAGGTGTGTTTCGTGATGTGAAAGGTAATCCAATTGCCTATGTGGTGAATGATCAGAACATCATCGAGAAGCGTATTTTGACCGTAGAACGCGCGATTGATAATCAATGGTTGGTGTTATCTGGAATTAATACTGGTGACAAAGTGGTGGTCGAAGGGTCGTTGAAAATTCGTTCGGGCAGCGAAGTCATCGCCTCACCAATGGTCCTTGATGAGAAGACTGGTGAGATCGTTGACAGTAAACAGGCTTCAGCAGCACAAGGGAATTAATCTATGTTAGCGCAATTTTTTATCAATCGTCCGGTGTTCGCATGGGTGCTTTCCATTGCGATCATGTTGGTCGGTCTGGCATCCATTAATACCTTGCCAGTTGGACAATACCCTAACGTTGCGCCGCCAACGGTGAGTATTTCGGCCACCTATTCTGGTGCCTCTGCGGAAACTGTAGAAAACAGTGTGACTCAAGTTCTGGAGCAACAGCTCACTGGGCTGGATGGCTTACTGTACTTTTCTTCATCAAGCAGCTCTTCAGGCAAAACCAGTATCAATGTGACCTTTGAGCAAGGAACGGATGCGGACATCGCACAAGTTCAAGTACAGAATAAAATTCAGCAAGTGACTTCCAGTCTACCTAACTCGGTGCAACAGAATGGGGTGACTGTTGAGAAATCCAACACGGATTTCTTGTTAGTGGCGGCGATCTATGATGAAACGGATACCGATACAGCAAACGATATTTCAGACTATTTGGTGTCGAGTATTCAAGATCCAGTATCCCGTGTTGATGGCATCGGTAGTATTCAGGTTTTTGGTGCTGAATATGCGATGCGTATCTGGCTTGACCCTCTAAAGTTGGCATCTTATAAGTTAATGCCGTCGGATATTTCGTCTGCTATTACCGCACAAAATACGCAAGTCGCGGCGGGCAGCCTTGGGGCGTATCCCGTGGTTGACGGCCAAGAGTTGAATGTGACAGTCACCGCGCAGTCTAAACTGCAAACAGTCGAACAGTTCGAAAACATTATTTTGGCCTACGATGACAGTGGGGCCACAGTGCGTTTGAGCGATGTGGCAAAAGTCGAATTGGGCAGTGAAAGTTATGCTTTCATTCCTCGTTTGAATGGTCACCCAGCGTCCGGTATGGCGGTTATGTTGGCGCCAGGTGCGAATGCCTTATCGACTTCCGAGGCGGTTAAAACGCTATTGGCAGGGGTAGAAAAAAATCTGCCTGATGGTTACAAGTTATCTTTCCCAGTAGACAACACTAGTTTCATCAAAATTTCGATTGAAGAGGTGGTGAAAACCCTATTCGAAGCGATTGCACTGGTGGTAATCGTGATGTTTGTGTTTCTACAGAACTGGCGTGCGACCCTAATTCCTGCGATTGCCGTACCGGTTGTTTTGCTGGGTACGTTTGGGGTGTTGGAGTTATTTGGCTTCTCGATTAATACCTTGACCATGTTTGGCATCGTGCTTTCAATTGGTCTGCTGGTGGATGACGCCATCGTCGTGGTGGAAAACGTCGAGCGGGTGATGGAAGAAGAGAAGTTGTCACCGAAAGAAGCCACAATCAAGTCGATGAAAGAGATCACCAGTGCCTTGATCGGTATTGCTGTCGTGTTATCGGCGGTTTTCTTACCTATGGCGTTTTTCAGCGGTTCAACTGGGGTGATTTATCGTCAGTTCTCGGTCACCATTGTGGCGGCGATGACCCTGTCTGTAGTCGTCGCGCTGACGCTCACCCCCGCTTTGTGTGCCACCATGCTTAAGCCTAATCATCATGCACCTAAAAAAGGCTTAGGTGGTTGGTTTAACCGAAACTTTGATCGTGCAACCGATAAATATTTTGGTGGTGTGAGTAGCATCATCAAGCGTCCGATTCGTTGGATGGTTGTTTATGGTGCCATTGTTGCCGGTTTAAGCGGTTTAATGATGAATTTGCCGTCTGGTTTCTTGCCGACGGAAGACCAAGGGCGAGTGATGGTGATGGTGTCTTTACCTGAAGGGGCATCGATGTCGCGTACGGATAAAGTGATGCGTCAGGTGGAACAGCACTTTATGGGCGCTGAAAAAGACAATGTAAAAGCCATTTTCACTATCTCTGGCTTTAACTTTATGGGCACAGGGCAAAACGCAGGTATGGCCTTTATTGCTCTTAAAGATTGGAGTGAGCGTGTTGGTCCTGCTAACAGTGCAGGGGCGATTGTTGGTCGTTCTTATGGGGCCTTTGCTGGTATCAAAGATGCAATGATTTTCTCTTTGATACCGCCATCTATTCAAGGTCTAGGACAAAGTAACGGCTTTACTTTTCAATTGTTAGCGTCAGGTAATACTGACCGCGATACTTTGATGTCGATGCGTGACTCCTTGTTGCAAGATGCTAATGCCAGTCCTCTATTAACAGGGGTGCGTTTGGGTGCGCAGTCGGAAGCGCCTCAGTTACACATTGATATTGACCAAGAAAAAGCGTCAGCCTTGGGGTTGTCGATGTCAGACATTAGTTCGACTCTAAGCAGTGCTTGGGCAGGCAGCTATGTGAATGACTTCGTGGATCGTGGTCGTGTGAAAACCGTTTACATACAAGGTGAAGCGGGATATCGCTCTTCTCCAGAGGATCTGCAGCATTGGTATGTACGTGGTAATGACAACACCATGACACCTTTCTCCGCGTTTTCTGAAAGTGATTGGACTTACGGACCAAAAACCTTGAGTCGTTTCAACGGTTCAGCGTCATATCAAATCGAAGGTTCTGGTGCCAATGGGGTGAGTTCTGGTGAGGCGATGGATGAGTTACAGCGTTTGGCTGATAATTTGCCTGCTGGTACCACCAGTGCTTGGAGTGGTTTGTCTTATCAAGAGCGTTTGTCTAGTGGACAAACACTCATCTTGTACTCCATCTCCATTTTGGTCGTCTTCCTATGTTTGGCGGCACTTTATGAAAGCTGGACTGTGCCATTATCGGTGATTTTAGTGATCCCGTTAGGGGTAATTGGTGCCGCTGCCGCTGCCCATTTGCGTGGTCTGGAAAACGACGTATATTTCCAGGTGGCCTTGTTGACGACCATTGGTTTGTCCTCCAAAAATGCGATCTTGATTGTTGAGTTTGCGGAAGCAGCTTACCGACGAGGGGTAAATGTGTGGGAAGCTGCTGCACAAGCCGCGCGTCTTCGTTTACGTCCAATCATTATGACGTCCATGGCGTTCATCGTGGGTACCTTGCCTTTGGCTTTGTCCAGTGGTGCCGGTGCCAACAGTCGTATTTCGATTGGTTCGGGCATTGTGGGTGGTACATTAACGGCGACCGTTTTGGCGATCTTCTTCGTACCGCTATTCTTCGTGATTGTCCGTCGTATTTTCCCGAAACGCCCTGATGGGTTGTCCTCAACAGAGCATGACGGTTAAGACATCGTCATTTAAAGACGCAATAAAAAAGGAGCCGATGGGCTAACGCTGTTCACTTAAGCGGAACAGTATTACGAGATACCGGATATCTCGTCTTTGATTGCTTTACCATGCGAGGCCGACTAGGCCTCGCTTTCTTTCGCTCTAAAAACAAATTACACACCCCA
>NZ_JSEE01000054.1 GCF_001625355.1 Marinomonas sp. TW1
CATGGGATCCCCCACACTACCATCGGCGATGGCGCTTTTCACTGCTGAGTTCGGGATGGGATCAGGTGGTTCAACGCCTCTATGATCGTCAAGCAATTCGGTTTGCGTATCGTTCTGGTATGAGCTTGTTTGCTCTGTTAACCAAAACACGCGAATACGTTGCTTGGATCTTTAACAATTCATTTTGAAATAACGTGGATCAAGCGATAAACCAGCTTCAATCGTAATCTATGTGTCTTTTAGCTGTTGTCAGCTAAAAACTACTTTGGTGTTATATGGTCAAGCCTCACGAGCAATTAGTATTGGTTAGCTCAATGCCTCACAGCACTTACACACCCAACCTATCA
>NZ_JSEE01000055.1 GCF_001625355.1 Marinomonas sp. TW1
TGGGATCCCCCACACTACCATCGGCGATGGCGCTTTTCACTGCTGAGTTCGGGATGGGATCAGGTGGTTCAACGCCTCTATGATCGTCAAGCAATTCGGTTTGCGTATCGTTCTGGTATGAGCTTTTTTGCTCTGTTAACCAAAACACGCGAATACGTTGCTTGGATCTTTAACAATTCATTTTGAAATAACGTGGATCAAGGTTAAACCGGATCGTAATCTATGTGTCTTTTAGCTGTTGTCAGCTAAAAACTACTTTGGTGTTATATGGTCAAGCCTCACGAGCAATTAGTATTGGTTAGCTCAATGCCTCACAGCACTTACACACCCAACCTATCA
>NZ_JSEE01000056.1 GCF_001625355.1 Marinomonas sp. TW1
GCGGTTACCACGGAGTGGTCAATGACTGGGGTGAAGTCGTAACAAGGTAGCCCTAGGGGAACCTGGGGCTGGATCACCTCCTTAAACGATATGAA
Organism: Marinomonas sp. TW1; assembly: GCF_001625355.1. Classification (GTDB taxonomy): domain Bacteria; phylum Pseudomonadota; class Gammaproteobacteria; order Pseudomonadales; family Marinomonadaceae; genus Marinomonas. The sequence continues at coordinate 96 of NZ_JSEE01000056.1, forward strand.
GCACTGGTGAGCGTTCACACAAATTATCTGATGGCTATGAGTTCTCATAGCAACCTATCTTAAAAGCATTAGCACAGAGTTCTAAGCAAGAAGTTTGATTGATTGAATCATCAAGCATCTGACTTAGTGCTTTGCACTAAACTTGCTCTTTAACAATTCGAATTTTGAAATAACGATGAATCAAGCGTTAAACCGGTGGAAAGCACTTTAACCTAAGTGACTTTCTATTATCGTAAATCCAGAG
>NZ_JSEE01000057.1 GCF_001625355.1 Marinomonas sp. TW1
CATTAGAGTCGGTTAGAAAGACTAAAAAAATGGGGCTATAGCTCAGCTGGGAGAGCGCCTGCTTTGCACGCAGGAGGTCTGCGGTTCGATCCCGCATAGCTCCACCATTTCTTAGTAAAGAAACAACACGACACACTCAAAGCCTTAAGCAAGATACTACTTAACCCTGCATGATTCGTTATGTGGAGGTGATTTATAGTCTCTGACTTAGTGCTTTGCACTAAACTTGCTCTTTAACAATTCGAATTTTGAAATAACGATGAATCAAGCGTTAAACCGGTGGAAAGCACTTTAACCTAAGTGACTTTCTATTATCGTAAATCCAGAG
>NZ_JSEE01000058.1 GCF_001625355.1 Marinomonas sp. TW1
CCTCTATGATCGTCAAGCAATTCGGTTTGCGTATCGTTCTGGTATGAGCTGTTTGCTCTGTTAACCAAAACACGCGAATACGTTGCTTGGATCTTTAACAATTCATTTTGAAATAACGTGGATCAAGCGATAAACCAGGACCTCCAAGGATGGAGGAAATACTGTAAATTGTCTGGAACAATTTCAGTACATCGTAATCTATGTGTCTTTTAGCTGTTGTCAGCTAAAAACTACTTTGGTGTTATATGGTCAAGCCTCACGAGCAATTAGTATTGGTTAGCTCAATGCCTCACAGCACTTACACACCCAACCTATCA
>NZ_JSEE01000059.1 GCF_001625355.1 Marinomonas sp. TW1
TAGTTTTTAGCTGACAACAGCTAAAAGACACATAATACGATCCGGTTTAACCTTGATCCACGTTATTTCAAAATGAATTGTTAAAGATCCAAGCAACGTATTCGCGTGTTTTGGTTAACAGAGCAAAAGCTCATACCAGAACGATACGCAAACCGAATTGCTTGACGATCATAGAGGCGTTGAACCACCTGATCCCATCCCGAACTCAGCAGTGAAAAGCGCCATCGCCGATGGTAGTGTGGGGGATCCCA
>NZ_JSEE01000060.1 GCF_001625355.1 Marinomonas sp. TW1
CTACGACGTTGATAGGTTGGGTGTGTAAGTGCTGTGAGGCATTGAGCTAACCAATACTAATTGCTCGTGAGGCTTGACCATATAACACCAAAGTAGTTTTTAGCTGACAACAGCTAAAAGACACATAATACGATCCGGTTTAACCTTGATCCACGTTATTTCAAAATGAATTGTTAAAGATCCAAGCAACGTATTCGCGTGTTTTGGTTAACAGAGCAAA
>NZ_JSEE01000007.1 GCF_001625355.1 Marinomonas sp. TW1
AGACACATAATACGATCCGGTTTAACCTTGATCCACGTTATTTCAAAATGAATTGTTAAAGATCCAAGCAACGTATTCGCGTGTTTTGGTTAACAGAGCAAACAGCTCATACCAGAACGATACGCAAACCGAATTGCTTGACGATCATAGAGGCGTTGAACCACCTGATCCCATCCCGAACTCAGCAGTGAAAAGCGCCATCGCCGATGGTAGTGTGGGGGATCCCATGTGAGAGTAGGTCGTCGTCAAGCTTTAAATTAAGAAGCCCTGATAGGTTACCCTGTCAGGGCTTTTTTACGTCTGGCGTAAATGTTGGTCATCGTTAAATCATATCCTCAGAAATCCCAACCTCTGAAATCCTCACACACAACACGATCCCAACCAGCGACGCCTTGCGTCACTGCCGTCGTCAGCGGCTTACGCTGCTTGGGATCTTGCTCATCTAGTCATATGCATAAATCAGATGGGCTCAAGCTATCCGATATGATGTTTTGTCGACAAACCAAGTCTCTTGTTCCTTCCCCTTATGTCTTTAAGGGGAAGGGATGGGGTTAGTTCAGCAACCTCTATCCAATCACATTAACTGCAAGACTCGGTTATTTTGTTAGCCTAGCCCGTTTTGTTCTTTTACCCAATCAAATACTGTACTAGTATCAAACAGATAGAAAATTCGTTACCGAAATAACGTGCAATGTGAACATTACAAACGCGTACGCTTGTTTTGATCGCTCGCTTTTTCAGGGATGATAAAAAACTTAAGTCACTTCAATGTGTTACATAGATTTGAAAAATATCCCATCAGCGTAAATGCGCATGCGCATTATTAAAAATGTTATGTTCAAAGGAAGTATATGAATAAGTATGTGGCAATTTTGTCTAAGAAAAATAGACAGTTATTCAGCGATGAACTCTTAAGTAAGCATGTAAGCTATCTTAAGGTCCAAGAGAAGTCTGGAGTTTTGGTGCTATGCGGTCCATTTTCGGACAATGATTCAGCAATTCAAGTAATAATGTCAGATAGTTTAGAGTCAGCTAAGGAAACGGTTCAATCAGACCCATTTGTAAGTCAGGGCTATTACGGTGAGTTGGTGGTAAAAGAATTAATAGAAGCAAACTCTGCGAATAACTGGCTAGTAACAGATCCGCAAACAGAAGCTAATCGTGATAGCCCACAAACATAACAAGCCGTTAAAGTGCGACAAAATATTGTTGGCTATTTTCGCTGCGCTCAAGTTTCGCCAACAACATTTTGCGCCTTAACAGGGGCGTTATAAGCACGGAGAGTTTGATGTCAAATATTCGGATTGCTACTTTAGCTGACTCAAAATCAATTAATTCATTGTCTTTCTATCTTGGCTACGGGTCTACGCCTCAAGAGGTTGCAGATGAAAGACTGAGGTGTGTGCTTCAATCAAGCAGTGATAACGTCTGGGTGTTTGAAGAGTCGGATAGTATCTTAGGTTGGCTACATGTTTTTAAAGCATACCGTGTTGCATCAGGCATGTTTTATGAAATAGGTGGTTTAGTCGTCGCCCCTGACGCTAGGAAAAAAGGGATCGGTCGCAAGTTGGTTGAGTTTGCGGCCAAAGAATCTGAAGCGGAAAATATTGAGTTGAGGGTGAGGTGTAATTCTCAGCGTAAGGACGCTCACGAGTTTTATAAAAGGCTTGGGTTTTCAGCGAGTAAAACGCAAAGTGTATTTAAAATGTTCTTATAGCAAGCGTTTCAAGTTGGAACAAAAACCGTTGCTTGTGTTCCGCTATGTCTCATATTATGGCGATTAATTTTTTACCGTTGAAGTGGGCGTTAGTAACCTGCCCTAATCATCATAAGCTTTATAAAGGATAAGAAAATGAGCTTAGACAGAGCACCGGACCATGTTAAGTTGGCGGTGGATTTAATCGAATTATTGGAAACCAATGAAATACCAACGGATGTGGCTGTTGAGGCGTTGCGGTTGGTATTGAAAGATTTTGAGAATAAGCTGAGTGCGACTGAATAAGTCAGTGGCCGTGAATTCCATTCGTAAGGAGGGTAGATGGCTACTTTAGCAATGGTTCTGGTGACGGCGGTTGCGCTGTTGCACTTTTACATTTTGTATTTGGAAATGTTTTGTTGGACGAGCCCTAAGGGACGTAGAGCGTTTGGTTTGAGTGAAGAGTTTGCTGTTTCAACGAAAGTCTTGGCTGCAAACCAAGGTTTGTATAATGGCTTTCTTGGAGCGGGTCTGTTGTGGGGGTTGTGGTTAGGCCAGAGCGGTCAATCAGTGGTGGTTTTCTTTTTACTTTGTGTTTTGCTTGCTGGTCTTTATGGTGGTATCAGTGCAAATAAGAAAATTCTTTATATTCAAGCGTTACCCAGTGCGATTACGCTCTTGTCTATTTATTTGTTGTAGTGCGATATTCCGCTCTAATTTGTATAGAGCGGAATAGAAGACACATTATTTAGGCCAGCTGTTTAGCGGCCTCGGTTAAGCGAATGGCTTGGTCACAAGCATTGGCCAACTCCGCTCCTTTCTTAACAAAATGGCGACTAAAGTAGTTTTTGTGCTCATCGTGTTCATGGAAGTTATGTGGTGTCAGTACGGCGGTCAAAACAGGTATTTCTGTTTCTAGCTGAACTTGCATAAGGGCACTACAAACCGTTTGAGCGACAAAGTCGTGGCGGTAAATACCACCGTCTACGACAAGTGCTGTGCCTGCAATGGCGGCATATTGGCCACTTTTTGCAAGAAGTTTCGCTTGCAGTGGGATTTCATAAGCGCCTGGCACAGAGATAAGATCGATTAAATCTTTTGTGTAACCACGGGCGTTTAGCTCTTCCGTAAAAGCATTGACACAGTTCATTACGATGTCTTCATGCCAAGCAGCATGTAAGATCGCAATACGTTTGTTAGCTGGATTGAAATCATGTTGATTCGTTGAGCTCTGATTCATTTTTGTATCCTATAAAAGCGAAATGTGAATCAGGGCGAACGGGCAGGCAAACACACCGTAATATTACGGCATACCAGAGTTTGACATTGCCAAAGGGCAATACCAGTAGAGGTCTTGTCTGACGCGCTCTCTATCATCCGGACTATAACCGTCGGCTCTGGAGTCTCACCAGATCTGCTGACCCTAAATCACAATACTAATGAAAGTGGATTAGGCGCTCGCGGGCTTAGAAATGCATTCTTTACCGCCGGTGGGGAATTTCACCCCGCCCCGAGAACGAAATCGGAATCTCTTCCGATGCATGAAATATACTTGCTCAAATCGAGTTTTGTCAAAGCTTTAATAGGGCTAGATGACGGTTTTCTACCTTGTTTCCTTTGTTTTTCACGTAATCACACATTTTTAAAGTTTTATTAACAAAAAATAACCATTTGAGGGCGGATCTTTGGTTTATTTCTATAAACTTTTCTTTATATTAACGCTTTTTATCGCTTACTTATAAGAATGGAGTCTTAATTATGTTTTGTCGTAAACTAATTGTCTTGCCGAATGGTGCTATTTTGGGTGCCGCGATCTTTTTAAGTGCTTGCTCTTCTCAACCATCTGGTGAATTCGATCAAGTGGTTCAGTCTAACTTAGAAGAAGTTGAGCAGACGAATATGGTCTCTTATCGCTGTGAGAAACAAACTCTACAGGCTTATTTTCATGGTAACCGTGCTGAGGTGGTTTGGCAGGACAGAAGCCACTATCTGACGCATGCGGTGAGTGCTTCTGGTGCCAGTTATTTAGGTGAATCCATTACATTTTGGGCACATCAAAATGAAGCGGAACTGGAATTAGAAGATGGTACTCATCTCTCTTGTCAGTTATTAAAAGTAGAGTCTTAATATTCCTATTGCCTGAGAATACTTCATTTTAAATCCTGCTGTTTTCATCCCTCCTTTTTGGTATTAAGTGTACAATACCCGCTATTCATGCCTGTTCGGCAAAACTGTGATTTGTAGAGTGAAAATGAGCAAACTTTTTGTGATGGGAATGGGCCCAGGAGACTTGGGCCTAGTAACGCCGAATGCGACGCGTGCACTTGCAGCATGCAGTGATTGGGTGGGCTATGGTTATTACCTCAATCTATTGGGCGACTTAAGTGAAGGTAAGCAGTTTCATGATTTGCCTTTGGGCGAAGAAATTGGTCGTGCTCGCTTGGCCTTATCATTAGCCGCTGATGGTAAAACAACGGCGTTAATTTCTAGTGGTGACATTGGTATTTATGCCATGGCGACCTTGGTGTTTGAACTGCTTGATCTGCAGTTACAAGGAAAGGAGTCTCACCCTGAGTGGCTGGATGTGGACATTGAAGTGATTCCTGGCATTTCTGCGATGCAGGCGGGTGCCAGCCGCGTTGGTGCCATGCTCGGACATGACTTTTGTACCATCTCTCTTTCCGACTTATTAACCCCTTGGGAAACCATAGATAAACGATTGCATGCCTGCGGTGCCGGAGACTTTGTTGTTTCGTTTTATAATCCAGTATCGAAAAAGCGTGATTGGCAATTGAATCATGCCCGCGATGTCTTACTGCAATATCGACCGGCTAGCACACCTGTGATGATAGGTCGTCAGTTAACCCGTCCTGAAGAAATGATTCGATTCATAACGCTAGGCGAATTAGAGGCTAAGGATGTGGATATGTTCACCATGGTGAGCGTTGGAAACTCTGACAGCAAGCACATTGTTAATGGTCATAAAGAGTGGATCTATACTCCTCGTGGCTACTCTAAGAAATTGTAATTAAGAGACTCAATATGACGGTGTATTTTATTGGCGCTGGTCCTGGTGACCCAGATCTGATGACGGTGAAAGCGGTGAATACCATCGCGGCTTGCCAAGTAATTCTATACGCGGGTTCTTTGATCCCAACTCAGGTCATTGACAGTGTACGTGGTTCGGCAGAGGCCATTTATGATACGGCGGAGATGAATCTCGATGAAACGACAGAAGTAATAGCGCAAGCGGCTCGAGAAGGTAAAGATGTGGCTCGTTTGCAATCTGGCGACCCAGCTTTGTATGGCGCGATTGGTGAGCAAATTCGCCGATTGGAAGACCTTGGTATTGATTATGAAGTGATTCCTGGTGTCAGTGCGGTGGCTGCTTCTGCTGCTTTGTTAAAGAAAGAGTTAACCCTGTCTGGTGTGTCACAAACTGTGATTATGACTCGTTATGAAGGCAAAACGCCATTTCCTGAACGGGAGCGTCTTCCAGCTTTAGCTCAAAGTGGTGCGACTCTGGCCATTCATCTCGGTATCACGCGTATTCATAAAATTGTCGAAGAGCTCATCCCTTATTATGGTGAAGACTGCCCTGTGGCCGTGTGTTATCGAACCAGCTGGCCCGATCAGGATTACGTGGTCGGCACGTTAGCCGATATTGTCACTAAGGTTCGAGAGAAAAAATTCACTCGCACCAGTTTAATTTTGGTTGGTAAGGTTCTCGATACAGAGGACTTTGCCGATTCGTATTTATATGACAAGGGTCAGGCGCATATTTTTCGTAAAATACACCGACCTAAGAATAAAAAGGATGGCACATGCAATTAAATAAAATCCCCACAACGATTGTCACAGGCTTTCTGGGAAGCGGAAAAACAACTTTATTGTCGAATGTTTTAAAACAAGCAGCGGGTAAGCGCATCGCTGTCATTGTGAACGAGTTTGGTGAGTTGGATATCGACTCAGATTTACTGCGATCCTGCCCATTGGATTGCGATGATGAACAGAGTGACAGTCAACGCAGTGAAGAAGGTTTTTACGAGTTAGCAAATGGCTGTATCTGTTGTACGGTGGAAGAAGAGTTTCTTCCCGTGATGGAGCAGTTGGTCGCCCGCCGAGATGACATTGATCATATTCTGATTGAAACCAGTGGTTTGGCTTTGCCTAAGCCTTTGGTTCAGGCATTTAATTGGCCGGGCATTAAAGAGCATTGCACGGTAGATGCTGTTATTACCGTTGTGGACGGTCCAGCGGTCGCCGCAGGGCGATTTGCTCATAATGAAGAGCAAGTACAAGCACAGCGTCTGGCTGATGAAAGTTTGGATCATGATCCTAGTTTGCAAGAGCTTTTGGATGATCAGTTGAGTGCTGCGGACTTAGTGGTGGTCAGCAAGAACGATTTATTGGATGAGATTGAACGAGAGAAAGTCCAAGCGGTGATTGCGAGTGAAGTCCCTAGTACAGTGAAGACCGTTTACATTGAGCATGGTGAAGCCGAGTTAGATAAATTACTGGGCATTGATGCGGCGAGCGAGTCTCGAATTGAAGACGTGCATAATCATCATGATCATCACCACGCACACGGAGAACACCATGATCACGCTCACGATCATTTTGATTCTTTCGTGGTGAAGCTGGGCGAAGTGTCTTCGGATTTGTTGCAAGAAGCACTAGAACAGTTGATAGAAGAACATAATATCTTTCGTGTGAAAGGCTTTGCCGCGGTCCATGGTAAGCCTATGCGTCAGGTTTTTCAGGCCGTAGGACGACGTTTGGATCGTTACTTTGACCGTTTGTGGCAAGCGGAAGAAATTCGTCAGACGCAACTGGTCTTTATTGGTAAAGGCATCGATAAAGAAACCATTGAAGGCGCGTTGAACGATGCGTTAAGCGCCTAGTAAAAGGTTTGTTTTCTTGCACTTATTAGCGGCTAAACCGGGTGGTTTTGTTGACGATGAAGGCATCGTCGACCTAGGGCAGAGTCCAGCAGACTTAGTGGTCTTAGCCGCTGCCGACTCTGTGCTCGGCGCGCTCGGCGCGGCATTAGATCATCTAGGCCATCAATCTGACTTGCCAAGTGTGCGTTTGGCCAATTGGATGCAATTGGTAAAACCGGCTGCCTACGATTTGTATGAGCATAAGGTGCTCGAAGATGCCAAGGTTGTGGTGGTGTCGTTATTAGGTGGTGAGCATTATTGGCCTTATGGCTTCCAGCAATTGCAAGTCTGGCGCCAAGCCAAACCGGGTCGGGTACTGATTATAGTGCCTGGCGACGATGCTGAAGATTCAGCGTTAAGCCAAGCGTCCAATGTTGAACATGAAGACCATCATCGTGTCTGGCGCTATTTAAGAGAGAGCGGTTTAAACAACTCTCTGGCTTGTTTGCGTTTCATTAGCGCGCGCTTTTTTGGTAGGCCAATGAGTTGGGCTGAGCCCTATAGCCTGCCAAATGCGGTGATTTACCATCAAGGCAATGTCGCGAGTTATGTTGAGTGGCAAGCGGATTATCAAAGAGAAGAAATAAGACGCCCTGTGGTGTTATTGGTTTTCTATCGTTCGTTATTGCAAAGCGGTAATACGCAAGTGTTTGATGACTTGATCGACATACTCAAAGCACAAGGCTTGCAACCTTTAACCGTCGCCGTTAACTCTCTGAAAGACGATGTGGCCATTCAGCTGCTAGACACCTTAATTGAAAAAAGCCAAACCAAGGTCATTTTGAATACCACAGGGTTTGCCGCGAATCGGGCGGCCAGTCCTGATTTATCGTCTAACCCAAGTGATTTCCAATCTCCGTTTGGGGCGAATATTCCTGTCTTACAGCTGATTTTGTCTGCCAGCACGGAAGAGGATTGGCAAGCTCAAACACAAGGCTTGCGCAGCCGCGATGTGGCGATGCAAATTGTGTTACCCGAAATGGATGGTCGAGTGATTACTCGAGCCATCAGTTTTAAAGCTTTGAGTCATTATCAACAAGCCGCTCAAATTGATTTAGTGCGTTATCAACTGCACTCAGAAAGGGCCGAGTTTGTTGCTCAGTTAGCGTATCGCTATGCCACATTATCAAGTAAGGCGAATGCCGATAAACGCATTGCGTTTGTGTTGGCGAATTACCCCACCAAAGATGGCCGAATTGGTAATGGGGTTGGCTTGGACACGCCGGCATCCACCGTCAATTTATTGAATGCCTTAAAAGATCAAGGCTATCCGATTGACGCTATTCCTGAAAATGGTAATGCCTTAATAGAAGCGTTATTAGGTGCGGTCACCAATAACCCCAATAGCTTGCATGAAAGAGGCTGCTGGCAAAGCTTAGCCCTAGATGACTATTTAGAGCATTTCTATCGCTTGCCATTGGCTTCTCAACAAGCGGTTTGGGATCGTTGGGGGCCACCGGAAAACGATCACAAGTGTCGTCTTCAAAATGGTCAGTATCGCCTCATGCTGGCAGGCATCCGCTTGGGTGAGACGTTTGTGGGCATTCAACCTGCGCGTGGTTTTAATTTAGATTTAGTGGCGAATTACCATGATCCTGATTTGATTCCACCGCACAGTTATTTGGCCTTCTACTTTTGGTTAAGGCATGTGTATCAAGTAGATGCCTTTGTGCATGTTGGTAAACACGGCAACCTGGAATGGTTACCTGGAAAAGGGACGGCATTGTCTGAGCAATGTTGGCCGGATATTGCCCTTGGTGCGATGCCACATTTTTACCCTTTTATTGTTAATGATCCTGGAGAAGGGGCGCAAGCTAAGCGTCGTACGCAAGCGGTGATTATTGATCACTTGATGCCACCGATGACACGAGCCGAAACCTATGGCGAGATGGCCGCATTGGAAAATTTGGTGGATGAGTATTATCAAGCCATGGGCATGGATGTTCGTCGCGAAACTTGGTTGCGCGAGAAAATACTGGAGAAGGTAACACAAACGCATTTGCTGGAAGAATTGGCCGGTATTGATGCAGAGGATGACGAATCTGTTTTAGAGGGACTGGATGCGTATTTGTGTGACATCAAAGAAGCGCAAATACGACATGGTTTGCATCGTCTTGGTGAGTTGCCAGAGCATTCTAAACTTGCTGATACCTTGGTGGCTTTGTTGCGTTTACCAAGAGGCAATCAAGATGATAGTCGCGGTTTGCTGCATGCTTTGGTGGCTGATCTGGCGTTGGACGTAGAGGATTTTGATCCGATGCAGGCGACTCGCTCGATCTGGCTAGGAGACAAACCGCAGCGGCTGCAAGCCATCAGTTCGAGTGATTGGCGAACCTATGCTGATACAAAAGAAAGGCTTGAGCTGTTGGCAGTGGATCTGGTAAAGCAATATTTACTGGAGGCAACCGATCCAGAAGCGTTATTGTCGTCTTTGCCCATTACCGCGAAGCTTTTAAAACATGCGAAGCGCCAGCTGATAACGGCGCTTCATGAGAGTGCTAAGCAAGAGATTCAAGCTTTGTTAACCGGTTTGTGCGGTGGCTTTATTGCACCAGGACCAAGTGGTGCGCCCACGCGAGGTCGACTGGATACCTTGCCGACTGGACGTAATTTTTTCTCGGTAGACAACCGTTCGATTCCATCGCCTGCGGCGTGGGCCATTGGTCAAAAGTCGGCTGAGGCTTTGCTGCAACGACATTTACAAGAGCACGGCGATTACCCTAGTGAATTGGGGTTGTCGGTATGGGGAACGGCAACGATGCGCACTGGCGGCGATGACATTGCGCAAGCGTTTGCGTTGATGGGCGTTCGTCCAATTTGGGCGCCAGGTTCGAATCGAGTGATGGATTTTGAAGTCTTGTCTTGTATGCAACTGGGTCGACCACGAGTGGATGTGACGCTTCGAGTGTCGGGTTTTTTTCGTGATGCTTTCGCGAATGTCATGCGTTTATACGATGCTGCGGTATTGGCCATTGCGGACTTTGAAGAGCCGGGCACTGGTAACGTGATTCGTCGTCATATTGCGGAACGTGAAGACGTATTGTTGGCCGAGGGTCTGGATTCAGACAGTGCTAAGCGACAAGCGTCCTATCGGGTGTTTGGTAGTAAACCGGGCGCATACGGTGCCGGACTTCAGGGGTTAATCGATGAGCGTTGCTGGGATGAGCGCAGTGATCTTGCCGACGCTTATGTGAACTGGGGCGGCTATGCTTATGATGGTGATAAACACGATGGGGTAGAAGCCAAAGGAGCGTTTATTGAGCGCTTATCCAAACTGGAGGCTGTGGTTCAAAATCAAGATAACCGTGAGCACGACATTTTAGACTCGGATGACTATTATCAGTTTCAGGGCGGTATGACGAATGCGGTGACTCAGTTTCGAGGTCAGGCGCCGACGGTTTATCATAATGATCATTCCAATCCCAGTGAGCCCAAAATTCGTACTCTGAAAGAAGAGCTGAATCGGGTTGTGCGTTCAAGAGTGTTAAATCCTAAATGGATTCAAGCAATGCAAGAACACGGTTACAAAGGGGCATTCGAGATGACGGCGACGGTCGATTATTTGTTTGCTTATGATGCGACAACGGATTTGGTTGCTGATTATCAGTATGAACAAGTGACCCAACAGCTATTATTAGACCCAGACAATCAGGCCTTTATGCGTGATAATAACCCTCACGCGTTAGAAGAAATGGCCGAACGTTTGTTAGAGGCCATTCAGCGCGGCATGTGGCAAGACGACAATGGCTGCAAAGCCGAGATTCAATCTTTGCTGCTTGATTTAGATCAGCAGCAAGAGCAAAAAAGATAGTAGTCTTGGGCAGAAGATTACTTATCCAAATTGATTATTAAGAGAGACGTAATGAGCAATACAACACTCCCGAAGAAACAAGGCATTATGATCTGTGGTCATGGCAGTCGTGACAAAGATGCAGAGCGTGAATTTGGTTTGGTCGCAAAAGGTTTGAAAAACCGTTACCCAGACTTGCCGGTGGAGTATGGTTTTTTGGAGTTTTCGGCTCCTAATATTCATATGGGATTAGACAGCCTTATTCAGCAGGGTGTGGAAGAAATTTACGCGGTGCCAGGAATGTTGTTTGCGGCCACCCATGCGAAAAATGATATCCCTTCTGTGTTGACGACCTATGAAGAAAAGCACCCAGGTTTGAAGATAACTTATGGCCGTGAACTGGGCTTACAGGACGATATGATTGAAGCCTTTCAAGCTCGTATTTATGAGTCGTTAGGACTGGACCCAGAGCAACCACCAGAAAATCTATACGATACTATGTTGGTTGTTGTCGGACGGGGGACTTCTGATACATCAGCTAATGCCGAGGCGGCAAAATTAACTCGTATCGTGAATGAAAATATGGGCTTTGGCTGGGCTGACACTGTGTATTCTGGCGTGACTTATCCTTCTGTTGGTGTGGGTTTGGAAAAGCTGCTGAAATTGGGGTTTAAGCGCATTGTTGTGGCGCCTTATTTCTTATTTACTGGACGCTTGATTAAGCGCATCCAAGGTTATGTTGATAAAGTCGCCAAGGAACATCCTGGGGTTGAATTGATTCAAACACCTTACCTGAATGATCACCCAAGAGTGATTGATGCCTTTGTAAATCGTGTTGAAGAAATACGACAAGATGGCTTGGAAACCGGTCAAGAAACCTTGATGAGCTCTTTTAAGCGCCGTCTTGCGGCCGGAGAAGTCGACGTTCATCACCACCATGCGGAGTTTGTGGACCCACAGGATGACACTCAAGGCCTGTCTGAATCAGATCATCAGCATGATCATTCACACGGTCACTCACATGGACATTCTCACCATAGTCATGGGCATTCACACGGTCACTCGCATGGGCATTCACATGGGGTATACAAGCACATAGGACATCCGTTTGGGCCAAGAACTATGATAGGTGAGGGGGTGTGTTGTTGCTTCATGGGGCAGTTTACAGATGACATCTTAGCAGAGGAAAAAGACCGTATTGAAGGGGATTGTACGCATACGGCATTGGCCCATAAATAAGTCTTCAAAGAGGGCTTTCTGCCGCCCAGCTTAAGGCAACCTTAATAATTGAAAAGCCAATGGAAACATTGGCTTTTTTCTATATCAATCAGATATAGTAATAAATCTCGCTTTAACTCATTAACTTATCGATGGTAAAAAAATGGATCAAACTAAAAAACTCTTCTCTTTAAGAGGGGTTTTTAGCTTTACGTTTTTGTTTATCGTAGTGTTAAGTCTTGTTTTTTTAATCTTTGTCAATTCGGATTGGAACATAAAACAAATACACTTGATGACCTCAAGCAATAAAGCTTTTGAACGTATTTTGCCTGCAGGGCAAAATTCTTCACTCCAGTCGATTGAAGATGGCAGCACTATTGGTTATCACGTCATTTGCCAGCCTTTGAACCAGCCAGAAAAAAACTTGTGTGGTTTGGTGTTCGTATTGCCAAAAGAGGAAGGTCGAGGGTTCCCTTTAGACACCTATGAATCTCTTTCTTTTAAGCTTCATGTTGAATCGACCGCAGAAGATTTTGATGGTCGTGTGCTGGTTTTTGTGAAGAGTTATCTGGATGAAAATAAAGCCTCTCCTGATTTTGTGAAAGATTACAAATTTCATGCTGTCCGGGTGGATCAGAATGGGTTGATTCAGGTGCCATTGTCTCGCTTTAAAGTGGAAACCTGGTGGAAAGACATGCATAACATTCCATTTCATCTTTCCCATGAAGATTTAAGTACCGTGCACAGTATTGAGTTTTTTGTGAATGACTTGCCCTTGCAAGATCAACACATTTACCAGCTTAAGGTGTCTGATATTAAAATATCGGGCGTGTACCTTGAGAAGAATACGCTTTACATGATGTTGTTCTACAGCTGGCTGGTGGTTGGTTTGTGTTTTTATTTTGTCTTTCGATATCGTGAAGCCAAAAAAATTAAAAATCAGGCCTACCATGATCAGCATTCCACTCTTTTGAATCTCAATGGATTCGAGCACAAATATAAAAAACTCTTAGGGCGTCAGGCTATTTTTTATCGCGTGAAGATTATAAATTGGAACAGCTTAGTGCGTAATTTTGGTCTTTCCATGTCGAATACCTTACTTCAGGAAATCGTTCAAAAGCATTCGGTATTCTTCCGCAGTTTTTTTTACATTAGTGCTCGACTGAGTCATGACGAGTTAGTTTTTGTTAGAAGGCGCAAGGCGTTGTCGGCTGAGGACGAAGAAAAGCTGATTCGTTCATTGTTATCACCTATTACCGTAGTGGGGTTAGGGGAGCTTCGTTTGGACATCAAAATCGGTGCCTCGATTGAGAAGCCGGTTCCTGATAATAGCCAGCTGGTGTTAGACAGAGCGCAAATTGCCAGTCAAGCCATTCTAAATAAAGACGCAAGAATTCAGTTGTTTAGTAATGAAATCAGTCAGCTTGCCGAGCAAAAAAGCGCGATTGAGCAACAAATCATTCAAGCCATTGAGGAAAACGCTTTTTATCTTTTGTATATGCCGATTTTTAGCGCGTCTCAACATAGAATTGTTGGCGTTGAGGCTTTGTTAAGGAGTCATTTTGGCGACTTGAAAAACATGTCGCCAGAGGTCTATATTTCCGTCGCGGAAGAACGTGGCTTGGTGCGAGAGATTGATGCGATGGTCATTGATATGGCTTTGAATGAGCTGGCGGCATCCACTTTGGGAGACGATGTCATTCTGTCCATAAACGTGTCTTCACAAGAGTTAATGGATACGTCATTTGTTGATCGGTTTAGTGCGTTAGTCGAGCGTAGTGGTGTGCGCTTTGAGCGTCTGTGTATTGAAATTACAGAAACTTTTTTAATTGATGTTGATGCGGTTTGTGTGAACACTATTAAGAATTTACGTGCCCTTGGTTGTCGTTTATCGTTAGATGATTTTGGCACCGGTTACACTTCGTTTCAGCAGCTGATTAACTTTCCAGTCGATGAAATAAAGATAGACAGAAGTTTTATTACGGATTTAGGGGATGAGCAGGGTCACGATGTGATTGTTGATTCGCTGATCTCGATTGCGAGTTTTTATGACTATCATGTGGTGGCAGAAGGTGTGGAAAGCAAGCTTTTGTACGATCGTTTGGTCACTAAAGGCTGTGACTTAATGCAAGGTTATTATATTTCCAGACCCATAAGTCTAGTAGAGTTAGCGATTCTAAATCAGCAGATAGTTAACGCAGAGATCACTTTATAGGTCGCAGTTTATCCATAATGGAGAGCATATGGCAAAGTACACGGCGCAGGTCGTTTGGACAAGGCAAAAGGAAGAACTCTTTACCGATAATCGATACAGTCGTGGTCACTATTGGCAGTTTGATGGTGGCATAACCCTTGCTGCTTCGTCATCATCGCACATTGTGCCTAACTATTCTGTGGATGAAAATGTTGACCCAGAGGAGGCATTTGTGGCGTCCTTGTCCAGTTGTCATATGTTGTTCTTTCTCTCCATTGCGGCCCAAAAAGGCTTTGTTATTGATGAATATCGAGACGATGCTGTCGGTGTTTTAGCAAAAAATGATGCTGGGAAAATGGCCATGACAGAGGTGATATTACGACCTAAAGTAAGCTTTTTTGGAAATCATAAACCTGATTTGCCTATGCTTGAGCATTTACATCATCTCTCCCATGAGCAATGTTTTATTGCGAATTCTGTCCATACTAAGGTGATGACTGAAATACAAATGTCATAAGTTGCATTGAGAGGAAACGATATGTCGAATTCTGAAGTGAAAGCCAAAGGTCGTTTAACCACTCGTACTGTAGCCATGCCTGCCGATACTAACCCAGCCGGTGATATTTTTGGCGGCTGGGTGGTTTCTCAAATGGACATCGCAGCGGGAATTTGTGCGGGGCAAAGGGCTCAGTCGCGGGTGGTTACTGTCGCTCTAGATGGAATGAGTTTTATTCGTCCCGTGAAAGTGGGAGATATTTTGGGCGTTTATACGCAGGTAGAATCGGTTGGTCGCACTTCTATGAATATCATGGTGGAAGCTTGGGTGAGAAGAGGGCGCATCGGCCACAGAGAAAAAGTCACGCAAGGCCTGTTTAAATTTGTGGCCATCGATGAGTCTGGGCATTCAACACCAATTCCCAATGAAGAAGATTTGCCCGATTATGTGACGCATGGTTTTGAAGAGTTTTAGTGATTTATTTTGCGTAAAAATAAAAAAGCGCTTATGTCTGACATAAGCGCTTTTTTTACATGGGGGTTCCATCCTGAAATAGAGTCAAAGCCATTAGATTTTTCACTATCGAATGTTAAATCTTTAGCACTCGGTAAAAGTGAGCTAAATCTACTAGATTGGATAATATGCTTTGAGTATCTTGCTGAAAGGCCATTTTTTAAAGGCAATCACTCAAATGAATACGCACATTGAAATTCCCTGATAGTCGACTAACCTTAGGCATTGTGTTTTAAAGAGTGGCTGTTTCAATTGACTCTCTTATAGGGTTATAACACTGTGTTGTACCGCTAATAATTCAGATACTGCGATCGTATGAAAAAATATCTACCGATATGTTTATTGAGTTCTCCTCTTCTTTTCGCTTCTCCATATGACCGTTGCTTGAGTCTAACCGCGCATGAACGCTTCTCAGAGCCGAGTGGTTTTGTGGAATACGATGATATTGATTGGAGACAGGCATTGCCTGTTTGTGAGCAAGCTGTTGTAGAGCGTCCTGATGATTATAAAGTGTTATACAGCTTGAGTCGGGCATACTCTCGACAATTTGATGAACTTGGCGGGAAAGAGAGACAAGAGAGATTTTATGACTACACAGTAAAAAGCTACTGGGCTGGCTTTGGGCACGCTGCTTGGATTCTTGCAATGGAGAATCTTGAATCTAAGAAATGGGATCAAGCTATTTATTGGATAGACTTAAATATTAAGGATGGCAGTGTCAGGGCGATAAATAAAAAAGCCATTTGGTTGTACTCTAATAACGAAGTGTACCCATATAAAAACTACCAAGAAGCGGTGACATTGTTAAAGACTGCAGCAGACAGTGATAATCAATATATTCACTATAATTTAGCCGCCTTACATTACTATGATGAGTATGAAATGGTGGACTATGATTATGCTTTAACGCATTTTAAAAAGGCGTCCGATCTAGGTCATCCTAGCAGTTTGTATGCGTTAGGTGAAATCTATCACAACGGGTTTGGTACGAAGAAAGATCCCGTAAAGTCGACGGAATATTATCTTGCTGCCAAAAAAGCGGGTAGCACGATCAAGAACCTAGATCAAAGGCTAAGCCAAAGTGCGATGAACGCTTGGCGAAGCAGCGAAGAATATGAATATTATGATCTGTCTATTAATACCTTAAGATCTTTGGCGTTTAATGGCGACCATGAAGCGATCATCTTTCTAAGGCAGCAGAGAGTGGCTTCTTTACCGGATAATACCCCTTTAGATTACTTCTTGGTGCATACACAGGGAGAGGCGTATTTAGAGAGCGCGTCGAAGTATCTAGACCGATACCAAGCAAGCCAAAAGGCGGAAGATAGAAAAAAGGTTTATAACGCATGGAATCGTTACGTTGACGTTATGGTTGCCAATGGCGTATACAGCGAACCGATAACGTATTTTTCACACGTGGTTGAGCAAGGTTATGGACCATTTTTTGAAATGAGCCAGCGTTATTTGTCGAAAATGTACGCCTTACTTTTTATAGATTATAAGTCTAAATATGATGGGATTAAGGCTTTGACGGCTGCAATGCTGACGGATGATAAAGAGATCTTTGAATCCGTTGCGAGTCGTGTCTCTATCGCTACGGATAGAGCGTCATATGACGATATGCTTGTTGCCGCTGACCGAAATTATGGTCACTATAATATCGATTTCGTTATTAATCGCTATGAGCAAGCATTGAAGAATAATAGGCCTGGTTTGGCCACTGTTTATATCAAAGAGAGCTCAATAGACATAGATGACAGGCGAAGTACTGATGGCGTGAGTATGCTGCATTTGGCTATTTGGCATAACCATACCGACATTGCTATGTTACTTATTGAGGAAGGTGCGGATATCAACTTAGCGGATCGCCAAGGTCATAAACCACTGGGATATGCTATTCATAAGCAAAATATGACATTGACACAATACCTGAAGGGGTTAGGTGCCAAGAATTAATGCGGCTGTCTTTTTTGATTAACTCTTAATATTCAACAAAAGCGTCATTCATAAGCCTAGAAACAACAAAGCCCTAGCTAAAGAATAGCTAGGGCTTCATCTAAATGGTACCAGTAGGCGGACTCGAACCGCCACGCCTTTCGGCAACGGATTTTGAATTCCTCTAACCAGATGAGATTTAGTCATATCTACAAAGATAGATTACTGCATTGATTACCTGTGTAAAGGTAACTTATCCAATCTTAAAGCCCACATGATACGCACATTAAAGTTTGTCCTTGAATGGGCAGCAGTCTTAGAGGGGGAGCTTATATAGTACCCGCCTAGGAAAGCTACGATTAAGTTTTTTTGAAGACTGTTTAATTTTTTTTTCCTCGGAAGAACCGTATATTCATACCCCCTCACTCTTTTTTTATCGGTTAACCTCTTTAAGCTAGAAAATTTTTATAGGTTTAAAAAGAATAAACTTCCGGTCATTTTTGGCAATAACTGGCTGTTTAAGTTGGTTTTTGGGCTTTACATTGATTTTTTATTGAAATATCATCATTAATGTTCCGGTCAAAATAGAAGTGAGGTGTTTGAAAATGATTCAATTAACAGCAAGTTATTTAGCAAATGTGCTTGATGCATTAGACAAAAATGCAATTTATACCTATCCAAATGCCAAAACACGTACAGAAATTAGAATTATTGATGTTCGAATGCCAGAAGGGCCAGTTACTATAAAGCGTAGAAACCCTAGTAAAGGTGAGTCTTTTGATGATGCGGTCTCTCAAACTATTTCATCAAAAATGCTATGGAGATTAGCCAGCGCAATTAAAGAAAATCACCCTGTAAATATTGATCGTATTTTCGGTGCAAGTTATAACACTCGGTCGGCTTTGGAGTCCCTTTTATTGCATACAGAGTGTTTTTATTTATGCTATCCAGGGCGACTTGAGAAGGTAGGGCCAAACACAGAAGTAAAGGCCGGGCATAAACATATACTTTTTGATCCAGCGAATCCTCACGATAAAGGAAAAATAATTCTTAAAGAAGTCAATGATATGGTAGTCACTGAGATTGATCGAGAGGTGCGTTTTGATTCGTTATTGTTAAACTCGAGGCCTAGTAAAAAAGTAGACATAGAGCTCAATCGTCGACATGCTCAAATTCAAGTTCTTTTAATAAAAGCGGCAGCATCTATGGGGTTAATTACATGGGTTGCAAGCAATGACCACAGTATACAATATAACGGTCAAAAGTTGATTGAGATGGATGAAGTCGTAAAAAGTATGGAAACTATACCAGCCTTATTGGGGTACCCGAAAGCTCCCGAAGCTGGGAGGCTTATAGATTGCATTTGGTTTACTAAAGATGGAAAGAAAATACCTGCAATTTTAGAAATTGAGCATAGTACGGGGGTTACGTCGGGTCTTACTAGAATGAAGAATTTCATGCTTGAAGCTCCTGATTTACGAGACATGACATATATAATTGTGGCGCCAGATGAAATACGAGAGCAAGTATTTAAAAAAGCTGCTCAGCCTCAATTTGATGAAATGAATGTTAAATACCTTTCATATTCAGCTGTTGAAGATTTATACCTTTTATCACAGAGGAAAATACAAGGGATTGATAATATTAAGTTTTTTCATACATTTCTGGAGAGTATTGTCTCTTCTGATTTAATTTAAAGTTCAATTACTATAAAGGAGAGTTGATATGAGTTTTGATTCAGATGTTGCACTACTGTTATTTAACTACCAAGGACTAACGCTTAAAAGTATTTCTGGAACAGCTAATATAACTATAAACAATATAAATTTAGAAGAAGAAATTATTACTATCTCTTGCTCTGATGGAAAAATTTTTAACGAGTCATTTAAGAGGATGCGGATCGTGTATAACGCTTTACTAGAAAACCGCTGCACGCATGTGGAAGCTGCATTGCAGAATAGTGGCTCTAGACGTAATGTTCCTGAAACGTTACTAGCAAATTTACCATTTATTGAGTATGGCTATATTAATAATAGAAAACACTTGTTTTTATCTGAAAATAACACACACCATTTGGGAACTTTAAAAAAGAAAGGTTGATGATAAGGACCACTTTAATTGGCCTATATATTGATAGTCCTTATTATGGGTGTCAAACTTAAGGTGATGTTACCGTTTTTTTAGTAGAATGAGAAAGTCATCGATAGTTTTGGCCACGCCAAGGCCAGCTAAATAAGGTACTCCATTGCCAATAGTCTTAAACATATTACTCAGTGTCATAGTAGGGGGAAGTACAAAATCAGCAGGAAGGGATTGTATAGCTAATGCTTCTGAAACGCTTAAGCGCCTTGCTTGATAAGGATGCAGGTGAACTTCATTGTTTCCATATGCTGCTGTTGGAGAATATCTCCAGCGATGAAGTCTTTTAAATGACTTTTTACTGGTATCTCCTTCTTCTACTTGAGTAAAACGAGCTGATTTGGGCCTAAAATAGTGAGATGCATTGATATGTTTATGCACTTTATTTTTTTTGAACCAATGTTCAATGGTAAGCTCTGCTTTAACACCTTTTGGTTTAGGTTTTATACTATCTACTACAAAAGGTTCTTTTTCTGGCCAGTCGTTATTAGA
Organism: Marinomonas sp. TW1; assembly: GCF_001625355.1. Lineage (GTDB taxonomy): Bacteria > Pseudomonadota > Gammaproteobacteria > Pseudomonadales > Marinomonadaceae > Marinomonas. The sequence continues at coordinate 19,417 of NZ_JSEE01000007.1, forward strand.
AAGCGACTCTTCGCGTGTGAATTTAGTTCGTTTGTTCCAGTTGAAAAAATCTTCATCAATTAACATCGATTTGAGAGACTTTTCATTTAATATATTTATTACATGATGCTTCTTGATTCCAAAAAGTAAAATTCTGTCTCTATCTTGTGGTGCGCCATATTGAATGCAGTTGATAAGGTTCTCTGTTAAAATATAGCCTTCATTCTGGAGTTTATTTTTCATTTCTTCATAAAATTTTCGATGCCTAACCGTTCGCCATAAACCTTTTACGTTTTCAAACAGGAAAAAATCAGGTTTATGTTGTATAACACAATCTACATATGTTTCGGTAAGTCGGCCATTATCACCTTCATGACCCTTATTTTTCCCTCCGATAGAAAAGTCCGGGCAAGGGGGGCCTCCAATAAAACCAACGAGTTCTCCATTATTTTGGGACGTACGGACATTATTTTTTAGTTCTGGTGCTAGTTTGCCATTTCCAACAAAATCTTCAATACTATTTAAGTAGTATCCATACTCAGGCTCCTTAAGTTTAAGGTGCTTACGAGAATACTTATAGGCTTCTAAAAACGGCTCGTGAAATTCATTAACCATTGCTATCTTGAAACCTGAGTGCTCGAACCCAAGATCTAGAAAGCCTGAACCAGAAAAGAAAGAAAAAATTGTAGCCATGAGTAAACCGTGTAGTGGAGGAGACCAAGAATAAAGGAAAACGATTTTAAACCGTCTCGAAGAAGAAGACAAAGAAAAGTGACATAATTTTAATTGCCCATGATTGACCTTGGTCGAAGGCTCTACCCTTAGATAGTACAAATCATTTTATTTGCTTATTTAGTCGGTTTTCAGGGCTGGACTTCCCAGAGTTTGCTAAACAGTAGGAACTTTTAAAAACACTTTTCTTCGAACTTGGCAGGTGACATTTTACCTGTATGCGAATGTCGTTTTATCAGGTTGTAGAATATATCAATATCCATACTTTTTTGATCCAAGCGTATAAGCTATAGAGGGTTGTATCGAGTCGTTGAGCCACTTCAGCAACAGAATAACTATGCCCTGTTACTTGTCTAACCGCTTCTCTTTTAAATTCTTCTGAGTAACATTTTGACTTCATTAAATACCTTTTATTTAACTAGTTTTTAACGCTAATAGGCGCCTAGTAAAGTCTGGGAAATCTAGTTCTAGGCAAGTTGATGAAGAGGGTGTACAAGAGTGATGGTACTTGCGAATCTATTTTTATAACGCCATTCCATGGCGTTCGAATGAGTTTTCAACTACTAAACAAGGTATCCAGATTAGCATTAGGAAAACGTTCTAAAAGCATCTTGAGGCAGCGTATGCTCTTATCAGTTCTAGGTACTGCACCTTCAATCAACTTTGATCGTTTAGCACTTCTGACTTGCTCTGGTGAAATGGCATATCCCTCACCATTAAGCCACTTGGCCATTTCTTTGGAATTCATTACAGAGCTATCCAAGCCCAGCAGCGATCTTGTATAGAAGCGTAAAAATAAGCGTATGAGTAAACCGTCAGAGCTTTCTTCTGATTGAATTTTCACCGCTTTATCTTTTCGTGCTTTTTGCATAGCAAGATAGTCCATGAAGTCTTCGACATCTTTCTCTTCCTTAAGACACCTATTTGACCTAAAGCCAGTAAAAGATGCTCGGGCAAACTCGATATCTTGAACCGTTTTAAAGGGCTTGGTAGTTGCCCCAATATGTTCCCAATTATCGGCTGAGTAGGTACTTACTTGATCGATATCTCGTTTAAAGTCGAACTCCAAGTTAAGACGCTGAGTTTTCTTTTCCATAATCATGTCACTTCTGCCCAGATACATTGATCGAGTAGATCTTAAATGAGAAGCATCAATGGTGTCGCTAGAGGTTCTATTACGATAAAAGTCAATCATGTATTGGTTATGATCTAAGCATGATTGAGGTGGACGTACACCAGCCTTAGCAAGCACCTCTTTTTGGCCTTCCATTGGTTTTACAGTCACTTGTCCTCTAGTTTTCATGCAAATAAGCTGTCGTGCGCCATGTTTTTGCTCAAGCAAAACATTCTTACTTTCAGGAGGACAAATGCGGCTATATAAATCATTAAAACGATTACATATAGAGCCATTTAAAGGTATATCCGCTAAAGGTGCATTGGTTAAGAATCCATCCGTTGTCACCGATATCACCTCATACTCTCGGGGTATAGCGTGAAGTATCTCAGATAGCATTGCCCTTGCTAATCCTGTCACGTAAGTAGCAAAAAATGGATTGGTTAACGCCGTGTAAGGCAACTGGTTACTAAGGCCACTTTCTATATCAAACCCATTTTTACCTCTTAACCCCTGAGCAAGTTTGCCATAAAGTGAATTCCCTAATTCTTTCCAAAGAAGTTCGTCAAAACTGCCTTTATCAAATGAATTCCGCTTGTCTCTGACTTTAGATACATACGATTCAAAAATTCGGTCATCATTCTTCCAAGGAAACACCATCCCTTCTTTCACTTTGATTGTGGCATTCTGAGCTATAGCCACTTCTAGTTCATGTCCTGTGCAAAAGCTTTCACCTGACAAAGGGTAAACAAGACCAGAATCTATTCGTACAGGCAGGCTAGGATAAAGAGTTCCTTCAGGAAAGCTGAACTCAACTAAGGCTAAAGAACATTGATCACCTATAAGTCCTTCAGCGTCTTTGATTTGGTATGAAGAGTCGTAGTCAATTTCTCTAAGACCTATCATTGCAGCGGTGTAACAGCTAGGAATATCAAAATCATTAAAATCTTGCTCAGGGGTCAAGCCAAGCCAAAAAGCTTCATTTCTACCGCCATGAAAAGTGGATATCGCAAGCTGTTCCTGCAATAAACGCATTGTTTCAGGCATCCGGCGATGCAGGGTGTGCATTTGCTGCTTTTCAGTATTCCATCTTTCATAGCGTTTAACCTGATATCCGAATACAGAATCTAAATCAAAAGATTCAGGGGTATTGGTCTTGAAAAGACTAACAGCCATCGACCCGACCGTTACAGGTAGTTTTTTAAGACCATTCAAACTACAGAATTCAATGACACGCTTTATATACATGCGTGCAATGACGGCATCTCTTATTGCGTATTCCTTAAAACCTTCAATATCTTTTTCTTGATATTCCTTCATCCTTTCAATACTAAAAGGTGGGGGGATGTCTAATTTTGGCAAATCAATCAATTCACCCACTTCACTTAACGACTTTCCTGCTGGAGTGAGTAACATCGTGTCGTAACACTTAATGTATATATATTTGGTATTACGAGATTTTGTCCGAACCTTCAATGGCTCTTTGTCTACCCGCTGAGCCTTGATAGACTCCACATCAATGCCATACGCGGAATCGAGAGAAACGACTGTTTTTCGTATGCCAGATAGATGAGCAGCCACCCCATCAAAAGCCTTATCGAAATTAAAAATATCAGCTTTCAAAAAATGAGCGACTATAAATAAATGGCTAGGGTACGTTGTTAGTACCTCAGACTCTATAGCGTGCTCTATGCATTTGATAACAAATCTTTCAAAGGTTAAACGATCTTTTCGCATAGACGATCCGACCGGAATATAGCCATCACATGATCGGCTTCCATGTGAAATTGAAAAGGTATAACAGAGAACATCATTGCAACTTTCAGCCTCATTAAATTGATACTCAGTGTCAAACGCTAGAATGATTGTTTCTTGTAGCTCGGGCCAAGGTGTAACTTTAAACTTCTCTTTGACAACCTTATCGTGAATAACCTTAGTTTTAGAGGGCTTTTTATGCTTAGGGATATTACTATTTAAATTCGCATCTTCATTTAAAATCGCATCATATTTTTCATACATATACAAAATAAAAGAGAGGTTTCCCTCTCTTACCTCACGATAAATTAATGATTAGTCTATAAGGAAATCATTCCAGTTAACTGTTTTCTTCTTGTTGGTTACTACTTCAGATACTTCATTTTTCAGATTGTCAATATTGTTATAGTCATAGCTGGACATAGAAAATAATGTCCTTGAATTAAGACCAATAATAACTATTACACGCTCATCTTCCATCTCTATAATACGAATGTTTAGAATGGATTCTTTATGAATAAACCCACCATTCTCTAAGGTTATAAAATCCTTGTTGTTGGTCGAATAATGTCCAAGGCTCGATTTAATTTCATCAAAGATGTCATTTGCGTATTTGCTTTTTTCATAAAATACCATCCCACAATTCTTATCAAATGCTTTGGTGTTACCATCAACATTGATTAAATTTATAATTTCAGAAACCTTCGTTATCTGTTGGGTTCCTTCTACAAAACCATTTGATATACGTGAGATTTTAACTTTAACATCAGTGTCCTGAAGCATTTTGGTTTCAGCGTTAGCGTTAGCGTTAGTGTTAGCGTTAGTGTTAGTGATGTCTGTATTTGTGTTCATATTTCATTTCCTTTAAAAGATTGATTTAAGTTCATTGTTTATTAGGGTGAAGTTTTACTGATCTTCAACAGTGTTAATTAAGTCTTTAATTCATATTCTTCTCCTCCCACTGATGTATGTCCGTTATCCGAAATCGGATGAAGTTTCCAACCTTTAGATATGGTGGCCAGCTTTCAGGCTGACGTTTCAATCCTGATCGTACTGAGTTCACCTTCAGGTCGTAGCGATCACAAAAAGCTGATAACGAAAGAAAAAGAGGCGACATTGTTTTCTCCTTAGTTCATATAATTAAATGTAGAATCGAGTTGTTTTACGGAATTGCTAATGTGTTCATTAGACAAATGGGTGTAGCGCTCAGTAACAGAGCTGCTGCTGTGGCCTAGAGCTATTTGAGTTGCTCTTAGAGAACCTGTAGTTTCAATTAAATTAGTGGCAAACGTATGGCGTAAGCTATGTAGAGAAAGCTGCCCTTTTAAGACACCCTCCTTGGATAGCTGCGTACATACCCATTGGAGGGCATTGCGAGGGTAGGTTAGATGGCCTTTACTGCTAGGAGAATAAAAGACAAATTCGTTCATCTTTAACGTTTCTAAGTGAACTAGAACACGTTTCGCTGTTTCATTAATGTGGACACGACGAGCTTTTCCTGACTTTGTCATAGGTAAATCTACATAGGATTTATCCTCTGATAAATAAGTCCATTTCATGGTCAAAGCCTCCATTGATCTCATGCCTGTAAACAGCAAGAACAAAAGAGCACTACCAGAGTATGGATTGGAATATGAGCTGGAGAAGTAGGTGAATCGATGGAGTTCATTACCTCGCAACACTCGTGTTTGCGTATTAGATAACACTTCCTTTTTGATTTTCTCTACAGGGTTCCTGTCAATCAATTCCATTTCAACCGCAAGGCTAAAGACAGCCTGCAATGCGTATCTATATTTATTTAACGTACTAGCTGATACCTCTCGAAGACGAAGTCTATTAATGACTTGGATACAATCAAACTTACTAATGTCTGAAAGCAATTTACCAGAGATATACTCAAGCTCGGTTGAAAGGATTCTTAAGCGTGATAGCATCCCTTTATGATCACGGTGATTGGTTTCACTATGGGGTATATAATAAGTATTGATAAACCTATTAAGAGTTAAAGGTGCAGGAGCTTCACCTCTAAGGTATGAAACCTCTGATCTTAGACGTGATAATCTTTGATTTAATACTGTTAAGTCTTCAGATATATCACCAATTTTCTTAACTATACGAGTGGATTTCACGTCAGCTCTAAAAATTAATGATACTGAATGTTTGTTTTTTCTAGCATGTACGTTGGTTCCCATATGTCTCTCGGAACCATAGGGTAGTAATGTCATTTTTTGTTTTATTATCTCTACATTTTTAGGTGTAAATTGGAGGGAAGTCATAGTTTTTTATCCTTAACTGCGTATTAGGTTTTATAGATTAGATGAGATATTGATGGATTTTAACTAGCAGGTGTCTATGGCTCGAAGTCTTGATATGAAGGCGTTCTTTGTTTTTTGAAAATCGTAAGGTGTTGTCTTTTAATGGTTTTTTATCGATTTATTTTCTCAGTGGAATTCGTTTTTTCTTCTCGATTGAGGCTCTCTTACTACGTTTCTTTGATGAAGCTTAAGGAATTGGAACCAGAGCAGCCTTCTTCTTAATGTTAACGGTCAACTTTTAGGCTTAGAGTAATGTCGAATACAAATAAAAGAATAGAGCTCACTAAGCGTGATAAAAAACTAATTAATGAGCTAACAAAACATAAAGGAATTTCACGAAAAAATATCCCTAAAATAGCTCGTTTGATTTATGGTGAAAATACAGCGTTTAATAATGGCGGGTTGAAAACCCATTATAAATTGATTAAAGATTTTTGTGATTCTAAATCTAATAAAATAAGGAGTGATGAAAGACTTGCAGAAATAAATATAGAAAAAAGCAAAGAGTATTTCGATAGTTACTACATAGTGACCAGTGAATCACTGTCCTATGTTATAAAATCTAATAAAACTATTAGTTCAGATTATTTCTATATGAATGGTGGCAATAAAAGTTATTATGACCATTTCGTATTTTATGTTGTAAATGAAATTGGCATAGCTGATATCATGACTGTTGGTAGTTTAATTGACAGATTGGATATAGTTGTTGATAAGAAAAATTTTAATAGCATTGAAGAGTTAAAAGGAATTCTAATTAAGATAAAAGGATTCAGTTCAGTAGGTAGGGAAAAAGAAAAACTATATAAACAGTCCTTCAATGCTGAAATAGTTTGGAAAGGTGGTGATCGTTTAAATAAAAATATACTAGGGCCATTTTGTACAATATATAACAATATAAAGTATGTGAGCGAATATACGCATAATGAAATGAAGAGAGTTGATAATAAAACGTATAGTAAGTGGGATAATTACTCCTCTTCAGAGGAGGTAATGAATAAGATGATTTACTTCTTAAAGGAGGATTGAATTTACACAAAGGCTATTAATAACTTGTCACTGTAAAGTGGTGAGTCAACTCTATACCCCTACATACTCTTATCACACCATCTTGAAAGCCTTTGTTCTAAAGGGTTTCGAAAGTTTTCTAATTACGAAAAACGAGTAGGGCCGTAACAAATGACAACCTTAAGTACATATTATTTCTTTGATGAACTGATCAAGGAGTAATCAATGCTTAAGAAATTTAGATTCACAACATCCCTTCTGAAAGCACTACCTGCGAACGACCCTCTCGCTAGGTCAACAGAGTTAGAGTTCTCAGATACTGAAGTGACAGGGCTAAAGTTGCTCAGTGGAAAATCGGGCTCTAAACGTTTCCTATTACGTTACACGATTAATGGAAAAAAGACGTCTATTTCAATCGGTAGGTTCCCAGATATAAGCTTACAAATAGCAAGGAAAATAGCGTTACAGTACAAGAGTCAAATAGCCTTAGGAGTTGACCCTAAAGAAGCTCGATTAAAAGAGAAGTCTAAGCACAGTATTCCAACGCTAAGTCAGTTTTTTCATGAGGTGTATTTACCTTTAGCCAAAAAAAGAAAGCTTTCATGGCGAGATGACAAAGCTCGCTTCATGCTTTGTAAGAGCATCCATTTAGTCCGCTACGATGAACTAACGGCAAAACAGGTACTAGAAGTACAGTTGGATTTGAGTTCGGATACGAAAGCGCATTATTCCTATGCCCCGGCAACGTGTAATAGGGCGCTTGCTTTACTGAAAACCATGGGGAAGCTTGCTGAAAATTATCTGGGTATATCAAATGTTGCTCTTAAGGTCGCTCTGCTACCTGAGAACAATATCAGAACTCGATACTGTGATATCCATGAAACTCAGAAGATCATTAAGGCCGCTCTTAAGTACCCCTGCCGAAGCAGCGGTGCTTATATTGCTTTACTGTTCTTATCAGGTTGTCGGGCAACAGAGTTACGTCTAAGACTATGGCAAGACATTGACTTGAAAAAAGGGATATTGCGTATTCCAAAAACGAAGAATGGCACACCTCATATCATTTATCTTTCGGATTATATGATTGAGATAATAAAGTCGATTCCTCGATATGCTGGAAACCCTTATATCTTCGCTGGAAAGAGAGGTGTTAAACCGATTTATCAACCACGTCATGCTTTTGACGTTATTAAGACCCAAGCCAACATCAAGAATTCAGAAGAAGTAGTGTTTCATACTGCAAGACATTCTGTTGCATCAAACCTTATTTCAAACGGTGCCGATCTAAGTTCAGTTCAAAAATTGCTTAATCATAAGAGCATTGAATCGACGCTACGATACGCCAAGTTAAATGAGGCAACACAGCGTAAAACAGTTCAAAGCTTATCTTCTATGATTCAAGCATAGAGCTTTTTCATATCAACCTATTAATACAAAAGAGCCCTTACCGTTTTGGTAAGGGCTCTTTTACTTTCGGAGAACGTAATGGAGATCATTCATGACCTTAGACGACTAACAAGCTTACCTATCAAGGAGTCGATAAGAGTTCCTTTGTTACAGCACCTGACAGAGCCCTTTGGGTCTGTTTTCAATGCTATTGAGTGCTGGGAAGAGATAGGTTGCTTTTTAGTTTACATAGATCACTGCGATGGAGATCGAGCACTCAACGTATTTGATCAGGCACACAACTACTGTCTAACAGCAATAAAAAACCATCACGAATACGTAGTAAAAATTGGAGAGAATAATAGTCATCTATTAGTGTTAGCAATCCTTCATGACTCTGGTTCAGGTGTTTATCTACTAGCACCAATAGACCATCCATCTAGATATTTAAAATCAATTACAATTTAAACCAATAGGAGAAATAAACATGTCACATAAGACTAAGAAAGCGGCTCTTGATAGTGAGACGAATGAATTAAATGTTGAAAATAATTCGCCAATTATTGCCTTTAACGATAAGTCAGAAGACAAAGTTATGACGGTGGTTATTAATGATGGGAAAGCATTAGGTTTAAACACTAAGAAAAATCACCATATATTTTACCAACTAGCTTACGATCAAAATAATTCACCATTCATTCGCATGACAGGTAATGAAGGAGGAGGGCTGCATACTAAAAGCTGGATTGACCTTCTTGAGGTGTTTAGTTTATTAGAAGAGCAAGAAGGAAAGGCTATTAAAAGCACTCTATTAACGCCTGTTTTTAAATCAGGCAGTGCTAATAACTGCGGCTTTTTCGCTGCCGTGTTGCGTAATCCAGATATAGGGCTGTTAAGTAGATCAGATAAAAGCGTGTTTGTTCATCGTTTGAGCGAGCAGTACGCGGAAAACAAAGAAAAACTTCTGACTCTTAATAAAAACTAGCAAGCAAGATACTCCCATACCCCTTCTTAGTACCACTACCTAAAGTAAAATTTACCAAGGAACTATTATGAAACTCAAATTTAATCATGAGGGATTAGCTGTGCCTGTTAGTCAGGGAATGATTGATTTAATCCATCAATGTAGTGACAACCTCATCGAGGATTTTACTGCATTAGATGGCTTTACAATCAATTTCAAAGACACCAGCTACAGTGCTAGCTCCGGTGGATATCATCCTGTTGAGATTGGCTTGTTTAAGAACGGACAAGGCATTTTCTGCCTTAGTTACATAACAGACTTTGCGTATGTCGGCATTCAATATCCAGAGCTTATAAAGGATGTGGACTTTAATTTCGACGCAGGGCAGTTGCAAGGGTATCTAATGAACTCGTGTTTAACCAATAACGATACTCAGGAATTTTATGTGTTGTGGGAAGGTAATTTCCTTAGCTATGTAGACATGGAGTGTTTTGACGAAGTGACTGTTTATTTACTGTAGAGGAGAAAATTGAATGGTCAGGAGGGGAGCAGGAGATTCGACTTTGTCTCTCTTCCTTTACTTCATCGAGAAGTGAAGCGCTTGAAAGCCAAAGGCTGATAAGAATATTAATTGTGTAGAAGGTTTAATCTCAAAGAATTCTGCACCCGTTGTTAAAAAATGAAACCAAATGAGAGATAAAATGAAAGATCAAGAGTGTAATGTGATTTGTGTTAACGATGAAGAGAATAGAAATGAAAAGGAGTCGAATGAGAAAATAAAGTCAGCGATTAAAGGAGCAGCTGCAGGGGCATTAATCGGATCCCGTTTTGGCCCAATTGGTATTGCTGTTGGAACAGGACTTGGAGGCGCGTTGGGATATATTGTTGATAAATAAAAACTATTGGTTTTATATAGAACTGATAGGGTTTAATTACAGACCGTAATTTATAATTATATGAAAGCCAATAATGATATAGATAAAAGGATGAGAAGATGGAGCTAGATTTAAATAACCCTCAGGATTTTACTTTGGATAATGTAAAACGTCTTATTGCATCAAAAGACGATTCAGTAGACCGCCAGTTAAGAGTCACCCTAAATGGAATAGCTTATATCTCAGACAAAGTAGGTGGAGATGATGTAATGGAATTGGCATTTCGTTTAGAGACTTGGGATGCTAAAAATAGTTACTCAGGAGTGGCAGCAAGTAACGATCAAAGACATATTACAAGAATTTATAATTGCTTAAAGTTAAATTGGCCAAAGCCAAGCAGTTCTTATATTGATGTTTACTAGGCCGTCTATGTAATCAATATACAAAATGCATGGACTTGTTTTTCACTCAAAAGAAAGGAGTAGGGCTGGAAAATCAGCCTAGTCCTTCATGCATATGTAGGACTAAAACTTAGCTTCGGTAGCATCTTTGAGTAGTCAAAAGATTTACAACGCCACTACCCCCACACACAGAAAAACAGGAGGGGAGCTGGAGTTTTTATAACGGTGGTTATGATTTTGGCAGATTGGCCGTCTTTAGAAGTTAGATACGAAGAGGTTTTCGACTTGATATAAAAGGGGCAATCCCAGAAACAACAAAGCCCTAGCTAAAGAATAGCTAGGGCTTCATCTAAATGGTACCAGTAGGCGGACTCGAACCGCCACGCCTTTCGGCAACGGATTTTGAATCCGTCGTGTCTACCAATTCCACCACACTGGCCTTGAAAAAGGTGAAACGTATTTTATGTTTTTTTCTTTGGCTGTCAATTGTTTAACGAAAAATAATTAACAAATTGACTGCATAACCTCTTCAGACCACAACATGGCATTAATAAACGCTTGATTTAACTCAGAGCGTTGCGTTTTGTTTAGTACTTCGATGTTTTGCCATTGTTGCTCTTCGCAGCTTAATGTGAGTGTCAAATAGTGTCCTAACTCGCCAGCTTGATGAAGAATAGCCGCAAGCGCGTCGTTCTCCAGAGCCGTTTGTTCCAATATCACTTGCTTCTCAACATTAAACACCGCGTCTATTCCAGACATCAGGCCAACCATAAAAGCAGACTCCGATAGTGAGGCTTGATTCTTTTCCGCTAGAAGTTGGCAGCACCTCGCGCGAGTTAATAGCACTTTTAGCAAAGCATTAGGTTGCGAGGTCGATGAGGTTAAAGTGATCAATAATGCCCATCGCTTTAGTTTTACCAAGCCTAGAAAGATAACCGCTTCTTTTATAGAAACCACTTTCTTAGTAATACCGCAAACAGGGCTGTTTAGAATTCGGAGTAATTGGTAAGACAGTTTGGGGTTCTTCGCGACTAGGTGGGAAATCTCATCAATGCTAATGTCTTTGTTTTGGAGAGCATTCACCAGTTCAATCGCACCATGAGTGGCGGAATCAATTTTTTTACCTTTGATGAGTTCAGGGCGTTGTAAGAAATACCCTTGAAAGAGGTCAAAGCCGAGTTTTTTACACAGCTCAAACATGGCTGCGTTTTCTACTTTTTCTGCCAGTAAAACCATACCGCGACGCTTTAGTGAAGCAATCTCGGTCATGTATTTTTCCGGTGGCGTGGCAAGCACATCAATTTTGACAATGGAAACCCAAGGCAATAAAGCCTCATAGTCTGCTTCAAAGTGATAATCATCCAGCGCAAAGCGATAGCCTGCCGCTCGCCATTTTTCGATCGCTTGATAAAATTCAGGTGTTAGCCGCTGACTTTCTAGGATTTCAATGTAAACCGTGTCATGGTCGATCGGAAAAAAAGCATCCGATAGCATGAGTTCCGTGGTCATGTTAACGAAAAAGGGCTTTCTTAGCTGTGACTCTAACTTTGTAATACCAATACAGAGGTTAACCAGTACTTGGCTGGTGGCTAATTCACCATCTGAAAATTGCGCTTTTTGGGCATCCATTCCACGGAATAACAGTTCATAACCAAAGACCTCTTTATTGCGTTTGAGAATCGGTTGTTGAGCCATCATTAAGTCATCCAACACCGTGGGAAAGTGGGTCATATATTACTCTAGGGTTATGTCTTAAGATGTTGTTGATGATATCAATTTTTATGAGAGGGCTCTAAGTTTTAATTTCAGAATAGTATTAAAAATTCATCATAAAGCATTGACAGGGAACATCCGCACCCATAGAATTCTGCGCTGTTTTGTGGGGCTATAGCTCAGCTGGGAGAGCGCTTGCATGGCATGCAAGAGGTCAGCGGTTCGATCCCGCTTAGCTCCACCATAAAACACTTCCCTTTAAGGTTTCTTATTGTTAAAAAGATATCTTCTGCAAAACGCCGTGGCGTGATGTGGGGCTATAGCTCAGCTGGGAGAGCGCTTGCATGGCATGCAAGAGGTCAGCGGTTCGATCCCGCTTAGCTCCACCAAACTTATTTCCTTTGTCTCTACCTGATTGATTTTGTTGTTATACTCTTGTCTTGAGTTGTTTTGGGCAACGTGGCGTATAAGGACTCGGTATGTTTCGGCTTTACACTGGCAATAGACTCGAAGATTTAGCAGTATTGCTGGCAAAAATTCTTGCGGTTTCGCCACCGCAAAATCCATTTGACGACGAACACATTCTGGTGCAGAACCCGGGGATGGCCCAGTGGTTAAAAATGCGCTTAGCGGAATCTCATTCCATTTCGGCTGGATTAGCGTTTCCTTTGCCTTCTACTTTTGTTTGGCACACCTTTAAACAAGCCTTAGCGGACATTCCGTCACAAAGTGAATTTAATAAGCCGTTTTTAGTGTGGCGGTTAATGCGTATTTTAGACGCAAGGTTGGCTGAGCCTGAGTTTGCCGCGTTAGCTTGGTATCTGAGTGAGGATGACAGCCAGGTACGACGTTTTCAACTGTGTAGCAGCATTGCGGATATTTACGATCAATACTTGGTGTATCGACCTGATTGGATTGCCGCTTGGGAAGCCAATCATGTTGAGGACTCATTTTTACAGCAGCATTTTTCGGAGCAGCCTTGGCAAGCCATTTTATGGCGCGATCTTGTTGCGGACATCAGTCAACAAGGCGCCTCTCTGTATCACCGTGGTAATTTAATCGAAGCGCTAACGGAAGCCTGTGCATCTGGCTCACGCCCAAGTGGTGTACCGGAGCGAATCTTTATTTTTGGCGTGTCGTCCTTACCGCCTAATACCCTAGAGTCCCTTCGAGTGCTGGCCGATTCAGGTTGGATCGAGGTGCATTTATTTCTACAGAATCCCTGTCGTTTTTACTGGGGGGATGTGGTGGATAAGCATTATCTTGGCCGTGAAATTAAACGTCAGAATGTAAAGCCGGGTCTGCGGCTAGAGGCGCTACACCTTGATGCTAACCCTTTACTTGCTAGTTGGGGGCGCTTAGGGCGAGATTACATCGGGCAACTGCAAGACATTGCCAACGATGAATTGGATGTGTTTGAAGACTATCAAACGGCTGATCGCTCAGGGCTGTTGCAATGGGTTCAGCAGGATGTGCTCACCCTTGAAAACTATGGCGCGCAACAAGAAACGGATATCCATCTAAGTAACAGTCGCTATCGGCACCCAATCACCGCCGATGATCAGAGTGTTCGAGTGCATGTGTGCCACAGTCCATTACGAGAAGTGGAAGTGCTTCACGACCAATTGCTCGATATGTTTGAGCGTGATCCACAGCTGACGCCAAAAGACATCATTGTCATGTTACCGGATGTGAATACTTACAGCCCGTTTGTTCGTGCAGTGTTTGGTCAGGCGGAAGGCCGTAAGCACATTCCATTCGCCCTGATTGATCAATCGGGTGGCATGGAAAACCCCATTGTTGAAGCGTATTTATATCTGTTGGGGTTGGGCGAAAGCCGTTTTACCTTGTCCGAATTGATCAGTGTCTTAGAAGTGCCTGCGGTGATGGCTCGCTTTGACCTGTCCGCTCATGAACTGGATCGAATTCGTCAATGGTCTGTGGAAGTGGGCATTCGTTGGGGATTGGATGAGCAAACCGCGGAACAACACAAGCTGCCGAAACAAGTCTCACACACCTGGCTGAATGGGGTCCGCCGCATGTTGTTAGGTTATGCCATGGGGCACGATCATATTTGGCAAGAAACCTTGAGTTATGGCGATGTTGAAGGCTTAGAAGCCGCGGTAGCAGGTAAACTCGCCGAATTTCTGGCGTTGATACATCAAGCCCAACAGACGTTACAACAACCACTGCAGCCGAGTGGTTGGGTGCAAACACTGTATGCGTTGGCGGACGATTTTTTCTTGCTGGAAGAGCAGGACACCTTCCGAGAGTTATTGGCGAATCAGCTCGATGCGTTAATGTCAGAGTGGCAGCATGCCCAATTTGATGAGGTCTTAGACCAATTAGTGCTCAGGCAATTGCTCGCGCCTAGACTGCAAGAATCACAAGGCAGTCAACGATTTCTAGCCGGTCGAGTTAATTTTTGTACCTTGATGCCAATGCGTTCAGTGCCGTTTAAGGTGATCTGTGTGTTGGGATTAAACGAGGGGGATTATCCTCGTAGCGTGGCGCCGATGGGCTTTGATTTGATGGTTGGCCATTATCGCAGCGGTGACCGTAGCCGCCGTGAAGACGATAAATACCTTTTTCTAGAAGCCTTGATGTCTGCCCGAGAGGTATTTTATTTAAGCTATGTTGGTCGCAGTATTCAAGACAACAGCGAGAAAAATCCATCCATCTTATTGAGTGAATTACTGGAGTATTTAAGCCAAAGTTGTGTCTTTGACGAGGACCAAGACCTTACGCCAGAGAGTGCGCAACAGGCTTTCTTGCATAAAGTGGTGACAGAGCACCCATTGCAGCCGTTCAACCGACTGTATTATCAAACGAGCAAGAGTCCGACCGCTTTTTACAGTTTTAACCAGCATTGGCTGCCCGCCTTGATGACAAAAAAACAAGACGTTGCGCGAGACGTCTCTCCTTTAGCCAGATTTGAACAAGGGACCGCCACCTTAGCGCTCGATGAAATCGTACGTTTTATGAGTCACCCGACGCGTTATTTTACCCAGCGCCGACTGAAAGCTTACTTGTCTTTAAAAGAAGAGCAAGAGCTGGAAGACGAACCCTTTGCCCTTGATGGTTTAACAGGCTATCAGTTAAAAGATGCTTTATTACAAGCCATGTTGAAGGGGGAAGAACAGACCTTTTTGCAACGTTTAGTACTGACTGGCGTGATGCCATACGGTGCGTTTGGCCGTTTATCCTTGGCGCAAAGTCAGCAACAATGTCGTCAGCTATATCAAGTCCTACAAGGATACGATTTGGCAACGTTACCGCCGTTAGAGGTTCATCTGTCATTAGGCGCTTTGACCTTGCAAACTTGGTTAGACATGCCGACGGCCACCACGCGTTTGTCCTACCGTATGGGGGATGTATCCGCCAATCAAAAAATGCGTTTTTGGATTGAGCATTTGGCCTTGTGTGCACAAGGCACCGCTAGGCAACATCATCTGATTAATCTGTTGAAAACCGGCAAGTTGCTTGAGCATGAGTTTGCGATATTGCCGCCTAATGAGGCTCAAGCGCATCTGCTTGAGCTGACAACCTTGTTGCAATCCGGTTTGTCTCAGCCTTTGCCACTTCCGGCAAAAAGTGCGGATGCTTGGTGCAAAAGCTATTGTGCCAGTAAAACCGCAGAAGACCAGGATGCAGCATGGGAGCAGGCTTTAAAAACTTATCAAGAAAGCAGTAGCGCATTTACTTCAAGTGAAGTAGAGGATGCTTATTGGCAACGTTATTTCCCTGATCTAACGGCACACAAAGCTCATTTTGTGAGCCTTTGTGAGCAGGTCTGGTTGCCCATGCATCGACATCTGGAGCAAGCAGAATGAGCGACATTGATCACCTACAAAGTATTCCGGAAACGCTTGATGCCATGTCGTTTCCTCTGTTTGGCAAACGTCTTATTGAAGCCAGTGCTGGAACAGGAAAAACCTATACCATTGCCAACTTGTATTTGCGTTTATTGGTGCCAACGGGGCAGTCAGGGGATTTAGAGCGACCATTAACGGTCGATCAAATTCTAGTGGTGACCTTTACCGAAGCGGCCACCGCGGAATTAAAAGCGCGAATTCGAGCTCGTATTCGAGGGGCGCGTAAAGCCTTAATGTTGCAGCAGAGTGACGATGTGTTTCTGTCTCAATGGCTCAATGTCATGACGGCAGAACAGCAAGCGGATGCGATAGAAAAACTGCTTTATGCTGAGAAGCAAATGGATGAAGCGGCGGTGTTTACCATTCATGGTTTTTGTCAGCGTATGCTCAGTCAAAATGCTTTTGAAAGCCGTATGCTGTTTCAGCAAACCATCGAAACGGACGAGCAAGCGCCACTTGCAATGGCGGTGAAAGACGTTTGGCGGCGTGTGTTTTATCCGATGAGTGACAGCAAAGCGGCTTTGGTCAAGCCCATTTGGGCAACGCCAGACGCTTTGCTGCGTGATTTATACCTGTTGAATAATCAGCCCGACGCTAAGGTCTCGGCGCCAGATTATGATTGGGAAGCGGCATTGCAGAAAGCCCAGCAGCAGATTCAAGTTGTCCGTGACACTTGGCTGGAACAGTCACAAGAGATCATTGATGCATTAGATAACAGTGGTATTAAACGTAATTTCTGGCGCAAGGACCCGGCGAAAGATTTGGCGGCGATGCAGCAATGGGCGACATCTGGGCATTTTGAACTGGATAAATGCTTGGAGAAGTTCGATGCCAATGAACACGCGACTCGCATCAGCAAAGGAGGGGAGGCACCGCAGCATTCTTTCTTTGGGCTGGTGGCCGAATTGCGACAAGCTTTTCCTGAAGCTGGTAAGCTTAAAGCGGTGTTGTTAGTGTCCTTGTGGCAACAGGTGAAAGAGCGCATGGCTGAATGGAAGCGCGCCACGCAATCGCTGACGTTTACAGACTTGCTAACCTCCTTAGATCAGGCATTAACACAAGACGACAGCGGCAAGTTAGCGCAGCGGATTCGACAGCTTTACCCTATCGCGCTGATCGATGAGTTTCAGGATACAGATGCGGTGCAATATCGTATTTTTTCTGAGGTTTACCAGCCAGCCAACCCCACGCAGACCAGTCTTGGCTTGATTATGATTGGTGATCCTAAGCAAGCCATTTATGCCTTTCGTGGTGCTGATATTTATACCTATCTGGCGGCCAAACAGCAGGTCGATACCGTTTACTCACTGGCCACCAATTACCGTTCATCCGCCGCCATGATTCAGTCTGTTAATGGGTTGTTTACCACGCAAGACTCTCCGTTTCGTGTGTCTGGCATTCCGTTTGTGGCGGTACAAGACCGCGGGGTGACGGGGCAATTTCTGCGCCAAGGTGAAACACAAGCGGCCTTACAATTTTTGTATCAAACATCTGACGAGCCGGTAACACCAAAAGACTATCGTGAGCAGATGGCCGACGCTTGTGCCGCCCACTTGCATGAACTTTTATTAGCTGGGCAGCAGCAACAAGCGACGGTATCTGGTCAAGGGGTGCGGCCTCAGGATGTGGCTTTATTGGTGACGAATTTCAGCCAAGCCAATGCGTTGAAAGAAGCGCTTCGTCAACGTGGCATTGCCAGCGTGTATTTGAGTGACAAAGGCTCGGTGTTTGAGACGGTTGAAGCCAGAGAGTTGTTGATTGTCTTAACGGCGATTCTGTCTAATGGCCAAGAAGGTAAGTTACGTTCGGCGTTGGCGACCAGCTTGGTGGATTGGTCTTTGTTGGAATTGGACACCCTGAATCATGACGATGTGGTGTACGAAAAGTGGGTACAGGCTTTTCAAGGGTATTTAATTTTATGGGAGCAACAGGGTTTATTGCCCATGCTGCGCGTTTTTATGCAGGACGTGAGCTTAGCCCCCAACATGCTGCGACACGTAGACGGCGAAAGACGACTCACTGATTTCTTACACCTTACTGAAAAACTTCAGGAAAAGTCCTTAGAATTGGACTCGAAAGAAGGCGTCTTGCGCTATCTTCGTTTGTCTATCCAGTCACCAAATGGCAACAGTGATGAGCAAAAGATTCGTTTAGAAACGGATGCTGAGTTGGTGCGTATTGTGACCATTCACAAGAGTAAAGGGTTGGAATACCCCATTGTGTATTTGCCTTTTGCTCTGACACCGTATCAGGATAGGGAAAAGTCCGCTCTTTATCATGATGCACAGCAGCAATTGTGGATTGCTATTGACCCTGATGAGACGCAAACTGAACAACATAAAGAAGAATTGTATGCCGCAGAGATTCGCCTGGCCTATGTGGCACTAACTCGCTCTAAAGAGGCGTGTTTTATTGGCTGTATGGAGGTTGGTAAAAAAGCGACTAAGAGTCGAGAGGCGTCGTTAGAGGTGCATTTAAGCGGTGTCGGTGCGTTATTGTCAGAAGGTGAAGCCTTTGCTGCTGGGGATTTATACCCAAGTCTGATGCGACTGTGTGAGGCTCATTCTGCTGAACAAATGAAGCTTGTCGATTTACCATCAGAACCTTTGGTTCTGCCTCGATTTGAAATGCAACAAGCGCCATTAGACTCCGCGAACGCACGTGAGTTTAGCGGCAGAGTGGAGCGAGACTGGTGGATTGGCAGTTATTCGTCATTGGTAGTGGAAGACAAAGAGATTCGTGATGAAAGCTTACCTGGTTTAGATGAACTGGTGACGGTTGAGCCAATAGATGCCATGTCAGTGCCATTACCTGAGACGCTTGCTGAGCCAGCAGCAGAACCGCAAGCGAACCGCTTTACTTTCCCAAGAGGGGCGGCACCAGGTACGTTTTTGCATGATCTGCTTGAAGGGAAAGCGCTACTTGAGACGATTGATCAACCTAGCTTTGCGGATCTGATCCGCACGAATCAGCAAACTAACATGGCGGCTTATTATCAACGTAATGGCTTTCAGGATTGGCAGGTGGTGTTAACTGAGTGGCTGCCCGACATCTTGCAAACGGAATTGGTTGAGGGAGCGACCTTGGCCACATTACCTGTGTCGGCTTGTCGAAAGGAGATGGAGTTTTTCTTGCCGGTCAGCCATATGAATGCATTGCAATTGGATGCGATTGCCAGAACCCATGACCCTTTGTCTAAGCAAGCGCCGAGGATTCAAGATCGTCCGCTAAAAGGCATGTTGAAGGGCTTTATTGACCTATTGTTTGAGTGGCAGGGGCGGTATTACGTGTTGGATTATAAGTCCAACTATTTGGGCGAAGACTTTAACGACTACGGCAAAGAGGCATTAAATCATGCGATGCTGGATCATCGCTATGATTTGCAATATCAACTTTACACCTTAGCTCTGCACCGATTGTTAAGGCAACGTCTGCCAAACTATGATTATGAACAACATATTGGCGGCGTGGTTTATGGCTTTTTGCGCGGTATGTCACCACATAAAGAGACGGGCGTGTTCCGTACGCGTTTGACTCTGGCGCATGTCAATGCCATGGATGACTTGTTCCAAGGTAAATCGACCGTTGAAAGTGACGACCGTGATCAACCGACTTCTCACGAGGCAATACAATATGGACTCTTCTAAGCAATTAGATTGGTTACATGCCGATGCGGATAGGCTAGCGGAAGAGCCTTATTTTTTAACGGATTGGCGTAACCGCGGTGTATTAAAAGCCATTGATATGCAATGGATTGAGCAGTTGGCGACGCATGCTGGAGAATCTCATGCGGCGGTGTTAATGGCCGGCGCATTATCCAGTGCGGCCTTGGGAGCTGGGCACATTTGTTTGGACTTGACCGATGTGTGGTCGCAGCCACCAGAAGGCATATCGGCGAATGAATTACAGCACGTCTTGATGACGTCAGGTGTGCATTCTGTTGAGCAGTGGTGTCAGCGGTTATGGCAATCAGAGCTTGTTAGCCAAGCTCACGCCATAACAGAAAAACCGATGGTATTAGCGGGAACGCGCTTGTATCTTTACCGTTACTTTCAATATGAACAGTCGGTATTAGGTTATATAAACGGTCAAATTTCGGCACCAACTCGGCCATTTGATCACGCCCTGATTCACGCGTTATTTCCTGCTGATCGCCATGAGCTGGATTGGCAGAAAGTGGCGGTAGCTAATGCGGCAAGCTTGCCATTTTCGGTGATTAGCGGTGGTCCGGGAACGGGGAAAACCACCACAGTGACGAAATTATTAGCCTTGCTGGTGGCGGAAGCTCAGCAACAAGGTCAAAGGTTGCGCATTGAGCTGGCGGCCCCGACAGGAAAAGCGGCCGCTCGGTTGACCGAATCGATCGCCGGAGCCAAGGCCTCTTTGCCCCTTAGTGAGGATATTAAACAGGCCATTCCAGAGCAGGCATGTACATTACATCGTTTGTTAGGAAGTGATTTTGGGCGCAGCCGCTTTAAGCATCATCATGATAATCCATTGCATCTGGATGTGTTGTTGGTCGACGAAGTCTCCATGGTTGATTTGCCGATGATGGCGAAGCTGATTGATGCTTTACCGCGCCATGCGCGTTTGATTTTGTTAGGTGACAAAGATCAATTGGCCTCGGTCGAAGCCGGTAGTGTGTTAGGGGATTTGTCCTTTGGTATTGAGCGGGCGTATTTTCAACCAAATTGGGCGGATCATTTGTTCGCTTGTACGGGAGAAGAGGTGACCCGCTTTGCCAATGTGGCGGCGCCACCGGTCAGTCGAGTATTAACCTTATTGCGTAAAAGTTATCGTTTTGATGCCGACAGTGGTATAGGCCATTTAGCGAAAGCCATGAACGCGGGGGAGGCGAATCTCGTGATGGCATGTCTTGATCAAGATTATCAAGACGTGCAATGGCATGCACCGGACGAGAATCAAACTAAACCTGACATAGTGCGTTTAGCGAAAGGCTATGATGAGTATTGGCGAGCCGTTCGCGAAGGCGGTGAGGTTAAAACGGTTTATCAAGCGTTTTCTCAATACCAGATTCTGACAGCGGTACGACAAGGCGAATTTGGGGTTGAGCGTCTAAATGCCTATCTGGAGCAACATTTTTATCAACGCGGCTTGTTGCGAGATCCTCATCTTTGGTATCCAGGAAAAGCCATTATTTTGACTCGTAACGATGCTGCGTTAGGCTTGTTTAATGGTGACATAGGCATATGTTTGGCCGATCAAGAACAGCGGCTCAGGGTTTGGTTTATGCAACCAGATGGGACGTTTGTTGGCTTGTTGCCGAGTCGATTAAATGAATACGAAGTGGTGTTTGCCATGACGGTCCATAAATCTCAAGGGTCTGAATTCTCTGAGGTGGCGTTGGTGTTGCCTATGACGCCATCCCCTGTTTTGACAAAAGAGCTTGTTTATACCGGTATTACCAGAGCAAAGAGACGGTTTACCTTGTGGGGCAGTCGTTCGCTCATTCGTTTGGCGGCGGAGTCTCGCATTAAACGTCATTCGGGATTGCTAGAGGCGTTATGGGGCAAAGGCTCGTAAGGGAATAAGCCCATGACTTGATTTTGTGGCTTTTGTCGCCATCAATAACGAAAGCAAAAAAGTGTATGAAAACATTGAATTAAATATTCCATTGCAGGCAGTGCTAAAGCAAGGTTTTGTGATAAGGTAAGCGCACATTTTGACACTTTGTAAAGTAGGAAAAGAGTAAACAATAATGGCGAAAGAAATTGTTTTAACCGGTGTTACCACCACAGGCACTCCTCATTTAGGCAACTATGTGGGCGCGATTCGTCCTGCGATCGAAGCAAGCCGTCAAGAAAATACGGAATCTTACTTCTTTCTAGCTGACTACCATGCTTTGATCAAATGCCAAGATCCAGAGCGTGTGAAACAGTCTCGTTTGGAAATCGCAGCGACCTGGCTGGCTTGTGGATTGGATACGGACAAAGCAACTTTCTATCGTCAATCCGATATTCCAGAAATTACGGAACTGAATTGGTTACTGACTTGTGTTACCGCAAAAGGTTTGATGAATCGTGCGCATGCCTATAAAGGCGCGGTAGACGAAAACCTAGCCAACGAACAAGACCCAGACTTCGGCATTACGATGGGCTTGTTTTGTTACCCTGTGCTAATGGCGGCAGACATTCTTGCCTTTAATGCTCACAAAGTGCCGGTTGGACGAGATCAAATTCAACACATTGAAATGGCTCGAGACATTGCCGGCCGCTTTAACCATTTATTTGGTGAACATTTTGTCTTACCAGAAGCGGTGGTTGGTGAAGAAGGATCGATCCTAAAAGGCCTTGATGGTCGTAAGATGAGTAAGAGTTACAACAACACGATCCCGTTGTTTGAAACAGAGAAGAAACTGCAAAAAGGTATTAACAAGATTAAAACCAACTTGTTGGAACCGGGTGAGCCGAAAGATCCAAATGATTCAACGGTATTTGATATTTACCAAGCGTTCGCAACACCTGAACAAACGGCTGAGATGCGCCAAAAGTTTGTTGACGGTATCGCTTGGGGTGAAGCGAAGAAGGAACTATTTGCGCTTGTGAATGGTCAATTAGGTGAAGCTCGTGAAAAATATCACGAATTAATGGCCAATCCAGCGTTTGTTGAAGAAGTATTACAGGCTGGAGCGAAGAAAGCTCGTACCCGTGCAAGAGAAAGTATTGTTAAATTGCGCGACGCAGTCGGTCTAGTGAATTTTAATTAAGCGGAGAAAAACAGTGAAAACAACGGCATTTGCCATGTTTATGGCGTTTATTTTAGCAATCGGCGCGGGCGGTTACAGCGCCGAAGTGCAGGCTAAAAAGTTTGGTGGCAGTAAGAGCTTTGGTAAAAGTTTCTCTATTTCCAAACAAAAAAGTGCGACTAATTCGACCTCTAAAGCGACTAACGGCACGAATAGCTCAACTAAAAGCAAAGGTCTTTTAGGCGGTCTAGGTGGCGGTTTGTTAGGCGGTCTACTGGCGGGTGGTTTGTTTGCTGCTTTGTTAGGTAGTGGTGCTTTTGATGGTATTTCGTTCGGTGATATCTTGTTATTTGCCTTGATCGGTTTCTTGATTTACAAGTTCTTCATTGCACCAAAACGTCAAGCGGCTCAAGCGCAGGCGCAAGCTGGTGGTATGTACCGTGATATGTCTGGTGCGTCTCAACCTGCTCAACCAAATGCTATGCCTGGCTTGTCCGGTTTTGGCGGTATGCCTGAAATGCAGCTGCCACCGGGCTTTGATGAGCAAGCGTTTGTCGCAGAAGCGAAGAACCATTATGTGTTGCTACAAAAAGCTTGGGATGACAACAACTTTGATACTATCTTAGATTATGTCAGCCCTGAGATGTACAACATGTTGGTGACTGAGCGCGCGAAATATGGTGATAATAAGCCAGTGACAGAAGTCGTTTCTTTGATGGTGGAATTAGTGCGCGGTGAAATCTCTGGATCCACTGCATCGATTTCGTTGCAATTCTCAGGATGGATTAAAGAGGGGGATGAAACCTCTGAAACAAATGAAATTTGGCATTTAGAGAAAAATCTGTCTTCTGCAAGCGGTAACTGGGTTATCGTTGGTATACAACAAGACAACTAATTGTTACTTAAATTAGCTCGAAGACTCATCATAACTTGGCTATGCTAGGGCATATGATGAGTTCTAGAGTATTTCTTTATTAAATTGAATATGGATATGAGCCATGTCTGAATTAGCACCTATTAACGAAACGGGTAAAGGTCTTACAGAAAGCAAGAAAGGTGAATTGCTTCAATACCTTACTTTTAAACTGATTGACGAAACATACGGCATTAACGTCATGCAGATTAAGGAAGTTTTGCGTTACAGCGAAATTGCTCCTGTTCCGGGTGCGCCTTCTTATGTGCTTGGTATCGTTAACTTACGTGGTAACGTCGTCACAGTCGTGGACACACGTGTTCGCTTCAGTCTGCCAGAATGCACCATTACGGATGATACTCGTATTATTATTGTGGAGCATGATGGTGAGCAGATTGGTCTACTTGTTGATGCCGTGCAAGAAGTCTTCTATTTGTATCAAGGTGAGATAGAGCAGAGTCCTAGTGTTGGTAATGATGAGGCCTTGATGTTTATTCAAGGGGTTTACCAAAAAGAGGAAGAGCTGGTTATCTTGCTGGAATTGGATCGCATGTTTGAGCGCAATGAGGCGCTGGGCATTGAGGCAATGAGTTAAGCACCACTCACGGTGAATTTAACCGTCAATATTGAAAGGCCATGCAGAAAATTGCATGGCCTTTTTTTGTCTCGGTTGACCTGTAGTAACACTGTTTAGATTAGCGTTCCCAGTAAGCTTCTTCTAGGCTATCTTCTCGCTCGGGTAAACCACGAGACAGACGCGGTGCGTTTTGCGCAAGAATTTCATAACTCACTCGGTTCGAATATTTACAAATCTGAGCGAATGAAGAATAGGCTAGGAAAGGTGCTGCGTGTTTACTGGAATTCGGTAAGCTGTCTTTGTGGAAATGGTTAGCAGAGATATCGTGCAGTAAAGCGGATAAAGCACCATCACCCGCGCCGTTGGTGTTGCGGATTTTTTCAGGCCCACCCATGTAAGGGTCGATATGAGAAAAGACTTTGATGGGATTTTGACAAGCGGAACGCAGCATAGGACGACTGAATTCCCAGCGATTGAAATCCGCAAGGCGACCAGATTTAATTGGGTTTGTGGTTTCGCGTTTTACCGCATCCTCCGTGTGGCCGCATAGATACATGCCTTCAGGTCCGGCTGTTAATAATACAATATCCACGTATTCGAGAATTTGATCGGCCGCTTGCAGAGGGTCAGACAGGCCTGTTAATGCCTCGGCTTCAAGTTCATTCATAGCTAGGACATTAACATGACGTTTGATCAAATCCAGTAATTCGTCTTTGTTTTCTTCTACTAGATGCTTGGTACCAAGGGTGAGAACCGTTGGTACTTGATGTTGATGCGCATACTCTAAAGCCGCCAACATGGCTTGTTTGATGGGTTTTCCTTGGTGACGTAATGGGTAGGCGCAAGTGACTAATGCGGCACTGCCAGCAATGATGTGTTCAGGAATGTGTTCTGCATTAAGCTCATCCATGTCACCTGGCGCAATGGCAAAGGTGCGTTCACCATCTGGCGTGATTAAGGTGATACCTCGACCTATGTCACCAGATACGCCTTGTAAATGGTTCATGTCTACCTTACTACTGGTATGACAAATATAGTGATAAGCGGGTGAGCCTAGGGTGATGTTGGCGGACATGACGCCTAGCAACACAGACTTATCATCGGCCAGGACCGAATAATTGTGAATGGTATTGCCAATGGTTCCGCCTGCAAAATGATCCGAAATGCAGCCTTGAGCAGCCAGTTCACGATAGATGGCAGACGCCGTCTCTGTGTCGACTAAATTGGATAACCCTTTGTGGATGCTAAACTGCGATAGAAATTCATCGGATACATTGGCGACTACATCAACAATGGTTTCGTCTAACCCAACAATGTAGGTATCTTTGTCCGGTTGCACATCAATGGATGGTAAGATGGGCTTAGGTTGAGATACTGGAAAGTAGTGCTTGAGTTTACGTCTGCCGGGGAATTTCATGCTGTTTGCTCATCGAATGGGTAATAAAAGGATTTTAGCAAAAAATTGACCACTCGGGCAGAATCAATCATAAGAAAAGTAAGGTGAACATGAACGAAATTGAGTTAGACCGTTATAGTCGTCAACTATTGCTTGCAGACTTTGATGTTGAAGGTCAGCTTAGATTAAAGCAGGCGAAAGTGCTGATTGTCGGCTTGGGGGGATTGGGAAACATTGCGGCGACGTATTTGGCAACATCAGGTGTTGGGCATTTGTTGTTGGCGGATGATGATCGTATCGAAAACAGCAATCTGCCGCGCCAAGTTCTGTATGAAGAAAGCCAGATAGGGCGAACCAAGGTTGCAGCTGCGGTGAGTCAGTTACGCGCTAAAAATGCCCGTACAGAATTTCAAACGATTGAACAAAGGTTGTCGGATGAAAACTTGCAAAACGTGATTGCGAAAGTGGATGCCGTACTTGATTGCACCGATAATTTTACCACGCGACAAGCCATTAATAGAGCGTGTTGGCAATTGAAGACGCCCTTGATCAGTGCCGCCGCGATTCGTTGGGAAGGGCAATTGGTCAGCTTCTTGTATGATCAGCAAGATTCGCCCTGTTATGAGTGTTTATATCCTGCCTTATCTGACCAAGCATTAAGTTGTAATGAAAGTGGTATATTGTCGCCGGTTGTCGGCTTGCTTGGTGTCTATCAAGCTTTGGAAGCCATAAAAGTGGTGAGTCAGACTGGTGTCGTAAAACATGGTTCATTGAAGCTGTTTGATGGTTTTCAGGCGAGTTGGCGGGAAATGCAATTAACACAAGATCCCGCATGCTATGTTTGTTCAGAAAAGGCGCGCGTGACGGTTGAAAAGTCATAGATAAGCCCTATTTCACTAATGAAGATTTTTTGTTAAGCATTTTTTGTATTTTTCGGTAGAATTCACCACAACATTTCGCTGATAGATCTGTCTATCGAGCAAACATTCAATTACAGGAGCAACAAAATGAGCGATGTAAAACACGCTAAGTTAATGATTTTAGGTTCAGGACCTGCTGGTTATACGGCCGCTGTATACGCTGCTCGTGCGAACCTGAATCCTGTAATGATCACGGGTATGCAAATGGGTGGTCAGTTGACCACGACGACCGAAGTTGATAACTGGCCGGGTGATGATCAAGGCGTGCAAGGTCCTGAACTAATGGAACGCATGCGTAAGCACGCAGAGCGTTTTGAAACGGAAATTATTTTTGATCACGTTAACAAAGTTGATCTGCAAAACCGCCCATTCCGTTTGGAAGGTGACAGTGGCGTCTACACCTGTGATGCTCTGATCATTTCCACGGGCGCCAGTGCTCAATACCTAGGGCTTGAAAGCGAAAGCAAATTCATGGGACAAGGCGTATCAGCTTGCGCAACCTGTGATGGCTTTTTCTACCGTAATCAAGATGTTGCGGTGATTGGTGGGGGTAACACAGCCGTTGAAGAAGCGCTGTACCTATCGAATATTGCTAAGACGGTTACTGTGATTCACCGTCGTGATAAATTCCGTTCAGAAAAAATTCTAGCCGATAAACTGTTGGATAAAGCGACCAATGGCAATGTGAACATTGAATGGCATTCGGAACTAGATGAAGTGTTGGGTGATGGCACTGGTGTTACTGGTGTGCGCATTAAGAATAACCAAACAGGTGAGATGAAAGATTTGGCTGTCGCGGGTTTGTTTGTGGCGATTGGTCACAAGCCAAATACCGATATTTTCCAAGGCCAATTGGACATGAAAGACGGCTATTTGAAAGTTCAGTCTGGTACACAAGGTAATGCGACACAAACCAGTGTTGAAGGTGTGTTTGCTGCCGGTGATGTCAGTGATCATATTTATCGTCAAGCCATTACCTCTGCTGGAACGGGCTGTATGGCTGCATTGGATGCTGAGCGTTACTTAGATTCACAAGAGTAACCCCTCGTATGCCTATCAGGCGGTTGTGTTTGATAGGTTGTCCAGTCTGATAGACAGTTCTGTTTCATAGACAATAAAAAACCGATCACAAATGGATCGGTTTTTTATTGTCTGTTACTGGTGATACGCTTGTATAAAAGAGAAACGAGCGACCAGCGAAACTTTGTATTACTGTGCGTTGTAAGCTTCTACGCCTTCAACGATGGCTTTGCGAGCTTCTTCTGCGCTTGCCCAACCTTCCACTTTTACCCACTTACCTTCTTCCAGCTTTTTGTAGTTCTCGAAGAAGTGTTCGATTTGGTCACGAAGCAATTGTGGAATGTCGTTCACATCTTGAATGTGGCCGTATTCTTTGCTGAGTTTTTCATGTGGTACAGCAACCAGTTTTGCATCCATACCGGCTTCGTCAGACATGTTCAATACACCCACTGGACGGCAACGAATAACAGAACCTGCTATCACTGGGTAAGGTGTGATCACCAATACATCAACTGGGTCACCGTCGTCGGCTAACGTGTGGTTAACATAGCCATAGTTGGCAGGGTAGAACATAGGTGCCGTCATAAAACGGTCTACGATAAGCGCATCCATGTCCTTGTCGACTTCGTATTTAACTGGATTTGCTTGCGCTGGAATTTCGATAATGACATTGATGTCGTTTGGTGCGTCTTTACCCGCTGGAATATTACTGTAGCTCATTATTTTTCTTCCGATCTGGTTGAATATGGGCGCTATTATAAAAGCTAGCTTGTTCAGATGCTAGTTGTAGAGCCAAGTGAAAAACTATTATTCGCCTTAAGGATTGAATAAAATGGGTAAAAATTTGCGTAATAAGCCATAACTTATTGCTTTCTTTCCAGATTTAGCTAGTCTTACATAATACTGGTCAAATATTAGACGCGAGGACGGTAATGACAAAATCTGAGCTGATAGAACTGCTTATCGATCAGCAATCTCATTTGCCTGTTAAAGAGGTTGAACAGGCCATCAAAGCTATGTTGGAGCATATGTCTGATTCTTTAGCGAATGGTGAGCGTATTGAGATTCGTGGTTTCGGTAGTTTTTCATTGCATTATCGAGCACCGAGAATCGGTCGTAACCCTAAAACAGGTGAATCGGTTGAATTAAGCGCCAAGTATGTCCCTCATTTCAAGCCTGGCAAGGAATTGCGTGAGTTAGTCAATGAATCGTCAGAGTCAACGGCGAACGAACTCAACTAATTTACATCTAATACCTCGAAATTTTTCAGCTATCACGGCATAATATCGCCATTCTATTCTCGATAGGTTGTTTTATGCTTAAATGGCTGAAAAGAGTTATCTATACGGTTCTTGTGCTGTTCTTTCTTGCGGTGGGAATATTTTTTGCTATCCGCAATCCACAACTTATCCATCTTGATTTGGTCTTCTGGCAAGGTCCTGAGCTCAGTGTGGCGCTCTACATCATTCTGGCGTTTACGGTGGGAGCATGTATTGCCTTGTTGGTCAGTTCGGTTGCTTACCTACGTAGCGAACGCCAAATTCGAGTGTTAAGCCGCAAATTTGAGAAGGCGCGTGATGAAGTGGATGCCCTTAGAAAAGCATCCATCACGAAAGAGTTGTCGGTAGGGAAGGAGTAGCGGCGTTGACCGAAGTCGGCTTGTTCCTAGTATTATTTATCGCACTCTTTGTCGGTTGGACAATGGGGCGTAAAACGCCGACTAAAAAAAGCAATCCGCTTAAAAAATCCATTCCTAATGACTACTTTCGCGGCTTAAATCATTTATTAAATGATCAGCACAGTGAAGCCATTGACGCTTTTGTTGATTCTTTGGAAGTCAATTCAGAAACCTTTGATATTCATTTAACCCTTGGCAACTTGTTCCGTAAGAAAGGCGAGATCCAAAAAGCCATTAATATTCACCAGAATCTATTGGCTCGTCCTGAAATTTCTCAACGAGAAATGCGCATGGTGCAACTTGAACTTGCCAGTGATTTTATGTCGGCGGGGTTATTAGACCGAGCCGGACGTTTGCTACTCAATATGGCTTCTACGGCGAGAAAAAGTGAATTCCAACCGAAAATATTGACCTTGTTAGTGGATTTGTATGAGTTTGAGCAAAGTTGGGATAAAGCCATTCAAATTGGCTCTGAGTTGGTCAAAGAGACCGCTACCAAAAAAGAGATAAAACGTTTAGGACATTTTCATTGTGAAATGGCGCAAGAGCTGCAAAAGAAAGAGCAATGGAAGCCTGCTTACCAGCAGTACAAACAGGCC
Source organism: Marinomonas sp. TW1 (assembly GCF_001625355.1). Lineage (GTDB taxonomy): Bacteria > Pseudomonadota > Gammaproteobacteria > Pseudomonadales > Marinomonadaceae > Marinomonas. The sequence continues at coordinate 49,343 of NZ_JSEE01000007.1, forward strand.
CTAGAAGTTGACCCGAGTTGTGTTCGTGCCAGCATTGGGGCAGCGGATGTATTGAAAAAACAAAACCGCTATCGAGATGCCATTAAAGAGCTTAAGCACGCTGCAGAACAGGACAGTGATTTTGTGTCTGTGATCATTCCGCAATTAAAAGAATGCTATCAGAAAATCTGGGGCAGTGGTGGGTACATCAAATTTTTACAAGAGCAGAATGAGAAGAAGCCTTCCACTACCTTGATCATGGCGTTGGTCGAACATTATATGGAAAATGACCGTGAATACGCGGAAATGTTTCTGGTCGAACAGTTAAGAAAACACCCTACGATCAAAGGCTTTAAAGAGCTGATCAATTTACAGATAGCCGACTCTCAAGGGTATAACCAACAGCATTTATCGGTTCTTTACGAGTTGATTGATCAGTTAGTTCAGGCCAAGCATAAGTATCAATGTCGCCAGTGTGGCTTTTCTGGTCATCAACTGCATTGGCAGTGCCCGAGCTGCAAAACCTGGGGTGTTGTGAAACCCATTCATGGTTTAGAAGGCGAATAGCGTCGCTTTTTAATCCACTAAGTTAATAGAAAGACACGACAAGCACCTTAGCTTGTCACTGCATAAGAGGACACTAAATGAGCTGCCAATCCCCTATCGTAGTTGCCCTAGATTTTCCAACTATGGCGCAATCTATCGAGATGGCAAAGCGACTTGACCCGAGCCAATGTCGAGTTAAAGTCGGTAAAGAGTTATTCACTACGTCTGGCCCAGCCATTTTAGAAGAGTTGCATAAATTAAATTTTGAGATTTTTCTCGATTTAAAATTTCACGACATTCCAAATACCGTCGCCAATGCGGTGAGTGTGGCGGCCAAGTCTGGGGTGTGGATGGTGAATGTGCACGCATCCGGTGGACGTCGAATGATGGAGGCGTCTGCCAATGCTTTACAGCAGCTGCCTGATCAAAACACCTTGTTGATTGCGGTGACAGTATTAACCAGCATGGATCAGTTTGATCTAAGTGAAATTGGTATTGATCTGACGCCAGAACAACATGTGAAACGCTTGGCGGCATTAGCCAAATCGTCTGGAATGGACGGTGTGGTTTGCTCAGCGCAAGAGTCACAAATGTTGTCTTCTGAATTGGGTAAAGATTTTGTTTTGGTTACTCCTGGTATTCGTCCAGCAGGCTCTGATCAAGGAGATCAGAAACGCATTATGACGCCAGCTGAGGCCATGGTGGCGGGTAGTCATTACCTTGTCGTTGGGCGTCCGATCACGCAAGCTACGGATCCGATGGCGGTATTAACGGAAGTGAATCAGAGTTTAGGGCTTTAAACGACCGTTCCGCGCATCTTGAAGTTCGATTAAAAAGCTTTTACTCTAAAACCGTTCGCTGATTAAAATCTAATCAGGAGCGGTTTTTTATTGGCATGATGCCAGTGTTAATTTAAAAAGGATCTTTATATGAAAACCCTACTAAAAAAACTCGGTTCGAGTATTGCTCATTGTGTAGTCACCCTTTCTTTGTGTTTTTCGACTCTGCTTATGGCGGCTTCGCCTTTGGATATTAATATTGGTACCGCAGATCAGTTTGCGGCCATTATGTCGGGAGTCGGTCAGAAAAAGGCCGAAGCCATAGTGGCATACCGTGAAGCCAATGGGCCCTTTACGTCTGTTGATCAATTGGTTGAAGTAAAAGGCATTGGTCAGGCTTTATTGCAGCGTAATAGAGCACTTATCCAAGTATCTGAAGCGATAGAAGAGATGCAATAGCATGTCCATCAGGGTGAGTGTTCTTACTCACCCTGATGTTGTGCTTCGATAGGATGACTTAATGCTTGTATGGCCTGATGTTGCGTTAAAAAAATCTGTCCTGTTAAGTTTGTTATTAAGGTTGATTGGCGGAGTTTGTCCATCACTGGCCCTTTGATTTCCGAGAAATGCAGTGTGACTCCAGCTGAGTTAAGACGATCGGAAATGGTTTCTAAGCTGTCTAACGCACTGGCATCAATCATGTTTACCGCACTGCACATCAGCACAATGTGTTTCACGTCTTTTTGTTGAGCAATCAGGCTTAACACATAGTCTTCTAATACTCTCGCATTGGCAAAGAAAAGGTTCTCGTCGATCCTGATGGTGACAATGTCAGGAGTCGTTTCGACCTGATAGCGTTGTACATTGCGAAAATGCTCGGTGCCTGGAACACGACCAACCACGGCAATGTGAGGGTGACTGGTGTGCCACAGGAAAAACAATAGCGACAAACTAATGCCGACGATGATGCCGGTTTCCATACCAATAAATAATACCACTAGAAAGGTCGCCGCTAAGGCCAAGGCTTCTTGTTTTGAAAAGTGGTAAATACGGATAAAGTCTTTTATATCGACCAGTTGTAAAATCGCCACAATAATGCAGGCGGCCAAAACCGCATTGGGTAGATAGTAAAAAAGCGGCGTTAAAAAGAACAGCACAAGCAGCATGAATAACGCGGTCAGAATGCCTGCCATAGGGGTTTTTGCACCAGCACTGGTGTTGACCACGGTACGAGAAAAACCGCCAGTCACAGGAAAAGCTCCGCTTAAGGCTGAGGCAATGTTCGCTGCGCCTAAGCCAAGTAACTCTTGGTTAGGCTGAATGTCCTCTTTACGTTTGGCGGCAAAGGATTGTGCCACTGAAACCGAGCCGACAAATCCCACCACACTGATTAAAAATGCGCCGGGCAGTAACGCCCATAATGTGTCTGCTTCTAGACTGGTTAAGTCAATTGAGGGCCAGGCTAATTGAATATGACCAACGATTTTAACGCCTTGTTGGTCCAGCGACAGTAAAGCCACACAAACCGTGGCAAGCACCACCACCAAGACTGGGCCGGCTTTGCTTAGTAGATTCGCTATGTTGGGCGAGAGCCCCAATGCTTTTAAGATGTTACTTAAATATTTTTTAAAAAAGACTAATAACCCAATCACCAAACTGCTGATGATGAATGTTGGCAAATTGATGTCATCAGTGTGACTTAACATGTCTTGGGTGAGTTCAATCAGATTATTTCCATGGGCTTGAATGCCTAACAGATGTTTGAGTTGACCCACTGCAATCAAGATGGCTGAGGCGCTGATAAAACCGGATATAACAGGGTGACTTAATAAGTTGGTTAAAAAGCCCATTTTTAATAGGCTCATCAGTACTAGAAATACCCCAGACACAAACGCCAACAAAATGGCCAAGCTAATGTAGGCATCGCTACCGGGTACCGCCAACGGTAACATAATGGTGGCCGTCATCATGGATGTGATGGCCACAGGCCCCACCGCTAGACTACGGCTGGTGCCCAGTAACGAATAAATAATGGATGGTAAGATGCTGGCATATAGGCCCAAATAAGCAGGAAGTCCGGCCAGCATGGCATAGCCCATACTTTGTGGAATCAGCAGGATGGTCGCAATGAAACTGGCCATGCCGTCTGTAGCAAGGTCTTTACGAGAATACTGTCTTAACCATGCCATGGCAGGTAAGCCGCGATCCAATGTTTTCATCCTGTTCCTTATTAAAGGTTGATGGGGGTTTTAATGTAGCGCACACCGTTCTCTTCTTCTGGTGGCAAATGTCCCGCGCGCATGTTGATTTGTACACTTGGCCAAATCAGTCTTGGCATGTTGAGGGTGGCATCTTTGGTGTTGCGCATTGCACAAAAAGCCTCTTCAGAAATACCAGAATGAATGTGCTGATTGTGATTTTTTTGCTCACCTACTGTGGTTTCCCATGCATACACGTCTCGGTTTGGTGCTTTATAGTCGTGACACATGAAAAGGCGAGTTTCATCTGGAAGTGCAAAAATCTTTTGGATGGAGCGGTATAAGGTGTTGGCATTACCCCCCGGGAAATCACAGCGTGCTGTTCCAAAGTCCGGCATAAACAAGGTGTCACCAACAAAGGCTGCGTCTGCGATGAGATAGGTCAAACAAGCAGGGGTGTGCCCCGGGGTATGCAAAATGCGGATGCTGTTTTCCCCGAGAGGCAATGTATTTTGCTCATTCACCAATAAGTCGAATTGAGAGCCATCACGGCGAAACTCGGCTTCGACATTTAAGATTTTTGAGAAGGTGGCTTGCACTTGAGTAATTTGATCACCAATGACAATTTTGCCACCCAAGGTGTTTTGCAGGTAGGGCGCGGCAGAAAGGTGATCGGCGTGAACGTGGGTTTCGAGCAACCAATCTAGTTGAAGTTGGTGGTGATTGATGTAGTCAATGATGGCGTCGGCAGACTGAGTGTCTGTGGTGCCGGCCGCATGATCATAGTCCAATACAGAGTCAATGATAGCACATCGCTTGGTTGCTAAGTCCGTGACCACATAAGAGACGGTGAAGGTTGCTTCATCAAAGAAGGCTTCTATTTGAATGTCGGATTGCGTTTTGGTATTCATCATCATAAACCTCGTTAGGTTATAAGTATATTTCATTATGTTATATCTGGCTATTAGATTAGTAAAGTCTAATATAATGAAGGTTTGTGAAAAAAACATGGAGTTTGATCTTAATCAATCAAAGCCAGTTAGAGGAAAGACCAGACGAGGAAGGGATTTTTTGCTAATCTATCGAATTGATTTTTAAGCTTAGGAACAAAGTCGTGTCGCAAGAGTTTCAAGTTGTCTCATCTTATTCACCCGCTGGTGATCAGCCAAAAGCCATTGAGAAATTGGTGCAAGGGGTTGAAGCGGGCTTGGCTCACCAGACTTTATTAGGGGTCACCGGTTCCGGTAAAACTTATACCGTGGCGAATGTCATCTCTCAGGTGAAGCGCCCGACCATCATTATGGCGCACAATAAAACCTTAGCGGCACAATTGTATGGAGAGTTTAAGGAGTTTTTTCCTCACAACGCCGTCGAGTATTTTGTTTCTTATTATGATTACTATCAGCCAGAAGCCTATGTGGCAGCGTCTGATACTTTTATCGAGAAAGACGCCTCAGTCAACGAGCATATCGAACAAATGCGTCTGTCTGCCACTAAGGCGTTATTGGAAAGGGAAGACGTTATTATCGTCGCGACCGTATCGGCGATTTATGGTTTGGGTGACCCCCAATCCTATTTAAAAATGATGTTGCATCTGGATCGTGGTGATCGAATTGATCAGCGTGCGGTACTGCGTCGTTTGGCGGAGCTGCAATACAGTCGTAATGACCTAGTATTGGAACGTGGTAACTTCCGTGTGCGCGGGGATGTCATTGAAGTCTTTCCTGCGGACTCCGAGGACACCGCCATCCGCATTGAACTGTTTGATGATGAAGTAGAGAATTTGTCCTTTATTGATCCTTTGACTAATAAAACGTTGCGCAAAGTGCCTCGCGTGACGATTTATCCTAAAACTCACTATGTAACGCCGAGAGAGACCATTGAAGGTGCAATCGATCGAATCAAGGTGGAACTGGATCAGCGTCTTGAACAGCTTAAATCTCTTAATAAGTTGGTCGAGTTGCAACGTCTAGAACAACGTACTCGTTACGATTTGGAAATGATGCAAGAGTTGGGGTATTGCTCTGGTATCGAAAACTATTCGCGTTATTTGTCGGGTCGAGAAGAAGGCTCGCCACCACCGACCTTGTTTGATTATTTGCCAGCAAATGCCTTATTAGTGGTGGATGAGTCCCACGTGACCGTGTCGCAAATTGGTGCCATGTACAAAGGCGATCGATCTCGCAAAGAAAACCTGGTGGAGTACGGTTTCCGTTTGCCATCAGCATTAGACAATCGACCGATGCGCTTTGAGGAATGGGAGCAAATCAAGCCGCAAACCATCTTTGTGTCCGCGACACCCGGCAAGTACGAAGAAGAGCATCAGGATTGGGTAGTCGAGCAAATTGTACGTCCGACAGGCTTGATTGATCCAGAGTTGGAAGTTCGGCCTGTTGCCACGCAAGTGGATGACTTATTGTCAGAAATTAATAAGCGCACAGTGATTGGCGAACGAGTATTGGTCACGACATTAACCAAACGCATGGCAGAGGATCTAACCGATTACCTAAATGATCACGGGGTTCGGGTCCGTTATCTACATTCTGACATTGATACAGTGGAACGAGTTGAGATCATTCGAGATTTACGTCTGGGTGAGTTTGATGTGCTGGTGGGCATAAACTTACTGCGAGAAGGTCTGGATATTCCTGAAGTGAGTTTAGTGGCCATTTTAGATGCGGATAAAGAAGGTTTCTTACGTTCCGAGCGTTCTTTGATCCAGACCATTGGTCGTGCTGCACGTAATGTAAACGGTAAAGCCATCTTATACGCGGATCGAATCACAGGTTCTATGGAGCGTGCCATCAGTGAAACCGAGCGCCGTCGAGAGAAACAGCAGGCACACAATGAGAAGCACGGCATTATACCGACAGGGATTAACAAATCGGTGGAAGACATCTTAGAAGGCGCTTATAACCCAGGGGCCGGGAAGCGTGGCAATAAGACCAAGAAAGTCGCGGAAACCGCGAAAGAGTATCAAGTGGAAAGCATGGATGACGTGGCACAAGTGCGAAAAGCCATGATCCAACTGCAAAAAGAAATGATGCAGGCGTCAGAAGAATTGAAGTTTGAATTGGCCGCGGGCTATCGTGATCAGATTCGAGTCTTACAGAAAAAACTGAAAGACGTTGGCGAATAGTAAAGCAGTTACAATCAGAGGCGAGTAGATGGCCATTACCTTGAGAAATTACAACATAGTGCGAGTGATTGATAATGGTGTGATCGTTAACTGCACCGTCATTGAAATGTGTTACGACTTTGCCTTAGTGAAATTTCGAGACAAGAAATACAAGGTGCCGTATCACTTGATTGATGAAGTTATCGGTCACGAATTGCTGGTTCCTCTTGAAGACTAAAAGCAATTCACGAAAAGACTAAAAAAGTACGTAAGAAAGCTTGTCAAACGCAAAGTGCTGCGTATAATAGCCAACACTTTTTTAGGACTATAGCTCAGTTGGTTAGAGCGCTACCTTGACATGGTAGAGGTCAGCAGTTCGAATCTGCTTAGTCCTACCACCTAATTTAGTAATAAAATCAAGGGCTTACATTCATTTGTAGGCCCTTTTTTTGTATTCTTTTTCCGTATATTTTCCTTAAATTTTCCAAACGTTTCCGTTTTTTGGTGTGTTTTTTGTGCTTGATTGTTTGGTGGTATCGCTGGAATTTTCGTTCAGGCATAAAAAAAGAGAGTGGTTAGCTCTCTTCTTCGTCGATTAGTTTGGCGAGTTCTCGCGGTATTTGCTGGTCTTTCCAGTTGATGTTTGTTATGTCTATTTTAGTAATGTCTCGCCCTGCAACGACTTGTAGTGCTTCTTTTTTTCGTGGCCGTCTATGTAGTGGTTGGTCATGTCTTCGGTGGCATGGCCAGCCAGTGCCATGATGTATTCTTTCGGGTAACCGGCTTTAAAATAGAGCATGATGCCTAGCGCACGAATGTCGTGGAATGATGGGCGTTCGTTTGGTTGTAGGTGATCGTATGCGCCGCTTTTGTCGCGCCATTGTTTAATTTTATTTCTTTTTTAATCGCATATTTCCTAGGCGAATATTAAATACGAAAATCTTCATGAAGTCTCTGCCAATGCGCTCTTAGCTTTTGTTTGTGTTCTTCATTCATAGGTAGTTTGTTCAAAGCCTCAGGCCAAAGGCTTCTGGCTTTTTCCATGGCATCCTCTAAATGCGGCTTGATCGCTCGCCATGGGATATCTGATTTTATCGCCCAATGTTCAAAGTGTTTATAGGAGACACCGTACCAAGCCTTTGTCTTTGCAAGGTTAAGGGCGAAATGTTGTTGGTTTTCAATATAAACGCTAGTGGTGAGTATGTCGTAAGCAGACGAAAGTCTGGGTGTGACTTGATCAGCATACAGTAAGCTCCAGTTTTTTAAGTGTGCGTCGCCGTTTGCTAATAGGATGTTGGCGAGTAAACGACGGGCAAGTTGTTGGACATCACTTAAACCATCACCGGAAAACTGATAGAGGATTTTTGCTATTTGCTCGTAGTTGCCTGAATTGTATTTTTCATGTGGGTACTTCACCAGAACTTGAGCAAAGTCTTCCATGTGAATACGTTGGTCGTCATGTCGATCAAATCGCTTTATAGCGAAGGCCAATTTTTCATCAGGAAGATTGATTTGAGGAAGGTTGTCTAACTGGTCTATCTCGACCAATTTTATTTCAGGAATCTCTACGCCAATGAGGGACGCGAGAGTCATGGCTGTGAACTCGTTGGCGGGGACTTCTTTGTGTTTAGTGGAAGGTGTTTTCACAATCCAATCGCCAAGTACATTGTCTTGCGACAAGTTGTATCGTCCGTCTTTTTCCTTCATGGAAAACTTCATTTGAACACCAGCCAAGGAAAACTTGTTTTCTTGACTGAGTTTGTTGAATTTAACCGCTTTTACTTGGCCATGAGATGAGAATAAATGTAGAGGCACATCTTCAGGGTCCATCGGTTCAGCGACTAATGCGCCCGGTAGATCCATACCGAGATAAGACAAAATATGGAACTCATTATCTACATGGGTTTTGAGCCCTTGAGCGATCAGTTCTCGCAATGAACCTTCAGGCAATAGATTGGACAAAATAGGGTGCAGGCGTTGGTGTGTGGCCCATGGTTCGGACAACATTTTATCAGCACGAGGAAAACTTGAATGTGTGGTTAAGCTAAAAGAGGGGCGCGCTATATTAGATTGATAGCTCTCAGCAAAATGTAGAACATTACGTCCATTTTTTGCCCCTGCCAAATACCCCACTAGATGGCCATGTAACGTCAACTTAAGAACATTAATTTCCGTTGTCATCTTCGTCTCCATCCTTGTCTTCTAGTAGTCCTTTCCATGGATCATCCGATAGTTTTTTTTGTTCATCAGCATGATCAGGCCGTTTGTGCGGTAAAGATGTGTTTTTATCATTACTTTCAAGAACTGCTAAAACAGCATTCAGCTTTTCTTTTGGAATCAGCATGACGTCGCTATTTAGACCCTTGGCAATCAGTTCAAGCGTATCGAGTCTTGGGTTGCCTTTTGATTCAAGTCGTTGGTATTGCTGCCTAGATACACCAATCCGCATTGGCATGTCATTTTGCTTGAGTTTCAGTGCTAAACGACGATGTTTGATTTGCTTTAGTAGATTTATCATAAGAAACTAATATGTTGCTATTTTAGTAAATAGAAACATATTAGTTTCTTTTTTTATTTTGTGCAACTTAGGGGTTTCTTTTTAGGTATCTACAAGTGCAAAAATATAAGAGGGCATTGTTTGTCTATCAAGCTCGGGAAGCCCAGTTATTTAAGTTCGAAAACCCTTATAAAGCTTCTGTGTATATTCTTTTCGTTGCTATCCGAGATTTTCCTTTAATAAATATTTAAATATATGTTGCGACTGCAACATATATGGGTGAATATAGTTTAGTCGTTCAATTGTTGATCATTTAACTTATTGGCTCTATCGATAGCGGTTTATCAGCAAGCTAATTCTTTTCTTAGCATCGTTTTAAAAATAATAACTAGATTAGAGGTAACTCCTTTGAAAGATATTTCCCTCAATGGCAGGGTAGGCGTCATCCACCTGTCCAATCCACCGTTAAACAGTATTAATCTGCAACTACGTTTAGACCTTGTCAGCAAGTTGGAAGAAGCAAATGCTTCTGACGCCATCGACGCTATTGTTCTGTATGGAACGGAAGAGATGTTTTCGTGTGGTGCCGATATAGATGAGTTTTTTTCTGGCGAGGCCGGGCGTGATCCTAATTTACCTATGCTGGTCGAACTGCTGCAAAACTCCCCTAAACCTGTTGTGGCTGCCGTGGGTAAACAATGCATGGGAGGAGGGTTAGAGCTTGCTCTTGCTTGTCATGCTCGAGTGTTTCGAGCGGATGCGGTTATTTCGTTTCCTGAAATTCATTTGGGGCTGATTCCTGGTGCTGGTGGGACTCAGTTGTTGCCCAGAGCCATTGGCTTGAGTAAAGCTGTTTCCATGATACTTGGTGGTCGTCCATGTGCAGTCAAATCATTAGAAGAAACGCCATTGGTTTCGAGACTCTCTGATAATGTGTTAACGGATGCCATTACTTTTGCTAACCAACTCGCTGAGGGTGAGTCCATTGTTCCAATTCAAGACCTCAAGGTTGATAAGGTCAATTCTGATCTTTTCCTGAGATGGGTTTCGAATACAGTTCGCCCACAGGTACGACGCTCGCCGTCTTCACCGGCTGCGGTGACCGCGATAGAAGCGTCCTTGGGGGATTATAAAAAAGGGCTTCAGGTGGAGAAAAATCTGTTCTGGGAACGGATGTCATCCGCTGAATCTGAGGCGCTGCGTTACGGTTTTAAAGCGGAGCGTGAATGCTGGAAAGTGCCGGGATTGTCTGTTGATAAGACGAACGTACCAGCCATAGAAAAAGTAGGGGTGGTCGGTGCTGGAACCATGGGGTCCGGTATTGCGATTAACTTCCTTAGCGCGGGCATCCCTGTTGTTCTGTTGGAGCAAAAGCAGGACGCTTTGCAACGTGGTATTGATACGATTCACCGTCATTATGAAAAGCTGGTGGCTAAGTCAAAATTGACGGATGAGCAGTCTAAAAAGTGCTTGAATTTATTAACGCCATCGCTCTCCTATGACGATATGGGTGACGTAGATTTGGCGATTGAAGCCGTGTTCGAAGACATGTCGATTAAAGAGTCTGTGTTCCGTACCTTGTCAGAGACGGTCAGAGAAAATGCTATTTTGGCATCCAATACCTCCACTTTAGACCTTAATCAGATAGCGCAGTTTTGTCGTCATCCTGAACGTGTTGTCGGTCTGCATTTTTTTAGCCCTGCCAATGTTATGAAATTACTCGAAGTCGTCAGAGCGGATCTTACCTCTGATGCCGTCTTGTCTGCCGCTATGACGTTAGCAAAACGCATTAAGAAAACCGCTGTTGTGTCTGGTGTCTGTGATGGCTTTATCGGTAACCGTATGATCAATGAATACCTGCGGATCGCTGGTCTGATGGTGGAGTCAGGCGCGAGTCCTTGGGAAGTGGATCAAGCATTAGAAGAATGGGGTATGGCAATGGGGCCATTCCGCATGATGGATCTGGCTGGGAATGATGTTGGTATGGCCATTAGAAAGCGAACTTACATTGACAAGCCTGAAGTGAAGTTTTCGTCTATTCCTGATCGAGTTTGTGAGCTTGGCCGCTTAGGTCAAAAAAGCGGTAAGGGGTGGTATCAATATGTACCGGGTCAACGTGGCGGCATTCCTGATGATGAGATTGATCGATTGATTCAAGATGTCCGTGAATCGAATGGGGTGGTTGCTCGCCCGTTTAGTAAGGACGACATTATCGAGCGTTGTATTTATGCGCTGGTGAATGAAGGCGCGAGAATTCTAGAGGAAGGTATAGCCCTGAGGGCGAGTGATATAGACGTTGTTTATACCCATGGTTATGGTTTTCCTGCATCACGAGGTGGCCCGATGCATTACGCGAATCAAAAAGGTTTGGTGGTTGTTAAACAAAAGTTGGAGCTGTTTGCTAACGAAGCGAACGGGGATGCCAATTTTTGGCGCCCTTCCAAACTCATTTCAGACCTTGCTCAGCAGGGACATCACTTTGATCACGTTGGAGGTCTGTAATGGTAGATTCAGTCATAATTTCAACAGCAAGAACGGCGCTCACTAAATCTTGGCGAGGTGGATTTAATATGACTCATCCCGTTGCTATGGGTGGTCATGTTGTAGCAAACGCCGTTGCACGTGCAGGCATTGAGTTGGCAGAAGTGGAAGATGTGGTGATGGGGTCTACTTTTCTTGAGGGACCGGCGGGGATGAATATAGCCCGCCAGATTGCTCTTAAGGCGGGTTGTCCTGTTACCACCTCTGGGGTTTCTATTAATCGCTTTTGTGCCACGGGCTTACAAAGTATCGCTTTTTCAGCACAACGAATTATGGCGGGTGAAGGCGATGTGTACGTCGCAGGCGGCGTAGAATCCATTTCACTCATTCAGAATGATGCGAACCTAGCCTTGCTAAAGGAGCATTCCTTGGCGCAACAAGTACCAGAAGTCTACTGGAGCATGTTGCAAACCGCCGAGACAGTCGCTCATCGCTATGGCATATCAAGAGAAGCGCAGGATCAATATGGTGTGCTCAGTCAAAACCGAGCGGCTGATGCTCAGTCACAGGGACGCTTTGCCGATGAAATTGCGCCTTTTGATACTGTAATGGGCGTTTTTGATCGGGCAACGGGGGAGTATGAACAACGCCCAGTTACTATCTCAGCTGATGAGGGAATACGCCCGGGCACAGACTATGAAAGTATCGCGAACCTTCGCGCGGTAATGCCAAACGGGGTGGTGACAGCCGCGAATGCAAGTCAGTTTTCAGATGGTGCAAGCGCCTGTGTGGTAACCAGTTCGACCTATGCCGAGCAGAGAGGAATAACCCCGTTAGGTATTTTTCGTGGCTTTGCGGTGGCGGGTTGTGAGCCGGATGAAATGGGTATCGGCCCTGTTTTTGCTATTCCTAAATTACTGAAAAGAGCCGGTTTGAAAGTCGACGATATTGGCCTTTGGGAGATCAATGAAGCGTTTGCTGTGCAAGTGCTTTATTGTCAGGAAAAACTGGGGATTCCTATTGATCGACTGAATGTCAACGGTGGCGCTATCGCATTAGGTCACCCATACGGTATGAGCGGCTCCCGTTTAGTCGGTCATGCCTTGATTGAAGGCAAACGCCGAGGTGTGAAATACGTGGTGGTCTCTATGTGTATCGGTGGCGGTATGGGCGCTGCGGGTTTGTTTGAAATAGTATAAGTTCTTTAGCAAGCCTTTGAATAAGACCTGCATTATCGCAGGTCTTTTTTTCATCTCATCCTTTTGAAATGATATGTCAGATTGTTAGACCGAGTCGCCTTAACTTAACGTGTTGTGTTTCGCATTTTCATCGGCTTGTAAGGTTTGCCAAAGCACCTTGCCTGCCGCCGATTTTGGTAGTGCATCGACCACTTCCAAAATGCGTGGGATTTTGTACGCCGCCATGTGCTCTTGCGCCCATGTAGAAAGCGCTTTGCTGTCTAGCTTCGAGTTCGGTTTTAGGACGGCAATGGCTTTCACATTTTCCCCTCTGTAATCATCCTTTGAACCAATCACACAAACCTCTTCAATCGCAGGATGGTGATAAAGATGGGCTTCCACTTCAGCCGGCCAAACCTTATACCCAGACGCATTGATCATTCTCTTCAAGCGGTCTACGATCCGGATATAGCCTTGTTCGTCCATCAACGCGAGGTCTCCGGTTCTTAAGTATTTTTGGTTATCAACCATGATAAAAGCGTCGTTATCCGCGTTAGGGTTTTGCCAGTAGCTTTGCATCAACTGTGGGCCGTGCACGATGATTTCTCCGACTTCTCCTTGGGCTACTGGTTGCTTGGTCTCGGGATCGAATAACAGAACGTCTGTGTTCATAACGGGGATGCCAACACTACCGGCTTTGGGGTTGTCGAGCGGGTTATGTGTGACTGGCCCCATGGTTTCTGTCATGCCATACACTTCGATAAACGTCAGTCCTGTCAGTGTATTTAAGTGTTCCGCAATGGCATTCGGCATGGCGCTGCCGCCACCATAAATACAGGAAAGACTCGCCAGGTGGTCGGCTGTCAGTTCTGGAGTATTGAGCAGATCGATAACGGCCGTGGGGACGGTACACCAAGTCGTCACTTGGTATTTTTCAATGAGATAGGCGGCGGCTGTTCGATCCCAACGAGACATGATGACGTTCGTCGCCCCTGTTGCAATGGAGACGTTCATGATGCCTTGCAACCCAACAATATGAAACATGGGAGTGGCACCTAAATGCACTTCATTGCTGTCATAAGAAAACCAATTAACAATACAGCTGAGTGCGTGTTGGGCAGAAAGATGAGTATGTAAGCAGCCTTTGCCTTTTCCTGTTGAACCTGATGTATAAGGAATAGCCAGCGGATCGGTTACGGACAGTTTGATGGGAGCCAGTGGTTGATTGGCATTTATGACATAGTCCCAATCGATGATCGACTTAGGTAGGTTTTCATTGAACGGCGCGTTTACTATGGGTGGAAGGTCGACACTGGGTGACGGTGGCAGTTCGGTACCGTAATGAGCGGCAATAACATGATCGAGAGTATCGGATGCGAGTAACACAGAGAGGTTATCGACTAAATCCTGAGCACAGAAGAGTGTTCTGATATTCGCGTCTTGGCAGATGTAGCTTAACTCGTCTGATTGATGCATGGCATTAATGGGGACAACGACACCGCCCGCTCTAATAATGCCATAAAATGCCGCCACATATTGTGGTGAGTTTTGCATATAAACACCAACACGATCGCCTTTACTAACACCGCATATAGATTGTAAATAACCCGCAATCGCCGTGACCTTGGCATCAAGCTCTGTATAGGTTGTGACGGCACCGTAAAATATCAAAGCGGCTTTATCTGGATACCTGCTACTGGTATTGCGCAAGTTATCATCAAATGTTTGTGTCGCAGGAGGCAGTTCTTTTGGGGCGCTAGCAGACCCGTGTTTGAAGTGTAAGTGAGGCATGATTGTGTTTCCCGAAGATAAATGACTGGCCATATCGTCAGGCCAGTCATATGGATTTAGAAGGCTTTAGCTAATGGCGTGAGATTTCGTTTCTCGACTGGTCATCATTTCAATAAAGCCGTTAAATGATGGCATCAAAATAGCGATACCAACGGCTAGAACATAGCCGTGACCTCGGTTGAGGTAGAATTCAGGAATCACGTCCAACCAATACCAAAGGGCATGTCCCCAAATGACCAAAGCGGGCGCAAAGGCAAAATTGACCGCGAAAATCATGCTCTCGTGCCATTTATTTTCGTGGCCACGAACCTGTTGGTACAGTGCAAGCGCCGCAAATGCCAACAGCGACACCCCAGATACCATATAGAAGCCACCACCAGCGGTGACCGCCATGGAAGGTTCGCCCAGTTGGAAGCCCCAGATGACTTGTTGCACACCGCACCAAATGGCGGAAACGTAAAAAAGATTACGAGCCAAACGTGACGCCTCATTGCGTAACATGAGCCAAAGCCCCGACGCAATCGCGGTGACCATTAATATGGCAAAGAGAGTGGTCAATAGAGGGTGGTTGGTATAAAGCATCGCGTCAGCGGCTAAGGTACTCGCAGGCACAATGGCTTGAACGGCTGTCCAGCTACCAAGACCAGCCGTCCCTAAATAGGTTGATAAAACTGTCCAAATGGCCACCACACCTGCCAGAGACAAGAAGACTTTTAGAGCGACTGGCTGAGGAGCGATTTCTACCGGTTTGGTTTTCATAGGAGAAGAGGCACGGTTCCAAGCAAATATCATGCAGCCGATCATCAGGCATTGCCAGAAGGTCAGCATGTTTACCATGTTGTTCACTTCCCCTTGTGTCAAATTGGGGTATATATTGCCTAAGAAAGCCCAGTCATAGCGTTGAATCGGTGCATTGAGAAAGGCCACAAAGGTGTATAACTGAAAACCAAGGTGAAGGGCAATATTGCGTTTCTTTATGTGATGAATGGCGAGAATTTGGCAAATAATGGTACTGATCGCGAGAGCCCAAAGCTGGATGTGGAACGCAAATCCTTGATAGGTGTGCTCAATACCCGTATGAAGCATGTGATATATCGCGGCGAAAGTCATAGTAAAGACACCAAGAATATAAACACCGCCAACCATGCGGTGCGCCTTTCTGTATTTCTTTCGAAAACTCGGTGTAAATTGCAATATCCCTAAAATAAGACAAATCCCGCCCAGCACCATATGGTAACTAAGAGCCGATTTCTCAATGGGCTTCATGGAGTTGTAATACAGCACCTGAGTCGAATTACCATTGCTGCCATAACCAAAATAGGTTCCGGTGACCATGGCGGTCAGGTTATTCCATAGGGGATAAACATCCGCGGCTTCTTTTGCGACCTGAGCATACGGAACGCTAAGATCCCCTTCGGCCTCAATGAGTGTTACCGTGTCATGAACCGCTTGTTCATCATGGATATAGGGCAACATTTTATAACTGGCTTCCCAAACTAAAAAACTATAAAAAGCCAGAGCCATGGAAAACAGGGTCCAGACAATGAATGTTTTCGGTTTAGTGCGAATAAAATGCTTGAAAGTATTAACGGCATGAATACTCATAAGGTTTACCTATTTTCTTTAAATATTGGTTAGGCAGAAGATGAACGTCTGCCTAATGACTTAAGACACTATTTTTAACTGCGTAAATTCCAATAAGCCTTGGGTGCCGAGCTCTGAACCCACACCGGACTGACGCGCGCCACCAAATGGTATGTTCGGGGCGACGGGGAAGTGTTTGTTAATCCAAACGCTGCCGGTTTCTATCTGCTTGACGACGACATTGATATCGTCCTTGTCACTCCCCCAGACAGAGGCGCCCAAGCCAAAGGATGACGAGTTAATGGTGCTGATAACTTCGTTGATGTCGTCATATGAAATAATGGGAAGGACAGGGCCGAATTGCTCTTCATCGACAATACTGTGTCCGTCTTTGACACCAGAAAGGACAGTAGGGCGTAAATAGTAACCTGCGCCTTCAGGGCAATAGCCACCGGCTTCGACGACGGCACCCTGTTTGACCGCATCCTCTAGCAGCTCTGTGACAACGTCAAACTGGCGCTGGTTTTGAATCGGGCCAAACTTGACGCCGTCTTCTAATGGAGAACCAATCTTCGCGGCATCAGCCATTTCAGACAGCTTTCTTACTAAAGCATCGTGCTTACTCTGGTGAACATAAACGCGTTTCACTGCAGAACAGGTTTGACCATTGTTCATAAAGCCAGCTTCAAACAGAGGGGCTGATATGTCATCCAGGTCGGCATTCGCTAAAACAATAGCCGGATCGTTCCCGCCTAGTTCTAGAGTGATGCGTTTCAGGTCATCGGCAGCGGATTTCATAATGTGTTTGCCCGTCGCTGTTGAGCCTGTAAAAGAAATCTTACGAACGTCTTTGTGGGCGCTTAACATGGGCCCAAGATCGCCAGAATCCGCGATTACATTGATAACGCCTTTCGGTAATGCTTCATTGATTAATGAAGCCCATAAAAGGGTGGTGAGTGGTGTGGTTGGCGCTGGTTTTATGACCACTGTGTTGCCAGCCAAGAGAGCGCCGGGAACTTTGAACGCCATCAAGGCCATAGGGAAATTCCAAGGCACGATCGCGGCCACCACGCCCAAAGGCAATCGATAGGCTTTCGCATCACTATTAGGAATATCGGTAGGATCGAGAGCATCAGTCGGTACATGAGCATGAAACTCGAAAAAACCCGCCGTAGCGCCAATTTCGAACAGGGAATCTGCCATCGGCTTTCCCGTTTCACTGGCGTGTAGGTTAGCCAGTTCATTCATATTGGCTTTGGTGATCTCTGCGATCTTTGCCAACACGGCTTTACGCTCATTCTGTTGAAGTGCGCTCCAAGTTGGAAATGCGGCTTTGGCGGCTAATACGGCGTTATCGACTTGCTTGGCAGAAGCACTTAATATTGTCACGACCGCTGTTTCTGTGGCCGGGTTTATAACTGATAATTCAGAGCTGTCTCCTAAGACACCTTCACCGTTGATAAGATTTTGAAACTCTGACGGTTTATAAGGTCGATCTAGCATAATGGGCCTCTCATAATAGTGCGGATTCAGCACAATAAGGGTTAAATTTGTATGGTTGAAACGAAGCCCCGTCACAAGATTTTGTGTGTTTTGACAGGGCGGTATGTTTTTACCTATCAAATACGGTGAGAGGGATAATGGCATTAAGCCAAATACGCTCTCCGCCACCAGAGTTTTTTGTCTCCAGGCTTTTGGTGTACATGGCATTCAGGTTGATCGGACCAAGCTGTTTGGTGATGGAAAGACCCGCACCAGAGGATTCGACTCTCTCATTGGTGAACCCGCCATAAGCGCTGTTAGGGTTTTCATCGTCTTCAACCTGCTTGCGTAAGAACCCCACTAAACCGACACTTAGGTCTTCTCCAATGTCTTTCATTGCCGTTAGATTCAGGTGTGTTTCGTCACCTGATTTATAATCATTATCTTCGTTTGCTTCATTAGCGAAATACATTAGGTGTGCCGAGGCATTCCAGCCATTGCGTAGATAGCTGATGCCAATGCTGGGTGAGAAAGACCAAAAATTTTGCCCAGCATTGACTAACTCTGTGGCACTCCAATCTCCTGGGCTATAAGCGCTAAACCCAGCGTTCATATAAATATCAGGTGATACCTCCCAAGAAATGTCTATTGGGCGGATTTCTATGCTACCGAGTCCTGAGTTTGACGCGTTCGCTAACCCCATAGGCGTTGTGATATTTTTACTTTCGATATCGATAAAGGGAATGGATAAAAAGGCTCTATATTGACCGCCTAACACTTTATTGCCTGGGGTCAGCGCAAACTGAAAAACAGTGTCTTTTAGGTCTATTGTGGTGGCGGTTTTGTCGCCATTGGCATCGTAAAAATGCTGAGATGCTACCCCTGATCGGCTACTGAAGAAAAGGCCGTCGACTGGCGTTGGTGCGGCGATTGGAACACCAATAGAAGCACCATCTGGAATGGTAGGTAACACACTAGGTTCGCGGGCCGAGACACTTCCTGTATACATGGCGCTCATAAGAACAGTGCTGAATCCGAAGGTTAAATTGATTTTTGTTTTTATATTCATAATTCTGTAATCCCACGTTTTATTTTTATTTGATGTTTAATTACTTTTTTTCTTATGCCTGCTAATAAGGCGCTGCAACTGACATAAAAATTGTCAGAGTCTTATGCAAAGATGACTTGCATATCGGTATTTTCGAACAGGCCTTCTTCCCCGAATTCGACACCAATGCCTGATTTTTTCATGCCACCAAATGGCGCATTGGGTTGAATGGCCCCGTGGTTATTTACCCACACTGATCCGCATTCCATTCGCATGGCCAAGGATTTCGCTGCTTGAGTATCCGAGGACCAAATTGAGCCGCCAAGGCCAACATCAAATTCGTTGGCCAGAGCAAGAGCTTCGTCTGTATCTGAGTAGCGAATGATAGGCAGAACTGGGCCAAACTGTTCTTCAGCGACTAGGGAATTACGGTTGTCTAATTCAGTAATGATGGTGGTGTTAAAGAACTGTCCTTTACCTGGCTCCCCGCCGAGTAATACTTTGCCGGACGCCGCTCCCTGAGCAACCAAATCAGACACTTTTGCATACTGGTTTATTGTGGTTAGTGGTCCTAATAAGATGCCATCGTCCATGCCATTGCCCATTGGTATGGTTTTGGCGAGATTTAGCAGTGCTTCGCATACGGCATCGTGCACACTGTCATGAACATACAACCGCTTCATGCAGGCACATGTCTGTCCTGAGTTGATAAAAGCCCCCCAAAACAACCCCTCAGCGATGGCTGTCGGATCGACATCAGGTAAAACGATTCCGGCATCATTACCACCTAGTTCCAATGTCAAGCGCTTCATTGTGGTTGAAGCACCTTGCATGATTTTTTCCCCCGTTGGTGTGGAGCCAGTGAAGACAATTTTGCGGATGTCTGGGTGTTGCGCCATAGCGGCGCCAATGTTGGCTTCCTGATCGTCAGATGTGACGATGTTAAGCACGCCGGCAGGTAAAACCTCATTCATAACCTGTACGGCTAACAGGGTAGACAGAGGTGTGAAAGGGGAGGGTTTGATAACAACAGTATTACCTGCACGCAATGCTGGCATGATGTGCCAGATGGCTATCATCAAGGGCCAGTTCCATGGGGTAATGGAGCCAACCACGCCCAGAGATTTACGATGCAATTCGACACGGCCTTCATTCGTATCTTGTAGAACTTTAACGGGCATATCCAGGCTGGCTGTATAGCGAGTCCATGCGACCGCGGCACCGGCTTCAAAGTTGGAGCCAGGGCCAGCTAAAGGTTTGCCTTGTTCTTGAGTAATTAATTGCGCGAGTTTTTGTTGGTGGGTTTCTAATTGAATAGCAAGTTTGTCAATGGCGGCTTTGCGATCAGCATCGGATAATGCTGACCATGCAGGGTAGGCGAGTTTCGCTGCCGAAACAGCACGGTCTAATTCATCAATTGATGCGTTTGCAACTGAACCAATGGCTTCTCCTGTAGCGGGATTAAAAATGGCAAAGGTCGTTTGCCCAGCAACCTGTCGTCCACCGATTGTCATGCCTAAATCGAGCATAGATTTCTCCAGAATGTATTTTTATTTTTATTGTGTTGTTAGATGCACTGTTCGCAGTCATTTATCGAGACACTATTTTGTCCAACTAAAGAGCGAAATCCGCATACAACTGACTAAAAGATAAACAAGTAATGTTGCACGTGCAACTAATTTGTTGCAAATGCAACATTGTTTTTTATTTATAAATTTAATTTATTAAGTATTTCAATAGGTTAATTAGTAAAAAAATTGAACAGCTTGTCTGAAGGTTTGTCGATAAGAGGGTTAAATAACGATGACTTTGACGGATTTTTAGAAGGTTATGCATCAGCAAACAGTTTGCCGTATTGATAGAAATCCCCTGTGCTTAAGCCCATCTACCGACTTGAGCTACTACCTCTTTTAACATATGCTGTGGATCAATTTACGACATAAACTATTGCAGTTGATTTTATGAAGAGTACGGAGTTTTCCCTATTACCTGATGACTTTTTCTTAGTGGATGTCGAAGATGACGACACGAAAGAAGCGTATAAAACACTCAGCCCCTCGCATACTCCAGTTATGTTGTTGTCATTTGCCGCCAGTAAGTTTACAGAGGATGCATCTAATTATTTTAAGCAACTCTTTGGCCTTGGTGGTGTTGATTGGCGAATGCTGTTTTTATTGGCTCTTCGACCAGGAGCAACGGCGGCTGAAGCGTCTAAAACCTTTGGTGTCGACAAAGGCACAGTGAGTAGAAGTGTTAGCCGTTTGACTAAGGGAGGCTTGATTGTTTCTGGGGATCTTCATGCTAATGGGCGTAGCAGAGGTCTTTTTCTAAGTTCTTCTGGTCGAGAGATGCATGATCAACTTCTTGCCGCGACGCTAGATCAGCACCACTTTCTTATGAAAGGTTTTGATGAAGCAGAGGTAAAGGTATTTTGTGATTTCTTATTACGATTCACCGCTAACCTTGAAGATCTTAGCAAATAAAATACCTAAAAATCAGAAAATACTTTTAACGTACCACTCAAAATGATGGCTTAGAATGGCCAAGCGTTAATCTGTTATAAACGAAGTTAAAAAAGATTCTGCCATAAAATAACGATTGTGGTTCATTCCTAATGTCTACTTTGTAACTCAGGTAAATCCAGTCTGTATTTATCTGAGTTTGCTAATTAGTAGAGGCTTCTAAAAAACGTTTCTTCGAATTTTAGCCGTGGTACGCCACTTGTATGTGAATGGTTTTTTATTGGATTGTAGAATATCTCTGTAACATTAAATCCCCCACTTTTTGCTGCCAAATAGCCGTCAATACAATATTGATCCATGGATGCCTATTCATCGTTTTGTCCATTAATCAGCCAACAACGTGCCGTGAAAATAGTTTAATGACGGCCGCTACGTACAAAAAACCTTCATAGTTTCTAACATAGGTGATGTTACTTCCTCTCGTTTAGCGACATCGTAATGAAACTGACCCTTTAATCTGTCGTCGTCCTCTTGCTGACTTTGCCGTTTTGGCAGTGACGATGTTAATAGCCAATCTGAGCCTTTTAACCTTGTGATTACACTGACTCTTGGCGACACCATACATACGACAAACTTCTTTCTCATCCCTGAGATCGCGATGTCTTCATTGGCTTCCATAGGTTCCATTGCTAGCGAGGTGGCATTCACGCTAACAACCGCTGCTCTGCAAGGGACCGATCTGACAGGGGGCATATTTAAGTAAGCTGATCGTTTCGCTTCTGAATTCTTCTGGGTAACGTTTGAACTTCACACCTCTTGTCTAACTGGATGTCAATGTTAATGCGTGTCTAGTAAAACTAGGGTGGCCCGTTATGAGTATTTTAAGTTCATCGTAAGCCTTTCTGTGGCGGTGGTTTAGACAAAATGACTAATGTCGATTCTGTTTTTAATTTATTAAAGTATTGATTTTAAATGATTTAAATTTAATTTTGGCTAACTGTAGAAGAAACTCATTAAGACCACAATAAGAAATTTCTTAATGTATACATTGACACTGTGTTTGTTTATCTTTACTGTGTCTTTAAAAATTAAAGTCTAAAAATCGTAATTTTTTCTAACGATTCATATAAGAATAAAAGGAAATTTCAATGAGAAAATTTACAGTTGCTGTATTGCCAGGTGATGGAATTGGAACTGAAGTAACCCCTCCAGCCATAGAATTGGTCAAAGAGGCCGCTCGACAGCAGGGAGTAGATATTAACTTTCAGCACATAGATGCAGGTGCTCAATATTATGCTGATACGGGAGAATCTTTTCCTGAAGATCATTTTCAAGAAGCAATAAAAGCGGATGCGATTTTTTTATCTGCAATGGGACATCCTGATATTCGTTATCCTGATGGCACAGAAATAGGGCCACAGCATGATTTACGTAAACGATTAAATTTATATGCTGGAGTTCGTCCTTGTCGTACTTTACCAGGGCTACCATTACCACTTGTCGATGAGCGTAGTAAATCACTAGATTTTGTTATTATTCGAGAATCGACTGAGGGGCTATTTGCATTTTCACGAGGTCATGAATTGGATGATGAAGAATATGCTCATAATTTGATGCGCATTTCTAAAACGACCAGTAAAAAATTGTATGATTTCAGTTTTAATTTGGCTCGACGTCGTGCTGAACAAGGTAGAGGTCGTAATCTAGTGACACATATTGATAAGGCGAATGTGTTGTCTTCGCAGCATGTTGCAAGGCAATGGTTTTATGACGTTGCTGGTTGTCATACTGATGTGACTGCCAATCATCAATATGTTGATTTTGCTGCGTTAGATATGGTCCGTCGTCCTTGGGTCTTTGATGTTATGCCTACTGAAAATCAATATGGAGACATCTTATCTGATATTGCCGCTGGTTTGATGGGGGGAATGGGGATGGCTCCTTCTGGAGAGATTGGAGATACTCATGCGGTGTTTCAACCATGTCATGGTTCGGCTCCAGATATTATGGGGCAAGGTAAAGCCAACCCAACTGCGATGATTTTATCAGGGGTTATGATGTTGGAATATTTAGCGGATAAAGAAAACTCACCTGAATTACTAACAGCGGCTAAAAATTTAGAGCTTGCCGTTGAGAGTGCTTATGAAACGAGACGTCTGCTTCCATATGAATTAGGTGGCCAATCTGGCCTCTATGATATTAGTGAGTTGATCGCTGAAAAATTATCTAAATAGTTTTTTAAGGTTGAAATTTTTCATTTCTGATGTTTTATAAGATTAAAAACATACTTATTTCAGAGTGAATTTTTTCAACTTTTTTATTTTTCGGTGTGTTTTTTTTACTGGGAGTGTTTATGATCGACATTTTTTTAAAATTACTTCCTTTTTTTTCTTTGGTTTTAATCGGATATCTGTTTAAAAGTAAGTTCAGTTTTGCTAATGGTTTTGTGAAATATCTAACCCGATTTGTATTGTATTTATCATTACCTGCCGTTCTGTTGGGAAAAATTTCAATCACAGATTATAATGCACTGGTTGACTCCAGTTTTTTGCTTGCATATCTTTTATCCATTACAACAGTGATGATGGTTTCGGTATTAATTTGTTATTTGTGTTTTTCGAAAGGTATGAAGTACAGCTTAATGTTGGGGCTTGGTGGTGTTTATGGAAATGTAGGGTTTCTTGCTATTCCAGTCCTTACTGTGATCATCGGAGAATGGGTATCTGTCCCTCTTGCACTAATACTCACATTAGATTTGCTTATTTTGTTACCGGTGACAACCTTCTTGCTACAACTTAATAGTACTAACAGCTTAAATAATATTACATATACACAAGCATTTAAGCGTTCTTTTATCAATCCTCTTATACTGTCTATTCTAATAGGGGGGATTCTATCGTTTTTTCAGATTAGATTACCAGGTGTATTAATTCATAGTCTTGACTGGGTAGGCAGTGCTGCTGGCCCTTGTGCAATGTTTATAGTTGGTACAGCGCTATACGGTAAAGACATTAATAAAAAGCCAATTGCAGCGGTTTCTATGTCCGTTCTTAAACTCATTGTTACGCCATCTATCGTTTACTTATTTATGAGTTGGTTTTCAGTAGACCGTGAATGGACGATTGTTGCAACTTTGGGTGCCGCTATGCCTTGTGCCGCTGTATTGGGCGTTATAGCGGCTGAGCATAAAGTGCTTGTTCAGCAAGCCTCTACGGCCGTGTTAATTACAACTGTTTTTTCTGTCATTACAATACCACTTTTAATATTTACTTTGATTTGAATTATTTTTTTCATGTGGAATTATAGTTTTATTTTTGGCTTCTAACTAAATATATGGTTTGAACTGGCTCAGTATTTACTGGGGGGAAGGAGGAGTTAAAACCTCATTGTTCTAAAAAATGAGGTTTTTTAGTCAAATGTGTCTTAAATATTATCTAGTCCGTATTTTTTCAATAGCTCTATAAGCATATTGCCACTTGCATCGCGGTGATTATGATGTATCAATCTCGCTTTCTCTGCATCACGGGCCTCAATTGCTAATATAAGATCCAAATGGTCTTTGTTTGAGTTTGTCGGCTTAGGGCGAAATTTTAGTGTCATCATTCTGGCACGATGAGACTGTTCAATAAAATTACCAACTAAAACATTGAGGCGCTTATTATTACTAAATTCAACTAGATAACGGTGAAAACGCTCATCCGAGCTGGCCCAGCGTTTCAGGTCATCTTCTAGTAAAGCTTGATCCATTTCTTCTACTGCATCACGCATCAAGGTTAATTGATTTTCTGTTAGTCCTTTTTTAGCGCATAGCGCGGCAGCCGTGGCTTCAATTCCGGTCAGTATTTCGTATATTTCTTGCATGTCAGTGACCGATATGGGCTTGATGCGCATACCATGTCTTGGCTTTAATTCTATTAGCCCTTCATTCGCTATTCTTAACATAGCTTCACGTGTTGGCGTTCGGCTCATTTTTAATAGCTCAGAGACTTCAGCTTCAATCATCTGTTGACCGGCATGAAGCTCATTATCAAGAATTTTAGCTTTTAATTGTCTATAAGCTTTGTCTGATAACGACTCTTTATTTCTTGGTTTTTTTATGGACATTAATACTGCTCGATTCTTAAGTAATATGCTCTAAAATAAATTTAATTTCTGTTTTAATTGTGCTGAACGATAGATACATTCTTCTATTCTTATGTTTTGGATGTATTCTTGTGCGCAATTTTGAAGGTCTGAGTCATATAGTAAATGATCCGCCACATGCCTTTGAAGAGTATAGACACAATCGCCACCAAAATTATTGGTTGTGAAAGCATAGGCATGAGGTGTCCAATGGCTATCACCTTTTTGGCGTGTGCTTATTTTGCCACTGCCCTCTAGTTTTAAGCAAGCTTTGCTCCCTTCGATAAGCATTTCACCCATTGTTACGCGCGTACTTTCTGCTGCGTGATCAGCTAAACGATTGCCGTCAAATGTTGCTCGAACTTGGTCTTCAAATTCAAACAAAATAATCCCAGAATCTTCCCCTTTAATTACCGGATTGCGCTTCAATAGGTCCGCGTAAATGCTTTTTACTTCGCCTAAGAGGTAGCGAAATACATCAACCCAGTGAATGGCTGTCTCATGAACTAAAAAACGTTCCATTTGTTGGAAGTAGGGCTGTCTTTCTAGATATGCTTCTTTGCCTTGCCCATCTCCCGGTCGCATCATAAATGTTACTTGGTATAGTTGGCCAAATTTTTCCGCGAGTAACATTTTTTTTATTTCTTGGTACCAGGGTTGAAAGCGAAAGTTTTCATGTATTACAACCAAGGCTTTTTTTTCTTCAATTTTCTTAGTCAACTCTTCTGCTTGCATAAAAGAAGGGGTGAAAGGTTTTTGGCAAATACAAGGGATACCACGTTCAATTGCAGCTGTAACAAACTCTGTATGCGTTTCTGGCGGAGTAATAATATCGATAAGGTCTGGCTTTTCTGAATCTAGCATTTCAATAAAATTAGTATAGACAGCTGGAATCGAATACTTGTTTGCTGTGTCAGCCGTTCCAGTACTACTACGATTGTAGAGTGCTACGATTTCCACATCTTGCATCCGATGCCATGCGTCATAGTGGAACTGACTAAAATAACCGGTTCCGACAGTGACCACTCGAAGCTTCTTTTTCTGCACTTGATTCTCCTCGGCGACTTAATTTAGTTAACTGTTTTAGTTGCGTTTTTCATTGTAATAGCATGGATGTTTGAGTATGAATTCAACCTCATTATTGTAGGTTGAGTCTTTTAGCTATGATTAAATTTATGCGTTAGTGTTAGGTCTACTAGGGCCTTTGAAGTTCCAGTGACTTGGTGCTAACCCTTTTATAGATTGCTTTAATGATGCTACTTGATGCCCCAGCAAACACCCCAAATAAAGAGTATTTAAGTCATTTCCACCAAAGGCTAGGCTGGAGATGTTTTGCAAAAGGGTACTGTTTACATTGTCTAAATGAGGTCGACCCATAACGTGGTTCTTAAATGCTTCTTCTACCCAAGCGAGATGAGCTTGGTCTACGTCGATCAACATGGTTGCTTGAGTTTTGCCGTCTTTGGATACGCGAATAACTTGGTTGCTGACAATACTGGTAATCCAAAAATTGTGTTCATCATCTAATACTAAACCGTCAGGGAAAACCCCAGCGCCAAATGTGGCAATCACCGTTTTGTTTGTGAGATTTCCGTCTTCATCAATATCGAAGCGTGACAGGCGACGGGAAAAGGTTTCGTTAACGTATAAGAATCGGCCATCTGGTGATGCAATGCACTCGTTTGTGTAGCCCAATTCATCCGCAACGATGCGAGCTTGTCCTTTGTCATAGAGTATGACAAAACCATCGTTAACATCTGATCGGTAGGCATCCGCCCTTGGTTTGGTACGAGTGCTTACCGTTATCCAAATTCTGCCTTGAAAGTCTAGATGAACGTAGTTAGTTGGGGGGAGTGGTTGATCATCAATCTCTAATAAAAAAGGAGTAAGTTCACCGTTTTGTTTTAAGCGGTATACCCCGCCTGCTTCATTACCAAGATGAGCGATTAAAAAGTCGCCATTTTCTAGTAGGCAAATACCATTAGGTTTTAGTTCAAAATCGCTGTTTTTTGCTAACAGGGACCATTGGTGACCATCTGGCTCTATGATACTAACACCACCGTCCCAGTTAGAAGTAAATATTCTATTGGCTGAATTTGTTAGTACACATTCAGGGCGTTTTAGCTTTTCCCCAAAAAAAACGATGTCATCTAAAGTGTGCATTACTAACCCTCATTTCTTATTTTAATTTGGTGTTGAAGATTGAATAACAATAACGAGTTTGAAAAAATATTGCAAAATAAATTTATTAATGTATAAATTAATTTCAATCCGACCTTAAGAGAGTTAGGGGGGATGTTTCTATCTAACGATAACAATAAAAATCAATTGGAGATGAACATGCAAAAACTCATTACAACATTAGCGGCTGGCATTATGGCAACAACGTTAGCCAGCAGCTCGTTAGCGGCTGACCGTTACCCAGAGCGTGATATAACAAACGTCGTTGTATGGTCCGCTGGTGGTGGTACGGATGTTGTTAACCGTATGATTTCTGCTGAAATGGCCAAGTCTTTAGATGTAAATATCAATGTAACTAACCGACCTGGTGGTGTTGCTGGTTCGTTAGGCATGAGCTATGTAAATAAGAAAAGAGCAGACGGTTACACGCTAGTTGGTCTGTCTGAATCGGTTGTGGGTTCTGCCGTGCAAGGTGGGTGGAATCAGAAAATGAGCGTTTGGTACCCTTTCATTGTTGGAGGATCACCAGACCTAATCTCTGTTGCGTCGGATTCAAAATATACCTCTTTGAAAGAGTTGATAGCGGATGTGAAAAAGAACCCTCGTTCAGTTAAAGCCAGTGCGGGTGGTGCAGGTTCAATTCACCATTTGAACCTATTGGCTCTAATGAATGGTACGGGCGCTGAATTTAACTACATTCCTTATCCAGGTTCTGCACCGGCTCAAACCGCAGCAATGACAGGTGAAGTTGAGCTGGTTATTACTTCTCTAGCTGAGCAGCAGCAACTTATCAAAGGTGGCCAATTAAGACCTCTGGCTATGTTGGTTGCAAGTGATCAAAAACTGGATGGTTACGGCACAATTCCTTCTGCGTTTACCGCTTTTCCGAGTCTTGAAAAACACTTGCCAATCATGCAGGCAATTGGTTTAGCGGTTAGTCAAAAGGCGCCAGATAACGTGAAAGCTAAGTTGACCAAAGCTTTCCAAATGGCTATGGCAAGCCCAGTCATTCATAAATGGGCTGAAGATAATTACTACGTGTTGTCAGGTCTAAGTGGTGAAGAAGCAAGCAAAGAATTTGCTTTCTTAGAGTCCTTGTTCTCATGGACGCTACACGACCTTGGTGCTGCGAAGGTTATCCCTTCTAAACTAGGCATTTCTAAAGTCTCTGAACTAAATTAGTACTGTCTAAATAAAAGAGGAATGCGCCAGCATTCCTCTTTTCTTCGTGTTCAATAGTCCTGTTTTGGACGTGTAGAGGTGGTTGTATGCAGCCTGAACAGTTAATGGCTTTACGTCGTTCGGATATGAAAACGGCATTAGTATTAATGGGGATTTCTGCTTTTGCGATGATAGAAAGCCTGAACTTTCCATTGACGGGTAATTATGCTGGAGTACAGAACGTTTGGTACGTGTCTCCCGCACTGTTTCCTATTATTATTTTTTCAGTTCTTTTTTTATGTGGTCTTGTGATGCTGATCAAGAGCATCATTTTTATTAAAAAGAATGCACTTACAGCGACAGCCAAAGAAAGTACGGCAAGCTGGTGGCGTTTTTTTGTATTAGTGTCCTTAATTGCAGGGCAAGTTTATGGTTTTGTTCCATTAGTGGATTTTGCGCTGTCTTCATTTATCTTCCTCTTCGTTTTTATTTTTGCATTTTATTCAGACAATGCGATGTTTCAAAAACGTATTTTTATGATTTGGTCAGTAGTATGCGTACTGCTTGCGACCGTGACGTTTAGCACGGAATTGACGGACGAAACTCGATCTCTGTTTGATTGGGCTGCATTGCTGTTTATTGGTGTCATGGTGGTTACTTTATTCAAATGGGCTAAACAGTCAAAGCAAATGAAAGTATGGCGAATCAGTTGGAAAACGGCACTCATAGTGACGGTTATTGTATGTCCTATGTTCCGATTAGGCATGCTTGTTCCTCTACCAACGGAAGGTATCGTCATTAATCCCATGGTCGATCTCAAATATGTTGTCCGTGATGTGTGGAGAGATATGTAATGGAAATTATGGCTTCTTTTGGTGTTTTTGGTAACACGTTACTGACTCTTTTATCATCGCCAACAAATTTACTGATTCTGATGGGGGCGTCGTTCTGTGGCATTATTTTTGGCGCATTACCCGGACTGACGGCGACGTTGGGTGTGGCGCTATTAACAACCTTGACCTATGGAATGGACGTTAGTACCGCGCTAATTGCGTTACTGGGCTTATATGTCGGTGCCATTTATGGCGGATCGTACCCTTCGATTTTAATCAATATTCCTGGTACCGCTGCGGCGGCGGCGACGGCATTAGATGGCTTTCCTTTGGCTCAAAAAGGTGAGGGTGGTCGTGCCTTGGGTTTGACCACAACGGCATCATTAATCGGCACTTTCTTGGGTATTTTGGTTCTGGTTGTTGCAGCTCCAATGGTGGCAAAAATGGCGTTGCAATTTACCTCTTTTGAATTCTTCTTGTTGGCTCTATTTGGCATCATAATTAGTGGCACATTAACAAGCTCTGATTTAGTGATTAAAGGCTGGATTGCAGGTTTAATCGGACTTGGCTTGTCGACAATTGGTCGTGATCCATTACAGTTCTTCCCTCGCTTTACATTCGATATGCCAGACCTTGATCAAGGTTTAGAAGTCGTGCCTGTTTTGATTGGTGCATTTGGTATTCCTCAGGTCATTAAAGCGTTACGTAACAAAGAAAGCCTAGGGGTAATGAAACAGTTTGGGCGTATTTTACCGGAATGGAAAACGTTGTTTAAAAACCGCACGAATATCACTCGTTCTTCAATGATCGGTATTGGGATTGGTGCAGTCCCTGGCATTGGTGAAGACATTGCTGGTTGGGTTTCTTATGGGGCCGCGAAGAATACTTCTAAGCATCCTGAAACCTTTGGTACCGGTGAGCCTCAAGGCATTATCGCGTCTGAAACGGCTAACAATGCTTGTATTGGTGGCGCATTAATACCTTTATTAACATTGGGGATTCCTGGTAGCCCTCCAGCGGCAATGCTATTAGGGGCTTTGATGCTTCATGGCATTACACCGGGCCCTATGATTGTTATAGAAAGCCCTGATTTCTTAATAGAAGTTACCGCCATTCTTATTTTGTGTTCCGTCGCCATGTGGTTAAACGGCATGTTCTTGGCAAAACAAGTGGTTAAGGTTTTACAAATTCCTGCGTCTATTTTCCTTCCTGTCGTGACTTTGATGTGTATTTTGGGTTCTTACGCGTTGGGTCTAAATATCTTTAATTTATACCTCATGGTCATTGTTGGTGTATTTGCCTACTTCTTAGACGAAATGAAATACCCCATTTCTCCGCTGGTTATCGGTGTAATTTTAGGACCAATGGCAGATGAGAACTTACGTCGAGCATTGATGGTGTCGGAAGGTAGCTTAATGCCATTCATTGAACGTCCTATTTCCATCGCGTTGATCTCTGTGATCGTTTTAATTGTTATGACAAAAATGCCGTTTTATCAAAGTTGTAAAAAATCGCTGATCTCATTATTCAAAAAATAGTGAGGGCAACAGTATATTTGATACACATTTATATAGAACAAAAAGGTGTGGGGTTGTCTCACTTTCAACCCCTTTCGCGATGGTTTTTTATTATTTCATGGCTGAGGTTTTCGATGTATGTAATTACGGTGGTGTTTATTGTTTATCAAGAAAATATGGAAGAATTTTCAACATTGGTAAATAAGCAAGCAGTGGATTCATTAACAAAAGAAAGTGAGTGTCATCTTTTTGATGTCGCAGTAGGAGAAGGAAACGGAACAACGGTGCCTTTTTTCCTATATGAAATTTACAGCACAAAAGCCAGTTTTGATGCGCACTTAGCCTCAGATCACTTTAGTGATTTTAGTGATAAAACGGCCAGCATGGTTGTTAAAAAAGATGTGCAAGCATGGAATAAAATAAATTAAGTTAGATTTTCCTACTTTTGTTAGGACTGTCTATAAATAAGGAGTTTATTGTGAGCGTTTTATTAGGTTGCATTGCAGACGACTTTACTGGTGCGACAGATTTAGCAAGCTTTTTAGTGCAATCCGGCATGAGAACCGTTCAATTGATCGGTGTCCCAACAGAACCTGTTGATTTGTCAAATGTGGATGCCATAGTCATTGCGCTGAAATCACGAACACTTCCATCTCAACAAGCGGTTACGCAATCTATTGAAGCGCTTGAATGGTTAAAAGCACTTAATTGTGAACAGTATTATTTTAAATATTGCTCGACGTTTGACTCCACCGATAAAGGTAATATAGGTCCTGTGACGGACGCTTTGCTGGATAATTTGCAAGAAGACTTCACGGTGCTTTGTCCTTCATTACCTGTGAATGGCCGTACTGTGTACAAAGGAAATTTGTTTGTTAACAATGAATTACTCAGCGAAAGTGGTATGCGCAATCACCCTTTAACCCCTATGAAAGACGCCAATTTACTTCGTGTCATGGCATCTCAGTCATCTGGTCCTGTTGGTTTAGTGCCTTTTGAGATTATTTCAAAAGGGGCCAAAAATGTGAAAAAAGCCTTCTTGGAATTGGCTAAAAAACATCGTTACGCGGTGGTTGACACTATATCCAATGAGGATCTACACACAATTGGCGAAGCCTGTGCGGATCTTAAATTATTAACTGGTGGTTCAGGGTTATCAGTTGGTCTTGCTAAAAACTATGTTGATAAAGGTTTGTTTGAAATCCGAAACAATTCTGCAGAACTGAGTAAAGTAAAAGGCGAAGCCGTAGTTTTATCGGGCAGCTGTTCGGAGATGACACAAAAACAAGTTGCGCGATTTAAAGAAAGCTTTTTATCCATGAAAATATCCCCGCTTGAGCTCAAATCTGGTCAGAATTCATTAGCAAACGCTCTGGCTTGGTTTGAGAAAAATCGTAATGCTGGTGCGCTTATGTTTTACGCAACAGATACCCCTGACAATATTCGCCGTGCCCAAGAGCTATTGAGCGTTGAAGAAGCGAGTGAATTAGTGGAAAACTTTATGGCGGAATTGGTTGCCGCGCTTTCTCAAAGAGGGGTGAAGAAATTTATTGTGGCTGGTGGCGAAACTTCTGGTGCCGTGGTTAAAGCACTTAATCCAAGTGTCTTAAAAATAGGGGGCAGTATTGCTCCGGGCGTGCCTCTTACTGAAATGGTGGGTGATGTTCCAAAATTGATCGCTCTAAAGTCTGGAAATTTTGGCGATGAGTTTTTCTTTGAAAAAGCCTTAGAAATGATGCAGTAAATATCCAAGGGAATAAACCGCATCATTGTATTTGTATGATAAAGAATCCCTTAATGTCTAACCGTTAGCATCGTAAGGTGTTGTAAAAATTTTAAGTTTAGCTTGAGTGAAAGGCGAAATAACATGACAGAACAAGAACAAAGAATACAGGTTGTTGCCTTGGCAAAATCCATGTTTGATAGAGGGTATGCTACGGGGGGCGCAGGCAATTTATCGGTTAAAATTGATGACAATAGACTCCTTACTACGCCAACAGGTGCTTCTTTTGGGCGTTTAGAGCCAGATAACCTTTCTGTAGTCTCTATGAGTGGAGAGCATTTAGCCGGTAATAGACCGTCCAAAGAAGTCGCTTTTCATTTAGAGTTATACCGTAATCGTCCTGACTGCAATGCTGTGGTTCATCTACATTCCACTTACTTAACCGCTTTGTCTTGTTTAAAAGGCTTGGACTCGGAGAACGTGATGCGAGCTTTTACTCCATACTATGTCATGCGAGTAGGCCAGCTTCCTTTAATTCCTTATTATAATCCAGGAGACAAACAGATTGCTGTTAGTGTTGGTGAGTTGGCGAAGAATAATAGTGCTTTTTTATTAGCTAATCATGGGCCAATTGTTTCAGGAAAAGACTTATTGGATGCTGTAGATAACGCTGAAGAATTAGAAGAAACGGCAAAATTATTTTTCATACTTTCAGGGCAAAATATCGCTTATATCTCAGATGAAAATATAGATATTCTAAAGCGTAAAAAGCCTTAAATAGGATTGAAATAAACTGCTTTTTAGTAATTTATTCTTCTCAAATAATGGCAGAAAAAGTTATTAGGGGATATGTTGCTTTATAAATTTTAATATCTATTTGATTAACCCTTTTTTATGAAATGCTTTTGTGTCAAGTCTTATCGTTGAGTTTTTTTAGTATTTTATGATGTGCCCTATTTTTTTAAGATAAAAGAAAATTATGAAGAGTAATCTAAATCGAATCAAAGCATTTTTGTTTTAGTCTTGCCTTCAATAGGAAACAAATTTTTTTGAAAAGAGAATTGATTCAATGACAACGGCTTGTACCATTCAGTAGAAAGTTTCCTATTCACAGTTTAAGTTTTTCATGCTCATGGAAACCTCGTGCACAGACTGAAATTTTTATGTGTTTTGTTACGTAACGACGTCAGCGTATCTCAATACGGAAGCTTCGAAATTTATTACGTGATCGAGGAATCTTGTATATAATTCATTGAGTTATATCTTTTAATCTGGCTGTTGTGGTGATGGTAATGACTCATAATCGAGTGTTGAAAAACGATTTTTTTATTTATTGTGGCTTGTTAGTTCAAGTCCCCGTCCTCGCTATCAGCGGCATGGTGGGGCAACAACTGCTTGGCTTTAGTTTAGCGTCCGCCGTGTTTGTGTTGTTTGCTACGCAAATAATCTACAGCCTATTCAAGGGGCAGTTGATCTTTTCAATCCTTTCAGCCGTGCTCATGATGTGCGTGTCATCCTTGCTGATCCAAAGTCAGTTGGGTTTGGTTGAAATGCATTTCCATATTTTTGCCACCATGGCGATCTTTTTGATTTATCAAAAATGGCAGCCAATTGTTGCCGCTTTGTTAACCACTGCGGTTTACCATATTGGCTTCATGTTTGTGCAAATGAACGGTGTGATGTTAGGTGATATGCCAATCACTGTGTTTGCTGGTCATCATAGTATGTGGTTGATGTTAGTGCATTGCTTGTTTGCCGGTGCTGAAGCTGGTGTATTGATTTACATGGCGTATTTGATGAGCAAAGAGAGTTCTGCTAACTACAAAATCGCCGATGCCATTGAAACCATTTCAGCGACTAGTGATTTGACTGTTCGTGTGGTTGGGCCTTCTTCCAGTGCAGAACATTCACTGAACGCTTTACTGGATCGTTTGTCCGGTTTGTTTGTGGAATATCAGCGTATCGCAGAAGTCTTGGTTAGTACCAGTAAGTCGATTCATGATACTGCCGATGAAGCGAATACCAGTACCCATGAAAGTAAGCAACGCTCGCAATATTCTGCAGAGTCAACGGAAAGTGTGGCAATAAGCATGCAGGATGTTGCGGAAAGCAGTCGTGCTTCTGCTGACATTGTGGGTGCGTTGGAGAATGAAACAGTACAAGACAGTGAAAAAGCACTCACTATCATGAAAGACACTGAGTTGTTAGAGCAAGACATCAGCCAAGTTGCTAATCATCTGCAAGCTCTAACGGAAGATGTAGGAGCCATCACTCAATTACTGGAGTCGATTCGAAGTATTTCCGAACAAACTAACTTGTTGGCATTGAATGCCGCAATCGAAGCCGCTAGGGCTGGGGAATCTGGACGAGGCTTT
Source organism: Marinomonas sp. TW1 (assembly GCF_001625355.1). Lineage (GTDB taxonomy): Bacteria > Pseudomonadota > Gammaproteobacteria > Pseudomonadales > Marinomonadaceae > Marinomonas. The sequence goes on from NZ_JSEE01000007.1 coordinate 84,398, forward strand.
GCCGTTGTGGCCGATGAAGTTAGAACCTTGGCACAACGCTCAAGCGATTCGACAGATCAAATTGAAGCGGTATTAAATCGTCTAAATTACAGTGTCAGCCAGACGGTTTCCTCTATGGAAGCGGGTAAAGCCAGAACCAGTGTGAATGTGGAGCACGCTTTGACCATGTCTGAGGGGTTGATGTTGCGCTCGAAAAATGCCGGTGAAGTGTCTTCTTCAAGCAAGGACATTGCGGATGAAATCATTGCGCAAGAGCAAGTGATTCTGTCTATTAATGCCAAAATTCGTGAAAACTTCCAAGCCATTGAGTCCTTGTCTCACTTAATGAGTGACCTAGCAGGTAAGAGTGATGACATTGCTCGAGTGACACATGATTATCAAGCTAAAGCGCAAGCCTTTAAGGTTTAGACCGTCGTCAAGAGAATGGAGATTGACTAGACTTCGAATTGCCATATAAAGAAGGCCCGACTTGTGAGCAAGTTGGGCCTTCTTCGTTAGGGGATATTGATCGAGTTTTGTACTTATAACTTACGTTGTATGGCGAAATTTTTCATGTTGAAACACGATGTCGTCACGACAAACTTTTTCGATGTCTCGGTGGCCGATGAAGGCCATGGTGAGTTCGGCTTCCTCGTGAAAGATGTCTAACATACGGGTAACACCGGCTTTGCCCATAGCACCAAGGCCATACACCATAGGACGCCCCACCATCACACCTTTCGCGCCGAGGGATTTTGCTCGGATGATGTCTTGACCACTGCGAATGCCGCTGTCTAGCCAGACTTCAATTTGATCGCCAACTGCCGCAACGATTTCAGGTAGGGTGCTAATAGAAGAACGAGCGCCGTCCAGCTGTCGACCGCCGTGATTGGATACAACGATCGCATCAGCGCCTAATTTGACGCACTCTTTAGCGTCTTCCACTTCCATAATGCCTTTGATGATGAGTGGACCTTGCCATAGGTCGCGGAAGTAGCAGATGTCCTCCCAGCTTAACTTGGTATCAAATGAACTCGCTGTCCATTTCATTAGGTCGTTCATGTCGTCCACGCCGGTGGCACAGCCCTGAATGTTACCAAATCCTCGATTGCTGGTTTTTAGCATATTCATTGCCCAACGAGGGCGGCGGGCAATGTCGAGCAAGTTTGGAATGGTTAATTTCGGCGGTGCTGTCATGCCGTTTCTGTGGTCGGCATGGCGACGGCCAATCATTTGCAAATCTAATGTTACGACCAATGCAGAGCAGCCGGCGGCTTTGGCTCGATCGATCAGTTTCTTGGTGAACTCACGGTCTTTCTGCACGTAAAGCTGAAACCAGAAAGGCGATTGCGTTTTGGCGGCGACGGCTTCTATTGAGCATATGCTCATTGTTGATAGGGTAAAAGGCACACCAAACTCTTCTGCGGCTTGGGCGGCGAGGATTTCCCCATCAGCATGCTGCATACCCAATAAACCGACTGGGGCTAAGGCCAATGGCATTTTCACATTATGCCCCACCAGTTGAGTGGCGAGTGAGCGTGGCTCTAGATCTCGTGCCACTCTTTGGCGAAACAAGATGTGATCGAAGTCGGAGGTATTTAACTTAAGGGTTTGTTGTGTCCAAGAACCTGACTCGCAATAGCCTTGAAACATCTTAGGAACGCGTTGGTGATATAAGCGTCGTAAATCATTCAATTCGCAAATCAGACTCATTTGTTTTCCTTATTTTGGTCGACTTTTGAGCGTTTATGTTAGCAGCTTTGTTCTTTGCCCGGTATTCAGTTAGTTTTTCTCTCTGCCCGGTATTTTGTTCGTTTCCTCTGGTTGGCTTTGGTTGGGGGAGCTTCTTTATCTTTGCCTGAGGTTTGTTCATGTGCTTCTCATTAGCTTTGGTCGGGGAGCTTTTTTCCGCCCTGCTAGGCGGGTAACTTTTGTCTAGCGCCACAAAAGTAACCAAAAAGTCGCTTAAATCCTTTCGCACATTCAGGAACGTGTCGAGCATTTTTTGCTGACAGGCTCATTATCTCTTTTTACGTTTAAAAGCGTTTCACACATGACGAACTCTCCTGTTCCTTCCCCTTATGTCTTCAAGGGGAAGGTTAGGATGGGGTTAGTCCAGCAGCCTCAAATTGGCTCACCACTAACAACGAAACGTAGGTCTGATCAGCGCAGCGCCATCAGACGTAACCTTGTGAGCAGTCATCAAAAACTATACTTTGATAAAGTTTATTTTTGAGGTTGCCAATGATTGGCTCGCTTTGTCTAAAAAATAATCACAGTTTTGCACGTTTACGCTGGTAGAAAAAGAAAAAGTCTTTTAGTATCAATGGATAAGAATATCTCCAGCAAAAATAACGCGCATGCTCGTTTTTCCAGATTTGGATTTTGTGAATAGGTTAATAAAAACATTACTTTTCAGTTGTTTATAAAGGTCTTGGCGAAATTTTGGAATTGTCTAAACGCGCATGCGCACTATTAAAAATGTTAGTTTTCTAGAAAGGATGCGAATTTAATGATAATTGATGACATTATTGCTGGTATTGACGAAGGGGGGCCTAAAAGCTATTACTCCTTTGAAACTTTCGTCCAGCATTTGTTAAAGCATCATATTGAGAGTCAAGAAAAGAAACTTTTGATTGCTACTGACTCGATGAAATATGGAGATGCGTTTGCACCTGATGGATTTGATCAGTTTGTTGGCCCAACATTAATAGAAATAAAATTTAATCTAGCAAGGCTGCCTGTAAGGCATTTTATAGAGAGGTCGATATACAGGCTTTTGAACGAATATACCGAGAATAATTTCGAAAACGTTCTCATCGTCTCAGCTAAGCCGATATCGGAAAAATTTTTATTTCGCGTAGAAGATGAATTAAGCCGAAATAACCTGCCTTTTAAAGTAACATTTTGGGGGCCAGCAGAGCTAAATAAGGTTGCCTCTAAGAACAGGAAGGTAGTTAATAAAATTGCAAATAACCTTTTTGCCCTGAGGTTATCTTCAGCTATATCTAAGCCTATTAGAGACTGGAAGCATGAGAGAGAAGAAATAGTTGAAAACCTTAAAAGCTGTTATAAAAAAGGTCAATTCTCATTATTTCTAGGCGCAGGTGTTTCAAGTAGTGCCGGGATGCCAGATTGGAATACATTGCTGAACTCATTGTTTGTTACTTATCTTACACAGGAGTTTGATGATGATGTTGCAATGGGAGATAAAGATATTAGTGATCTTGTCAGTAGACTGAATAGTATTGATGAGCCTTCGGCATTAATGGCGGCTAGGTATCTCCGAAAAGGGCTGTCGAAGGGAGATGGTGAAGCAAAAGAATTTATAGAAGCAGTAACAAAGAATCTCTACAAGCTCAGAAATAATAAGTTTCCAATAGATTCTGAATTAATTAAGTCAATTGCCTCCATGTGTTTACCGAGACGTACAGGAGCGAAAGTGAAATCAGTTGTTACTTACAATTTCGATGACCTTCTCGAAAGGCAGTTAAGTAACAATGCAATATTACATAGGTGCATTTATACAGATAATGAAAGTTATGACCCCGATGAGCTTCCAGTCTACCATGTCCATGGTTTCTTGCCGGAAGATCGGAAAGCATATGATGGATTAGATAATTCAACCTTAGTTTTTTCGGAAGAGGGTTATCATCAAATTTATTCAGATTCATACCATTGGTCAAATCTAGTTCAACTCAATTCTTTTAGGGAAAGCAATTGTCTTATGGTTGGCTTATCAATGACCGATCCGAATTTGAGGCGGCTACTCGATATATCTTCAAAAAATATTGAAAGAAGTAAGCATTTTGCGTTTATGAAAAGACTTTCTTCTGGTGAATTTTGTTATGAGAATAAAAATGGGAAAAAATCAAAAGTCATACAAAATACGGACGCTGCTGATAAGTTCTTAGAGCGCCATCATACTCTTAACGAGGAACTTATGAAGGAACTGGGGGTTACAATTATATGGTATGAAACGTATGACGATATCCCAGAAATAATTCGAGCGGTAACTAAACACGAAAACTAACAAGGCATTGCAGCGGACAAGCCGCTGAATGCGGCGTTATGTTGTACTCATAGATATGGATAATCCATGGCAAAGAAAAATATATTAACTATTGGGTTCGGTCTCGCGGATGAAGACATTGGGTTTAGTGAATTTGACTCAGATATTTCATTGTTGGATTGGGACATAATTCTTTTTAAACTTGATATAAATGATTACATTTTCAGCGCTGAGAGCATGTTCCAAGGAAAGCCGTGCTTGTCTGATGATGCGTCATTCAAACTCAAGGCCCAGTCAGAGCATTGGCGAAGAGAAATTAAGTCTGCGGTAGATCACGGTAAACTAGTAATTATATTCTTGAGTGAACTCAAACAACTAAGTATTGCGACAGGCGAAAAACAGTTCTCAGGCACAGGCAGAAATCAAAAAACTACACGAATCGTAACAGGCTATGACAACTATCAGTCAATTCCTCTAAACCTTAAGCCTTTCATCTCTAAGGGCAAAGAAGTAAAACTTTCCCCAAAAGCCTCTGAAATCATATCTGCATACTGGAGTGAGTTTTCTAGCGTCTCATCGTACAACGTAATTCTTGAGGGTGAATTTACTCCGTGCCTGGTTACCAAGCACGGAGATAAAACAGTTGGTACTGTAATTCGTTCGAAAAATTCGAACGGAGCGTTGGTATGTTTACCTGATATAGATTTTTATCCTGAATCATTTTTTGTTGGAGAGGAAGACGAAGAAAATGAAGGAGATTGGACAGCTGAGGCTCTGCAGTTTTCTGCGAAGTTTATTAAAAGCATAGTATCACTAGGTAAGGCTATAAACTCACAGGGGGAACTAACTCCTGAACCTGACTGGGCTAAGGATACGGCATATAAACTAGAGAAAGAACAGGGCGAGGCTCAAAAGTTATTAAAAGTAGAAAAGAAACTTGAAGAAGTGCAAGCAGAGAAAGAATCCATTATGGATGAGGTTAGGGAGCTTGAACGATTTAGGCATTTATTATTCGAGAAAGGAAAGCCATTGGAGTTCGCTATCCTTGACGCTCTGCAAGTAATAGGGTTCAAAGTCTCTCAATTCGACGACGGGGAATCTGAATTTGATGCAGTATTTGAATCCAAGGAAGGTAGATTAATTGGAGAGGCCGAAGGGAAGGATAACAAAGCAATAAATATTGATAAGTTGCGCCAGCTGGCTCTAAATATCCATGAAGATCTCGAACGAGAGGATGTTGACGAGCCCGCCAAACCAGTGCTTTTTGGTAATGCTTATCGGTTACTTCCATTGGAAGACAGGTCCGACCCCTTTACGAAAAAATGTCTTTCTGCCTCAACTACAAGCTCTACTGCTCTAGTTTTTACTCCAGACTTATTTAAAGTGGCCAAGTATTTAAAAGATAATAAAGATGCAAGATTTGCAACTAAGTGCCGCAAAGCCATTTTTGGTTCAGTTGGTCTAGTTGACTTTCCAGCTGTACCGCAAAGTAATAACAGTCATGAAGAGACGGAAGAAAGTGCCACAACAACATAACAAGTCAATCAACTTCGCGCCTACGGCGCCGGACGCAGCATAGCTGCGCCGGTTATTGAGGCGTTAGCATACAGGATAGGAAATATCTTTGATCAAAGAACTCTGGGAAAAATATATTGGATTGGCTCTTCCACTGAAGCTAATTCTTGGGGCTATTATAGGGATTATTTTAGGCCCAGGTCTTATTGGTTTCTTAAGTGAGTATGCAACCTACAGCTATGCAATACAGCTTGGGATAAGACCCCCACTAGAGGGGATACCTTATTTAAAAACTGCAGTCACAGCTGGAAGTCTCTTTTTAACTGTAATTATAGCGCTAATATTTCTGATTTCTAGATTTATTGCTTCAGCAATTGCTGTGCAATTAGCGAGTTATCTAAGACAGATTTCTGGGGTTGTAAATTCAGTCCTTAGCTTAATTAGGAAAATCACACTGGGACTGATTAAAATCCCAAGCTTCGAACATGGCGATGCTATTTCTAAATTAAAAAGCTTTTCATCAAAACTAGCAATTTTATTTTCATTTATTGTGGCGATTGGCTTTTTTCTGGGATTCTATATTTTCTTTAGAGTAGAGGGCGAACCTGATGCATTAAAAATTGGTGTTTTTGCTGGTATTTATATATTGATTGCTCTTCTTACTACATGGAGCAAAAAGGCAGTGTGGTGGGTTTCAATATCATCGGCAATACTGTTCTATGCCTTTTCATTTTTTCTGTTATTTAACGTCAATTATTATTCAGAATTTTTAAGGCTTGTTGGTTATGGCGGTGGTTCCAAGGTTACAATTTCCTTCAAGGAAGATGATAGTATTTCTGACGACTACTACATGCTTTTAAGAACAACTAAGTCTTTGATATTAATGAGCAATAATTCTTCGGTCATCATTGAAATACCTATCGAAAAGGTACATAAAGTTTCTTACAAAATATTAGGAAAAGGAAATAAATATAAACTCCCAGAGTCACCGGTAGTAGGTAATAATGCTAACAAGTCAAAGCACTCAGACAGCGTAAACGCTGCTGGTGTTTGAGGCGTCAAACTCCCAACCCCACAACTTCTATACGCTTTACCTATCCTCAGCAAACCACTTCACCTAAAAACAATGAACAGGGGGGCTAGAAGTCAGCCCTGTTCTTTGGTTGTTTGGTCAGCAGATCATGCCTTCAATGTGCAATATCGGTGTGTTGTCATCGAATATTCGGCTTCGGCTCTTGTCTACTTTCCCTGTCGAATTTTTATCATCGCATTGGGAGATAGGTTCAGACGTAAGTCCCCACGCATGCTTCGCAATCGATTAAAAAATAAGCTAATGTCCTTATCTTGAATCGAAAAATTACGATATGAAGGGAAGGGTATGGAGCAGTGGTTTACAAGATGGCGCGCTTTGTTACTTGTGTCAGTCGTGATTGTGCTGGCTTGGGTCGGAGTGGTAGACAGTTACGCCGAAGACTACATAAATGCCTCGTTAGTGACGTCTTCTGTGTCCTTTGGCTTGGCCAGATTGTTCAATGCCACTGTGTCTGTGTTGTCGACCGTCACACTCAATGTTCCCATTGTTGGCTCGATTCAGATTGGTGAAATGCTGGATCCATTGAACGATTTGGTGGAAGACTTTTCCACGATCATGAAGTACGCCATTTCGTCGTTATTGATTCAAAAATTTCTCGTGGAAATCTTCCAAACTCTGTATTTCAAAGTCTTTATCAGTGTGTCTGGTGTGCTCTACTTAGTTTGCTATTACTTTTCTCTCAGTGGCTTGGTTTTTATCTATCGTGTGTTCTTATTTGCCTGTTTGTGTAAGTTCTCCATTGCCTTAGTGGCGTTGGCGAGCAGTTGGGTGGACAGCGCGTTTGTAGAACCGCGTATTGAACAAAACAATTTGGCGCTGGAAGGCTTTCCGGTTGCACCAGATCAACTCGATCAATCTTTGGATTTAACGGCCGAATTAAAGGCGCAGGCGGCTCTTGATTTACAGAGAGAAAGGCAAAAGCAGGAGGCACTGTTAGAACAAATGTCTTTGCTGCGTAAAGCGTTATCCAGACTTGATGAAGAAAAAGCAGCCTTGAGCGAACAAAAATCGACGTTGGCGACAGAAGAAGGAACCTTTAACAGCTTGTTTAATCGCTCAGCTGAGCTTAAAGCCGTGCAATCCAAGTTAGATCAATTGAACGATGAGATTCGACGTCAACGTATCCGTCTGACTGGTTTGCTTGATCAGGAGCGAGACGTTGCCAATGAAATGATTTCATTAACAGAGCGCATGAATAACTCAATGAGTACCTTTGAAAGTCTTACCACTGGTTTTAGCCGTGTGACCATGGCCGCAAAGAATAAAATTTTGGGGTATGTGGATTCATTGAATGCTTCCATGGATATGTTTTTAAACTTGATGGCGCTGTTTCTTCTCAAAACCTTGGTCATGCCTTTGCTGTTTTTGTGGGGGATTTATAAAGCCTTTGTGAGGGTATGGGAAATGACGCCAAGGCAAGCTTTGGAAAAGACGAAAGCCTCTTTGCATCGCATCCCTAAATGAGCTGGTTAATCCGTCATCACGCATAAAAAATCCCCAGAGAGAAGACTCACTGGGGATGTTCATTTGCTAACGATAAGCTTTCCTGAAATAAGGGAGGCTTAAAGCGTAAAAGGGCGGTCGCCGTTTTCGTCTTTAATGCGAGTTGGCAGACCCATGTCGTTCAACAAACCTAGGAAAGGTTTCGGGTCTAGTTGCTCAACGTTGCGCATTTCTTTGGCATCCCAAGTACCGTTGGCCACCAAAATGGCTGCCGCTACCGGTGGCACACCAGCGGTGTAAGAAATACCTTGGCTGCCCACTTCGTTGTAAGCGTCTTTGTGATCGGCCACGTTGTAGATGAAGACTTCTTTTTCTTCACCGTCCTTGATGCCTTTCACCACATCGCCAATGCAGGTTTTACCTGTGTATTCCGGTGCCAAAGAAGAAGGGTCTGGCAATACCGCTTTAACCACTTTTAATGGCACAACTTCTAGGCCTTCTGCGGTTTTTACTGGTTGCTCAGACAAGAGTCCCAAGCTTTTCAATACCGTAAAGACGTTGATGTAATGCTCGCCGAAGCCCATCCAGAAACGTACATTTGGTACGTCTAGGTTCTGTGATAACGAGTGCACTTCATCGTGGCCGGTCATGTAAGCGGTTTGCTGACCAACAACAGGAAGATCATCGGTACGGCTGATTTCAAACATTTTGTTTTCTTGCCACTGGCGGTTTTGCCAAGAGTAAACTCGACCAGTAAATTCACGGAAGTTGATTTCAGGGTCAAAGTTCGTGGCAAAGTATTTACCGTGGCTACCCGCGTTAATGTCGATGATGTCGATATCGCTGACGCTGTCAAAGTAGTCATTGTAGGCCAATGCAGCATAAGCATTGACGACACCTGGATCGAAACCAACACCAAGGATGGCAGTAATGCTATTGTCTTTACAACGTTCACGGCGTTGCCATTCGTAGTTGGCGTACCAAGGTGGCTGTTCACAGATTTTTTCAGGTTCTTCGTGGATCGCCGTGTCTAGGTAAGCGGCACCGGTTTCGATACAGGCTTCCAAAACAGACATATTAATGAAGGCAGAACCGACGTTGATGACGATTTGAGATTCGGTGTCTTGAATCAATTTCACAGTGGCTGGCACGTCTAGAGCGTCTAGGGCAAATGCTTGAATGCGGCCTTCGACTTTCATACTGCCTTTGTCTAGGACACTGGCTACAATATCGTCGCATTTCGCAACGCTACGTGAAGCAATTGCGATATTGCCCAGTGTGTCGTTGTGTTGAGCGCATTTGTGAGCGACGACGCGCGCCACGCCTCCGCCACCAATAATGAGGACATTTTTTTTCATAGTAACACTCTCTCCAAAAATTGAGTCTGTAGAGTTAAGACAGATTCTGTTCAAAGTCTTGATAGTCGAATTCTCTGACGAGTTCGATGCTGCCATCCAGTTGGCGTATGGCTATGGATGGCATTTTGACGCCATTAAACCAGTTTTTCTTCACCATGGTGTAGCCCGCTGCGTCTTGAAAAGACAAGCGATCTCCCACCTTAAGAGGTTTAGTAAAGTTGAATTCCCCAAAAATATCACCTGCAAGACAGGATTTTCCGCACACCATGTACTGATGCTCGCCGTCGTTAGGCTGCATTTTGGCGTTTTCACGATAGATTAATAAGTCCAACATGTGGGCTTCAATGGAACTGTCGACGATGGCCAAATTTTTGCCATTGAATAAGGTGTCCAGCACGGTGACTTCAAGGGTTGTGCTGTTAGTAATACTGGCTTCACCTGGTTCAAGATAGACTTGAATGTCGTACTGTTCGGCAAAAGCTTTTAGACGTTGGCAAAAGCGGTCAAGTGGGTAGTTTTCCCCTGTAAAGTGAATGCCGCCGCCTAAGCTCACCCACTTCACTTGTGCAATCAGGTGACCAAAGCGTTGTTCGATCAAATTAAGCATCTCGTCAAAACGTTCAAAGCTGTCGTTTTCACAGTTGTTGTGGAACATGAAGCCAGAGATGTCATTAATGACGCTGCTGATTTGTTCAGGGTCCCATTCCCCTAAACGACTGAAGGGTCTGGCTGGATCGGCAATGATGAATTCCGACGTACTGACTTGTGGGTTGACGCGCAAACCGCGAGTCTTGTTTTCGCTTATGTCTTTAAAGCGATTTAATTGACCAATCGAGTTGAAAATGATTTTGTCAGAGTGTGCCAATACGTCTTCGATTTCCTCATCAGAGTAAGCCACACTGTAGGCATGGGTTTCCCCTTGAAAACGAGTTTTGCCCAATGTCACTTCGTATAGAGAGGAAGATGTGGTGCCATCCATATACTCTTGCATCAGGTCAAATACAGACCAAGTTGCAAAGCATTTCAACGCTAATAAAGACTTGGCACCAGAGTTTTCTCGCACATAGGCAATCTTCTCTAAATTCTTTAATAAAGCCGCTTTGTCTATGAGGTAGTAGGGGGTTTTGATCATGGCACCAGCTCGATTGTAAAAAAGTCGGTATTCTAGCAAACAAGTGAGGATTTTCTAGCTTTCTGGTTGTCTTTTAATCGCTTTTTAACGTCATTTAGCGGTTTTTTCTGTCTGTAACGCCAATGTGCGATTTTTGTGCAAATTTAGTCGTTATCCTTATTCAGTGATCTGCTTTATAATCCTGTTCGTTTTTTTGCTATAGGCTAGGTGGCTTTTATAGCGAGTGGGGATAATGAGAGGGCATGTTTAATGTTGATGTTAGTTGTGGGTTTGGTGATTTTTATCTGCGTTCATTCGATACGTGTAGTGGCGCCAAACTGGCGTGATATGCACCTAGAGAAAACGGGCTTGGTGCAGTGGCGCACGCGTTTTATTTTGTTGAGTGTGTTGTCGTTAGCGTTGATTGTTTTGGGTTACCAGAAAATGCGTCTTGAGCCTATCTGGTTGTGGTTCCCTCCGATCGTTGTTCAGCATATTTCCGCCTTAGTGATGTTAGTGGCTTTATTTGCTCTTGGATCGGCGATGATACCAAAGACAAGCTTGAAATCTAAAATGGGTTACCCGTTTTTAATTGCTGTTAAATTGTGGGCTTTTGCGCACTTGATGAGTAATGGCACATTAGCGGACGTCATTTTATTCGGCAGTTTATTGGTTTGGTCTGTGGTCAGTTTTGCTGTTTATCGACGTCGTGATCGTCGTAACGGGGTGGTACGTGAAGAAGGTGGCGTGCAATATAACCTAATGGCGTTTGTCTTTGCGATGGTGTCTTGGTTTGCCATTGTGTTCTTCTTACATAAAGCGGTCATTGGTGTATCACCTTTGGTATAACATTTTACTAGACATAATTGATGGGTGATCAAAAAAATGCCTGACAGCGAAACTGTCAGGCATTTTTATTTTTAAAGAGTGAAAAACAAGATTAGGTTCGAAAGTGATTAATGTTTTTCATTAGGTCGTCTGAAAGTGTTTTGAGGTCTTCAGCGCGGGTCGCACTGTCTGAAGCCAGTGTGACCAGTTCGGTGGCACTTTGTTGAATGTCAGCCGTGTTTTGATTCACTTCCGCTGTAACACTGGTTTGTTCTTCCGTTGCGGTGGCGATTTGTGCTGCACGATCATTGATCATGGCAACCGAGTGTTGGATCTGGTCTAGGCTGTTTTTTGCTTCATTGACATCCAATACACTGCTTTCCGCTTTGTTATGACTTAATTCGATTTTACCTACTGCGTCTTTCGTAATGCCTTGAAGTGCCTCAATCATGGACTGAATCTCTTCAATGGAGCTGTAGGTACGTTGTGACAAGACGCGAACTTCGTCTGCGACGACGGCAAATCCTCGACCCTGTTCACCTGCTCGAGCGGCTTCGATTGCGGCATTTAGTGCCAGTAAATTGGTTTGCTCAGCGATTCCAGAGATGGTGGTTAGGATGGTATTAATACCATCGGCGTTTTGGCTCAAGTTATTAATAACCTCTGCAACCCCTTCTATGTCTGAAGCTAAAGCACGAATGCTGTTTTGGCTTTTCAGGACTTGTTGTTGTCCTAGAGTGCTTGCGTTGACTGTTTCATCTGCATTATTGGCTGTGTTAGTGGCATTGCTGGCAATTTCTTGTGTGGCTTGGGCCATCTCATGGATGGCTGTGGCCACCATGGAAATATTGCCTTGTTGCTCTTCCAGTTTTTCAGCACTCTGTTGCGATGAACGATAAGAGGCATTGGCTTGGTCAGATAAATCCACGCCGATTTTTTTTAAGTGTGAAATGGTGGTTTGTAGTAGGGCAACGAAGTGATTGAAGTTGTTGACCAGTTCTGCAATTTCGTCTTTTGAATGGGTTGTTAAACGCTGAGTAAGGTCTCCATTACCTTGAGCGATTTGCGCCATACTTTCAGAAACGCGTCGTAAGTCTTTTAATAAAATGCGTGAAATTTGCATCACGACGAGAGACACCAGCACCAATAAAATCACCACTGCAAAGAGGATGTTCATTCCCAGTTTGTAAAGTGGGGCATCTAGGGTTTTTTGGTCCATCATCAATCCTAATACCCAAGGGCTGTTCTTAATTTTACTGGCGTACATTAAGACTTCTTGATTTTGGATCGTTAGATTGGTGAATTTAGCCGTGCGTCGGGCCTCATTTAAAAAGTTGGCTGTTAGATTAGGGGATAACTCAGTGGCTTCTTTTAGAATAAGCGCTTTGTCTGGGTGCGCAATGATTTTTCCGTTGCCATCAAGTAAGGTGCTATAGCCATTACCAAGCACTTTCAACGCGGTGATTTTATTCAATAAGTCGTCTAAAAATACCAACCCACCAATGGCACCTTTAAACTGCCCATTGACTATGATGGGTTCAACAAAGGTCATAGAGAGTTTTTTTGTTGACGAAGAAATATAGGGTGCGGTGACATAAGCCGATTTTTTGCTCTTGGCGTCTTTGTACCAGCTGCGAACTCGCGGGTCGTAATCCGCACTGTTTAAGGAGGGATCGTGTCGATACATAGCGCCATTTTCAAGCCCTAAAAAGGTCATGCCAAAACTTAAACTGGTTTGTGCTTGTTGCAATATATCGAGAATTTGTTGTTCGTTTACTTGTGGGTTGGCCGTTAATGCCCTTTCAATTTTTTGTTTGACGGCCTTCATCGTGTTTGAACGATCATCTGACCAAGCGTTAATGTATGTGGAGATGGATTCCGCCTGTGAACTCGCTTCCGATTTGATTTTAGCTTCACTGCTGGTGGTGAAATCGTAGAAGGATACGCCACCGACTCCGATTGCAATAATAACGGCAACGAGTATAGCTTGTAACATGATTTTGCTTTGTAGTGAAAGGTGCATCATCTGCTCCTGGGTAGTTAGTGTGTTATCCATAAAGACTAAATTTATGGTGGTCTCAGCATTGTTCCTTTGAGTGCGTTTTTTATTCTTTCGTTGCGCTTGTCTGGTTTATTCTTATGATGTCATTGACACATTTTTTTGTTGGATCCGCTTAGCTGACAGTCCATTCTCTCTATGTTATCGTCCGCTGTTTTTGAAACGTTAGTGAATATAAGGTCAGGTTTATCAAATGATTTGTGGTTTCGATTATGGCACATCTAATTGCGCAATGAGTGTTATGTCAGATAACGGAGCTCGTTTACTTCCTCTGGAAGAAAACAACGCGTTTCTGCCATCGACGTTATACGCACTCGATCGAGACTTAATAACGGAATCCGTTGGCCATAATATGCTTGATGAAGCGCAACGCCAAGCCTTTCTTCATGATAGGCAAGCCGCACTGTTACGAGCACAGCGAGTGCGTCGAGAAGAGGATATCCGGCAGGACGATCAAGTGTTGTTTTTTGGCCGAAAAGCCTTTGCTGAATATTATGATTTTCCAGAAGAGGGCTATTTTGTTAAATCGCCAAAGTCTTTTTTAGGCGGGTCGGGTTTACGTCGTGAACACATTCATTTCTTTGAGGATGTGGTGGCGTGCATGATGCAGAATGTTAAACGAAAAGCCGAAGCCGTATTGGGGCAGCGTTTGACTCGAACCGTCATCGGCCGTCCCGTTAATTTTCAAGGTATCAATGCGGAAGCAAGTAATCGTCAAGCCCTGGATATTCTGACAACGGCCAGTAAACGAGCCGGGTTTGAGTTCGTTGAGTTCTTATATGAGCCGATTGCTGCAGGGTTAGATTTTGAAACCAGACTCGAGCAAGACAAAACGGTTTTAGTGGTCGACATTGGTGGTGGTACGACGGATTGTGCCATGGTGAGAATGGGGCCAAGTTATGCTGAAAAACTCGATCGTAAAGAGGATTTTCTGGCTCATACTGGTGAGCGTGTTGGGGGAAATGATTTAGACATACGCATTGCCGGTAAGCATTTTATGCCATTGTTTGGAATGGACTCGAGACTTAAAACCGGTCTGCCAATGCCGACGCAATTGTATTGGAATGCCGTGACTACCAATGATGTGTCGGCTATTTCTACCTTCAATAGTCAGCAAACTCAGCAGCAGATAGAAGAGTTGTTACGAGATGCCAAGCAGCCTGAATTGATCTCTCGTTTTGCTCGATTGCGAGAAGATAAGCAAAACTTTCACATTGTTCGTAATGCGGAAGAGGTTAAAATAGCTTTATCAAGTTCGTTATCTCATCAAGTGTCATTGGATTACATTGAAGCTGAATTGGGGTTAAGTTTGCCTCGCGAAGCCATGGCCAAATCCATCGCGCCGCCGTTGCAGAAAATGTTGTCTCTAATGACTGAAGCCATTGAGCAAGCCGGGGAGCAACCTGACCTTATCTATATTACCGGCGGCTCAGCGCAATCCCCTGTTATTCGGGCTGCCATTGAAGCTGAAATTGGTCGTATTCCTGTGGTGGATGGCGATCATTTTGGTAGTGTGGCATCTGGATTAAGCGTGTGGGCCGAGCGAATTTATCGTTAATCCGTTCATTCAGTCAGACCAATAAAGGAGTGTTTCATTGCTGAAGTCAATTAAAGAGCAAGTAGGAAGTCTGTTTTCATGGAGTGACGTGAAGCGCCCTTGGCATATTGCGGTCGTGGCGGCGATTTGTGTGGGGATTCCTCCTCTTATTGGTGCGGCATTAGGGCAGTTTGCCATAGCGACCTTAGCCAGTTTGGGCGCCATGGTGATTTTATATTTACCGAAAACTCGTATGGCACATCGTATGGTGACCATGGCAATGTGTTCATTCGGCTTTATGTTGTGTTTCAGCGTGGGGGCTTTGTCGAGTTTTAATCCTTATACTGCAGCCTTGGCCTTGGCTATTTTATCCTTCGGCGCCATCGTGATCACTCGATACTACTGTTTGCCAACACCGGGGAGTTTCTTCTTTATTTTGGTGTCGGCATTGGCTATTTACTTACCGTTTGATTTGGCTAAGCTGCCAGCCAATGTCGGAATGGTGGCTTTGGGCGGTATGATGGCATGTATTATTGCTTTTATTTACAGCTTAATGACGGGAGCAAACGATCTTCCCCTCAGTCAATTTGAAACGGATTCTCGAGTGAATGCGATTTTACTGGAAGGGTTTTTAGTCGCTTTTTTCATCGGCTTGTCTTATTTGATTGCCATGTGGTTGCAGTTAGCCAATGCTCTTTGGGTACCTATTTCCTGTGCGGCGATTCTGCAAGGGGCGACCTATCGAATGATTTGGCATCGAAATGTACATCGAATCATAGGCACTGTGATTGGCATGGGGTTGGCTTGGTGTGTTTTTTCCATTCAGCCAAATTACTGGCATTTGGCTTTTTTCATGTTTGTGTTTCAGTTTTTAATTGAGGTTTTTATCGTTAAAAATTACGCGGCGGCGGTGATTTTCATTACCCCTTTGACTGTGATTATGGCGGAATTCACCAGTGCCGACATGTCGACTGATATCTTGTTGCAGCACAGGATATTGGACATTTTTATCGGCAGTTCCATTGGCATTATTGGCGGTACTATTTTCCATCGTACGTCTTTGCTTAAACGTATAGAAGCGAGAATGAACGAACGTCGTTCTCTGTCTGGACGTCGGCCGCCTCAGTAATCCTTTCCTCTTAATAGAAGTGTTTTTCTATTATCAAGTTGTATCTTATTCGGTTTTTTATTAAGCCATACCGGCTTTTTGCGGTTTGCCATAGAACCAGCCTTGGTGATAACGCACATCAAGACTGGTTAATCTATCTTGGTCTTCTTTGTCTTCTACGCCTTCAATGATGCAGGGGATGTTGAGGGTTTTGAAGATTTCAATGAAAGGCACTAAAAACTCGCCATTTTTTGATTTAAGAATGCTCTTGTCGATCTTAATGAAATCGAAGTCAAACTCGAAAATGTAAGAGAAGTTCGAAAAGCCAGATCCAAAGTCGTCCAAAGCAAAACGGTAACCTAGCTCTTTGAGCATTTTTATGGTCGTTTGGATTTTTTCTCGATTGAGAAACAAGTCCTCGTCTTCGGTGATTTCAATGATGATTTCTTGTCGTGCGGCGGCCTCAATGGAAGATAAATAAACCATCATTTTACTATTGACCAGATGTTTGGCAGACAGATTGATTTGAAAGTTTTTACAATGGAAATGGCTGCGTTCTGTCGAAAGCTTATCCAGCTGCCACAAGGTATGGTCGACGTAGAGGTTATGTTTCTTGATGCTGTTAATAATACCTGTAGCGTGTTCCTGATCTTGACAGCGAGTGAAAATTTCATATGAAAAAATAGAGCCACTCTGAGAATCAATAATAGGCTGGTAGACATTAAAAAAGGTATCGGAATAGATTTTGCGTTTTAACCTTTTTTTGTCTGATAAGAAGATTAAAAAAGGAATCGAGACAAATTGAAAAAACAAAAACGACAACACAAAGATAGAAAGATAAAACACAGAAGACGCGCTCAGGTCTTGTTTGTCTTGGTAACTGAAATAAAGATTGTTTATGAATTCAGAAGGCAATTCCGCTTCATTATTTTTAAGCTCTATCCCTTTGGGCTGGGTATCGATCTTGATGTTTTGCAGTAAATTATCAATGGAGGAGTGTTTGATCAAAGCATTGAATTCAATTTCTTGAGTTGATTTTTTTATTACATAAATTTGTTCGTTATACAAATTGGAAATGTGTGGGCCTGAAAACTTGAACCCTTCATGAGGCTCAGGATTACGAACTTGAATCTCACTTTCGCCCCATGAGCTGCAGGTTAAAGTGCCTCTACTATTACCTTGTTTCACAATACCAACTTCGATCACACCATCAATATTAAAAATAGACTTTCGCATGAAGTTTAGAACGTCGGTATTGCATTGCCCTTTATAGAGGCCTGATGTCTGATTTAGCACCAGAGAAATGGAATGGAATAAATTCTCTAGGAAGGCGATTTGTTTTTCGTTATTTTGCGTTAGTTCGGCGGAGGCTTGTTGTGATAGTCGTTTGCTTTCGGCTTCTCCTAAAAAGAAGGCTAAACCAAATGAGCACAACAAACTAACCAGTGTGATCTTCACTTTCCTATGAGGCATGCTAACTCGCAAATTTCATCGCAATAATAGAGTGTAAATTCTAGTGTTTTATTTGCGATGAAATAGTGTCTTTTTGTGAATGGCGGTTCCGCTCAAGGAAATATCATTGATGTATTTGTTGTACGCTTTTTCATGTTTTTTCAAAATACAAATTAAATCAAAGCGTTAAGGTTTTATGAGTGGTTGTTTCTGATGCTTGAATGATCATCTAGAGACGATTCAGAGTACAAACTGGTAACGAAAAATTACATCTTGTTGTTGTTTAGGCTGGGTATCACATGGTTTTCCCATAAATAAAAATAATACCGATTTAAAATTGCCTAATGAAGACAGAGGCAGTAGTCTTTTTGGCGTATTCTGTCGCTTAATTGAAGTACGTCAGGGTAATGGATTATGAAGGTGTCATGTCGCAACCTAAAAGCTGGCGACGGAGTAAACGGGAAACAGGTACGTGAAAACTAAGCCTGTGCTGCCCCCGCAACGGTATGTTTACGCTTTGGTTAACAGATTCAATTGCACTGCGAAGGTGGGAAGGAGTTGAGTCGCGAATGTTGATCGATTAATAGGCTAACAAGTCCGGAGACCGGCCTTCATAGAGAGCGTCTATATAAGTAGACACTGATTTAGCGCATACGGGTGAGTGTGTTGCATATTAGGAGATAAAACATGCATATTGAAGCGGGCGTAGTTGACGGCGCCAAGATGTTATTGAGTTATGGTACGGCTTTGGCGGCAGCGGGATTAACCCTCAAGTCGGCAGTGGAATTAATGAAACAGTCCGGTTTGTTCTCACTATTGGGAAGAAGCCTGATGACCAGTTTGTTGGTTTTATTCTTTTTTGAAGTGCTGCCTCATCAGGCCGTTGGGGTGTCAGAAGTTCACTTTATATTGGGCTCGACCTTATTCCTCATATTTGGTCCGGCTGCGGCGGCCATTGGTTTGGCATCAGGTTTATTGATTCAAGGGGTGTTTTTTGCGCCGTTTGATTTGCCGCAATATGGTATGAATATGACGACCTTATTGTTGCCATTGTTTGCTATGTCCATGGTGGCGAAACGAATCATTTCACCTAATACGGCGTATGTTGATATTTCTTATAAACAAACATTGCAGCTGTCCCTTATGTACCAAGGCGGTATTGTGGCTTGGGTCGCTTTCTGGGCTTTTTATGGGCAAGGCTTTGGGGCAGAAAATTTTAGCTCCGTTGCCAGCTTTGGTGTGGCGTATATGAGTGTTGTGTTATTGGAACCTGTATTGGATCTGGCGGTGTTAGCTGGTGCGAAGACACTAGATCGCTTCAAACAATCTCATTTATTTGAAGCGCGTTTGTTTCATTAAGTTTATTCGTCAAGCCCTTAATTAAATTTAAGGGTTCAATGAGTTGAGCGGCATAGGTTTTTGATCATCTGATCGACCATGCCGCTTAAATCTTCTTTGTCTAAGTAAATCCCATCTAGATAGAACCTCGCCAATCCATGCAGGCTGGCCCAAGTTGTTTGGCCAATTCTTAGGGGGCTGTTGTCCGCAGGTAAGATGTTTGCCTGTTGCAGTGTCTCTACCCAATCAATCCAGGTTTTAAACGTTTGTCGCGAGGCCGCGACTAAGCTGTCGGTCGGAGTGCCTGCTTTCCAGATGACTCGTCCATACATGAGGTCATAAGTTTCACTGTGCTGTTGCGCGTATTCTAAGTAAAGGTGTACATACTGTTTAAACAGGTCTGTTGTTGGTAGCGTTTTTTTGAGTAGCTGGCAAAGCAGTTCTTCCTGCTCGTAAAAGCCTTTTTCTGCTAAGGCACATAAGAGAGCATTTTTATCTTTAAAGTGGTGGTAAGGCGCAGTGCGTGATACGCCAACGACATCGGCCAGTTTGCGCATGCTTAAACTTTCTACGCCATGCTCTTTGATTAAACTGGAAGCGGAATCCAGTAACGACTTGGTGAGATCACCATGATGATATTTTTTTGAGTTTGTCATGTGGTGATTATTATCCGGCTAACTTGACAATGTCAAAATGAAAACTTATCTTGACGGTGTCAACATTGCGAGCGGGCAGCTGCAATGGTTAAAATTTAAGCCAAAATAATAAGAGAGTCGCTTATGAGTCACGCAACTTACCCACATTTATTTCAGCCTTTGGATCTTGGTTTTACTCAACTAAAAAACCGTGTGCTAATGGGCTCAATGCATTTAGGTCTAGAAGAGGTCAAAGGTGGCATTGAGCGTATGGCGGCTTTTTATGCAGAGCGTGCTCGAGGTGGTGTTGCCTTAATTGTGACAGGTGGTATTGCGCCAAATGCTGAAGGTGTTGTGTACGCAGGGGCGGCGGTCATGGCGTCTGAAAAAGATGTCGCAGAGCATCAGGTCATTACTAAGGCTGTACATCAAGAAGGCGGTAAGATTTGTATGCAAATCTTACATACTGGTCGTTATTCCTATAATCCAAAGCTGGTGGCGCCATCTGCTATTCAAGCTCCGATCAATCCTTTCAAACCAGAAGCTATGACTGATGAAGGCATTGAAAAGCAAATCAATGACTTTGTGAACGCGGCTAAATTGGCCAAACAGGCTGGTTACGATGGTGTGGAGATCATGGGCTCAGAAGGTTACTTTTTGAACCAGTTTATCGCGTCCCGTACTAATCAGCGAGAAGATGAGTGGGGTGGTGAATATGAAAAACGCATTCGTTTACCTGTCGACGTTGTGCGTCGTGTACGCGAAGCGGTCGGTACAGAATTTATTATCATCTATCGTTTGTCTATGCTGGATCTTGTTGAGGGCGGAAGTACGTTAGAAGAAGTGGTAGAGCTTGGTTTAGCGATTGAAAAAGCCGGTGCCAGTATCATCAGTACTGGAATAGGTTGGCATGAAGCACGTGTACCAACCATAGCGACAAAAGTACCGCGTGCCGCCTTTACTTGGGTGACGGCGAAATTAAAGCAGTCCCTCAATGTGCCTTTGGTCACGTCCAATCGAATTAATGCGCCAGATGTGGCGGAAGAGGTGTTGGCTCGAGGCGATGCGGATATGGTGTCGATGGCGCGACCCTTCTTGGCGGACCCTGAATTTGTAGTAAAAGCGCAAGAAAACAGAGCCGACGAGATCAATACTTGTATCGGTTGTAATCAAGCGTGTTTAGATCATGTGTTTGCCAACAAATTAACCTCCTGTTTAGTGAACCCTCGTGCGTGTCATGAAACCAAATTGATCATTGCGCCTACAGAAGAAAAGAAACGCATTGCTGTAGTAGGGGCTGGTCCTGCTGGTTTAGCGTTTGCTACAACGGCGGCTAAGCGTGGTCATGATGTGACCCTGTACGATGCTGCGAGTGAGATTGGAGGGCAGTTTAATATTGCCAAGCGTATTCCTGGTAAAGGCGAGTTTTATGAAACCTTGCGCTATTTTAAGCGTCAGGTGGCATTAACTGGGGTGAATTTACAGTTGAATACCAAAGTGGATGCGCATTTTCTGAATCAGTCTGATGCGGACGAAGTGGTGTTAGCCACGGGGATTTTGCCTCGCACCCCAGGGATTGATGGTATCGATCATCCAAAAGTGCTGAGTTATCTCGATGTGATGGATGGTCACCCCGTCGGTAAGCGAGTAGCGGTGATTGGTGCTGGTGGTATTGGATTCGACATTTCGGAATTCCTTATTCATGCTGAAACCTATAAAACCCAGAAGATCGAAGACTTTATGTCGCAATGGGGGGTGGATATGAGCTTAGGGGCTCGTGGTGGTGTTGAAGGTATGACACCAAAATTTGAACCTGCTGAACGAGAAATTTTTCTGTTACAACGTAAGAAGAGTAAAGTTGGGGCGAATTTAGGTAAAACCACTGGCTGGATTCATCGCACTGAGTTGGTGAAAAAAGGGGCGACTCTGTTGTCCAGTTGTGAATACCACAAGATTGATGACCAGGGCTTACATTTGTCTGTAGACGGCAAAGATCAGGTGTTAGAAGTGGATAATGTGGTTATTTGTGCAGGGCAAGAATCAAACCGCTTATTGGAAGCAGGATTAAACAAGCCGATGCATTGGATTGGTGGGGCGAGCGTGGCATCTGAGTTAGACGCTAAGCGCGCCATCAAGCAAGGTACGACTTTGGCGGCGAGTATTTAACCAGACTGTCAATAATGAAGGACACGATCCTCATTCATTGCCTTAGAAAAGCCTCATTACTGTGAGGCTTTTTCGTTGGGCTCGCCCGTTTTCAGTAAACGCAACAAATCTTCTCTTTCTAAACTGCTTTTCAAGGCCAAGTCCAAACGGTATTGGTATTGGCTGTTCCAATCTGCGCTGTCTGGCGTGATGCGTGATAAATCGTTCATAGCCGATTTCATGACTTTCAGGTAAGACTGAATGTTCTCTTCTTGATTAATCAGGATGTTTTTTAGGGCGGTTGCACTGCTGTGTCGAAGATACAGTTTGAGTTCTTCGCTGTCTTTATCAATTTTATCAATTTGAAGGCTGTATTTCTTTTGAGCATTCTGCACATCGGTGATGCGAGCATCGTACTTACTTAAAGTGCTCTCTAGTTCTGGATCGTCCTTAGAGGAGCTGACGAGAAAATAACTGATGCCTCCAGACGCCCCGACACTGAGAATAAAGCAGAGCAGAAAGGGTACAAGGACGCTTTTGGGTTTCTGTCCTGCGCTGTTTGATGAATTGTCGTTGTTGTCTTTCATAATGACTCTTCTATCGATGAATGGATTTCTATTTATTCTAAGCGATTTTTGGATAATTAGGAGGCTTTTTATGGGACTGTTTGTCGATGATTTTCGGCTCAAAATGCATTCTGCGGTTTAGTTTTTATGCAAGTCCACGTAAAATGCGCACGAAAATTTGGTTGGTTGGTTAATAACCTAGTATTTTAGTCGGGTAAATACTTGATCAAAACACTTGGTTTTGTGTATTATTTAGGCTCACAGAAAGTATTAATTGGGTAGCTTATGCGTCTTACAACAAAAGGTCGCTATGCCGTAACCGCCATGCTAGATCTGGCATTACATTCGAGCAAAGGGCCGGTCTCTTTGTCGGATATTTCTGAGCGACAAGGGATTTCCCTTTCCTATCTTGAGCAATTGTTTTCCAAACTTCGTAAGAAGGCTTTGGTTATCAGTGTACGTGGCCCTGGCGGAGGTTATCGCTTGAGTCGTTCTAATGATGACATTTACGTTGCACAAATTGTGGATGCGGTGAATGAGTCAGTCGATGCGACAGGCTGTAAAGGGCGCAGTGACTGCCAGAGTGGCCATACTTGTCTAACCCACCATTTGTGGTGTGACTTGAGTGATCAAATACATGACTTTTTAAGTCAAATTAGTTTAGAGCAATTGGTGCGCCGAAATGATGTGCGCCAAGTAGCGGAGCGACAAAATCTTGAAAGTCGACCGCTTGGCTTTGATAGCAGCAAAATTAGTGCGGCTATTCTCGATTAGATAATCAATTAATGGTGTGGAGCCTTCCTGGGAATATGTCCCCTTAGTCGGTTCCAATAATGAGTGAGTTTTATATGACAGAGCAGATAGATAAGGCGCTGGCACGGGAATACGAAGCGGGTTTTGTGTCTGATGTGGAATCAGAAACATTTACGCCAGGATTGGATGAAGATGTCATTCGTCGTATTTCAGAAATGAAAGGTGAACCTGAATGGATGCTCGAATGGCGTTTAAGTGCTTTTCGTGATTGGTTAAAAATGGACGAGCCTGATTGGGCTTTGGTGGATTACCCCAAAATCGACTTTCAGGCGATCTCGTACTATTCCGCGCCAAAGAGTATGAAAGATAAGCCTAAGTCTTTAGACGAGGTGGACCCTGAGTTATTGCGAACCTATGAAAAGCTTGGTATTCCGTTGATTGAGCAGCAAATGCTGGCCGGTGTTGCGGTTGATGCCGTATTTGATTCTGTCTCTGTTGTTACCACTTTTCGAGAAAAACTCGAAGAAGCGGGTGTGATCTTTTGTCCGATCTCGGAAGCCATTCACAAACACCCTGATCTAGTGAAAAAATACCTAGGCAGTGTGGTGCCTAAAAAAGACAATTATTACGCGGCGCTTAACTGTGCGGTGTTTACAGATGGATCCTTTGTTTACATTCCAAAAGGGACTCGCTGTCCTATGGAATTGTCTACTTACTTCCGTATCAATGAGCAAAATACCGGTCAGTTTGAGCGTACCTTGATCATCGCGGATGAAGGTAGCCATGTGAGTTATCTGGAAGGTTGTACGGCGCCTCAGCGAGATGAAAATCAGTTGCATGCGGCTGTGGTTGAGTTGGTTGCATTAGATGATGCAGAAATTAAATACTCGACGGTTCAGAACTGGTACCCAGGTGATGAAGAAGGCAAAGGTGGTATTTATAACTTTGTGACCAAACGCGGTGTTTGTCATACCAATGCCAAGATTTCTTGGACGCAAGTTGAAACGGGTTCTGCCGTCACTTGGAAATACCCTAGTTGCGTACTGAAAGGCGATAACAGTATTGGTGAATTCTATTCGGTTGCTTTGACGCGAGGTCGTCAGCAAGCGGATACCGGTACCAAAATGATTCATCTTGGTAAAAACACCAAGTCGACCATCATTTCGAAAGGCATTTCAGCCGGTAAGAGTAATAACAGCTATCGTGGCCTGGTTCGAATGAATCCAGGAGCAGAAGGCGCACGTAACTTTACTCAATGTGACTCTTTGTTGATCGGTGATCAATGTGGCGCACATACTTTCCCTTATGTCGAGAGTCGCAACCCTTCTGCCATTGTTGAGCACGAAGCCACGACGTCTAAGGTCAGTGATGAGCAAATGTTTTTATGTCAGCAACGTGGCCTAGATCCAGAGAAAGCGGTCTCGATGATCGTCAACGGCTTCTGTAAAGAAGTCTTTAAAGAATTACCGATGGAATTTGCCGTAGAAGCGGGCAAGTTACTAGAAATTAGCCTTGAAGGCTCTGTAGGTTAAGGAATTGTTTAGCATGTCGAATTTATTGACGATTAAAGATTTACACGCCAGCGTGGAAGAAAAGAACATTATTAAAGGCCTTAACCTTGAGGTTAAGCCGGGCGAAGTGCATGCCATTATGGGGCCAAATGGTGCCGGTAAAAGTACCATGGGTTACGTGTTGTCCGGTCGTGATGGTTATTCTGTCGAAAGTGGCAGTGTGACTTTAGACGGCGCAGATTTGCTTGATATGGAAACGGAAGAGCGTGCTCGCGCTGGATTGTTTTTGGCTTTCCAGTACCCAGTCGAAATTCCGGGCGTTAGCAATCTTGAGTTCCTAAAAGCCGCCGTTGACGCTCAACGTGAAGCGCGTGGCGAAGAGGCTGTGACTTCGGCGGAGTTCCTGAAAGAAGCCAAAGCGGCTTGTAAACAGGTTAATTTGCCTGTGTCATTCCTAAAGCGTGGCGTCAATGAAGGCTTTTCTGGTGGTGAGAAAAAACGTAACGAACTGATGCAGATGTTGTTGCTCAAGCCGAAGCTTTGCATCTTGGATGAAACCGATTCAGGTTTGGATATTGATGCATTGCAAGTGGTCGCAGAAGGCGTTAACAGTCAACGTTCAGCGGAGCGTAGTTTCATTGTTGTGACTCACTACCAGCGCTTGTTAGATTACATTAAGCCTGACTTTGTGCATGTTTTGTCAGATGGAAAAATTGTGAAAAGTGGTGATGCTTCTTTGGCTCATGAATTGGAAGCGCAAGGTTATGCTTGGTTGCAAACAGAACCAGCTGAAGATGAGTTAGAGGGGTAACGCATGAGTGAATGGTTAGAAAGTGCCATCGCTCGAGGGCAGGAAAATCAAGACTGGCTCGCACCAAAGCGTGCTCAAGCACTTGATGTTCTGGCGAATACTCAATGGCCAACACGCAAAACAGAAGCTTGGCGCTACACGCCTCTAAGAGCCGTTGAACGTAGCTCGGCGAAAGCATTAGATCGTGAGTCTGGCTTGACCCCCGTAGCGATTCCGAATGTCTCTGCGATTGAGTTGGTGTTTGTAAATGGTCAATTTGACGTCTTACAGTCAGCCAAAACTTTGCCAACCGGTTTGACGGTGCAGCTTGGTCAAGATCTGTCCGCAGAGCAACAAGCGGAAGCGTTGCGTTCTTTTTCAAACATTAAGCCGGAGCGTCACTTGTTCGGTTTGGTGAATGATGCTCTCGCGAAAGACGTGTTGCTGGTTACCGTGGCGGAAGGTATTAAGATTGCTGAGCCATTGCGAATCAGTTCTTTGTTAAGCACTGGGGCGGAATCTCATACTCGTGTTTTAGTGCGTTTAGAGAAAGGTGCTCAGTTAGCCGTGATTGAAGATGTTCAGTCGCAGGGTGACAGTCTCAGTACGGCATTTGTTGAATACGATGTGGCCGCAGACGCGTCTCTAGAGCATTATCGTTTTGCATTGCAAACAGGGTCGAATCTCACCATTGGCGGCAGTCACTTCCAACTGAGCGATAAGTCAAAAATGCACAGTACGATTGTTGGCTTTGGTAGTGAGTTGTCTCGTTTGGATACGGACATTATTCACGCTGGTGAATTTGCCGATGCCAAACTCAATGCAATGTATCTGTTGGATGGTAAAGAGTTGTTTGATTTGCATGCGACGGTTGAGCATGCAATGCCAAATGGCACCACCGAAGAGAATGTGCGCGGTATTGTGGCAGATCGCGCACGCGCGGTATTTAACGGCCGTATTCATATTCATCGTGATGCACAGAAAACCTTGGCTGAGTTGAATAACCGCAATTTGTTGATGTCGAATAAAGCGGAAATCAATACTAAGCCCGAATTGGAAATTTACGCTGACGATGTGCGTTGTGCTCATGGTGCAACCATTGCCGAAATTGATAAGCAGGCGCTTTATTATTTAGAGACACGTGGCATTAGTAAATCAAAAGCACAAGTGATGCTGAATTTTGGTTTTATTAATGAATTGATCGATTTGATGCCAAATGAAGCCTTAGCAGAATGGGTTCGTCCTATTATCCGTGAGCGTTTTGCGCAAATGGAAGTTAAGTAAGCGAGGAATAGAATGAGTTTTGATGTTTCTGCCATTCGTGACGAGTTTCCGATTTTAAAGCGTGAAATCGATGGGAATCCTTTGGTGTACCTTGATAACGCTGCGACAACGCAAAAGCCGCAATGTGTTATTGATGCTCTGGTGAATTATTACACCACTTGCAATGCCAATGTTCATCGTGGAGCGCATCGTCTGGCGGACGAAGCGACTCGCCATTTTGAAGAAGCTCGCGATATTGTGACCGCGTTTCTGAATGCCCCTAAGCGTGAAGAAGTTATCTGGACGACAGGGACGACGGAAGGCATTAACATCATTGCTAATGGCTTATCTTCGTTGTTGCAACCGGGCGATGAGGTAATCGCAACTGGGATGGACCACCATGCGAATTTGGTGACTTGGCAGCAGGCTTGTAAAGCCTCAGGGGCAACCTTTAAAACCGTGCCTGTTACGGATGAGGGTGAGTTGGATTTGGCGGCGTATCAGTCTCTGTTAAATGAGCGTACTAAGTTTGTCGCGATTCCCCATGTTTCTAATGCTCTGGGCACCATTAATCCGGTGAAAGAGATGACGGTTAAAGCCAAAGCCGTGGGTGCTTTGGTATTGATTGATGGGGCGCAAGGTGCGGCACATGGCTGGGCGGATGTTCAAGACATCGGTTGTGATTTTTACGCTTTCTCCGCACATAAATTATATGGTCCTATGGGGATCGGTGTGTTGTGGGGGCGAGAGTCAGTCTTAGCCGATTGGCCTGTGTGGCGTACGGGGGGTGAGATGATTTCCACTGTGACGCTGCAAGACGCTACTTGGAATGTCTTGCCTTACCGTTTTGAAGCAGGCACACCGAATGTGGCGGATGCCATTGCCATGGGGGAAGCCATACGTTGGTTTTCTGCATTGGATCAAGAAGCTGTCGCCGCGCATGAAAAAGCTTTGTTGGCTCATGCGACGAAACTGGCGGATGAGTTTGACGGTTTGACCGTGATTGGTCGAGCAAAAAATAAGATTGGCGTATTAAGCTTTGTGATGGAACAAGGTCACCCAGCAGACATCGGCTTTTTATTAGATCGCCAAGGTATTGCAGTTCGAACAGGGGATCATTGTGCTCAGCCTCTGATGGCGCGTTTTAATGTTCCTGGTACGGCGCGTGCTTCGTTTGCGATTTACAATACGTTAGAGGAAGTAGATGCCTTGTTTACTGCGTTGAAAAAAGTACGCAGCATGTTGGCATAGGAGGTTTTATGACAGTAACTACATTTGACCCTGAGACCAGTGTTTCTTTGACTGTAGCGGCTGAAAAGTATTTTGCAGCGAAGTTAGCTGCTTTGTCGGGTAATTTAATTCGCTTAAGTACCAAAGAAAGTGGCTGCACCGGCTTCGCTTATGTTTTGGATATTGTTGAAAAAGCAGAAGAGCAAGATACCGTTCTGTCGTTTGGTGATGTGACGCTTGCTGTCGATGCTAAATCCATGGCTATGTTGAGTGGTACCGAGATCGATTTGGTTCGTGAAGGTGTTAATCAGGTGGTGAAATTTAATAACCCTAACGTTGTAGCAGAATGTGGCTGTGGCGAAAGCTTTAGTGTGAGTTAAGTTTCATGCAAAAAATGGTCGTAACACAGCGGGATTGTCCCGCTCGTCGAGTGCCGAGTGGTGAGCCGACGGTGATTCCAGAAGGTCAATTTATTACCATTAATCAGAGTCTCGGTGGTAATTATACGGTGACTTGGCAGGGCAATATGTTGCGCATTGATGGCACCGATGCTGAGGCGATTGGCCAACAAGCAGAGATATTGGAATTTGACGATTTAGGGTCGTCTGACATCAATGAAGAGCAGGTTTGGCAAGCATTAGATACGGTGTATGATCCAGAAATTCCGATTAGTTTGGTATCGCTTGGTTTGGTTTATGACGTAACCTTGGATCAGTCGAGTAAATCGGTCTCGATCAACATGACCCTCACAGCGCCTGGTTGTGGTATGGGGCCGGTATTGGTCAGTGACGTCAAATATCGCGTTGAAAAAGTACCCAATGTTAAAGAGGTGAAGGTCGTGCTGGTTTTTGATCCACCTTGGTCTCGCGATATGATGAGCGAAGAAGCTCAGTTAGAAGCCGGATTGTTTTTTTAGTAAGCGTACTTGGTATTCGTAATACTAGGTGTTAATGACTGACACAAATTAGAACGACTTTAATGGTATCATTAAGGTCGTTTTATTTTTAGTAAGCCCCATTTTTTCGGGGTATGAACAGAGAGGATATATGTCTTTACCTAGCACAGACGAGATTGTTGATGACCTTTCTTTTTTTGATGATTGGGAAGATAAGTACAAATACATCATTGATCTTGGGAAATCTTTACCTGAATTTGATGCGCAATGGCGAACGTCCGAGCGATTGGTGAAAGGGTGCCAGAGTAGTGTTTGGATTCAGCCTGATAATGACAAAGATGCTGAAAAAGGCGAAGTGCTTACCTTTGCTGTGGATAGTGATGCCATTATCGTGCGTGGTTTGTTGGGGGTAGTGTTAGCGGCATTTGATCGAAAAACACCGCAAGAAATTTTGGACTTTGATATTGCGCAATATTTCTCAGAGTTGGATTTGGAGCGTCACTTAAGCCCAACCCGTGGTAATGGCTTGCGTTCCATTGTGACGCGTATCCAGTCGATTGCTCAAGCGGCCGCTTGAGTCGGTGGTGGAGAAGAGTAAATGAATATACCGGTATATTTAGACAATTCAGCAACGACACCAGTGGACCCAAGGGTCGCTGAGAAAATGATGGCTTGTCTGACGCAGGATGGTAATTTTGGTAATCCTGCTTCCCGCTCACATTTATTTGGTTGGAAAGCGGAAGAGGCGGTGGAAGAGGCTAGGTTACAGGTTGCGAGCCTGATTAATGCTGATGCGCGTGAAATTGTCTGGACCTCGGGGGCGACAGAAGCGAATAACTTGGCATTGAAGGGTGTGGCGCATGCTTACCGTCAAAAAGGCCGTCACATTATTACCTCGATGATTGAGCATAAGGCTGTTTTGGATCCTTGTCAGCAGCTTGAAAAAGAAGGCTTTGAGGTGACCTATTTGCAGCCAGACGTGCATGGCGTCATTTCCCCAGAGCAAGTCGCAGCGGCCATCAAAGAAGATACGATACTGATCTCTCTAATGCATGGTAATAATGAATTAGGGGTTTTAACCGACATTGCGGCAATAGGAAACTTGGCTCGTGAAAAGGGCGTGTTTTTTCATGTGGATGCCGCGCAAACCACAGGTAAAATTGCCATTGATGTGAATGCTATGAATGTGGATTTGATGTCATTAACGGCACATAAAACCTATGGGCCAAAAGGCATCGGGGCTTTGTTTGTCCGACGTTCACCAAAGGTGAAGTTGGAAGCACAAATTCATGGTGGTGGTCATGAGCGTGGTATGCGCTCTGGTACCTTAGCGACGCATCAAATTGTTGGTATGGGTGAGGCGTTTCGTATTGCTGCGCAAGATATGGAAAGTGATTGTGCGCGTATTCAAGTCTTGCGTGAGCGATTATGGAATGGCTTGTCTACTATGGAAGGTGTTCATTTAAATGGTGATGCTGAGCAGCGAGTCGCTGGTGTGATCAATGTGGGTTTTGCTGATGTAGACGGTGAAGTCTTGCTCATGTCCTTGAGTGACATTGCGGTGTCATCTGGGTCTGCTTGTACATCAGCCAGTTTAGAGCCTTCGTATGTGTTGCGTGCCATTGGTTTGGCTGAAGATTTGGCGCACAGTTCGTTGCGTCTATCCGTTGGGCGTTTTTCCACGGAAGAAGAGGTGGATTTTGCCGTTCAAACGATTAAAAATGCTGTAACGGCGCTTAGAGTGGCTTAATAAACGGAAAAAATCCATAAATCGAAAAATATCTTGGTTTGAGCATACAATTTTCATAAATTGATGCGTATAATCCACGCGCTGAAACTTTTAAGTCCTGGGTCATGGCTTTTATCAAATTAGTCATCACCCATAAAAAATTAATTTGGAGTTATACCATGGCGTTAGAACGCACTCTATCTATCATCAAGCCTGATGCGGTTGCTAAAAATGTAATCGGTGAAATCTACACTCGTTTTGAGCGTGCTGGTTTTAAAATTGTTGAAGCGAAAATGATTCAACTTGACGACGAATTGGCTGGCGGTTTCTACGCTGAGCACAAAGAGCGTCCTTTCTACAAAGATTTGGTTGCTTTCATGACCTCTGGCCCTGTTGTGGTTTCTGTTCTTGAAGGTGAAGGTGCGGTTCTACGTCACCGTGAACTAATGGGTGCAACTAACCCGAAAGAAGCAGCGGCTGGAACATTGCGTGCAGACTACGCAACTTCTATCGATGCGAATGCTGTACACGGTTCTGATTCTGTAGAATCAGCTGCTCGTGAAATTGCTTACTTCTTCGGTAAGTAATTGACTGCCTGAGCGATTCGCTCAATGCATTTGAAAAGGCGGGCCTTGGCCCGCTTTTTTACAGAGGCTTCTGAAAAGAAAAATCTTTTCAGAGGCTTTTTTCGTTTACACTTAATGCTATAAATAGCAAGCGATCTGGAATTATGACTGACATCAAAAAAGTAAACCTGCTGGGTTTATCACCAACCAAACTGATTGAATTCTTTGAATCCATCGGTGAGAAAAAATTTCGTGCCACACAAGTGATGAAATGGATTCATCAAAAAGGGGCGGAAAGTTTCGATGAAATGACGGATGTCAGTAAAGCGTTACGAGCAAAGTTGGAGGCAATTTGTGAAATTCGTGCGCCAGAGGTGGTGTCGCAAAATATTTCCAAAGATGGTACCCGTAAGTGGATTATTCGCACGGAAGGTGGCAAAAATGATTGTGTCGAAACGGTTCTGATTCCAGATGGCGATCGAGCCACTCTGTGTGTTTCGTCACAGGTTGGTTGTTCATTGGATTGCAGTTTTTGTTCTACTGGTAAGCAGGGGTTTAATCGTAACTTAACGCCGGCGGAAATCATTGGGCAAGTTTGGATCGCGATCAAATCTTTTGGTCCGATGGATCCGAATGGTCCTCGCCGTGTTACCAATGTGGTGATGATGGGTATGGGTGAGCCGTTGATGAACTTCGAGCCTGTGGTCGATGCGATGATTCTAATGATGCATGACAATGCTTATGGCTTGTCAAAGCGTCGAGTGACGCTGAGTACTTCGGGTGTGGTGCCTAAAATCTATGAATTGATTAAGCGTACTGATGTGTCGTTGGCGATTTCTTTGCATGCGCCAACTAATCCATTGCGTGATGAGTTGGTGCCAATCAATCGTAAATACCCCATTGCCGAATTATTGGAAGCTTGTCAGCACTATTTAGCTAACTTGCCAGATAAGCGTCACATCACCATCGAATATACTTTGATGTCTGGTGTGAATGACAATGAAGAGCAGGCTCATGAATTGGCGGCACTGCTGAAGGATTTAGAGTGTAAGATTAATCTGATTCCATTTAATCCATTCCCGCACTCAGGTTATGAAAAGCCGTCAAACAACCGCACACGTCGCTTCCAGAAGATTTTAGCGGATGCGGGTTATACGGTGACAGTACGAACCACTCGTGGTGATGATATTGATGCGGCCTGTGGTCAATTGGTGGGTGACTTTCACGATAAGACTCGTCGTAGCCAGAAGTACATTGAGCTTAGAGAAGTGAGTCAGTAATAATATAGATGAAAACAATAGAGGGCGTAACGGATTTGCCTCTACTGGTTAGTTGAGAATAAGACAAGGATGTCTGTATGCTTAAGTGTAAATTGCTCTGGGTGCTTAGTTGGTTGTGGCTAAGTGCTTGCTCCCATCATACCTCTTCTTTTCCTGTGGTGCCTTTAACGGATTCAAAACGTTTGTCTTTAGCGCAAGCGCATTTACTGTTAGGTCAGTGGTCTCTTGCGAAAGAGCAGTTAGAGAATGTTTCAACTGGTGCCCATGGGCGTGAATATTGGCGCCTATTAAGCTTGTATTGGTTGAGTGTTGAAGACATAGAAAGCGCGTTAAAAGTGTCAAAGATGGGCTTGTCATATTATCCCAATGACGGCTTTTTGCTTAATAATTATGGTGTGATATTGGGAACGAAAAAAGAGTGGGTGAAAGCATGCTCTATTTTTCAGCAGGCAAATGATTTTTCTTTTCCAAAGCGCCAATCTGTACAAATAAATCTTTCTCGATGTGCTTTACGTCAGGAAGATGTAAAAAAGGCTGAAAAGCACTTAGATCAAGCAAAAGAAATAGCAGAATTGCCTGTTATAGGTTTGCTGACTGAGCTCAATCTTGTTTTAATACAGGGTAATAATGACAAAGCTCGCATAATTTTTAATAATATCCAAACTTTTGAAAATGTTGCTCTAGGATGGGCGCATTTTGATGAGTTCAAATGTTTGTCCAAGTATATACATCGACACGAGGATGACGCGGCAAAGTACTCGTATGCGAGTGATTTTACATGCCTCAATGGCTCAAGGTATTGACATGACAACTGATAAACAAATTGACACTCCTTTTGAACAAGAAAAAACAGTAGACGCTTTCGAAACAGACATTGGCCAAACAGACAATACATCAGAACAAGAGCCACAAATCGCATCCACGGAAAACGTCACGGCAACGGAAAATGTAGAATCCAGTGTTGAAGCGGCACTTAATGAACAACAAGCGCCCGTCGAGGAAGAACTGGCCCAGCAAGCATTCACCATGAATATTGGCCAAACCCTAAGAGAAAAGCGTCTGGCGTTAGGATATGAAGAGAAGGATGTCGCGGCTGAGTTAAAACTTACACAAGATCAAGTTAAAGCGATGGAAGAGAATAATTTCAGTTTCTTCCGTTCGATTACCTTCACACGAGGTTTCCTCAAAAGTTACAGTCGTTTGTTGGAGCTAGATGCAACAAACGTTCTAAGTGCGTTTGATGAGCAGCAGCAAGTTTCCAAACCGAGTATTGAACCGGTTGATACGGTTGTTCACAAACAGTCTCATCTGGGTGATCCAATCGTTATTTTTGTGTCTGTGGTCATTGTCGCAGTCTTGGTGTTTTTTGTATTTTGGTGGCCCTCTCAAAGTTCAGATGATGCGGCAACAAGTGATGCGGTAGCCACTCAAGTAGAGCGCTCGGAAGCCATTCAATCTGAGTCAGCGGACTCTGTGCCTGACGTGGTGGCAGCAGAGCCTGCTGAACCTGTTGAAGAGGCTAACGAACAGCCTGCTCCAGCAGCCACTATTGTTGAAACGCCTCCAGCGCCTGCAGCAGATTCTCAAGGTCTGTCTGATGATCAAGTGGTAACAGGCTTGTCTCCAGAAACCGTCGCTTTATTAGAAGAGGCGGGTGTTAGTCCAGAAGATGTGGTGAAGGCGAGCCAAGAGCCAGTAAAAGACATTGACGAAACACCAGCACCACCTTTTTATCTGGATGATGTGCAGATTGCTTTTAGTGAAGACTGTTGGACCGAGATTCGTGATAATACAGGCAAAATTCTATTCTCTGGTGTAAAAGCGGCTGGTAGTGAGTTGAATCTATCGGGAGAGGCTCCATATCGAGTAGTGTTTGGTTATTCAAGAGGGGTTTCCTCTTTGAAATACAAAGGCCAAGAGTTTGATTTTTCATCTTATGTTCGTAAAGATTTGGCTCGTTTTGAGCTCAAGTAGAGACATTTATGCATTTTGAATCACCTATTAAACGCCGTCAGTCACGCCAAATTATGGTGGGTGATGTGCCGGTTGGCGGTGGTGCGCCAATCAGTGTTCAGAGTATGACGAATACAGAAACCTGTGATGTTGATGCTACGGTTGCTCAGATAAGAGCGATTGCCGATGCTGGCGCTGATATTGTTCGAGTATCCATTCCTTCTATGGAGGCGGCCGAAGCGTTTAAACGAATTCGTGAAGAAGTCTCTATTCCATTGGTCGCTGACATCCATTTTGATTATAAAATCGCTTTGAAAGTCGCTGAATATGGTGTGGATTGTTTGCGTATCAATCCAGGCAACATTGGTAATAAAGACAGAGTGCGCGCGGTCGTTGATTGTGCCCGTGATAAAAATATTCCGATTCGTATTGGCGTTAACGCGGGCTCTCTTGAAAAAGACTTGCAGAAAAAATACGGTGAACCGACCCCCGATGCGTTGGTTGAGTCAGCCTTTCGTCAAATTCAATATTTTGATGAATTGGACTTTCACGAATACAAATTGAGCTTAAAAGCATCAGATATTTTCATGACGGTAGAGGCTTACCGTAAAATAGCGTCCCAAATTGATAATCCATTGCATTTAGGGATTACAGAGGCGGGTGGCTTACGCTCAGGTACAGTGAAATCGTCTATCGGCTTAGGTTTGTTATTGATGGATGGTATTGGCGATACCCTGCGTGTGTCGTTGGCGGCAGACCCAGTTCAAGAGATTAAGGTCGGTTGGGATATGCTGCGTAGCTTAAAATTGCGCAGTCGCGGCATTAACTTTATTGCCTGCCCAAGCTGTTCACGTCAGAATTTTGATGTGATTAAAACCATGAATGAACTGGAAGAGCGTTTGGAAGACGTCACCATTCCAATGGATGTTGCCGTAATAGGTTGCATTGTAAATGGTCCAGGTGAGGCAAAAGAAGCTGACATAGGTTTGACGGGCGGTACGCCAAATAATTTGATTTACCAAGATGGTAAACCTGACAGTAAAACCAAAAATGTTTCCCTAGTGGATGATTTAGAGAAGAAGATTCGTGAGAAAGCCGTTCTAAAAGAACAGGAAATGGCTAATATCATTGTAAAAAATTAAGGATCCATTGTGGCTCGTAAAATTCAAGCGATCAGAGGGATGAACGACATCCTTCCAGATCAATCGTCCGTCTGGCTCTACTTAGAGAAGACTGTGGCTGATGTGGTTAAATCCTACGGCTATCAACAAATTCGTTTCCCTATTGTTGAAAACACGGAATTATTTAAACGTGGTGTTGGTGAAACGACCGATATTGTTGAAAAAGAAATGTATACCTTTGACGATCGTAATGGTGAGTCTCTTACTTTGCGACCTGAAGGTACGGCTAGTTGTGTGCGTGCAGCAGATCAAGCTGGGTTGTTGTTTAATCAAGTACAACGTCTTTGGTATACCGGCCCCATGTTCCGTTATGAACGTCCACAAAAAGGGCGTTATCGTCAGTTTCATCAAATCGGTGTTGAATCGTTTGGAATGGCCAGTGCTGACATTGATGCGGAATTGATCGTCTTATCTGCAAAGCTCTGGCAACAATTAGGGTTGATCGAGCATGTTGAACTGCAGCTTAATACCATCGGTTTGGCTGCTGAGCGCGAAGCGTTTAAAACGAATTTGGTGACGTATCTGACTGAATATAAAGATCAGTTGGATGAAGACAGTCAACGCCGCTTGACGACGAATCCGTTGCGTATATTGGATTCAAAAGATGCCAAGACACAAGAAATACTGAAAAAAGCCCCTAGTTTGGATGACTTTATCGGTGAAGAATCTCGTGCTCACTTTGATCGTTTACAGGCGATTTTAACGGCCAATAACGTCCCTTTCGTGATTAATAATAGCCTGGTTCGAGGCTTAGATTATTATGGCAAAACGGTATTTGAATGGGTAACGACACATTTGGGTGCCCAAGCAACGATCTGTGCAGGTGGCCGATACGATGGTTTGGTCGAACAGTTGGGTGGTAAAGCCACCCCTGCGGTTGGTTTTGCAATGGGCGTTGAGCGCTTAATTTTGTTACTGGAAACGCTTGATTTGGTTCCTGAAGTAGCGAAATATCAAACAGACGTTTTTATGATCAGCTTAGGCGAAGAGGCTGAGTTGGCGTCCAGTGTGTTAGCCGAACAAATACGTGAAGCGAATCCAACTATGGTTGTATTGCGTCATTGTGGCGGCGGTAACTTTAAGAACCAGATGAAGAAAGCCGATCGTTCTGGTGCGGCAATGACGGTGATTATCGGGCAAGATGAAGTCGATCAAGGTATCTGTCAGGTGAAACAGATGCGAACCGGCGAACAGGCGTCCTGCTCAATAGACGAATTGCCAAGCTATTTAGCGTCGCTATAACCTTTTTTAAATTAAGTCTTATCCTGCTTGTTGGCAGGCTTTGTATGAGGAAGTAAAAAGTGTCTGAATTAAAGACGGAAGAAGAACAAATCGAAGCGTTTAAGGCTTGGTGGAAGAAAAACGGCACGGCCTTGGTTGTGGCAGTCGCGGTTGCAGTAGGCGGTTATTTTGGCTTTCAAGCGTGGAAAAATAGTCAAGAAGCACATTTAAGTGAAGCCTCTGCGTTGTATCAAAACCTAGTAGAAGCCGCCGCCAATTTGGACGATGAAAATAATCAGAAGACAGTGAGCTTTATCGCAAAGCAGTTGTCTGAAGATTACAGTGATACAGGTTATGCCATGTTTGGCCAATTGTTTTTGGCCCGTGTTGATGCAGAACAAGGTAACTATGATGACGCGATTAGTGCGTTAGAGTTGGCGATAAAAGAAACTGAAGATGCGTCGTTTGTGGCCATTGCGAATTTGAGAATTGCTCGTTTGCTATTGCAAAAAGGCGATTTCGACGCGGCGATGAGTCGTGCTCAATTGGTCGTAGAGCCTGAGTACCTTGCTCAGCAGCAAGAAGTGATTGGTGATATTTACTTGCAACAAGGGATGCGTGATGACGCTCGAACGGCTTATGAAAAAGCCAGTGAAGCGCTCGGAGCTGGTGTGAATCATCCACTGCTTGATATTAAACTTCAGGACTTAGTAAAAGGTTAATAATGAAAAAGTCTCTTTTTCTGCTGTTATTATCTGCCGTTATTATTCAAGGGTGTTCCAATGCTCGCCCTAATTTACCCGATTTGCCGAGTCTTTCGAGTGAAGTCGATCTTCATAAAAATTGGCGAACCAGTGTGGATGGTAACTTTGGTGAAACCAGTGAGCGTTTCAGTCTGGTTGCTGAGAATGATAAGCTTTATTTTGTTACGGATCAGGGCACACTTTATACCTTGAACCAAGCAGATGGTGACGAAATAAATGAAATTGAGACAGACTATGCTCCTAGTTCAGGTGTGACATTGCAGGGTGACTCAATTTATTTTGGCACTTATGATGCGCAGCTAGTGGCGGTGTCGTTAACCAATCAGTCGGTTCTTTGGGAAAAGCGTTTGAGCTCGGAAGTGTTATCGGAAGCGGCTTACGCAGCGGGTAAGATCGCCATTCAAACGGCAGACGGCTGGTTGAATGTTTTAGAGGCCGACTCGGGCAATACATTGTGGCGTGCCAAACAAGACTTGCCGGCTTTGACGGTGCGCGGTACGAGCTCACCGGTCATTGCGAATGGTAAAGTCGTTGCGGGTTTTGCAGATGGTCAGGTGAAAGCATTCTCCCTTCAGTCGGGTGAGGAGCTTTGGTCGTATGCTGCTGGCAAGCCAGAAGGACGTTATGAAATTGAACGCCTAAGTGATGTCGATGGTCGCTTAGTGGTGAAAGACAATGTGGTTTATGCTGTCGCCTATAACGGCACGCTTGTGGCGTTGGCATTAGAAACAGGTCGACCACTTTGGCAACGTAATATTGCTAGTACCGTTGGTGTGGCGGTGAAAGGCGAATTATTAGTTGCTGTTGATATGAAAAGTAACGTGATTGCATTAAACGCTAAGAATGGCTCTGAAGTATGGAATAATTCAGATTTATTGGATAGAGACCTAATTTCACCTGAATTTTTTGGTGATTATGTGGCATTAATGGATCGCGCAGGTTATGTGCATTTAATCGATTTGGGAACGGGTGCTGTGATGGCTCGAGAGTTGGCCAATGAAAAAAATGTGGCATCAGGAAGTCGCATGCTAGCTCATAAAAAGCAGCTGTTCATATTAACACCAGACTCGGATGTGACTTCTCTTACGTATTGAGGTTAAGTTCGAACAATTGTGATTTTGTAAGGGGCTGCCATCGCTAAATTGGGATGGCGGCCACTTTCTATTTATAAAGGTAAAAAAATGATACCAGTAATTGCATTGGTAGGTAGACCCAATGTTGGCAAATCCACTTTGTTTAATCAGCTAACGCGTTCGCGTGATGCCTTGGTGGCAGATTATCCTGGCCTAACCCGTGACCGTAAATACGGTGATGGCAAAGTCGGTGGCCATGAGTTTATTGTGATTGATACTGGTGGTATCAGTGGTGATGAGCAGGGCATTGATGAAAAAATGGCCCGTCAGTCTTTGTTGGCAATAGAAGAAGCGGACTCTGTGTTGTTTCTTGTGGATGGGCGCCATGGTTTGAATCCTGCTGATGAAATGATCGCGAATCACCTTCGTCGTTCTAGCAAGCCTGTGACCTTGGTTGTGAACAAAACTGACGGCATTAATGAAGACATTGCTTTGGCGGATTTTTATTCATTAGGATTCGGTGAGTTACAGCCTATTGCGGCCGCCCATGGTAAAGGGGTGCACGTGTTAATTGATCACGTGATGTTGCCTTTTGCTGAGCAAGTTGAAGAAGCGCGAAATCAAATTGACTTGGACTCTCGTGGTATTCGTATAGGTGTGGTTGGCCGTCCAAATGTCGGTAAATCCACTTTGGTGAACCGTATGTTGGGTGAAGACCGTGTGGTCGTTTATGACATGCCGGGCACAACACGTGACAGTGTTTACATTCCTTATTTACGTCATGACAAAGAATATACCCTGATTGATACCGCGGGTATTCGTCGACGTAAGCACGTGAAGGAAGCAGTGGAAAAATTCTCTATTGTGAAGACACTTCAAGCTATCCAAGATGCCAATGTGGTGATTGTAGTCATTGATTCACACGAAGATTTGGTTGAGCAAGACCTTCATATGATCGGCTATGTTTTAGACGCGGGTCGTGGTGTTGTCATTGCCATTAACAAGTGGGATGGCCTGCAAAAAGATGAGCGCGAACACATTAAAAGTGAAGTTGAGCGTCGATTAGGCTTTGTGCCATACGCAAAAGTTCATTATATTTCGGCTTTACATGGTACGGCTGTGGGTGACTTGTATGACACCATAGAAACGACTTATGAGTCTTGCTACGCGAAATGGTCTACCAATCGTCTGACACGCATATTAGAAGATGCGGTATCTGAACATCAGCCACCTATGGTGAACAGTCGTCGTATAAAATTACGTTATGCTCACCAAGGGGGATCGAACCCTCCGCGTATCGTTGTGCATGGAAATCAGGTGAACTCATTACCTGGCAGCTATAAACGTTATTTAGAAAATAAGTTTCGCTCGGTTTTAAAAATAACGGGTACTCCCATTATTTTTGAGTTCAAGTCTTCTGATAATCCATTTGCGCCTAAGAAAAAATAGGCTCAATGTGGTTTTAAAAATCCCCTGCGTTGTTTCATCGCAGGGGATTTTTTATGGGTAAGAGTTCACTATTTACTGTTTTATTCCCTTTTGTATATAAATGAAATCATTAAAGGATGAATATAGTAATAACCGTGTCATTTAAGTGTGTTACGTCGAATTTTCACTTTTTTTTCATTAGTATCTCAGCATCTATTGTGGGGTACATAATGTTATTTTTACGTGGTTTTATTTATCTGCTTTTGGTGTCAGTGGTAGCTCAGCTCATTTCTTTGGAAGGTTATGACATGTTATCGGCAGCTGAATACAGTGAGCATTCAGTGACAGAGCATTTGCAAGATGTGATGTCTTTCTTGAGTTGTATGTTGTTTTTATACGTTTCTCGCCACTCCGAGCCGATGAAAATCGCCACGACCTTGTTAGCCGCGCTGATGGCGATGATGTTTGTTCGAGAGTCCGATTCTCTGCTTGATCATTATGTGTTTGACGGAGCTTGGCAAATGGTCGTTTTGTTCATTCTTGGGTGTGTTCTGGTGTTCCTTTGGGGGAAAATTAGAGCCATTTACCCTTCTATGACGGAATACGCCAAACACGCTAGTTTCGGTACGTTTCTAGCTGGATTTGTGACCATCTTAGGGTTTTCTCGTTTGATGGGGCGTGGCTCATTTTGGGAAGCGGTAATGGGTGATGCGTACATGCGTGTGGTAAAAAACATAGTAGAGGAAGGTATTGAGACGCTTGGTTATACCTTGATTTTTATCTCTGCTATGGAGTTGGCGTTAGCTTGTCGTCGTCAACGAAGAAAAGCGTTAGCCCATTAGAACGTGAATAGACCAGTTAAAAATCCCCTAGGGCTTTAGCGAGCCCTAGGGGATTTTTTATTTTGCTCTACTGGAAGGGCGTTTTTTGTTCTGCTGATTACTTGTTAGCGGTCTTGCCCCCGACTTATTTTTATTGGCCTTATTGCGGGCTTTTTCAGCGGCGGCATTTTTACTAATTGTTGGGCGATTTGAGGTATGCGATGCGCCCGTTTTTTGGCCTGGTTTGGCATTTTTAGGACGTCGAGGAACGCGTTTGTCTTGCTCAGCTGGCGGTACAAGTTTGTTGTCGCCATGACCGATTAAGTCTGCTCGACCCATTTTGATCAGGGTGTCGCGAAGTCCTTGCCAGTTACTTGAATCATGGTAACGTAAAAAACCTTTTTGAACGCGTCGTTGTTCATAATCTTTTGGCGTATAAACGTCTTCACTTTTATAGGTCACTTGTTTTAACGGGTTCTTACCAGAGTGGTACATGGCCGTTGCCAGTGACATTGGTGAAGGATAAAAGTTTTGTACCTGATCTGGTTTAAAGTCGTTTGTTTTCAGCCAAACCGCTAGATTCATCATGTCTTCATCTGAGCTGCCTGGGTGAGCGGCAATGAAATAGGGAATCAGATGCTGTTTCTTGCCTGCTTCTTTGGAGTATTTGTCAAACATTCGTTTGAAGCGGTCATAAGTTCCCATGCCTGGCTTCATCATTTTTGAAAGGGTACCTGCCTCTGAGTGCTCAGGAGCAATTTTTAGCAGTCCGCCCACATGATGTGTTACCAATTCCCGAACGTATTCAGGGTCTTCTACGGCTAAATCATAGCGTAGGCCTGAGGCAATCGAGACGGTATGAATGCCTTCGATAGCACGTGTCTTACGGTATAACTGAGTCGTAGGACTATGATCTGTGTTTAAATTGGAACAAATAGTAGGGTAAACGCAAGACAGTTTACGGCACGAAGCCTGAACCTCATCATCATTACAGTTCAAGGTGTACATGTTTGATGTTGGTCCACCTAGATCGGAGATATGACCTGTGAAGCCTGGTACTTTGGCTTTGATGTCTTCGATTTCATTTAGAATGGATTCATGGGAGCGGGACTGAATGACGCGACCTTCATGCTCAGTGATGGAGCAAAAAGTACAGCCACCAAAACAACCTCGCATAATGTTAATGGAGGTTTTGATCATGTCGTAAGCCGGAATTCTGGCTTTTTGGTATTTTGGATGCGGTACTCGAGCATAAGGTAAGTCAAATACACCGTCCATTTCATCTGTTTCTAATGGGATTGGCGGTGGGTTTACCCAAATTTCTTTTTTGCCATGCTTTTGAATTAAGGCCCGCGCGTTATGCGGGTTGGACTCTAAGTGCAAAATACGGGATGTATGCGCATACAAAACTGGATCTTTCGATACTTTTTCAAAAGAAGGTAGGCGGATATACGTTTTTTCAGGGTCCAGTTTTTCGCCTCGACGAAGTGGTGCCGGTATGACTCGTATGGGCATCACATCTTGGTCTTCTTCGGTTTGGCATTTGCCTTCAGGAATGTATTCATAAGGGCTGTAGATCTTGTCGACCTGACCTGGCCAATCAACTCGTGTTGAATCAATCTCAGTAAAGCCGCCTGGTGGTGTATCCCTAACAATCGTCGTACCGCGTATGTTTTTGAGCTGGTTTAGGGTTTTGCCCATGGCCAACTCATGAGTAACGTCTAACATGGCCCGCTCAGCGTTGCCGTATAATAAAATGTCGGCAGTGGAATCGATCAATACTGAACGACGTACCTCATTGCTCCAGTAATCATATTGAGCAATTCGACGTAAACTGGCTTCTATGCCACCAATCATGACCGGTACGTCATTGAAGGCTTCTTTGCAGCGCTGCGAATACACAATGACCGCACGATCTGGACGCTTACCGCCTTCTCCATAAGGGGTATAAGCATCATCGTTGCGTACTTTTAGATCTGCTGTGTAGCGGTTAATCATGGAGTCCATGTTGCCCGCAGTAATACCAAAATACAGGTTAGGGCGGCCAAGACGCATAAAGTCCTCGGTGTTCCGCCAGTTCGGTTGGTCTATGATACCAACTCGATAACCTTTTGATTCTAATAAGCGACCCAGCACCGCCATGCCAAAGCTTGGGTGATCAACATAGGCATCCCCTGTGACAATGATGACATCACAGCTATCCCACCCCAAGGCATCCATTTCTTCTCGAGTCGTGGGGAGGAAAGGAGATACGCCGTAGCATTCAGCCCAATAAGCTGGATATGAAAATAAATGCTGGGCGGTTTTGTGTCGTTTGATCATGGTTTGCTCTTGCTAGGTGAATCGCTGGGCATTATGAGATTGTCATAATTTTGCCTTATATAATGTGCGGCATTATCCCAGAAAACCACTCAGGTAAACAGCCTTTGCTGATAAGGAAGTTGACTTAATTTTGATCAATGTGCCAAACGCTTTCTTCAAATGAAGTGTAGCTTCCGTCGCGATAGTCTGGATTGGTTTCCATAAGATTTTCTGATGCCAGCTTTTTGATATCAGAGCCCCAAAGTTGAATGACTTCTTCCTCAGCAACTGAGAATGGTGGGCCTTTTTTACCGCCTTGATATTGTAGTGTTATGAGCAATAAAAAAGCCTTTTGTGACAGCCTTTGTAGGGTGTGTTGAACGTATTTTTCTCTTAAATTCTGAGGCATCG
This sequence comes from Marinomonas sp. TW1, assembly GCF_001625355.1. Lineage (GTDB taxonomy): Bacteria > Pseudomonadota > Gammaproteobacteria > Pseudomonadales > Marinomonadaceae > Marinomonas. Next base: position 127,747 of record NZ_JSEE01000007.1, read on the forward strand.
CGACCATGGCCGCTCGGTCATAGCAAGCGTCAAAGTCATGTTCATGAAAATCGAAATAGTCTCCTTCGATGAGTCTAATCGGTAGTTCATTAATGGTGTGGATCTTGAGACTGTCCTGTTGAAGCGTTTCATAGGTTAAATCGTTGTCACCAATGAACTCAATAATGGCAAGAGAGGATAATTCTACTCCAGTCACTTGATAGCCTTGTTCCGCCAACCAAATCATGTCATTGGTTTTACCACAAAGGGGTACAAGTACCTTGCTTTGTTTGGTAAGAACTGGCCAATAATCCATTAACTTGGGATTAACGCCTTCTAGGTGAAAGCCAATACGACCTGTTTGCCAGCGTTCTAACCAAAAATCATTGGTAATCATATAGACCTCTCAAACAAAAACGATTGGCTTTCATTATAGGCCATTTTGTCTGTAGTTTAATGTGCGAAATCATCATGAAGTTTGTAAGTTCATGAGACAGATTTTCCTTGCTGGCAGACAAATTCCAGAAACGCCTGATTGGCTTGGGATAAGTAGCCATCTTTTCGCCAAGCAATGTTTAAATCTAACCAAATGGGAGGATCAAATGATCGGGTAATCAGTTGATCATCGTCTTCGATTACCATGGACAGCATAGTCGAAATACCAAAGCCTTGTCTGGTGATGGACTTGATGAGCGGGATCAAGTTGGTTTCAAATCCTATGTTTGGCTTGAGCCCAGCTTTCTCAGCGAGTTTGTCAACAATGCGGCGGTGGAAAAAACCTTCTTTGAACATCACCAGTTCTTCATTAAAAAACTCAGCCGGGGTGACCTTGTTCAGCTCACTAAATGGGTGATCCTCAGCCACAACGACTTGCATTTCTTCTTCTAATAAATGCTCTGCCTGTAGGTTGGCTGGCAAGGTCTCAGCCACAATAACACTGAGATCCAATTCGCCTTTTTCCAGCATTTTTTGCAATTGCCAAGTGCCCCCTTCGATGACTTTAAGGGCTATGCTGGGATAACGGTTGCGAAAGGCCATCAGAATGGGAGGGAAATAATATGAACCAAGCATGCTGGGAATGCCAACTCTGACTTCGCCTTGAGTGAGTCCTTTCAATTCTGACATTTCTAGTATGGCTTCATCGGTTGCCCGAATAATTCTTTTCGCGTGTTGATAAAGCTTGTTGCCTTCGTCGGTTAAGCAGACATTGCGATCTGCTCGATGAATGAGGGTTAAGCCTAGTTCTTGCTCCAGTTTTTTGATGGCCATACTAACGGCTGGTTGAGCGACTCCCAACTGATGAGCGGCTTTGGTAAAGCTGGCAGTTTCTGCAATGCTGACAAGATAGCGAAGTGGTTTTATTTCCATCAGTAACTCTTATGGCTTAGATCAATTAGATATATTTTATTGATAAATTGCCTCAGCGTATAGTGACCTTTCTGTTGGGCTTAGATTAGGGAGAGGTGAGTGTGATTGAAGTGGGGAGTCGTTTATTTTGGCGAGGTACACTGGCGTTGGTGATTGGCTCTTTTATGGTTTTTGCCAATGTGTATGTTACTCAGCCTTTGTTGCCAATGATCGCAAAAACCTTTTCGATTAGTCCCTTGCAGGCTAGCGCCAGTTTTACCATTACGACGTTGACTTTGGGGATCTCATTATTATTTTACGGGCCGATTTCGGATGCTTTAGGGCGAAAAGGCATCATGGTTTTTACCATGGTGGGGATTACCTTAACGACGGCGTGTTTGTCTCAGGTTCAGCAATATGAACAGCTGCTTGCATTACGAGCCTTACAGGGCTTCTTCTTGGCCGGATTACCGGCCATCGCAGTGGCGTATTTAGGAGACGAATACACACCGGATGCTTTAATGATGGCAGTCGGACTGTACATCAGTGGTAATACCTTAGGAGGAATTGGTGGTCGCCTAATAGGAGGCTTTACTGGTGAATGGCTTGGTTATTCAGCGACGTTTTCAGTGATGGCGGTCATCAGTCTGGTTTGCTTGTTGGCTTTTTACTTTCTTTTACCTTCCTCTCAGCATTTTGAATCGAAACCACTGCGTGTGGGTCTGATTTTGCAAAATATCAAAAGTCATTTGCATAATCGTCGTTTGCTAACTTGTTACCTGATTGGTGGTTTTAGTTTTTTTATTTTTATCAATCAATACAGTTACGTTACCTTTGTGTTGGAAGCTGAGCCTTATCACTTATCGCCTAAATTTGTGGGTTTACTGTTTTTGACCTACTTATCCGGCACCCTAGGTTCTGCTATTTCAGGTAAGCTGGCAAAACGCTACGCTCAGGCCAATATTTTGGTGCTGGGGACCGGTATTTTTATGATTGGCTCTTTGGTGACTCTGGGCGGTTCTATATGGATGATTTTGATCGGTTTGTTGATTAATAGTTTTGGCTTTTTCTTATGCCATTCAACGGCCAGTAGTTTTGTCAGTCGTCATGCTAAACACGCAAAAGCCAGCGCGTCCTCTTTGTATCTTGTGTTCTATTATTTGGGAGCAAGTCTGGGGGGATTTTATCTAGACCCTTTCTGGCAATACAGTGGATGGAGCGGCGTCATCGTAGGTTCCTGGGTCATTTTAGCCTTTGTAGCATTGGCGGGCATGAGCTTGGTTCGTTTTAAACCATCATTGCTGAGTCATAAAATGAACTGATGTTATTAAAATCTTGGTGCTGGGTTTAGGGGAAGCAGTGGATTACTAAATTGATTCATTATTGAATAATGGCTATTTGAGATAGGGCGTTGGTTTTTTAGGTATTCATAGAAGCAACCTTGATGAATTGTTAAGCTGTTTCTTATCTTAATAATAAAAATGATGAGGCCATAGGATGCAGGAAATTCAGCTCACAAATGAAAGCATGGAAGCCCCCATTCGTGTTTTTGAAAAGGCACTGAAAGGTTCGCATAAATTGGGCATCATTCGACTTAATACGCCCACTTCGTTGAATGCGTTGAGTTTGCAAATGGTTGAGTTGATGTCACAGCAGTTGCAAGTTTGGAAAGATGATGAGGCCATTGTGGCCGTGTGGTTAGAAGGCGAAGGCGAACGAGCGTTTTGTGCTGGTGGGAATGTGGTGGAGGTCTATGAATCGGTTGTGGCTAAGACACCTAATCCAGCCATCGTAGAGGATTATTTCGAGAAAGAATATGCATTGGACTTCGGCCTTCATACTTATCCAAAACCTGTCATTTGTTGGGGACAAGGGATTGTGATGGGCGGCGGCATGGGATTATTTATGGCGGCGGATATTCGAGTGGTGACTGAGGCGAGTCGTTTGGCCATGCCTGAAATTGCTATTGGCTTATTCCCTGATGTTGGGGCAAGTTATTTTCTTAATCAAATAGACGTTACTTGGGCGCGATTTATCGCATTGACCGGATGTCATTTGAGTTGCTTGGATGCAATGACATTAGAGATGGCCAACGTACTTGTCTCACAAGAGTCAAAAAATGCGCTATTGGAGAGTCTTGATAAGGTTCATTGGGATGGTCGAGATAAGGCGCGTTCGTTAGTAAGCCTTAAGCAGGTTATCTCATCTTTGTCTCAACTGCTAAGTCCCTTAAATCATGTAGATAATCATGTGAAAGAACATGCCGTCGAAATAGCATCATTAATGGCTGGCTCTATTGAGGAAATAGATCAAAAAATTAGGCAGTGGCAACCTGAGACGGCTTGGCTGAATAAAGCCAAGCAAAGTTTTCTTTCCGGTAGTGCGTTATCGGCTCACGTCATTCTTCGTCAGCTGGAGGCGCATCGACAGTCAAATTTACATCAGGTATTTGAGTCTGAGTTAAAGCTCATCACCGCTTTGTGTCACAAAGGAGACTTTGCTGAAGGAGTGAGAGCCTTATTGGTCGATAAAGATAAATCACCAAAGTGGCGATTTAGCAAGGTTACATCCGTGAATTTAGAAGATGTTGGGCAAATATTGTTTTAAATCATGAGAGTTTGGGGCTGTTTCTCAATGACTCAATCATTGGAAAATAGCTTCTTCATTTATGTTTTGTCGAGTATTATGCTTAGTATTTGAGTTGGGCATCTGTAATAGCCTTTTTAAGAAACTGCTAAGAGGGCTGGGCAAGTCTTTATGAGCTACTTATTTATTTCTCGTCGAAATGTTCACGCGAGGTACTACAAAACCTTGTTAAAACACCTAGATTTGAATGGTCAATTTTATCAAATGGGAAAGCCTGATTGGCGATCACTAACCTTTCTACACAAATCATTTAATGTTAATTTAAAGCAAGTAGTGCAACAACAATTGGAGCGCAAACAGGCTTACGGCACAAAGGTATGGCAGAATACTTTTGTAATCAATATTTATAAGACGATTTTATTAGTTTCAGAGCGATTTAGGTTTGCTAAGTACCTAGCTTTGCTTACCAAAATTAAGCCTGAGTATCTAGTTGTTTGGAATGGTAAAAAATTACCCAATGTTACGGTTGTCATGGCCGCTAAAACTTTGGGAATTAAGGTATTTTACTTTGAGAATGGTTTGTTGCCTAAGACTGTTAGTTTGGACCCAAAGGGCGTTAATTTTGCTTCTTCATTGAGTCGAGACCCTGCATTTTACCGAAACTTTGACCCAGAAAATCGGTATGTGTTTTCTGCTCCCGATCTTGTTCCTAGAGCCAGCATTAAAAAACGCAACCGTTTTGACGCCATTGAATTGCCTAAACGTTTTGTTTTTGTGCCATTCCAGGTGCCGCATGATACACAAATCGTCTGTTATTCAAGTTGGATTAAATCCATGGAAAGTTTGTATGACCACGTCATATCTGCCGTGAAAGCCTTGGGGGATCCCGAATTAAAGGTGGTTTTTAAAGAACACCCTACATGGCATAAGCATTATGTAACATTGTATGAAAAAGACCCGATCGCTGTATTTGCAAATGGAAATGCTACCCCTGAATTGATGTCTAAGTCGCAAGTGGTCATTACCATTAACTCAACTGTGGGTATGGAGTCTCTTTTGCTTGGAAAGCCTGTCATCACTTTGGGCGATGCCTGCTACAACATTGATGGTTTAGTGCAACACGCTAACAATCAGCATGAATTAAGAGAATGTTTAAACAAGGTATCGCAAGGTTGGCAGATGAGTTCAAGGTTGTGTAATAAATTTTTTGCCTATTTAAAGTATGTTTATTGTGTGCCGCGAACAACGAAAGATGACCCAGAACATATTCAAGCGGTTTCACAGCGCTTATTAGGGGAGGATTTATTTAGCCTAGATAGGGGAGAATTAAACTCGGTCCCTCCGCAGCCGCGAGCTACTCCGGCCAGTCAAAATGACCTTGTTTGATGCATGTTTAGAGTATAAAAAAAGCCCTGCATAGCAGGGCTTAAACGAGAGTGTGACAACAATAAGGTCACTAACCGCGATTAAACGGCATTCTGACTTAATAGGAAAACCTACCAAGATGCAGTTGGTACCTGTCATGTACTCTGTTAATGAGGTGGCAGGTAAAAGTTTACACAGCGTCTTTATTTAACGACGCATTTTCAATGACTTCATTTAAGTGCAACCAAGTTTCGACGACGGTATCAGGGTTAAGAGACACACTTTCGATCCCCTGAGCGACCAACCAGTCTGCGAAATCCGCATGATCCGATGGTCCTTGACCGCAAATACCCACGTACTTTCCTTGCTCTCGACAAGCGGAAATGGCCATTTTTAGCAGCTTTTTCACCGCAGGGTTGCGTTCGTCGAATTTGTCAGCAATCAAACCTGAGTCACGATCCAGTCCAAGGGTTAATTGGGTCAAATCGTTGGAGCCGATAGAGAAACCATCAAAATATTCAAGGAATTCCTCAGCTAACAGAGCGTTAGACGGCAATTCACACATCATGATGACTTTGAGGCCATTTTCGCCGCGTGCTAAGCCTTGTTCGGCAAGCAATTCGGTGACTTGTTGCGCTTCTTCTAAAGTACGTACAAATGGAATCATGATCTGTACATTGGTCAGTCCCATGTCATTACGAACTCGGCGAATGGCTTCACACTCCATGGCGAAGCAATCACGGAATGAGTCGTCAATGTAGCGAGCCGCACCGCGGAAGCCTAACATTGGGTTTTCTTCATCTGGTTCGAATAATGGTCCACCAATTAGGTTGTGGTACTCATTGGATTTAAAGTCTGAAAGACGAACAATGACGGGCTTCTGAGAAAAAGAGCAGGCCAGTGTCGCTACGCCTTCTACCAGCTTGTCGACATAAAATTCGACTGGCCCCTGGTAGCCGGCGATACGATGATCGATCTCTTCTTTTAGCGGCGCGTCCATGTCAGCGTAATTCAATAAGGCTTTTGGGTGGATGCCAATCATACGGTTGATAATGAATTCGAGACGCGCCAAACCAATGCCGGCATTTGGTAGCATTGCGAAATCAAAAGCGCGGTTTGGATTACCAACGTTCATCATGACTTTAACCGGTAAGTCTGGCATGTTGCCCACTTCAGAAGTAATCACATCGAACTGCAATGCTCCCTGATAGACAAAGCCCATATCGCCTTGCGCACAAGAAACGGTTACTTGCTGGTCATTTTTCAAGACTTCGGTCGCATCACCACAACCAACGACGGCTGGAATGCCTAATTCACGTGCAATAATCGCTGCGTGACAGGTTCGACCACCACGATTGGTGACAATCGCCGAGGCACGCTTCATGATGGGTTCCCAATCTGGGTCTGTGATGTCTGTGACGAGAACATCTCCGGGTTGAATGCGGTCCATCTCAGTAATGGATGACAATACTTTAACCGCACCTGTGCCAATTTTATGTCCAATGGCACGCCCCGTAATCATTACGTTAGAGGTTTCTTTTAAACTGTATCGTTCCATACTTTGAGCACTGGTTTGACTGCGCACCGTTTCAGGTCGAGCTTGAACTATGTACAGTTTTCCATCGATACCATCTTTGGCCCATTCAATGTCCATCGGACGTTGGTAATGTTTCTCGATAATGCAAGCTTGTCGTGCCAAATCTTCTATTTCTTCATGGCTCAAGGCAAAGCGATTTTGATCGTCAAGGGCAACGGGAACCACTTTAACAAACTCTTCACTACCGGCCTCGGCGTACCCCATTTTTTGAGCTTTGCTACCCAGGCTTTTACGAACGACTGCTGGTCGATTGGAGTCTAATGTGGGTTTATGAACATAGTATTCATCAGGGTTGACGGTACCTTGTACGACCATCTCGCCTAAACCGTATGCGGCAGTAATGAAGACCACTTCGTCGAAACCGGATTCGGTATCCAAAGTGAATAAGACACCTGAAGCGCCAATGTCGCTGCGAACCATTTTTTGAATACCGGCAGACAGCGCCACGCCTTGATGCTCAAAACCTTGGTGTACGCGGTAGGAGATCGCACGGTCATTAAACAAAGAGGCAAAGACACGTTTGATGGACGCTTTAATGTCCGCTAAACCGATTACGTTAAGGTAGGTTTCTTGTTGACCTGCAAAGGAAGCGTCGGGTAAATCTTCCGCAGTGGCAGAAGAACGAACCGCAAAGGAGGTACCTTCGGCATTGTCTTCACACAGCACGGCAAAAGCTTGTTCAATTTCTTGGTTGAATTCGTCAGAAAAAGACGCGTCTTCAATCCATTGACGAATTTTGACGCCCGTTTCGGCGAGAGCATGAACGTCATCAACATCCAAACTGTCTAGAGTCTGGTGGATTTTGTCTTCTAACCCCGTTTCAACCAAAAAGCTTTGATAGGCATAAGCAGTGGTTGCGAAACCATTTGGTACTTGGATACCAAGGTCTGTCAGGTTAGAAATCATTTCTCCCAAGGAGGCATTTTTACCGCCTACTTGACCGACATCTTCTAAACGAAGATCTTTAAACCACTTAATAAATTTGCTCACAAGAGACTCCGATGGTTGAGTGTTTTTATTATTGAATCAATAAAAATCATTTGGGGGCGAAATGTAAGAGTTGCCCGCCAAGCGAGAGCGTTGGCGACAAGGCCACTTCAGGGCTTGTCAAAACCTTAACTCTGGGTCCATTGTATGTAGCTGGGATACGTTGAATAAAATCGATTATTCGATGTAGTTTTATTTCAATCGAAAAAACGGATGTCGTTAGATAACAACAAAATGAGTAAAAATGACATGAAAGTGTATTTTGTTTCCGATGGAACGGCGATCACCGCCGAAGTGTTTGGTTCTGCTATGTTGTCTTTTTTTGATGTCGACATTATGACCAAAAGTGTGCCTTTTTTGAGCACTAAGGACCAAGCAAATGGTCTAAAACAACAAATTGATTTAGACGTTGCACAGGGTGCATCAGTATTGGTTTTTTATACCATTTCAGACCAAGCGATTAGTGACATAGTGCAGTCTTGCCAATGCCATTGTTATAATGTGTTTGGTGAAATGCTGTCGCCCATTGAACAGGCATTGGGGGTCAAAGCGCAGCCTTCGGCTCAAAAAGCTCACGGTATGAAAGCGGGGGTGTATGATGGGCGTATAGACGCCATTAACTATGCGTTAGCGAATGATGATGGGGCATCCATCAAAAATTTCGATCAAGCGGATATTATTTTGCTTGGTGTCTCTCGTTCTGGCAAAACGCCAACGAGTTTATATTTGGCCATGCAGTACGGAATTCGCGCGGCAAACTATCCGATAACGGAAGACGATTTTTCCTCTGCTGGTTTGCCTAAAGTCTTAAAACTTCACAAGAAAAAACTGTTTGGACTGACCATAGATCCACAGAGATTGCATGAAATTCGTACTGGCCGCATGGCGCAAAGTAAATACGCTTCTTTCAGACAATGTCGCTATGAAATCGAGGAAGTAGAGTCTTTGTATCGTCAGGAGCGCATTCCATTCTTAAACTCTACCACCTTGTCGGTGGAAGAAATTTCCACCAAAGTGATGGCCGAAATGAATTTAGAGCGTCATCGCCAATGAAATTAGAGGCAGAATAGATCGAATTATTCGATCTATTCATTGGTTTTGCTGAATAATTAAACAGAAAAAAGTCATATTTTTTATGTATGGCCATTTTGACACAACAAAATCTGACTTGATGTTCGGCAAAACAAGGCTTTCTTTTACGTTTTGTTGTCGAATTACAAAATAACCTTTCCACAGTGTGCAGATAATAGAGAGAACAAGGCTTTTATAGAGAGTATTCCCTAAGAATACTCTATAATGAGGGTAACTTATGTGGGCTTATAAAGGGCATGTTGCCAAAGCCAAAACCACATTCTCAATCGTAAGATGTTCATATTGGTGATTTATAACAGGATGTCTTACTAAAAAAACCAAGGATAAACATACATTGAGTAAAAAAATTAACGATCCACACTCGCAGCGCGAAGCATCAAAATACGATAACCCGGTGCCTAGTCGTGAATACATCTTAGAATTTCTCGCCACACAAAATACCGCTTTAAGTCATCCACAACTGTGCGACTTATTTTCTCTTAAAGGGGAAGATGAGATAGAGGCATTGCGTCGTCGTTTAATTGCCATGTGTCGCGACAGCCAGCTGACCAGTAATGCCAATAATGAATATAAGCCACTTTTAGAAAGTGACTTCATCGAAGGGTATGTACAAGGCAATAAAGAAGGGCACGGCTTTTTACTGCGTGCCAGCGATGACGACATCTTTTTATCTGCTCGTCAGATGATGAACGTAATGGACGGTGACAAAGCCAAGGTTCGTTTGTCTGGTCGCAGTGTAAAAGGCCGTTTAGATGGTGTTGTCGTTGAGGTCTTGGAACGAAAGCACACTCAGTTAGTCGGGCGTTACTATGAAGAAAGCCAGACGGCTTTTGTGACACCAGAAAACCCTAGAATCTCGCAAGACATTCTGATTAGTAAAGATTCCGGACTGTCGCCTAAACATGGCCAATATGTGTTGGTTGAGATTGTTTCCTACGCCGAGCGTGGACAATCAGCAAAAGGTCTTGTAAAGAAAGTGCTGGGTGACTTCATGGCGCCGGGTGTTGAAATTGAAGTGGCCATGCATCGTTATGAAATTCCTAACGAATGGCCAGCTGCCGTTGAACAACAAGTTAAACACTTTACCTCTGAAGTGGCGGAAGAAGACAAAGCGCATCGAGTCGATTTACGCGATACGTCTTTTGTCACCATTGATGGTGAAGACGCCCGTGACTTTGATGACGCGGTATATTGTGAAAAAACACCAGGTGGCTGGAAGCTGTTTGTCGCCATTGCAGATGTGTCTCATTATGTTAAAAAAGACACCGCGCTAGACGAAGAGGCCATTGTACGAGGTAATTCGGTTTACTTCCCTGGCCGAGTGATTCCAATGTTACCGGAAGTGCTTTCCAATGGTTTGTGTTCATTGAACCCAGATGTTGACCGACTTGCCATGGTGGCTGAGATTTCTCTGACCACAAAAGGCAAGATGCGCGGCTTTAAATTCTATGAAGGTTTGATTCGTTCCCATGCCCGCCTGACGTACACCAAAGTGGCTAAAATGATTGCCGCTGAGCCAGAAGACGAAGGCCTAGCTTTGCGTGATCGCTATCAAAGTATCGTCTCGCATATCGATGATCTAAACGGTCTATATCAAGTGCTTAAAATGGCTCGTGGAGAACGAGGAGCGATGGAGTTTGATACTGTTGAAACCCGTATGGTGTTTGATGAGCATTCGAAGATCGAACACATAGTGCCGGTCGAACGTAATGACGCTCATAAGCTGATCGAAGAGTGCATGCTGTGTGCGAACGTAGCGACGGCGGAATTATTGATTAAAGCGGATTTACCCGCTTTGTTCCGTGTTCATGAAGGGCCAAAAGAAGATCGACTACTGACTTTGCGCAGCTATCTTGGGTTGCTTGGATTAGAGCTTACTGGCGGTTTAAAACCGACCCCAGCGGATTACGCTATGGTGGCTGAGCAAATTAAAGACAGAGCGGATGCGCGAAGCATTCAAACCATGATGTTGCGTTCTATGTCACAAGCGGTTTATCAAGCCGATAACATGGGCCATTTTGGTTTGAACTACGAAGCCTATACCCATTTTACTTCGCCGATTCGACGTTACCCTGACTTGTTGGTTCATCGGGCGATTCGTTATTTGATTCGTGGTGAAGGTCGACCGAATGTTACTCAAGCACATCGTGTTGCCGGCAGTCCTTTATTAAAAGAGAAGAAAATTTACGGCTATGACCATGCTGATATGGATGGTTTAGGCGATTCTTGTTCTCTGACAGAACGACGTGCTGACGAAGCCACACGCGATGTTGAAGCTTGGCTTAAATGCCAATACGTTGAGCAACATCTAGGTGATGCTTTTGAGGGTGTGGTCACCGCGGTGACGTCTTTCGGTTTGTTTGTTGAGTTACAGGGATTGTTCGTAGATGGTTTGATTCATATTTCTGGTTTAGGCCAAGATTATTTTGTTCATGATATCGAGCATCAAGCCATTATTGGTGAGCGCACTGGTCGTGTATTCCGTCTTGGTGATCGTTTGAAAGTTCGAGTTGCTAGCGTCAATTTAGAGCAGCGTAAGATTGATCTGACATTAGATGAATCAGCTTCACGTCCACGTAAGAAGGTTGAGCGTGATGATCTGACTGAATTAGAAATGCAATTGGCGCAACTGCCTCCGATTGAATTAGGTGGCCGTTCTAAACCAAAGGCAAAAAACAGTTCGGAAGAGGGAGCAGGAAGCAAGAAAGAAGGCGCGAAAGACAAAGACTCAGATAAACCGAAGAGTAAAAAGCGTCGTACTCCTTCGAAGGGAAAGCGCATTAGACAAAAGAAAACGGCTCAAGCCGCTGCTAAGACAAAAACGTCGTCAAACAGTGCGAAGAAGCCTAAAAAAGCGAAAAAGGTCAGCAAAGCGAAAAAAAGCAATGCGAAACCACGATCTCGAGACTAACCAATAGTCGATTAAATGCTGATATAGAGAGAATGAAATAAAACATGTCCGATTTAGAATGGATATACGGTATTCATGCCGTAGAAAATGCCCTGTCACAACAAGCTGATCGCATTAAAGAAGTGCGTTTTCAAGAAGGTCGTGACGACAAGAAAACACAACGATTAATGACGTTATGCAAAACGAACAAGGTGCGTTACAGCTTGGTGCCACGTCGCGACTTGGATCAACTTTTTACCAAAACCAAAGAACGAGTCGTACATCAAGGTGTTGTGGCTTATACCACGATGACAAAAGCAGGCAACGAAGCCGATTTGCACGCTTATGTTGAAGGGTTGGATGAAACGCCATTGGTCATTATTCTGGATGGTGTGACTGACCCTCACAACCTTGGTGCTTGTTTGCGAAGTGCTGACGCCGCTGGCGCTCACGCTGTCATTATGCCAAAAGATAATTCTGCGCCGCTCAATGCAACGGTCAGTAAAGTAGCCTGTGGTGCGGCTGAAAGCATGCCAGTGTATGCGGTGACGAACCTTGCTAGGACGATGAAAAAACTGCAAGACCAAGGTATTTGGATTTTCGGCACAGCAGGCGAAGCGACGGGTACCATATATGAGCAAGACTTAACCATTCCAACGGCCATTGTGATGGGCGCGGAAGGGGAAGGCATGCGACGCTTAACACGTGAACAGTGTGATTATCTCGTTAAGCTGCCTATGGCTGGTGTGGTATCCAGTTTGAACGTATCGGTCGCAACGGGTGTTTGCTTGTATGAAGTGGTTCGACAGCGTGCTGTGAAAGCTCAGCGTTAAGGAGTTGGCCTTGTTTCAGTCGTTTCAAATTCAAGCCCCTTCGTCGGCTTTAGATGTGGATCTTCAGCATAAGATTGACACCAAAACTAAGCCTCCAGGTTCGTTAGGGTCCCTTGAAAAAATCGCTTTTCAACTAGGGCGAATTCAAGGTAAGACCATTCCGGACGTCAGTCGCGCCAAGATGATTGTGTTTGCGGCAGATCATGGTGTAGTTGATCAAGGTATTAGCTTATTTCCACAGGAAGTGACACCACAAATGGTGATGAACTTTTTGATGGGAGGTGCGGCTGTGAGTGTCTTCTGTCAGCAGCATAATGTGCCATTGCGGGTTGTTGATGTCGGTGTAAAAGTGGATTTGGACGATCATCCATTATTAGCCAAGCGTAAAGTAGCCTATGCCTCCCAAGACTTTAGTCAAACGGCAGCAATGACCTCTGAGCAAGTCGCCATGGCGCTACAAGCGGGCGTTGAGGAGGTGGATCAGGCCATAGCAGAAGGAAATCAGCTATTGATGTTTGGTGAAATGGGCATAGGTAACACCTGTGTTTCATCTTGTATGATGTCGGCTTTATTAGGTGATGATGCCACTCTGACGGCGGGGCGAGGTACAGGCTTGGATGACCATGGCGTGTCTCACAAAGCAAATATTATCCAGCAGTCTTTGTTACGAGCGGAACAAGAAACGGGTCAGTGTATGGCAGACTGGAGCCCACAAACCCTTGCTGAGCAAGTCGGTGGTTTTGAAATATTGGCAATGGCTGGCGCTATGCTACAGGCAGCAAAGCAGCAAACGGCCTTTGTCGTTGATGGTTTTATTTGTTCTGTGGCTTTGTTGTTTGCACATAAAGTGTCGCCCCAGGTGAAGGCGTACGCCATGTTTGCTCATCAATCAAATGAACAAGCTCATCAACGTTTACTTGAGTTTCTTAACGCGGAACCAATTTTGTCCTTAGATTTGCGTTTAGGAGAAGGTTCTGGTGCGATTTTGTCTTACCCTTTAATTCAAAGTGCCTGTGTTTTTATGGCACAAATGGCCAGTTTTGAAAGTGCCGGTTTAAGTGATCAAACTTAATCTCGATTGAAGGCTTGGCGGGTTGATTAAGGGGTATGAGAAGAGTATGAAAAACGTATTAACCAGCGCGTATTGGCAAGGTTTTAAACGCAGTTTAGCAACATACACACGTATTCCAGTGCGAGTGGATTGGCGTGATGATATTGAACACCTTCCGGCCGTGAGTTTTTTGCCATGGGTTGGGATCGTCGTCGCGATTATGAGCACCTGGCCATTATGGTTTGATTGGTCAACCACGTTGCAGGCACTGTTCATGTTACTGACGGCTGTGCTTTTAACAGGCGGCTTTCATGAAGATGGTTTGATGGACAGTTGTGACGGTTTGGTTGGCGGTTGGGATAAAGAGCAACGCCTGACCATTATGAAAGACTCTCGTTTAGGCAGTTATGCCGCTCTGAGCATTTGGTTTTCTTTAACCTTGAAATGGCTGTTGTTGAGTGAGCTGTTGAATACGGCCTCTCATTCCTTCCTAGGTTTAATCTATTTAATTACTTCTTGGTGTGCGGTTCATGTAATAGCACGCATGTTTCCGCTTGTTTTGATGCATTGTCTGGACTATGTCACGTTAGGTGATAGTAAAGCAAAAAGCATGATTGCACGATTTGGCATGAAAGAATGGGTTGTGGCCTTGGTGCCCTGTGCAATTTTGGCTATTTTGTCTTTGAGTCTATTGGAAATAGTATTGGTTGCTGTTTTGGCTGCGTTGTTTTTATTGGCAATACGTCAGTATTTACAGCATAAGATTCAAGGCTTTAATGGGGATGCCTTGGGCGCCAGCGAACAACTGGGTGAAATCTTTATGATTGCGGCTTTATTGGTATTTGCATCGTGAAATTGTACCTTATTCGACACCCTAGGCCGGATGTGAAAGCGGGTTTATGTTACGGCGATATGGATGTGCCGTTGCAGAAGGGTTGGCAAACTCATGCACAGGCGTTAAAAACGTCACTGAATTTAGAGTATGACAATGTTAAAACTCGTTGTTACCACAGTCCTTTAAGTCGAGCGGCTTTATTAGCGAATCACATTAGTGATGGTCAATCTAAACCTATTGATGCTTTAAGAGAGATGGATTTTGGTCATTGGGAAGGGTTGTGTTGGTCCGAGATACCGCGACAAGAGATGGATGTTTGGGCTAGCGACATTGTCAATGAAAACCCATTTCAAGGTGAAACTTTGCAAGCAGTGGCAGATCGAGTATGGCAATGGTGGCTTAGTGTCAAAGATGAGCCAATGGATACTTGTGTGCTGGTGGCGCATTCAGGTGTCATTAAAGTGCTTGTCAGTCTGTTGTGTGAATGGCCTTTATCAAAATGTTTTCGTATTGATGTTGACTTCACCAGTGTGAGTGAGTTTTCCATACAAGGCGAATGGGTGTCATTAAAACGTTTGGGCGCAGGGGACTGGTTTCTTCATACGCCAGAACAATCAAACGAATCATCATAAAATCACTTGGCAATCGCTAAGTTAGCTTAGTTTGACAGAGATAAATTAAACAATGTTGTTGTATCTATTAGGTATGTTTGGGATAGCGGCTTTTGCTGTGACTGGGGTGATCTCATCAGGTAAAAAGGACATGGATTTGTTCAGTGTGGTGTTTCTGGGTATGGTAACCTCACTTGGAGGCGGTACCATTAGAGACACGGTGTTGGGCGTTGAAGATGTTTACTGGGTCAGTGATACCTCTTATCTTTGGGTCGCTTTTTTATCATCTTTGACGGCTTTTTTTGCGGTGCGTTACATGGAGGATCGACAGAGCGTTTTCCACTATGCTGACTCTTTTGGTTTGGCTCTGTTTACCGTGGTGGCCACGGAAAAAGTATTGGACCTAGGTTTTGCGCCAACGATTGCCATCACTATGGGAGTGATCACCGGCATTGCAGGGGGCATTATTCGAGATGTGTTGAGTCATCGTCCGCCACTGGTGTTAGGCAGAGAATTTTATGCAACGCCCGCTTTTCTGGGGGCGCTCTTGTTGGTGTTACTAGAAAAAAACATACCTTCACATGAATTTAACTCGATTTACGCCGTGGCATTAGTCTTTATACTGAGGGTCTTTGCAATCCATAAAGACTTATATTATCCAAGCTGGTTACTTTATAAAAAGCGTTAAGAGATAAAAGAGGATAGGGCTAATGGCAAACACAGCAACGCAAACCGAAGCTGAAAAACAACAAGCGCGCCTGCTAAAGAAGAAAGCAGTAGTGGATCAACGTATTGCTGCTGCAACAGAAGAACGTGGTGTCACGATTTTACTCACCGGTAATGGCAAAGGGAAAAGTTCCAGTGCCTTTGGCACCATGGCGAGAGCATTAGGCCATGGTCAAAAATGCGGCGTCATTCAGTTTATTAAAGGGCGTAAAGCCACTGGTGAGCAACTTTTTTTTGGTGAGCATCCGCACGTTGATTTCCATGTGATGGGGCATGGTTTTACCTGGGAAACTCGTGATCCTGAACTGGAGCAAAAAGCGGCGAATCAGGCTTGGTCTATGGCTAAGGTTATGCTGGCTGATGAGAGTATTGATTTCGTTTTGTTGGACGAAATCACTTATATGTACAAATATGGCTATTTAGATGAACAAGATTTAATCGATGCTTTAGCCTCTCGTCCAGCACATCAGAATGTTATGATGACAGGGCGAACCGCGCCGCGAGTTCTACTGGATTCTGTAGATACTCACAGTAAGATTGCCAATGAACGGCATGCGTTTGCTGGTGGTGTCAAAGCCCAACCAGGTATTGAGTGGTAACGTTTTTTTAGCGCATACAATATGTCCACGTGTTATTAAAAGGTCAGCGATAAGCTGGCCTTTTTTGTGCCTGTCTTTCCCCCGTTTTCGAAAAAAGCATTATTAATAATGAGTTTTATTCTCAAAATTGCTGGATTTATTTTGTTTTGTTTACGATAATGATTCTCATTAGATCTTAATGATTGACCTGCTTGGTCGCGGAGGAAACGATGCAAAACTGGGAACGTTTAACAAGACAAGCCAATAAAGCTTATTCAAACCATGATTACTCAGACTCGATCGAGCTTAATCAACAAGCACTTCAGCAGGTTGAGCAATCCTTTGACGATGATTTTCATCAAGACGCTGAGTCTGTTGTGGCGGCCGCGGCAGTGAGCTTTCTCAATATCGCTGAGTCTTACACGGCGCTGGGCGACTTCCTATCTGCCAACACGCAATACGAAAGCGCGGTGAATTTTTTACAGGCTGTCATTGTGCGTCCAGATATGGATGAAGACCAACGTGGATTGATTATGAGAACGGCAACTCACATTCGTTTTGAATGGGAGCTGTTCTCACAGAGCCATAGCAAACATGTTATGGCTCAAAGTAAAGCGCTGATGCGTTCTATTACAAATGTTGTTACCAGTCAGGCCACTATGGTGCGCCATTAAATTCGCTTTAAATTGATAAGGATAAATATATGAAATCTGCTGTTACATCGCTCGTTGCTGGTCTCTGTTTGGCTCTGATGAGTTCAATGGTGCTAGCACACCCAGGTCACGACCATGCTCATTGGTCTAGTGAGTTGATTCATATGTTAACTTGGCTAGCCATTGCTAGTGTGATCGTAGGCGGCTTAATTTATAAGCAAGTACTACGTCGTAAAGGTTCTAAGCAGGAGGATAAAAACCATGATGCATAATATGGTTAAAGTGTTAGATAAGGTGATTGGTTTTAAAACAGCCCAAGCTCACTGTGATATTCCGTGCAAAATTTACGATCCCTCAACCGCTCTAGTGGCAGCGTTAAGTTGTGTTCGTTTGATGGATCTGATTAAAGAAATCGAAGACAAAGAAACATTAACGGTTGCAGATTATGCTCAAATTGCCCGTTTAGTAGGTGAAAAAGAATCAGCGAGCACTGAGGTAAAAGAAGCGGTTCGTATTATTTGGGGCGATTATTTTAAAGCGCCTCAATTCGAACAAGTGCCGAATGCTCATGATTTGACCCACAGTATTATGTTGCAAGCGTCAAAATGTAAACAAGGCATCAAACGTGAAGAGGGCGAAAAACTGGTGTCATTGGTAAATGAGTTTGCTGAAGCCTTTTGGTTAACAAAAGGAGTGGCAACCTATAAAGCACCTTGTCCTTATCCGCCTATGCTGGACACTGTCTACCCTGATCTTAAGGGGTGATTTGTTTTATGAGCATCGGGAAAGTCTAATGCCTTTTCTGATGCTCTGTTCCTGTCATATTATCGATTGATGAAGGAGGAATTATGTTGCGCTTCATCAAAGTTCAAGGGGAGAGCATGGCCCCAAATCTTCATGATGGCGATTTTGTTTTTATTAGTCGTTGGTATCGTAAGCTCAAAGTTGGTCAGCTAGTTGTGGTTGATCATGCCTTATATGGCTATATCGTTAAAAAAATATTGCATATCGCGCCGGATGGACAGTTATGGCTTGGTGGTGAAAATAATAAAAGCCTTCAGTCTGAGCGGATTGGTTGGGTATCACCAAGGCGTGTTATTGGTAAGGTGATAGGTCGTATTTGCGCTTCTCAAAGAAAGCTTCAATGAAGTGTCTATAAAACTGGACACTTTTCTCAAATCACTAGAATTTGTTTCCTCTCCTTGTCTTGGTCTCGTTGATCTTTTTCTCTAAAATCCCGCCCATTACGAATCAAGTTAAATACCTCAAGGAAAAGCATGTCCACAACAGAGTTACCAAAAGTTCAAAAACATACCCGCTTAGAAGACATTCAAGCCATGGTGATCGGAACATTAATCATCGCGCTGGGAGTGAGTCTGTTTACTCAAGCCGGACTGTTAACCGGTGGCTCCGCTGGATTAGCGTTTTTGATTCAGTATTCAACATCGTTAACCTTTGGTCAGGCTTTTTTTCTAATTAACCTACCATTTTATGTATTGGCTATTTGGCACTTTGGCTGGAATTTCACATTGAAAACCTTTGTCGCGGTTTTCTGTGTCTCGGTTTTTTCGGACGTTACGCCTATGCTGGTATCGTTTGAAGCAGTTGATCCTGTTTATGCCAGTATGACAGGAGGCTTCTTGATGGGAGTGGGTTTCCTCATGTTATTTCGTCACAATGCGAGTCTGGGTGGGGTGAACATTCTCGCTCGTTATTTAGCAGAGAAACACGGAATTTCCATGGGAAAATTTCAAATGGTGGTTGATTGCACCATAGTGATGACATCTATTTTTGTGGTGGATTATCGCTTAATTATCATTTCGTTTGTGGGTGCCATTGCTTTAAATATGATCATTGCGGTGAATCATAAACCAGGACGATACATGGGAAATGTATAAAATAATACAGCGTGTTTAAAAAGCGGCATTTGCCGCTTTTTTTGTGTATTTATCCACTCAATCGCGGATTTTTACACTTAAGATTTCCTAAAATATGGCCTCTCGGGTATGATTACGCCAAATATAAAACAGAGGAAATAAGCGTTTGGAGTTATTAAAGGTAGATAACCTTAATCCTTATCTAGATGACCTTGTTGAATTACTGATTGATGCCGTTGATTCCGGTGCCCCGATTGGCTTTTTACCGCCAATGAGTGAACCTGAAGCAAAAGCCTATTGGTTGTCCGTAAATGATGAATTGCTGGAAAATGCTCGCCAAGTTTTATTAGTGCGAGAAGATGATAAAGTGGTTGGCAGCGTGCAAATCGGCATGTCACCTAAGGCCAATGCTTTGCATCGATGTGATGTCGAAAAGCTCATGGTACACACTCAAGCTCGTGAAAATGGTTTAGGCAGTACCTTGATGAAAGGTGTCGAGCGAGTGGCGGCTGCGATGCAAAGACAACTATTAATCCTTGAAGTGCGAAGTGATGACATAGCTCACGATATGTATGTCAACATGGGATACATTCCATTTGGGGAAGTACCAGGTTATACCCGCAGTGCAAATGGCATGCTGCACAACTCTACTTTCTTTTATAAAGAAATTGAAACCACCCATGAAGTATTTTCTTAATCAGCGTAGGCCCACCATTGAGACTTGATTTTTATTTATCCCATGTGACTGAACTTGCCCGTAAAGCGGCTAAAATTGCGGCAGCGAAAGGGCGAGTAACCGTTAATGGTGACGTGGTCAAAAAAGCCAATTATACAGTGCAAGAAACGGATCAAATTTGTCTTGATGCTGAATTACTGGCATGGCCATCAGAAGGCTATTATTTGCTGAACAAACCAGCGGGTTACGTTTGTGCTAATCAAGACCCTGAACATCCGATTGTATTAGATTTACTGCCAGCACACCTTGGTCAACAATTAAATATAGTTGGTCGATTGGATAAAGACACAACCGGCTTACTATTGCTGACAACCGATGGTCAATGGCTGCATCGCATCACTTCTCCTCGACATGTTTGTGACAAGCGATATCGTGTTCATTTAGCGGATCCTATTTTGGATGAGGCGATACAACAACTTGAAAAAGGGGTGTTGTTAAACGGTGAAAGTCAATTGACGCAGCCTGCCAAGGTGGAGCGTATCGCAAGTGATGCCATTTATCTCACCATTCAAGAAGGTAAGTATCATCAAGTGAAACGTATGTTGGCGGCGGTGGGCAATCGAGTAGCTGAACTGCATCGTGATCAGATTGGTCCTTTACAATTGGATGAAACGCTTGCCGCGGGAGAATATCGAGCCTTAACAAGCGATGAAGTGGCTTACTTTTAAAGACTTAACGATAAAGAGAAAAACACTATGACAGAATTATCGATGGATCAAAGAGTACAATTATTGGTGTCACCAGACAGTGAGCGTTTGGCGTATTTTATTGAACAAGCTAAGGTCACTCAGCAAGTCTGGAGTTTAAGCAACGAAGAAGGCTTCGTCATGGTTGAAACAGACGATGGTGATTGTGTGATGGTATGGCCTGATGCTGAGTTTGCTAGTCAATGGGCGATTGATGATTGGGATGATTGTGAGCCAGTGGCAGTCTCTCTTGAGACCTTTAAGACTGAGTGGTTACCAAGTCTTACAGCCGATAAGATCACAGTAGCCGTTTTTCCTAATATTGAAGACGAAGGTAAGTTGTCGACTGCGGAAGAGTTGACCACTCTTTTAGCTGAGTAATAACGTTTAAAAATAAACCATTCGTGGGCATGACGAATGGGCGTATTTGCTATGGAATATCAACATTAAGGAACGACCCCTTATGAGTAAGCGCCAAAATCATCGTGAAGAAGTCTTTGTTAAAATACTGGATGCCGCCGAGGTTGAGTTCGGATTGAAGGGTTATAACGGTGCTAGTTTGCAGCATATTGCGGAACGTGCAGGTCTACCAAAACCAAACATTATTTATTATTTTCAATCGAAAGCGAATCTATATAAACAGGTGTTAGATCAGACTCTAATGGGGTGGAATGATTTGTTTGATCGGGCAACCGTAGAAAACGATCCGGCAGAAGTGATAGACAGCTTTATCCGAGTGAAGTTAAAAAACAGTTTTGATAAGCCCGTAGCATCACGATTATTTGCCATGGAAGTGGTCAGTGGTGCGAATCACATCGGCGATTATTTAAAAGAAGAGTTACGTCCGTGGTTTGTGTCACGAGTTGAGCTGTTAGAGGCTTGGATGAACGCTGGAAAAATGCGTCAAACAGATGCGGCGAGTTTGATCTTTATGATTTGGGCGACCACTCAACACTATGCTGACTTTGAAGCACAGGTGCTGGCATTAAGTGGTAAAGAAGGGTATGACGAAGACGACTTAATGCGCATTGGTGATGCGATAAGCGGCATTGTCCTTGCTGGTTGTGGCCTTACTAAAGCCTAGTGTTTGTGTTTATTTTGGCTAAGTTCAGGATTTTTGTACATGGCGTATTAAGGCTCTGAGCTTCGCTGGCTTAGCCGGTTTGGCCATATAACTGATCTGTTGTGCTTTACAGGTTTCAATTAAATCAGGCTCTCTGGAAGCGGTTAATAGCGCTGCAGGAATGCAATAACCGGCTTTCTCTCGCAAGGCTTGAATCAGATTAAGGCCGTCTTTATCATCATCTAGGTGATAATCCACCAAGAGTAACTCCGCTTCCCCTTCTGCTGCAAACGCCTGATCATAACTTTGAAAACTGTGGCATTCGCATTGCCAATGTCCTAAAAGACTTGCCATGGCGGCTAAGTTGTTGGCATCATCATCGATACACCAGACACGACAACTGGAGTGATCTTGTGTCTTCTCTTCGGATTCTATTTTCGTTTTGGGAAGTGGCGTTGTCTGGTTCGTTGCCATTGGAATGTGAATGCTAAAACAGCTTCCTTTGCCCGGAATAGAGCGTAATTGAGTGACGAGTCCCAGTTGTTTTTGCATGCGACGTACTAGACCTAAGCCTAACCCCATACCCGGTTCTTGAGTATTTTCCCAACGATAAAAGTCATCAAATACCTTACCTTGCTCTGCATCAGGAATGCCTACCCCGGTATCCCACACTTGTAACAATACTTGGTTCTTACGTGGTCGAACACTCAATAGAACTCGTCCTTTTGCCGTGTATTTCACCGCATTAGAGACAAAGTTTTGAATGATGCGACGTAAATAAATCGGATCTGAATAGACATTGAAGGAGCGTATATGCGTGCTCAGTTGAATATTTTTACTGGCTGCTATGACGTCAAATTCCGCGATGATGGGCCTAAGAATATTATCTAAGCTACAGGTTTCAAGGGTTGGCTGAATGGCACCTTGATCTAAACGTGCAATTTCTAACAGGGTCGAAATCAGCGCTTCAGTGGACTCTAATGAGTCGGACAGCTTTCGAATCACATGTCCTGTGTCATCCTCTAATTCCGTTGAGTTAAGGATGCCCATGTAGAGTTTTGCTGCGTTCAGTGGTTGCAAAATGTCGTGACTGGCTAAAGCAAGGAATTCAGTTTTTGATGCATTGGCTTGTTCGGCTTCGCCTTTGGCATCCATTAAGGCTTTTTCGGCTTTATTTCGGCGGTTTATTTCTTGAAGTAGCTCATGGTTGATACTTTGTACTTCTTCTGTGCGCGCCTCGACTCGCTTTTCAAGGTCTATGTTGGCTTCTTTGAGGGCTTGTTGGCTTTCGATGTGTTCTGTGATGTCAGTGAAACTGGTGACAAATCCACCATCTGGTAATGGGTTTCCGATCATTTCAATCACTCGACCATTGGCACGGCGACGTAAGAAACGATGAGAGGTGCCTTTTTTCAAGTGGTCGAGACGCTTGTTCACCAAGTCTTCGATTTCACCCACACCACATTCGCCTCGCTGAGCGTTGTAGCGGATTAGCTCCTCCACTGGTAAACCGACTTTGAGCATGCCTTCTGGATAAGGGTAAAGTTGTCGGTACGTCTTGTTCCAAGCGACTATTCGTAAGTCCTTATCCACTACGCTAATGGCTTGATCAAGGTTATCCATAGAGACAAACAGCAGGTTCTGACTAAATTGAATGGCTTGAGTGGTTTCGTCTAAGTAAGTCACCATTTCTTCCACCTTGATTTGTTTGTCTATCAAAATGGAATTAATGATGGTTCGGGCTGATGAGCCACCTAATACGCCCCCTAAAATACGTTCACAATAGTCCACAAATAAGCGGTTAGGGGAGTCGTTCGGCGTCATATTCTGATTATAATCGCGAGCAAAATTGTCCAGTACTTGCTGTGATTTTTGCTTACCTAAAAACGTTTCCAGCAAGACAAAAAAATCACTGTTGGTGGCTTTGCTTTTTGGCTTAAAGAAGCCTTTTTCGAGTTCTGTTGTCGGGCTGACAAAAGCGGTTGCTTGAATTCGGTCAATTAATCTCTCAGTCGACAGTAAAGAGCCAACAATATAACCGAAAATGTTCGCTAATAAACTGATGAAAGCGCCGTAACTGATGACCTCTGAGCGAGATTGCTCACTGTCTAAACCCCATTCGATGTTACCCGTTAATGGCAACATCATGAGTAAGATCCAGCTGATAAAGCCAAACGTCAAACCTGTGTACACACCATAAGCGTGACCACGTTTCCAGTAAAGACCGCCGAATACAGCTGGCATTAACTGAAGTACCAATGAAAAGGCTAAAACTCCGGTTCCAGATAACGATTCATGGTTGGCCATTTTCTGATAGTAGAGGAATGACAGGGTTAAAATCCCCATCATCGCCAAACGGCGAATCACCAAAATACGTCGACGATACAGAGGTAGCGCTTGTTGCTGTGCGCTGGCGCGAGCCAGCATGATGGGCAGAATGACATCATTGCTGATCATAATACTTAAAGCGAACGTCGCGACGATCGTCATGGCTGTTGTTGCTGAGATGCCGCCGAGAAAAATTAACATTTGTAGGGGCAGATTATCGGAAACCAAAGCGAATTGAATGACATAAGTATCTGGGTTTACGCTGGACGCGAATAGACCCTGGCCGGCGAGAGAGATAGGCGGGATGATGAGAGCAAAGATGGCCAAATACAAAGGAAACATCCATCGCGCCATATTCGATTGCCGTTTGTCTTGATGATCAACAACTGTGACGTGGAACTGGCGTGGTAAACAGATTACGGCCGCTGCGGCCATAAAGGTTTGCATTAAAAAGGGGAAAGAGAGAAAGGCATCAGGATGCCAAACAGACACATCGACTTTCCCTTCTAACGTGGAAAAGTTTAAGTCTTGTGTCATCACCCAGACCACTAATCCAACGGCGATAATGGCAATTAATTTGAAAAGTGATTCTGCGCCAATGGCCAACATCATACCGGACCGATACTCAGTAACCTCTACTTTACGAGTGCCGAACAGCATGGCGAAGATGCCCATTAATATGGTCGCAATCAGGACAATTAAAGTTGAGGATGATTCGTCTTGATTGACGAACAGGGCAAAATTAGAGCCGATGGCTTTGAGTTGTAGGGCAATATAAGGAATGACAGCGAGCATGCAAATCAAAATCACCAGGGGCGCTGTCATAGGGCGTTTGCCATAACGGGATGAGATAAAATCCGCGATGGAGGTGATGTTTTGCTTGTGGCTGACGGTGATCATTTTTCGCAGTAATGGAAAAGCGAATAAATACAATAAAATGGGGCCTAATAGGATTGGTAGATAATTCCAACCGGAGCGAGTGGCTTCGCCAACCGAACCATAAAATGTCCAAGCGGTGCAATAAATCGCTAATGAAAGACTGTAAACCAGGGGATGTCTGGTTAACTTCTTTGCTTGAGGACCTTCCTTATCTCCCCATAGAGCGATAAAAAATAGGCCCATCACATATAAAATAGCTAATAGAATCCAAAAAAACGTCATGGCCTAAGCACCTGAATATAAAGCATTGTTTTATTCTTTGATGAGAAAATGTAACACACTTATTAGGATAATCCTCTAAGACTTAGGTCGTGTTAAACTGCTTACGAACATTGAGGAGAAAGAGCATGACGTTACCAGATCATACTCAGATTAAGGCTTTTCACGCCCATCTGTATTTTCAAGATGAAACCGAGTTAGCACTGGCACAAGCCTTAGCCCAGCAGGCCTCTGATCTGTTTGACATTCGTGTGGGGCGATTTCATCAAAAGCCAGTGGGGCCTCATCCGTTGTGGAGCTGCCAGCTGTCTTTTGCAGCTGAGACCTTTGGCGACTTTATCCCATGGTTAATGATGAATCGTCGAAGTTTGGATATTTTTGTTCACCCTTTGACTGGTGATGATTACCTAGATCACACCCAAGGTGTCAGTTGGTTAGGGCAGTCACACACATTGGATATCTCACAATTTCGAGCGAAAAAGGTTTAATTACATAGAGTGAGGGGACTTTTTTCTGTTTTTTCTCAAAAAAGATGGCGCTAGCCCTTTAAAAATAGCTTATAAGACCAAGATCTACGAACTGGTGATTATGTTATTAGAACGTTATCATAACTAACGCTCGGGTTCGTGTTGTGGCGGTGTATCGCAAAATTGTTTGCTTGTATCAAGCGCTCGTTCCCTTATTCAAGATAAAGCTGGAGAAGACAATGCAAATTTCTGAAAACACCGTTGTGAGCATGCACTACACATTAACTGACGATCAAGGTCAGCAACTCGATTCTTCGGTTGGTCAAGAACCATTGGTGTTCTTAAGCGGTGCACAAAATATCATCGATGGCTTGGACAAAGCGCTTCAAGGCAAAGCATCTGGCGAGAAATTGACAGTATCTGTCGCTCCAGAAGATGGCTACGGTGAGATTCATCAAGAACTGATTCAAAAAGTGCCAGCAGAAAATTTCCAAGGCGTGGATGACATCCAAGTCGGTATGCAGTTCATGGCACAAACGCCTGGTGGTCAGCAGCCAGTAACGGTTATTGGTGTTGAAGAAGATGGTGTGATGTTAGACGGTAATCATCCGCTAGCAGGTAAAACATTGAACTTTGCTGTTGAAATTGTCGAAGTTCGCGAAGCGTCTGAAGAAGAGCTAGAGCATGGTCATGTTCATGGTGAAGGTGGTCATCAACATTAAGCTTTAGTGCTTGATATTGATAAAAAAACGGCTTCTTCGGAAGCCGTTTTTTTATGTCTCTATTATAGGGTTTTAGCGTCTTTCTTTTGTTATTCTAGTTAACACTTAAGGCTGAATTTGTTCGCAATGTACGTTATCAATAAAGCAGGTGAATGGGATTGTGGTATTAGTAAATGGTATTGACTATTAATGTAGTTATACGATTAACTAATATCCTGAACAATAATAAAAAAAGAGGTCACACCATGAAGAGCCTACTGGAGCATTTATCCCAA
The DNA here is from genome assembly GCF_001625355.1 of Marinomonas sp. TW1. GTDB lineage: Bacteria > Pseudomonadota > Gammaproteobacteria > Pseudomonadales > Marinomonadaceae > Marinomonas. Next base: position 154,189 of record NZ_JSEE01000007.1, read on the forward strand.
TATGCTTACTACCATCAAGATAGACGTAATGTCGCCACGCATTTCATTGGTATTCCAATGATTGTGTTAGCCATTGCAATATTATTATCTCGTCCGAGTTTTTCCGTTTCTGATGTCTCTCTTACGCCAGCAATTATCGCGGTGGTACTGAGTGGCTTATTTTATTTGTTATTACATTTTTGGGTCGGGCTCGCTATGTCTGGCCTCTTGATACTTTGTTTGTTTATTGCTGACTATCTTGCCGCACAAACGACCATAGTGTGGTTAGTGAGTGGGTTAGGCTTATTTATTGTTGGCTGGATTTTTCAATTTATTGGGCATTACTTTGAGGGTAAGAAACCCGCTTTTTTGGATGATGTCATAGGTCTGATCATTGGGCCATTGTTTGTCTTTGTTGAGTTTCTTTTTGTCTTGGGAGTAAAGGATGAATGGCAGCAACAGATAAACCAATTTTGCGATCTTAAAAATCAACAAAATGAGCTGACAGACGGTGTTTGATGATTACTAGGAAATGATTAAAGCAGGAAGAAGCGGGGAAGCGCCATAAATTATTATTTTAGCGCCTTTTCCGTAATGAGTAAGCTAATGAACTGTCGTGAGAGGACGCCCAAGAACAGTGCTTACTCTAAGCTCTTTTTAGCAAATCTTAAGCGTGTTGTGCAGAAGAAGATACTAGGCTTGTTTTGATTTTAGCAACAACAGATTTGATGGCTTTACCAGCGGCTGCGAATGAAGCAACGATGAATTCAGCGCGTTCAGCACGAGCAACAGCGATACGAACGTCAGCGTCAGATAGGTAAGCAGCGTTTACGTTATTGATTAGTTCAGAGACAGACTTTGAATTGTTCATAATGTTTTCCTTCTTTATCAAGTGACCCGCTTTTGGCTGGTCTATGGTGAATTTTTTCGATGTGTTTATGATAAGAAGTGCCAGCAAAGAAGACAAACGATAAAAAATACCCTCAAAGGTGAATTTTATTCACTAATTTTTCTCTTGCCAGACATCGTGATGAATAACCGATTCAACAGGACGACGTGTTAACCAGCCCGCTTTTTCTAAATCCGGCGTGTCTTGAAAGGCGTCTACGTAGCCAATACAAAGGTAAGCAATAATCTCAATGTTATCTGGTATTTTTAGAAGATCTCGAAGCACCTGATCATGCAAAATGCTCACCCAACCCAGTCCAATATTTTCAGCCCTTGCGGCCAGCCATAAATTTTGAATGGCACAAACTGAACTAAATAAATCCATTTCAGGTTTCGCTGTTCGGCCTAATACCACAGGACCTGTTCGACTACGATCACAAGTCACGCATATGCCTAAAGGCGCTTCTTCTATGCCTTCCAGTTTGAGCGTTTTGTATTTTTCCTGGCGTTCCCCTTGAAACAACTCAGCCGCTTCTGCATGGGCTTGTAAAAAACCTTGTTTGATTTTGGCTTTAGTCTCTTTATTAGCGACTAAAATAAAATCCCAAGGTTGCATAAAACCGACACTAGGAGCATGGTGAGCTGCAAGCAGTATGCGCTCTAAGACTACGTTTGGAATAGGAGTCGACTTGAATTCGCGACGAACATCTCGTCGGCTAAAGATGGTTTTATAGACGGCATCGCGCTCGTTTTCGGTAATGGTCATAACATCGACTCAGTAGACTAAAAGAGCCTATTATGATTTGGGCAAGAAGCTCTGCCAAGGCAATTATATTCAAGCTAGTGATGGAATTCTTCAACTACAGACGGCCGTGATTAACGGGTCGTTATCCTCTAATGGATACCATTGAGTTGTTGAATTGGTTTCGGCACTGAATGAATCGGTAAAGTCTGCTCGAGCCGATTGTATGCAATCAATGACTTGTGGGACTCGTTTTGCCGTAGAGCGGCGTTCAAAAAAGTACAAATCCACCAAAATTAAATTTGGGTCAATTTTATTTTGTGCCGAGTTGGCGACATCAGCGGCAATGAAGCGGGTGGTTTGAGGAAAGACATAACTCCATGGACGCCAAAGGGCTTTTTCTTCAACCGCCTTAACGACCACAACACCAGTGGGTAATAAACCCGTTTGATGATCGTACCAATCGTATTCACCTTGTACTTGAAAACCAAGCATACAGAGACCTGCAAACGCTGGCACTAACCATTTAGGCGCAGCCTGTTTAGAGAGTTTACGAATTAATAAGGCGATACCAGCACCGCCAAGACCAGCAAAAACAGTTGCGACCAATTCCCAAATCATATGGATGTGTTCCTTTATTTAATTTTCTTATTATAAGGAAATCGAGCCTTGCGGAAAGCAAGGCTCGATATTGAACAGGGAAGCGTCAGTTAGTGATCAACTGCGTTGCCTGCTCCTTGTGGGTAACGAACATTTTCAACCAGTTCTTGGATTTCTTTAGGTGGCTCTTCTGTCATCGATGATACGGCAAAGGCAACGGCGAAGTTAATCACTGCGCCAACGGCACCAAAAGACAATGGAGAGATACCAAGTAACCAGTTATCTGGTGTGTTGGCTAGGGTAGCTGTACCTGGAATGAAGAACCAACCTAGGAATAAGAAGATATAAACCAAAGTGGAAATCAAACCTGCCAGCATGCCTGAGACAGCGCCTTTGCTGTTTACGCGTTTCGAGAAAATGCCCATCATTAACGCAGGGAAGATGGACGCTGCCGCGATACCAAACGCCAGAGCAACTACCTGTGCGGCGAAGCCGGGTGGGTTCATACCGAGGTAGGTGGCGACGATAATGGCGACAAACATGGATATCCGTGCGACCGTCAACTCCCCCTTGTCACTGATGTCGGGGTTAATCGAGCCTTTTATGACGTCATGGCTGACGGCAGAAGAGATAGCCAGTAATAAGCCCGCGGCGGTGGAGAGTGCGGCTGCGAGACCACCTGCTGCGATCAAACCAATAACCCAACCTGGAAGGTTAGCAATTTCAGGGTTAGCCAATACCAGAATATCACGGTTAACCGTTAACTCATTTCCTTCCCAACCACGTGCTGTCGCTTCCGCTTCATAGGTTGGCGTATCGTTATAGAACTGGATACGACCATCGCCATTTTTGTCTTCATACTTGATCAAACCGGTGGTTTCCCAAGTTTGAATCCAATCTGGACGCTCGGCGTATTCGATTGGTTGCTCAGTCGGACCTGATGGATAGATGGTTGTCATTAGGTTCAAACGAGCCATAGACGCAACGGCAGGAGCTGTTAGGTATAACAAAGCAATGAAGACTAATGCCCAACCAGCAGACCAGCGTGCATCAGCCACTTTAGGTACAGTGAAGAAGCGAATAATAACGTGAGGCAGCCCCGCCGTACCTATCATCAAGGATAGAGTAAAGAGAACCATATTCAGTTTATTGTCCACATCGGCCGTGTAATCCCTAAAACCAAGTTCACGTACTACCTCATCCAGTTTTTGCAACAACGGCATACCGGATTCAGTATGAGTTGAGAACAGACCGATAGCAGGTAGGAAGGTGTCTGTTAATTGTAAGGAGATAAAGACCGCTGGAATAGTATAAGCGATGATCAACACCACATATTGTGCAACCTGTGTATAGGTTATGCCTTTCATACCGCCCAATACCGCGTAGAAGAACACGACAATAGCGGCAATCATAAGACCAGTGTTTTTATCGACTTCAAGGAAGCGAGAGAAAGCCACACCAGCACCGGTCATTTGACCGATTACATAGGTGACAGACGCGGTAATCAAACAAGCCACTGCGACTAAACGTGCAGTACGGCTATAGAATCGATCACCAATGAAGTCTGGCACAGTGAACTTGCCGAACTTACGAAGGTAAGGAGCAAGTAGCATAGCGAGAAGTACGTAACCACCGGTCCAACCCATTAAGAAGGTTGAGTTGGCGTAACCGCCCGCGGCAATTAAGCCTGCCATAGAAATAAAGGATGCTGCAGACATCCAGTCGGCCGCTGTTGCCATGCCGTTTAATACTGGGTGAACGCCGCCGCCAGCAACATAGAATTCTTTTGTTGATCCAGCTCGTGCCCAAAACGCAATACCGAAATAGAGCGCGAACGAACCGCCGACGAAAAGTAGATTGATAGTAAACTGATCCATACGACTTACTCCTGAAGGCCAAATTCTTCGTCTAGCTTATTCATTTTCCAGGCATAGAAAAAAGTCAAAGCAATGAAAACGAGGATGGAACCTTGCTGGGCAAACCAGAAACCTAAGTCTGTTCCTCCGATATGAATCCCAGAGAGCATGGGACGTAGTAGGATGGCACAACCATAAGAGGCAAGGGCCCAAATCACCAGACTTCCGAGGATGAGCCGGAGGTTGGCTTGCCAATACTTTTCTGCATTAATGCTATGATCTGACACGGTAGATCTCCTTATAATTATTTTTATTACGCATCTCTAATCTAGCAGGGGCGAATTGAATAAGAAGTCAGACTTTAATCGCATAGAGAGTATTTATGAAACTTATGGCTGCAAGCATCAAGCAGTGAAAAGATTAAAAAAGGTAGTAAAGACATGAATTTAGAGACTAGGCAAAAGATTCTTTCAGTTTGCCAAGAAAAAATACGACAAAAAGGCGAAAAGGTTCAGGTGTCATTTTATGCTTTTTTTGCCAATAAAAACGACCAACCAGACACTTTAATGTCCGTGGCGCGTTGGTGGATTGAAAAACATCAGCTTAATCACTTTGAGAAAGCGACTAAGATCTATGCCATGATTAAGGCCTATGATGACAAAGGTGTTGAATCCTCTCTAAAAGGCTTTAATCATCTAACACTGGCCGTGAATGATCTTACCCGCTCACTTGAATTCTATGGGAATCAGTTGGGATTTACCGCTGAGGTTCGTTGGGCAAATGGCGCTTATTTATCTTATGGTGAGGCTTGGCTTTGCTTATCCTTGTGTTTGGATAAAAAAGAAGGGATGAGTGAGCAGTATACCCATTACGCTTTCAATATTGATGCCGCTGCCTTAGCGGTGTTGCGTGATGATCCAACACTGGATATTTGGCAGACAAACCAAAGTGAAGGGGATTCATTGTATGTAAGAGACCCTGATGGTCATCAATTGGAATTCCACCTTGGCTCCTTGTCATCGCGTTTGGCCTCGTTAAAGGAGATGCCCTATCAGGATTTGGAGTGGTTATCGTGTCACAAGAACTTTTGACCATTCGAAAAATGGATGCCGAGATGACCTTACCCTTGCGTCAGCAAGTACTATGGCCAGATAAAACCTTAGAGGAATGCCGTGTCGAAGACGATGATTTGGGTGAGCACTATGGCGTTTACCAACAAGGTATCTTGGTCTGTGTGGCGTCCATTTTTATTCAGCAAGATGTCGCAAGGTTAAGAAAATTCGCCACCTTAGCTGCCTATCAAAGACAGGGCATAGGACAGTTTGTGTTAAGTCGTATTATTGAGGATCTTCAAGCTGCAGGGGTTAAGGTCTTTTGGTGTGATGCGAGAGAAAGTGCCGGCACTTTATATCAACGTTTTGGTATGACGGCTTCGGGGGAGCGCTTCTATAAAGGAGACATTCCTTATCGTCGAATGTCTGTGTCGTTTAAATAAAGGAAAGTTTCATATGATCCAAGCTATTTTTGTGGCAAAAAAAGCCAAGCAAGCGCAAATGGCGATTGAGGCGGTTAAGGTCGATGCAGGAAAGGGCATTGTTGGAGACCGTTATTATGGTAAAAAAGGCAATGACGGCCCCAATATCACTTTTGTTGCACAGGAAGAAATTCACGCTTTTAATCAACACTTTGAACAACACATTACGCTATCCGATACGCGTCGCAATGTGGTGACCCATGGCGTCAGTTTGAATGACTTAGTTGGTAAACGCTTCCGTATTGGCGACGCGGAATTTTATGGTGTGGAGTTGTGCGAGCCTTGTTCTTTGTTAGGACGCAGATTAGCGAACGACAACATCAGTGCCGCGCAAGTGGTTAAAGCTTGGCTGCACAAAGGTGGTTTACGGGCCGATGTCATTCGCTCAGGCGTATTGCGTGTGGGTACGCCAGTGGAACTTTTGGACTAAGTCTTTGTCCCTGGTTTCGATTACTTTAAGCCGGTAGGTCTGTGACCAACACAAAATCTCGCAATGACTCATAGGCGGGATTAAACGGTTGTGCTTGCCAAGTATAGTCCGATTGGCTTGGGTTCTTTAGTGTCTTGGCTAACTGTTTTGCTTGTGCCAAATAGGACTCATAAGCCTCACCTTGAGACTGCGGCGTTTCCTTTTGAGTCGATTGCTCTGTGTTCGCATTATCTAACTGAAAGAGATCATCCAACCCCATAGGGGCATGCCTTTGGTTTTGAAAACGCCACAAATCTTTATGCTGATCATAGGCATAAAAAGGTAAAAAGGTGAGTCCTTGTTGGCTAATAAAGTCGATGGCCTGAAGAATAAAGTCGGCTTCTTGTTGATTGATAAAATAGTTCAAATTAAAGCGAACCCAGCCAGGCTTTAATAGCTTTTCGCCCGCCTTCAACGCCTGTTGAATCTGTTCGGATTTTGACTTGTCAATATTTAATAAGGCATGTCCATAGGGCCCTGCACATGAGCATCCGCCTCGTACCTGAATACCAAAGAGGTCATTCAATAATGCTGTGACAAAACCATGATGCAGATAACCAAGTGGCGTCTTGATGCGAAACGCGGTAATGGATAGGCACTTAGCAGAAGGATGGCCTAAACGCTCAATCAAAAGGTTGTTCTGCCAGTGTTGATGGATAAGCTCAACGAACTTGTGTTCTTGTTGTTGAATGAGATCGTCACCGACCAAGGATTTGAGTTTGAAGACCAATCCAGCACGGATGGACTCTAAAATAGCCGGGGTACCACCTTCTTCACGACGTTCACCAATCGGCAAAAAAGTATGATCTTTGGGGGTGACGAAAGACACAGTGCCACCACCAATATGGCTAGGTTGAGAATTTTTAATGACGGCTTTTTTGACAACTAAAATGCCAGGTGTGCCTGGGCCGCCAATAAACTTATGTGGCGAAAAGAAAAGGGCGTCTTTATGCTGGTGTTTAGATTGCGCCGGATTCATATCGATCTTCACATAGGGCGCGGCGGCGGCAAAATCCCAAAAGGAGAGTGCGTTATAGGCATGTAATACGCTGGTAATGGCATCTTGATCCGACATTATGCCGGTGACGTTTGAGGCCGCGCTGAAACTGCCAATAAGGCGCTTACCTTGGTGCTGCTGCAATTGGTTTTCTAAGTCCTGCAAACTCACGCCACCTTGTTTGTCTTCCTTGATGCGAATCACAGCAATACCCAGTTCGCGCCAAGGCAGCTCATTGGAATGATGTTCATAGGGACCAATAAAAATTCGTATTTGTGCTTTTTCGGTGGCGTCTAACTGTCTCAAGCCAAGCTGAGAAATCAGTGAGTTAATGGCGCTGGTGGCGCCACTGCCGCAGAAAATGACCAGATCCTCTGCTGAGGCATTCACTGCCTGACGAATTTCTGCTCGTGCTTGTTCTCGAAATGTCGTGGTCTGCATACCGGTAGCGTTGGCTTCGGTGTGGGTATTGGCGTAAAAAGGCATGGCCTTTTGTACGGCCTGCTCGATGAAATCCAAACTACGACCTGATGCTGTGTAGTCTGCGTAAGTGAGTTTGCGTTCACCGAAAGGCGTCATTATGTTTTGTTGAGCGCCAATTATGCTCTGTCGAATTTTTGCTAACAAAGGCAAAGGCGCTGGATCTAAAGGGGCTGTTGGTGTGTTGCAAGCTTCAGCAGCATGACTGACATTAGGTAAGTCTACCAATGACATATAAAGGTCCTTAGCCCTGGTTGACAGACTCGACCTCTGCTCTTGGTCAGCTAATTCAGCTGTCTTTGGGCTTAGGTAAAGGCAACTCCGTGGTCCATTTAATTTGTTCCATAGCGAAGTTGGAAGTGACGTCTGTTAATGCAGTGGCACTGATTAAGTGTTTATAAAATTGGTCATAGGCTGGAATGTCTTTTACCAAAACGCGCAGTAAATAATCGTATTCCCCCGCCATGCGATAAAATTCCACGACTTCTGGAAACTGTGAAACCACTTGGGCAAATTCGGTGGCCCAATTGGCGTCATGTTGATTGGTTTTTACTTGAACAAAAACCGACACGCCCAGTTCCAATTTTTCAGCGTCCAGCAAGGCCACGTGACGTTTGATGTAGCCTGATTTTTCTAAACGTTGAATACGTCGCCAACAAGGGGTTTTGGATAAGCCTACTTGTTGCGCCATGGATTCTGTCGAAATACTATCATTACTTTGTATTAAAGCAAGAAGTTGCAAGTCTATGCTATCTAAGTGCATTTTGTACTCAATATTTACATATAAAAGAAATAATATTTCTTTAGGGTAATGGTTTTATACATTTAAGCAACAACATTTCTCATCTTTGGGTGTTTATGGAATATCAATCCAAAATGACGCTGAAAAAAGTTTTTTAAATATCACTTTTATTAAATGAATGGCCTTATTCTGAGTAACCTGTTCGTTCTTTTTGGTAGTCCTCAAACGACTGACTATAATTTGCTAAGCAGTCATCTTGTTGTTGACCACGATATTCACGGCAAGCCGAGGCATGATTATATTGAAAGGCTTCATAAGCCCCTTTTGTTGTGCAAGATGTTTGTATGGCGACTAAAATAATGCTGATGGATGTGAAAATACGTTTTTTCATATTTATTCTCGGTCAATCGGATGGATAAATAACTTTATATTAGTTTACAGTTTGTTCGTTTAGTTTAATAATTAACCAAATAGTCAAGATTAAAACTCACTAACCAAAAAGGATTCAATTCGGTGTCACTAAAACTTCGACTCATCTATGCCTTTGTCGCTGTGGTACTGATCAGTACCATTACCATGGGCTTGTTAAGCTTTTATCAAGCTCGTTCCGTCATGTTGGAGCGTACTACCGGTACAGAACTTCCAGCGCAAATCAAACAAATTAAAAGTGAGGTTGAAAACCAAATTGAAAACCTTGCTGCCACTGCTCAAACTCTGGCCAACAACCCGTTAATCATTGATTGGGCGGAGAACGGTTTTGATCCTAAAGGGGAAGAAAAACTCATTGAGCTATTGGGCAACATTAAAAATCAGCTTGGTTTGGATACGGCTTCTTGGGCGGATCGTGAAACGGCTAAATATTGGAACCAAGATGGCTTTTTACGAACGCTACTGCCAGAGCGCGATACTTGGTTCTTTGATTTTACTAAATCAACAGATGACCGCAATGTCAGTGTCTATCGTAGCCAGACTTCTGGTGAGGTGAAGCTGTTTGTGAACTACCAAAATACTAATGGCCGTGGTTTAGCGGGTTTTGGTATGAACTTAGACAAAATGACGGCTTATTTAAACAGCTTTACCTTTAATGGTAGTGGCTTTGTTTATCTAATATCCGGTGATGGTACGTTGAAAGTTCACCGTGATGAGTCTCTTTTGGAGAACACCAAAGTCACCGATTTATATGGCGATGACGTCGGTAAGACATTATTGAAGCGCGATGGCTTGAACATCGTTATGTCTGATGATGCCGTATTGGCCAGCGAATACATTCCGGCTATGGGTTGGACTTTAGTTGCTGAAATTCCAAATAAAGCCGTGTTTGGTGGCGTGACTACCATGGGACACGCCTTGCTTATTATGGGCATCATTTTAAGTGTGATCACTGTTTTTGCCGCTTTGTTTGTAGGCACTAAGTTAGTTAAGCAACTGCAAGTTGTGGCAAATAACTTAACCGAAATCGGTGAGGGTGACGGTGACCTAAAACACAGATTAAGCGATCAAGGTCCGGCGGAATTAGCCAATATTGGTTCTGGTTTCAATAAATTTGTTAGCATCATTCACAACATGGTGAAACAAGTGAGCCAAACGAGCGCTCAGCTTAATAATGCCTCAGAGCAAATGTTAAGTTCGGCCAACACCATGCAATCTGATGCCAAAGAGCAAAGTGAACGAACCTCTATGGTCGCCTCTGCAATTCATGAAGTGGAAGCTTCGGTGCGTGAAGTATCAGGTAATGCTGCGCAAGCGGCGGAAAGTGCTAACCAAGTTGAACATGAAGTGACATCTGGTCTAAATGTGGTGTCATCAGCCAAAGCAACCGTCGAAAATCTAGCCACAGAAAGCCAGAAAACCGCTCAGGTCATTGAAGAATTGGCGAAAAACTCTGACCAAATTGGCAGCATTCTAGAGGTTATTCGCAACATCTCTGAACAAACTAACCTATTGGCATTGAATGCGGCGATTGAGTCGGCACGAGCCGGTGAGGCGGGTCGAGGTTTTGCTGTAGTAGCAGATGAAGTACGTAATTTGGCGAAACGTACGGCGCAATCGACGGATGAAATTCAGGAGATGATTGATCAGTTGCAAGCAGAATCTCGCAAAGCGTTAGCGGCATCACAAGCGGGACAGCAAATTGCTGGTGAAGGGGTTGAGTCGATGCAAGAAGCACAAACTTCATTAAACAGCATTGCAGAGCAAGTGAAAACCATGAATGCCATTAACCAGCAAGTAGCCACATCGACGGAGCAGCAATTACTGGCGATTGAAGATGTGGCGAGTCATGTGACGGGGATTCAGAATTCGGTTGAAACCAGTGTGACGACAGCAAATGATGTGTCAGACAATAGCCGTGCTCTGCGTGAATTGTCGAGCAGTCTAGACGAATTAGTGGCACGTTTTAAAGTCTAACTCTAGCACCTTTCTTGATACCACTAAAAACCCCCGATGCTGTTATCAGCATCGGGGTTTTGTTTATCTGTTCCGCTGTTTTAGGACGAACCGGAAAGAGGTTACAACGAAACGGGGGCATCCGACTTTGGCTTGATTCTGCCTTTGATACGCTTGATCACGTTTTCCACATCTTCTTTGATCATCAAGAGGATAGGCATCAATACCAAGGTGATCAAGGTCGCAAACATGATACCGTATCCGAGGGAAACGGCGGCCGGAATCAAAGCCTGGGCCTGACGTGATGTTTCATACAAAATGGGGGCTAAACCTGCGAAAGTAGTAAACGAGGTTAATAACACGGCGCGCAAACGACTTTGGCAAGCCATGATAATAGCGCGGCGAATGTGAATCGTCTCTCGGCGTAAATCATTGTAACGGGAGACCAACAGTAGGCTGTCATTTACCACGACGCCACTTAACGCCAAAATGCCGTTTAATGAAAAGATACTCAAGGCAAGTCCATTCATCCAATGGCCTAATAAAGAGCCGATGATACCAAATGGAATGGCCATCATAATAATGATTGGTTGGCTATAGGATTTCAAAGGAATGGCCAACAAAGCATAGATAATCAACAACGCCAACATAAACATTTGAAACAAAGAGGATTGTGTTTCCGCTTGTTCTTCCGCTTCTCCCGAGAAGCTAAAATCCACTTCTGAAAATTGTTTTTTGATGTTCGGCATGGCCGATTGCTGTAATAATTCCACCACTTCGGTAGAAGACATGATGTCTTTGTCTACTTCCGCTGACAGGTAGTAAGAGCGTTTACCATCAATACGAATGATCTCAGTTTGCACCTCAATCTGTCCCAATTTGGCCACTGTGTCTAGGGGTACACGTGAACCATTGTCGAGTGTAATCTTAGTGTTCATGATGGCTGCCGGTGACTCTTGCTGCGCTTCTGGGTAGCCAATCCGCACTTCCATTTCGTCATTGTCTCTTTGATATGTCTGTACTTCTGTACCATCAAAGTTACTGGCGACTTGGCTCGCCAATTCGGACGTGGTCAACCCCAGTAAACGACCTTGCTCACTCAAGCTGAGTTCTAAGCGTGATTCAGGTGGCGTATCGTATTTTTCAATGCCTGTCACAGCGGGTACTTGGTTTAACGCGTCGACGAGCGTGCTCAATGCTTCATCAAGGGTGGTGGCATTGGAACTGGCGAGTTCTACGTTCAAGGCGTCCACCGCGCCGTCTTGGCCATTACGAATGCGTAAGCTTTTTATGCCTTCTGGCGTGCCCGCTAAACGTTGCCATTCGGTTGAAAACTGAGTCAATGAATAGGGCGCACCATTCACCAATTCGACGCGGAAGCTGCCGGATTGATCACTGGAGGTATAGGTTTCAATGTTTTTTAAATAGCTGTTGGGTAAATCCGTTTGATCGGGCTGTTTGGCATTCACTGCTTTGGTAAGATTTTTGTCCGCTTGATAGGCTTTTTGCTCTATCTCAATCAAGGCTTTTTCGGTTTGACCATAGCTGGCATCGCTTAACATGGTTAATGATGCTCGTACGGTATCGCCCGGAATACGAGGGAAAAAGCTGGTGCGAATCTCACCGGTGAGCGGCATAGAAATCACCAAAGCAAACATGCTGATGAAGACCAAGCTCATGGCATAGCGATGGCTCAGGCAAAACTCAATGGCTGGTTTATACATTCGATGACTGAAAAACTGCAGACCGTCATCAGCGCCTTTTTGCACCATCCCCCAAACTTTCGCAAGCCAATTTTTCGCCGGCGCTTTGTGGGTATTTAGATGTGATAGGTGAGCAGGCAAAATGATTTTGGATTCAATAATAGAAAGCACCAAACAAATGGCCACCACTTGAGCAAATTGAGAATAAATTTTCCCCAAACGACCATCAATGTTGGACAAAGCCCAGAAAGCCGCCACTGTGGTAAAGACACCAAATAAGGTCGGCACGGCGACTTCCATGGTGCCCTTGATGGTGTTGTTGAGGGTGTCGCCGTCTCGCGCTCGTACCGAATAGATGTTTTCGCCCACGACAACCGCATCATCTACGACGATGCCTAAGGCCAGAATAAAGCCAAAGGTGGTGATCATGTTTAAGGTTAAATCGACCTGACTGGTGCCCATTAAAAACAAGGTGCCAAAGAAGATAAATGGCAAGCCGGCCGCCACCCAAAAAGCGACGGTGATATTGAGGAATATGGCAAGCAGTACAAACACCAAAATCACACCCGTTAAGGCGTTTTTCACCATGAGTTCCAGACGTTGGTTAATGGATTCACTGCGGTCATTCCAGGTGGTTAATTCCACTTTATAAGGCAGTTTTCCAGATGCCTGCCAGTCTTCAACACGCTTTTTAGTCGCCTCCACCGTGTTAATGATGTCATCCTTGCCGATGGTATTCACTCGTAGTGATAAGCTGTTTTGTTGATTGAAGCGCGACAAGACAAAGTCGTCTTCATCGTACGCATCTTGGACAGTGGCGATGTCGCTGAGTGTCAGTTCGGCACCACTTGCGTTGGTTTTGATCGGAATACGAGCAAACTCTTGCTTGAAATAGGCTTGTTCTGAGGTACTGACTTTGAGGTATAAGTCTTCATTGCTGAGTGTTGCGACGGATGCACTGGCAGATTCAGCGTTTATTGCGGTGCTGATATCCGCTAAGGTCAGATTGTAGGCTTCTAGCTGATTTTTATCGACCTTAATTAGCATACTGGGATCACGCCAGCCAGAAATGGAAACCGAGTTGATTTCTTTATCCAGTAACAGGTCAGTTTTTAAATCATAAGCGGCTTTTTGCAAGGTTCGACGGTCCGTATCGCCAAACAGCTGAATGATAATAGCCAATTCAGAGCGGGTATCTTTGGTGATCACAGCAGGATCGGCGTCACTCGGGAAGGAGGAGATCTCGTCGACCTTGTCTTTAATGTTGTTAAAGATTTCATCTAGGTCATAACCATCTTTGATCTCAACACTGACGGAACCGCGACTGCTGGTCGACGTTGACATGACATTGTCGATGCCTTCTAAACCTTCCAGCTGTTGTTCGATCAAAATGGTGACACTTTCTTCGGTCGCTTTGGCCGAGCCACTGTCATAACTGACATCAATGTCGATACCATTTGGCGGTAGGGTCGGGAAGCTTTTTTTACTTAACGAACCTATGTTAATTACCCCCAGCGTAATGATAAAAATCATCAGTAAGTTGGCGGCCACAGGGTTCCCTGCAAACCAAGCTATGATGCCTCTTTGTTGATCATTTGGACTCATTTTTCAGTTTGCTCCATGGCGTCAACTAGGGTGCCTTTTTGATAACTGTTGTAGGGTTTAATTAGTACTGAGTAGGGTTTGTCTCGCATCGTATCTGGCACCAGAATGTAGGTGTACTGAGCATCAACGAATAAAGGGGTTGTAGGGAAATAATCGAGGCGGTTTTCTGCGTTTATAAACCAAATATCGCCCCGCTGACTCAAGGCTGAATTGGGTAATTTCCAAAGGTTTTGTAGCGTTTTACCTTGTAGTTCAACGGTGACAAACGCGCCTGGTAATAATGGTGTGCTTTGATCCAAGGGGGATTCTACTGCCAAGGTTAGACTACGCATACGAGTTGAGGTGTCTATGTGTTGACCGACACTGATGACCTTGCCTGACCAGCTTGCTTGACTGTCAATACTGTTGACGGTGACGGGCCAATTACCCGCAAGTAGCGTGTCTGCGTCAGGCAATTTTGCCCAATCTGAGTTAGCCAGTTCCAATGTGATTTCTACACGGTCAGTACTGTATAAGGTGGCAATGTCACTGCTGGAGCTCAAATAAGAGCCAGGTGAAATATTGCGTGCTGTGACTAACGCATTAAATGGGGCCACCACTTTGGTGTTTTTTAAGTTATCTCTGGCTTCCATGAGGGCGGCTTTAGCTGAATTAACTTCGGCTTTGGCTTCGGCTAGCTGTGGAATACGCCATGTTAGATCGGAATCGGGTTGGTCGGTAAAGCCTGCCGCTTGCCATTCCGCTTTGGCTTGATCGCCTTGTCGAACTTCTTCTTTCAACGCGAGCTCTGCACTGGCTAAGGTTTTTTCAGCACTGGCGACGGCACTGTTTAATTCGCGATTACGTAAAACGGTTAACACGTCTCCTTGTTTAACGCGTTTTCCTGCTTCCAGTTGTGGCGAGATTTCAATTACTTCTCCGCTTACTTGACTCGTGAGTGTAAGAGAGTAGCGCGGTGCGGTCACGGCAGAACCTTGAATAATGGGGGAGTATTCGCCCGCTTGAACCTTAATGACGGACACTTTCACCGCCGTTTCGCCATCGGCTTCTGCTTGAACGCGGCGATTCGATGTCTCAGCTCGTGGACCTTGACCTGGCGCGCCTCTTGCTCGATCTGGACCCCCTCGGCCTGATTGGTCATGGCCTCTTTGCCCTACAAATTTGTCGGTATTTAATTTGCTGTCAATGTAAAAGTAACTGGCAACCGCCAAAACAATTGATAATGCTAGTATGATCCAGCGTGAATAATGCTTCATTCTGGTTTTACTCCAAGTCCTAATGCCAGCCCTAAGGTAATTCGGTTTGCTAAATGTTCGTAGATCAGTTCGTCAAGTTGTGCTTCAAGATCAAACATGGTGGTTTGTGCGGAAATAAGATCACTCAGTTCCACTAAACCATTGCGATATTTGGTTTCATATTGGGTTAAATTGCTGCGCGAACTTTGCAGCGCATTGCGGATATGGGTTAAGCGTTGTTGTAATACTTTTTCTTGGCCCAATGCATCTTCGACTTCGTTCACCGCGGTTAATAATGTATCTCGGTAGCCTTGAAAGGCTTGTGCCGTTTGCAGTTTGGCCACTTCTGCAGCCGCTTTTAATTGACCTCCTTGATACAGAGGTTGTGTTAACTGCGCTGCCAAGCTCCAAATGGGGGAGGTAAATAAGGCCATTCTAGGAGATTCTGCCGCATCAGAAAGGGCCGCGCTCAAGCTGATGGAAGGCAGCATATCTTTGTAAGCCACTTGAGTATTTAAATCAGCGGCTTCTATGGTCAAATAAGCGGATTTTAAATCCGGGCGGCGTTGTAGGTTTTGCTCGGGTAAACCGGATAAGGAATAGCTGACTTCTGGATACGCTTGTTGGGGGGATAAAATCAGTGGCGTGTTACGTCCTAACAAGGTTTGTAATTCACGTTTTTGAATTTCCAAATTTTCTCGATATTGCGCCAGGGAGGCACGAGATTGTGACGTTGAAGTGCGTGCTTCGTCTAACGCTTCTAAATTGTCTAAGCCACTTTTAAAGCGCTTAACGATCAGTTGTTCGTTGGCTTCTAACAAGTTTAAGCGTTTCGTTTCTATTTCAATGGCATGCTGTTTGGCGGTCAAAGAGAGCCATGTCTTCATGACACTCGCCACGAGTGTGTCTTGACTGGATTGGTATAAGGCTTCATCGCTTGCGAGACTCTTCGCCGAAGCCGACTCAGCATTAGCGAGTTTCTGCCATAAGTCTAATTCCCAACTGACACTGATTTTTGCAGAGTAACTGGTATCGCTGTCTTTTTCTTCATTGACACCGACGCTCGCATCCACTGAGGGTAAGTTCGCACCATGGGATTTTTTCAGTTCCCATAAACTTGCTTGCAGGGTTAGGGCCGTTTTTTGCAAACTTGGATTGGCTGCTAATGCTTCTTTAATAAGCTGATTCAGTTCGTCACTTTGAATTAAATCCGTCAGGTAGCTGATCTCACCCGCTTGATCCAAGGATTGCCATTGGTTAGCTTGGACTTCGGTTCTCTCAAATTCTTGCTGTGCAAGATCCGCGTAATTCACTCTTTCTTGTGAGCTACTACAAGCGACCAAAGCGGTGCTGATGCATAACAAAGCGGCACAACGGAACGGTTTGCTTGTCATTGAATCAATCCTGATTATTTTCTAATGCGAACTTTGGTGGCTCGTACTAGAGTAAGTTTGCTTTTAAAAGGTGTTGAGTTGCACCAGATTATTGGTTTAAAGGCATTTTCCATAAAGTATATTTTCATTTATTTACATTAAGGCTGATGCTAACCAACCTTAGATGCAAGCATCTCTTCAGTATTGGACACAATAAAACCCCATAAGTTCTTATATAAAAAAACAGATAGAAGATATCGGAATAATCGATTTTTAAAGATAAGTTTCCTTATTTATTGTTTAGCTTCAAAGCCATTTCAACAAAAATAACAATATGGAAACCAAACTATGAACAGGGTCACGCAACATTCTAATGTAAACTTTGCTTCTTTACGTATTGCTTTAAAACCTCTAGGCATATGCCTTACCTGTGCTTTGGTAACTGGCGGTGCCATGGCAGGCGAATTGTATTCATCGGACACATCTTCGTTAAGTTTTTCTGGGGTATTCAATTTAGGCGTTCAGTCCCGGCAGTTGAGTAGTCAAGACGACGCCAATGTGTCGGTGGACAGCAATATGATGAACACATCTCATATTGGTTTGTCAGGGCAGAGCAAATTGTCTGCTGGCTTAGTAGCGAAAATGGGCATATCGAGCTTTATTCAAATTGACAAAGGTGAGAGTACCAGAGGACTAACTGATGAAAGCTTCTACAGTCGCTATGCTTGGGGGGGCTTGGAAGGTTCTCTGGGTAGTATCAAAGCAGGTCGACTGACGTCATTGAGCTTTATCAATACCATTCGTTTTAACCCTTTTGGTGCATCAAGTACTTATAGCCCCAGCTTTTTACATACTTTTGTGGGCAGCCCAGCGCAGCCTATGGCAACTGGATTGGGCGGCACTGATTCGGCATGGGATAACGCCGTACAATATTCTTTGCCTAACATGTCCGGCATGAGCATCTCACTTATGGCCGCACCAGATGAGGGTGGGACGACAGGTGAACGTTACGGTGCGAGCGTTACTGTGGGTGGTTTTCCGTTTGCGGCTGTCATCTCGGTGGATGAGATAAAAGGCGCGACTTTTACGTATCCCCTTGGGTTCTCTTCTTTACCGGAAGCGACTCCGCCCTTTACAGCGAAAGATTATTCGAATACTCAATTAGGTTTATCCTATGATGTCAAAACCTATAAATTTTACGGACAAGTTAGTCAGAGTAAAGTAGAAGGCACGCGCGCCAGCGTCAGTCAAGATTTTCAGATTAATATGCTGCAAGTTGGGCTGTCCTCACCCGTGGGGCCTGGAGTGGTAAAAGCGTCTTTGGCTAACAGTACAATGGAACGAAGCTGGGCGAAGGATCTGGAGCGTACTACGATGACATTAGGGTATGACTATGCGCTCTCTAAGCAAGCGACGTGGTTTACTCGCATAATGAAAGATGAGGTAACGGATCAATCTTCTGGAACCAGTTATGGTACAGGTGTTAGTTACGCCTTTTAAAGGTGAATAGCCCGCTAGATTTCCTGTGAACTTGAGGAGGCTGTTGCCTCCTCTTTTTTATGTTGGCGACTCTATGGACAGTATTTTCTTGCACAGGCTTCTAAGCCACTGGTGTGCAGGGTCACTGTCGAGAATGCGATTCCATTGCATGTATTCTCGTAAGCTTGGAATAGGTTCTGGTGTATCAATGATCTTAATGGGGAGCGTTTTAGCATGAATGTGAGCCAGACGAGTCTGCATGACGGTGATACGGTTAGTGCCTACAACTAAGTGAGGCAAGGTATTAAAGTCACTGGTGGAGACTTCAATGCGTCTATCTTGACCGTATTTTTTCGCGAAGTCTTCTTCAAAGCTCGGTGCTCGCATCTCACCTAAATTGATGACCACATGACCTAAATTTAAATACTCTTCATTACTGAGAGTATCACCAACGATTGAATTATCCCGCCAAACGACACAGGAATAAGAATCTTCAAACAAGAGTGCTTTGGGGTGATCATTTTTCATGTAGAGATTCGGTTGAATGAGAAAATCAATGTCACCTCTCGCGATGGCTTCGTTGTATTGATTGTTATTGGGAATAATGTCGAAGGTCATGTTCGGGGCCAAGCGGTGAACATGGTTAAATAAGGGGCTGAGAAACACGGTTGTAACATAATCCGATGCCATGATTTTGAAATGCCGATTCGATTCAAGTGGGTCAAAATGTTTGTCTCCGACAATATTCGTCTTAATGTCCAACAACACGCGCTTGAGTGGTTCTTGTAGGGATACGGCTAATGGTGTGGGCAGCATTTGACGCCCCGACTGCACCAGTAATTCATCGTCAAAATAATCTCTCAATCGAGACAGCAAGCCACTGGCAGCGGATTGACTAATGTTTAGTTTTTGTGCCGCATGAGTCACATTGCGTTCGGTTAAAATGGTGTCGAGTGCCACCAATAGGTTCAGGTCTAGATGATGAAAACGCATTGAATTTCCTTTTTGTTATTAGTATTCAAAAAAATAGATGCTTGATATCGAGAAATACGATTTTTTTAATACTTAATGCTTCATTTATGATGGGATTTGCTTACCGACACAATAAAAATAAATGAGGAAAACTCAATCATGAAACGAATATATCTTCTTTTGCATTCACTTTACCCTACTGTAAATGCCTTTTCGTTGGCAATGTTTTCATTTGCTCTTTCAGCCATCAAAGCATTGAACATTTTCGGACTATCGATAGGAGAGGTGAAATGAAGGATTCTGAATTTCTACAAAATTGGCGTGTTCTGCTGGCGGCTTTCATTGGCATTTCTGTCGGGGTGAGCTCCATTTATTTCTATTCCATCGGGATTTTTATGAAACCCTTGGCGGCAGAGTTTGGTTGGACTCGAGCGGATTCCTCTCTTGGTGCATTAATCGGCACCAGTTTTGCGGCCATTATGGTGATCCCCACAGGTTGGCTAGTCGATCGCTTTGGCAGTGCTAAGGTTGCGTTAATTTCCTTAGCTCTGGTGTCCATGTCTTTTTTTGCATTGGGATATTTTACAAGCGGATTGACCAGCTATTTAGTCATTATTGCCATTATGTCGATGCTGACGGCGGGTTCTACACCGTTACCTTTTACTCGCTTAGTCATTGTGGCGTTTCAAAAAAACCGCGGCAAAGCATTGGGCGTCATTTTAACGGGGACGGGCACAGGGGCTATTTTATTGCCTGAGCTATTGGCTCCTTATGTGGCCAGTCATGGTTGGCGAGCTGGTTACTTTGTATTGGGTTGCGTAGTCGCTGCTGCCATTCCCGCTGTCTGGTTGTTGTTAATCGGTGCAAAAGACTCAGATATCACCAAAGAGGTGAAATCGGCGTCAATAGGGACTTTGTTTAACAACTGGCGCTTTTATCATTTGTGTTTGATCTTTTTGCTCACCGCATTGGCCGTGCTCGGTACAGTAGCGCATTTCTTTTCTATGTTGACGGATAGTGGTTTAACCCCACCGCAAGCGGGGGCAATTGCTTCCTTAATTGGTGTTTCTGTGATCATCGGACGACTGGTTGTTGGCTTCTTGTTAGATCGAATTTCAGCCGCCTACATTACCGCGGGATTATTTATTGTTGCCAGTGCAGGCTTCGTGATTCTTGG
Organism: Marinomonas sp. TW1; assembly: GCF_001625355.1. Classification (GTDB taxonomy): domain Bacteria; phylum Pseudomonadota; class Gammaproteobacteria; order Pseudomonadales; family Marinomonadaceae; genus Marinomonas. Next base: position 174,405 of record NZ_JSEE01000007.1, read on the forward strand.
TCTAGGTGGCCCTGCTTACGCTAAGTTAGGCGCCATCATTACCGGCTTGGCAATCGGTGCCGAAGTGGATTTGATCGCCTTTTTAATTGGTCGCTTATTTGCGCGTCAAATTTATGGATTAGCGTACGGTCTAGTGTATGCCGTGTTTTTAGTTGGTGGCGCTGTCGGTCCGTATTTGGCTGGTCACCTCTATGATGTATCCGGTAACTATATTTCATGGTTAATGACAGCCTCTAGTCTACTGCTCTTGGCGGGGATCTTATCGTTGTTTATTCCGGTGACTGGGCCAAGAGAGTCATCAACAGACTCGATTGACGCTGAGAAATCGGCAGTTTGATTCACCTTGTTGAGGTGATGGAGGATTTCATGAAGTTTGCAACAATGAAAAATGAGCTTAAGGATGGCTGTTTGTTACTGGTTTCTCGAGATTTATCGAAAGCGTTCAGTTTGGCGGCGATGGCGCCAACCATGCAGCATTTATTAGATAACTGGCAAAGCTTGATGCCAGTGATACAACCTATGTATGACGCACTAAATAGTGGCGAATTGGAAGCGTGTTTTGAGTTTCATAGTAAACAAATGATGGCTCCTTTACCTCGCACTTATCAGTGGTGTGATGGCTCGGCCTTTTTAAACCATGGAGAACGGATACAGAAGGCTTTTTCATTACCACCACAGGATGACTTTGACACCATACCGTTAATGTACCAAGGCGCTTCCGATTGCTTTTTGGGGGCCAATGACCCAATTGAATTACCGGATGAGCGTCATGGAATTGATTTTGAAGGTGAGTTCGCGGTGGTGGTGGATGAGGTGCCGATGGGGTGCTCCGCCGAACAGGCTTTGTCACATATTCGTCTGATTATGTTGGTGAATGATGTCAGCTTACGCGGCTTTATCCAAAGAGAAATCAAAGCTGGGTTTGGTTTCCTTCAAGCGAAACCTTCTTCCAGCTTTTCTCCTGTGGCTGTAACGCCAGATGAACTGGGAGATCAGTGGTGCGATGGGCGTGTTTGTTTACCCCTGAATGTGACTTGGAACGGTCAATGGTTTGGTAATGCCAAGGGAGATGAAATGAATTTTACGTTTGGTGAATTGATCGCGCACGCCGCTCTCACTCGAAAACTCACCACAGGCACCATCATTGGTTCAGGTACTGTTTCAAACAAAGACAGCAAACGAGGCAGTTCTTGTATTGCTGAGAAAAGAGCGCTTGAAATGATCGCCACCGGGCAAGCTCAAACGGATTTCATGAAGTTTGGAGATCGTGTCCGTATGGAATCATTTAATGGTTCAGCAGAAAGTATTTTTGGCGCTATTGATCAAATTGTTATCCCAGGGGGAGAGTAACCTTGCACAATAAAGCCGTTATATTATCGCCAAAACGTTGCATGGTGGATTTGTCCGTTAGCCTTAACAATAATCCTTATACGGACCCGCCGCCGTTATTGCCTAAAATCAAATACCAAGATCATCAGCAAGCTTTACCTAGTTTGTTAGCTATGTTTCCTGGGCTAAAAGCTGAGGATTTGCCGGGCCAAGAAGGTTGGGCCGTAGAAGACATGATTTTGACGACTCACAGTGGGACTCATATGGATGCCCCTTGGCATTATGCGTCGACCACGGAGGGAGGTCATCCATCTTGGGGGATCGATGAAATGCCGCTGGATTGGTGTTTACAACACGGAGTAAAACTGGATTTTAGAGACTACCCAGATGGCTTTGTGATTGGCGCGAAGGAGGTCCAACAGGAGTTGGATCGTATTGGTTATGAGATTCAGCCCTTAGATATCGTGCTGATTAATACTCGAGCAGGTCAATTATACGGCACGCCTGACTACTTAAATGCTGGGGTCGGGATAGGGCGTGAGGGGACTTTATTCTTGTTAGAAAAAGGCGTGCGCATTGTGGGAACCGATGCGTGGAGTTGGGATGCGCCTTTTAGCCATACAGCAAAACGTTTTGCGGATGAAAAAAATCCTGCCATTGTTTGGGAAGGGCATAAAGCAGGTCGAGATATTGCCTATGGTCAAATGGAAAAACTGTCTAATTTAGAATCTTTGCCGCCTTATGGTTTTACCGTGTCATGTTTTCCATACAAGATAGAAAAAGCGTCAGCCGGTTTTGTCAGAGCGGTGGCTATTTTTGACGATTGAGCTTAGCGCTGCGCGTGTAAAGGCTATAGTTGTAAGTTTGCAAAATAATTATTGTTATATATTCTTATTGTTTAAAATAACAACAATATAAGCCATAAACGGCTACAAGGAGATATAATGGAACGCAATTCTGCCTATAAACCGCTATTGGTAACACTGCTCTCATCTGTGTTTTTGACGGCTTGCTCAAGCTCATCATCCTCGACCGCTCAATTAAGCCCAGCCAGCCCTGAGAGGTTAACGCAACAGTGTGAGGCATTTGCTGATCAGCTTGCCTACCAGAACACCAGCATACTTTCCGTAGAATCAATTGCCAAAGGTGATGTATCGGTAGCGGGTAAAGCTATTGGTGAGCATTGTTTGGTGAAAGGTGAAATGAACCGACGCATTAGCTCTGTGGATGGTAAAGAATACGCCATTGGCTTTGAGGTTCGCTTACCTAAAACATGGAACGGTCGTCTTTTGTATCAAGCCAACGGTGGTTTAGATGGATCAGTCAAACCAGCCGAAGGTGGCTTTGCAGGTGGGCCGATCACCAACGCTTTATATCAAGGCTTCGCCGTCATCAGTTCAGATGCAGGGCATGATCGCCCATTACCGACGTTTGGTTATGATCCACAAGCGCGTTTAGATTACGGTTATCAAGCGGTAGGCAGCTTGACGCCTATGGTGAAATCTGTGGTCTCACAAGTCTATGGAAAAGCGCCGGATCGCAGTTACTTTGCTGGTTGCTCCAATGGTGGGCGTCACGCCATGGTCGCGGCGACTCGTTATGCTGATCAATACGATGGATTTTTAGTCGGCGCGCCTGGCTATCGTTTGCCTTTAGCAGCAACAGCCAATATTGCTGGGGCGCAGGTTTATGCGTCGGTACCGGGGACCACGCAAGCGGATTTGAGTGCGGCTTTTACTCTACAAGAACGACAACTGGTGTCCAAAGCGGTACTAAAGCAATGTGATGGTTTGGACGGCCTGAAAGACGGATTGATTCAAGATTTTAATGCATGCCAAAGTGCTTTTGATTTGGACAGAGACGTTCCTTCTTGTCACGTTGGACGAGATGGCTCATGTTTGACACCAGAACAGAAAAACGCCGTTACCACCATTTTTGATGGCGTGCGTTTATCAAATGGTGAACGTGTTTATGCCTCTTTCCCATACGATGCAGGCATCAGCAATCAAGGCCAAATGAATTGGGAATACAGTGCGCCAATGAAACGTGATTCTGGTGCGGTGAGTATGATTTTCCAAACACCACCAGTCGAATTGAAAGATCTGAGCATTCGTAACTTTAATGGATCAGAGTATGTGTTTAATGCTGACATCGATGAGTTGGTGAAAAAAGTCTATGCCACAGAGGGGATTTATCAAGAAGCGAGCATGCGCTTTATGACGCCGCAAAATCCGGAAAATATGAGCGTGATGCGCGATCGTGGCGGTAAAATAATGGTGTATCACGGCGTGTCCGATCCGATATTTTCGGTACAAGATACGCAAGATTGGTATCTAGCACTGGATCAAGAGAATCAGGGCAAGGCTGGGCAATTTGCGCAATTTTATCCGGTGCCTGGCATGGCGCATTGTCGTGGCGGTCAGTCGGTTGATCAATTTGACATGCTGACACCTTTGGTCAATTGGGTAGAAAAGGGTGAACAGCCTGAGCAAGTGATGGCTTCAGCGCGCGGTAAAAATAACCCCGGCGGAGAGAATAAGGAATTGCCTGATGATTGGTCAGAAAACCGTACTCGTCCTTTGTGCCCTTTTCCTACCGTGGCCAGTTATGATGGTAAAGGCGATCCAGAAAGTGCCGCCAGTTTTACCTGTAAATAAGTGACAGAACATCTCATTCTCTAGTAAAAGGAAGCCAATTTGGCTTCCTTTTTTATGCGTGATGCCTTGCTGGTTATGTTGCTTCAACCATGCTGACTTATTGAGATTTTTGACTATCCAAAATAACACGGGTGCGATTGCGGAAATGGTGTAAAAATTCTGACATACGTTTAGGCAAGCTGCCATAAGGATACAAGAGGTAGACGGGGATCATAGGCAATTGCCATTGCGGTAGCACGCGGATTAAATCTCCTGGGTGATGCATTTCTCGCATAGTCACCATGTAATCTGGCAGCACGCCAACTCCAGAGCCTTTGGCAATTTGCTCCATCTGCATGGCAATCTGATCTGTCCAAATTTGTGATTTGGGAATTTGAATGCGCTTAGCGCCGTCTTCTAAATGATGTAACTCCAAATCGCCAGCGGGTTGATAGAAATGGTGAAAGTTGACCCAAGGAATGTTTTCTAATTCCTCTACGTCAATCACGCTGGGGTTGTTTTTGACAAACTTTTTTGAAGCATAAAGCCCACAAGTTAGATAACCGACCATTTCTTCTTTAAAGCGAGAAGGCTCAGGTGAACCCAACCAGACGCCAATATCCGCTTGTTCCAACTCGGAAAATTTGGATGTGGTTTTAAGGGAAAAATTGATCTCAGGATGTTCGCTGGCAAAATGTATAATTTCTTTTGGTAGCCATGAGCGCGCAAGACCAGAATAGGCCGCGATGTTTAGGTCGCCAATCACCGCGTCTTGTAAAGAGTCAATGGTTTTCTGCGCTTGCTTTGCGGCTTCAATGATTTTGCTGGCAAAAGGGTGGAAAGCTCGTCCAGCTTCATTGGCGATCATTTGATTTGCCTGGCGCAATAGTAAGGCTTGTCCCAATTGATTTTCTAGATTGGCGATACGGCGGCTAAGAGTGGACTTGGAGACGCTAAGGCGTTTTGCCGCTTGGGTTAAGTTTTCCGTTTCAATCAGTGTAATAAAACTTTGTAAGTCGTTTAAATCGTACATGCAGTGTGCCTAATCATCTTGGGTATACAGCGAGGTATTGCATATTTCGGAACGCATTGTTCCGAGTCTTGCAGGTTATTTTATGTGAGAATCTAAATAGTAACCAATCTTATTTATAAAGTTGAGACTTTTATGATATTTCGCCGCACTATTTGTTCTTCTAAATGGGCTTTAGCGTCTTCTTTGTGCCTTTCTGCGTTGACTTTTAGTCATCATGGTATGGCACAAACCACCTTGTCGCCAGAAGCATTGGTGGCACAAGGTTTGGCTGCCGGTAAGGATTACCCAGGACTATCAAGAATTTGCGCCATTGATCAGCCATTAAGAGACATTACGGCGCGAAAATCCAGTTCTGGGAATAAGAAGCGTACGTTAACGGATGAACAAAGAGCGGAGCGTGAAAAACGTTCTTATATTGAGCCCCAACAAGTTTTCGATAATCTTTATTTTGTGGGTAATCGTTCGGTCGCCAGCTGGGTGATCAAAACCTCTGAGGGGCTGATTTTACTTGATGCCATGAACACGAACCGTCAGGCGGAAGAGATTATTGCTGCAGGTATCAAGCAGCTTGGAATGGATCCAAATGAAATACGTTACCTAATCATAGCTCATGCTCATGGCGACCATTATGGCGGCCAAGAGTACTTGGTGAAATCCTTCCAGCCAAGAGTGGTGATGAGTGATGCGGATTGGCAAGAATTAGAAAAGCCCGAGCCAGAAATCATTAATCCGAAATGGGGCAAAGCACCGACTCGAGATGTGACCATTAATGATGGTGATGTGATCGAGTTAGGTGATACTAAGGTGCAGTTATACGTTACACCTGGTCATACCCTAGGTACTATTTCGCTGATTTTTCCTGTCAAAGATGGTCAACAAACACATATGGCTGCCTTGTGGGGCGGCACAGGTTTGAATTTTGGACCAAATATCGAACGTCTGCAAATGTACACAGATTCTGCGGCTCGTTTTAAAGCGCTGGCGGACAGCCATGACGTTGATGTGTTTTTGTCTAACCACCCGACAATAGACAACAGCGTAGAACGCATGCCAGCTTTGCAACAACGTCAAGTTGGTCAACCGCACCCATTTGTCGATGCCAATGCCACGAATGCTTTTGCGTTACTGCGTGATTGCAGTCTGGCTCGTGTGGTGAAAATCTCGAATTACCAAGATCGGGTACAAAAAAACTCGGCTACCACAGCCAATTAATAAACAAAGCATCATTTTATGATGATCTGGTGTTTTCACCATAAGGTGTGGGTTTTATCATTACAGATGATAAAGGTTATTATTCGTGTTTTGTAACGCGATGATTAGCGTTAGTAAGAAGTGTGTTTTCAACGGTCATTTATTTAAGGCCATTTATTTAAAGAGAAGAGGTTGATATGTCCCTGTTAGGTGGATTAGGTCGTTCTGCAGGTTTGTTTTTTGGATTAGTGTGTGCATTACCTGTGTTAGCTGATGACATTACGGTGGCGACAAAATACGGCAATGTGACAGTAAGTGATAAGGTAGAACGTATTGTCACCGTTCACGAAGGCGCTCTAGATGCTGCGTTTGCGTTAGGCTTTGAGCCCATTGGTGCCATCTCAACTCGAGGCGGCGATGGTGTGGCCCGCTACATTCAAGCAACCGCGAAAAACGTCAATATCGTCGGCACCGCTCGGGAAACCAATCTTGAGGCTGTGATTGCTCAGCGTCCAGACATTATCTTAGCTTCCTACCGTTTACCGGCTGAACAATACGCTCTATTGTCAAAAATTGCGCCGACAATTGTACCGCAAGGAGAAGGAATTCGTCCTGATGGTTGGATTCGCGAAATGCGTGTTTACGCAAAAGCGTTGAACCGTGAACAGGAAGCAGAGCAAATTCTCCAAGCCGTTGCGGATCGTGCGGCACAAATCAAAACTCAACTGCAGGCTAAATTACCAGCGGATCAACGTGGTGCGGCTTTGATCCGTTGGATGCCTCAAGGCGCTTTGGTACTGACTTCGCAATTTTTCACAACTGGACTATTGGCGCAAACAGGGTTTGAGGTAACGGATTCTGGTTTGATTAAACCTGGTCGTCCGCACTCCAGCCCATTAAGTTTGGAAAACTTGTCTAAAATCGATAATGATTGGATCTTCATGGCGACATTGGATGAAGAAGGTCAAAAGGCGTTGGATGCGGCCAAACAATCGCCTGCTTTTGCTCGTCTTGATGTGGTTAAGCGTGATCATGTGTTTCCTGTCGATGGTCAATTGTGGACCAGTGCTTCCGGTCCGATTGCGGCGAACGCAATTTTGGATGATATTCAGACACTATTGAATACCAAGGTCCAATAACCCAAATGCAATTGTGGTTTCAAACGCCGCCTGCTCAGCGGTCTATTTTGAGCGTTTTAATACCAGTAGCTTTGCTGCTGGTATTTTGCTGTCTGGCCAGTCTTTTTTACGGCGCGGGTGAGGTGGGTCCAATTGATGTGATGGCTTTATTAATGGGGGGCGGATCCGACGACGCTCGTTTTGTTGTGCTGGAACTTCGCTTGCCACGTACTTTGATTGGTATTTTCGCTGGCTTAAGTTTAGGTTTGGCTGGTGCGCTTATGCAGTCGGTCGCTCGAAATCCATTGGCTGAGCCCGGTTTATTGGGGGTCAGTTCGGGCAGTGCCTTTGCTGTCGCGATTGCTCTGGTGCTAGGAGCCAGTACGGCAACTTTATCGATTGGTCTCGCTCAATTAGGGGCTCTGCTGGGGTGTTTTTGTGTGATGGGTGTGGCGCGAATGCAAGGCCAGCGTAATGATCCTATACGTTTGGTGTTAGCCGGTGCAGCACTGTCCAGTTTGTTGATTGCCATGACCTCTTTGTTGTTGTTGTACAATGAGCGTGCGGCCGATGAAATCCGCTTTTGGGTGACAGGTAGCATTGCGGGGCGCAATGTAGACCAACTGTTGTCATTATTACCCTCATTTGTCATTGCGTTGGCTTGTGTCGTTTATGTGGCTAGACCTTTGGCGTCCTTGGCACTTGGCGAGCGAGTCGCCATAGGCTTAGGTTATAAGCCGGGTCGAATTCGTTTGATTGTGGTGTTTGCAGTCGCACTGCTGGTTGGTGCCGCGACGGCCATTGCAGGCCCTGTGATGTTCGTTGGCTTGGTGGTTCCCTTTGCGGCGCGTGCGTTAGTCGGCCCAGACATTCGTCGAACCCTATGGTTATGTTTACCGATTGGACCATTGGTGATTTTAACTGCGGATGTGTTCTCTCGATTGGTGGCCCAGCCTGCCGAAATGCCACTAGGTGTCTTAACGGCTATGGTGGGAGCACCTGTTTTATTGGCCATTGTTAGAGCACATAGATTACCAACATTATGATGAACAGTCTTCCAACTACTTCTGCTGAGTCGACACAGACTAAAGTGCCGCAAGGCTATGTGAGCCTTACGTTAGGGCAATTTACTTGTTTGCTTGACCATGGTGCGATTCGTCGCAACCTATTGTTATTAGGCTTAGTCATACTTGCCAGTATTGCGTCACTGGCCATTGGCACGGTTGCTTTGTCACCTTGGCAGGTCATTCAAGCCTTGTTTGGTTACGGTGATGCGCTAAGTCAGTTTGTTGTCCAAGATTTGCGTTTGCAGCGGTTATTGGCGGGGATTTATACGGGAGCTGCGTTTAGTCTGGCCGGTTGCTTGATGCAAACGCTAGCCCGTAATCGCTTAGCCACACCAGGCATTATTGGGATTGATAACGCGGCAATGGCGTTTGCCGTGTCGTCTGTGGTCAGCACCGCCATTTCCATCGCACCATCCGCCATGGCGCTCGCCGGAGCGGCAACGGCAACCGCATTAGCCTTTGGTCTAGCGGGCAGCAGTGGCACTCGCGGTTATCGTTTCATCGTTGCAGGTATTGGTATTGGTGCCATCGCCGGTGCAATCACTCAGTTGATGTTGAGTCAAGTAGACATTGATACAGCGAATGCAGCGTATCCTTGGACGGTTGGTAGTTTAAGTGCGCGTCCTGAGCTGATGGTGAATATTCTCGGTGGTGGCTTGTTCTTTTGTCTAATCGCTTGCTTGTTGCTGACTCATCTCTTTTCTTTGTTACCATTTTCGGATGCGGTGATTACCGGTTTGGGCTCTAGTACTAAATGGCTGCGTTTGTCGTCTTTAAGTTTGTCGATTATTTTAACGGGTCTGGCGGTCGCAGTGGCGGGCCCGGTGGGTTTAGTCGCCTTGATAGGGCCGGAAATGGCACGTGTGTTTGCACGTTATCGAGGCATTCCATTAATTGGTTCGGCATTAGCGGGGGCTTTCATTATGGTGGTTGCTGATCTCATTGGGCGCACTTTGTTATCACCGATTGAATTGCCCGTTGGCATTGTGACGTCTGTTGTGGGTGGTCCGTATTTGATTTGGATTTTGATGCGTCAGCGTTCTAAATCGACAATATAAATTATCAGGCCTTGTATTTAGGTCATTTAAGAAGGATAAGTGTTTCGTGAGTCTGTCTGATACGGTTTCTTTAGGTGCTGAAGCGTTAACCTTGAAGCATGGTAAAACCACGATTATTGAAGGGTTAGACATTCGTCTTCCCAGTAGTAAAGTCACTGCGATCGTTGGCCCTAATGGCTGTGGTAAATCGACTTTATTGAATGGTTTATCTCGTATTCATGCGCCGAGTGGTGGTGTCGTTTTATTGGATGGCAAAAATATTCATAAATTGCCTTCGAAAGAAGTGGCACGGCATTTGGCATTACTGCCTCAGGATACCATTGCCCCCGATGGTATTACCGTTAGTGAATTAATCCGTTTTGGCCGGCATCCGCACCAAAGTGCCCTTAAGCAATGGGCCATGAGTGATCAAGAAGCCATTGATTATGCTCTTAAAGCGGCGGATTTGAGTGACCTTCAAGAGCGTTTATTGGATACCCTTTCAGGCGGTCAAAGACAGCGAGCTTGGATTGCTATGTCTATTGCGCAAGAAACCCCTTTACTGCTTTTGGATGAACCCACCTCGGCGTTGGACTTGGGCCATCAAATTGAAGTATTTGAGTTGATTCGGGAACTGTCCGAAGAGGGCAAAACCATCGCCATGGTGGTTCATGATTTACCCAGTGCATGTCGTTATGCCGATCATATTGTGGCGATGAAACAAGGTAAGATCATTACCCAAGGTTCCCCGAAAGACGTGATGACCAAGGAACTGGTTATGGAACTGTATGGTGTGGAATGCGATCTGATACCAGACCCTATGACAGGCAGCCCAATTCTCATCAATATTAAACGTGTCAAATCTTAAACAATGCGGCCAGTTGGTCGCATTGTTTAAAGGGTTAAAACGTTTGCAGGGATCAGTCTGGCTGCATCTCTGCAATGACTTGCCCTAGTGTCTTAATAGCCGCTTCCCGTTTTTCAACATTCTTTTCACTGTAATTTAAGCGAAAGCAATTGCGGTATTTTCCAGTTGCTGAAAATAAGGGGCCAGGTGCAAAACCGACGCCTTTCTGGCGGCATTTCTCTACCAGCTTCATGCTGTCGATGTCTTTTGCTAATTCTACCCATAAGATAAAACTGCCTGCGGGGAAGCTGACTCGAGTGTCTTTGGGAAGGTAGGTTTTAATGGCTTTTAGCAACATATCCCTTTGCTTTTCATAATTTAATCGCATGTTTCGGATGTGTTTTGCATAGCCGCCAAGACGAATGAATTTGGCCACGGCTAATTGTGGCGTGACTGGACACATGGAGCTAGACACATATTTTATGTGCGTTACCTTATCGCGGTATCGCCCTGGAGCGATCCAACCGACGCGCATACCTGGCGCAATGGATTTAGAAAACGAAGAGCACAATAAGACACGTCCATCGGTATCGAAGGATTTGATGGTTTTTGGGCGTGGAAACTGGAAGGAAATATCACCGTAGATGTCGTCTTCTATGATGGTAATGTCATAACTTTGGGCCAATCGGTAAAGTTGTTCCTTTTTGTCCTCCGGCATGGTGTAACCCATAGGGTTATTACAGGTTGGTGTTACGAAAATAGCTTTGATTGGCCATTGATCCAGAGCCAATTCTAACGCCTCTAAGCTGATGCCCGTTTCTGGATGAGTGGGGATTTCCATAGCTTTTAAGTTGGCGGCTTTGATTGCCTGCATCGAACCATAAAAACTGGGTGATTCGATCGCTATAATGTCGCCAGGCTCAGTGACGGCTCGTAAACACACAGACAAGGCTTCCTGACAGCCAGAGGTGATGACTAGGTCGTCTGGGTGAAGCTGACAGCCAGACGCCACGGCCAAACGAGACAGCTGCGTTCTGAGTTCTTTCGTACCCCGAACGTCAGAATAGCTTAAGCCAACTTCTGGATTCTGTTTACTCAAATCTTTTAGTAGTGGCTTGAGTGTGGTGGCTCTCATGTCGGGCATCGCATGCTGCAATTGGACGCCATCGGTACGACTGCGAATCATCAGCATGTTGAGGACTTCTTCCCACTGAGATACCTCTAAAGGGCGTTGTGGAGGGCGAGAAATGCTCGGTAGGTTGTCCTTGTTTTGAATGCTAACAAAGTAACCAGATTTCGGTTTGGCTTCTACTAAGAGTTCCTGTTCTAGTTGGCGATAAGCTTCTTGAACGGTGGAAATACTAACGCCATGTTCTTTCGCCAGTTGTCTCACAGAAGGAAGTTTGTCTCCAGGCTTATAGAAACCAAGCTCGATGTGCTCTCGTAGCCGAATGGCGAGGTTTTCATACAGAGTCATTAAGTTCTCCCAAACTGGTTAACGGTATTGCGTTGTGACTATTGTAAGGTGCTTGAATGCAGAAAATAACCATACAGATTGGATTAAATGACACCATACAGAGTGATATATGCCAATCTGTATGATGAAATAAAGGTTTTTTTGAATCTGTATTGAGGCTTGTCCCTGATTTAAAGTATAGGAACATACACAAAGGGGTATTATTAGGATACACCGTCAGCGCAAGGAGATAGGTCATGTTAGCAATTGGTTTATTCGCTCATTTACAAGCCTGTGTTTTACGTTTTCAAACTCGTAAAGCATTAAAAACAATGACAGTAGAGCAATGTACGGATATTGGCGTGAACCCTGAAGAGCAGCGTTTGGAAGCGAAAAAAGCCAGTGTTAAAGGCTTTTTGCGGGATCTGTTTCAATATAAAAAGGATTAGGGGAAGCAGATGGATACATCGTTTTTTGTGGCATTGGCCATGTTTGCTTTTATTACCTCGGTAACGCCAGGGCCAAATAACATCATGTTATTGGCATCTGGTGCGCAATTTGGTTTTCGTCGTACCCTTCCGCATATGCTGGGGATTATCCTTGGTATGTCCAGTTTGTTATTGGCCACCTTATTAGGGTTAGGGGCGGTGTTTAGTTTGTATCCGCCTTTATATTCTGTTTTGCAATGGTTGGGCTGTGTCTACCTGCTGTGGTTGGCTTGGAAAATTGCCAGTGCACCTGTTGGTCATCTTGAAAGTGGTGAACGGGCGGCCAAGCCGATGAGTTGGTGGCAAGCCGCTTTATTTCAATACGTGAATCCAAAGGCTTGGATGATGTCCTTAGGTTGCGTCAGTACCTTTGCGATTGCTGGCGATGACTATTTGGCATCTGGCATGTCGATTTTACTGGCGTTTGCTTGTCTTGGTTTTATTGCTATCTCGATATGGGCTTGGGCTGGTATGAAAATACGTATTTGGTTGACGGAGCCCAAACGCCAGCGTGGCTTTAATTACCTTATGGGGCTGGCAACCGCGTTGACATTGTTTATGATTATTGGCTAAGCAAACTAAGGAGATAAGGTGGCGGATTCGAGGCAAATAGCAGTGGCTAATAAGGCAGACACAAATTGGAGTCTCTATATTATTAAGACTCGCCTGAATACCTTATATACTGGTATAAGCACTGATGTGGACAGACGCTTTAAAGAGCATTCTGGTGACAGCAAAAAAGCAGCGCGCTATCTGCGAGGGAAAGGGCCTCTGGAGTTGGTTTGGCAGCATCCGGTAGGTTCAAAACGGGAAGCCTTGATGATTGAAAGTCGTATTAAAAAGCTCAACCGTCGTCAAAAACAAGGCTTAATAGACGGTCAAATGGACCCGATTTCCTTGTTGAATTGAGTTCGCTTTTTAAGCTTGTTTTTCTTTCTTATCCCTCGTAGCATGGCGCGATACCAACGGATTTGTACAGGAGATTAAGCGCGGATGATTAGTCATATTGACCACATAGTATTAACCGTTGCAGACATTGAAAATGCCGTCGCCTTTTATGAAAAAGTGTTGCAGATGGAAGCCATTACCTTTGGCGAAGGTCGACGTGCGGTGCGTTTTGGTGAACAGAAAATCAATTTCCAAACATTGGGTCAAGAACTGCGAAATCACGCCATGGAAGGGGCCGGTGACTTATGTTTGATTACGCATTGGCCACTTGAAAAGCTGGTGGCTCACCTCGACGCTTGTGAGGTCAACATCATCGAAGGCCCTGTCGCAAAGAGTGGCGCTACTGGGCCGATTCAATCGGTGTACTTTAATGACCCCGATAACAATCTGATTGAGGTGAGTGTGTTAGAACCGGCCTCAGACCCTCGCATTGAAGAACAGTGAGTTTAAATACTCTGTTCCCTATCTCGTATGCGCCTTACTCTTGAAATTGTTTCGTTACCTGTGCGTAAACGGCTTGATAAGATGCTCGTTCAAAATCACCAAAGCCTGGCAACTGACGGGCTTTTATCTTAGTGAAAATAGGCTGACTCAGGCCGGTTAAAAAGCGTGTGATCAAGGTTGCGGTGACACGCATGTTGGGCGCTTTTTGTTGTACGGCCTGACAAAAGGGCTTTATGTATTCATCCAAGTTATCCAAAGAAGGTGCCAGAGACGAATGTGGCGGTGGAAAATGCAACACACTGTGTCGACATACCGAGCAATGTCCACAATGCTCAGGCGCTTGTTGATCACCAAAGTAACGGGCTAGGTTGTGATTCAGGCATCGGTCTAATTCGAAGAATCGAATCATGGTCGCTATACGTTCTATTTCTGATGTCTCTTTCTGCTGAACGTATTCATCCAACTGCTCTAATAAAAGTGTATCTTGCCGTCTTTCAGGGTATACCTGATAAACCTCCGTCAGACTTTTACTGTCTAAAGTAAGCGCCTGTTGCTGTTCGGCAAATTCCAGCATTTCTAATACTTGTTGACGGTTTAAATTGGCGTTGTTTTGCAGCCATTCAAAGTCAGGAACGCCCCAGATTTTTTTGAAATGAATGCCTTCTAGTAGCATGGGGAAGCTGGTCTGCCAATGGGGAGGTAACTGCCGCATAAACTGCTGAGGATCCATTTCCCACTTTACTTTAATGTCTGCGTAGTAGCTGTATTTAGGGGCAATGACTTGCTTGAGTTCGAGCTGAACTAATAGGGTTTTCAAAGCCAACGAGCGAATGTTCGTGTGATTGGCTAAATGATAGAGTTGCGTTTCCCATTCTTGTCGTTCTGTTTCTTGCTCGATGGTGTCAAGCAAGCAGGCAATATTATGACGTTCAGGAGTGTCGCCATAAACAAAGTTTTCTAAGGTGTGTAGACCCTCTAGATTCGCCAACAAAATACACTTGCTAGGTTTTTGGTCGCGGCCAGCACGACCGATTTCTTGGCTGTAGTTCTCTATGGATTTTGGCAAGTCATAATGCACCACCAAACGTATGTCGGCTTTGTCTATTCCCATACCGAAGGCGATGGTAGCGACAATGATGCGTGTCTGACCAGACATGAAGCGTTCTTGTATCTGTGCTCTGTCGTCGCTGTTTAGTCCCGCATGGTAGGCTTGAGCTTGATGACCTTGTCGAATAAGGGACCGAGCAACGTCTTCAGCGGTCTTTTGTAAGGTGACATAGACAATGCTTGCCCCTTGAGTGTGACTTAAAATCAGATCAAGCTGACGGTTTTTTTGTCTGGCCGGAATGGGTTGTAATTCGATGTCCAAATTGGGTCGATAAAAGCCGGTTTGGACAATGTGTTGCGGTTGGATTTGGAATTTTTGCGCCATGTCTTTTTGCACTCGACGAGTGGCTGTGGCGGTGAGCAATAATACCAGTGGAATGTTTAGTTCCTGTTGATAAAACGGCAGTTTCAAATAATCCGGTCGAAAGTTATGACCCCATTCCGAAATACAATGTGCTTCGTCCACGACGAGTAGCGAAATGGCAACCTGTTGAATAAAACGGCGGAAATTTTCATTTTTGAAGCGTTCTACTGAAATCATCAAAATTTTGATTTGGCCTGTTTTTACCCCTGCCATGACAGCTTGGCTTTCTTCACGACTTTGTGTGGAATCCAAACTGGCGGCCGCAATGCCTTTGGCTTTTAAAAAAGCCAATTGGTCATGCATTAGAGCGATCAGAGGAGAAATCACCAGCGTGAGGTGAGGTAACTGAGTGGCTGTGTATTGATAGCACAACGACTTACCTGAACCTGTTGGGAACACGGCAAGCGAAGAGTGCCCCGCTAACAGTTGTTCAACCACTGGGGCTTGTCCTTGGCGAAAGGACTCAAAACCAAACAATGACTTAAGCTTTGCATTAAGAGGCGTCATCAGAGAATTTGTCCCCATTCGTTTTGGCATTCTTTTAATTCATTTAGGTGATTCAGCCAATATTCTTCACTGGCAAACCAGGGGAATGCTTTAACAAACGCTGGGTCTGTTTGTCGCTGAAGCAGCCAAGCCGCATAACAAATCACACGAGTGCATTTGAAGACATCAATCAAGGCCAGTTCTCTAGCGTCAAATGCTTGGTAGCTTTCATAGCCTTCTAACAGCTCACTTAGCTGTTGTTTGGCAAGGTTTACTTGAGTCAGATGCAACCATAAGTCTTGAACGGCCAGCCCATTTTGGCAGTCATCAAAATCCAGTAGGTGGAATTGTTCGTTACTGAGGATGAGGTTACTGCGATGACTGTCGCCATGAATAGGGCGTAATTGAGCCGGCCAATAGCGTTGGATTTGCGTTTCGCACAAGTCGTATAAGCTTGAAATCTGCTGTTGGTACGGTGCTTTTAAGGCCTTGGGCAGCGCGGGACTGTCAAGAATACGAGCGGCGGCGGTGCGAATGTGCTCAAGGGGAGATACCTCGATGCGATGTTTAAAGGGGTCTTTGCCAAGACTCTGATGCAATTGGCCAATCAGCTCACCGATTTGAAACAACTGATCTAGATTTTCGGCTTCTGGATGTTGACCGACTAATCTCGGTGACAGACAAAATACCAACCCCTGATGAGTAAACACACTTTGACCTTCAATCACATGAGGGGCGATGACAGGCAGTCCCTCATTGGCCAATTTGATTAAGGTATCGTGTTCTTCTTGAATTTGAGCCTGTGTCCAACGGTTAGGGCGATAAAACTTTGCAATGAGAGGCGATGCCTCTTCAATTCCCACTTGATAGACACGGTTTTCATAGCTGTTCAGAGGGTAAATTCTGGCATCTGTCCAAAAGCCGAGTGACTCCACTGCATCGAGGATGACATCGGGCATGAGATTCGAAAAGTCTTGGTTAGACGACATAAATTGGACACACTCTTATTGGCTAATGGATATCGCCCAGACAGTAAAAGGAAATGGGGTTTATAGCAAGCCAAGACGCTTTTTCAGCGTGTGTTTTTGAGCATCTGTGAGAGCTGAGGCCTGCCCAGATTTGATCAACCGGTTCCATTGTTTCCAAGACTTAATGGCTTCACCTATGTGTTCACGGGTGAGATATTGCTGTATTTCAATGCGAAAAGAATTGGAAATGGCGGCAGGGTTGGCTTTGCCAAAGGAGCGTAAACGGATCAAAGAACGTTTAAATTTATCCGCGAGTTTCGCGTTGTCACCACCAGCATTCATCATATTGGTTAGACACTTGAGGTACTCATAGTAGTATTCTACTTTCTCATTGATGGTGTCACGAGTGAGGCGAATAATACGAGAGTAAGCATGCTCTGCCGTTTCCCAGTCGGCGATTTTGACGCTTAATTCCGCCAAGCGCAAACAACGGTCATTCGATCGAGGTGAGACTTCGAGAGCGCGTTTCATGGCAAACTGGGCGTCTTCAAGATTGCCTTGGTCTTCTTGTGCCTCTGCCAACAAATCATAGGCAGACAGAAAATGACGGCTCAATTCAATGGTCTGCTCTAACTTTTTAATCGCTGCACCCACTGCACCAAGTTGCATTTCACATTGCGCGATACCGTAATGGGCCCAAGCGAGTGTTTTATGATTCTTAATAATCAACATGTAATGACTTTTTGCATCTTTATAGCGACCACGGGCATACAAAGATTCGCCAATGATTTTTAGGCATTGACTGGCGAAATGGGGGTACTCCGCCATGATGTTTTTCGCCTGCGTTTCCATCTTTTCGTATTCATTGAGCTTGCGAGCAGTGTTAATGCCTTCAAAGATCTTTTTTTGCTTTTGAACTTTTTCAAGACGACGGAAAAAAGCAGCTGGTGGAAACGGCTTCACCAGATAGCTGTCAGGTTGGTATTCCAACACACTGACCACACTTTCATAGGCGGTGTCAGCGGTCACCATGATAAAAATGGTGGAATGATCTTGAGCGTAGTTTTTGCGAGACGTTTCGAGGATTTGTTGGCCGTCAATGCTGCCGCCAAGATTGTAATCAGAAAGGATAACATCGTAATGTTTTTCTAGAATTCGTTTGATGGCCATTTGGCCAGAGTATTCTACATCAATTTTGCTGTAACCCAGCGACGTCATTAATGACTTCAGCATAATGCGCATTTCACCAATGTCTTCTATAATCAGAACACGCTTTTGCGAAATGTCCACGATTTCTTGGTGTATGCCGTTGCTACTGTCAACGCTGAATGCGGTTACATCTGTCAAACTACTACCTAATACCTAAAATCCATTAGAGTCTTGTTATATCACGTTCACGATAAAAATCCTAAGACTGCAATGTAATAGATCGTATGTTAATGATGTTATTGAATGAAGATTATGGACTAAGACTTTAGTCGTATCTGATTGGATTTACATTGACCCAGATTAATCCGAGCATAGGATAAAAAAATAATTATAATAAAGGATGATACTATGCTGTACTTTCAAATGAGCTGCGTACTAGGACTTTTTATCCTATTCGCCTTAGGGTTTTTCTCTGGTGACATTGCACTGCCTTATAGTCTTATTGGTGCTCTGTTAGCGGGATTGACTTTGTGGCGCGCCTATCTAGAGAAACGACTCAACCTATCGGATAAAGAAGGGGATACGTCAGCCATTTATACCTCATCCTCTTATTCTGAAGTCGGGCAAAATGTCACCCAAGCGACTTCTCGTATGGCCATCGGCGCAGCAGAAGTCTCTCATTTTGTCGATTCGTTAAGCAAAGATATCCATCATACACATCAAGACAGTGAGCAAATTACCCAAGCGGTAGAGACCTTATCTAGCACAGGTTTGAGTTTGTCCAACAACCTAGGGCAGCTTGCCAAAACCATGTCGGATACGGCGCAATCAAGCAGTACAGCGCAGACCGCTTTGTCACAAAGCGCAGATCAGATTTCTGAACTGACAGAAAAGGTGCAAAGTGCTAACGATCAACTGGCTAAGTTGACCAAAAGTGCGGATGACATTGATCGCATTACTGAGGTCATTAAAGGGGTATCAGAACAAACAAACTTGTTGGCACTGAATGCTGCAATTGAAGCGGCAAGGGCGGGTGAACAAGGGCGTGGCTTTGCGGTGGTGGCAGATGAAGTACGAGCTTTAGCGGGAAAAAGCGCCGATGCTTCGGAACAAATATCGGCTTTATTGATTGAGGTTCGGCACAACAGTACGGGCACAAATCAAGAAATGCATGCTTTAAAGAATCTTTCTGAGTCCTTGTCTGCCACCTTGTTGGGAGAAACCGACCGTTTTATTTCGTTAACGGAAGAAGTGCAAAATGCGTCGCTAGTATTATCCGAAGTAGAAAGCAGTGGTGAAGAATTAGGAACCGTCAGTTCACAAATAAGCGGCTCAATCGCTCGCATTGGCCAATCTTTACAAGACATCTCTCAGCGTAGTGATCGCTTGTCTGAAGAGGCGGCCAGCTTGAGCAATGGCGCCGAAATCGTGTTCCGCGAACTAGACAAAGTAGATTCAGATTTGTTCTTTTCTAAGTTATTGCAAAGCGCGCAGCAGGCCGCTCAACAAATTGGTCTTGTCTTGGAGGCCGCTATTGATCAAAACCAGCTTACGATGAAGCAGGTTTTCTCTCAGGACTATCAAGCCATTCAAGGCACGAATCCGACAAAATACAGTACCGCTTATGATGATTACAGTGACCAAACTTTTCCGCTGATACAGGAAGAAGTGTTAGAGCAACACGAAGAGGTCATGTTTGCGGGGGCCGTTGATCTCAATGGGTATTTCCCAACTCACAATAGGAAATTTAGCCAACCGTTAACCGGGGATTATGATAAGGATTTAGTGAGTAACCGTACCAAACGCATTTTTGATGACCCAACAGGGCGTCGCTGTGGAGCCCATACGGAGAGCTTTTTATTGCAAACCTATAAACGTGATACGGGTGAGATTCTTCACGATTTATCCGTGCCTATCTATGTGAAAGGGCAGCACTGGGGCGGTTTCCGTATGGGGTTTAAATCCTCAAGAGCATAGATTTTTAGAGCCTTACTAAAGCCACACAGGCGCCTGAGCAAGTGATATGTTTGTCTGTCAATTGAACATTTTGTGATTGAAAGAGCACTTCGACCTGTGCGTCCTGATCCTGGTTAGACAGGGAAGGAAAAGGCACCTTAATTGGCGTTGCTTGATTGTAAAAAATCAACCATAGGCGACTACTCAGGTTCGCTGTGGTGAGCATTAAGGCGATAAAATGTCGATCCGGTGTATGCCAATCCTCATGGCTCATAGTGTCACTGTTTTCATTCAGCCAAGTGACTTGGTCAGCTGGTAAATGCTGGAACAAGGCATCATCTTCAAGGTGCACCTCCGCTAAAATAGGGTAGGCTTTACGTAATGTCATGAGTTGGCTGATGGTGTCTTTTAATGCTTGGCTCTGCGATGCTTTAGACCAATTTAGCCAAGTGATGTCATTGTCTTGGCAGTAGGCATTGTTATTACCTTGTTGGCTGTGAGACAGCTCATCGCCGCCTAATAGGTGTGGGGTGCCTTGACTTAATAATAAGGTGGCAAGAAAGCAAATTTTCTGGTTGAGTCGCAAGGCCAGTATTTCTGGGTCTTGGGTGTCGCCTTCGACGCCGAAATTTTGACTGATGTTATCACCATGACCATCTCGATTGTCTTCCATATTGGCAAGGTTATGGCGCTGCTGGTAAGACACCAAATCCTCTAACGTAAAACCGTCATGATAGGTAATGTAGTTGACGGAATTTAATGCACTCTTATGACCTTTGTGGAAACAATCTCTTGAGCCTAGAAGCCGTGTAGCGAACTCGGCTATCATGCCTGAATCGCCATGCCAAAACCGCTTCACAGAGTCACGGTATTTATCATTGCACTCTAAAAATCCTTTCGGGAATTGTCCGACTTGATAACCATTTGGGCCGATGTCCCAAGGCTCCATGACGAGACAGGTTTGGCTTAAAATTGGGTCTTGTAACATGGCTTGCAGTAACGGTGCATTGGCGCTGAAGTCATGGTCGGTTCGACCTAGATCGACGCCTAAGTCAAAGCGAAAACCATCTACACCCATGACATCCACCCAATAACGCATGCTGTCACAAATGAGGCGGATACTGGCTGGGCTGAAGGTATCGAAGCAGTTTCCGCAGCCTGTGTAGTTTAAGTATTGTCCCGCGTGATGACGGTAATAGCGACCGTTGTCTAACCCTCTAAAACTGACACAAGATTGATCCAATTCGCTTTCCGCCGTGTGGTTATAGACCACGTCTAAAATGACCTCGAACCCTGCCTCTCTGAGTCCGTCAATCATGGCTTGAAATTCCGCTACCGCATCGCTTTCAGCGTAGGACGGTTCTGGGGTAAAAAAGTTGATAGGGTTATAGCCCCAATAGTTGCTCAGCCCCAGTTGTTGCAAATGCCTTTCTGTCATAAAGGTAAAGCAAGGCATCAACTGAATGGTGGTGATATTAAGAGACTGTAAATGCGCAATCGCGGGGCGAGAAATGACGCCTAAGTATTTCCCCTTGTGTTGGTCGTCAATGTCCAGTTGTTGAGTAAAGCCTTTTACGTGGAGTTCATAAAGGCTGCGCTCATGGTTCGCCACAGACACTCTAGCAGGGCGTGTGGTTTGAGCTTTGGGTTCTATGGCCAAACATTTGGGTACACAGTGGGCTGAGTCTTGCGTTTGGATCACGCCTTGTTCTGTGATGGCGGCTTGATCTGGGTGCCAAACTAACTTATCAGAGAGGGCTTTTGCATAGGGATCAATAAGCAGCTTGGCAGGGTTAAACATGAGTTGCTGTTCTGGCTCAAATGGCCCTTCGGCTCGAATACCGTATTTTTGACCTGCTTTTAACCCTAACACCAACATATGCCAAATGCCTCTGTGCTTGGCAATAAAAGGGATGGATTCCAGTTCTTGGTCATGATCATCAAATAAACACAGGTACAATTGACTGGCGTCTTCCGACACCACGGCGAAATTGATCCCATTGGGATGGATAGAAGGGCCTAACGGAAAGGTTTGGCCTTGGGTCACTTGATATGCGCTCACCTTAAATTCTCCTTGTTGGATCGCTGAATCAACCCTGCTGCCAAGTTAAAATTAATCCACTCAAAGGCGGAACTTGTACCTCGATGCTATTTGCCCGACCGTGATGCGATATAGGCTCGGTTGAATAGATCGATTGTTGGCTAAACTGGCTGCCTTGGTAAACGCCATCGTCTGTATTCATTAACACCTGATATTGCCCAGACTCGGGAACGCCAATGCGGTAGTAAGAATGAGGGGTAGGTGTGAAATTGATAATCACCAAAAGGTGCTCAGAGGTGTCTTTAGCGCGTCGTACAAAGGCCAGAATACTGTTTTGGCTGTCATCATGACTGATCCATTCAAAGCCCTCTGCAGAATGATCGCAATGCAAACTGACTTGCTGCTGATAAAGCTGGTTTAGGTCTTTAGTCAGGTCCTGTTGAGCCTTGTGATAAGCAATGTCGAGTAAATGCCAGTCGAGTGACCGTTCGTGACTCCATTCTTGTCCCTGTGCGAATTCATTTCCCATGAAGTTTAGTTTTTTACCCGGATGACAATACATGTAAGCCGAAAACGCGCGCAAGTTTGCGAATTTCTGCCACGCATCGCCAGGCATCTTGTCGATCATCGAGTACTTACCGTGTACGACTTCATCATGGGAAATGGGCAAAACGAATTGCTCATCAAACGCGTATACCATGCTGAAACTCAATTCGCCTTGATGATATTGTCGATAAATCGGGTCACGTTGCATGTAATCTAGCGTGTCATTCATCCACCCCATGTTCCACTTAAAACCAAAGCCTAAACCATTCATAAAGGTCGGTTTAGAGACACCGGGGAAGGCCGTCGATTCCTCGGCCACGGTAAAACATCTGGGGTGATTAAGGTAAATGGTTTCATTGAGTTTTCGCAGAAATGCGATGGCTTCATAGTTGTGATTGCCGCCATCTTGGTTCGGAATCCATTCGCCTTCTTCGCGAGCGTAATCAAGGTATAACATAGAGGCGACAGCATCGACGCGTAAACCATCAATATGAAACTCTTCTAACCAATAAACCGCGTTACTGATTAAATAATTAACCACATGATCTTTGCCGAAGTCATAGATTAAGGAGTTCCATTCCGGATGCCAGCCTTTCTTCGGGTCTGGGTACTCGTATTGTTTGCTGCCGTCAAAATTGGCCAAGCCATGGCTGTCAGCCGGAAAATGCGCCGGCACCCAATCCATAATCACACCAATGCCAGCTTGGTGAAACGCGTCAACCAAGGCCTTAAAGTCTTCCGGATGACCAAAACGTGACGTCACGGCATACAGCCCAACGGGTTGATAACCCCAAGAACCATCAAAAGGGTATTCGGTGATGGGCAATAACTCTACGTGGGTGTAGCCCATGCTTTTAACATAAGGCACCAGCTGATCTTTGAGTTCCAAATAGCTGAGCGGCTGATTGTCTGGTTTGCGACGCCATGAACCAATATGTACCTCATAAATGCTCATGGGCCGCTCGTAGAGATCCTCAACGGAGCGTTGGCGCCAGTCTGAGTCGGCCCAAACATGGTGGCGGTCAAAGCATGTGATGCTGGCAAATGATGGGAATTGTTCAATCTGTTGTGCGTAAGGGTCCGTACGATGAGGTAATAATTCACCGTCATGGGCACGAATTTCAAATTTATAACGGGCACCATGATTGACGTCTGGTATAAACAAGCGCCATACACCATCGCCATTACTCGACATTGGATGAACTCGGCCATCCCAACCATTGAAATCTCCCACCACAGACACAGAGCGAGCGGCCGGAGCGTAAACCGCAAAGCGAGCCCCTTGAATGCTTAACTCATCATGAATGTACGCACTGCGTTGAATCGCCCCTTGGCTCTTAAAGAGATTCGCGGTGTGGTGGTCAGGGTCTTTGAAACTGCTGTCAGCAAACTGATATGGGTCGACGATAGTATGGTGATTACCATCTTGGTATTGGATTTTTAGTCGATAATGTGTGTGGTCAATGTCCTCGGGCCAAGGGGCGGTAAAAAGCCCGCTGAGGTCAGAGGGCGTCATTTTCATCAGAGTGTTATCTTGATCAATGGCTAAAACCAGAACGGACTCCGCCTCAGGTTGCCATACATACAAGGTTTGCTGTTGAGTCACGGGATCTTGGTGACGTCCCAAACACCCAAAAGGGTCGGCACATTGCGTTTTTGCTAAATCTTGCAACAAGTCGTGCTTGACTAAATCCATTCAATTCTCCAGCCAGAGTCAATTTATTCACTCGATGAATGTTGGTACTGATGACTATGAAGCTTGCTGACCGCCCAGCGTAAGAACTGATTGGCTTTGCTTGGTGTGATCTGGGCAAAGTCATCCACGGCCGCCGCAATTTGATCTTCTTCAGGGTGTTCTGCCTGATACTGTTTAGCATAGTCCATAGCGGCTTGAGACACTAATACGGGAAGATTGACTTCTTGTTCAAATTGACATTTTTTGTGTTGCTGACAGAACTGAATGAAAGCGTATAAGCCCTCAAAAATTAAACTCTTATACCAGCTAGGGTGAATGTCAGAGGTGAGGTCTTCGACGAGCAAGGCAAAGGTGTCTTCCCCCGGTGTCATGGAATTCAAGGCGCGTTTACAGTCGAGTCGCGTATTGCTTTGTAAGTCGCCAAAGACGATGGTATTGACGTGACTGAGACTTTCCCAAAATTGCAGCAATAGGCTATCAGGCAGCTTGGTAATCATGCCTTGTTCAGAACGCCACTCGAACCAGTCAATGTCTTTTAAAGTGCCCTGAGCGTCTGTGGTGTGGTGGTATCGTAAGCTGGTGGCAACGTGAGCGAATTCATCGTGTTTTTGTTTTAACACATGCTCAAGAGCAAAGTAGAGGGCGCTTGGGGAGACTTTGGCCAATGTGTCATAGATAGGGGCGGAATCCTCTGGATCAAAGTAGCGAGCACACAAGGTCACAAGATTATGAATACGAATGGTGCGAATTCCGGAGAAGAAGTCGGGTTGAGTGCGGATTAAGGTACCTGCGATGGCAATTAATTCATGGCATAAAACCAGACTGATGGCGCTACTAGACGCCTTTCTCATCGCCTCAAGAATGGCATCTTGATGTAAAGGAGAGCTGATTTCTATTTCATTGTCTGGGGTTTCGCCGACAACTAAGAAACGCTGTCTGACGGTAATGTCTGCAATGTAGGTCGCTAAATCCGTGGTGGGCGTGATCAACAGAGCATAAAGTTGCCGAGCGGCACGCCAGTTCTCAGAAATAAGGGTTTGCAAATAGACTTTGTGCAGTACTTTGTATGCAGTCGTGGCTGGCGTTGAATTGGGCAAGGTACTCATCAAAGCGTTACGCTCGCCGAGCAAGGTAAGGCAATGTACGGCTTGATTGAGGGAAGGGGTTTCTGACAACTGTGCCAATAGGTTATCGGTCGTGGCGTGCTCTTGATCAAGGGAAAAGTATTGATCATCATCCGCCAGCGGCCAGCTGCGTTCATGATGACTTAATTGAATACCCAGCTGCAGAGAATCGCTGGGTTTCATGGTAATGACGCGACGATTGCCTGATTTAAATGCGTTTTTAGCGGATTGTGGGATGACGCGATAGGTGTCATTTTCACGCTTTTGCAAGAGTCGAATGAATTCAAACAGTTCATGACTGTTGCTCATTTCACTCATGGCTTCGTCAATTAAAATGGTAAACACCGCGTTGGCTTGGTAATACCAATGATTTGCTAAGCTGGTAAGCTCATTTCGAATGTGGGCTTGGAACAAATCAGGGTCAATCTTACGGTAATCTTTGTCTTCGTTTTGTATCCAAGATAAGCACAAATAATGCTCGTTATTAATGCTAAACGCCTGTGATGTTGCCAAACTGTTGAGGGCGCGATTTGGACGACCTGTTAAGCCGAGGGACGTGGATTCGCCCAAGTGTTGGTAGGTTGTCACCAGTTGTTCCGCAGTAATGGCCTTGAGAGGGGCAATTTCTTCAAGGGTTTGACACAAGCAGCCCGCGTCCATTAGCTTTTGTTTGACTCTGTCGTTTTGCGCCAAAATGACCATGGAGGTGGTGATTTTATGTTTTCTATGTTGAATCTTGTGCAATCCGAGAGGGTCTAAATCATCGGTTTTAATCAGCTCTTCATCCAGCATCTTACCGACAAGGTATAAGCTCTGCGCCCACACCAGAGGTAAATTGTCATTCGGCAAGCGACGTTGCGAACCGGGCTTTTCTTTTTCCGCTAAGATGTTCTCCTGCGGAACATAATAAAGCTCAGGTAAGAGTTTTTGACCGTCTTTTTCAACCATGAGGGTTTCGAGCTTGTGGCGATAATAATTGGCACTTTCCCAATCACGAGCAAACAGACGGTCGATGTACAAATAAGTAAAAAACAGCGGCCACTCTGACTCAATGTGCTCAAAGTTAATGAGCTCATCGTATTCATAATGAATCCGGTTCTTGTCTTCCAAAACAGACTGGTGGCCGTCCAGAAGGAAACGTTTACAACCGTATTCCCCCCCCAATTTATTGAGGATTTCTTGCCGAGTTCGTCGGGTAAGTTTTTCGTCGTTTACGGCAAAGGCGGGAAAGCCAATGATGCTTAAAATAGCGCTATCGACTTCTTTCGAGCGGGATTCTTTCGGCAATAATGATTGCAGAACCGAACCCGCCCGCGCGACAGCATCGGCAAAGGAGTGCACCACGGCCCATTCAGGGCCGTCGTCACCAAACAGGTTCAAACCATCCATGGCTTCCATGGCGGCTTTGGCCATGCCAACGGAACTGGCATTGATTTCAGCCTTGCCATTATTCACCTTGTTACCCCGTTCCCAGATGCCATAATCTGGCGTGCGATAGGTGCGAGAAATGTAATAGATGAGGTTTTGAATAAAATTGAATTCGTCACGAGAAAAAATGATTTTACTGCCGGCCTTGGTCATTTGCGCCATCATCAGCAAATAAAAGCTGGTGGCATCGATCTGTAAATGCCCCCAAGCATCATCGGCAACGGCTTCTAAGCCGGTTTTCGTGTCATATTTGGCGTGTAGGGCGTCTTTTGGGTCAAGGCTATGCTTGAAGGCCTCAACTTTATGGGATTGACGCATCATGGCGAACAGCAAGCCGCGCATCATCTTGATGCAGGCAAACTCCAGTTCATGAGCTCGCTTATCGGTATCGGATGCACGTTTGTAAGCCAAATACAAAGCCCAAACGGCTTGGATGCTATAGACATTATCACGCACCCAGGCGTCGGTATAATTACCATGATTATTGATGCTGGTGCTGGCAGGAAAGAGCCCAGTGACAGGGTGCTGGCGCGATAAAATCACCGCTTGAATGTGTTGATAAAGAGAGTCGAGCGTATCTTGCGTATCGGACGGCATTTCTATTTCTACCCTTTAATAGCGTAATGAAAATAGGAACTCTTCGTACAACCTTTGGATCACTATACCCAAATAAAATGAAACTCACCAATAAGTTAAAGTCGTAAACCGGCCTGTTTGCAAATTATTTATTGATTAAAGAGGATTATTCGGCGTTTGCTAAGACAGAAACGCCAAACAATACGGTTAGGTACTGAATTGATGCACTAACTGACGCAGTTGTGTAGCGCAGTCTTGTAGCTGATCAACCGACGTTCGAATGTCGGTAGAATTGTCGTTGTTTTCCTGACAAATCACCGCAATGTCGCCCAAGGCTTGGTGAACCGTTTGAGAGGATTCGTGTTGGCGGTCTGCCGCCTGACTGATGTGGCTGTTTAATTGCGAAATGGAAATCACCCCATCGGCAATTTCGGAAAAGGCTTGCCCAGCTTCCGCGGTTTGGTTCGCACCTTGGTTGGCTGTACTTTGTGCCGACTCCATCACGCCCACCGCCGTATCGGTTTGTTGTGTTAAACGATCAATCAAACCACCGATTTCGGTGGCGGCCAATTGGGATCTTTGGGCCAGATGACGAACTTCGTCTGCGACCACCGCGAATCCACGGCCTTGTTCACCGGCTCGCGCGGCTTCAATGGCCGCGTTTAACGCCAATAAGTTGGTTTGTTCGGCCACTTCGGAAATGATGCCCAGTCGTTCGTGAATGTGTGTGACTTCTTCTCGTAAGGTTTGTATTTGCTGAGCGGCCTGTCCAACTTCATGGGATAATTGTTGAATGTCTTGATTGGCTTTATCCATCACACCCAAGCCTTGCTTTGAGTGTTGACCAAGTTCTTGTGTTTTATTTTTCGCCTGTTCAGCAATGCCCAATGCTTGTTCTACTGACGTCATGACACTTTGCATTAATTCCGTGGCTTGGTCTGTGTTAGAAAGTTGGCGTGCCACCCCTTCAACGGTTTTTTGTGTCGACTGATTGGTTTGCCCAACAATGTCATCTAGGGTTGCGCTGGAGTGTGTGACGTTGCGTACGATGCTTTGAAAGTCATTCATCATGCTATTGAAGGCTTTCGCCATGGCGCCCATTTCATCTTTGCCGCTAAATTCCACTCGCTGAGTGAGGTCGCCTGAGTGCTGAACGGTCGTCATGGTATGGCACAAACTGGTAACACGCGTAGTAACCATATGAATAATAAACAACGCTGTCCCGCCCACCACTAAGGTTAAAATCCCCACTAGAATGGCGTAGTCCACCAGAGCCACCAAAAAGAAATTGGTGACAGCATCCATGGACGTCGTGGTGATAATCGTTAGTTGCCATGGTTTAAAATCCAAGGCGCTGGCTATCATACGGTGCTCATTTCCCGTTGAATCTTGATAATGAAATTCAATGTTTTGGTGCGCTGTGTCTGATTGTTGTGCCGCTTTTAACGCTTCTTTCAAAGACGCAGGAGGCTGTTGGCCAGTGTATGAGGCTGGTGCGTTGATTAATTCGCGATCATTGTTTGCCAATACCCAAACACGTTGCCCTTCACCATAGCGAAACTCGGATAAGAGGGTTAAGGCGTCTTGCTTTGCCTGTTGTGGGGAGATTTGATTGTTTTCTTGTTGTTGATAAAGAGATAATAGAGACGTATTTACAATGTCGAGAATGTCAGCTGTACGCTCTTTGCGCGCATCCACATGACTGTAAAAAAGCGACGAAAGCGACACCAAAATTAACGCCGTAGTCCCCAATGACATTAGGCCAATGATGGCCCAGAGTTTATAGCGAATTTTGATATCATTTATGCGGTTGAGCATGGTTTGCCTCCGTGCTTCGGCTCTCTTGATTTTGCTATTTAGAATATATTTAGCTAGTAGGATTAATTATTTTTATGATTATTGCTAGCCGATTTTCATGAGCTAGATCATGGTTTTGGCGAATGACCCCGAAAGACCGTTAGAAGGTAAGAAGTAACTTGGAATATGTCACCATTTTGGTTGTGTCATTTTTGTCGGCCACGGTATTGCCATTGGGCTCTGAAGCCTTGTTGTTGTTTTATGCGGCGCAAGAAGCAAACAGTCTGGTGTTGCTCTGGAGCTGGGCAACCATTGGCAACAGTATTGGGGCAGTAACCACTTGGTTACTCGGTGCTTACCTTACTCGTTTTGAAGGACGTCGGTGGTTTCCCGTTGACTCAAAAAAGCGCATAAAAGCAGAATATTACTTTAATCGCTATGGTGTATGGAGTTTGCTCTTTACTTGGCTACCCATTATAGGCGATGGTATAGCTTTAGCCGCAGGTGTTTTTAGAACCTCGCTTTGGTATTTTATCCCCTTAGTAGTGCTTGGTAAGGCTAGTCGCTACGCTTTGATTCTGTGGGGACAACACCTAATATATGCTGGCTGAAGGTACTTTTTGGCTTGCTGATTTTTGGCGGCGATAATGCTCAATTGTAAGCCTTATAATTCGTCTAGATGGAGAGAATGGCAATGGGAATAACGAAAAAACTAATCGTAGTCCAAATGGGATTAGTATTGGCGGCTTGTTCATCAACTGGTGAAAAGAACACCTTCATGAGCTATGAAGACTTACAAACGAAAGTCCGAACGCATGAAGAACAGTGGCAAACAGCCCAAGTTAAGCTAGATAAGATTGATGCGCTTGAGGCTGAAGTGGCTTCCTTGAAGCAAGAAAAGTTAGCCTTAGAAGCGGCCAACGAAATGCCAGACTCTTCGGAATCCACCATGATTGATGTGGATGACAGCATGGCGGCAACCAATGTTGCGCCGTTAGTAGAAACCTCTTCTGAGACAATGGATTCAGACTCATCGTCAATGTCGTCAGAAGCTATGTCCTCAGAAGCTATGTCCTCAAAAGCTATGTCCTCAGAAACCATGCCAGCGGCACCATTGGCCGCGGCGACACAAGATGACATGAACATGGCGCAAGCCGCGCCTTTAGCGTCAACCGAGGTGTCTCAGTCGTCAACACAAGCGACTAGCAGCGCAATGTCGAATGAAGGTTACGGTGTGCAATTAGCGGCCTATTCAAATCGCAATGAGGCGGTGCGTGGTTGGCAGGTGTTAATGAAAAACGATCCGACGGCTTATGATGGGTTAGTTCCTAAGGTTAATCAAAAAGACGTCAAAGGTCGCACCATGTATCAGCTGAAAGTGGGGCCGTTTTTACAAAAATCCTTCAGCGTTGATTTTTGTATGATGCTGAAAGAGAAAGGTAAAGACTGCATGGTTACGCAATACAATGGCGAGGCGTTTTAATCGCTTTAGTCTCCCAATAATTGGGAAGGAAACTAAAAAGGCCGCTTAAATAAGAAAGCGGCCTTTTTTTATGCGTTTTTTCTCGTACTAAATTTTGATCCTACTAACGTGAATGATGGGGCTTTAGCGTGCTAATGGGAAAGGGAAGTCATAGATTTTCCCCTGACCATCCGCAATCTCGATTTGCGTCATCAGCTGATCATCCTCTCGCTTGATAAGACCTTGCTGAATGAAGTTGTTAAGCAGCATTTGCACTTGCTGTTTTACCTGAGGTGAATCGGTAGTAGTGCGCATCTGTTGTGCTAAGTAACGTTCGCCCAAATGGCTTATTAACGTTTCATCGGCTTGTAGATTGGCGTTCACCATCAAGTTCCATAACCAAAAGTTTTGATCCAACAATTGATCGATGCTAACAGGGCCATTAATCTCTTTTAGATGACTGTTCAATGTCGCATTGAAAGCCCCTTCTGCTAGATGACCACTGAATTCGGTCATGTTCAATTCAGGCTTGTGAGACAGCAATTCATCTAGGTTGTCTGTCATGAAAGTAAACAGCGCAATCATGAGTTCGTCAGGGGAAGCATTGCCTTCGGCTAACAAGGCATCAGAAAAGGTTTTGTAATCCAAGAAGAATTGGTTACTTAAATTGGTCATTTCAACCACTAATGCCAATTCATCTGCACTGAACTCTTCTGAGCGAACATTCTCCACGGCATAGCGAGAGATGATTTTCCCCAGTTGGGAGTCTGTATCCAGTAAAGAGGACACTAAAAGTGAGGCCCCGTTGACTTCAAGCTCATTTGGATTGTTTTGTGAACCTAAAGAAAACTGATCAAAGCCAATGCTAATGTCACCATTGTAGAAACCACCAGAAGTTAAGACGTCAGCACCACTTTGAATGTTTAGCGTCAGTTGAGTATTGGTGAGCTGCAATTTGTCATAATATTTGTCTAAATTGAGCTGATCTATCTGGCCTTGGTACGCCATGCTATTAGAAGTGAATTCGCCTTTGCCCTTGTAACCACTGAAGGTGAATTGTCCGTTTGTGATGTCGAAAGCGGGAACCTGATCGACTGATTCAATGTTGCCCATCAAGTCCATGACCACAGAGGCATCGAAAAAGGCTTGATCCTCCGACCAGTTGAGGATCTCGCGCAATGAGTCGCCGGCATAATATGCGTGGACATCAAACAAACCGACAACACCAGCCTCCGACATGAGGAGTGGGCCAAAGTGGGCATCCAGAACCAGATCGGCTTCCAGTTTTTGACCGTATAAATTCGGGTCAATCATACTTAAATCATAGCTTAGGTGTAACACGCTTTTAGACGTGAACCAGCTTTCTTCAAGACTGTCTAAGCTGGCTTCATAGCCAGGCGCTGAGTTTAGGTTGGTCACCAGTTGTGACAGTTGTTCTTGGTATTTTGGTGCAATAAATTTGGGTGCAATGAGACAAGCTGCAAGCAAAACAAATACGAACACAGCGAGGATTTTTTTCACTGAAAATTCCTTTTCATGGGGTTAAATGATGAGCGCAAATCATACCGTTTTGTCGATTTAAAAGAAAACTTAAATCATGTTAAGCAGTTGCCACCAGAGTAAGTTTAAAGGCAATAACAACACACTGGTAAACAAAAAACTCAATAGACACACTTTGGAAACCGCTTTAATGGAGAGTTTACCAAGGGCGATGGCGGTAATGAGTGGTGGTGCTTGATAGGGTAATAGGACATTAGAAAAACCCAGAACTTGGCTCATCAGAACCGCTTGAGTAGACAGCCCGGTGATGTCGGCTAAATGCTCTGCCATTGGGGTCATGATAGCGGGCACCCCTGTTAAGTTAGTGACCACGGCAACACAGGTAGAGATTAAGGTGAGTAAACCAAGATTAATGAAAGACGAATCCGCAGAGAAGGGCACGGCGCTGGTTAAGGTATTGACCAAAATATCCCCTAAACCAGAGTAAGCAGTGATGGCACTTAAGCCGATGACACCCGCTGTGAAAAACAGCGTACCGTATTGGATGTCTTTATCAATGCATTGCTTACTGGTTAAACCGGATGTGGGCCAGAGGCAAATAACGACGGCGATTAAACCAATCCAACCGGGTGAAATATGGTGCAAGGTATCAGTAAACCAAAATGCAAAACAAACGCACAGCACCCAAAGTAAGCGCTTTTCAATTTTGCTCATGACGGTTTCTTCAATCTTAATGGCCAAGTTTTTCTCTGGGTCCTGATCAGGGAATAACCATAGAATGATGCCGACAATTATCACCAGTTTCCCCAAACCTAGCACTGGAAAGTGCAAGGTTAAATATTGCCAATAAGACACAGGGGAATCATAAAGCGCTTCTAACATACCGGCCAACATCATGTTGGGCGCATTGGCTGGGAGAATGGCAAAGGCAGGAGAGAAGGTGCCAAAGGCTGCAGCTAACAGCATACCGGTACGGCCATTCGAACGTTCTTGATAACCAAAATGATCTGCTAAGGTGGCCACGATAGGAATGATCAATACCACGCGACCCACGCCGGAAGGAATCATGAACGCCAATGCCATAGCGAATAACGCAATCTTGATAATGGTGCCTTGATAGCTGTTACCCAGAATACGGGTCAGTAAGAAGGTGGCACGTTGGTTTAGGCCCGAGTGTTTAATGGCGGCACCAAAGACCATACCACTGAACAGCAGCCAGAAGGTAGAAGAATGAAAGCCTGCAAAGATCACCTGGTTAGGGGCCAATTCCGTCGCGGTGGCGAAGGCGAATAACCCTAGAGCTGGTAAATAGGCTGGCACAATCGAAGTGGCCCAAAGGGCAATACAAGCGAACAATAATCCTGCGGTGAGGCTTTGTGCCCAAGTTAAATACAGCTGACTAACGAGTGTTAAACCAATAGCACTAATGATGATCAAATATAAGGGCCAAGATTTACTGACTGGCGACGCTTTATTCGATCCTGAAACACTTGACGTCATCTTATTCGACATAAATAAAGCCCTTTATTATCCTTTGTCTAATTACTCGCAGTGTGCAATGTTATTTTGTGCTTTCAGCTTGAGGTAGTTTGCGAGTGGCGAGGTCATCTCGGCATTCAAGTCTCTAATACGGCTCTCATTGGAGGGGTGAGTTGATAAAAACTCTGGATTTTTACTGTCACCCAGTTTGCTCATATTCTGCCAGAGCTTGACGCTTTCTCTTGGGTCAAACCCTGCCTTGGCCATTAAGTCCAAGCCAATTTCATCGGCTTCCGTTTCATGAGTACGACTGAAGGGCAAAATAATACCGATTTGCGCGCCGATGCCTAGACCTTGAAAAATGGCTTGTTTGGTCTTGCTGTCTTCACCACTTAACTCATAGGTCACTTTCAGCGCTTGGTTTGTCGCCAGTTGCGTCGAAACCCTTTCATTACCATGGCGAGCTAACACATGGCCCACTTCGTGGCCCATCACGGCGGCGAGTTGAGAAGCATTGTCTGCGGTCTTTAATAAACCGGTATAGACGCCAATTTTATAACCGGGTAGGGCAAAGGCGTTGACTTGATCGTCTTCAAATACCCTAACTTCCCAAGCTTGATTACGATACTTGTCTGGTAGCACATTGATAATGCGATCCGCGACACACTCTACTTGCTTAATGTTGGCCTCATTTTGTGTTTGCGGCAGTTCCGCTTTCATTTCCTGAAAAGACGCCACACCCATTTCATCAAGTTGTGAATCGGGTAATAAAATAAGCTGTTTTCTGCCTGTCGGCGATGTGCTGCAAGCCATTAAACTGATCGAAATGAAGACGACTAGACACAAATAGAGCGGTCTAAGCATTCTAAAGACTCCCAAAAATCCTGTGGTTTAAAGCTGACAAACGGCGTGGGCAAACTCGTCGACTTTTTGCCAATCGGTAAATTCTTGATTGGTGGTTGGGTCGGTTGGCCCTTTGGTGACCCACATAATGAAGCGAATCATATTGCGATCAAGGAAACCGTATTGCTGATAATGTAACTTACCGGCAAAAACCCCTTGTAAGCTAGGCTGCCAAGCCAATTGATCAAGTAGCTTAATGATGTATGGATTGGTATGAGGTTCGCATTTTTCAGCCTTGCGAGCGACCAAGTTAACGGTAAAAAAAGCACTGGGTTTGCTTTCGATGACGGCTTTGTTAGTCGTGATAAATTGCAGCAAACTAGGCTGGTGCTTACCGTAGCGGATGCTCGCACCAATCACCAGTTTGTCACATTGAGACAATTGCTCTGCGTTGACTTGATCAAGAGGCAGTAACTGAACTTGCTCACCTGCTTGTTCCATGACCGCTTGCATGGTTTGGCTGATTTTCAGAGTGTGGCCGTCCGTAGTGGAGTAAACAAATAAAATATTCGCCATAAAAGATCAGAAATCTGCCTCATTTAAAGGTAATTGTGCATTTGGGATCTTGTTATAAACATTCCCACTTGCGCTGTCAAAGAGAGTCTTGTTGGTCTTCCGTTTTGATTTTTTCCATGGCGGCTTTTAAATGTGGGTTTTTCTCTTCCAAATATTCTCGCAAACGTTTAATAAAAGCTTGGTTTTCATGGAAGGGCACACCAATTTTATGGGCGTCCGCCACTTCCACCATGGAAACTCTGTCGTGTTGGGCAAACACATCAATCATTTTTTCGGCCGTGTCACGATTCATCCCAAGGGCTTCAAAAGTGGAGCGCCCCATGCGCAAGCTACTGTCATAGGTTTCACGAATTATATCTCGACAACCGTAAGACCATAGGTCGTATACATGATTGTTATCAAAAGCACGGGCAATGATGTGAATGTGTGGATAGTGGTGGTTTACATGCTGCACTAATTGAGTGACTTGTTCAGGGTTATCAATGGCAATAATAAACACACTGGCCTCTTCAATCCCCGCGGCTTTCAATAAATCCGGACGCGTAGCATCACCAAAGTAATGTTTCACGCCAAATTTCTCTAATGCTTGCAAACGTTTGGTGCTGAAATCAATCACGGTAGAATGGAAGTCTGCCAAGCGTAGGATGTTGTCTAGAGTCGTGCCGACACGTCCAGAACCCGCGATTAAAATTTTATGGTCGTCAGGCATCTCATCGAATGGTTTATCACTTTGGTCTGCGGCATAGCGTGGCGCAATGACTTTATCGTAGAGAATAAATAACAGTGGCGTTAACAGCATGGAAATGGCCACTACTAATAGCAGTATGTCGGCAACCGCGTCCGCAATCACACCGTTACTGACGGTGAAAGACAAGAGTACAAAGCCGAATTCACCCGCCTGAGCCAAGCCCAGCGCAAACAACCAACGATTAGAGCAGCGAATGTTAAATGCCCAGCCGAGCAACCAAAGTACGCTTGCTTTCAGCAGAATTAAGCCTAACGTCAGACTAAGAATCAGTAACCATTTATCCGATAACAAGCCGAAATTGATACCAGCGCCAACGGTCATAAAGAACAAGCCCAGTAACAAGCCTTTAAACGGGGCTATGTCACTTTCCAATTCATGTCGATAAGGTGAATTGGCCAGTACCACACCGGCTAGAAAGGTGCCCAATGCGGGAGACAAGCCGACCAAAGACATCAACAGTGTGGTCCCCACGACAAACATCAAAGCCGTCGCCGTAAACAGCTCACGCAGCTGAGCGACAGCGATAAAACGAAAAATAGGGGTAACCAAGTAACTGCCCCCTATGATGATGGTGGCTATAGCGGCGATGATCACTAGCGGTATTTGCCATGAGGCTAAGCCTTCTAATAAGGCCGCGCCATGACTGGCTGTCTCTGCTTCGCCCGCATTGGTCAGCTGTTGCAGTTCTGGTAAGGCTAACAAGGGAATGAGCGCCAACATAGGGATGACCAGAATGTCTTGCGCCAACAACACCACAAAAGAGGATTGACCGCCATCCGATTTCATCAAGCCTTTTTCGGTCAGTGATTGAATGACAATGGCGGTAGAGGACAAGGCCAACACCAGACCAATGGCTAAACTGGTTTGCCAAGGCAAATCGAACAGCATGGCCACCGCCATAATAAAGACAGCACAGAACGCAACTTGTCCCCCACCTAAGCCAAACAGACGGGCTTTCATCGACCACAGTTTTTTTGGATGCAACTCTAACCCAACCAAAAACAGCATCAGCACCACGCCGAGTTCAGCAAAGTGTTGCAGTGACACTATGTCCACATGAAACCAAGACAATAGAGGGCTGATTAACATCCCCGCTAATAAGTAGCCCAGTACTGAACCAAGGCCTAAACGCGAGGCGATGGGAACGGACACCACACCAGCCACAAGAAAGATAAAAGTCAGCAACAACGCGTCAGTCATGAGGGATCCTAATCTGTGAGCATCAAAGGCCGTTCACCTTGGTGGCGAGCAGTACAACAGGACTTTGCCATATTTTTTGCGTCTTTACATTTATTCGACGGAAATTGTTACCGAGCTAATCAGTAAAAATAACCGATGGCAGCCAGCGAAAAAGACACTCAAAATCACCTTGAAAATAAATTTAATTATTAAAAACAATGAGTTATAAGTTTTTTAAAAAGTTGGCACAGGCTTCGCAATATACAGATCACAGCGAATCGGTAAGACATCGATTGCGATGACAAGAGTTCGAATACACACAGCCGATTTGGCCTGAACGATTATTCTTGGACTAGAAATTAAAATGGAGAAAATTATGAGCATCAAACGTACACTTTTAAACACAGCATTGGTTTTGGTAACTGCGGGTACATTGGCCGCATGTGGTCAGGATTCAGAAGAAAAGAACGCAGTGGAAGACTCTTTATCACAAGCCGGTGATGCAGTAGAGCAAACCATTGACGATGCAGGTGATGCGCTAAACAGTGCGGGTGAAAGCGTACAAGGTTCTATGGACGACGCCGGTGACAGTCTAGAAAGTACGATGACGGATGCAGGCAACGCCGTGGAAGATACGTGTGAACAAGTTAAAGAGAAAATGGACAGCAAAGACACGGATTGCTAAGGCCAAATGGAAAAAGGGCTCGTTTGAACTGACCCCATAAAGTTGGACTCTGTTCTAAGCGGCTTTACAAGGCCTGATTCCGATACGCTATCGGACTCAGGCCTTTTAGTTTCTGCTTAATTCGATCGTTGTTGTAATACTCGATGTATTCCTTGATTGCTTCAATCAGCTCATCAGCATTGTTAAACTTTTTGTTATGGTACATTTCTGTTTTTAGGATGCCGAAAAAGTTCTCAGCTAC
>NZ_JSEE01000008.1 GCF_001625355.1 Marinomonas sp. TW1
AATGAGTGGAGCTCATCGATGCTGAGAAGTAACTGTTGAATAGACACAAAAAAAATCCGATTAAGAAAGCTTAATCGGATTTTCTGAGGCTATTCAATTAAATTCAACCCTTAAGTGAACAGCATTAACCTTCGGGTGGCTTTTTTATTTGGTGTGTAACGAAAACTCATAGCCTTTCCACTATTTACCCAACCCACCATCACGCAAAGCACACCCACTCCTAATACTTCAAACTCTCATACTGACCATAAAAGTCTCACGCCAGTTACGCAATTTGGCGCGTCTCGCTCTACACTAAAAGTAAGCATTGGCTGGGAGAAATAAGTATGAAAACAGGTACCCTCTTTGTGAGAGACATTATGTCGCGTGACGCGTATTACGTTTACCCTGACACCAGCATCATTGATTGTGTAAAAGGTTTGACGCAACGCCGTTTACCGGGCGCACCGGTGGCTGATAAGCGAGGGCATTTGATAGGTTTTGTGTCAGAGCAAGATATTTTACCCGCGCTGATGCAAAGCGCGTATTACAGTGAAAAGCCAAAAGACGTCAGCTCAGTGATGCAGACTAATGTGCTTAGTGTCAGCCCTAATGATCACATTATGGAAATCGCCAAGATGATGGCGGAACCCAAACCTAAGGTGTACCCAGTGGTACAAGAAGGGCGCATTATAGGCATCATCACACGCTATCACATAACCAAAGCCTTGCTGGCTGATTTGGAAATCGCTGTGCCTGTTTAGCCTCGGCCCTCTCAGCCACGAAGCTCCCCTTCGTGACAAAGCTACGGACGTTGTTGCTCAAGCGCATTTTTCGTTACGACGAATAGGTGAAAATACATGGCACCTCACTGAGGTAAGTCAGATTCAGCACCAGCATGTTGATTAAGGTACTCTTCTGCCTGTGTTCGCCCCATGTATTTCCCTAAGGTTTTGAGTGGCACCTTAGTCAAATCCACCATAATCAGGCCATCCAACGCATCGTTAAAATCGTGATCCAGATTAAAGCAGATCAATTTACCATTCATTTTAAGGTATTGCCTAAGCAACACTGGCAAACCTTTACCTTGCTCCATGCGCGCCAGTATCTTAGATAACAACTCAACACTGGCTAAAGCCGACAAAAGATTCGGTTGCCAAAAGTCGGTCGTATTCTGTGCCAACGGTGTGGACGCTTTGACCAGTTTCGCTCTTTGTTGGTCATAATGATGTAAAGACAAGGTCTGCATCATAAGCTGTCGTGCGCTATCGCTGTAATCATTACTAATACTGACCGGCCCAAACAAATGCGTGTATTGTGGGTGACGTGCAACTAAAGCGGCGATCCCTTTCCACAACATCAATAAAGAGTTGAGATTCTTTTGATACGCTTCAGCCACCACAGAACGCCCTACTTCAATGCTTTTTCCCATGCTGGCCAAGAAAGCTTGGTCATATTGGAATAAGCTGCGCGAGTACAAGCCTTGTAGCCCTTTTTCCTTGAGCAACTGATCCACAAAGCCTAAACGATACGCTCCCACAATTTTTTGATCTACTTTGTGCCACACAAACAATTGCTGATAGTAATCATCATATTCATCCAGATCACACGCTAATCCACTGCCCTCACCAACCGCACGAAAGTTTTGCTCTCTAATGCGTCCAATTTCCTGCATGACATTGGGCAGTTGAGCGCGACCAGTACAATACACAGCAAAATCCCCTTGCTCGAATAACAAAGCCTCAGAGGGTAATGCTGTTATGTCTTTTAATAAGCACTCGGTCGCCAGTGGCGCAATGACTTTAGGCAAGTTTTGTTGCTGGGTATCAGACGACAATAAATAGGTGTTCAGTCGCAGGTAATGGACTAAATCTTTTTCGTCACTAAAACCTTTTAATTCAGCATAATCAATGGCTTGTCCAATTGACAAACGAATACGCTGAGCCCGCTTATTAAGCAATTCTTTTGCTAACATGGCGGTTCTCAAGAATGGATGAATTCGCCCCGCGCGATAAAACATGGGGCTATTTTGTCCATCAATAAAAATTGGCACCACAGCCGCTTGGCTACGATTGATAAATTTCGCCACCGAATGACGCCACGCCACATCGGCCAACACCTTGCTGCCTTTAGCATAACTAGACACTTCTCCTGCCGGGAAGATCACCAGCACGCCGCCTTCAGCCAAATGTTGATTAGCCTCGCGAATGGCCACACTGTTGGTTTTGGCGGCTTTACTACCACCAAACACATTCACACCAATAAAGAGGTCGCGAATTTCAGGCAAACGCTTAAGCATTTCATTTGCCAACACTTTGACATCTTGACGCACCCCAGCCAGCAAATCCGCCACAATGACGCCTTCAATCGCGCCTAACGGGTGATTCGCAACAATCACAACGGGGCCTTGTTTGGGAATATTTTGTAAGGAACCGGATGCCAATTGATAATCAATATCCAAGGCTTTGAGAGTGTAATTCATAAACTCAAAGCTGGACTGTGTTGGTGTACGCTGCTGATATAAAGCATCCAGCTTACTCAACCCCGTCAACCACTCAACACACCTTTCACCAAGACCAAATGGCGTTACTCTGGGCAAACGAAATGGACTATCTATCATCTTCTTCTCTCTTTGCTGGCTTACTGCGGCATCATTTCAGGCCAATTCTGATCCGCCTGATTGATGTGCAAACGACGATCAGCATCCCATTTTTGTTTTACAGATTTGTTATAGTTGAGATATAACTTGCCATCGACAATGGCCCACTGCTCAGGATCAGAAGAAGCGAAGCTGTTGTTAGCAGAAACCGCCCAAGCGCAATAACCACCGTATTGTGGCGCGTATTTTTCAGGCTCAGCTAAGAACATTTCCAAATGCTGTTGCGAGACGAAATACCAATCTGCGCCCTGATATTCGGTTTTGAATTTGGCATGGCCTTCAATGGCCTTTTGCTCCGTGAAATACGCCACCGTGTCATAACCACTGAGGGCTTTATTACTAAAATAGCCAGTTGAAATAGGCGCTTCAGCCCACGCCCACGGACAGATTAAAAGGCTAAAAATTGCGATCAGTTTTTTCATTGCGTGCTCCTCAGGAAGCCTCAGACATCGTCATTTGTTTCGATAGAGTGAGGCCGTTGTTCGCTAAACTACTTGGTGTGACTTGATCGCAGGGCGAACCTGCGACATAACTCATGTATTGCTCTGTTGGGGTAACCGACACATGGGTAAAGCTAACGGTTTGCGCATCTTCACGATGCAAACAGATCGACTTATGCCCCTGCTTTTCATGGTGATGACAGTGAAACGCTATGCGTGCGGCATGACTCGTATCAGCCGCTACCATCGCTTGATACGCCGCATTGCGGTATTCAGTAACCGGTCCTAATGCCACAGCAGAAGAAAACACTGGCGACATCATGACATCAATGCGTAATGCGTCACCATCCCAATGAAAGGCTCGCGCGGGGGCTTGTTGTTCGCAAAGGCTGAGATCAAAAGCCAACAAAATAAAGGGCGCAAACTTGTTAAGCCTAATATTGCGCAACGCCTGCTCAACGTCATTAAGGCAAGTATGTTTGGCCAATCGGCTGAGCAATAAGCCTCGGCTTATCAAGGGGGTTGCTGGCATCTTGCCTTGATAGTTGTTTAGTAAACACAGGCTCAAGCCAGCATCGTTGGTACTAATCCAACTGCCTTGCCCAACCGGGTCAATTGGCATCAAGACATTGACACCAGAGAATTGCAGTCTTTTAGGTGGTAGCGCCACAGGACGTGTTTTCTGTTCATCACGATTAAAGTAAATCTGATAACCATGATCATTAATACACCAGCTAACAGAACACATTGCTATGACCTCCCCATGTAAGTCAGCGTCGCTGGGGCAAAACCAAAATCCGCTGCCACATGACTACCCAGTAATGTCATGGTGACCTTGGTCATAGCAAAATGATGGTTTGCATGAAGCGCGATAAAGGTCAGCTCTCTTTCCAAGGTGGAACACATTTCGGCGGATTGCGTTTGACTAACAGACACTTCCGAGATAACTTGTACAGGCGCTTTCACATCGTCCACCGTCAAACTCTCAAGCCAAGTTAATAACTCTTCGATTTCAGCCAAAGCCTGCAGGCGGCAAGTTTCGACTCGGTGCCCACGACGACGTTGATTGTAATCAATCACCCTTGCCGGATGAGTAGCCAAGCTGGCTCCAACCTCTTTCGAGTAGACGCCTAGGTAAACCCCTTGATACACATCCAAGAGATGCCGGAAGTGTTCTCCAATACTGCTGGTAACATAAGGTTCCGCAGACGCTAAATATTGCTCGCTGGTCAATGAAGTCAAAAACGCTTCACCTTGCTTTAGGGAATCAATACACCCTTGAATGACCGCCAATTCGCTATTAAAACCGGTTTGCTGATGGCGTTCACTGTTCAGTATTGGAATCATATCGGCTCTCTTTCCAGTGCGTTTAAATGACCTCATAAAAGCTCAGTCTGTCGTTGGGTATTCTTTAGTGAGTTGCTTCTCTTCTCGCCAAGCGGCCAGTAAGTGACGCAAAGAGGGAGGCTGATGGCCGCGCTTCTTTTGTTTTGCCCCAATCGAATACAACAAGCGATACTGTTTAAGTAACACACTAAAAATACTTGGCAGGGACGCATTTCTATCCCAGATATGAGCAGCCTCACTGCTTGCCCCATTGAGTTCTAAGATGGTGAATTTTTCACCTTGCATAAAATCATGAAGGTTGTCGAATTTGATGTCTAAACGACCGTAGTAGTAGCCCTTTACGTCTTTCAGTAACAAATCCAACTTACGTGTTAAGGCTTCCGTAATGTATTGGTTACCATCACGAAAAATGGCCCCTCGACTGTGACTGCCCGCAAAAGCTAATTGAAACTCTTCGCCTGCTTCAGGCACCCAATCAAGAATATTTTGATGGCGCGGTAGATATAAATGCCGCAGTTTTCCGGCTCGAGGATGACGTTCAATCAGATTGGCCAACGTCTGTTGACCATCCCCTACAACCGAAGGGGAATACTTCAATGTGATGGAGAAAATCTCACCTTTTTGCTGCCCTGGCTGGCGCACATAAAACACACCGGCCTCGGCTTTATAAGGGGCTTTTTCTTGCAGAACAAAGCGTGCATCTAGGGGGAAAGATCGAATGTAATCGGCCAATTGCTCTGCGGATTGCAACAGTTTGACGCCAACCCCTCGACACCCCAAATCCGGTTTTGCCACCAAAGGGAAAGGAATATTATGCTGTTTCAACTCGGCTAACGCGGCACTTAATTGCTGCTCTATTGGCGATTGGTTTTTCTCTCTTACGCAATAAGTGGCAATCCATCTCGACGCCAGACTGCCCGCCAAATTCATAATGTCATGCTTTGACTCTCCGACCATACCGCTTAATTTGATGCTTGGATTGGCGACCAAAGGCAATCGAAAGTCACGATAGTAGATCCCCTGAAAAATACTCTGCAACACCACTGGCGTGTAAAAAAACCAAGTGGGTAAAAACTCATAGGGCGAAATCGTTCGCTTCGAGTCTTCTTCCAATGTCGGCATACCGCCATTCACTTTATGTGCAGGGATCAATGAACATTTCGTCATATTACTTATCAACAACCTTTCAAATATGTCTTTTTAATCAATCGGTTCACACTTAACAAACCGAGCAAAGCCACTGGAATTAGCAGCCATTGGTATTGTGTCGCGACCAACCAAGTTTGCTGGCCAAAGGTGTAAATAATGCCAAACACCAAACTACTCCAAAGCGCTGTCGCGGTAACCACTGCGCCAAAAAACAGGCCAACTGGCAACGCCAGAAAACCAGACAAGGTAAAGCCGACAGTTCTCAACCCTGGTACAAACCGGATAATAAAAAGGTTCAAGAACAAGTGCGTTTCAAAGCGCTGTTTGGCCATAGGAAAATAAGGCATCTTCAATAATTTCAGCCGCACACAACGAAAACGCCGACCACTTCGCCCCAACCCATACAAGGCTAAATCCCCCGTCGCAATGCCAATAAAAATCGCCAATAGCGCCCAGCTGATTGGCAGGTTGCCTTGTGACGCCAGAATCGCCGCGGTCACGATAGCCAAGTCTTCCAATACATAAGAAAGCAAAATGATGCCTATAAACAGCCAAGTTACGGATGTCGTTCGATCATCAAGCATGGATTGAAGCGCTTCTAACAATGTTTTGCCCTGGCCGTCATGTGTCGATATTGAGAATTAGTCGTTGGCATAAAATGATTTATTACAGTGAATGTCGTTTTATTTCGCTAACTCTTCTTTTCTGTGCAGAAACAATTCAAAAATCATTCTCCAAATCCAACGCTTAAAAATCTTTATGAGCGATGCATCGGAGCTGAGAGCAGTAGT
Source organism: Marinomonas sp. TW1 (assembly GCF_001625355.1). Classification (GTDB taxonomy): domain Bacteria; phylum Pseudomonadota; class Gammaproteobacteria; order Pseudomonadales; family Marinomonadaceae; genus Marinomonas. The sequence continues at coordinate 6,366 of NZ_JSEE01000008.1, forward strand.
ATCAAAAGAAGGGAGTGCAGAAGGAAGCGCGCGACCTAATGCTGAAAGAAGCCATCAGACAGGAGAATTGCCAGACTACAAATTGCTATGTTATAACATAAATAAATCATAAAAATGAGACCTGCCGATGAATCCATTACCCGTCACAGTACTTTCAGGCTTTCTTGGTGCCGGTAAAACTACCGTCCTGAGCCACATTCTGAACAATCGCCAAGGCAAAAAAGTGGCGGTGATCGTTAATGACATGAGTGAAATCAACATTGATTCTGAAATCATACAGAATGAGGTCTCCCTCAATCACAATGAAGAAAAGCTGGTCGAAATGAGCAACGGCTGTATTTGTTGCACCTTGCGAGAAGATCTATTAGAGGAAGTCGCTAGGCTGGCAGAAGCAGAGAAATTTGATTATCTAGTGATTGAATCAACGGGGATATCTGAACCCTTACCGGTCGCTGAAACCTTCACCTTTACAGATGAAAAGGGAGTATCTCTATCCGATGTCGCTACTCTAGACACCATGGTCACTGTGGTCGATGCGGTCAATTTTCTGAAAGACTACAACGACACCAAATACTTACAGGACACAGAGGAATCATTAGGAGAAGAGGATGAACGCAGTGTCTCCGATTTATTGGTAGATCAAGTGGAGTTTGCAGACGTCATTCTAATCAGCAAAACAGATTTGGTTAGCACAACCGACATTGCACATTTAACAGCGATCCTGAAAACACTTAACACTCACGCGCAGATCATCCCCATTACTCATGGCAAGGTGAACATCGATAAGGTGCTCAACACCAAATTATTTGATTTCCAGCGGGCTCAGCAAGCACCAGGTTGGCTAAAAGAAATGCGCGGGGAGCACATTCCAGAAACGCAAGAGTATGGTATCAGTAGTTTCAGTTATCAGGCACGCCGTCCTTTTCACCCGCAGAAGTTTCATCAATTCATACACTCAATTAATCAGTTCGGTAAATTAATCCGCTCGAAAGGGTATTTCTGGCTTGCATCGCGACCAACTCTCGCTGGCCAATGGAGCCAAGCGGGGAGTATTGCTCGGCATGGTTTTGCAGGGGTGTTTTGGCGCGCTATACCAAAGGAGAACTGGCCTACCGATTCAGACTACTTGGCTTCCATTAAGAAACTCTGGGTAGAACCCTTTGGCGATATGCGTCAAGAACTGGTTTTTATTGGGCAAGACTTGGATCAACAAGGCATGATCAAAGCATTGGATGCCTGCCTTTTAAGCCAAGACGAAGTACTACTAGGCAAAGAATACTGGACAGCCTTGCAAGACCCTTTCCCAATTTGGCAACCAGCCTAACGACAACACTCTATCGACACGATTACCCAATAATGAAAAAGGATCACAAACAATGAACAACAAAACAGCCCTTATCATCAGCGCTCACGCCGCAGATTTTGTTTGGCGTGCGGGTGGTGCCATTGCCCTTCATGCCGAGAAAGGATATGAGGTAACCGTGGTTTGCCTATCCTACGGTGAACGAGGCGAAAGTGCCAAGCTGTGGAAACAAGACGGCATGAATATAGAGAACGTAAAACAAGCACGCCAACAAGAAGCAGAAGCCGCGGCCAGTGCACTGGGGGTACATGATATACAATTTTTTGACATGGGCGATTACCCGTTAGATTTTACCCCTGAAGCTCGTGATCGTCTTGTTGATACCATTCGCTCGGTACAGCCTGACTTTATGATGAGTCATTCCATGTGGGATCCTTACAATACCGATCACATGAACACCACTCGTTTTGTGCTGGAAGCCCGCATGGTGGCTCAAGCATGGGGACATAAACCTGGCCAAAAGGTACTCGGAGCCCCTCAATTGTATTTATTTGAACCTCACCAAACAGAGCAAATGGGCTGGAAACCAGATACTTTTTTAGACATCACTAAAGTGTGGCAGAAGAAAAAAGCCGCCATTGAATGTATGCAGGGTCAAGAACATCTCTGGCAATTTTATACTAATGTCGCCGAAAACAGAGGCAACCACTTTCGCCGTAACTCGGGTGGTCAAGCGGGCGGACGCCACACAGAATATGCCGAAGGGTTCCAGTCTGTTTTCCCTCGAACCGTTGATGAGCTGTAGCCACGTCGAATATTATCGCCTAAATCTTCACATCGAGATCAGGGCGATGTACATTCCCCCTAGATAGACATTACCCTATTAGCCAAGCCAAACAGCGAAACACCTAAGGACAAAAGACCCAAACAAGGTCCACAACACCATGAAAGACATTAAAAGCATTTTCCGTAACCTTGAAAAAAAGCTTAAACAATCGAAATGGTTTGAAGACGATTGGGAAATCTATAATCGCGGACCTTACTTACAACTTTATAAATCCAGTTGGCATAATCATAATCAAGGTGGAATTCACTTCGAAACCTACATTGAAGCGCCTCAAATCAAACAAAAATCCTTTCCAATTTGCTTGCATGCAGAAGAAGACTGTCCATCAAGAAGTGAGTTTACGCAGCGCTTTTTAGAGCTTGAAGAAGAGCGTATAAAAAGCTGGAAAGGCTATCAAATCATTGCCAAAGATCATCATATTCTGCAAAAAACCTTGCCGCTCAATTTCAAGAATTTAGAGCAACGTCTTTATGATGAATTGAGTCAACTGAGCAAACTTGAATCGAGTATAGAGCAAGCGTTACAAGAGCTTGGATCTTAAGTTCAACAGAGAATAATCCTAGTGGTGTGGAAGTAAAAAAATGAAGTCTCAAAAAAGTCCATGTATTGATGTCTGTGTATTTTCTGGCCCGAAAGGTTGGTGTATTGGTTGCGCTCGAACTCGACAAGAATGCCAGCAGTGGAAAACGATGAAACCGTATAACAAGAATTTACTCGAAAAAGCCCTCAAGAAAAGATTGCATCAATTAAAAAACCACCCTACCGAATAACAAAAAAACCACAAAATCACGAAAAACACTACCACGTAGAAGGACAAATAAACAACAAACCTTCTATACTCTACACCTTCATCACAAACGATTTTTCTGCGTCAGATTCATCAAATAAAAAGAAACGCCACAACCATTCGCTCGACCAAAAAACAATGAAGAACCTCTGCCTATAACGCCATAAGATATTAAAACGCACCTCTTTATAATAAAATTTTATTAACCCTTCCGACGTTTCCTGCGTATGCAACTATACTGATGGAAAGCCACAAAAATTTGGGCGTGGCTGTATCAGGACTTTTTCCAACACACTTAAGCTTTGTTTCAAAGCAAGGGGGAATCCATGATCAATCATGTTTGGGGTCTTATCCATCATCCGGATAAAGAGTGGCGAGCGATTAACGAAGAACACGAGTCGGTGAGTCACATGTTTTACCACCATGTGCTCTGGATGGCTGCCATACCTGTGGTCAGTACTTTTATCGGCACCACACAATTTGGCTGGACCATAGGCAATGAATCCATAAAAGTCTCTATGCTGGATGGTTTAGGGCTTGGTCTGCTGTTTTATGCGCTGATCCTAGTCGCTGTTGCCGCCGTTGGCAGTGTGATTCACTGGATGGCACGAAATCATGCGAATCGTCCACCACGTCAAGAATGTATTGTGTTTGCTGGCTACATCGCGACACCTTTATTCTTGAGTGGCCTCGTCGCGGTCTATCCCATTATCTGGCTGTGTTTATTGTCTTGTGTGGTCGGTATCATCTATACCGGTTATCTGCTTTACCGAGGCACGCCTAGTTTCTTAGGCATCAGTAACAAACAAGGCTTCATTCTATCGAGTACCACTCTTGGTATTGGTGTACTGGTTTTGGAAGCCTTATTGGCCGCGGTGGTGCTCATTTGGAGCCTAGGCTCTGAGCACAGCATTATCTGGAAGTTCTTTTAAAGTCACTCCACCCAACTAGGTTTGTCGTACCCATGACTCTATTAATGACGACAAACCTAGTTAGACCTTTCTTAATGAAAATACGTTTCCTCGTGCCATAACAGGACTATCCCCGAGAAAGCCCTGTGAGTTGCTTTTTGATAACGAAGCCACTCATGACAGCTGGTGACTCAACCTCTTTAAAACAACGCCTCACTTTATTCGCTGCAATCACTCTAAGTTAATGAAAAATACGGCAATCGACGGAACTTTTTCTGCCATTCACTCTCTCAATTCTACTTATTCTTAATCGCAATCTGTGCTATTTTCACTGTTATCTCTGTAGGTAAGGGTTTGTCGGGCAAGGACGAACCAAACATAGTATGATCACAGAACACGTTGATAAGGCTGAATGTAGGATTAACATCATGCTCACACTCTGTATTGACTCTGTTTTACCGTTAATTTGGAAGGAGTTATCCCTTTGAGTTCACTGATCTGGCTACCGTTTCTCCCTTTATTAGGGACTCTGGTTCCGCTTCTTAGTGCTCGCTATAGTCGAACGGCTTGTGCCTTTTTGACGGCAGCACTCCCAGCCTTAACCTTATTACTCGTGCTGTCTTATGCTGGCGACATTTTTCAAGGCGAACGCTTTCAAGAGGCTTTGCCTTGGATACCCGCCATCGGTCTAAACCTTTCGTTTCGATTGGACGGACTTGCACTGCTGTTTGCCATCTTGATTCTCGGTATCGGCTTACTCGTCATCTTATACGCTCGCTATTATCTTTCAGCAAAAGACTCCATCGGCAAGTTTTATGCTTATCTGATCCTCTTTATGTTCGCCATGCTTGGTGTGGTGTTATCCAATAACCTCATTCAAATTTGGTTTTTCTGGGAATTAACCAGCATCAGCTCCTTTTTGCTGATCAGTTTCTGGGGACATAAAACCGAAGCCCGCAAAGGCGCCCGCATGGCATTAACCGTCACTGGCGCTGGCGGTTTAGCATTACTGGCAGGCTTGTTGATCTTGGGCAACACGGTTGACAGCTTTAATCTTCAAGACATTCTGGACAGTGGCGACTTCATTAAAGCCAGCGCCAATTACCCTATTATTGTGGTACTGATTTTAATCGGTGCCTTTACCAAATCAGCTCAATTCCCCTTCCATTTTTGGTTACCCAATGCCATGGCGGCCCCCACACCCGTCAGTGCTTATTTGCACTCAGCCACCATGGTAAAAGCGGGCATCTTCCTAATGGCACGATTCTATCCGGCCTTAGCAGATACCAATCTATGGTTCTTGATTGTGAGTTTGACCGGCTTGGCCACTTTCTTGGTCGGCGCTTATATCGCCATCTTCCAGCATGATTTGAAAGGCTTATTGGCCAATTCCACCATCAGTCATTTAGGACTCATTACCCTGTTGTTAGGCATGGGAACTGACTTGGCCGCGGTGGCCGCGATCTTCCACATTATTAACCACGCAACCTTTAAAGCCTCTTTATTTATGGCGGCGGGTATCATTGATCATGAATCAGGCTCCCGAGACATGCGCCAGCTAAATGGATTGTGGAAATACATGCCGTATACCGCCACGCTGGCGATGGTGGCATCCGCCTCAATGGCTGGTGTCCCCTTGTTAAATGGTTTCCTATCAAAAGAAATGTTCTTCACCGAGACCTTACACCAAGCTTCGTTAGGGTCTTTGTCGTGGTTTATCCCTGTACTCGCGACCTTGGGTGGCGTATTTGCGGTCGCTTATTCAACGCGCTTTATTCACGACGTGTTTTTCAACGGTGAGCCCATTAATTTGCCCAAAACACCCCATGAGCCGCCGCGCTACATGCGTGTGCCCGTCGAAATATTAGTGGCTCTTTGTTTGCTGGTCGGCATTTTTCCAAGTTTAGTGGTCGGTGACCTACTTTACGCTGCCGCCAGTGCGGCCTTAAACACCCCAGCTCCAGAGTACAGCCTTGCTATTTGGCACGGCTTCAACTTCCCGCTGTTAATGAGTGTGGTGGCCTTGGTTGGCGGTCTTTACATGTACCATAACCGCATTCACTTATTTAAGTTTCAGGCGCAATTTCCTGCCAGTGATCCAAAACTGGTCTTTGAAAGCATCGTGCAATACATTACCCATAAAGCCAAAAGCATTATTGCGGTGACTGAAAACGGTTCCTTACAGCGTTATATTTTCTTCACCTTGGCCTTTGCGGTGGTGATGACCGCATCCTCCTTAATGAAATTGAATACCACAGCAGGACAACGTCCCGAAATCCCTGTGGATGCGTTGTCCATTACCTGTGCGGTGCTGCTGACCATTTCCGCCTTGGCGACGGTCATTTGGCACAGAAGACGATTAGTGGCGTTGTTAACCTTATCCGTGGTTGGGTTAATCGTCTCTCTCGCCTTTGCTCAATTTTCAGCACCTGATTTGGCTTTGACGCAACTTTCCGTCGAGGTCGTTACCGTCATCCTATTGATTTTGGCGCTCTTCTTCTTACCGCAAAAAACTCCTAAGGAATCGTCGCCACGCCGTGTTGTTCGAGATTTAGGACTGGCCTCGCTAATTGGCGGCGTCGTTGGCACCATCAGTTATGCGTTAATGACTCGACCTTTAGACACCATCTCTACTTTCTTCACGGCCAACAGTAAAACCGGTGGCGGTGGTACCAATGTAGTAAACGTTATCCTAGTGGACTTCCGGGGGTTTGATACCTTAGGAGAAATCACTGTATTAGGTATCGCGGCATTGGGTATATATAAGTTAGTGGCTCGTATGAAGCTGTTTATGCCATCGTCGGATGATAATGGTTTGGCCTGGTCAACGGATCGTCATCCCATCTTATTGGCGGTCATTTCACAAAGTCTGTTGCCATTGGCTCTGTTGGTTTCCGCCTATATATTCTTGCGCGGTCACAATCTACCGGGCGGTGGTTTCATTGCTGGTTTGATTACCTCAGTTGCCATTATTCAACAGTACGTGGCGCACGGTGTAGAGTGGATCAAAACACGAATCAAGTTGGATTATCAGGTCATGATTGGTTCAGGCATTGGCATCGCCACCTTAAGTGGGCTTGGTAGCTGGGTGTTCGGACATACTTTCTTATCCACTTGGTTTGATTACTTCTATTTACCATTGATTGGCAAATTCGAACTGGCCAGCGCCATGATTTTTGATCTCGGTGTGTACCTAACCGTGGTCGGTGCGACCATGTTAATTCTCGCTAACCTCGGCCAACTGACCACCAGCGAACGTCCGATTCAAAAGGAGCACGATTAATGGAAGGTCTATACGCATTTTGTGTCGGATTGCTCACCGCTTGCGGCATCTTCTTAACCTTACGTGGTCGCAGTTTTTCTGTCGTGATTGGTTTGACGCTACTGTCTTATGCCGTGAACTTATTCTTGTTCGCCAGCGGTCGCTTAAAATTAAACGCCGCCGCCGTTTTAGGTGAGTCGGAACAATACAGTGACCCGCTACCACAAGCCCTAGTGCTAACCGCCATTGTCATTGGATTCGCAATGACTGCCTTCGCGGTTATCCTCGCCATGCGAGCCCGCGCAGACTTGGGCAATGACCATGTGGATGGCAACTTGCCCAAACTACCAAGTGAAGTGTCAAATAAGTCGTCTGGAGGCAATAAATAAATGCAGCATTTGAGCATTTTTCCCATTTTAATCCCGCTGTTGTTTGGCGCGATTATGTTGCTGCCTCCGATTTCGAGAGACATTAACTCGCAACGAATCAGTTCCGTCATTGGCACTTTGTTTTTATTGATTTCTTCAGCGTTACTGCTGTATCAAATCGACACCACTGGCACGGAACTTTATGCTTTGGGTAGCTGGCAAGCGCCTTTTGGCATTGTGTTGGTGGCCGATCGAGTATCCAGCTTACTGGTGTTACTCACCTCTTTCCTTGGCTTTGCTGTCATGCTTTACGCCATAGCAGGAAAGGACAAAGGTGGCGCCTATTTTCATCCGTTGTTTATGTTCCAATTAATGGGCATCAACGGTGCCTTTCTAACTGGTGATATTTTTAACCTGTTTGTGTTCTTTGAAGTGTTACTGATCGCCTCCTATGCCTTATTAATTCACGCAGGCGGTAAGCAGAAAACTCAAGCGACCGTGCATTATGTGATCCTAAACTTAGTCGGCTCCAGCCTATTCTTATTTGGCTTAGGCATACTCTACGGTACGCTAGGCACCTTAAACATGGCCGACATGGCCATCAAGGTCGGTCAGTTACAAGGGGAAAATGCCACCCTCGCCAAAACAGGCGCCTTGTTCCTATTGGTTGTCTTTGGTTTAAAGGCCGCCATGTTACCCATGCATTTCTGGCTACCAAAAACCTATGCCAGCGCCTCGGCTCCTGTCGCGGCATTGTTCGCCATTATGACGAAAGTCGGCCTTTACAGTATCTTCCGAGTGTATACCGTGATTTTCGGAGAACACGCCGGCGAACTGGAAAACATTGCCACGCCTTGGCTCTGGCCACTGGCGCTGCTCACCATCACCATTGGTAGCATTGGTGTATTAGCCAGCCCAAGTGTTCGAACCCTAAGCGCCAATCTGGTGATTGTATCCAGCGGTAGTTTACTCGCCTGTGCCGCGATCAATTCCGTTGAAGCCACTTCGGCCGCATTGTATTACATGGTACACAGTACGTTAGCCTCAGCCGCGTTATTCTTATTGGCAGACCTAATTAGTCGTCAAAGAGGCCAAGCGGAAGACCGGTTCGTCAAATCTCGTATGTTTACTCAACCTAAGCTAATGGGCTTTGCATTCGCCATTGTGGCTTTGAGCTTAGTTGGCATGCCGCCATTCTCCGGCTTTGTTGGCAAGGTGATGATCTTGCAGGCAACGCAATCCTCCGTGCAAACCATGTGGGTGTGGCCATTAATCTTAATTGGCAGTTTGGGCGCTTTGGTGACCTTCTCCCGTGCGGGCACGACTTTGTTCTGGCGACATAGCGGCTCGACATCAAATGATGCGGAACCTGCGTCAAAAAGCGAAATAGCCGCCGTGGCACTGCTCTTACTTGCTGCACCAGTGTTAGTGGTTTTCGGTGGCGCAATCACAGAATACACCTTGCAAGCCGCGACGGCTTTGCATGACATTCAATCGTCAGCCTACGACTTAATCCCGGGGGTGAGCCGATGAAATTTCTGCCTATGCCATTCCATACGGTTCTGCTGTTTGTCGTATGGCTATTACTGAATAACTCAATGAGTGTCGGACACATAGTGTTAGCGTTATTTTTCGCCATTACCATACCAATGCTGGTCAATGGTATGCGTGACGAGCACCCAAAAATCCTGAAGCCTTGGAAAGCCATTTGTTATGTACTAATGGTGATGAAAGACATAGTGGTAGCCAACGTCGAAGTGGCCTTATGGATCATTGGTCCAGTCAAAAAACTGAAACCAGGCTTTGTGGCCATTCCGATTAACATTCAATCTGATCTTGGTATTACCATTCTGGCCAGTACTGTGTCATTAACCCCTGGTACGGTCAGTGCTGAAGTATCTGAAGACAAGCAATGGCTGTATATTCATGCGTTACATCTGGACAACGGAAGCGAATTGATTGAGACCGTCAAACAACGTTACGAAAAACCAATCAAGGAGATATTTGGATGCTAACTTATACCATCGTCATTGTTGCCATTTGTATCTGCGTCGCCTTGATTTTAAACCTATGGCGTTTAATGGTTGGGCCCACTGTGTCTGATCGCATTCTGGCTCTCGACACCATGTACATTAATGCCATTGCGTTGATTCTTTTGTACGGCATTTACGCCAATACGGCTTTGTATTTTGAAGCCGCCTTGCTCATCGCCATGCTCGGATTCGTTAGTACCGCAGCACTTTGTAAGTACTTACTTCGCGGCGACATTATTGAATAGGATAAGAATATGCCACTTTATCTCGAAATTATCATTTGTGTGTGTCTGCTGATTGGCGGTTTGTTTCTCTTGGTTGGCTCTTATGGTTTAGCACGCTTACCGGACATCTACATGCGCTTACACAGTCCGACGAAAGCCTCGACTTTGGGCATCACTGGTGTATTAGTCGCGTCTATGATCTACCAAAGTTACTCGAAAGGCTTTTTGTCCATTCAAGAGTTTTTGATCACCTTATTTTTGCTCATTACCGCGCCGGTTGCCGCAAACATGATTGCCAAAACCGCGTTGCATCATAGAACCAAAGCCCTTGAGAAAACCCAAGGCCAAGCATTAATGGCCAGCATCCGAGAAAGGCAAGCACCTAACTCAACACAAGACGCTGATTAAGCAACGACGGTATGGCATCCGCTGACATAGGTTTGTAGAAATAATAACCTTGAAATATTTCACAACCTAAGGATGCCAACGTATCTGTTTGTGAGGCTGTTTCTACGCCTTCGGCAACAATCATCAACTCTAGGTTATGCGCCAAATGAATGATGGTTTCGCAAATTTTGGCATCTTCTGTGTGCGTATCGCATTCTTCTACGAACGATTGATCGATTTTCAACGTATCCAAAGGCAAACGTTTTAAATAGCTCAAAGACGAATAGCCGGTTCCAAAATCGTCGATGGCAATCTTGATATTGAGGGCTTTTAACTCCCTTAATACCTCAACACAGCGTTGAATATCCTGTAACAATACCCCTTCGGTGATTTCAAACTCCAACATATTGCCAGGAATCTGGTACTTTGCTAATCGATCAGCGACATACGGCACCAAAGAGTCCGACACCAAATGACGGCCAGACAAATTCACCGCGACTGGCACCATGTCTAACTCTTGCGCTCGCCATTGACTCATTTGTTTAAGAGCATGATCAATCACCCATTCATCGATTTTGACAATCAAACTCGACTCTTCAGCTATCGGTATAAACTCAGCAGGGGAAATAAAGCCTTTTTCAGGATGATGCCAACGTATCAGCGCTTCCAACCCCTGTATCTGTTGTCCATCACGATCTACTTTTGGTTGAAACACTAAAGCAAACTGACTGGATACTAATGCGTCATTAATTTCTTTGTCGAAGCCAAACTTTTTCGTTACCACATTCGCCATTTCAGGCGTAAAGAACTGCGCATTATCTCGTCCTTTATCCTTCGCATAATACATGGCAATATCCGCTTGCTGAATGAGTCGATCCGCATTAATACTGTTCTGGTTCGAAAAAGTAATTCCAATACTGGTTGGAATAGTAAGGTCTTGTGCCTCAATGTGTACGGGGGCTCGCATGGCTTGCAAAATGTGTTCGGCGCGTTCCTGTAACATGGCTTCAGTGACATTCTCCGTCACCATAAAAACAAACTCATCACCGCCCCATCGGGCGATGACATCTTGCTCGCCCGACACCATAGATAAACGCCTAGCCACTTCGCATAGCAATTCATCACCGGCTTTATGACCCAATGTATCATTGATGATTTTGAAGTTGTCTAAGTCTAAAAAGAGCAACCCCACTGACGTTTTTTGCTTGGTGGCAAACAACAGCGCACTGACCAAGGCATCCATCAAATAAGTTCGATTATAAAGGCCAGTCAAAGGGTCACTGTAAGCCAAAAATTTTAATCTTTCCTGCAATTTCATATGCTTGGTCATGTCTCGAATATGCAAGGTAAATTCACTGTCTGAAACCGCATCAGTATTTGCCTTAGTAATGGCAATTTCTGCTGGGAAGTCATGGTTTGGGCTACGCTGTAAACGAAACGGATTGCGGCGGTTTAAAATCAAGCCACTGGACGACGCAAAACCTGAATTCAAACTCTCAAAGATTTTCTTACGATCTTTTTCCAGAACAAACAGACCAATGAAACTCTTGCCTTCTACCTGCTTTTTTAAACAGCCAAAGGTTCGCTCAGCCGCAGGATTAAACTCGATCACAGAACCGAAGCGGTTGATGGTGACAATGCAATCCATTGACGAGTTTAGAATCGCCGACTTGCGCATTTCACTTTCTTGGAAACGCATTAAGGCATCATCACGCTGAGCAATTTCACTGCTCACACGATCAATGACCTGATTGTATTTACGGGCAATTTGCCCGACTTCGGTAAAGGGCTCTTCTGGTACAGGTTTGGAAAAGTCAGCATTGTTTTGCTGATATTGCATGGAGGTCAGCAGATCCAACAATTCTGTTGTGGCTCTGTGTTCTGCCACATTCAAACCTTGCTCCTCTTGTTCTTTGCTGGCCCTTAACGGCATCACGCGATTTAGTAGCCAGATACAAGAGTAACCAACCAAAAAACAATACAAACCAATCACCAACACACCTAACGATTGCACACCAAGTTGCTGCCAGAAGCCTAAACCATTATCAATCCGTGCTTGGTCACCAAATATCGCCACACCAAGCGTGCCCCAAACACCTGCAAATAAATGCGCCGGCACCACATCAAGCGCATCATCCAGTCGCCATTTCTCCATCAACAAGCTACCGTAATAGACAATGACACCGGATACGCCACCAATCAAAATGGAGTCCCCAGGTGAGACCACATGACAGGATGCGGTAATGCCGACTAAGCCTGCAATGGTGCCATTCAGTACAAACCCCACTTCCACAAAGCCGTCACGAAGATAATTTAAACCAGCGGCAATTAAGCCGCCCCAAGCCGCTGAGATAAAGGTGTTCAAAATGATCATAGGCACCTCGTTGGTCAGTGCCAACGTGCTGCCACCGTTAAAACCAAACCAACCAAACCAGATCAGCAACGCCCCTAACGCAGACAAGGGAAGATTATTACCAGGCGGTAGACGAATGCCTTGTTCAAAGCGACCCAGTCTTGGACCAATCACCATGATCGCAGCCAATGCCACCCAGCCACCAACCGAATGAACGACGGTTGAGCCTGCGAAGTCGATAAAACCTAATTGTTCTAACCAACCTTGCGGCCCATTCGCATCATAGATGCCCGACCACGCCCAGTGCCCAACAATAGGGTAAATTAAGGCACTCAAGATGGCAGTAACGGCCAAATACCCGATAAAGGTCATGCGCTCTGCCACGGCACCAGAGGTTAATGTTGCGGCGGTGCCACAGAACATCATTTGGAAGATAAAGAAACTGATTTGCCATGGCGTATGATCTTCATCAAATGCAAATTCACTGCGACCAAACACACCAAAAACCGATTCGCCAAACATGATGCCAAAACCAAAACACCAAAATAACGTGGTGGATAAAATAAAATCGGAAATATTTTTGGCCGCCACATTAATGCTATTTTTACTGCGAATTCGACCACTTTCTAAACATAAAAAACCCGCCTGCATTAAAAAAACAAATGCGGCAGTGACTAACAACCAAATAAAATCCGTCATGCTCACCCTAAAAAGTAATAACGCACCAAAATAATACACGCGAAAATTAACGTGACACACAAAATGAACCTGGTGGTTCATTTAAAAAGCAATACAACCTATCAACCATTGTTTTCGGGGATATAAGGAGCTATTCAATAGTTACGCCAACTCTTTATCTGGTAGTGTAAAGACCTCTCTCTTACACTTTTTTTGCATGAACAAGGGAAATCTCAATGCCTCCGATTTCCTAACATCAAAGCCGGCTATCTATATTCCAAAAAAGTTTATTTGTGTCGATTGTAATAACTAAATCTTTTAAGTATTCTTACCAACAATTAAGAATGACTAGCATTAGAATCTGAGGTTAACATGCAATTTAAGTCAGGCGTTTTCAAAACTATCGTCAGCAGTTTACTACTAAGTGGCGCGGTTCAAGCATCCGCAGCCGACCAAACCATCTTGAACACCTCTTACGACATTGCTCGTGAGCTGTTCGCGACTTACAACCCGACTTTTGAAAAGCATTGGCAAGAAAAAACGGGGCAAACAATTGAGATCAAACAATCTCATGCGGGTTCCTCTAAGCAAGCCAATGCCATCATGAATGGACTTCAAGCGGATGTCGTGACCTTTAATCAGGTCACCGATGTACAAGTGCTGCATGATAAGGCACGCATGATTCCTGAAAACTGGAAAGCGGAATTCCCAAATAACAGCTCTCCTTATTACTCCACTACCGCATTTTTGGTACGTAAAGGTAATCCAAAAAACATCCAAAGCTGGGGTGACCTAGTACGTGATGACGTGGCCTTGGTGTTTCCAAACCCAAAAACCTCTGGTAATGGTCGTTACACTTACCTTGCTGCATATGGTTACGCACAAAACCATTTTGGCAAGGACAACGAAAGTAACATTGATGACTTCCTAAGCACTTTTCTGAAGAACGTTGCCGTATTTGATACAGGTGGTCGTGGCGCCACAACCACGTTTGTTGAGCGCGGTATCGGGGATGTTTTGATTACCTTTGAATCCGAAGTAAATAACATCCGCAACCAATATGGCGCAGATCAATATGAGGTTGTCGTACCGAAAACCTCTATCTTGGCGGAATTCCCAGTTGCGGTTGTCGCGAAAAATGCCAAGAAACATGGCACAGAAGCGGTTTCTCACGAATACCTAAACTACTTGTACAGTGAAGCATCACAGCGTTTATTAGCAGGCTTTAATTACCGCATTCATAATGACGTGGTAAAAGCGGAGTTTGCGGACAAATTCCCAGCAGTGACCTTGCTAACCGTAGAAGAAATCGCGGGTGGATGGCCAAAAGCGACTAAAGACATTTTCCGTAATGGCGGTAAACTGGATCAACTTCAGCGTCGTTAATCTTTGATTAGTGAAAGCTAAGCCGGATACGCTCGCGTGTTCGGCTTTTCTACTTTCTAAACGTCGCTTCGTGACCACTTTTAATTTGGCTATTTCTGTTCGAAATAGATCATTTCAAAGCAAACAGGCAACCTAATGGCAACACATTTAAGCGTGGCGCAAGCCCGACCGAAACACAAACGAGTCCTCCCTGGCTTAGGTTTAAGTCTGGGTACTTCTTTGTTGTTTATCAGTTTGATCATGCTGCTCCCCATGACCGGATTAATCATGCAATCCGTCGACATGGGATGGGATGAATATTGGTATGTCATCACCAACGAGCGAGTGGTTGCCAGTTATAAAGTCACACTGTGGGCCGCATTTTTCGCGTCCATTTTCAACGGGCTTTTTGGCTTGTTATTAGCGTGGGTACTAGTACGTTATGAATTCCCAGGACGTCGTGTTCTCGACGCGCTGGTAGACTTACCTTTTGCGTTACCAACCGCCGTCGCCGGTATTACTCTGGCCACACTGTATTCACAAAATGGTTGGTATGGCGATTTGTTGGCAAGCCTTGGCATCAAAGTCGCGTACACCCCTGTCGGCATCATTCTCGCCATGGCCTTTACCAGTATTCCGTTTGTTGTTCGTACTGTGCAGCCGGTTTTAGAAGAGCTTTCACCGGAAGAGGAAGAAGCAGGCATGACCCTTGGTGCATCAGATTGGGCGGTGTTTCGACGCGTCATTTTTCCGGCATTATGGCCAGCACTCATGACGGGGATTGCGTTATCCTTTACCCGTAGCCTTGGTGAATTTGGCGCGGTGATTTTCATCGCAGGCAATATGCCGTATGTCAGCGAGATTACCTCTTTGATGATCTTTGTTAGCTTGCAGGAATTTGATTTTCCAGCGGCCAGCGCCATCGCCTCTGTGGTGTTGATGGCTTCTTTGGTTTTATTGTTCGCCATTAACGTTTGGCAGGCACGTTATTTACGTCGCCTCCATGGTCGATAGGGAGTCGTACTATGTCTAATCGCCCTGGGCAATCTCATCAATTAAGAGTCGGTGATCGTCCTCTTATCAAGTACTCGCTGATCGGCATCACCTTGCTGCTGACCATATTACTATTGGTCGTGCCGCTGATCAGCATCTTCCAACAAGCCTTGGTGGAAGGCGTAGGTCACTATTTCGCCAGTCTGCTTGAAGGCGACACCTTGCATGCCATAGGTTTAACCTTATTTGTTGCCTTACTTACTGTGCCAATCAATCTGGTATTTGGCGTTATGTTAGCTTGGTCGGTGACACGCTTTGAGTTTCCTGGGCGTAAACTGCTGATGACCTTAATGGACATCCCCTTCGCAGTGTCACCTGTGGTGGCAGGCTTACTGTATCTATTGTTATATGGCAACAATGGCTGGATCGGTTCTTGGCTGTACGACCAAGACATTCAATTGATGTTTGCTTGGCCCGGCATTGTCATGGTCACGGTTTTCGTTACCTGTCCATTTGTTGCTCGAGAACTCATCCCACTGATGCAACAACAGGGTCGAGAAGATGAAGAAGCAGCCGTTATCTTAGGCGCTTCTGGCTGGCAACTTTTTCGTCGAGTGACCTTACCGAACATCAAATGGGCACTCATTTACGGCGTCATTCTAACCAATGCTCGCGCAGTCGGAGAATTTGGTGCCGTCTCTGTGGTATCCGGCAATATTCGCGGTGAAACCAACACCTTACCACTGCATGTGCAATTGCAATATGAGGATTACCAAGCGGCTGCAGCGTTTGCCAGTGCCTCGCTATTAGCCTTGATCGCTTTGATCACGTTATTGTTTAAAGCTTACATTGAATGGCACCAAGAAAAACTTATGCGCAATGAATCAGACCAAGAAAAGCAGGTAGCAAAATGAGCATTCTGATTGACAACATCTCCAAACACTTTGGCTCATTTCAGGCCTTATCCCCTTTATCATTAGACATTAATGAAGGTGAAATGATTGGTCTGCTGGGCCCATCTGGTTCTGGTAAAACCACTCTTTTACGCATTATTGCAGGACTAGAAGGAGCGGATTCAGGTCGAATTCAGTTTGGTGACCGCGATGTCACCAATCTGCATGTTCGTGACCGTCGGGTGGGGTTTGTATTCCAAAATTATGCTCTGTTCCGTCATATGACCGTGGCCGATAATGTGGCCTTTGGCTTAGAAGTGTTGCCTAAATCGAAACGCCCTAATGCCGCCGCCATTCGCAAACGCGTCATGCATTTGTTGGATATGGTTCAACTTGGCCATCTCGCACAACGCTTCCCTTCCCAATTATCGGGTGGTCAAAAGCAACGCATAGCGCTGGCTAGAGCATTGGCCACTCAGCCTGAGGTTTTGTTGTTAGATGAACCCTTTGGCGCCTTGGATGCGAAAGTCCGTAAAGAGCTACGCCGCTGGTTACGTGGTTTACATGATGAGTTAGGCTTTACCAGCGTGTTTGTTACCCACGATCAAGAAGAAGCCTTAGAACTGTCAGATCGTGTGGTGGTAATGAGCAATGGCCACATTGAACAAATCGATCAACCTGGCGACCTTTACGCCTCACCAAACAGCCGCTTTGTGTTTGATTTTTTAGGCAATGCTAACGTTTTTGATGCGCAGTTTAGTCAGGGCAAATGGCAAAACAATGTGGCCAGCCTGCAACTGCCTGATGAGGCACCCAAAACAGCTGGGCAAATATACCTGCGTTCCCATGAATTCCATGTCTCTTCCGTCGCGACAGAACAGGCATTCTTACCATTGAAAGTGGTCGCCATTAACCTAATCGGTGCTGAAGTGAGATTGGAACTGACGCCAATTGATTGGCACAGTGACCACATCTGGGAAGTGGACTTACCTCACAAAGCCTTTGATAAACATTGCTTTGAAAAAGGCCAAACCGTATTTGTGACACCAAAAGCTGGTTATTTTTTCGCCAATGGTCAGGCAACACCACAGCCCGTATACTGGTAGCTTAACAATGGTTTCTCTCTAAGGTAGGACACAATGCAAGCCGCTATTTTTGATATGGACGGACTGTTAATTCACTCTGAACCCTTTTGGAAGCAGGCGGAACAGGCTGTGTTCTCTGCCTTAGGCGTTCCCATAACGCCTCAGGAAACCGATCTTACCGCCGCCATGACCACGCGAGAAGTCACCGAATTCTGGTATCAGAAATACCCATGGACAGGCCTTTCACACAAGGAAGTAGAACAAAGAGTCATTAATCAGGTTAGCTACCTTGTCCAACACCAAGGTGAAGCAATGGCTGGCGTACGAGACATATTGCAAACCTTAACGTCACAGGGCGTGAAAATAGCGTTAGCCACCAACTCCCCCAAAAGTATTATTCCATTTGTGTTTGAACGCCTAGACATTGGCCACTTCTTTTTGACTTACAGCTCAGCCGATGACGTTCAACATGGCAAACCCAAGCCCGATATTTACTTGCTGACCTTGTCTAAACTCGGTGTAAGAGCGCAAGACTGCCTCTCATTTGAAGACTCAGTGGGTGGCATAAAGGCGTCTCTTGCCGCGGGCATCAAAAGCATCGCCATCCCTCATTCACATGAATTTGACGATGAAAAATTCAATATTGCCTCACACAAATTACGCAGCTTGTCAGAGTTTGACCACTCTCTTGGCCAACAATTGTTGTCTGCTTAAGGCCTCATCACAGCGACATCAAACTGCGAATATGACAAAAGGCAGCGCGCCCCAAAGCATCAATGTTATAACCGCCTTCCAACACAGAAACGATGCGACCACTACAATGGCGCTCAGCCGCTGCTCGGAGCTGATCGGTGATCCAAGTGTAATCGGTTTCGTCCAATCTTAATTGTCCCATTGGGTCTTCTTTATGGGCATCAAAGCCTGCTGAGATCATAATCAACTGAGGTTTAAAGTCATCCAGTGCAGGTATTAGCTGATCCAGGATGACCTGCCGGAAAGCCGCACTACCAGAACCAGCTTCAAGGGGCATGTGCAAAATATTGTCATGGGACGCGCCAGGGTCGCTGTAAGGATAAAAAGGATGCTGGTAGCTAGAAGCGTATAACACTCGTTGATCTTGCTTGAAGATGTCCTCTGTCCCATTGCCATGATGAACATCAAAATCCACAATGGCGACTCGCTCTAAATCGTATTGAGCCGTCGCGTACCTCGCTCCCACGGCAATGTTATTAAACAAACAAAAGCCCATGGCTTTATCAAACTCAGCATGATGACCTGGTGGCCGAACAGCACAAAACGCATTATCGACTTGTTGCGTCATCACCATATCCACTGCTTTCACCACCGCACCCGCAGCATACAAAGACGCCTCTAACGTATGCGGCATCATAATCGTCTCTGCTTCCAGCTCCACCTGCCCTTCCTCAGGTGCACGAGCAAAAATGCTGTCCACATAATCTGGCTGATGAGTCGCGACTAACTGCTCTCGTGTCGCTGTTGGCGCTTCTACATGGCGTAAAAAATCCATCAACTGACCATTGATCAAACGATTCTGAATGGCCCCCAAACGCTGAGGAGACTCGGGGTGATCTGCGCCCATATTGTGCTTATCACACTGAAAATGAGTTATGTAGGCCGTTGTCATGTGGATCCAATTTAAGAGAATGGTTGTGAAATAAACTTGTTCTATATCAAGCCATATTCACATCAAAGCCGTCTACCCTACCATAGTCTACAATTCTTACTTTCGTTATGTATGCTATTGTTTAGTGAAGGCTCGAACATACTTACGGGTGCCGAAAACAATTCCTAGGTTGTTCATCCTCTACATTGATAACGAGGTCAACGTGAGCTTTTTGAACTTAGACCCGCTCTCTTCTATTTGAAGTAAGCTTCGCCCTACAATAGTGAACATTAAGGCAAGGAGATAACCCCGTGACTCAACACGCACTACAGCCCCTTCTTGCCCCTAAATCCATGGTCATTCTGACGGGTGACGACCCTGACAATGCGCTTTTGCTCGCCTTACTAAATTCAATAGCCCAAGCGCCAAAATCCTGCCCCGTCTATTTAGTCGGTGTAAAACCCAACCAAGGCAACGACTTCCCTCATTATGACGCTTTAAGTGAACTGAATGCGACCGTCGATCTGGCGGTGTTAGTTGGTCATTCTCCACAAACCAGCATGCAAGACATCATTGCCGACTGCGGCAAAGCCAATATTCACTCCTTATTAATGCTGTCGTGGACAGACACCTCAGCAGACGAACTCACAGAGACTCTTCGCGAACACAATGTTCGCCTACTCGGCCCGAACAGCTTTGGCATTTGTCGGCCTAAACAAGGGGTATTTGCATGGCTGGGGTTAACCCAACCATTAAGTGGCAAACTTGCCCTTATGTCGCAATCGGGCACCGTCGCCAGCGCTCTAGTCGACTGGGCAAGCTGGCAAGGCATTGGCTTTTCGCAAGTCGTCGCCATGGGATCGCCTGTTGATGTGATGCCATCGCAGGTCTTAGATTATTTATCTCGAGATTTCGATAGCCAAGCCATTTTAATGTATCTACAAAAAATAGGACGCCCGACACGCTTTCTTAGTAGTTTACGAGCAACCGGGCGAAGCAAGCCTGTGGCGGTGGTCACAGAACATGCCATTGGCGCTGATCAACGGGTTCTGGATGCCGCCCTAAGTCGCACCGGTGCCGTTCGCGGCAGACGTCTGAACGATTTAATTGCCGCCGCTTCGGTGATGACCAATGCAAGACGGGTCAAAGAAGGCTCACTACTCATCATTGGCAACGGTGCCGGCCCAGGGGAACTGGCCGCCCAACGCGCCATGGAATTAGGCATTGATTTATTGACGCCTGAAGGGCCACTGCAGCAACAACTAGAACAGACGATGGCAGGACGCGGTGGCATTGGCACCGTCACCACCGTTTGGGCCAGCAGTGCAACCGACCTGTTTATCAATCTCGCCGCAGATGCTCTAAGCAATGAAGCCTGTGGCGCGGTATTGCTCACTTTAAGCCCCACCGCATTGATCGACATCGATTCACTTTATGCGCTAATCACACAACTGCATCGACAACAGAAAAAACTGGTTATGGTGTGCTTGCTCGGTGGTGGTGGCATGACGAAAATGCGAACGCGCATAAATGAAGCTGGTATCCCGACTTTTCGGACCCCTGAAACCGCGATCGAAGGCTTTCAGTTTCTCGTCCAGTTTCAACGCAACCAACTGTTGGCAAAACAAGCCGCCGACAGCCACGCTTTTCGTTTTCAAATAGACGTCAATCAAGCCAGTAGGCAACTCACCAAGCTCCACAAACGTCCATCGCCAAGCCTGGGATTAGATGATCTAAAAGACATCTTTGAACTCTTTCATATTCGGCTAACCTCCAGACGACAAGCCCACCATCTGCTGGCAGCACCTTTGCACATCCGAGTATTTCAAGACCCAGTATTTGGACCGGCCATTGGCTTAGCGTTGGAAGGAGCACAACAGCACCAACAAGCCGAGGCCGTTGCCTTGCCACCATTAAATACCCTACTGGCAAAAGACCTCATCCAACGAGCCTTACCAAATGAAACCTCTTATGAATTAGAAGGCTTATTACGCAACCTGTCGACTCTTGTCTGCGAGCTGCCAGAAATTGACCATTTAGATCTAGCGGATGTTCGTCTCCATGATAGCGGCAGTCTGTATGCCGATGTCAGCGCCAGTCTGAAAGACAGCAAACACCTACGGCGTTATGAGCATCTGGCCATCCAACCCTACCCTAGGCAATGGGTCAGTGAGTTGTCACTCAAAAACGGCGAACAAGCAACAGTTCGTCCGGTGCTTCCAAGAGACTCAGGCATCATGGCGGACTTTGTGCGAAATATGTCACATGAAACCCGCTACTTCCGCTTTATCTCAAACATCGAAGAACTCACACCTCGCATGCTGGCGACCATGTCACACATAGATTACGACCGAGAAATGGCTCTGCTTGCGGTTATTAAGCGAGAAGACTCTGACCTACTGATTGGCACCGCTCGTTATATTGATAACTTTGACGATCAGAGTTGTGAATTCGCCGTTGTTTTAGGAGACGAGTTCCAAGGTCTAGGCTTAGCCTCCTACCTGATGCGACAACTGTTCTTAGTCGCCTATGACAAAGGGTTAAACGTCATGAAAGGCATTGTCTTAGCGGAAAACAAACGCATGATCCAATTCTGTAAACACCTAGGCTTCCAGATTCAAAGAGACCCAGATGACATCAGCCAAGTCATTGCCACCATCAAACTCACTAAAACCCTCATCAAAGACATAAGTGCTTGATGAAGAGCATGGTGGAAATGCCATTTCGCACAAAGTCCGCCATTTTTTAACTGTTGCAACTGGAAAGACTCGGTACATGAGGTCTACGAAAAGTATTACGCTTCATAAAAAGTATGGCGTTATAGTAACTCTCACTTAGAAGCTAGAAGCACATTTCCCATAATGGGAAGAATAAGGAAATAAAAAGACGCCTCACGATGTTAAGTCACAGTACCAAAATGCCAGTATTTTAAAAAATGGCAAAGCTATCTTTAACATTCATGGAAATAAATACCGCCTAGCGGTAGAGATTGATTACACGTATTCGCTCTGTTTTATACTTTTTGTAGGTACTCATGAGCAATATGACAAAGTGGATATTGATTCACTTTAAGGAGAAATACTATGAACATTAAGCCAATTAAAAATGACGATGATCTAACGTCTGCCGTACTTCGTATGCGTAGCCTTCGTGGCGCTCAACCAAATACACCTGAAGGTGATGAGATAGAGGTACTCGCGGCATTGGTAGAAGCTTACGAAGAAAAACATCACAATATCGAAGCCCCAGATCCTATTGAGGCAAATTTTAGACATAAAAAAAGCCCGCTAGTAAACTAGCGGGCTTTCTTAATCATGGTGCCCAGAGACGGAATCGAACCGCCGACACGAGGATTTTCAATCCTCTGCTCTACCGACTGAGCTATCTGGGCAAGTGGGGCGTATTATAGAGAAACCTTTTTTATGGTCAATACTTTTTTTTGAAAAAAACATAAAAACTTAGTTTTCGCCGATTGTCTGGTATTATCTCTGAATATCAAGGAGATAAATTCATGCTACACATTGTACTTTACCAACCTGAAATTCCACCTAATACCGGCAATGTTATCCGCCTTTGTGCCAACACAGGCTACCACCTTCATCTGATCGAACCTTTGGGTTTTGAGTTAGAAGATAAAAAGCTACGTCGCGCAGGCTTGGACTACCATGAGTTCACACGCTTAAAACGCTACCCTGACTTTCAAGCGTTTCTTGATCAAAACGAGACGGGCACTGTGTATGCGCTGACCACAAAAGGCAGTCATACGCACAGTGAAGCGGAATTTGTGGAAAATGATGTTTTGGTGTTTGGCCCTGAAACACGAGGTCTGCCTGCTGACTTTATTGAAGCCTTACCACCAGCACAACGCTTACGTCTGCCCATGCAAGCTAATTCACGTAGTTTAAATCTTTCCAACACCGTAGCCGTGATGGTTTACGAATCTTGGCGACAACTCGACTACGCTATGCCCAGTGAAATGAACAATTAGGAGTCCAATGAATTCTCTTAGCCTCCTGTTAAAACGAAAAAATAGCCGTCGCCAATTTCGTAAAGAAGTACACCTTCACGAAACCACGGACTTAAAAAAGCGCCTACTGCTGTTAGCAGGCGTCATTGCACTTCATAGTCTCGCCATGGTGTTGTTTGAAGATTTGGACTGGTGGCAAGCATTTTGGCTCACCATGACGTCAGCCAGCACAACCGGTTATGGGGATTTATCCGCCGTTAGCTTCTGGGGGCAGTTTTGCACCATCGTATTAATTTATGGAATGGGCATTACCCTGCTAGCACAAATTGCCAGTGACTATGTTGAACTCAGATTAATGCGTAAAGAAATGCGCATTAAAGGCCGCATGAGGTGGGACCATATGCAAGATCATATTCTTATCATCAACACACCCAAATATGACGCAGAGCGCTATCTGGGTCTCTTGGTGAATCAAATTAATCAAACACCTGAATTAGCCGATACGCCCATTCAAATTCTCACCACAGCTTTTCCGGATGGCTTACCAAACGACCTTAGATTACAAGGCGTGGTTCATCATACTGGCGATGCGTTGGAAGATGGCATGTTACTCTCCGCCGGCATACAAAATGCCAAATACGTGATTGTGCTATCACCCGATAGCCGCAACAATCATTGCGATAGCTTAATTTTTGATGCCTTACATAGAATTAAGCAGATAGGTTCGTCTGCCTTTCTACTGGCCGAAGCCATTAATGACAGTAATCGTCCTCGTTTCAAGACGGCTGGTGCGAATGCGGTGATTCGTCCGATTCGAGCCTACCCAGAAATGCTAGTACGATCTTTGATCGCACCAGGCACTGAGCAAGTATTGGAAGATTTATTTCGACATCAAGGGGATCATACCATTCGCCTAGATATCAGTTTGTCGGATGTGAGCTGGGCCCATGTGGTCTCAACGCTCATTCTAAAAGACATTGGCACAGCGTTAGGTTATGTGAAGCAGGGTGGCGACATTGTCACTCACCCTCAGTCCAAAGAATTAATTGACGCTAAAGGGCTGATCATTCTTGTCAATGACAATCAAACGTTACCAGAGGTTGAGCAAATTCGACGTTTGTTTGCTTAAATCGCTCACATCACTCTGAGCGACGGCTGACGACTAACTTTGCAGCTTGATGCCCACTACGGTAATGTCTGCGCCATCCATTTGTCGAATGGTTAGGCGCAGCTTACCGAATCTCACTCGGTCACCCACCACAACCTGTCGACCTAGCTGACGCTTTAATAAGTCCGCTGCGGTTTCTTGATCGTCGATGTCTTGACTGTCGACACCATAGGTTTGCGCCAACACTAATAAAGACGCATCACCATGAACCGAAAACTCTCCGAAAAAGTTTTGCATGAGGAATGACGCGGTGCCTTTTTGAGCAAAGGCCAAGGCAACATCATTCACATCATTTGGATGCAGCAACATCCAGACGCGATCGCCAGTCATTAATTCCGTTTCAGCCGTCACCACCAGCGGATGCTGATTACGAACTAATGCCACCAACTGAGGCGTGTCGACGCTCACACTTGGCACATTATGAATGATGGCCGCTGGGATACGAATGCCGTCCGCTTGAACTAGAAACTCATACAGCTCTAATGACGGGTGAAACGCATCACTTTCCGTTAACGAAAAACGCGTGGTTGGTTCTGGTACCGGAGGCACCACGACCTTCAGCCAGCGCGCCATCAACGGCACAGTAGAGCCCTGTAAGAGCAGAGAAATCAAAACCACCGTAAAGGTAATCTCGAACAGCAAATTAGAATTACTCAAGCCCGCAATAACCGGATACAAAGCCAATACGATTGGCACCGCACCACGTAGTCCTACCCAACTAATATAGAAACGTTCAGGCCAACGAAAATCAAATGGCAGTAGACATATTAGGATCGCCACAGGACGAGCGATAAAAATGAGGAAAAGTGCAATCAATACCGCTTGCCAGCCATAAGCCAATAAATCCGACGGGGTAACCAGTAATCCTAGCAACAAGAACATACCAGCTTGAGCTAGCCAAGCTAAACCATCCATAGCCTGCGAAATGGAATCATGTTGTTTGATTTTTCCATTCCCCAGTATCACACCCACTAAATAAACCGCTAAAAAGCCACTGCCGCCCAGCATATTGACGCCCGAAAAAATGGCCAGTCCACAGGAGACGATCAGCAAGGCATATAAACCTTCCACTAAGGGAATTCGCTGCAGCAACAGTAATGCGCAGCGACCACCTAACCAGCCAAAAAAGCCACCAATCGCAAACTGTAAACCGATCTGACCAAGAAAGCCCCACACATTGACGTGTTCAGAAGACTGAAGTAGGCCGGTTAACATCACCACCAGCAGAATCGCCATCGGGTCGTTTGCACCCGATTCGATTTCTAATGTCCCACCAACACGCTCATTTAATCTGACACCACTGTTGCGCAACAGATTAAACACCGCGGCCGCATCGGTGGAACCGACAATGGCGCCCAGTAAAAGTCCATAAATTAAATCGACATTCAACAACCAAGCCGCAAAGGAGCCCACCGCAGCCGTGGTCATCACCACACCTAGGGTCGCTAAAGACAAAGAAGGCCATAAAGCCACTCGGAAAGTACTGATCTTGGTACGCATACCACCATCAAGAAGAATGATGGCTAAGGCAAGATTACCAACAAAAAAGGCAAGATTTGGGTTGTCAAAGTCCAGTCGGCCTACCCCTTCTTCACCTGCTAGCATTCCCATTCCAAGGAACACAAGAAGCAAAGGCAGACCAACGCGGACGGTAACAGAGCTGGCGAGGATGCTGACTAAAAGCAGCGCCCCCGCAAGGAAGATAAATCCATTTGTATCGATGTTAATTTCTACCTAAGACGTTAAAGTTGACCTGTTAATGTCAGGTATTTTTCCATTAACTGTTCTTCCGTTTCCTTATGATTCGGATCCAATGGAATACAGTCAACAGGGCAGACTTGTTGACACTGCGGTTCATCAAAGTGACCAACACACTCAGTGCATTTTGACGGTTCAATGACGTATATTTCTTCCCCCTGAAAAATGGCCTCGTTCGGACATTCAGGTTCGCATACATCACAGTTTATACAATCATCGGTAATAATAAGAGACATTCGTTCTCTCCAAAATCGCCATAGATTCTACAGCGTAATCAAACAAATCAGTTTTACAACGTTTGATAGTGTTCCTGAAGTACTCGTTTCACCTCAGGGTTTACAAACTGTCCGAAATCCCCATTTAGTGAAGCAATTTCTCGAACTAATGTAGAAGAAATATAAGAGTGCTTCTCTGAAGGTGTCAAGAAAATGCTTTCCACATCCGGCGCAATCACACGGTTCATGTTCGCCAATTGGAATTCATATTCAAAATCCGACACCGCACGCAAACCACGAATAACGACTTGACCATTTACTGAGCGAGTAAACTCAGTTAATAGATTATCGAAACCGAGTACTTCCACATTTGGTAAATGCCCAAGCACCTTTTTGGCCAATGAAATACGCAATTCATGGGACAAGGCCGGACGTTTCTTAGGGCTCGCAGCCACCGCAACTATTACTTTAGAGAATAGTTTTGACGCGCGATCAACCAAATCCGTATGGCCGTTTGTAATAGGATCAAATGTCCCCGGATAAACCGCAATCGTACTCATAGCTTTCATCCAAAAAATTAACAAGGGAGCAGGAGCTAAGGCGTTTTTATCATATGTCGCCTATCTTCACTCCCATTTAGGGGTCGCATCATATAGGAATATGCCGATCTTCTCAATTCGACACCTTCCTCCGCCTATTTATCCGCGTGATGCCCCGCATCACTTACTTCTATCCGAAACCGTAAAAAGCCAACGCTTGCTTCGAAAAAGAAATGGCTAAGAAGATAAAGATAGGTGATAAGTCCAATCCCCCCAACGGCGGAATAACACGCTGACAAGCACTATACAAAGGAGCGGTGATCTGAGCAACCAACATTGCCCCTGGGTGATTGGCACCTGGCGCAACCCAACTTAAAATCACCGAAATCAACATCGCCCAGAAGTATAAGTCTAGCAGGTGATACAACACCCCAACGACAGTGGCAAAGAAGTATTGTATTGGCTGAGCGTTAACTCCGAGCACAAAATTAATTAACAACAGAGTCAGCAGTTGCACAATTAACGCCAACACCAAAGACGCTGTGTCGAGTCGACCTATCGACGGTATAATCTTACGCAATGGAATGATAAATGGACTGGTCGCTTTTACCACGCCCTGACTAATCGGGTTATAAAAGTCAGCTCGAGTAAGCTGCAGCACCATGCGCAGCAGTACAATGAATAAATACAAGTTACCAATGACTTGTATTAGCATCACAAATGGGTTTGATTGCATTGCCATTTTCCTTAGTTAAATGTTGTCTAGGCAGAAAAGTCTTTTGCCATAACCTTTGAACGATCCATACAGGCTGTCATCGCATCGGCCACTACTTGATCAATATTAGACGCTTCAAACGACAATAACGCTTGTTCTGTGGTGCCATTTGGCGAGGTAATATTTTGCCTCAACTGAGCGATAGGTTCATCAATTTCCACCACCATACGCGCCGCCCCTAACATAGCATGACTGGCCAGTTTACGACTGCTCTCTTCGTCTAGACCTTGCTGTTTAGCCGATTTCATCATGGCTTCCACAAAACGATAGAAGTAAGCTGGCGCACTACCAGATAACGCCGTCACCGTATGCATCTGAATTTCATCGTCCACCCAGACTGAGTCACCAATACTGGCGAACAATTCTGTTACCCAATCTTTTTGAAGCTGAGTGGTTTTGCCATTGGCGATTAACCCCGTCATACCTGCGCCAATTTGCGAGGGCGTATTCGGCATGCTTCGAACCACGGCAACTGGACTATTCAGCCAATGAGACAAGGCGGCTATTTCCACCCCTGCCGCCACCGATATGTACAATTGATCTTGTCGAACCTGTGCGGCAAACGCCTCGATCACAGATTGCATCTGAGCTGGCTTTACACATAGCACCACCACATCCGCTTGCTGAACAGCTTGTTGGTTATCGGCTAACATGGTGATGCCATATTCGTCTGCGTAGTGGGCTCGTTTTTCCGCTGTACGCGACGTTCCTATAATGCGGTTTGCTGGATAACCACTCGCTAATAATCCACTAAAAATGGATCTTGCCATATTTCCAACGCCGATAAAGGCAATACTTGGTGTCATTTTGTATCCTAAAATTGTCTATTTAATCGTTGTAAACATTCATCAAAAATCGACTCACTGGTCTTACTGAGCATAATCCCGCGCGCCAAAAATCGCCGTACCCACGCGAACCATCGTGCTTCCGGATGAGATTGCCGCGGGCAAATCCCCCGACATACCAATGGATAATGTGTCTATCATGCTATCGGATTCGGATAATTCAAGAAACGCTTGTTGTAAAGGTTGATAAACCTGACATTGAGTAGCAAAACTTTGCTGGGGGGCCGGAATCGCCATTAAGCCTCGTAACTGAAGATTCGGCAAACTTTGAACCAATTCGACCATCGCTGGCAACTGCTCTAATAAAATCCCCGATTTACTTTCTTCACCACTGATATTGACCTGAATACACACCTGCAAACTTGGCATACTATTAGGTCTTTGCTCACTTAAGCGACGCGCAATTTTTTCGCGATCAATAGAATGTACCCAGTACATGGTTTCTGCGATTTGGCGGGTCTTATTTGACTGAATTGGCCCAATAAAATGCCACTCTATGTCCGTGAGTTCAGATAACGCATGATATTTATCAAAGGCTTCTTGGACATAGTTTTCACCAAACGCCCTTTGCCCTGATTGGTAGGCGACCTGGATATCAGCGAGAGGTTTGGTTTTGCTCACGGCCAATACACGCACACTGGCTTGTTCGCGGCCGGCGTCGATTGCCAACTGCTCAACTTGCCGCCTAACCTGAGAAAGGTTTTCGGTGACCTGATCGGCATGAGAGAGGGTGGTATCAATTGTCATGCTTGTGCCTCTTACTATCTGAATCAAGAGAGCGAATAAAACACTTTATTCACTCTCCGAGTAGAGACACATGATAACACTAATGAAAAATCACTTATAAAGAATAAAATTCACTGCTGGTTTCGTACAAGGCACCATGAAATTCAATCTGATAGCCAGACATGTTTTTCAGTGAATTAGCGGCAAAATGCGCCGCCTGATATAAAGCCTCTAAACTAGAGTGCTCAGGATAGAAAGCAATACCAATAGAAATACCTGATTCAATTAAACTGTTATTGGCGTACTTTTCATGCTTCATGGATTCTAAAAGTTTGCTCGCAACCACTTCCGCATCGGCTAAATTCTGAATGCGAATTCCCATCACCAACTCACGTTCATCATAGTGTGCAATCAAATCATTCTCACGCACCGCTTCACGGATCAATTCCGCCAACACTCTGAGCTCTTCGTCATCGACTTTCTTCTTAGAAAGCAATTGAATTGAAAACATAGCAGCCCGCTGAAAATGACGGCGAGAGTCTTTCAGCACTATGCCAAAACTGTTTTCAAAACTAAAACGACGCAACAAGCCAGTAACAGGGTCTCTATGGTTGTCTTCCAACAATTGATAATTCGCTTTTTCACGAATAAAGACCGCATCCAACCAAGAGCAATATGCCTCCAATGCGGTTTCCATCAGATCACTTTCTAGCTGCTGATGACGCTTTTGGAAAGCAAGCATGATGTATATCGCCCCCTGCTCATCAGAGTTACTGACCATAGAGACATCAGAGAAATCATGGGTATTTAGGAAAGCTTGCCAAGACTGCCAGTTCGCTGCACTGTGAATGTCTGAGTCATGACGTTTTTGACAGGAAGGGGCGGCTGCAAATGAAATCAGCGCCTGAGGAATATCCACCAACATGCCTTTCGAATTCAAAAGACTCTCGCTCACCAGATCTGAATACTGAAGCCGCCACTGCAAACAGTCTTTGTCACACACCAAAAACAAACAATAAGACTGCGACAGCTGCGATTTTATTTTTTCACGAAATCGGTTAAGCAAGGAGCTTAAAGGTGCTCCTTTCGAGATGATTTGCATCATCTGGGACATATCACTGTACAAGCTCTTAATAAAGTCGCGCTCTTTTTCTAAAAAAGACACACGAGAGCGCAACGCTTGCTGCTCATCCAGCAGTGATTTTGAAGATTCAATAGACATAAAACATTACAACCAGTAGCAAATCCTTGTTTAGCTAGATTAACCACCTAAGACAAAAAGTAAAGAATTTGTATAGATAAGTTGGGTAAAAACCCAACTTATCCTGAAAATTCATTACGAAAGCTGATAAATTCGCTGCCCTGATATGTAAGTTGCCATCACTTGTCCGATAAACTCGTCTTCGAAGTAAGGTGAGTTATGGCCTTTTGTTTTACGGTTTTCGTATGTCCAATGCCATCTCGAGGTACTGTCAAACAGTATAAAGTCGGCAAAACTACCAACGGCCAAGGAGCCAGCTTCCAAACCAAAACAAGCCGCTGGACCTGACGTTAGACAGGTAAGCAGTGTCGAGAAATCCAAATCGCCTTCGTCTAATAATGTCATGGCCAACGGCAATAGAATCTCGACGTTTGCCATACCCGGTTCAGTGGCAGCAAAAGGCGCTATTTTCGCCATTTTTTCATGTGGCTGGTGATCAGAACATATGGCCGAAATCACGCCTTGTTTGATGCCTTCGATTAGGGTTAGACGATCCCCCTCACCACGCAATGGCGGTAATACATGGAAACGCCCATCAAATTGATTTAACACATCGTCACTTAGCAGAACGTTATGCAAGGCCACATCAGCCGTAACGTCCAGCCCTGAAGCTTTCGCATCCGCTACCATTTCGACTGATTTGGCACAAGATAGACGGGCAAAATGCGCTCGTACGCCCGTTTTTTCGACCAACAATAAGTCTCGCATTAGAGCAACGGTTTCCGCTGTATCTGGTATGCCTGCTAATCCGTGCATAGTGGAGTACAAGCCTTCATTGGCGCAACCGCCATCCGACAGACTTTTGTCTTCTGGGTGAAACACCACTAAAAGATCGTGCGTCGCCGCGTACTCTAATGCTCGAGACAAGACTTTGGCATTTTTCATTTCGTGACGACCATTCGATACCGCCACACAGCCAGCCTCTGTCAACGCCACCATGTTACTGAGTTGCTCCCCTTCCAGACCTTGAGTTAAGGCTCCGATAGGAAACACATTGGCCATGCCAGCTTCATCCGCTTTATCTTGAATCAATGCCGCCACGGCAGGCGTGTCAACAATCGGCTTGGTATCAGGAGGGCACACCAAGGTCGTCACACCACCCGAGACGGCAGCACGACCTTCGCTCGCGATGCTGCCTTTTTGCGTTTGCCCAGGCTCACGCAATGACACCGCCAAATCCACTAAACCCGGTAGTACCCATTTGCCGGTAGCATCCACCACTTCCGCTTCTTCAAAGCCTGCAGGCGCATCCCCTATTGCCACAATTTTTTGATCTTCAATAAACAGATCTAAGGTGGCATCAAGGTTTTGACTCGGGTCGATCAAACGACCATTTTGAACTCGTAATTTCATACTACTTCTCACCCTCGCTGCCTTGATCCATTTCAGCTTTCTGTAATTGGCCGCTCATTGCCATCGACATCACCGCCATACGCACGGCAATGCCATTCGTCACCTGATTTAAAATCACAGAATGCTCACCATCCGCCACTTCTGAAGAAATTTCCACGCCCCGGTTAATCGGACCTGGGTGCATCACGATGGCATCAGGCTTAGCCCAAGATAAGGATTCTTCCGTCAAACCATATAAACGGTAAAATTCACTTTCACTTGGCAGCAAAGCGCCTTTCATACGTTCTTTTTGCAGTCTCAACATGACCACGACATCCACGTCTTTCAATCCGGCTTCTAAGTCATGACAGATTTTCGCGCCCATTTCAGAAAAAAAGCTCGGGACTAATGTTTTAGGTCCGACCAAGCGCACTTCGTCTACCCCTAATGTGGTCAGTGCCTGCAACTGGGAACGCGCCACACGAGAATGCAGAATGTCGCCAACGATGGCGACTTTAAGGCCTTCAAACTGCCCTTTGTGACGACGTATGGTTAGCATGTCGAGCATGGCTTGAGTGGGATGAGCATGACGACCGTCACCTGCATTGATAATGGCCACATTGGGCGTGCAATGTTCAGCAATAAAATGTGCCGCGCCACTGTCCGAATGGCGTACCACGAACATGTCACTCTGCATGGCTTGCAAGTTTTGCAACGTATCCAGTAGCGACTCCCCTTTGGAGGTGGCAGAGGTTTCAATGTTGAGGTTTATGACATCAGCAGATAGGCGCTTGGCCGCCAGCTCGAAAGTGGTACGGGTACGTGTGGAATTTTCAAAAAACAGATTGACCACGGTTCTCCCCCGTAAAAGAGGGACTTTCTTCACTGATTGCTCTCCCATGGTTAGGAAGGAATCGGCCCGATCCAAGATCTCTGTCAGAATCGTTTTATCCAGACCGTCCAAGGTTAAAAAATGCTTTAACTGGCCGTCATCGTTTAATTGTAATGCCCGTGGTTCGGATCGCATCATGGTTTGCTTTCCTCAAGCTACAAAGGCGTAATTCGCCTTTCTCTTTGAAACAAAATAGGTCAATAAGAAAATGCCCGGTACAGCTAACTGTGACCGGGCATTAAGAACATCAAGTAACAAGCCCACCTATTTTTCGATGGAACTCGGTGCGACTCATTACTTTTTCATAAAACTTATCCATAGGCGTAATTGTCGTACTTGTTCAACAAAAAATAAAGGCTTGAAAGCAGATTAATCCGTCTCAATCACAGAAACCGCAAGTGGTTTCGGCCCAGTTAACTTAACCCTTTGATCAGGATTAAGCGTCAAATGTTCTCCGACGATGTCAGCCGAGATTGGCAACTCGTGCTGACCAAGATCGTATAAAATGGCTAAGGTAATACTGGCAGGACGACCGAAATCAAAAATTTCGTTCATCGCAGCGCGAATGGTTCGACCAGACATCAATACATCATCCACCAAAATAACGTGACGATCTTCAATCGCAGGCAACGAAGTCTGGTTCACCTTGGGGTTTAACCCCGCTTTGGTAAAATCGTCTCGATAAAACGTAATATCCAGAGTCGCTAATGGATCCTTAGTTGGCGCAGCAGACATCAGTTGCTCCGCCACCCACACACCACCGGTGTGAATTCCGACCACAATCGCGTCTTCAATTTGCTTAGTCTGACAGTAATCGACTAATTGCTGCTTCATTAAGGCCAAAGAAGGCTCTAAATCTAATGTCATGTTGTTATTAACCTGTTTTGAAACTCTAATCTGTCATCACACATCGTTTACTGACAACGCTGATCTTAATACTGCTCAGCAAACCATGTTTCCAAAATCATCTGTGCCGCCAACCCATCGACTGAATTGTCTTTAAAGTTCCGATTACCGCCACGAGCGATAACCAACCCTTTTGCTTCATAAGAGGACAACCGCTCATCCATCATATGGTATGGCAGGTTAAATCGTCCATGTAATCGTTTGGCGAATTTTCGTGCTCGCAGACACATTTCATTTTCTTGCCCATCCATGTCAAGCGGTAGCCCGACCACGATGGCATTAGGTTGCCATTCTGCAAACACTTTTTCAATTTCATCCCAATTAGGAATACCGTCTCTGGCCTTAATCGGTTCTAAAGGCTGAGCCGTACCCGTTATACTCTGCCCAATTGCTAGGCCTATTCGAGTGGTACCAAAATCAAAACCCAATACGGATTGCGTCGTATTGGGTTTTGTTGTGTCGTTGTCAGGTGACGCACTTGCTGTCATTAACCATGTCCTATGTCCGGTGAAAGTCTCGCCATATCAATGCCCAAGACTTGAGTGGCGGCGGTAAACTGTAGCTCACTTGGTGTATGGAATAATACGTCTAAATCCGCCTCACATACCAGCCAATCATTGTTCGCAATTTCCATTTCTAATTGTCCATCGTCCCACCCTGCACAACCAAGTGTAATACGGAAAGCACTAGGGCCCTGACCTTGAGCGATGTCCTCTAAAGCCTGTAAAGACGCAGACAAAGAGACGTCAGAGGTGACCGGAAGCGTATTGCTCCATTGTTTATCCGCAGTATGCAGAATAAAACCGCGCTCAGCTTCAACCGGTCCACCGGTATAAATGGTTTCCGTTAGCAGGTCTGGTCGCTCTATTGGCATGCTTAGGTGATTAGCCAATTCACTGAAATCAATATTAGATGGACGGTTAATAATCATTCCCATCGCACCTGCTGGCGTATGTTCACAAAGATAGATCACAGTATGTTCGAAATGCGGGTCATCGAGGTGTGGCATTGAAATTAGAAAATGGTTTTTAAAAGAATCAAATACAGTCATAACAAGAGCCCTCTTTATCAAATAAAAAACGCAATTACTGGATTAAAAACACGGTGCCAGCCTGGCAGAAGATATACATGTAGAAGAGCAAAGAAGGCGACCAAATCAACAAAGCCGCCAATGTCAGTATAGGACAAACTGAGAATTTACCTAGCCAATCCTCACAATTTATTACGGAATCACTTCAAAACTGTCCATTCAGTTAGTAAACTAAAGATTCGCTAAATCATCAATGATTAAATCCGCTTTTACGGAATAGGGCCATAAAGATGCCACTCAATTTACTCAATGCTGGACACCTAACAACGACGTCTGTCGTGGCGGCTGTCTGTCCAAAAGCACTGAGTTTGTCCCATTGGGCACAGCATTTTCAGGCAGAAACAGTGGATTTACGCTACTTTTTCCATAGTGGTTGGTCTTCCTAGACCGATATTGGCTCGTTTTCATCCATCTACGTCGCTTTAAAGGGCGTAGATCACATCGACCAAGACACACTTTTATGCGTAAAAAGGACACTGTAATGACATTACAAGCCATTGACTATACAAGCAAAACAGCTCAAGAAGACTTTGTTAAATCCCTTCACGAAACAGGGTTTGGCGTGTTAAAAAACCACCCTATTCAGCAATCGTTGGTCAGTGCCATCTATCAAGAATGGCAGCACTTTTTCGACGGCGAAGACAAACAGAATTACCTTTACCATAAAGGTACTCAAGACGGTTTTTTCCCAGCAGAAGTCTCCGAGACAGCCAAAGGTCACTCCAAAAAAGACATCAAAGAATACTTCCATTACTACCCTTGGGGACAATGCCCTCTTGAGCAAAAAGCATTACTGGCGCAATATTATTCGGAAGCGAATGAACTCGCAGCGGAACTGCTTGGCTGGGTTGAAGCACACACACCAGTAGAGGTCGCGCAACACTACTCTCAGTCCCTATCCAGTATGGTAGAAGACAGTGATCAAACTTTATTG
This sequence comes from Marinomonas sp. TW1, assembly GCF_001625355.1. Lineage (GTDB taxonomy): Bacteria > Pseudomonadota > Gammaproteobacteria > Pseudomonadales > Marinomonadaceae > Marinomonas. The sequence continues at coordinate 41,887 of NZ_JSEE01000008.1, forward strand.
CGTGTATTGCATTATCCACCACTGAAAGGTGATGAGGAGCTAGGGGCGATTCGTGCTGGCGCACACGAGGACATCAACTTATTGACCATTCTACCATCCGCCAATGAACCTGGCTTACAAGTCAAAGCCAAAGATGGCTCTTGGATGGATGTGCCTTGTGATTTTGGCACCTTGATTATTAACATTGGTGATATGTTACAAGAAGCCTCTGGCGGTTACTTCCCTTCGACATCACATCGAGTCGTCAACCCTGAAGGCGCGGACAAAACTAAGTCGCGAATTTCCTTACCTTTGTTTTTGCACCCAAAACCAGAAGTGGTCTTGTCAGACCGTTATACCGCCAAGAGCTATTTGCATGAGCGCTTGGTCGAATTGGGCGTGATTTAATTCGTATCAGAAATAAGAAAGGCGACTTAATCCGTCGCCTTTCTTATTCGTTCATTGTTTCAGATATCAATGCCTTTCGCTTTCAGTAGCTCAGCCACCTCAACAATTTGACCCGTTTTAACCGATTCCTCTGCCGCACAACCCACAACAACAGACCAAAAACCCTCTTCGACCGTGGCACTCGTCGTCAGCTTGCCCGCCATTTGATCTGCAAAAGCCACATGCTCAAACCAAGTTGCGCCATTATGACCAGATGCCTCAATCAATTTAGGGTAACTTGGCTGTGATGTTTTAGACGGACGATTTTGACCGCAGAAGACTTCCATTTCGGTACGCAAACGCGCGTTTTCACTGAAGTCTTCGATCTCAGCCGCTTTTACACGACCTTCGTCACCACAGACTAATAACTCTTCATGGAACATGGGCGCGAACATACACAAGTTAAAACCGGCACGCACGCCATTTTCATACTCAACGGTGACAAAAGCACTGTCCAGAATATCGGATTTTTCGCCTTTGAATTCGAAGTCACGGAAGTTAGTAGACTGGGAACCATTGGCATACACACGTACTGGACGAGACTGAGCAAACAAGTTCATCAAATCAAAATAATGACAGCATTTTTCCACCAGTGTACCGCCAGAGAATTTAGAGAATTTATTCCACTGGTTCACTTTATCAAGGAAGGGAATACGGTGCTCCATGATGTTAATCATCTTCACTTCACCAACCGCTTTGCGCTCTAGCACTTCATGAATCGCTTCGGAATAGATAGATTTATAACGATACTGCAAACCGATTTGCAAAACAGCGCCGTATTCTTTTGCCATTTTGGTGATTTCGTAGGCATCTTCTAACTTAGTCGCCATCGGCTTTTCCATGAAGATGTGTTTGCCTGACTTAATTGCGACTTTTAGGACATCAAGGTGAGTAAAGTTAGGCGTACAAATTAAAATGCCATCCACCTCTGGATCATTACAAGCGGCTTCTAGCGTTTCGTAAACTTTGAAATCTTCATCGGTGATTTTCGCAAACTCTTCTTTGGCTACTTTAACGCTACGCTCGTTTAGATCGAACACACCATGAATCGCAGAACGACCAACACGAGTCGCGACACGCATGTGCTCCATGCCAATCATGCCGCAACCAATCAGATTCACACGAAACTGAGCAGGTTCCTTAGCAAAAAAGTGACGCTCTTCTTCATTGATGTAATGAAAAGCTGGGCCAGTGTAACTAAATAGTTGTCCGTCGATTTTTTCTCTGCTCATGGTTTCTCACCTAACTTAGAATTATTTTGTATGGCTAAGATAGGAAAATACTTCGTTTATGTCTAATATATGTTAGTCGCAAGCTTGATATAAAAAACATATTATGAGATTTCGTAAACTACAGTATTTCGTTACCGTTGCGGAAGAACTGCACTTTGGCCGGGCCGCCGCTCGTTTACACATAGCGCAACCACCCTTGTCACAACAAATAAAAAGCATTGAGGATGAATTAGGTGCGACCTTATTCGAGCGCAGTAGCCAAAAAGTTCAGCTCACTCCAGCAGGCGAAGTATTTCTGCCTAAAGCCAGAGCGTTACTACAGAGTTGGCAACAACTTCAAGACGACATTAAATTGGTCGCTAATGGCAGCGCTGGCAGTTTATCTTTAGGATTTGTTTGGGCCGCAGGTACCCCACATTTTTCCAAGGGCATTGCTCAGTTCAAACGAGATAATCCAAGTGTCACCTTGAACTTAGAAGAAATGACAACGACTCAGGCGCTCGATGCCTTGAGAACAGAGAAGATCGACATTGCCATGGTGTTCGTTAATCCACTCATGGACATATCGGATTTAGAGCATCAAGGTTATGACACGCAAACACACTTGCTGGCCTTACCTGACGATCACCCTTTAACCCAAAAAGAAAAAGTTCCATTATCTGATCTTCACCAACTGCCATTTATCGCTTTTGTTCGACAGGCTCATCCCTCTCTTTACGACCAATTGATGCACCATCTTCACCAGGCTGGCGTTGAACCCAACATTGTTCAAGTTGCTAAATTAACCCAGACGACACGAACTTTAGTGGCAGCTGGGGTTGGGGTTGCCCTAGTACCAGAATCCACTCAATTTGATCAGCGCGAAGGACTGACCTACCGAGCCATTGAAGGCACGCTTCCTGTACTAGACATTCATTTCGTCTGGCGAAAAAAAGGCCAAACACCACTGATGACAAGGTTTATGCATCATCTGCAAACGTTCGCATCTTAAGCATACAATCCACAGAACAAAAAAATGCCAGTGCAAGCACTGGCATTTTTTTAGCTCGATCAGCGAAAGACCGACGTTAATTAAAGTAACACACTATTGTTGCGCCATATACGCTTTATCGATTTGAGCTTCACACGATTTTACCGCGCTTTCCGTGATATCCACCCACTTAGCACCGTATTCGTTAATGAACCACTCACGAACAGGCTTAGCCGCTTGCTGGAACTGCTTTTTCTCTTCAGCCGTTGGCGCGTAGATAGTGCCACCAGATGCTTTGAAGGCATTATACGCTTCGATCTGACGACGCTTTGGCATCACAGTGGTCACCGAACGCAGGGCATCAAAACCATCCATCATAATGTGCTGTAAGTCAGCAGGCATGGCTTTGAGCGAATCATTATTCATCCACCACATAGAAGCCATATAGGCATGGCCATCCAAGGTCATGTATTTAATGTGTTCATTAAATTTCATTCCCATGATGTCCGTAATACCGTTTTTCGAGCCTTCAACCAAACCCGTTGCAAGGGATGTGTACACTTCCGCCCATGGCACGGCCGTTGGACTTCCTCCCATGGCTTTCACTAACTCCATTTGAATTGGGGAGTTAATGGTACGGATTTTCAAACCTTCTACATCAGCAGGCGATTTGATTTGTGTGTCAGTCGTTGCAAAGTTACGCCAGCCACCCGTATTACCTATGGTCATCAGACGCATAGAACCTGTACGGTCGAGTAATTCTTTACGGATCGGTCCCACCAGCTCTTCACTGTTAAGTGTGCATTCAGCGATACGGTCACTCGGGAAAGTGTACGGGATATCAATGGCCTGAATCTCAGGGAAGACATTTGATAATCCACCGGTTGTGGTGTTAAACACTTGAATTAGGTTCGCTTGCAAGGCCTCAATACACTCGGTTGCATTACCGCACAATTGACCACCAGAGTAGATATTAACTTGAATGCGACCATTGGATTGAGCTTCAACATAGTCCTTTAACACGACGGCGCCATCGTAATCTTCATCACTGGTATTGGATAAGTGAACAATATTAAATTCATAATCCGCTGCCAATGCAGGCAGGGCCGCCATAGAAAGTCCAGCTGCCATCAGAGTGGGCATAAATGCTGCGCTGGTCTTTTTTAACAAATTGCTTTTTTTCATTTCGAAGGCTCCGCTTTTTTATTTTTGAATCACGTTACTTGCGAAACAAGCTAATCGTCATTTTAACGTTCCCAACTAGAGATGATGCGAATAAAAAAACCTATCCACACACTGAAACCAGTGGATTTGCTCGTACCTTCCGCAGGGCAAAACAGAGAAAAATGAACTATTATCTTGTTATGACATGTTTTATATCTTATATAAGATAGCAATTACAAGAAAAGTTGCGTTTTTTTTGCTAAATTTAGCAACTAGAGCACAGATTCATAACAGGACAAAACATGACCCTAAATTCATCAAAGCCCGCTCCTACCTTTAAACCCCTGTATCAACAGGTCCAACAGCTGATCACAGAACGAATTGTCGAAGGTGTTTGGAAACCCGGAGAAGTCTTACCAAGCGAATTTCAACTCGCGGATTTACTGGGGGTCAGTCAGGGAACGGTCCGTAAAGCACTCAATGCTTTAACAGAAGAAAACGTTTTGTATCGACGACAAGGGGTAGGAACCTTTGTGTCAGAACACACGCTACAAAAAATGCTCTTCCACTTTTTCCACTTTAAAAGCGACGATGGCGATGTCAGTGAACTGCCCAGTGCTCAATTGATTGACACTCAACTCATCACCCCCAACGAAGAGATTCGCCACATTTTTGAACTACCAGAAACAGAACAGGTGATCGAAATACATCGCATACGTTCCATTAAAGGAAATGCCAGTATTCGTGAATTGATTTACTTACCAGCACGGTATTTTGTCGACTTAGACAAAGAAGCCAAATTGCCACACTCTTTGTATCACTACTACCAACAGCACTTTAACATCACGGTTCATAAAGCAACCGATTGCTTAAAAGCCGTCTTGGCGAACAAAGATGACCAAGCCGTGCTCAAGGTTCCGGCTGGGCAACCTTTATTAGAAGTCACTCGTACAGCTCGATCATTAGATGGGCGTTTGGTCGAATACCGTATTAGTCGAGCCAATAGTCAAGACATACATTATTTAGTTGAGCTTAACCAACGCTAAAAAACATAAGGCAGCAAGCATATAGGATGTCGATTGCTGCCCTTGTATCTTGTCAAAACAGGCGTTTAAACAGCCTGCCAGATTAGACTACCACCAGAAAACAGCAATAGACTGAACGCGAATAACCGCATAGCACGACTAGATAATGGCAAAGGAAAACGTCGAGCCATCAAGCTACTCACGACCACCACAGGAAAGCCAATCAAGCACAACCACCAAGTCTGTATTTCAATGGGCTGTGACGCACTCACAAACATGACCCTGATGGCCGCAGTACAACAAAAAATCGACAGTAAGGTCGCACGTATTTTCGCTAGCGAATCTGGCTGACGGTACATCATAAAGGTCAATGGCGGACCGAACGTCGCAAACATCCCTCCCATCACGCCCGCTAATACGCCACTACTAGCAAACGCAAAAGAAGACGAAGCAGCACGCCGTCGATGACTCTGCGCCATCATGACCAAGCTGCTGACAACAATAAATCCACCCAAACATAATTTCAGTAGATTCACCCCATTGTCACCTAAGTAGCCCAACAACCAGACACCGAATAACGTTGTTGGCAGACACGACACTATCATCCAACCAAAGGCACGAAAATTCATCTCGCGCCACTGGCCGCCATACAAGCCAACCGCAGCATTGGTCAAACTCAAAGCACTTACGACAAAAGCCGTCACTTCAATCGGAGCCAACCCAAGCGCGGAGACACCACTGACCACGATCAAGCCGAAAGCAAACCCAGTGGTCGCTTGAATATAACTGCCTAGAGCAATAAACAGCAGCAACAACAGACTAGCAGTGTCCATGCTGACTCCTTATCCCCGTCTTCCTAAGGCTCACTAACCATGACTTTCGATACAAGGCCATCAAGAAGCAAAACCTAATAAACGAGGCAAAGTCATCGTCAATGCTGGAATATAAGTAATCAACAAAATCACTAGAATATGCACCGCTAAATAAGGCAACATTTCTCGACTAATGGTTTCCACCTTTTCACCACTCACACTGGACGCGACGAACAGTACCAAGCCCATAGGCGGCGTCGTGAGACCAATGGTCAAGTTAACGCACATCACAATGGCAAAGTGCAAAGGGTCAATACCAAACTGAGTCACAATTGGTCCTAAGATAGGCCCTAATATCAAGATGGCTGGCCCAGCATCTAAAAACATGCCAACAAACAACAACAAGAGGTTAATAATCAGCAATAACAATAATGGATTCTCTGTCAAAGAGACCATTACCCCAGCGACTTTTTGTGGCGCACCAGACAAACTAATCACCGCTGAGAACGCAACGGCACTGCCCACCAAAAATAAGATCACTGCCGACGATTTCGCCGTCGCATAAAATAGGCTTGGCAAGTTCGACACACTCATTGTACGAGAGAGTAAGCTCACCAATAACGCATAGGCTGCAGCAACGGCTGCGGCTTCTGTTGGCGTGAAAACCCCTGACAAGATACCACCTAACAAAATAACAGGGGTCATTAACGGCCAAAAAGCCTGCTTCACCGCAGTCCCTCGTTCAGGCCAAGTGGCTTTTTCAGAGGCCACTTTGTAACCGCGTTTACGGGCCAAATACCAAGTCATTAACATTAAACTGCCGCCGACTAGCACTCCGGGAATCAGACCGGCTGCAAACAGCCCACCAACCGAAACGTTCATCACAAAGGCGTATAAAATCATAATACCGCTGGGCGGAATAATGGGACCAATGACAGAAGAAGCCGCGGTCACCGCCGCCGCAAAACGACGTGAATAGCCATTTTTTTCCATGGCAGGAATAAGCATTTTACCAAGCGCTGAACAGTCCGCTACCGCCGAACCACTTAAACCAGCGAACAACATGGAAGACAATATGTTTATCTGCGCCAGACCGCCTCGCAAGTGACCAATAAAAGCTTGGCTTACTTGCACAAGAGATAAAGTGATACCACTACGGTTCATCACTTCACCCGCCAACATAAAGAAGGGGATGGCCATCAAAGGGAAACTATCAATGCCGTTGTAAAGACGCTGAGTCAGCAACAGATAAAACATCTCCTTGCCTTCTAAAAATAGACTCAGGCCAGGCGCAAATAACAGCGCGAATGCAACTGGCATTCCCAAAAACATTACGGATAACAAGATCCAAAAAAATGAAATGCCCATGCTTATTCCTCGTGACTTTCAGACAGCTCAAATGACTTATCATTTGCGCCGGTAACAAGACGTAATATGGTGATCAACACAAGCTCTAGGTACACCAACATCATGACCCCAAACCCAACTGGCATGGCCATATAAGACCAAGCCTTGGTGATGGGCAACGCCGTCGCTAACATGCGTGTCCCTTTCAAGGCAAAATCTAAGCTTTTGTTAAAAGCGTAATACAGCACGATGCCGACCAAGGCATACAAAATCAGCTCTAACACCAGCCCCAGCTTTTTGGGTAAGCTCCCAAGGATAATATCCAACGCGGCATGCTGCTTGGCACGGGACACCACAGGCAAAGCTAAAAATGTCATCCACACCATTAAATAGCGGGCCAATTCTTCTGACCAAGGTAATGAGTCATTCAACACATAACGACAAAAGACTTGTATCAAAATAATACTCGTCATGACCGCTACCGCCGTAATGGCAAGGTATTTAAAGACCCAAATCACCGCTAAATTTAGCCGTCCGAGCCAGGTTATTATTCTTGTTAAAAAAAGCATTAGAGATACCTTTTATGGTTATTTCATTTGCGCAAGATGAGCTTTACACTGACCTAACATATTGGCCAGATCATTCGCTATGGAGACAAAGCTAAAACCCGTTTCTAATGCCCATTTTGCATCTTCTGGCGTCGGCATTACCGTTCCAACAGGAATGCCAGCCTGACGACAGGCTTGCACACATGCCACGATCTTGGCTCTAACATCAGGATGATTGACCTGACCCGGCAGCCCCATCGACATAGACAGATCACCTGGGCCAATAAAGACCGCACTGACGCCCTCTAACTGACCGATTTCCACCGCCAACAACAAGGCTTCAGGCGTTTCCAGTTGAGGAATCAAACAGACTTGTTCATTGGCTGCTGTTGGGTAATCTTCTAAGGTGGTGTAACGTGCGGCACGATGCATTTTGGCAAAACCACGCTTGCCCAATGGTGGGTACAAACTCGCTTGAACAATCGCTTTGGCTTCTGCAACAGACTCAACAAAGGGAAAATACAGCGTCATTCCACCTTGATCTAGCACTTGCTTAATGGCAATGGGATCATGGCTCGGCATACGAATCACCGCTGCCGTTGGCGTTTGCTCAACAGCACGCAAAATAGGCGTAGTATCATGAATACTGGCGGGACTGTGCTCTAAATCCACCACCAAATAATCATAATTTAAAAACGCCATTGCTTCGGCCACGGTTGGGCTTCCAGACAATGTCCAACCACCAATCAGTTTCTGGCCGTCTAGCAAACGCTGCTTAAATGGATTTGTTGTGTTACTCATTTAAAAAATCTCCGGTTCATCGATGACAGCGTCACCTTGTAAAAAATCAAAATCACACCCTTCATTGGCCTGAGTTACATGAGTACTGAACATTGCCCCATAACCTCGAGCAAATTTTGGTGGTGGCGGTGCCCAAGCGGCCTTCCTTGACGCCATTTCTTCTTCACTGATTTCCAGATTCAAGGAACGGTTTTCCATGTCTAACGCGATCCAATCACCGGTTTGAACAAACGCCAATGGCCCACCGACATATGACTCTGGCGCAACGTGCAAAATACACGTGCCATAATGCGTTCCACTCATACGCGCATCCGAGATACGCACCATGTCACGAACGCCTTTTTGCAACAGTTTTTTCGGAATGGGTAACCCTCCCCATTCAGGCATACCTGGTCCACCAATCGGCCCCGCATTTTTTAAGACCAATACGGTATTTTCATCTACCTCCAAATCAGGATCATCAATCTGTGCATTCATCTGTGCATGATTTTCAAAGACTAACGCTTTACCACGATGATTTAATAAATGAGGTGAGGCCGCAGAAGGTTTACAAACCGCGCCGTCAGGACACAAGTTACCTTTAATCACGCCAATGGTGCCATGCGCGGTAACTGGGTTGTTTAAGGGTCGAATCACATCTTCATTAAAGATTTCAACACCCGCTAAATTTTCACCCAAGGTACGACCATTAACATTGTGTTGATCAAGATGAAGATGATCGGTAAGACGAGTGAGCAATGCAGGCAGACCACCAGCATAGAAAAGATCTTCCATTAAATATTCGCCCGCCGGCATTAAATTGGCGATCACTGGAACTTTCCGCGCCCATTCATCAAAGGTCGACATGGGCAAGTCGATACCAGCACGACCAGCCATCGCGATTAAATGAATAATGCCATTGGTTGAGCCACCCAAAGCGACATAGGTGATAATGGCGTTTTCGAACGCTTCTTTGGTGGCCAATTTTTTCGGAGTTAACTCTTCAAATACCATTTGGGTGATGCGCTCACCTGCAAGCGAACACAATCGTTGATGTGCCGAGTCGGCCGCGGGAATGGTGGCCGATCCTGGCAAACAAAAGCCCAATACTTCGGCCATGGACGTTAGAGAGGAAGCGGTTCCCATGGTATTACAGGTGCCGACAGAGCGAGTCATTTTGGCTTCTAATTCTAACCAATCTTCATCGCTCAAATTACCCGCACGCTTTTCATCCCAATACTTACGGGTATGCGTCCCTGTGCCGATTTTCTGCCCTTTAAAGTTGCCATTTAAGCTGGCACCAGCAGGAATATAAATGGCTGGGATGTTCATACTGATGGCGCCCATCAACAACCCTGGCGTGGTCTTATCACAACCGCCCATCAAGATGGCGCCATCAATAGGATGACTGCGTAATAACTCTTCTGTTTCCATTGCCAGAAAATTTCGGTACATCATGGTCGTTGGCTTCACCATGACTTCGCCAAGAGACATGGCAGGCAATTCTAGAGGATACCCGCCCGCTCGAATGATGCCTTCTTTGACAAACTGAGCACGTTCTCTCAAATGCGTGTGGCATGTACTAATATCACTCCAAGTATTAATAATGCCGATGACAGGACGATTCATAAAATCGCTGCGCTTATAGCCAGTTTGCTGAGTACGCTGGCGGTGTGCAAATGCGCGCATATTATCCGGCGCAAACCAACGCTGACTGCGTAAGTCTTCGATACGTTTAACCATGTTGCTGCCCTGTTAGCTGATCATCTTTATTCTTATTCATTTGCCGTCTTTCCGGTGGCGGATGTTTACGGCTTCTTCGTTCTTGTGGTATAAATCTTATATAAGACATAAGACAAGTCAAGAACTATCCTTAGTCTGACTAATAAACATAATATTCCGATCCAGACAAATACCGAGGTAACACAATGCTTGAATTGAAAAATAAAGCCCTACTGCAAACGAAATGTTTAATTAACGGTGAGTGGGTTGATGCTAACTCGGGAGACACTCTTGATGTCTTTAATCCAGCCACAGGAGAACTCATCACTCGTATTGCCAGCGTTGGTGAGACAGAAACTCAAGCCGCCATTGAAGCCGCCAATGCGGCACAAAAAATCTGGAAACAAAAAACCGCAAAAGAACGCGCCGCACTGTTACGTCGTTGGCATGACCTATTAATGGCCAACCAAGAAGATTTGGCTAAATTAATGACAGCGGAACAAGGCAAACCCATTGCAGAGTCCCGTGGTGAAATCGGCTATGCGGCTTCGTTTATAGAATGGTTTGCAGAAGAAGGTAAGCGAATCTACGGTGACATGATTCCGACTTATGCGCCAGATCGCCGAGTATTGGTAATGAAAGAACCCGTCGGTGTGTGTGCTGCGATTACGCCTTGGAACTTTCCTGCCGCTATGATTACACGAAAAGCCGGACCCGCTTTGGCAGCAGGTTGTACCATGATCATTAAGCCAGCCTCAGAAACCCCATTAAGTGCATTAGCTATGGGCGTGCTGGCGTTAGAAGCAGGGATCCCTGCGGGTGTCATTAACGTCGTTACCGGTCCTGCGCGCAACATCGCAAAAACATTGACGGATTCGTCTGTGGTACGAAAGCTTACCTTTACCGGGTCGACGCCAATCGGCAAATTACTAATGAAAGACTGCGCTGACACCATGAAAAAGGTGTCCTTGGAATTAGGCGGTAACGCACCTTTTGTCGTCTTTAATGATGCTGACATTGATGAAGCCGTGGCCGGCGCTATGCTGTCTAAATACCGCAATGCTGGTCAAACCTGTGTCTGTGCCAACCGCATCTATGTTCAAGCCGGTGTCTATGACGAATTCGTACAAAAATTTGCCGCACAAGTTGCCGCAATGAAAGTAGGCAAAGGCACCGAAGACGGTGTCGAACAAGGTCCTCTAATTAATAAAGCAGCCGTAGATAAAGTCGACGAACATGTACAAGACGCTTTGGCAAAAGGAGCCAAACTGGTCACGGGCGGTCAACGTCACGATTTAGGCGAGAATTTTTACCAACCAACCGTCATTGCTAACGCCACACAAGACATGCTGTTCGCAAAAGAAGAAACCTTTGGCCCGCTTGCCCCAGTTTTCTCATTTGAAAGTGAAGAAGATGTCATTGCCATGGCCAATGATACCGAATATGGCTTAGCGTCTTATTTCTACTCACGCGACATTGGTCGTATCTTCCGCGTCGCTGAAGCTCTGGAAAGTGGATTAGTTGGCGTAAATGCTGGAGTTATTGCCACTGAAGTCGCGCCGTTTGGCGGTTATAAAGAATCAGGGCTAGGTCGCGAGGGTTCCAAATACGGTATCGACGACTACATCAACACAAAATATGTGTGTATTGCTGGATTGAACAAATAACTTGGTCGAGCTTGGAGAATAATACATGGCAACATTAACAAACCAATACCCCTCCCTTAAAAGTAAGGTGGTTTTTATTACTGGCGGTGGATCAGGTATCGGCGAATGCTTAGTCGAACACTTTGTCCGCCAAGGCGCACAAGTAGCTTATATTGATATTGATGAGTCGGCCTCGCAAGCACTAAACCAAAGGTTGACCGATACATACCAAGCGACGCCTTGGTTTCGACAAGTCGACGTACGTGACATAGACGCACTGCAAACGGCCATTGCGGATGCGGCAAGTGAATGTGGTCGTTTAGACGTGTTAATTAACAATGCAGGGAAAGACGATCGTCATAAAATGGAAGAGGTGACCCCCGACTATTGGGATAACTGTTTAAACATCAATATGCGCCCACATTTTTTTGGTATGCAAGCCGCAGCAAAATACATGTCAGAAGGCAGCAGCATCATCAACATGGGTTCCATCAGTTGGATGCGAGGTCGAGATGGCATGGTGGGCTACACAACATCAAAAGGGGCCATTCATTCAATGACACGAACTATGGCACGAGAGTTAGGCCCCAAAGGCATTCGAGTCAACTCGATAGTGCCTGGCGCCGTTGTGACAGAACGTCAAAAAGCTCTTTGGCTTACACCGGAACTCGATCAGCAGTTTATTGACATTCAATCACTGAAGTTCCGCATTCAGCCCGATGACATTGTCGCCATGGCACTCTTTCTAGGGTCCAATGACAGCCGAGCCTGTGCTGGACAAAACTTCATCATTGATGCTGGCATTGTATAAAAGACCTAAACAACAATGCCAAAGAAAACACAGCTCTCATGCTTATGTGGGCTGTGTTTTTTATTCAAACAAGATGCAAAATTTGCGCATCTTGCAGGTTATTTCAGCTAAATACCTTTAATTTGTTTGGAATGCCCATAACAAGTTCCTAATCATTCTTTATTAGGTATCACATTATGAGCACCTCTCTTACTATTCAATTTGTTTCAGACATCATGTGCCCTTGGTGCGTCGTCGGTCTGGGGAATTTAAACAAAGCCCTTGACCAATTAGATGACTCTGTCACAGTCGATTTAACGTTTCAGCCTTTTGAATTGAACCCCAACATGCCAGCGGAAGGGCAAGGTTTTCGTGAACACATCATCGAAAAATATGGCATCACTGAGCAAGAATCCGATCAAAACCGCGCCATGATTCAATCCCGTGGTAAGGAGGTCGACTTTGACTTCAACTTCACCGATGACAGCCGTATGCGAAATTCCTTTGATGCGCATCGTCTTCTGCATTGGGCGGCCACTCAAGATAAGCAGGCTGAATTAAAGGCATCCTTGTTCAAAGCTCACTTTACTCATAACCAAGACGTCAGTGACTATTCGGTGCTCGCCAACCTAGCCGCCAGTGTGGATTTAGATTTAGCCGAAGCAAAAGCCATATTAGAAGGCCAGCATTATGCTGATGAGGTTCGAGAACAAGAAGCATTTTGGCAGCAAAATGGCATCAGTTCCGTTCCGACCGTCATCATCAATAATAAATATGCGATTTCAGGCGGACAGCCAGCAGAAGTCTTTAAAAGCGCGCTGGAAGAGATCATGGCCAAAGAAGCCGAATAACGTCTGTCTTCAGTCATCTTTCAAGCGTCACAATAAACATAAGGTTGATTTGATGATGTCAGAGAATCAACCTTTCGACTTTAACCTGATTTTTTGACGAATGCGGCTCAACGCCACTGGTGTAATGCCTAAATAAGAAGCAATTTGTTGCTGTGGAATGGCATCTTTCAAATCGGGGTAATCCACACAAAAGTCCAAATAACGACGTTCTGCAGAATGCTCAACGAACGCACTTTCCCGTGCGTCTTTCGTCAGAAAAATTTGCTCCATGAAACGGCTGTAATAGGTCAAAAAACCTAAGTCCTGATGCATCTGAGCATAAAAATCTTGCCAATCGTAAGAGCTAATCACGCAATCCTGTAAAGCCTGAATGCCAAACAAGGTAGCGGAGTTTTCCACCATGGCACGAGTGGAGCCGATGATTTTTGGCGCTCGAACGAAGGTCTTTGTGAACTCTTTGCCCTCTGAGGAAATATTCACGTAACGAACCAGGCCTTTGTGAAGAAAGAAGAGGCGCTGAGCATACTCTCCTTGGCGAAACAAAAAATCACCTTTCGCCACAGCATGAAAACTCATCGACAAAGACAGTTTTTGCCAATCAATATCGTAACCCTGCTCTGCAAAGTGGTGTTGAAATTCAATCTCTAATTGCGCCTTGTCCATGCTGTATCCAGATGCCTTTAACTAAATGCGTTTAACGAAAGCTTACCCACCGACAACAGGTCTAAACCTATTCTGCTGATCGATCAAATACAAAGCCACCAGCAAGCATACCAATCCTAATGCAAATCCCATATTGAACAACAATAACCACTGCCATGACGACAACGCTAGATACAGCGCGACCCAAACGGGAATGGTATAGGAAGCCGCTAAAATACGGTTAGCGCCCACAGAACGCACTAAGGTTTGTTGCAGCATAAAGGTAAAAAGCGTGGTAAACACGGTCAAATACAAACCGTTCAACCAAAACCCAAAATTGTCCCAAGCCACTTTGGTTAAGTCTCCCCACATCAAGGCGATAGGCAACAACCACAGAGAGCCAAACAGCATGATCAAAAAGGCCCCTTCAAACGCCCCAACGGATTGCCCCCATTTTTGTACTGACACCACATGAAAGGCCAATAAAACAGAGGCTCCAAGAAAGATATAATCCCCTTTATGCCAGACAAAAGGCCCATTGCCTTGAGTCGCCAATAACACCAAAACAGCCCCCAAAGAACCCAGCACAAAACCAAACACCTTGAGTAACGACGCTGACTCACCTAACCAAAATTTAGCAATCAACACCCCCATCAGCGGCACTAAGGTATAAAGCACAGACGTATGCAAAGGCGTAGTAGACTCTAAAGCGACAAACAAACCGATAAAAAAGCCGACTAAAGCACCGCTAATCAAAGCGTATTGCCAAACCTTTTTCCCAGAAAAAAGCACTTTAAGCTGGGCTAGCTGTTGCCCTTTACTGGTCGATCTTGTTAGCTGTATTTTGATAAACCAAATGCCCGTCATCAGCAACAAAGCCAGCACGAAACGAAAAAATGCCGTGGCGATGGGGCTGGCGTAGTCCACCATATTGCCAGACACCACAAAAGACGACGCCATTAATAAAGCCCACACAAATAATGTGATAAGAGGATTCATAACAAACTTCCTTGTCTCGATTATGATTGTTGAGCAGTATTAGGGCTCGATAATTCTGCCAAATTGGGGGCAATAAATCGGTCAAATAAATGCTCCGCAATGACCATTTCCACATGCACATGAAACACTTCAGCCAACAAGGAATGTAAAGCTGGCGCGGAGTCGATTAGATTTTCCTGTTCGATGCCATGTTGACGGGTAAAAAACACATGATTACGTATGCCTGAGGTTTGATTGACGTCTTTAATACTCGCCACCAAATTGTTTACGAACACCGCTTTAGGGTACTTAGACGAGAAAAAATTCCCCATCATGCAGTCTGCATCTGTGTATTCGGCTAGATCAAAACGATACAAGGTATAAAAATTATCCGATCTTTGAATCTGCAAATCATATTCACCATCTCGTAGCACAATACGATAATTATCATGACCAATTTTTTGTTCCAAATCTGATTGCAACAACAAGGGCGCAATAGGACAGTCCGCACCAAAGCCGACATCAAGGAGATACCTCTTGCCATCAATATTAACCAGCGTAACGCGATGTGTACGAGGACGATCCACTTCTTGTCCATTTAATACTCGAGCCATCACCAAACGAACGGAATAACCAAGGCTTTTCAATAATTCAAACGCCAACTTATTATGTTCAAAGCAATACCCCCCCAAGCCATGCAGCACAATTTTTTCATAGACATTGGTTAGATCAAGAGACACCTCTTCACCAAGCAATACCGCCAAACTATTGAAACTATACTTAGCGATATGTGCCGCCTGCAATTGCCCCACAAAGGCCAGTGACAATTCATCAGGTGTTGTTAGTTTGAGGTCTGTTAAGTAAGCATGTAAATCAGACATTCGTATTTTCCTCTGTGTTTCACTATGGCCAGCAGAGTACACTGAATTACCGTTAGAAGAATTAACCTAGGTTAAGTGGTATAAAAAAGAGAAGTGGTGGACACCAGAATCATAATAATGGCTGGCATTTTAGCAAAAAGACGACGCTTCATACTCTCGAATGCATATTGAAAGGGCTCTAAATACATATTTAGTAAACCCTTTTCATCAAAACGTGTGTTAGTCCCAAACACCAGTTTTTGCTGCCAATCGGCTTGTTTCCAAGAGCCGAACACTCTGTCCCAAAGCGCGAGTACCACACCAAAATTACAATCATAATCTTCTATCGCTGAAGAGTGATGACGCTGATGTTGCGCTGGTGAAATCAACCATTTTTCCCAGCGTCCGTAGCTCAATACCACATGAGAATGACGCAGATTAGCACCCAACACATTAAATACAAAAGTAAAGATGGAAACGCCCCACACTGTGTACAAGGACACCTGCCCTGGGAACACGCTAACAAAGAAAGTAATGCACATCGCTTGAACCAAAGCGGAACGAAAAAAGAAAAGAACCCCTTCTACAGGGTGAGTACGAAACACCGTAATAGGCGTCAGAACTTTTGCACTGTGATGCACCCGATGAAACGCCCATAAAATAGGCCATTTATGCAGCAGACGATGCAAATAGAAGCGGCTGAAGTCGTCCAGCAAAAAATAGCACAAGGTGAACAAAGCAATAACATAAGCTGTTGGCAAACTTAGTTCACCCAAGCTGGGCAACCAATTCTGACTCTGATAATAGAGCCAAGTCGTCAGCAGAACGCTACTGGGTAACCGTGGTGACAACAACGCCATAATAAAGCGATTTGCGAAAAAAATAACATAGTCGAGTCGAGCAGATTGATGCCACCAGACGTTAGGCGAGAAAAGAATTTTAAGATGCGGTTTAATTTGACTAGGATAGCGCCAAGCGTAAAAGCCTACCGCGACAATAAAAGCCGATGCCAGATACCATATCGACACTCGCTTCTGCGCGCTCTGCAAATCCACAAGCGTCTGTTGTAGTACACTCAGCAACCAATCAAGATACGTCATACACACTCAAAGAAAGCCCAAAATATATGAGAAGGCACATGGCCTTCTCATATTATAGGCTCAGACATTAGTCGTTTTCAGCACTCACACCTGTATTCAGGTTTTCCATTAAATCAGAAATACCAGCCGTACGATCATTCAGTTTGGCTTTCAGTGCAAACTTCTCAGCCAAATGCACTTGCAGTTTTAGCATGTTCAACTTGTACTCATTCATAGAAATACTCTTAGCTTGAATGAATGTACCGTCAGCGCCAACGGCAACCACTTGAGAGTCACCAAACAACACTGGGCTGAAACCGGTTAAACGATTCAATTGAACTTGCGTTTCCCCCAATTCACGACCCGCCGCTTGCAATGACAGAGTGAACCCTTTCAATTCACCCCAATGCTTCACATAGTTGCGGTAAGGCTTTGCGATGTCGCCATTGGATTTTTCCGCTTTTTGCAGGGTTTCAATGTCTTTGTAGACACTGCCAGCGTATTTGAACGCGGCTTCAGCAATAACTTTCTGCCAGTTATCCGCAATCACCTTAGCATAAGCCTGTAGCTTTTGACGCTCAGCTGTCGACAGCTTTTCACCTTGTGCGTCTTGGATCAACTTACGACCATCGTAAAAAGCTTTCATGATGGTGTGGAAATATTGTGTGCCACCTGAGGCATCAACACTTGCTGCATAATAAGCGTGTGCAAATGCCATTTCAGATTTCAGATCTACCACACCATCTTTGTTGAAATCCGCCTTAGCAAACACATCCGGCTTCATTTTTGTAATATCAACGATGTCTTTGGGCGTTAAGTTTAAAGCATGGATAGGCGCACCGAAGTAACCAAAGGCTTCATCCCAAACATGCTCTTTACCTGTGTAGGCCACACCGTCTTTGTAGGCTTTATCATTAGGATGCACATCGGCACCTAACTTTTCATCTAGATAATGGTTTACCGCTTTGTTGTAGAAAACCGCACCCATTGAGAATTTCGAAATCAACTGGATGTAGTCGTAGCCATTAACTGGATCAAACCCGCCTTTAGTTTTCGCCGCTTTAGCAATCATGCTGTTAAGCACTTCAGCCGCCGTCATGTTTCCTGGCCAGCCAGTTACCACACCTTTGTAAGCGCTGGTTGCTAAGTCTTTACCGGATGACAGTTCATCAATTTCGTTTTGTTTGATCGCAAAACCTTGCTTAGAAACCGGGTCGATAATATCGCGACCTGCAGCCGAGCCTGAAAAGTATAGGTTTAATTCATCAAGCAAAGCTTGATTGTCTTTGCCGTTACCTTGCTTGCTCAATACTTTGATTGAGTTGTGCAATGCATGACGCGCAATTTGTCCGCCATATGACACTGAGCTTGTTTTGTCGCCCTGATAGTCCTTTAAAGTAATGCCAAATTCATAGGTTGGTTCTGCCGCCTGTGTGGCCCCCGCCATACTTAACATCAGCAAAGATAAAACCCATTTATTTTTCATATTGAACCTCTAGTCATACTCGCGCTGAGTACTTTGTTGTTTTGAAAGATGCAAAAAAATCGCACGAAGGAACAAAGATACTATTGATTCTTATTTTCTCTTAATGAAAAAAATCTATTGGTTTATAAAAATTGTTTATAACTGAGTAGAATAAAGAGAAAATGCAGACCAAAAGAGGCAAGCTAACGACAAGATTAACAGTGCCAATCAAGCGTTTGAGAAGGCTGTTCACCAAACAGTTGTTTATAATCTTTAGCAAATTGACTCAGATGCCAAAATCCCCATTGCGCAGCAATTTGGCCGACATTGATCGTATTCGATGTTCCATCAAAACTGGCTTTAACCAGATCACGACGCACACCGTTTAAACGAGTAAAACGCAGATATTGAATCGGACTTACCCCAAGAATGCTCTCAAAACTGTACTGTAAGGTACGACGACTTACGCTGGCGACTTCACAAAGTTGCGTCACCGTTACTGGTGCATCCATGTGTTGATCCAAAAAGCATCGAGCGCAGTCCACGACTTTTTTACGATGATAATAGCTTTGTGTTCGGGCCGGTTGTGGTGTCTCGACTTTTAGTACCTCTAAAAGCGCCATCAGAACAATGTCTTTTTGCAGACGCGACGGGGTTTCATTCTGCTTTACCGACAACAAACGATGCAGCAAAAAACGAACCTCTTCCAAGGTTTTGTCCGGCACGCCAAGGCGACCGTGTTCAGTAAGCTCTTTCCAGTTCAAATCCAAGCCATGAATGTCAGCAACCTTCATAAGGTTACCTTGATCTACCACTAAACCAAACAAATCGTATTCTTCCGGTGTGGATAACTGAAACTCACAGCTGCCAGGGCGACACATAATAGTATCAGGGCGAATGGTTAAGCCATTAATACGACTGGCCTGCTGGCCTTCAAATGGAATGCCCAGCCACACAGAATCAGGCCAGACGACGCACTTTTGTTGTAACGCTTGACTGGTATGTTCACTAAATACCTGTAAACCATCAAAAGACAGCTCAACAATACTGCCATAAAAACTGCCTCGACTGGTTTGATCATACTCTTGCTGCCAATTGGTCAGATTGTTGGCATGCAAATCGGCATCATGAGCTTCAGAAAACTGAAACTCTCCGCCCCACCTTGGTGCATTTTGATTTGCATTTAACATATTAATGTCACCCGCCTCAGCCTTATAAAACCATAAAGCAATGATATATAAGGTTTTTTAAAGTTTGCCATTATTCGATAACGCTTCTTCGGTAATTTTCATAAAGTAGATAACAGCAAAACCTATGCCTTTTTTACACCTCATCATAGAAAGCACGATGTGTCGTTTCACTGTATGAGTAAAACCATTTAAAGAGCTAACACATGAGTCCAAACCGCAACACACCGCAATTTCGTCATATTCTGGGAGAGCGAACCTTTACCTTCGCAGACCTTGCAGACCTTATGGCCAAAGCGACTCCTGCGCGTTCTGGTGATCGTTTAGCTGGCGTGGCAGCAGAAACCGCTGAGCAGCGTGCGGTGGCACAAATGACGTTAGCCGACGTGCCATTACCGTTATTTCTTGAGCAGCCTCTGGTTCCCTACGAAGACGATGAAGTCACACGCTTAATTATAGACGAGCATGATAAAGCCGCCTTTGCGCCTATTTCTCATCTTACTGTAGGCGGTTTTCGCGATTGGTTATTAAGCGACTTAGCCAGCCCAGAAGTGTTGAAATCCATCCGTGCTGGGGTGACCCCTGAAATGGCGGCGGCAGTAAGTAAGATCATGCGCAACCAAGATCTGATTTTGGTTGCGAAGAAATGCCATGTTCGTACGGCGTTTCGTAACACCATAGGTTTACCAGGCCACCTTTCCACTCGCTTGCAACCTAATCACCCAACCGACGATTTAACCGGTATTGCTGCCAGTATGTTAGACGGTTTGTTGTATGCCAATGGCGATGCTGTGATAGGCATCAACCCAGCGACCGACAATGTTCAGCAGGCCACACGACTCATCAAGATGATGGATGAAGTTATCCAGCATTACGAGATTCCAACGCAGTCCTGCGTGCTGACTCATGTCACCAATACCATTGAGTGCGTTGAACAAGGCGCTCCTGTGGATTTGGTGTTTCAGTCCATTGGCGGCACCCAAGCGACCAATGACAGCTTTGGTTTCAACCTCGCCACCTTGGCCGAAGCTCAAGACGCCGCCTTGTCTTTGAAGCGTGGTACGGTTGGCAACAATGTCATGTATTTTGAAACAGGCCAAGGCAGCGCCTTGTCGGCAAACGCCAATCACGGCTTAGATCAACAAACCTGTGAAGTTCGAGCTTATGCGGTGGCACGCAAATTTAATCCATTATTGGTTAACACCGTCGTTGGTTTCATCGGACCGGAATATTTGTACGATGGCAAAGAGATTACTCGAGCCGGCCTAGAAGATCATTTTTGTGGCAAGTTACTTGGCCTACCAATGGGTTGTGATGTTTGTTATACCAACCATGCGCAAGCCGATCAGAATGATATGGACAACTTGCTGACCTTATTGGGCGTCGCAGGCTGTACGTTCATTATGGGCATTCCTGGCTCTGACGACATCATGCTCAACTATCAAACCACTTCGTTCCATGATGCTCTGTATGCCAGACGCGTACTGGGGCTAAAGCCTGCACCGGAATTCGATGCTTGGTTGGCGAAGATGGAAATTTTCAAAAACAACGAACAATTTACGTTGAATTCTCAGTTGCCTTCGGCCTTTCAGTCCTCGCTACAACGTTTACTTGGAGGCCGATAATGGCGCAAGACACATCGCCTCAACAAGATGCCGTCACCAAGAACAGCTGGCAAAAGCTAAAGGCCTTTACTGACGCCCGTGTTGGTCTTGGTCGCTCCGGTGTCAGTACGCCAACCCAGCATTTATTGGCCTTTCAGCTGGCCCATGCGCAAGCCATCGATGCGGTGCATACTCAGCTCGATGCACATCAGCTTGCACAACAAATTATGGCCCAGGATTGGGCCCCAAACTGTGCCCCCCTATTTTTGCACAGCCGCGCGACGGACCGCGCAACCTACTTACAACGACCGGATTTTGGTCGTCGCTTAGATCAAGCCTCAGCAAATCGCTTGGATCAACACGCCCAAAGCGTAACAACAGAATACGACTTGGCCATTGCCGTCGTGGATGGTCTGTCATCCTTGGCGGTTGAACAAAATACCTTGCCTTTTTTAGCGGCGCTGTTTGGTTATTTATCGACAGAAAATCCATTAAACCAACCAGCTTGGTCAGTCGCCCCCATTTGTTTTGTCGAACAAGGTCGCGTGGCCATTGGCGACGATATTTGCGAAAGGCTCAACGCCAAATGTGTGCTGGTACTGATTGGAGAGCGCCCAGGATTAAGCTCTCCCGACAGTTTAGGACTGTATTTAACTTGGGGCGGAAAAGTCGGCTATACAGACGCTTTTCGTAACTGTATTTCTAACATTCGTCCAGCGGGTTTGATCTATCCAGAAGCCGCACGCAAGGCTTTTTACCTATTAAGCGAAGCACGAACACTGAAATTATCGGGTGTGAAGTTAAAAGACAGATCGGATGACGATTTGCTTGAACATGACAGCCAAACCACTGAGAACTTTTTAATTTCATAAAAAAACAGCGCGCTAAGACGCTGTGTAAATAACGACCTCGGTCACTTAAAAGCTAACCACTTTCACAAAAAGGAACCAAACTATGGCTACAGAAACCCCAACCCTGGAATCCTTGCAAGCATCCCTCGATGCTCAGCAAGCGATTTTCAACATGCACCAAGCGATGAACGTAGAAGTTTTCTACTGGTGGTGTACCGCTATCATGGTAATGATTCACGCAGGCTTCCTAGCCTACGAAATGGGGGCGTCGCGCAGTAAGAACGCCCTTGCCGCAGGGGTGAAAAACATTCTTGCTTTGGCCGTTATCATCCCAACTTTCTACCTGTTCGGCTGGTGGATTTACAACGCTTTCCCTGGTGGTTTGATGCCAGTAGAAGCGTCTGCCGCCCTTCCTTGGGCACAAAGTATGGGACCTGACGTACAAGACATGGGCACAGGCATCTTCTGGGCCGCCTTCGCTCTATTCGGAGCAACAACAGGTTCTATCATGTCTGGTGCGGTTATCGAGCGTATTCGCGTTAGTGCCTTCCTTATCCTAACGGTTATTCTGGGTAGCGGTGTGTGGATTCTTGCAGGCGCTTGGGGCTGGCACCCAGACGGCTGGATGCTCACCGAAATGGGTTACCATGACGTAGGGGCATCTGGTGTGGTGCACGCTATTGCTGGTTTCTTCACCTTGGGTGTTCTTATTAACCTAGGGCCTCGTGTCGGCAAGTTCATCAATGGCGTGCCACAGCAAATTCGTGCTCACAACCTACCCATGACCTTAATTGGTTTGATGATGATCATCTTCGGCTTCTTCGGTTTCCTAGGTGGCTGTATCATCTTTAACGGTGGTGACACTGGCTGGACAACCATCTACAACAACCCAACGAACCTTTCCGCTTTCGCTTTCAACACCCTAATGGGCTTTGCTGGTGGTGTGATCGGTTGTTACATTGCGACTCGCGACCCTTTCTGGACCATGTCTGGTGGCCTAGTGGGTATCATCTCTGTGGCAGCAGGCCTTGATTTATACGATCCAGGTTTGGCTTTCATCATCGCCACTTGTGTCAGCTTCATTGCCGTTGGCGCAGCGAAATTGCTTGAGAAAAAAGGCATTGACGATGCCGTTGGCGCCGTTGCCGTTCACGGTGTAACCGGTGTGGTAGCCGTTATCCTAGTGGGTGTGTTCGCAGGTGGTACACCAAACGTTGGTGGTAACCCTGCAATCAGCCTTTACGGTCAAACCATTTGCGCCATCATCATGGCGGTACTTGGCTTTGTTCCTGGCTACACTGTTTCTTACCTATTGAAGAAATTCAACATGCTACGCGTGCCAGAAAATGTAGAAGTATTGGGTCTAGACGAAGTCGAAATCTTGGCTCACCCATACCCAGAAACCGTACCAGCGAAAAGTGGTACAACAACGAATGTCGGCGATCTAGAAGCGAAAGGAGCTTAATTATGGGTACTTCTATTACCTCTTGGGAAAATGTCTCAGCGTATTTTACCTTTGCTGATAATCCACTTGCTCTGATGCTCTTTAGCCTAGGTGTGGCTGGTATCGTAGTGGGTCTGATTCGCTTCATTATGAAGCACGAAGCGGAAGCATTTGATAATCACAAGTAATCACAACACGTTCAGTAAATGACGTTAACAATGCGGCTTTGATATGACCTAATTAAGACCAGACTCATGATTAAGCCGATGACAAAAAAAGGCCTGATATTCTATTGAATATCAGGCCTTTTCGTTTAAGCCATTAGCCGATTAGCCTAACCATTTACGACCGTTTTGGAACAAGCGAAGCCAAGGTGCTTGCTCTTCCCAGTCACTTGGGTGCCAGCTATGCTGAACCGTACGATAAACACGCTCTGGGTGAGGCATCATAATGGTCACACGACCATCTTCAGACGTTAATCCAGTGATGCCTTGTGCAGAACCGTTCGGATTGAACGGATAACGTTCCGTCGCTTGACCATAGTTATCTACGTATTGCAGTGCCACTTGTTGATTGGCTTGCAACAGTGCTTGATGTGCGTCATCACGGTATTCCGTTTGACCTTCACCGTGTGCCACAGCGATTGGCAGACGAGAACCTTCCATTCCTGCCAACAGAATAGAGTTGGATTTTTGCACAGCCACTTGCACCAAACGTGCTTCAAATTGTGCCGATTGGTTACGGACAAATTTCGGCCAATTTTGCGCACCTGGAATCAGTTCATGCAAGTTAGACAACATCTGACAACCATTACACACACCTAAACTGAAAGTGTCTTGACGGTTGAAGAAAGCTTCGAACTGATCACGAGCACGAGCATTGAAAAGAATGGACTTCGCCCAACCTTCACCCGCTCCCAATACGTCACCGTAAGAGAAACCACCACAAGCAACCAAACCATGGAATTCCGCCAAATCAATTCGACCTGACAGTACATCGCTCATGTGAACATCGACTGGCGTAAAGCCCGATTTATGGAAAGCCGCTGCCATTTCTACTTGGCCGTTGACTCCTTGTTCACGCAACACGGCCATACGAGGCTTCACACCTGTGGCGATGAAAGGCGCGGCAATGTCTTCGTTGTGATCAAAGGTCACCTTAGCGGACAAACCAGGGTCCTTAGCATCCAACAGATTGTCGAACTCTTGTTGTGCTAATTCTGGGTTATCACGCATCGCCTGAATACGATAACTGGTTTCTGACCAGACTCGCTGCCAGTTAATACGAGTTTCTTCTAACAGTGTTTCGCCAGCGAAACGCACACGAATTTGATCGTCACCCGATAGCGTGGCAATCGCCGCCACCGCAACGCCAGCGTTGGCATAAGCCGCCACAACCGCATCAACATCCGCTTGATTAACTTGAACCACCGCACCTAACTCTTCATTGAATAAGGCTGGCGCGACTTGCTCGGCAGAGTTAACTACAGCATCTAAGTCGATGTTCAGTCCTAAATGACTAGCAAAAGACATTTCCGTCAAGGTTGCGAACACACCACCGTCAGAACGGTCATGGTAAGCCAACAATTTACCTTCTGCGTTTAACGCTTGCGTGGTATCGAAGAAGCCAGCCAGTGCAGCAGCATCATCCACATCTGGCGCCTGCTGACCTAACTTGTTGTATACTTGAGCAATAACAGAACCGCCCAGACGATTTTTACCGGCACCCAAGTCAATCAATAAAAGCTGGGTATCGGCTTTATTTTGCAATTCTGGTGTTAAGGTTTTACGAGCATCAGCAACCGGCGCAAACGCCGAAATTACCAAAGACAATGGCGACGTGACGGCTTTTTCTTGCTCGCCCTCTTTCCAAACAGTCTTCATCGACATGGAATCTTTACCCACTGGAATCGCAATATCCAATGCCGGACACAGTTCCATACCAACGGCTTTAACCGTTTGATAAAGTTTCTCGTCTTCCCCTTCATGACCTGCTGCGGCCATCCAGTTTGCTGACAACTTAATCTGGCTACGCTGAGTAATCTGAGCCGCCGCTAAGTTGGTCAAGGCTTCACCAACCGCCATACGACCAGACGCTGGCGCATCCAATAGAGCAACAGGTGTACGCTCACCCATGGTCATGGCTTCGCCTGTGTAGCTGTCTAAAGAAGACGTAGTGACCGCTACATCGGCGACTGGCACTTGCCAAGGACCGACCATTTGATCACGCGCCACCATACCAGTAATGGTACGATCGCCAATGGTAATCAGGAAGTTTTTACTCGCCACTGTCGGCAAACTCAATACACGCTTCGCCGCATCCGCCAGATCCACACCCATTGCGGTGAAGTCATCACCTGCAATTACCGCTTTGGTGGCTTCACGATGCATCTTCGGCGGCTTGCCAAACAACACAGACATTGGAAGATCCACAGGTTTGTTACCAAAATGGCCATCTTCTACCTGCAAATGCATTTCTTCTTTGGCTTCACCCACAATGGCAAACGGACAACGCTCACGTTCACAGATTTCGCGGAACTCATCCACTCGATCCGCGGATACCGCCATGACGTAACGTTCTTGCGACTCGTTACACCAAATCTCCAGTGGTGACATGCCAGGTTCATCATTCAACACCTTACGAAGGTCGAAATTACCGCCACGCTCACCGTCTTTGACTAGCTCAGGCAAGGCATTCGATAGACCACCCGCACCCACATCATGGATAAAGCTGATTGGGTTCTTATCCCCCAGTTGCCAGCAACGGTCGATGACTTCCTGACAACGACGTTCCATTTCTGGATTACCGCGCTGTACAGAAGCGAAATCGAGGTCTTCGTTACCATCAGACGAGGCCATAGAAGACGCGGCACCACCACCAAGACCAATCAACATCGCTGGTCCACCCAGCACGATAAGCTTAGCGCCTACCTTGATTTCATCTTTTTCGACGTGTTCACGGCGAATGTTACCAAGACCACCCGCCAACATGATTGGCTTGTGATAACCACGTACTTCTTCTTGTGAAGCACCTTGGATTTTTTGTTCGTAAGTTCGGAAATAACCCAATAGGTTTGGACGCCCGAATTCATTGTTAAACGCCGCGCCACCAATTGGACCTTCGATCATAATATCCAATGGCGTGACGATACGGGCAGGTTTGCCGTAATGGCTTTCCCATGGTTGCTCGTAACCTGGAATTTTAAGGTCAGAGACGGTGTAACCGCTCAACCCCGCCTTGGGTTTTGAACCAATCCCCGTCGCCCCTTCATCACGAATTTCACCACCAGAACCGGTTGCCGCACCAGAGAAAGGTGAGATCGCCGTTGGGTGGTTATGGGTTTCCACCTTCATCAAGATATCGATGTTTTCTTGACTGAAATCGTATTCACGAGATTCTGGAGAAGGGAAGAAACGACCCGCATGATGACCTTCCATCACGGCGGCATTGTCTTTGTAAGCCGACAAGGTGCCATGAGGATTATGTTCATGGGTATTTTTGATCATTTTAAACAAAGAGCGCGCTTGCTCTTCGCCATCAATGGTCCAAGACGCGTTGAAAATTTTATGACGGCAATGCTCTGAGTTTGCTTGGGCAAACATCATTAGTTCAACGTCAATTGGGTTACGCCCCAAAGCGATAAATGATTCAACCAAATAATCAATTTCATCGTCAGCCAATGCCAAGCCTAAGCTTCGGTTTGCCTCAACCAAAGCGGCACGACCACCACCTAACACATCAACACTGGTCATCGGAGCCGGTTCTGCATGGGAGAACATTTGCGCAGCGTCGCTCAATGCCGGGAGCACGCTTTCTGTCATACGGTCATGCAACATGGCCGATAACAAATCCAACTCTTCTAACGTCAGTGGCTTGCTGCTGTGAATAAAATATTCAACACCACGTTCAACACGAGACACAGCGGTCAAACCACAGTTATGAAGAATATCCGTTGCTTTTGAAGACCAAGGAGAAATAGTGCCCAAACGAGGGACAACTAAAACACTCTGATCAGACGATTGAATGTCTGCCGACTTAGGGCCGTATTCAAGTGCTCGTTGTAAAACAACCTCTTGTTCAGACGTAAGAGACTGATCATCAGCCAGTTCAACAAAATGAATAAACTGAGCGTCAACGTCGATAACAGACGGAACAGATGCAGTCATATTCGCTAATAACTTTGCCTTACGAAACGCTGATAGCGCTGCGGAACCATGCAGGGTTAGCATGTTGGTTATTGCCTCATTTGTAGTTTTGGGGGAAATGGTGCGGGTATTTTAAATCAATGAGGCAAATAGAGGCCAGCAGAGTCTGACTTTTCTGCAAAAAAAGGGGCAAATTAATTAGTAAGTAGGGGGATTAGACAACGCTTTAAGCTTTTTCTTTTGTGCTCGACGATACTGAAAAAATCGTGTCAGCTGTTCCGACGCCACTTCGGCCAACACCCCACCTTGGGCAGTGACAGAGTGATTCAAAAAAGGCGCATCGAAAAACTGCCCTTGGCTTTCAATAATGCCACTTTTGGGCTCCGTTGCCGCATACACAACACGCCCTATACGAGCATGAACAATGGCGCCAGCACACATAGAACAAGGTTCAAGCGTGACATAAAGGGTCGCATCTGGAAGGCGATAATTTCCCACTCGCTGACAAGCATCTCGGATCGCTTGAATCTCAGCATGAGCCGTCGGATCGCATCTCGAAATAGGCGAATTGTAGCCTTCCCCGATCACCTTGCCATTTTGCACAATAATGGCACCCACTGGAATTTCGCTCTCGCCTGCCGCTTTTTCAGCTTGTTTAATCGCCAGCGCCATCCAGTCTTCTTCTGTCATCATTGATCTACCTCAATTGCTGCGCATTGCGTTTTACTCATTCTTCACCCAAACTCAATGCAAACCTATCAGTCGTACAAGGAGATAGCTAGAATGCAAACCGTCGCAGATTTAATGGTTACTAAGCTGATTACATTGAGAGAGAACGACTCTCTGGCGACCGCCAAAACCATTATGCAGGAAAAGAACATTCGCAACATTCCCATCATCAATGATGAGAATGAATGCGTGGGCATGTTAACTCAACGGGAATACTTGCGTCATGCCTTCCACCTTGTGAGTCAATTTGGCACTCAGCAACTGTCCAAAAAAGAACAACAAACACCTATTTCCAACGCCATGAACAAGGACATTTTGACCATCAGCCCAGAAATGCCGCTCGACACAGCCGCCGAGTTCTTCATTGACAATAAGTATGGTTGCTTGCCAGTCATCGCAAACAACACACTGGTGGGTATTTTAACCCCAGTCGACTTTGTCAAACTGGCTCATAAAATGTTAAACAGCTAGTGACCTACAGCCTGTTCATTGATGTCTTTTTGAACAGGCTGAGTTAAGCCCGTTTCCACTTGAACATCCATCGCTTGTAAACCGAAATCTGTTTTCGTTAAGACAAAGCTCACACTTTGCCCCTTCTTAAGGGTTTTATGTCCAGTGCAAGAAATGGATTTATAATGTACAAACACGTCAGTATCCGCTTCTCGTTTAATAAAGCCGATGCCCTTCGCATCATTAAACCACTTAACACTTCCCGTCAGTCGTTGCATTTAGATCGCCTCTTTTTTTATTTTTATTAAAGTAAGCGCGAAGTCAGGACACCTGCCCTGACCTCTCATTTTTTTACAATGACTCTATGCTGGCTTTTTGATCTTCTAACTTACTGACCGCCAACTTAAGGTCATCGCATTTCGCTCTTTCTTTTGCGACAACGGCTTCAGGTGCCTTCGCCACAAAACTTTCATTCGACAACTTACCTTCAATACGCTGTAGGTCTTTAGATGCCTTATCAATTTCTTTTTGCAAACGTGCTAATTCCGCATCTTTATCGATCAAACCAGCCATCGGCACCAAGACTTCCATATCACCGACCAAAGCGGTCGCCGACATCGGCGCTTCGTCACCCGCGTTCAACCAAGTCACAGACTCCAGTTTCGCCAATTTTTGCAAGAAAGTCAGGTTCGCTTCTAAGCGCGCTTTATCTTGCTCAGATCCATTACGGAACAACACCGTTAGCGGTTTAGAAGGCGCAATGTCCATTTCACCACGGATGTTACGAACGCCTAGAATCACTCCTTTAAGCCATTCCACATCGGCTTCAGCTTGCGTATCTTTTTTGGTTTCTTCCGCTTCAGGGTATTGCGCCAACATAATAGTGTCGCCTTCAACGCCTGCCAGCGGCGCAATGCGCTGCCAGATTTCTTCCGTTAGGAATGGCATCATTGGGTGTGCCAGACGCAAGAAAGCCTCCAACACACGAACCAAGGTGCGACGCGTCCCCGTTAACTGAGCCGCTGTGGCATTCTCATCCCATAGTACCGGCTTAGACAACTCCAAGTACCAATCACAGTATTCATGCCACATAAACTCGTACAAAGCTTGTGCCGCAAGGTCATAGCGATGTGTTTCGAAGGCACGATTGACGGCGTCTTCAGCATGCTGCAAACGAGAGATAATCCATTTATCAGCAAGCGACAACTCAACATCCGCGCCATTTTGTCCACAGTCTTGTTCTTCTGTGTTCATCAACACATAACGTGTGGCGTTCCAGATTTTGTTACAGAAGTTGCGGTAACCTTCCAAACGGTTTAGGTCAAACTTGATGTCACGACCACCGGAGGCCAAAGAGCACAAGGTGAAACGCAAAGCGTCCGTACCGTAAGCCTGAATCCCTTCTGGATAAGTCTCACGAGTATTTTTCTCAACTTTTTCCGCCAAGCGTGGTTGCATCATGCCGTAAGTACGTTTTGCGACTAAAGACTCGATATCGATACCGTTAATCAAGTCCAATGGATCAATGACGTTACCTTTGGATTTCGACATTTTGTCGCCACGTTCATCACGAATCAAGCCCGTAATATAGACGGTTTTGAAAGGCACTTTGTTAGTGAACTTCAAGGTCATCATGATCATACGAGCGACCCAGAAGAAAATGATGTCAAAGCCGGTTACCAAAACATCAGACTCACTGAAATCCATAAAGTCTTGTGTTTCTTCCGGCCAACCTTGCGTCGCGAAGGTCCATAATGCGGATGAGAACCAAGTGTCTAGAACGTCTTCGTCTTGCGTTAATTCAAGATCTGCTGCCAAACCGTATTTAGCACGTACGCTAGCTTCGTCTTTACCAACATACACCTTGCCATCAGCGTCGTACCAAGCTGGAATTTGATGACCCCACCACAACTGACGAGAGATGCACCAGTCTTGTAGGTCTCGCATCCAAGCAAAGTAGGTGTTTTCCCACTGCTTTGGCACAAATTGGATGTCGCCATTTTCAACCGCTTCGATGGCAGGCTTGGCGAGGCTTTCCACCGCCACATACCATTGTTGTGTCAAATAAGGTTCGATAATGGTGTTGCCACGTTCACCACGAGGCACTTTGAGCTTGTGATCAGCCACTTTCTCTAACAAGCCCAGAGCATCAAAATCGGCGACCACGGCTTTACGAGCATCAAAACGATCCATACCACGATATTTTTCCGGGGCATTGTCGTTAATTGCCGCGTCATCATTGAAAATATTGATCAACGGCATGTCATGACGCTTACCTACTTCATAGTCATTGAAGTCGTGAGCCGGCGTGATTTTCACACAGCCTGTGCCGAATTCTTTGTCTACGTATTCGTCAGCAACAATAGGAATACGACGCCCGACCAAAGGCAATTCAACTTCTTTACCCACCAAGGAAGCAAAGCGCTCATCGTCTGGTGCCACTGCTACAGCGGCATCACCAAACATGGTTTCAGGACGCGTTGTCGCGACCACAATATGATCTTTACCATCGGAGGTTTTAACGCCATCCGCTAGTGGGTAGCGGAAATACCACATGAAGCCGTTTTCTTCTTCCGAGATGACTTCAAGATCAGAGATCGCTGTATGTAAAACTGGGTCCCAATTCACCAGACGCTGACCACGGTAAATGATGTCTTCGTCAAACAAACGAACAAACACTTCCTGTACCGCCGCAGACATGCCTGGGTCCATGGTAAAACGTTCTTTATCCCAAGCGACAGAGTCACCCAACACACGCATCTGGTCAGAAATGGTACCCCCCGATTGGCCTTTCCACTCCCAGACCTTGTCTAGAAATTTCGCACGCCCCAAATCATGACGAGTGACATTTTGTGCTGCCAATTGACGCTCGACGACCATCTGAGTAGCGATACCCGCATGGTCACAACCTGGTTGCCATAATGTACGACTGCCTTTCATACGTTCACGACGAATCATGGCGTCCATCAAGCTATGCTGGAAAGCATGCCCCATATGCAGACTACCTGTGACGTTTGGCGGGGGAATCATGATCGAAAAAGGAGTGCCGTTGCCTTGAGGTGAAAAATAGCCACTCTCTTCCCAACGTTTATAAATAGGTTGTTCGATACTTTGAGGTTGGTAAGTTTTTTCCATTATGGTGTCTTAAAGCTCTTTGTAATGTCGCGGTCAAAATTAATTGGGTGGAATTATACCCTGTCATAGCCAGATAAAGAACTATAGGGTTCGGTTTCAATAAACATCCTACAAAAACAGCGTGATAACTTAGTTTTCGTTTTGTGTCTCAGTCGTCTGCATGACCTGAATCACTTCGGCAACCAGCTCAGGCAAGCGTTTCTGCAAGACTGAAGCAATGGCTTCTTCTAACGCTTCTCGTGATGGGGGGTGAGAGACAACCGCCTCAACTGAAGACTCAACTTGCTCAGTGATGTCCTCAACAGAATGCACAAAATGCGCTTCCTGACTGACCCCATCGTCTTCTGAATCTGGGTCCGTCACAACATCCATAAGAATAGGAATGTCGTCCTGATTGCGTAGCGCAGAAATGAGCGCTTCTTCATCCGGCTCATGAGTCTCTTCATTTTGATTCGTCGCAAGATCTGACATATAAAACCAATCGTTGAAATGCTAAATGAAATTGTTTGTAACCAGATTAAACAGGCCACGTATTCTCTCCACTTTCGCATTGAAGACCTCAAAAGTCTAGTCTGCCAAACACACAAAACGCGGATAGAAACCGTTCAATTGAAAACTAAAATATTGATTCCTAATGGGTTTATCAAAAAAAAGCGGCGATAAAAATATCGCCGCTTTATGATCACTAGAATCTACGTTTTTCACTAGCTGAGAAAGTCGCTTAAGCCTTACTAAGCAAGTAACGCGTCAACAAGGCAACCGGTCGACCACTTGCCCCTTTATTCGCGCCACCCGACCAAGCCGTACCCGCAATGTCTAAATGTGCCCAAGGGTAAGATTCCGTAAAACGAGACAAGAAGCAAGCAGCCGTTACAGAACCCGCTTCAGGGCCGCCAATGTTGGCAATGTCAGCAAAGTTACTGTCTAACTGCTGTTGATATTCTTCATCCAATGGCATCTGCCAGAGCTTATCCGCCGACACTTTTCCAGCCGTTTTCAATTCCGCCGCCAACGTATCATTGTTCGCATACATACCAGAATTCACGCTACCCAAAGCCACCACACAAGCCCCCGTCAGAGTCGCAATGTCGACCACAGACTTAGGCTCAAAGCGTTCAATGTAAGACAGAGCATCACACAACACCAAACGACCTTCTGCATCGGTATTCAGAATTTCCACGGTTTTGCCAGACATGGTTTTCACAATGTCACCCGGCTTAGTCGCATGGCCACTTGGCATGTTTTCCGCAGCGGCAATGACCGCCGTAAAATTCATTTTAGGCTTCAATTCACAAATGGCTTTCATGGTGCCAAAGACACTTGCTGCGCCACACATGTCGTACTTCATCTCATCCATTTTCGGACCAGGTTTCAATGAAATACCACCGGTATCAAAAGTGATGCCTTTACCTAATAGAACGTGTGGTGCATCGCCTTCTTCACCGCCACGATAATGCATGACAATCAAGTAACTCGGCTGATCACTGCCGCGACCAACAGACAATAAACAATGCATGCCGAGTTCGTCCATTTTGGTTTCATCAAGCAGCTCAACCTCAATGGAGAAATCTTCGGCCAACTGTTGCGCTTTTGAAGCAAGGTAACTTGGCGTACACACATTGCCCGGCAAATTGCCTAGCTGACGCGCAAAAGCCGAACCACTAGCAGTGGCTTTACCAATTGCCAACGCGGATTCATCACTGCCTTGAAGCAATAACGTCTCCACTTTTGTGGCTTTTTCAGCATCGTCTTGTTTGAAACCAATAAAGCTGTAGAAACCTTCATTCAACCATTGCGCTACTAAGGCAATGACTTCAGATTCCGAACGGTCTTTCATGACCAAACCTTGGCTCGCCACCGCGACCTTCGCGAACGGCAATCCTTTAATTTGTGCTGCCACCGCCGCCACCACTTTACGTGACTGCATATCACTTAAAGCATCGCTTTTACCGACGCCGACCAACAATACGGCTTGCGCAAAATCTTGACTTAAAGAAGGCAGCAATAAAGTCTGAGCAACACCACCTTTGAAAACACTGGTTTCACGCAATTGAGAAATGTGCCCAGCGGCATTTTCATCCACCCAAGCCGTCGACTCAGGCAAGTCGCCTTCACTTGGTACAAACACGACCAACAAATCTGCCTCTACATTAGGCAGGCGATCAAATAACGCCATATTCATGAAAGAACCCTCAATAAAATAACTTTAAAAAAATACTGGATAATGTCCTTCTTACCACGAGATAATGGGGGCTTTAGA
Source organism: Marinomonas sp. TW1 (assembly GCF_001625355.1). Taxonomy (GTDB): domain Bacteria; phylum Pseudomonadota; class Gammaproteobacteria; order Pseudomonadales; family Marinomonadaceae; genus Marinomonas. The sequence continues at coordinate 76,029 of NZ_JSEE01000008.1, forward strand.
AGTGTAATCAACTCTCGGCTTAGAAGCATTAATCATCAGAGGTGACTTTGAGACTATTCAGATACTTAGCGAAAGAAGTGCTGGTGTCAACTGCTGGCGTCACGCTAATTTTATTATTGGTGATTTTGAGCGGCCGCTTTTCCTATTACTTAGGACGCATTGCGGAAGGCAAAATGTCCTTCGAATTTCTCTTTGTTATCTTGGGTTATCACATTCCCAGTTTTGTACAAATGATCATTCCATTGGCCTTTTTTCTTTCCTTGCTGCTCGCGTTTGGTCGCTTGTACATTGAAAATGAAATGTCGATTTTATTTTCCAGCGGCATCAGTAAAGTCAAACTAGCGGGTTATACCCTCGGCATTGCCTGTTTAATCAGCCTGTTCAGTGCCACCATCAATCTTTGGTTAGCCCCAGCCAGTGAATACAAAGCCGCCGAGGCTTCAGAACAGCAGAACCAGCTCTCTACTTTCGATTTTTTGATTCCAGGGCGCTTTGAAGGCAGCGGTCAACGTACTACCTATGTTGACAGTTTCACACCGGAAGAAGGTTGGATGAATAACCTCTTCATCTCTGACGTTATTCGCAAAAAAGGGCAAAGCCTGCCCGTGCAAACTTTTGCTGCGAATGCCGAACAGATCCGTATCAGTGACAGAGGCGATCAAAACTACCTCGTCTTTAAAAATGGCACTCGCTACGAAGGTCAACCAGGTACAGCAGAATATCGTGTGACGCAATTCGACACCTACGCCATTCGAATGGAAAATCAGGCCAGCGGCCCCATCGATGATCCGTTCACCCAAAGCACACTCACGTTGATTAACAGTGATCGTAAAATTGACAAAATTGAACTGCAATGGCGTTTATCCCTAGTCATTATCATTCCAATTCTAGCCATCATTGGTTTGTCTCTGAGTCAGGTAAACCCAAGACAAGGACGCTTCTTCAAAATGCTGCCCGCCATTCTTATTATGATTCTGTATCTCGCACTGCTGATCTGGGGACGCACAGGACTAGAGAAAGGCAAGCTTCCAATGCAATACGGATTATGGTGGATTCATGGCATTTTCTTACTCTTGGCGGCATTGCTGTTCGCCCAGTACAACCAGGTATTTCATCGCCGTAAAGCACGCTTACCAAGCACCACAGAGGTTGAACCGTAAGTCATGAACAAAATAGACAAGTACATTGCCAGTAGTGTGTTGTGGGCGTTTTTGATTGTGGTTCTCGTGTTACTCGGGCTCGACTTTGCCCTCACGTTCATAGAGCAAATCAAAAAGGTTAATGACCACTATACCGTCTCGTCATTACTACAGGTCATTCTCTTTCGTTTACCGGGAAAATTCGCTGAATACGTTCCCATTGCCTCTCTGATTGGCACCCTGATGGGATTAGGCACCCTTGCTGCAACATCCGAACTGACGGTTATGAGAGCTGCGGGCATGCCCATTTGGCGCATCGGATTTGCGGCCTGCCAGCCGATTTTATTGGTGTCTCTAATCGGTCTCGGGGTCTCTGAATTTGTGTCTCCGGTGAGCGAACAGAAAGCCAATCTCATTGAAAAATTCCGCAATCAAAAAAGTGGCGAATTTTCTCTTACGGGTGGCGTGTGGCTAAAAGCAGACAATCGCTTTATCTACATAGATGCGGCGGACAATACCGGCAAACTGTATGGCATTGAAATTTTTGAGCCACAAGGTCAACAACTAAAAAGTGTTACAAAAGCCGCAACGGCAACCTATGTGGACGATTCCCTATGGCAACTGCATCAAGTTTCGGAAACCCTCTTTTTCCCTGATCGAATCGATATCAAACAAGCTGAAACACAAGACTGGAACATGAGCATCAAGCCAGAACATCTCTATCTGGCTTCACAGGACCCTGAAACCTTATCGCTGAGTCAATCCATCAGCTATCAGAATTACTTAAGCCAACAAAATTTGGACGCGTCACAATACGAACTGGAGTTCTGGATCACCATGCTAAGGCCGATTGCAGCGATGGCCTTGGTTCTAGTCGCCTTGTCGAGTGTCTTTGGCCCTCTGAGATCCTCCACCATGGGAGGACGCATTTTCTCCGGCGTCTTGATTGGCTTAGCGTTTCAAAATGCACTTAACCTATTTGGACGCATGAGTGTCGCCTTAGATTTTCCACCCGCCATTGGCGTGAGCATCCCAATTGCCATTTGTCTTTGCGCTGGCGTCTTACTAATGAAGAGAAGAGGTTAACCCTCTCTCTTCAAACGGAATCAATGGCATTATTTGTTGATGAAGCGCTCAATTCGAGACAAGGCCTCCAGCAAATCCGTTTCATCAGATGCGTAAGCAAAGCGCACATAAAGATTGGCGTCTTTGCTGCCAAAATCGGCTCCTGGGGTCAATGCTACATATTCCGTCTCCAACAAGGCCAGACACCAAGCCATCGCATCTTGAGTCACACTGGAAACATCCACATAGACATAAAACGCACCCTGAGCTGGCGAGGCGACAGGTAAACCAAGCCTCTCAAGCCCCTCTAGTAGAACCAAACGACGAGCGTTCAACGTTTGTCGACGTTGCTCACATTCGTCCAATACATCTTGACCAAACGCTCGTATTGCAGCGTGTTGAGACACACTGGGAGCCGAAATAAACAGATTTTGCGCCAACTTGGTCGCCCCTTCGATAGCCCACTCAGGTACCACTAACCACCCTAACCGCCAGCCGGTCATGGCAAAATATTTTGAGAAACTGTTAATCACAAACACATCGTCGGCAATGGATAACGCGGAAAAATCCTCTCCTTCGTACACCAAGCCTTGATAAATTTCATCGACCAACAAATGGCCACCTAAGCGACGCACTGTGTCATACATAGATTCCACATAAGATCGACTCAGCACCGCCCCAGTTGGATTGGAAGGCGAGGCCAACCACACACCTGACGTCGTTGCTTGCCATGCGGCTTCAACCGCCTCTGGCGTCATGGCAAAAGTCTCTTCTGCCTGCGTCGCCAACAATCTTGCACGAGCGCCAACTTGCATCACAAAATGTCGATTACAGGGGTAGCAGGGATCCGGCATAAGCACTTCATCACCGGCATCAACCATTAAGGACGCCATTAATAGTAACGCCCCTGACGCCCCCGGCGTCACAATAATCCGCTCAGACGCCACCTCAACCTGATATCGTGAAGCATAATAATGGCTAATCGCCTGCTTTAATTCGGGCAACCCAGTGGCCGCCGTATAACCTGTCTGATGCTGTGCAATAGCCTGCATACCGGCTTGTTCAACTTGAGCCACCGCCGAAAAATCTGGCTCACCTATTTCCAAATGGATAACCGGCTTTCCTTCTGCTTCTAATGCCTTGGCTTTTTCCAGTACCGCCATCACTTGAAAAGGAGAAATTTGCTCAACTCGAGCCGCCATTTTATGCTGTTTCATCCGGAGTTCTCTGCCTAATTGAAAAATTTCGTCATATTTTGCGCAAAAAAAGTGGTGAACAACCGAATAATCTGGTAAGTTTCCGGCCGAAAAATAAACCACCTAATTTTATTGGTTACAGGTTACCACAACGGATACCTGCGAAGTGAGGCAATGCGTATGCCAAATATGAACCCAGATTCATTAATGAAAGACTTCACCCCTTATGTAGCTAAGGAAGGCGAAGAATACATGAACGAGAACCAGTTGGCGCATTTTAAAAGCATCCTACTCAACTGGAAACAAAACTTAATGGAAGAAGTCGATCGCACTGTTCACCACCTTAAAGAAGAGGCGGTAAACTATGCAGATCCAAATGACCGAGCTAGCCAAGAAGAAGAGTTTAGTCTTGAATTGCGCGCTCGTGATCGCGAACGCAAATTGGTCAAGAAAATTTCTCAAACCATTGAGCTAATCGACAACGATGATTACGGTTTTTGTGAAGAGTGCGGTATCGAAATTGGTATTCGTCGCTTAGAAGCTCGCCCCACGGCGACCATGTGCATTGACTGTAAAACACTTGCTGAAATCAAAGAGAAGCAAGTCGGCGGTTAATCCGTGACAAGTTGTTACATAGGCCGGTTTGCGCCATCGCCAACCGGTCCGCTCCATTTTGGCTCGCTAGTGAGTGCTTTAGCGAGCTATTTAGAAGCTAAGCAGCGACAAGGTAAATGGCTTATTCGCATTGAAGATGTGGATGGAACCCGCTGCAAACCCATGTTTGCCGAACAAATCCTGACCACACTTCAAAGCTATCAACTTATTTCAGACGACAACGTTGAAGTACAAAGCCAACACCACCAATCTTATCAAAATCATTTAGAGCAATTAGAACAGCAAGGGCAACTTTTTCCCTGCAACTGCACGCGTCAATCGCTGCAACCATACCAAGGTCGTCATCCACACATTTGCAATAGCCATACTGACACTCCGCACTCTTGGCGCTTAAAGAGCAGTGAATTGGTTTATCAATACCTAGATCCCATTCAAGGGATGCTCACTTTTACAGATGATCTTAAAAACACCTGCCCTGTTTTAAAACGCAAAGATGGCTACTTTTCCTATCAATTAGCCGTGGTGGTGGATGACCATAGACAAAACATCACCCACCTTGTTCGTGGTGCCGACCTAATCGACACCACCGCTCAACAATTGCATCTGTATTCATTGTTTAATTGGACACCACCAAAACTGTGCCACATCCCTCTTATCGTGAATCAAAGAGGCGATAAAATCAGTAAACAGAATCATGCTAAAGCCATTGCTGATGGCGACATCACCACCTTACTGTGTGCCCTTAAGTATCTTGGGCTTCAGATTCAAGCCTCAAGCATTCAAGCCGCCTTAGACCAAGCCATCCAATTGTGGGACATAAAACGCCTACAGGGACAAAGCGCTCTGCCGATCCAACCGCAAGACTGGCACCTTATTCAATAACCCTTCTCTATTCCAACCTCTCTTCATCCGTGTGTATAATCGTTACACTGGTTACAAGAGGTGACATCACATGCACAGCATTATGATTATCTGCCCCGACAACTCCCTATTGAAAGAGTCGGAAAGATGGCTATCGAAATACGGTTTTCAAATTAACACCAGCCAATCTTTTGAGCAGGCCAACAAATATTATGACCTCTCAGCATTCGACTTAATGCTCGTGGATCAAGCGGCCATCGAATCACTAGACAATCCCGCTAACGAGATCCCCGAAACACCAAAACACATTGTGTTGGATGCCAAACCCAGTCTAAGTACTGGGGTAAACAGTATGGCAGAGGGCGCAGTCTATTATTTACCCTTACCTACAGACACAGAAACGCTGCTCAAACATGTCGTCAATACGCTGGAACAAGGTGATCAAGAAAAAACCACCCCAACCGCCGACACGTTATCCTCAAAACCTGTCTTGTTTGCGGCCAGCGAGCGCGAAGAAGCCCTTCCTCTTGGCACACCTGGTAGTGGCATTATTGGGCAATGCCCACCTATGCTCGAGTTATTCAGCGATATGCGCAAAGTAGCCGCAACCGACGTTACCGTTCTGATAAGAGGTGAGTCTGGAACAGGTAAAGAACTCGTGGCCAAAGCACTCCACAACCTAAGCCAACGACACGACCACCCTATCATCAGCGTCAACTGCGCCGCCATTCCCGAAAACCTAATAGAATCAGAGCTATTCGGCCATGAAAAAGGCGCTTTCACGGGGGCTACCACAGCGCACGACGGCCTAATCGTTGCCGCAAACAAAGGCACACTATTTCTGGATGAAATTGGCGAACTGCCGCTCGAAGCGCAAGCGAGATTACTTAGGGTATTACAAGAGGGCGAGATTCGTCGCGTCGGTGCCACGCAATCGACTTATGTTAATATTCGCCTTATTACAGCCACCCATAGAAACCTCTTTGAAATGGTCAAAAATGGCCAATTTCGGGAGGATTTATACTACCGCTTATATGTCATGGAATTACTGTTACCGCCGTTACGAGATCGTGGCGAAGACATTTCCATATTGGCGAAAGCCTTATTGGAAAAAACTTGCTTAAAACATCGTCGTCCACCCGTTCCTTACAACAGAACATTTGACAAAGCCATTCGCTCACACAACTGGCCAGGTAACGTTCGGGAATTGGAAAACGCCATAGAACGAGCCATCATACTTAGCCCTACGGACAGAGTGGAAGCCGCTAATCTCAAATTAGCCAGCCAACATCACACCAAGCAACAAGGATCGCAAGCCCCTACTGATGGCAAGATTAACGCCACTCTTCCACAAGGGACGACTCTTGACGATTACTTTAAACACTTTGTACTCACGCACCAGCACAAGATGACAGAAACCCAACTTGCACATTCGTTGGGCATATCGCGCAAAAGTTTATGGGAAAGAAGACAAAAGCTGGCAATACCCAAAAAAGTAACAACCGAAAAGTAACACTTGATACCAAAATACCCAAAAAAAGAGAAAGATATTGTAAAAAAAGTGTACAGCATTTTACTAAAAACCAATAAAATCAGTATATTATGTTTTTTGGCACAACTAATGCCTTATATATGGCACAACGATAATAAGATTGACCAAGAATAAAAATAAGTTAATCGTCGTATGTTAAGTTCTTAAAAATAACAATAACAATTAGGAACACCGTGGCCTCTTCAAATAAAAATAAAATTTGAGGCCATGGATGGAAAATCGCTTTGGATAATTGATTTTTTTAGATATACAAGCCCTCGGGCGATGAAAACAATGCAATAATAAAAATAAGACCCAAGTAGAACTGCAGAAGCAGCACTGACTTTGTTTTCGGAACTAGTATCTTCATGTATCCAAAGCGATTATTTTATTTCTTGATTCATCTCTTTGATTTCCGATCTTCACCATTTTCACTGAAACTGCCTCATAAATCGTGTAACTTTTCGCCATCACGTGTAGAATGCCATTTTCGTTAACTTTTAAATTTGTTGTCTAATGCTTACAGGATTCAAATCTCTGGTACGTAAAGCCTCTTCTGTGTTCACACCTAATAAAACACAGACTTACCCCATTATCATACCTCGTAAACAACACAGTCTATCAAGACAGGACATGAGTCCAAATGCTGTTAAGGTTTTATATCGTCTTAATAAAGCAGGTTACGATGCTTATTTGGTGGGTGGTTGCATACGAGATCACTTGATAGACATAGAGCCCAAAGACTTTGACGTCGTTACCAATGCCACGCCCGAAGAAGTTCATGCCATTTTTTCCAACTCTCGATTGATTGGTCGACGCTTTCGCTTAGTGCATGTTACTTTTGGTCGAGAAATCATTGAAGTCTCTACTTTTCGAGCCAATACAGCACAAGAAGAGACGCCAAGTCCCAGCGCGACTCAAACGTCACTAAAAAATAAAGATTCAGCTCGCTCAACCCATGGCATCATTCTGCGTGACAATGTTTATGGCAGCATAGAAGAAGACGCCGAGCGTCGCGACTTTACCTTCAACGCCCTTTACTACAATGTTCAAGACTTTAGTATTCACGATTATTGTGGTGGTCTTGCCGACATTAAAAACAAACAGATTCGCATCATTGGGGATCCTAAGCAACGTTACCAAGAAGACCCTGTTCGAATGCTTCGAGCAATTCGCTTTGCCGGTAAGCTTGGCTTTGAGATTGAAGCCAGTACAGCTGCTCCCATTAAAGAAATGGCGCACTTACTGGACCATATCCCGCCCGCCCGCCTATTTGAAGAAGTATTGAAATTACTGGGCAGCGGTAACGGCATTAAGACCTTTGCGTTACTGCGTGAATTTGGCCTGTTTCGTTATTTATTTCCAGACACAGACGCTTTACTGCAAAGTGGCTGGAAGCGGGATGACATAGACCCTGAAGCCTTCATTCTACGCGGCCTAAAAAACACGGATGACCGCATTCAAAGTGGTAAAAGTACCGCGCCTTATTTTTTATACGCCATTCTACTGTGGCCAAGTGTTGTACTAAGACACGAAGAGTTTCAGGCGCAAGGCATGCCGGTTACACCAGCACTTCACCAAGCCGCCAATATGGTACTTGATAATCAGGTCGCTTCGACGGCCATCCCACGTCGATTCTCAACGCCTATGCGTGAAATTTGGGACATGCAACTCAGATTACCGAAACGCTACGGCAAACGTGCTTTCCAACTATTAGAGCACCCTAGGTTTCGCGCTGGCTTTGATTTCTTATTAATACGTGAACAAAGCGGCACAGAATTGAATGATCTTGGCACTTGGTGGGAAGCATTCCAACACGGCAACGAGAATCAACAACGAGATCTCATTAAACAAATTGACAGTCGTTCTAATAATGAAGGGCCAAAAAAACGTCGCCCTCGTCGACGCCGTAAAAGCAATGCCCCACAAAGAGACGATGCAAGCGACTCATAAGAGACAGGCCAATGATGACAGCTTATATTGGTCTTGGCAGCAATCTTGATCAGCCACTTGAGCAGATTCGCCAAGCCATTCAAACTCTTGCCTCTCAGCCGAGTTTGAATCATTTTAGAGTATCTAATCTGTACGCCAGCAAACCGGTTGGCCCACAAGATCAACCGGACTATGTCAATGCGGTTGCGTCATTCGAAACCGCATTATCCGGTATCGAATTATTGGATTTACTGCAATCCATCGAACAAGATCATCATCGGCGTCGCGAACGTCACTGGGGACCGCGCACCTTAGATTTAGATCTGTTATTGTATGGCAAAGAGCAGATTGATTTACCAAGATTGACCGTGCCACACCCTTTTATGCTTGAGCGAGGTTTTGTCATCCAACCTCTTCATGATCTTGCTCCCGATATGCTCTTGGTAAATGGCAAAACCGTTACCGAGCAGTTACACCAACTTGATACCAACGACTTGGTTATTATCACAGAAGAATAAGATATGTATTCAGACAACTCACAAAAAAAACTGACCAAACCCGTAACTTTATCGACACTCAAAAAAATGAAAATCGACAAAGAAAAAATCACCTGCCTAACCTCATATGATGCTTCTTTCACGAACGTCATGAATGCGGCTGGTGTTGAAACCATCTTGGTGGGTGACTCACTTGGCATGGTCGTTCAAGGCAAAGACAGCACCTTACCCGTCACCATCGAGGACATGTGCTATCACACTGCCGCAGTGAAGCGTGGCAACACAAATGCCTTCATCATGTCAGACATGTCTTTCATGAGTTACAGTAAGCCAGAGCAGGCTTTAGACAATGCCGCTAAGCTGATGCAAGCTGGCGCGAACATGGTCAAGCTAGAAGGTGGCAGCTGGCTGGCGGACACCATTAAACTGTTAAGCCAACGCGGCATTCCCGTTTGCGCACATTTAGGTTTAACACCACAATCAGTTCATAAGCTAGGTGGCTATAAAGTACAAGGCAAAAGCCAAGATGCCGCCGAACTGTTATTGCAAGAGTCGTTGGATTTAGTCGAAGCGGGTGCCGATATTTTATTGTATGAATGCATCCCCACTGAACTTGGCAAAAGCTTAACTGAAGCCGTTCCCGTCCCGACCATCGGCATTGGTGCTGGCCACCATACAGACGGTCAAGTGTTGGTCATGTATGACATGCTGGGCATTAACCTTGGCCATGTGCCACGTTTTGTCAAAAACTTCTTAGTGGATGGCCGTAATGTTAGCCAGGCCTTTGAAGCCTATGTAGACGAAGTAAAAAGTGCCAGTTTCCCTGGTCCAGAACACGGATTCCAATAATGCAGACGTTTCATACCATAGCTGAATTACGAGCAGCACTTAAAACCTTACGCCTTCAAGATAAAAGCATCGCGTTTGTTCCGACGATGGGCAATCTACACGATGGCCACATGTCATTAATTCGTCGAGCCTCAACAGAAGCCGACATTGTTGTTTCATCCATTTTCGTCAACCCAATGCAGTTTTCCGCTAACGAAGATTTAGAGCGCTACCCGAAAACATTAGAGGAAGACAAAAAGGTACTCAAAGCCAACGGTTGTGACTATGTCTTCGCACCCGATGCCTTAGAAATGTACCCAGATGGCAAACGCAGTCAGACACAGATTGAAGTCGTTGGCCTATCCGACATACTTTGCGGCGCTTCTCGCCCAGGCCATTTTGTTGGCGTGGCGACCGTTGTTACGAAATTATTCAACATAGTGCAGCCTGATTGCGCTATTTTTGGTAATAAAGATTTCCAACAATTAAAAGTCATCGAAGACATGACTCGAGATCTCAGTTCCAACGTCCGCATTATAGGGATAGATACAGCCCGAAATGAAGATGGCTTAGCAATGAGTTCTCGCAACGGCTATTTAACAGAACAAGAACGAGACATTGCACCGACAATGTACAAAACATTGCTCTGGGCAAAAGAACAGCTCTTAGCAAACAGCGCGAGTCACGAGGACATCCGCGAACAAGCTCAACAGAAGCTTGAAGCGGTCGGTTTCCGTCGTGATTATTTTGAAATCCGCGCGCAAGATAATTTACAAATGCCAACAGAGGAAGAGAAGAGCCTAGTCATCTTGGCTGCGGCACATCTAGGGAGCGCACGTCTTATTGACAACCTGCGCGTAGAACTTGGGTAAGTTGAGTCGTTAAGCTCAACCCCATAACCTAATTCACTTTCAAATACGAGGGAGATTGTAATGCGTTCACCCACTGAATTTTCTGCCTGGAAGAAACTCGCAGAACATCAACAGGAAATGACCTCTGTTGATATGACATCACTTTTCCAAACAGACCCTAAGCGTGCAGAAAAGTATCAAGCGCAAGCGGCTGGCTGGACCCTTGATTATGCAAAAAACCGAGCGAATGACACCACCCTGTCTTTGTTAACCGAACTGGTCAATGAAGCGGGCATGAAAAACGCCATCGATGGCATGTTTAGCGGTGCTCATATCAACAATACGGAAGATCGTTCAGTACTGCATATCGCCTTGCGTGCCAGCCAAGCACAGGACACCCTCATGGTAGATGGCGTCAACGTGCTTGCGGAAGTTCGTGCCACGCTAAAACAAATGGAAAAATTTGTTGCGCAATTACACAGCGGCGAATGGAAAGGACATACAGGAAAAACGATTACTGACGTCGTATCGATCGGTATCGGTGGCTCTTACCTTGGCCCTAAAGTCGTTGCTGAAGCACTCACGCCGTACAAAAAAGACGGCATCAAAGTTCACTTCGTCGCCAACATCGATGGTTCAGACATCACAGGTAAACTCAAACAAGTAAACCCAGAAACCACCGTGTTTGTCATCTCATCCAAAACCTTTGGTACGTTAGAAACCTTATCTAACGCTAACGCAGCGCGTGATTGGTTCCTAAGCAACGGAGGCTCTAAAGAGTCAGTAAGCAAACACTTCGCCGCCGTCAGCTCAAACGTTAAAAAAGCGGTTGATTTTGGCATGGCTGAAGAAAACATTTTCCCAATGTGGGATTGGGTTGGCGGACGCTACTCTCTTTGGTCGGCGATTGGTTTACCGGTAGCCATTGCGGTTGGCATGGACAACTTCTACGAATTGCTAGACGGCGCTCACCAAATGGATGAGCATTTCCGCACCGCACCGTTAGAAGAAAATCTACCCGTCATAATGGGTGCCCTTGGCGTGTGGTATATCAACTTCCATAATGCTCAAACTCACGCCTTGATCCCTTACGATCATTACCTACGCGCCATGCCTGCTCACATTCAGCAGCTCGACATGGAAAGTAATGGTAAAGCGAATCTATTGAATGGTGACGGCGTAGAAACCGATACAGGCCCAATCATTTGGGGGGGCGCTGGTACCAACGGCCAACATGCTTACCACCAATTGTTGCACCAAGGTACTCGTCTTGTTCCTGTTGACTTCATCGCACCATTAACCAGCCACAATCCAATTGCTGAACACCACACACACTTGTTTGCTAACTGCCTAAGTCAGTCGCAAGCGCTAATGGTGGGCAAAACCCTTGAACAAGCTCAACAAGAGCTAAAAGAGGCAGGAGCAACCGACGAACAAATCGCCAAGATTGCACCGCACAAAGTCATCAAGGGCAATCGTCCAAGCAACACCCTATTAACCGACAAGATGACCCCTGCGACCGTTGGTGCGTTAATCGCGCTTTACGAGCACCGCACCTTTGTTCAAGGTACCATTTGGGGGATTAACTCATTCGACCAATGGGGTGTAGAACTGGGTAAAGTGTTGGGCACAGACATCTATAACCGCTTAGTCAGCAACAGCGACAACAGCGCACTGGATGCTTCTACCCAAGCACTGATCACAGCGTTTAAGAAAGCTCAAGCCTAATAGAAAGTGGACAGCTAATGCGATTTAAAAACACCAGCCTCGGCTGGTGTTTTTTTATGACATAAACCATATAACAAACTTCCCCCAAACACTCATCAAAGCTTATTTTCTTCAAGTTCGTTTTTCCAAGCCACGATTCGAATAGAAAAACAGAAAAGGTTCTACTGACCCATCAGCAAGACAGGCACCCTCTCTAACCACCATCGTATTATTCGCCACACTTACCAAAGGTAACTATTTAACGACACAAAAAACACAACAAGCAACCAAATAAAGTGGCCGTTTCAAGTCCAAGCTTCTATATTTTTCGTATCCAAGAATATCGTTATTTTTAGAAGTGACAGTGAGATCAACAGCGCCATTTGTTTTGTGACTTTGTTGATTTCGTGAAATACCAGTAAGGAGGCTAAAGCACTCGATGATGCTGCAGCTACTCCAGCATCAAATTTCCATTCAGTCACTTGTATCATGTATTCGTCGATTGATCATTCTGAGTGAGGCATGAATGGCTTTAATCAAAAAAAATATCTGGGCGGCCTTTTATCTGACCGCTGCCATTTGGTTGGTGTTTTTTGGGGCGGCGACTTTTGTTAGCTATCAAACCGTCTACGAAGAATACACCTCCGAACAAAAAAGACTCATGGCACTTACTGCCAATTCCATACAGTCCATTTTACGTCAGTACGAGGTATTACTCGACTTAGTTGCCAAGGAAGTCATTGCCTATGGCGATCTTGCAGACAAGGAAACCATTCAAAATGTGATGGACTCAGTTGTGGAAGTGGACAACTCCATGCTGGGGGTTGGTCTTTTTCTACCTCATGGTGATGTGTATGTTGCCTCATCTGGGGTGAAACTTCCGCCGAGTTTCAACATACTGTCTCAGCCTGAAAACCGTGACAGTTTCCAGCAAACGCTAGAAACCAATAGAATGGTGTTGGGACGAACCTATCAAAGTGACGTACTGAAATCCGTCGTTTTTCCTTTACGAAAATCGGTAGTGGACCAAGATGGCAACGTTCTGTTTGTCTTATCTACTGTGATCAACATCCCAAAAGGCTTCCGCTTTTTCTTCGACGGTGAGAGCAATCAAAGCAACAGTAACCTCTACCTCTATCGAGACAGTGACCGTTATTTCCAAATGGTACTATCTCATCATGAAATAGATTCAGATATTTACAATTACCAGATCCCTCAGGCCGATCTTGATCACGCTTTCAACACATTAGAGCAGAAAAAAGGCCTGCGTAGACAGGAAATAAAACAAACCGAATTAGAAATTATCACAACCAGTGTCCAGCCAGGACCAACTGGTAAAGCGGTCAGTCGCTACATTGCCAAGTACGATTTGTGGGCGGAACTTAAATTAGACACAAGTTATGTAATGGGCTTGTTTTTCAAAGAACTACAAGTACTCATTGGCATTTTCGCAAGTTCTTTATTTCTCATTTTTTTGTTATTCAGAAGCGTAGCGAGCAATGAAAAACGCATTAAAAACGCTTTAGAACATCAAGCAAGCCATGACTATTTAACGGCACTTCACAATCGTTTCTATTTGGATCAACAACTCTCTTTAATGAAAAGAGACTCCCTGTATTACCTTATCTTCATTGACTTAGATAATTTCAAGGCCATCAATGATGGCTACGGTCACGAAGTCGGAGACAAAGTACTTTGCCTCGTTGCTGAAAGATTGCAGAGCTTAGTAAACTCAGAAGATGTACTGGTGCGTTACAGTGGTGATGAATTCATCATTGTGGTGTTTAACCAAGATGAGAGCAGCATAAATCTATTCTGCAAAGCCATTCAGAAGAATTTGGCGTTACCAGCACAAATTGGAGATTATCGCTTTGTTTTAAGCGCGAGTATCGGTATCGCGGCCTTCCCTGAAGACGGCCAAGATCTAGATGAATTAAAACGCTATGCCGATCTCGCTATGTATGAAGCGAAGAAAACACGCAACACCATCACCTTCTTCCGAGAGGACTTCAAACAAGCTTATCAATATCGCGCACAAATGGAACAAGAACTTAAAAAGGCTTTATTGCAGAATGAGCTGTACATGATGTATCAACCGCAAATTCGTCGTGATGGTAGCTCTTTTGGTGTAGAAGCCTTAGTTCGTTGGGAAAACAAATTACTAGGTTTTGTGCCACCAGATAAATTCATTGCCGTTGCCGAAGCCTGTGGCCTGATGTTACCCATTGGTGAATTTATCATTGATAAAACGTTTACCGACATGACGGAAATCCAAAAAGAAACAGGCTTACCTGTGACCGTGTCGATCAATATTTCAGTACGGCAATTCCAGCACAATGAATTCTTTGATAGATTGATTGAGTTGATGGAAAAACACACCTTTATTCACGTTGAATTAGTACTTGAGGTAACAGAGAACCTCTTTATTGACGATGTCATCGACATTCAAAACCTAATGAAGAAAATACGTGAGAAAGGCATTCGCATCTCCTTAGACGATTTTGGTACAGGCTACTCGTCATTGAGCTTGTTAAATCAGTTGCCGATTGATGAGCTTAAAATAGACAAAAGTTTTGTGGATGATATCACCACCAATAGCAACACCCTTGCGATGGTTGAAGGCATCATTGCGATTGCTAGAAGATTAAACATCACCACCGTAGTGGAAGGCGTGGAAAATGATGAACAGAGACAGGTCTTGGCTGACTTACAATGCGATATTTTCCAAGGCTATCATTTCTCTAAACCATTAAAACTTGATGACTTAAAGACATTCATGACGAGCAATACGCATTTACTGAATGGTGACAACAACCCTTTCATCTGATTGCCCTTCTTAAAGCACAAAAAAACCACCCATAAGGGTGGTTTTTTAAAGATCAGCCACATTAACGCAATTTAAATGTACTCAACCTTCTCAATTTCATATACCGCTTCGCCGCTAGGAATTTTAACAGCCACTTCGTCGCCTTCTTCCTTGCCGATAATGGCTTTGGCAATAGGAGACGCATATGAAATTTTCTTCACTTTCACATCCGCTTCGTCATCCCCAACGATCTGATAAGTCACCGTATCTTCTGTATCAACATTATACAGCGTAACGGTTGTGCCAAAGACAACCTTACCAGTTGCAGGAATCGACTTAACATCAATCACTTGTGAATCAGACAGCTTACCTTCGATCTCTTTAATACGACCTTCCGTAAAGCCTTGCTCTTCACGAGCAGCATGATATTCCGCGTTTTCTTTTAAGTCGCCATGCTCTCGCGCTGTTGCAATGTCTGCAATAACGCGAGGACGGACAACAGCTTTCAAGTGATTCAGCTCTTCTCTAAGACGAGCTTCACCCTCTACTGTCATTGGAACTTTTTTCATCATTTCCCCAAGTGCAAATCTTGTAATCTTCTGACTTTGGTTTCGCCGGTTAGGCCAATAGCCAAACTCGTCGCCTCAGCGCCAGCCAATGTCGTAGTGTAACAAACCTTGCGCTGTAATGCTGTACGACGAATCAAAGAAGAATCCGTAATCGCTTGAGTGCCTGACGTGGTGTTAATAATGTAATCAATTTCGCCGTTCTTCATCATATCAACAATGTGAGGGCGACCTTCATTCACTTTATTAACTTTGCGCACTTCGACGCCATGTTCCGTCAAATATTTCGCCGTGCCTTCTGTACCCACTAGATCAAAGCCCAGCTCAGCAAGACGTTGAGCAACTGCGACGGCACCTTCTTTGTCCATGTCACGAACACTGATAAATGCGCGTCCTGATGTTGGCAATTCTGTACCACCACCCAATACCGCTTTGCCAAAGGCTTCAGCAAATGTATCGCCAACCCCCATGACTTCACCAGTGGATTTCATTTCAGGCCCAAGAATTGGGTCTACCCCTTGGAACTTATTAAATGGGAATACCGCTTCTTTAACACTGTAATAAGAAGGAATAATCTCTTCAGTGAAACCTAGTTCAACAAGAGTTTTACCTGCCATCACCAAGGCTGCAACTTGCGCCAAAGAACGACCGATACACTTAGACACGAATGGCACAGTACGTGATGCACGAGGGTTGACCTCGATGACGTAAATCTCTCCGTCTTGAACCGCTAGCTGAGTGTTCATCAAACCGATCACACCTAACTCAAGCGCCATGTTCTTAATCATCTCGCGAATGCGATCTTGTGTCTCAGCAGGCAGCGAGTAAGGTGGCAATGAACAGGCCGAATCACCAGAGTGAACCCCAGCTTGTTCGATGTGCTGCATAATACCGCCAATCACCACTTGCTCACCGTCAGACACACAGTCGATGTCGATTTCGATGGCCGCATTTAGAAAGTGATCAAGCAATACTGGGCTGTCATTAGACACTTTCACGGCCGTTGTCATATAACGAGTCAGTTCTTTCTCGTTGTAGACGATTTCCATTGCGCGACCGCCCAAAACATAAGATGGGCGAACCACTAATGGGTAACCGATTTCAGCCGCTTTCACAATGGCTTGCTCTGTAGAACGAACCGTTGCATTGTTAGGCTGTTTGTAACCAAGACGCTGGATCATGCTTTGGAAACGCTCACGATCTTCCGCACGGTCAATGGCTTCTGGAGTGGTACCAATAATTGGCACACCTTCGTTTTGCAAAGCACGAGCAATCTTCAATGGCGTTTGTCCACCGAACTGTACAATCACACCTTTTGGCTTCTCAGTACGCACGATTTCCAATACGTCTTCCAAGGTAACCGGCTCAAAGTACAAACGATCCGATGTGTCGTAATCCGTTGATACTGTCTCTGGGTTACAGTTCACCATAATGGTTTCGTAACCGTCTTCACGCAAACCAAGCGCCGCGTGCACACAACAGTAATCAAATTCGATACCTTGACCGATACGGTTAGGCCCACCACCTAAAATGATGACCTTGTCTTTGTCACTTGGGGCGGCTTCACACTCGTCTTCATAAGAAGAATACATGTAGGCGGTATTTGTCGCGAACTCAGCGGCACAAGTATCAACTCGCTTGTAAACCGGATGCACATCCAACAAATAACGACGCTCACGCAAGGATTTTTCAGTCACTTGCAGCAAATCCGCAAGACGCGCATCCGAGAAGCCCTTACGCTTCAAGCGACGCATCACGTCAAACGTCATGTCCGACAAACCTTTGTTAGACAAGGTCATTTCTTCTTTGATCAAGTCTTCGATCTGTACCAAGAACCAAGGATCCACGCCTGTCACGGCATACAATTCGTCAACCGTCATACCTGCACGGAAACCATCGCCAATGTACCAAATGCGGTCAGCGCCAGGAGATTGCAGCTCATGAGACAATTTCTCTTTGCTGTTTTCTTCTGCCATGTCCAACTGAGGATTAAAACCGTCAGAGCCGGTTTCCAAACCACGTAGGGCTTTCTGCAAAGACTCTTGGAAGCTACGGCCAATCGCCATCACTTCACCCACTGACTTCATTTGCGTCGTAAGTCGATCGTTCGCCGTTGGGAATTTCTCAAAGGTAAAGCGAGGAATCTTAGTCACAACATAGTCAATCGCAGGCTCAAAGCTCGCTGGTGTTTGACCGCCAGTGATGTCGTTCTGCAACTCATCCAGCGTGTAACCAATGGCCAATTTCGCCGCGATCTTGGCAATCGGGAAACCCGTCGCTTTGGATGCCAAAGCCGATGAACGAGACACACGAGGGTTCATTTCGATGACCACGAGGCGACCCGTTTGCGGGTCCATACCAAACTGTACGTTCGAACCACCGGTTTCAACACCAATTTCACGCAATACCGCTAGAGAAGCGTTACGCATGATTTGGTATTCTTTGTCCGTCAAAGTTTGTGCTGGTGCCACTGTGATGGAGTCACCCGTGTGAACCCCCATGGCATCGAAGTTTTCAATGGCACAAACAATAATACAATTGTCTTTTTTGTCTCGTACCACTTCCATTTCGTATTCTTTCCAACCGATCAAAGATTCATCGATTAGCAATTCATTGGTTGGCGACAAATCCAAACCACGAGTACAAATTTCTTCAAACTCTTCCATGTTGTAAGCGATACCACCACCGGTACCGCCCATGGTGAAAGAAGGACGAATGATACAAGGGAAGCCTACTTCACTTTGTACTTTCAAGGCCTCTTCCATGTTATGAGCGATGCCAGCACGAGGACATTCTAGGCCAATTGATTTCATCGCTTGGTCAAAACGATTGCGGTCTTCTGCTTTGTCGATCGCATCCGCGGTCGCACCAATCATTTCAACATTGTATTTTTCTAAAACACCATGACGCTCTAAATCCAGCGCACAGTTCAATGCCGTTTGCCCACCCATGGTTGGCAACACCGCATCTGGACGCTCTTTTTCAATGATTTTTTCAACGGTTTTCCACTCAATCGGTTCGATGTAAGTGGCATCCGCCATCACTGGATCCGTCATGATGGTAGCTGGGTTAGAGTTCACCAAGATAACGCGGAAACCTTCTTCGCGCAGGGCTTTACAGGCTTGCGCACCTGAGTAATCAAACTCACAGGCTTGACCGATTACAATTGGGCCGGCACCTAAAATTAAGACGCTTTTTATGTCAGTACGTTTTGGCATAATCTTTCGTTCCGCTCCTTTTAGGCTTTTGAGGCTTTGATGTTGTCAATAAATTGGTCGAACAAAGGCGCAACGTCATGTGGCCCTGGGCTCGCTTCTGGGTGACCTTGGAAGCTGAACGCTTTCTTATCGGTTCGACTAATTCCCTGCAAAGAGCCATCAAACAGAGACTTATGAGTCATCTCCAAGTTGGCAGGCAAGCTGTCTTCATCCACTGCAAAACCGTGGTTTTGACTAGTGATCATCACAGTACCTTGTTTGATGTCTTGAACTGGGTGGTTGGCACCGTGGTGACCAAACTTCATTTTCTTCGTCTTAGCTCCACTGGCCAGCGCCAACAATTGGTGACCAAGACAAATACCGAAGACAGGCACATCGGTTTCTAAAATCGCTTTAATTGCGGTGATTGCGTAATCACATGGCTCTGGGTCACCAGGTCCGTTTGATAGGAAAACGCCATCTGGGTTCAGAGCCAACACATCACTGGCTGGTGTTTTCGCTGGTACAACTGTCAAGCGGCAACCACGCTCAACCAGCATGCGTAGAATATTTCGTTTTACACCGAAGTCATAGGCAACAACATGAAATTCGGAGTTTTCTGGTGTGGTGTGACCTTTAACAAGATCCCAAGTAGACTCAGTCCACTGGTAAGCTTCTTGTACCGTCACTTCTTTTGCCAAATCCATTCCCTTTAGACCAGGGAAGGCACGTGCCGCTGCAATGGCTTCTTCTTCGTTGATGTTATCACCAGCCATGATACAACCAGCTTGTGCACCTTTTTCGCGAAGAATACGTGTTAATTTACGAGTATCAATATCCGCGATACCAACCACACCCTTGCGAGTTAAGTAGTCAGACAACGTCTCTTCTTTACGCCAGCTGCTGGCCATTAAAGGTAAATCACGAATAATTAAACCCGAACACCACACTTGGTTGGACTCTTCATCTTCAGAGTTAACACCTGTATTACCAATATGTGGATAGGTCAAAGTGACCATTTGTCGAGCATAGGAAGGATCAGTAAGAATTTCTTGATAACCAGTCATTGAGGTGTTGAATACCACCTCTGCGGTTGAGGAGCCATCCGCTCCGATCGACACGCCCTTAAAAATTGTGCCGTCTTCCAGAGCTAGAATCGCTGATGTTGCCAAAGGAACCTCCCGTTTAGAGCCTATCAGGTTGCAAAAAAGCGAGACGAACCGGCGGCCCATCTCGCTTTTAAGAAATTGCGTTTTTGCCGTCTATCCATCGTCAAAATGTAGATGGATCTCGCGTTCAAAAAATCTGCCTAATTTTACTCTGAACTGGCTTAACCGTCCACCTAAGAATGGGGCTGATATGGTGAAAAACAGCCTATTTTTACGGTTTTTAACTAACCCTTTGGTCAAGAATAAATATTCTTTAACACAACAGACCATCAGCGACTTTTTGTGCCTCTTCATAGCCTTTGAGATTTGCCAACAAAGTCAGTGCAAACGCCATGGAAACGGCTGGTCCTTTCGCGGTTAAAATATTGCCATCCATCACCACAGGTTCGTCCGCTAAATATTCTGCGCCGGTTAAACCCGATTCAAAACCTGGGTAACACGTCGCTTGTTTGTCCACGACAAAACCATGCGTGCCTAAGACCAATGCTGGCGATGCACAAATCGCCGCCAATAGGGCATCTTGAATATCGTGTTTTTCCAACAAATCCACCAGCATCTTACAATCACGAAGGTGCTCAGCCCCTGGCATGCCACCGGGTAAAGCGATGGCATCGAACATTTTTTCGGCGTGCTCACTCAACAGAGAGTCCGCCGTCAACTGACAACCATGCGCCAAGGTCACATCCGTTGTTTCGTGGACACTGGCAACCGTTACCTCTACACCGCCACGCCTCAGCACATCAATAATAGTAATGGCTTCAATGTCTTCGCTGCCATTGGCGACTGGTACCAATACTTGGGTCATTTTTTTATCCTCTTCCAACAGGGGTAACTAATGTATACAAGCAAGCCGCTTCACGACCCGTCTCTGTTTGATAATAGTGTTTACGGCGCCCAACTAACTCAAAACCCAGAGCCTCATACAAATGCATCGCCGCCAAGTTTGATTCCCGAACTTCTAATAAAAATTCCGCAACGCCTTGTTGGTTCAAACTGTCTAGCCAATGCCCCACCAGTTGCTTAGCGATCCCTTGTCGACGCACACTGGAATCCACCAAAATCAGCTCCAGCTCAGATTGATCCACACATCTAGAGGCGGTCAGCCAAGCAAGGATGGTGCTGGGACTTTGTGCTTGGCACATCACCCAATTTATGCGAACTTCCAAAGCATCAGCCACTAAGGTGGGGCCCCAAGGATGAGGGTTTGAATGTTTGTCCAAGTGTTCGAGACCTAATACATCAGATTCAACAGCTGGACGAATCATATAGGTAGAATTCATAGATAGACGCCACATTTCATTGTATTAATGGGACGAAAAGAAACTCGTTTGCATGCTATTCCAAGCTTCCTTCCGTAACTCAGGAATTCGATGTAACTCAGATAAACTCACAATCCTAGCCGTTGGATAGGATTTTAAAGGACTGCTGTTCGGTAAATCGTCCATTAACTGGGCAATTTTACTGCCCGCTAACACCAACTTAGCCTCAGGTAAAAAGTCTTGAGTCCAACGCTGGACTGAGGATTCCAACGCGCCAATCAACCAATCGGTTCGATTTAAAAAGTGCGGATTTTTCAATGTGCCCGGCCAAGTAAATGCATAGCGCTGCCAGTTTTCAACAGGGTCTTTTAATAAGGCTTGCGCCATTTTCAACGCCAACTGATCCACTTCTTCTTGCTGCGAAAATACCGCCGGCACATCACTCAAAATTAACAACTTACTCGACAAGGCATACGCTCTAAGCTCAATCGACGATACCTGGGTCAAATGAATGTCCGTCGCCACCTCGATATCGACCGCCAACTCTTCAATCGGCTGCAAGTCTTCCACAATGATTTCAGGCGCTGCATTTAACTGCTCACGCAAATTGGAAACAGACTGTTGTTTCTCTTGCGGATCTAACATCACAGGAGGCTGAGCCGCTTTGGCCGAGAAGCCGGACACCTTATCATGCTCAGAAACAGGCGACAGCGTCTCGTCTAGGGTTTTAGAGTCCGTCAACACATTGCCTTGAGCTTGCCAAGGTTGCGCAGGGAGATACACTTGCCCCACAACATCTTCCACACCATTCAGCCAAGTCACCACCCCCATTTGTGCAAGGCACTGGGTTTGAAACGCATGCTGTGACGATAATTCGCGTAAGCGATTACTCATAATAGGAATGACTCATCCGTGGCGGTGGTAAATTAGGACTATTTAGAATAACCAGAATATACGCGTTTCCTTGCTTAGATGCTACCGAACAGGCGGTTCCGCATAGTGTCGAATGGGACAAAGGTGTATAATCTTCAACGAATATCAAATCGATAGTGCCCTTTCAACCGTTTCTCTAAAAGGTAATCATCATGCATTCTTTGCTGTCCCGTTTGGCTTTAGTGGCTAGCTTATTTATCGCCAGTGCAAGTCAAGCTGCTGCTCTCCCCGATCTTCAAGGCCGTACTATTCTAGCCGTTACCGAAAACGCCTATACACCGCTGAATTTTGTCGATGCCAACACAGGGCAAGGCATAGGCTGGGAATACGATGCCATGAATGAGATAGGAAAACGCTTGAACGCGAATATTGAGTGGCATTTAAGCAGCTGGGACGCCATGATCCAAGCCGTGAAACAAGGTCAATACGACATCGGCATGGATGGCATTACCATTAATGCCGAACGAGCTCAGCAAATTAATTTCTCCATTCCCTACATGACCTCACAACAGTTCATGTTAGTCAGAGCGGACGAAGATCGATTTAGCGATGCCAAAAGTTTTGCTGCTAATGACGACCTACACTTTGGAGCACAAGCTGGCACCACGAACTTCTATGTGGCCGTATACGATGTGTTAGATGGTAATGAAGACAACCCTCGCATCACTTTATTAGAAACGTTTGGGGCTTCCGTTCAAGCCTTGAAATCCGGTGACGTTGACAGTGTCCTAATGGATGCCACATCGGCACGCGGATACATAGGCGCTAACCCTGGCGCGTTTAAAATTGTCGGCGGCCCACTCGGCACAGAAGATTTCGGTTTTATTTTCACACCTGGATCGGACCTAGTCGAGCCGGTGAATGCGGCAATTCGAAGCATGAAGACAGATGGCACTTTAGATGCATTAAACAAGAAATGGTTTTTCGACTATAACCAATAATCCACCTGTTATCGTTTAAGCGACTATGACGCCGCCGTAACATGACCAACACCTCACCAATCATCGGCTAAAACCCTTTGTCGGTGAGGTTTTATTATGATCAACAACTGAAATATGATGCCCCTTAAAAAGACCTTAGATCGCACTCCTTGGTGGCTTATTGCTACTATTATCATAGGCATAGTCTTGCTCTGGAACATGGTGGCAAACCACAGCTATCAAAAGATCGCAGGCGCATTAAGTAACGGATTATTGACCACCATTGGCGTCACCTTAGTCGCTTTCCTATTAGCCAGCGCCATAGGCTTGCTCATCGCCCTAGCCGGTTTTTCGAAATGGCGTATTCTGCGAGAGTTCGCTCGTTTTTATGTGGAAATTTTTCGTGGCATTCCGGTATTGGTATTGCTGTTTTACATCGCCTTTGTTGGCGCAAGCGAAATGGTCCACCTCTACAATTGGCTATTACAATGGCCCATTGAAGCTGGCTGGTTGGAAACCGCTAGAACGCGTGATTTCAATATGCTCTGGCGCGCTATTATAGCGTTATCCATCAGTTACAGTGCCTTTATTGCGGAAGTCTTTCGTGCCGGTATTCAAGAGGTCAGCAAAGGCCAAATTGAAGCCGCACAGTCTCTTGGTTTATCCAGCTGGATGCGATTTCGCCTAATCATCTTGCCACAAGCCATGCGCAAGATATTGCCGCCATTAGGCAATGACTTTGTCGCCATGATCAAAGACTCTGCCTTGGTGTCCGTACTAGGTGTTCAAGACATCACTCAGCTCGCTAAGGTCTATAGCTCATCTACTTTTCAGTTCTTTGAGACCTATAACGTCGTCGCTTTCATGTACTTAACCCTGACCCTCAGTTTATCCCTCTTAATTCGAGCTTTTGAAGCCCACCTGAGGCGCAACGATCATCATTAAACCATGGAAACCGCTCGCAAAGATGCAAACACTCTCATACGGCCCTATTCAGATAAGCAGGCGAACCATCTTGTTTATGTCATTGCTCAGAATGCTTCACTAAAAAAGACACCACATTTTTAATCAATGCTTTTTTATCTTCGAAGCTCATATTATTAGCTGCGGGAGAATCGGCTCTCTTGCGGTCTTTTAACGTGGATAATTTTCTTATTTTAGCTTGGGCGGAAGCCTCTTCATCAATCGCGTGACACGCCAACTCAATATTACGCTCGGCCAAACGTTTACTAATCACTTTTCTGGGATCACTCATTTCGCCATCCACAGCAATATCAACATAAAGAGAGTGACTCTTCATATTATGTGCTTGATGTGGCAATACCGTCATACTCCCAGCCATTTTAATAAAATCGCCTTGCCCTTCTAACAGCGCCGCTAAAATGGAATTTTCGGTGATCTCTTGTTTAAGTTTTAATTGATGATCTTGTAATCTCTTCATCGTCATTTTCCAATCCACGTCTATTCCCGATGCCATCCTAAGCGCCGTGGCATACAAAATCTTGCTCATCACAATTTCTTCCCTGGCAATATGAGAAAGCGTGTAAGAACGAGCAAAGGCTTTATGCTCAAACAAAACTTCAGACTCTTTTAATAACGCCTTAGCATTTACGATGAGAGCCAGCATATATTCATCAATTTGATTAAGGTTGAATGACATAAGCTCTCCCAAAGTTTTACTTTCCAATCACGGCATACACGGCCATTCTTTCTAAATATTAGTAGAAACAGCTAAGTTTTCCGCCATTTTGACTATTTTTTAAACACCCCGATACAACACAAGCCAGCCGTAAACTGAATCTTTATCCACTAAAGACCTCGTTATTCATTGATCTTAAAAAGGCTTTAGAACGTCCACACAAACAAGTTCAAGATAAGAGGCATGTTGGTAAAACAAAAAAAGCCAACTCCATGAGTTGGCCATTTTCGCCTTTTAAGGTCATTCATTAACGAAATTTTGGAATAATCTCAGCACCGTATTTGGCAATAATGTCTTCTTCGTCGCCGCTGTCTAGATAGATGTTGAACTGCGTGGTTCCCGCCGCTTCAAGATCTTTGATCTTAGCGATGTGATCTTCTGGTGTACCTAATACACAGAAGCTTTTCACGATATCTTCGGTGATGAAATCTAAGAATGGGTTGTCGCTTTGACCATGTTTCGAGTAATCGTAGCCACGACGTTTTTCGATGTAATCCGTTAAGCTTTTTGGCACTAAGCCTGAATCGCTGCCGTATTTCTCAACAATATCTGCCACATGGTTACCCACCATAGCAGGGAACCATTTGGTGTGTTCAATGCAGTAGTCCATGTCACCAAAGTAAGCGGGAGCGGCAGCTTGAACTTTAAAGTTAGACATATCACGCCCCGCTTCATTACCCGCTGCAATGGCCTGATCTTTAAACCATTTCACCAAGTCTGGATCACCAATCTGCAGGATCAAACCATCTCCTACTTGCCCTGCGGTTGCTAAGGCTTTTGGCCCATAAGCACCAATCCAAACAGGCAATTCATAACCTGTCGCCCAAGGCAATTTGACCGGCTCTGGGCATTCGCCGTATTCCACTTCTTCCCCTCGGACCATGGCTTTAACTTTCGTGGTAAATTCCGCCAAACGAGCCAATGTGGCCGGTTTTTTTCCCATCACCCGCATGGATGAATCACCACGTCCTAAACCGATATCAAAACGCCCATTACTTTGATGCGCTAAGCTGGCGTATAAGCTAGCAGACAAAGACCAATCACGAATATTAGGGTTGGTCACACAAGGGCCAAATCGCATGTTTGTCGTGTGTTCCATACACATGGCCATGGCGACAAATGATTCACGCCATAAAATGTGAGAATCGTAAAACCAACAGTAAGTAAAACCGGCTTCCTCAGCCTGACGTACCAAACTGCGTGCCCGATCTGGGCTGACAAAGCCTTTAAAGGTGATGCCGAATTCCATAGTAAGTTCCTCTTGTGATCATTTTTAGTATGAGTTTTTTGTAAGATAAAACCTTAATGCGCCTGCTCTGGTGGGCAAATGCGCACCCCTGCATGGGAAAAAGGCACATCCTTTGAAATGTTCAGACGAATCAGAATGGGCGTTAACGCCTCGATGCATCGAGCGCTCTCAGCCAATCCTGCGTTATAGGCTTGCGTGCCCATGGTTTGGCATAATTGAATCACCCGCTTCTTCGCGGCCAAATCATTGCCACAGACTAGAATGTCGCAATTAATGGGACGCGATAAATCGTTTAGCGTAATGGCAGACACATTATGCAGCGCACCGACCACCGGTATGTCATCGCCTAACAAGGCTTGCGCAGCTTCCGTCACCGAACCTTCAACCGGCATCTCTACGGCTTTTGGGTTGCCCGGTGCCAGAGGCACAACAATGTCCACTAGGGTTTTGCCGATTAATGACGAAGCCAATGCTGTTAAGGTCTCATCATGCCCCGCATACGGCACAGATAGAATCACCAAATCATCAGCCGTTTCAGTGGCTTTTACCATATCGGCGCCGGTTATCTGAGCGGTTACGCCCAGCCCATTGAGCTGTTCCGTTAATTCAATGGCGGTCTGTTGAGCTTTGCTGGCGTCTCTCGACCCAAGCACAATATGCACACCAGCCTGGGCTAAACGCAGGGCTAATCCCTTACCTTGTGGACCGGTGCCACCTAAAATAGCGACTGTGTTTTTTTCACTCATCTAAATAAATCCTCGTTATGTGAACGGATAAGGTCTCGACTTGAGCTCTGTGTTTTTGGCCAATTTAAGCCTCGAAAAAGAATCACTGGAGACTTAGCACTTTTTTCCATCAAAAGACCGGACGCAGCCGCCAGCTCGTCGGCAAACGCCGGAGCGGTAACACTCAACGGACGACCAAAAGCATCGACTTCTCCCAACATAGACATGACCCCAGGAACATTGGCTAAACCAATTGCCACATTGGTTTGACCTAAGCGCCAAGGGCGACCAAAGGTATCGCTGATCACCACGCCTAACTCACATTGAAAATGTGCTTCCAAACGTTGGCATAATACGGTCGCACTTTTATCTGGATCTTCAGGTAATAAAATCAGCTGATCAGGTTGATCCGCATTGGATTCATCCACAGCGGCATTGGCACAGATATAGCCTTTTTTATGTTCTGCAATCAGCACGCCTTCTTGCTGATCTGGTCGTTTCATTGCTCGAACGATACGATTCGACTGAGATAAGATGACTTCTACTTTGCGTGGGTCTTTATTCACGGTTTTCGCCAGTTCAATGGCGTCATTACTGGGCGTTACATCAGATAGATAGACACAAGCCCCTTCTGTTTTGGATACCACCTTATGTGCAATCACCAGAATATCGCCCTGCTGCAAGCTTTGATTTTGTGTCGATAAGGTATCAATAATGCTCTGCGCCAGATCATCACCTGCTTGGTAATCCGGTAACCCCATCAAACGAGACATGCTCATAGAATCAGGCATATCGGGCCTCCTTAACGGGAGCAATGAGTGACTTATGCCAAAACTGGAAACGTTCGGGTTGACGACGTGACGCCAGCGACAAATCTTCCTTTTGATCAATGTCCAACGACAGGTGGGTCAAATGCAGACTTCGACAACTGAGTTGTTGCATTTGTGCATTGGTTTGATGAGCTACCGCAGAGTGACAACCGTACTCAAATTCAATGGCATCCGGCGGAGAAGTGAATAAGGCATTGGTACCACCATCTTTGGCCACAGCAATGACCACATGGGCTTCTAACCCTGCGTTTAACAAGGCCTGAATCTCAGATTTTTCCAGCATGGCAATGTCACTCGGGATGATCAACTGACCATCGTAGCCAGACTGCTTCACCCAATCACAGGCAAACCGTAAGGCCCCATTCAAGCCCTTTTCACCGTCATCAAATAAGCTGTTGGCTTGGTAATCTTGCGCCAACCGAAGGACATCCAATGACTCACTTACCACCAACATGTCCAACTCAGGAAAATGGCGCTGGAAAAACTGCAATGTCGTTTCAAACAAGCTTAGAGACAAGCTCTCGCGTGCCTCCGCAGGCAAGTTCGACGACAAACGCTGCTTCCCTTTAGCAGGTGATTTCATCGGAATCACCACACAAAGATTGTTCACTTTTGGTTTCATCAAGCGGCCCTCTTTGCCTGTTTATCTAATGCAAAAGCCACTACTTGATCGAGCAAACTCACTTTGTCATCACGTTCTTTCATCAAGCTTGGCGTTACTAAGACATCCACGCCTTGCGCAAGCAGCCAATCCGCTTCTTGTGCATCTTGCGGGTCAATCACCATGCCATCTAAAAAGCCCTGATAAGAATCGTAAATGCCTTTTGAATCGACACTCTTCCCTTCGCTTGCCAGCATTTTGTCTGCGGGACCTTTAACCGTTTTTCCTCCGATCAAGGGCGACACCGCCACAACATAGGCATCACTGTCGATAACCGCTTGACGAATATCGGGAATAGACAGAATCGCTCCGATGCTAACCACAGGGTTACTGGGGGCAATAACAATGACATCACTGGCGGATAATTGAGCTAAGGCCGCGGCATTGGGGGTCGCTTGATCCGCCCCTTGATAAGCCACTTCAATCACCTCCGGCAGACAGTGCTCGCGAACAAAGAATTCTTGGAAAGACAACCAACCAGCGGGTGTCTTAACACGAGTCTGCAACGTATCGTCTGTTGGTAATAAAATCGGCAGATTCACCCCATGTCGCGTTGCGAGCCTTTGCGTAATGTCACTCATGCTGACGCCTTGCTTTCTTAGCTGAGAGCGGTAAATATGCGTCGCCAGATCCAAATCCCCCAAGGTCATCCAAGTATCTTGGCCCAACGCCGCAAGCTCTTTTAAGGTTTGGTGGCTTTCGCCTTTGCGTCCCCAACCTTGCTGACGATCAATTTGATCACCCAGAGAATAAATCAAAGTATCAATGTCTGGAGAGACCCAAAGACCATGAAATTCATCGTCATCGGCGACGTTTCCAATCACTTTTACCGCTTGTGAATAGTGTCCAAATGCCAGCCCTTCTGCTGCTTTAGCGCCACCCACTCCACCAGCTAACAAGGTGATATTTAACCCAGCCATTACGCCACTCCTTGGATCGCAATACGATTCGGTTGCACTGGATCTTGGCTATAATCTCTCACCGTCTGATACTTGGTATTACGCTGAATCGCAGTTAGCCCCGCCGCTTCAATATTGGCCACCATGTCTTCTGGCATCACTTCCTGACCATGCGTCGCGCCAGCCGCACGGGAAATGCTTTCATTCATCAAGGTACCGCCCAGATCGTTGGCGCCGGAACGTAACATTTGAGCCGCAACATCCGGTCCCATTTTCACCCACGAAGCTTGGATATTGTCGATGTAGCCTTGCAACATAAGACGAGCAATGGCGTGCATTTTGAAATGTTCATCTCGAGTTGGTCCGGGACGAACCTTGTCTGGATTATCCTTATATAAACGGGTTTCATAATGGATGAAACCAAGTGGCACAAACTCAGTAAAACCGCGGGTGTCTTTTTGAATATCGCGCAGCAATTTGAGGTGATTCGCCCAATGAATCGGCTGATCCACATGACCGTACATAATCGTCGACGTCGTCGGCACACCCACTGAATGCGCAGCACGGATAATGCGCACCCACTCTTCTGTGGTCAGTTTGTTCTTGGTCAGCTGTTTACGTACTTCCGTATCCAGAATTTCTGCAGCGGTACCCGGCATAGAACCCAGGCCTAAGGCTTTTAACTCGGACAAAAACACTTCCGGCTCAAGACGGGCTTTTTTACAGCCATACCAAATCTCAAACGGTGAAAAGGCATGGATATGAATTTCTGGTACACGTTTTTTGACGGCAATGACCAAATTCCGGTAATAATCTGCGTCTATGTCTGGGTGCAAACCGCCTTGAATACAAACCTCGGTAGCGCCACGCTGCCAAGCCTCTTCAGCACGGTCTGCCACTTGCTTAACCGTTAAAAATTCCGCGTCTTTACTGCCTTTTTCCGTCGCAAAGTTACAAAAACGACAACCCATGTAACAGACATTGGTAAAATTAATATTGCGAGTCACCACAAAGCTACCGGTATTACCAACACGTCGTTCTCGCACCTGGTCGGCCGCCGCTAACACAGCTTGCGCTTCGTCACCTTCGGTTGCAAATAACACACAGGCTTCGTCGACACTCAGCTCCTCGCCCAAAATCGCTTTATTCAAAATCGTCTGAACCGCCAAATTCAGCGGGTGGGATCTAACAATCGCCTCAGGGGTCGGGGTTTCATTGATGGTATTTAGACTCATGCGACAAGTCCTCCTGTAGCACAAAGAGAGTGAGCAGATGACGAAGATGACGCCGACATGGACGCCACTCGTTGTATTAGGTTTTCAGTCAGGTATTTGCCCTGCGCTTGCTGATAGCGAGGGTAGATGGTCAGTCGCTCATGTAATGAATACCCCAAGCCTTCACAGGCTTTCGCGACACTACTGATTTGCGGCCAAGCTCTTTCAGGGTTAATGAAATCTTTGGTCAATGGAGAGATGCCCCCCCAATCATTGATGCCTGCATGAAGGTAGCTGCCATATTCTTCTTCTAAATTGGGCGGTGCCTGTAGGCTAATCTCACTCGGCAGAATGAGTCGCGCCACAGCAATGGTTCGCTTCATGTCATCCAGATCCGGTTCTTGGCAACCCGCCATTTGCGTCCCTGGCTTGGCACGAAAGTTTTGAATAATGACTTCTTGAATATGGCCGTATGCCAGATGACAGTCACGAATGGCCGCCAGACTGCGTACTCGGTCTTCCCAACTTTCCCCTATGCCAATCAAAATCCCCGTCGTAAAGGCGATGTCTAAACGGCCTGCATATTCCAGAGTATTTAAACGCCGCTTTGGCGTTTTATCCGGGCAGGCGTAATGGGCTTGGCCTTGTTTGAGTAACTCTGTTGTGACGTTTTCCAACATCATCCCCATACTCGCGGCCACGGGTTTTAGACGTTTCAATTCAGCATAAGTTAAAGCCCCTGCGTTCACATGAGGCAATAGACTGGTGTTATCAAGCACATTGGCACATTGATCATGGAGGTAGTCTAGGGTGTTGTCGTATCCCAACTCAGCCAGTTTATCGCGCGCCTTTTGATAACGCAGTTCAGGACGCTCACCCAAACTGAATAACGCCTCTTTGCAATCTAAAGCCGCGCCTTCTTGTGCGGTTTTCAATACTTGCTCAGGCGTCATATAGTTCGCGTGAATGGAATCTGGTGATTGAACAAAAGTGCAGTAGCCGCAAGTGTCTCGACACATATTCGTCAAAGGAATAAAGACTTTTTTCGAATAACTGATGGCGTTTCCCCAAGCTTGATCACGGGTATTTGCCGCCTGTTGGCAGAGTGCGTATAAGTCTGGCCCAGTCGCAAACTCATAAGATATGGCTTCGGTAACAGAGATCATATTCACTCCACTCTAGGTCAGGAAATTAACTTTTTTACCATTTGGTATAAAAATTAATAACAAGCATTTTGGTGGTAGTAAATTGTTTTTTTTAGTGCAAATTGCGCACTAAAATTGCGCCATTAAATTAAAGTTTAGTTAAACAAAAAGTTAACTAAATGGTTAAGATCATGAAAAGACGTACTTTTTTGAAGGTTTTAGGCTGACTATTTTTTCACCAGCCGAGTGGGAATGTGAAAGAAATGAAGTAAGAAAGAATTTTAATTTATTTTTTTGGCACCAAGAGCGCGCATTACAAACTCAGTGACCGCTGACTCGGCTCGCTCAAAATCATCTTCGTCTAATGATGTCTTCACCAATAACACTTCCATTTGCAGGGAAAAATCTGCATAGGTTTGTGTTGCAGCCCAGATGGTAAAAAACAAATGTTCAGCGTCAATATCAGCGATTAATCCTTTACTAATCCAAGACTTAACCAATTTAACATCACGTTCAAACTGTGGTTTTAAATGGCTCACTAGATAGTCCTTTAGCATTGGTGCACCGCTAATAATTTCATGAGCGAACACTTTCGAACCGTTCGGATAAAGGCGAGATAACTGCATTTTTTCATGGACGTAGCGACGAATAACCTGCTCTGGTGTATCGCCGTCTTTTTCAAGAAAAGACAGCTTTTCAATCCAAATATCAAGCATCTCTTTGAGCACTCGTTTATAGAGTAACTCTTTGTTTGAAAAGTAATAAATTAGATTTTGCTTGGATATTTTAGCAACCGCGGCGATGGCTTCCATAGACGATCCGTTATAGCCTTTCTCAGCAAAAACAATTTCCGCTGAGCGTAAAATTCTCGCTTCCAATTCTTGTCGATTAATAGACTGCTTCGTTTGTTTCTGTTTTTTCACTACCAAACTTTATTCCACCTTTTATTTGTCTTTAACCGCTTTTCTAAAATATCACAAATATATGTTTTTAAAGGTTAATTTTTAATTTATCAGCGTTATTTTGAGAACGCTTATGGCTATTAATATGGCTTTGTTTCACTGAATCAAGACAGTGTCATTTAAAAACTTGGCCTAGTTATTGCTGACCGAAAAGACAAGTTCAAAATTTTTTATTCAGCTTTTTTACCTTTTGGTAAATGTATTTAACGGTAATAGGAGACGGCCATGCAAGACCTTCGAATTAACGAACAACGCCTTTGGGATACGTTAATGGAAATGGGGGAAATTGGCGGCACCGAAAAAGGCGGCTGTAATCGTTTAGCCGGAACGGATTTAGATAAACAAGCCCGTGATCTTTTTGTGTCTTGGTGTGAAGCCTGTGGCTGTACTGTGGAAATAGACAAAATTGGCAACATTTTTGCTCGTAGACCTGGTATCCATAACGATTTACCAGCCGTCGGTACGGGTAGCCACCTTGATACTCAACCCACTGGCGGTAAGTTCGACGGTGTCTTTGGTGTGCTATCGGGCGTTGAGGTATTACGAACCCTTCATGAAAACCAGATAGAGACACCAACGGCGATGGAGTTCTCTGTTTGGACTAACGAAGAAGGCTCTCGTTTCCAGCCCGCTATGCAAGGTTCTGGCACTTATGTCGGTCGCTTCGACTTAGACGCGGAATTGAATAAAACTGATGTGAATGGCATTCGTCTCGGCGATGAGTTGGAACGCATTGGCTACTTAGGCGACATGGAATTAGGCAGTCGTCATATGGGTGCATTTTTCGAAGCACATATTGAACAAGGCCCTATACTGGAAGATGAAAAAAAGGCCATTGGTATTGTGCGCTTAGGTCAAGGCATTCGCTGGTATAACGTAGAGGTGGTCGGTCGTCCTTCGCACTCCGGCACAACCCCCATGCATTTACGTAAGGATGCCATGTTAGCGGCCTCAGCCATTGTTACAGAGATGAATAATATCGCTCATCGTCACGAAAATGGTTTGGGGACTGTTGGTTATATGGATGTGTGGCCAAATTCACGCAATACGATTCCGGGTAAGGTAACCTTTAGTGCGGATTTACGTAACCCACTACCTGATGTGTTATTGACCATGCATGAAGAACTGGAAGCCTTTTGTAAAAAGATTGCCAAAGAGCATGAGCTTGACGTTAATCTAGATCACTTCTGGTATTTCGCACCGGTGGAGTTTAATGCTTCTGATGATGTCAAAGCTGCCACCGAGAAATTAGGTTATAGCCATATGGACATCTATGCTGGCGCCGGACATGATGCCTGCTATATGGCGGATTTGGTCCCAACAGGGATGATTTTTACCCCTTGTTTAAACGGCATCAGTCATAACGAAGCCGAGTACAGTTCGCCAGAAGAATGTGCCGCTGGTGCCAACGTGCTGCTGCATACCATGTTAGAAGCCAGTGACCGAATTGCCCAAGAGCATACAAAAGCATAAACCTTGTCCGTAAGAGACAAGATGAAGAAAGGGCGCTTAATAAACTGAGCGCCCACCTTGAATGAAACAATAATTCCATAATAACGATCAACCCAAGAATAGAAGAGGTGGCAAAAATGACCAGCAAGTCTGTTAAGCAAGGTGAGTTTTATGAGTTAGAGGTCGACAGCGACCTGCAAAACAGCACAGCCTATAATGACGACCTTGCTCCGACTAAGATCAAGGATCGCACTTGGAGCAAATGGAACATCGCCGCCCTTTGGGTTGGGATGTCCATTTGTGTGCCAACTTACACCCTAGGCGGCGTACTGACCGCTTACTTCGGCTTATCTGTTACCGAAGCCCTGTTCACCATTTTGATTGCGAATATTATCTTGCTGGTGCCACTCACATTGAATGCCTACCCGGGTACAAAATTTGGCATTCCTTTCCCTGTCCTATTACGCTCTTCCTTTGGCATGGTGGGCTCCAACATCCCCTGCTTGATTCGAGCCATTGTCGCTTGTGGCTGGTTTGGAATTCAAACCATGTTTGGTGGTTTGGCCATTCACTTATTTCTCTCTGCCATCTCAGATGGTTGGGCTAGCTTAGGTGGCGTGGGCGAAGTCATTGGCTTCTTCATTTTCTGGGCACTGAACATGTACGTCGTCATCAAGGGGGCGGAATCCATCAAATGGCTTGAAACATTGGCCGCACCTTTGCTCCTTATTGTTGGCATTGGCTTAATGGTTTGGGCTGGCGGCAAGGTATCCTTTACAGAGATTTTAGCCACACCCGCTAACCGTCCAGAAGACGCTGGCTTTATGGGTTATTTTTTAGGTGGCTTGACCGCGATGGTCGGTTTTTGGGCGACACTGTCACTCAATATTCCTGACTTCAGTCGTTATGCCAAAACGCAAAAAGATCAGGTGATAGGGCAAATTATTGGTCTGCCTGTCACCATGTTTTTCTTCGCGGCGTTAGGTGTTGTACTAACGGCTGCTTCTAGCACATTAGTCGGTGAAACCATTTCCGATCCGATTTCGTTAATTGGTAAAATTGACAGCCCTGTTTGGGTAGCCGTTGCCATGGTATTAATCGTGATTGCGACGTTATCAACCAACACGGCGGCCAACGTAGTATCGCCTACCAATGACTTCCAGAACATTGCACCGAAACTCATCAACCATACTCGCGGTGCCTTATTGACAGGACTTATCGGCATTCTCTTGATGGGCTGGGAATTGCTCAAAAAAATGGGCATGTTGGAATCGGATGTCAGTGTGGAAAGTATGTACTCTAACTGGCTATTGGGTTACTCCAGCTTACTTGGCCCCATTGCTGGCATCATGATTGTCGATTATTTCTTAATCAAACGTCAGCATTTAGATCTGGTGGCCTTGTATACTCCAAGTAGCTTGTATCCAGCGTTCAACAACGCAGGTCTCATCGCTTTTGCTGCCCCGGTATTGATCACCCTGATTGCTTTGAATGTGCCGTCATTAGGCTGGTTCTATAACTATGGCTGGTTTACCGGTGCTTTCACTGGCGCTTTGCTGTACTTCATCTTAGCCAATCTACAAAGCGCATCAGCGAACCAAACCGATGCTGTGGCCTCATAAAATCTAATTTAACCGCACTGGCGTTGCCTGTTTCCGTCTAGAACGGAGACAGAGCAATGCCATTCTTCAACGCTGGCAACTCGTGAACGAGCAAGATCCATTCTTGCTGGTCGGTCGCGCTTGCCCAAATTTAACAAAAAACCTGTAGAAAAAAGGACGGCATATGAGTCTATTAATCAAAGGCGGAACCATTGTCACCCATGAAGAAACCTTTCAAGCCGACATTCTCTGTAAAGACAATAAAATTGTCGAAATTGGCAGCATCAGTCAACTACCCAATGATGTAGAAACCATTGATGCAACGGGTAAACTCATCATGCCTGGCGGCATTGATCCCCATACCCACATGCAATTACCTTTTATGGGCACAGTGGCAAAAGATGATTTCGCCTCAGGCACGGCCGCAGCGTTAGCTGGAGGAACCACCAGCATCATTGATTTTGTGATTCCAAATCCACAACAATCACTTTTAGACGCTTACCATCAATGGCGTGGTTGGGCAGAAAAAGCCCATTCAAACTATACCTTTCACGTGGCCATTACCTGGTGGGACGATTCCGTCGCGGAAGAAATGAAAGTTCTGGTTGATCAACATGGGGTGAACAGTTTTAAACACTTTATGGCGTATAAAAATGCCATCATGGCAACAGACGACATTCTGGTGTCCAGCTTCACAAAATGCCTTGAACTGGGCGCCATTCCTACCGTTCACGCCGAAAATGGGGAACTGGTGTATCACCTACAAAACAAACTGCTTGCTGAAGGCATGACCGGACCAGAAGCTCACCCTCTATCTCGTCCATCCTCCGTAGAAGGCGAAGCTGCGAATCGCGCCATTAGTATCGCCAACACACTAGGCGCGCCTATTTATTTGGTTCACGTCTCCACTGAAGAAGCCGTTGATGCCATTCGCTATGCCAAAGACCATGGCCAAACGGTATTTGGCGAAGTACTCGCGGGTCATTTAACGGTAGATGACAGTGTTTACCAACATCCTGACTGGGCCACCGCGGCCGCCCACGTAATGAGCCCACCATTTCGCCCTAAACATCACCAAGATGCGCTTTGGAAAGGGGTACAAGGGGGAACCTTACAGACCACCGCTACTGACCATTGTGCTTTTTGTGCGGATCAAAAAGCCATGGGGAAAGACAACTTTGCCCAGATCCCAAATGGCACTGCCGGTGTCGAAGAACGTATGATGGTATTGTGGGAAAAAGGGGTAAATGAAGGCAAGATCACCGCCAACGAATTTGTCGCGTTGACCTCGACCAACACAGCCAAAATATTCAACATCTACCCGAACAAAGGCTGTATTCGAGTGGGCGCAGATGCCGATTTGGTTATTTGGAACCCTGCCGCGAAAAAAATTATTTCCGCGAAGACCCATCACTCAAAAATTGAACACAGTATTTTCGAAGGGATGGAAATAAACGGTGTACCAGAGACGACCATTTGTAATGGCAAGTTGGCTTGGCATAACAACACCCTTATCGCCAAATCAGGTGAAGGGAAATACATAGATCGACCCGCCTACGCTCCCTTTTATGAAGCTCTACGTAAGCGCAAAGAATTGAATAAGCCGGTCGCAGTGGCACGTTAATTCAACGCACTTTGGTGCCCAAAATACGACGCACAAAAAAGCGATGTGATCACTCACATCGCTTTTTTGATGTCCTAATTGAGGTCATTAGGAAGAGCATTAGAAACGTTCGATAACAAAGTGCACAATGGCTTGCAGTACCACAAAAGACATGACACCAGCGAGGATGTCGTCGAGCATAATACCAAAACCGCCATGGATTTTTTTATCAACCCATGAAATCGGCCAAGGCTTCAAAATGTCGAACAGACGAAACAAGATGAACCCTAAGACGATATAAAGCCAACCAGCGGGGGCCATCCACATGGTGATCCAGAAACCGACGAATTCATCCCACACAATACCCGCATGATCATGTACTCCCATGTCTTTGGAGGTCTTGCCACACAGATAAATACCCAGCAGCGACGTAAGCACTAAGACCACCAAGTATGCCATATTGGACAGGTCTTGGAGGAACCAAATAAATAGCGGCACCGCCGCCAAGGTGCCAAATGTCCCAGGAGCTTTAGGCGCGGCACCGGAACCGAGACCAAACGCCAGAAAATGAATTGGATTTCGCCATACAGAGGCAGGGGCAGAATTTGCCATAACGCGATTAACCTTCTAAAAAATTAAATGTATTGTACTGTTAAAAATGTTGCCAACCGGACACCTCGCCATCATACCCTTGAATGGAGAACCCAGACGTCGTCACTTCACCCACTTTGACACAAGGCAAGCCCAGCGTTTGGGTGATCAAAGCAATTTCGGCGGCCTGAGAAGGCTCTGCGGTAAAGCACAGTTCGTAATCATCACCACCGGTTAACGCCAAATTCAACGCTTGCTCTGGTTGCCATTGCCTCAACTCATAGGACATTGGTATGCGACTCGCATCCAAGTTGGCCCCCACCTTTGACGCGGATAAAATGTGCTGAATATCTTGCGCTAAACCATCCGAAATATCCATCATCGCATTCACTACTCGCTTCAACGCCATACCTGCAATCAAACGCGGTGACGGACGCCAGTAGCGTTCATAGAAATAGTCAAAACGCTCACTGGATACCTGTGTTTGTCCAGTCACAATCGCCACGGCCGCCGCCGCATCTCCCAAGCAGCCAGTGACATAAATGTCATCTCCCACTTTCGCATTAGCACGCCGAGGGGTTTGATTGTGCTCAACATAACCATGAACTTGTAAACTGATGGTTAAAGGACCTTTGGTGGTGTCCCCGCCGACCAATATCAGACCAATGGGCTCCGCCAGTTCCGCCATACCTTGCGCTAACCCAGCAAGCCATTGTGGGTCCGAGTGAGGTAACGTTAAGGCCAGGGTAAAAAAGGCAGGTTTCGCTCCCATTGCCGCTAAATCGCTGACGCAAGTGGCCACCGCCCGATAACCAATATCAACAGGATCAGCATCATAGGGAAAATGACGACCTTCAACCAAGGTATCCATTGAAAATACCAAACTCTGACCCGTTGGCACTTGCACCTGAGCGCAATCATCACCGATGCCCAATAAAAGATCGTCACGACCTCGAATGCTTGCCATTTCAGAGGTCTGAAAGATGTTTTGTATCAACTCAAATTCTTTCAACAGAATGTCCTTTTATTCCCCAGCCAAGCCCACCAAAGAGGGATTGAGGAAAATCAATTTACGCATTAAGAGGATACCGTATTGTCAGAAAGATGTCAGAAGCAAAACGGTGGGGCAGGATCAAGCGTTGCAAAACAAACAAGGCCGACCACTTATCGCTGATCAGCCTTGTTAATCACTAATAAATGGTTCTCTACCGCGAGATTAATCGTCTTTCGGGCGTTTCATTCGCGTCTTAGGCGTTGGTACCACTTCCAGATAAAAAGACTTCCAGTTTTGACTCTGTGCAGTACTGATATT
Source organism: Marinomonas sp. TW1 (assembly GCF_001625355.1). Lineage (GTDB taxonomy): Bacteria > Pseudomonadota > Gammaproteobacteria > Pseudomonadales > Marinomonadaceae > Marinomonas. The sequence continues at coordinate 115,044 of NZ_JSEE01000008.1, forward strand.
AACCTTGATATCCCCTTCATGAATCTCGCGGGCTTTGCTTTCAACCTGTCCAAACTTACAGTTAAATCCCCAAAAATCAGCCCCTTCTGGTAAGGCTTTAGCGCGCTCCTGCTTAATGTATTTCTTAACTTCGTTTTTTGCTTCTTCAATGAGGCGCGGGTAGTTTTTTTTGGGATGAGATAACACAAAGTTCTTTTTCATTATGATCCTAAAATTATTGAGTAAGGCTGCGTTCTAGCCACCTTGATGCACCTATGATAACGGGTTAGCCATCAACCAGCCATCGATATCAAGAGGCTACGCCTATTTATGCTAGAAACCAGCAAACCATTGCTCGCCATAAAAAAGCCCCCGTTCATTGGCAATGAGCCATAAACGGGGGCTTTTTCGATGTCTAAAAGCGATGAACAGGCTTATTTATTACGACGTGCGGCAATTTCTTCACGGCGAACACGTTGTGCTAACTTGTCCAAAATACCATTTACATACTTATGACTTTCTGTTGCGCCAAAGCCTTTTGCTAATTCAACGCTTTCGTTGATCGCTACTCGATATGGCACGTCCAAACGCTCAGACAATTCAAACGCACCAATACGCAATACAGCCAATTCGATCGGATCAAGTTCTGAGAATGGGCGATCTAATAGCTCTTCAAACAAGCCATCCAGTTTTTTCGTACCAGACGTGACACCTTGTAGCACTTCACGGAAGTAAGCTTTATCACAAGCTCCCATGTCTTGATCCATCACAAATTGGGTCTCAATTTCACTTACCGCAGTGTGATTCATCTGCCATTGGTAGACAGCCTGCAATGCCAAACGACGCGACGCACTGCGCATTTGTGAACGTGAAGGTTTTTTATCCTTACGTTGCGGTGCTGGGTTTTGTTCGTTTGTAGTTTCCACTTCGCTCATTTTTTGCCTCAGTTATCCAGACTACACGACCTTTTGGGTATGTGTGTTCAGTCTGTTTTATTGTGCTCTAAACCGTTATGGCCAAGAGCACGAGAATACGCTTTATCTTGGCGGGCGATTATAGCAACATTTACGCTAGGTTTCTCGGCAAAGTTATCGAAATTTCACCAAGTTTTTAAGGTTTTTCTGCTTTCCTCAAAAAAGCGAGTAAAAGCAATGACTCAGTGATCAACACACACTCATTCCAGCGCGTCTTCTGACTCATCAAGATAAATCGGTTGATATACCAAGCGTAGATCTTGCCCTACCTGACGTACAGACTTTAACTGTAAATCGACCGCATCGGCCATCACTTCTAAGGGTAGCTGGAATAAAGCACGAGCACTGGATCCCAGTAATTTCGGTGCCATGTAAACCACAATTTCATCGATCAAGCCGGCTTGTAGAAAGCCACCCGCCAGCTCAGCCCCCGTTTCCAACAAAACTTCATTAATGCCCATGTCCGCCAATTGTTCCATCGCATCAATCAGATCCAAACGACCATCGTCTCCGGACGGTGAAAATTTCACCTGCACCCCTTTTTGTTGCAACACTTCAAGATGCTCTGCTTCCACTTCCTTTTCAATGGCAAACACACACGCCTGTGAACTAGGGTAAAGAATTTTTGCTTCTGGCACGATCGAAAGCGCCGTGTCCATAATGACACGCAAAGGTTGACGAACTGTCTTAGCATCCACTTGCTGACCCTGTTCATCAATGCGCACTGTCATACTCGGATTATCCGCTAATACCGAGCCAATGCCGGTCACAATGGCATCACTTTGAGCTCGCCATTTCTGTACATCCAAGCGCGCATCAGGCCCCGTTATCCACTGACTTTCACCAGATTCCATCGCCGTTCGACCATCTAGACTCATGGCCAATTTCACTCGAACAAAGGGGAGACCTTCACGCATGCGTTTATTGAAGCCTGGGTTTAAAGCCTCGCATTCAGCGTCTAGAATGGGGCCAACGACCTCTATGCCTGCGGCTTTGAGTTTCGCTAAACCATTGCCCGCAACCTCTGGGTTCGGGTCTTGCATACCGTACACAACACGCGCCACTCCCGCTTTAATGAGTGCGTCGGCACAAGGTGGTGTTTTGCCCTGATGACTACAAGGCTCTAAGGTGACATACGCGGTCGCGCCACTCACATCTTGCTTGGCATCCGCTAACGCATTGACTTCAGCATGACCTTCGCCAGCTTTCACATGGTAGCCTTGTCCAATCAATTCATCTTGTTTCACTAACACGCAACCCACTCTAGGGTTTGGATGTGTGGTAAACAGGCCCTTTTGAGCGAGTTGCAACGCTTTGGTCATCCAATATTCGTGGTTATGCATCATCTTTGTCTTCTTCAATGGCAGCTGGCAATGCCATACTATGGCTTTCAAGGCGATCAATGGCCTCACGGAATTCGCTGATGTCTTTAAAGCTCCGATACACGGAAGCAAAGCGAACATAAGCAACTTGATCCAGTCGCTGAAGTTCTTCCATAACCGCTTCACCCGTCCATCGAGATGGCAATTCCCGCTCACCTGTCGCCTGCATTTTTTCTTTAATACGCGTAATTGCGGTTTCCACCGCTTCCATGCTCACAGGGCGTTTTTCAATGGCTTTGAGTATGCCATTGCGTAATTTATCATCGTCGAATGACTCTCGACTGCCATCACTTTTGATCAGTTTTGGCATTTGCAATTCGGCCACTTCAAAGGTGGTGAAGCGCTCCTGACAATGTATGCAAGTACGTCGACGTCGAACCTGTGCGCCTTCTGACACAAGTCGAGAATCCACTACTTTAGTCTCTTGAGTTCCACAAAAAGGGCATCGCATAGTGCTTCCAATATCACAGGTTTGATGTAAGAATGTTTGCTTATTATTTCTGGCTCAGATGATACCAACCCCATTCTTAGATAGCCACTAAGCGCGCTGTTTGCTCGCCCAGTAAATACATTAATAAGGAATCTAATGGCTTTTGCTGAATTATCCGGTCTGGTTGCTGCCCTCTGTTGGACCTTGTCCAGTTTGATGGCACCACGACTGATCCTGCGCTTTGGCACCATGCGCTTTAATACCTGTCGAATCACCATCGCCAGCAGCATTTTATTAATACTCTGTTTGGCCACCGACCGCTTTGACGACACGCTCTGGCAACATGCCGAACTGGTCATGCTATCTGGCGTACTGGGTATTTTCTTAGGCGATACTATGCTGTTCACTGCCGTTCATCGCCTCGGTCCAAGACGAGCTGGCGTTTTATTCTCAATGAACGCGCCCATTTCCATTGTATTAGGCTGGCTCTTTCTCAATGAACACCTGTCCATTCTGCAATTATTCGCCTGTGGATTGGTACTAACCGGTGTCATCATCGCCATCTTATTTGGCAAACGCGATAATGCCCATGCGTGGGAACAAACTCGCGGTCATCTAGGGTTTGGCATTGTCATGGCCCTTGGCGGTGCGCTTGGTCAGGCCAGTGGTGCTTTATTGAGTAAACCCGCTTTGCTCAGCGGTGCCGATCCAATTGCCGTCTCTGGTCTACGTGTCACCACGGGGGCAATCGCCCTTATTCTGGCCTACAGTTTGTACTACCGTCACAAACTACCCGTCGACGCTATCCCTTTTTCACAGCTAACAAAACGTGACTTTATTGGCATCAGCGCTCTGGCAACCATCGGCATGGTCATTGGCATGAGCGTGTTAGTGTGGGGCGTCGGTAATGCCAATGTCGGTATTGTCACCACCTTATCAGCGGTGGTGCCAGTGCTCATTCTCCCTGGCTTATGGATCACCACGGGACAACGGCCAGCATTTGGCGCTTGGTTGGGTGCCATTCTGGTGGTGATTGGCGCCGCTTTGATTGTTCAATTCAGTCAATCATAAGGCTTACTTACAATGCCCCCCATAAAATAATATGGAATTTGCCTTTCTTATCTGTGGTCATATTTTGCCCCTTGTTCCCATGTGCTATTCTTAGCGCACTTATATATCAGCGCGCTATCCCATCATTAAGCCTGTTTTTATTAATGATGGTCAGGCGCGTATTATCAATCTCAGGAATAAGTTGGCTCTGTTATGGCTCAGTTTGTATACAGCATGAATCGCGTTGGAAAAGTTGTTCCACCTAAACGCGAAATTCTAAAAGACATTTCTCTTTCATTCTTCCCGGGCGCAAAGATCGGTGTATTGGGCCTGAACGGTTCTGGTAAGTCCACGCTATTGCGCATCATGGCGGGGGTTGATACCGAGCATAATGGTGAAGCACGTCCGATGCCGGGCATTAAAATCGGCTATTTGGAACAAGAACCTCATCTTGACCCAACGAAGAACGTGCGCGGCATTGTTGAAGAAGCCTTTACTGACGTTATCGAAGCCATGGCACGTTTGGATGCGGTTTACGCTGAATACGCCGAGCCAGATGCAGACTTCGATGCCCTAGCAAAAGAACAAGGCCAACTGGAAGCCTTGATCGAAGCCAAAGAGGGTCACAACCTAGAGCGTGCGCTTGAAGTGGCCGCCGATGCGCTACGCCTTCCACCTTGGGAAGCCAGCGTTGAACACCTTTCCGGTGGTGAACGTCGCCGTGTTGCCCTTTGTCGTCTATTGCTAAACAAGCCTGACATGATCCTTCTCGACGAGCCTACCAACCATTTGGATGCGGAATCCGTGGCTTGGCTAGAACGCTTCTTGAAAGACTACCCAGGCACTGTTGTGGCAATTACCCATGACCGTTATTTCCTAGACAACGCCGCTGGCTGGATTCTGGAACTTGACCGTGGCCACGGTATTCCATACGAAGGTAACTACTCTTCTTGGTTGGAGCAAAAAGACGCTCGACTACAAACAGAAACGAAACAACAAGCCTCTCACCAAAAAGCCATTAAATCGGAACTTGAGTGGGTTCGCCAAAACGCCAAAGGTCGTCAGTCTAAATCCAAGGCCCGTTTGGCTCGATTCGAAGAAATGAACTCGCAAGAGTTCCAAGATCGTAACGAAACCAACGAATTGTACATTCCACCAGGACCACGTCTTGGCTCGAAAGTCATCGAAATCGAAGGCGTGAGCAAGAGCTTCGAACATAAGATGCTACTAGAAGACTTCAACATGGTGGTACCGCAAGGCGCGATCGTTGGTGTGGTTGGTGGTAACGGTGCCGGTAAATCGACGCTGTTCAAAATGATCGCAGGCATCGAACAACCCGACACAGGCACAGTGACCATAGGCGAAACCGTACAGCTTGCTTACGTTGACCAAATGCGTGAACTGGATGGCGACAAAACCGTCTTCGAAGAGATCGCCGACGGCCAAGACATGATCACGGTTCACAACTACAAAGTACCGTCTCGTGCTTACATTGGTCGCTTTAACTTCAAAGGATCGGATCAACAAAAATTGGTTAAGCACTTGTCTGGTGGTGAGCGTAACCGTTTGCACCTTGCGAAATTGCTTAAAGAAGGCGGCAACGTATTACTACTGGATGAGCCGACCAACGACCTTGATGTGGAAACATTACGAGCACTGGAAGACGCGCTATTGGCCTTCCCAGGCGCCGCGATTGTTATTTCCCATGACCGTTGGTTCCTAGACCGTATCGCGACACACATCCTAGCGTACGAAGGCGATTCAAAAGCCGTCTTCTTCGAAGGTAACTACGCAGAATACGAAGCCGACTACAAACAACGTACCGGTAACGAAGCGACACCAACGCGTATCAAGTACAAACGCATTGATGCTTAATCAGTTCAATATCGTCTAGAAACCAAAAAGCCGCTTCAGAGGAAGCGGCTTTTCTTTATAGGTCAATGATATCTATTGTGGCATTTTCTATTTCAGGTTCAAGCATACATCTATCTTGTCCAAGATAACCTAAATGCACCTCTAGCGCCTGAGGGTTGATATTAAGGTCTATCCCGTCTATCACAATATTACTTTCTAGATACCCTTTTAGTTTTCCATAAATATGTTCTTCACCAGCAATTAGCTCTTCGTCACAAAAAAGCTCTTTCCTATATGGATACGCAAGCTTCTCATACGTTTCAGGCGAACAAAAAATATGTAATTCAAATAAACACTCCATATTAATAGATAGACTGAATTTATTTTCACCTAAATACTTTGCTTTAGAAACAAACAGGCTGTAGAGATCTGGTTCACCAGAAAATACAGCTTGTACAGAGTCATTTCTTAAGTCAGAAAAGCAAACATCAAGATCAGTAGGCAACCTAATAGAGTCATAATAGAATTGCTTTTCAAGATATTCTTCTTTTTTAAAATCTCTTATAAAATCTTCGACTAATACGCTCACAGAGGAAGATCCTAAAGTTTTTAGAATCCCGTTAATTCGTCCATCTAGACTATCTAGATCTATGATTGCTTTCTTAATATCTTGCTCTTCAAACAAACTATCCAGCGAGCTATATGTCCTAACGCTATCTAAGCTATTACAGCATTCAATTAGGTGTTGATCTTTCGTGATTACTGTAACAATAGACTCTAAAGAGACTTTCTTTATGCAATCAAAGATTACTGCGTCAGGAAAGTCATCACGACTTTTAGGCTTTTTAAAAGCTCCTTCTCCAAGAAAGTAGTCATCAAAAATCTCCTCTATTGAGGAGTTATTTATTTTATAGGTTTCTATACCCTCTTGGCTGGCCCAACCATAAAAATCAGGCTCAATTTTTTTAATAGCGCTTGAAATTGAAGACTCTAAACCAGCAAGACTATATTCACTGCCATAAACCTTACTATTTTTAAGCTTCCTTAACGCTGAAAGAGTATTTTTTTTAGAAACCTCAGACTCCTCAACCCGTTTAGTTAAATATTCTCTCGCTACAACTTCAGGTATGACAAGCTTTAAGATACCTGATTTAACAAGCCTTAAGAGCACCTGTATACCAGATGTATCTGTACGAGTATTGTGAAAAATATTGGTATCTAAAATTACTTTATGATCCATCTAATGCTTCCTTAATTATCTATACCAACTGTAGCACTTTCTTAGACGCCTCAGCTAAGAAGCCAGATCGGGATTTGTATTTTGGATTGGCGGCGACGACCTTATCAATCTTGGTGATTAATAAGTGTGGCAAAGTGACGTTGATCTTCTCGCTTTTACCAAGCAGTGGCGTGATGTCGACATTCACGATTGCCCAAACACCATTGCTGAAGTCAGGGTTGTCTTTTAACTCGGCAATCGGACTCGCCACGGGAATCTCCTCGCCATCTTCCAGCATCAATTCTAAATGGCTGAAAATTGCTTCTTCTGCCATTTCTAGTGCTTCATCAAATGTATCGCCAGCAGAAAAACAGCCGGGCACATCTGGCACAGTAACGCCGTAGCTAACGCCATTATCGGTATGTAATACAATTGGGTATTTCATTGTTCGTACCTTTGCTAAAGCCACTAATGAATTTAGTTGAGCTAAGCTTGTTTCTTTATACTATTGAAAGTACCAATCAGTAATTTCTAAATTGAATAAACTATAACTCCAATAACTCTTGAAGTGAATGGCAACAACACTATAAAAAAAACCGCTTACCTTTCAGTAAGCGGCTTCAAAAAACAGTGTCAGGCGCTACACAACATCCACACGAATCAGTGTGCCACTGTCACCTACGACTTCGTTTTTCCCCAAGCAAATATCGGTTTCGATAAGGCCATTTAAACTGCCCGTCATGAAGAAAAAATCATCAATGTAGCCTCGGCGAACACATTCTTGAACGCCTTTTAACAACACAGCTTGCTTTTGCTCAAAGAAATCAGGGGAACTGGTTGAGTAATGATACTCTTGGCCACTTTTCAAAGAAAAATCACTCGCAATAGGCTGATCTGACACCAGCATGCCGTAATGGTAATAAAAGTCACAAGACTGATAGCTCTGCTCATTGATCTTGGGGCGTAAGACTTCAATTGCTACAAGAGGCTTGCTTTGATTAACCGCATATTCAATATCATGAGCTAAAAGAGGCACACGGCACTGATAGCAAATTTCAACTTCTATGCCAGATATATCACGGCTCGCAATCTCGGTACTTTGATTCGACAAAACTTGAAAGTCAAAAATAGGGGAGAGGATAAACAAACCGGAGTCTTCTACGACCTTCCAGCCTTTGATAACCGCCCCTTTGCTTATTAACTCAGCAATTAACTGATCTTGCGCATGACAAATATCATCATAACTGTCCGTAATCGAGGTGAAAGCACCACCGTCAAAAGTACGAACAATGGCCGAGTATTCTGTAAAATTCATCTAATAATTCCTTAAAAAAATTCAATATCAAACACTTAAATTCCTCGGACGGGCTCCTTTGGTATTCAGTCTAATACGATAAATAGAAGTAGAAGCAGTAATGTATAATGTCTCGCCCTGATGATCCGAAGATCGATCAACAGCAAAAGTACAGTTAGAGACTGTTTCAGGGACAAAAATTTTGCCTAATAATGTCCCGTCATCATGATAAACCTGAATACTGTCTTCTGACGACGTGTAGATCCAACCCTGCACATCCACACGAAAACCATCGGCTAAACCGGGGGATACTGTGGCAAACAGTCTTTCATTCGTTAATGTCGCCCCCTGCTCAACATCAAACACTTTGATATGATGGTTTCCCGAGCCATCTTGTCTTAATGCTGCAGAAGTATCAGCAATATAAAGTTGAGACTCATCAGGGGAAAAAGCCAGTCCATTAGGTTCTTCAATCGTACGACAAACGACAGATAACTCATTGTTAGCAGGATCGAAGCGGAAAACGAAATTCCCCTCCTGCTCAGACTCAGCTTTATAACCTTCGACATTAGATAAAATGCCATAAGGCGGATCGGTAAACCAAATAGTACCGTCTGATTTAACAACTAAGTCATTTGGAGAATTAAAGCGTTTACCAAGATAACGGTCTACCAAGGTTGTGGTTTCATCTGTCTGTAAATTCGTTTTCTCTATCGCTCGAGCACCATGACTACAATGCAATAAATTACCTTGTAAATCTAAATAATGACCATTGGTAAAGTTGGCAGGAGAGCGCCAAATGCTTGCCCCTTGTTCGCTATTCCAGCTTAATATTCGATTATTCGGAATGTCACTCCACAATAAGGTTTGTGATGCTTCTAACCAAACAGGGCCTTCAAACCATTTCCCGCCCGTATAGACTTTCTCTAGAACAGAGTCCGCCAATAAAATACGTTCCAATCTATTATCGAACTTTTCGATGCCTGCCATACTCTATCTCCAAAATAACGTAGAGACTCAAATAACAAGCCCTTTCACATACAAAAGGGCTTCACGATTTACACAGAGGCTACTTCCAAATAGCTTTATAATGTTCACGATAGTTATTATCAGGATCGAAAATATCGTTTTGACCACCGTCAAATTGAATATTACCAGGCGTGACTAAATGAACAGGAGTCGAAAAGCCACTGTCAGCCACACCCGCAAACGATCGATTTAATTCATCAACGATTTGCCAACCATGCATATTCAATGGCTCTGGCACGGTACCTACTTGATTAAAGTTAGATCGAATACGCGAGTAAGCAGATTGGCTTCCGTCTCCGGCTGAAATATTGCGAGGAAGCTTGTCTTCCGGTAAACCTGACGCGTTTAGAGCTGAGCCTATGTAATCAAAATAAAGATCATTAATCCCTAAAGAATAAGTCCATTTATTTTGATAGCGTTGGAGCAAAGAGGTTGTTAATTGCGGCATACGAGTAGACGTATCGGATAAAGGCGTATCCTCAACCGAAATCAAGGTACAACCACTACATTGCTTAATGACCTTAGCCATAGCATCAGACTTTGCAATGGCGACAGCATAAGCAGAGTCAGTAAATATCACAACTCCAGCTTTACCATCAGACCCTGCCACAGCCGCTAACGCAGCAATTTCAGCGACATCATCTGCGCTAGTCGTAATATTTGAAAAGACATTTTTGCTCGGAATTGGACCTGGATTTGGTGCAGAGTGCCACCCAACTACTTTGATACCTTGCTTCGTCGCCATTTCAAGCGCCGCCGCTTGTTCATTAACATCAAAACCGCCTAATACAATGCCATCTGGTTTTAACGCTATCGCCTGATTAAAAGCCGCAGTACGACCAGACACAGTGCCTTGCCCATCGAGTAATCGAACATTCCACCCTGTCCATCCTGCCGCTTCTCTAACACCATTACTGACCCCAAGTACGCCTCCATTTCGCATATCTGAAGCTAAAAATACAATCGTTTTATCCGCTTCTGCTGTTGGGCCTGAAGTGGGTCCATCCCACTTATTATAAGGCGCTGTTGCAGCTTGAACCTTAGCTTTAGCTTCGCTTAAAAAATCATCGGCGTTAGCACTTCCAGAACCGATGGCCAATAATATAGATACACTTAAAGAACTGAATTTTAAGATCGATTGATATTTTTTCATGGTAACCTCATCGCTGTTTTTTGTTTTTATTTCTAGACATGAAACTACAAAACCATTCACTCATTTCGTTTGTCGTACTACTCATTTTTTTTACTAATTCGTTTTATGCGACCTCCACGGCGTTGGGCGTATCCGGCAATGCCGATAGAAATCAATAACGTCGCGCCATTAAATAAAGGTTCAATGTAAAAGGCACCGCCAAGCTGTTGAATCCCGGAAATACCCACCGCCAAAATAGAGACACCAATAATGGTCCCCAACACATTGACTCGTCCTGGTCTGATGGTGGTTGAACCGAGGAAAGCACCAACCAGTGCAGGCAATAGGAATTCCAAACCGACATTGGCTTGTCCTATGCGCAGCTTTGCCGCCAAGAGAACCCCTGCAAAAGCCGTCAATAAACCGGATGTGACAAAAGCACCGATGACATATTTTCTAGCCGGGATACCATTTAAGTCAGCGGCTCTTGGGTTAGCGCCAATGGCATATAAACAGCGCCCTAGAGGCAGACGTTCAGTCATAATCCACAACAAGATAGCAATACCCAACACATAGAAGGCAGGTGCAGGCAAACCAAAGAAAAAGGCATTAGAAAGTGCATAGAAATCGGCATCTAGCGACCCGATTACTTGACGCCCTCCGGTGTACCAAAGAGCAACCGAATAAATCACCGTGCCGGTACCTAGCGTGGCGATGAAGGAATCAATTTTCGCCATTTCGACCAGTAAACCATTTAACAAACCAAACAACATGCCACAGACTAAAACGACGAAAACCGCCATTTGCCAGCTCATGCCAAACTTAGTTTGCAAACTGATCGCCAAAATATGCCACAGCACTATGCCGTAACCGACGGTCAGATCCATCTTCCCAGTTAACATAGGCACCATGGCAGCCAAGGCTAAAATAGCAATGATGGACTTATCACTTAAGATTGACCGTAAATTCAGCATGGTCGGAAAGGTATCCGGCAATAGCACTGAAAAAAACAGAATCAATAACAGGGTTAAAATGGGCAAACCAAACACCGGAAGGTAACGACCAAGATGAGATAATGGTCCCTCGTTCTCTGATTTTTTATCATTATGGTCCGGCTCTAGGGCCGTAGATTTAATAGAAGTCGTCATTGTCTGCTGCTCTCTATATTTTTGTTTTTTTAGCTAGAAAATCTCTGTCAATTATTCATTGCTGCTAGTCACCATCCGCCGAAGCCACTTTCAGCATATTGGCAAAGGTCATGTCTTCTTCCGCCAATTCCTTGTGGATAAACCCCTTACTGAACACGTAACAGCGATTGCAAATTTTTTCTATTTCTTCAAAATCTGTCGACACTAAAATGACCGTTAGGCCATTACTAACTGCTGTTTTAAGCAAGTTGTAGATTTCAGCCTTAGCCCCTACATCAACCCCAGCTGTCGGTTCATCCAAAATCAAGACACGCTTATTCAAGTTCAACCAGCGAGCCATAATGACCTTCTGTTGATTACCGCCACTTAAGTTTTCGATGGTTTGATTTGGATTTCTAGGACGAACATCAAAACGATCAATCAAATCCTCTGCGACACCTTGCTCTTTGGATAACGCATTCAGCGCAAAGAAAGACGTCTCACCCAGCAAAGGGTTAATGAAAAAATTATCTTGAACCGACATGGACATCGCGAGGTTCTCTCCCCGCTCGCCGGCGACATAACCAATACCAGCCTGAATGGCAGCAGTAGTCGAATTCAAATTCAGCAATTGACCATCTAGCCGAACTTGACCATTAAAAATCGGGTAGTCTCCAAAAAGCGCACGGCCTACTTCCCCCTGACCGCCACCACGCAAGCCAATCAGACCGAGGATTTCACCTTGCTTAACATGAAAGGAGACGGGGCCTACATTGCCAGCTTCAAAATCTGTGACGTCAAGTACAGTCGCAGCATTAGTGTCAACTCTCTGGCGATGAAAGTCTTTCTGAGCATTGCCGACGATAAGCTCAACGAGATCTTTTGCTTGCATGCCTTTAGTAGGGCATTCTGCCACCAACAGACCATCGCGCATGATGACCATGCTGTCGGAAATTTCCATTACTTCGTCTAAGCGGTGGGAAACATAAATCATGCCCACCCCTTTTTGACGAAGATCACGAATCACGCCAAATAAGCGCTCCACATCAGCGGCAGGTAAACTGGCCGTAGGTTCATCTAGGACAAGAATTTTGGCTTTGCAGTATACGGCTCGGGCAATGGCAATCAGCGATTGCTCTGCTCGAGATAGGCGGAATACGCGAGTGCGTGGGTCAATATTGGCATTTACGCTGGCCAGCGCTTCGGCGGCTCGGGCATCCGTGGCTTGCCAATCTATTAAGCCGAACTTTTTACAATAGCCCATGGCAAGCGCCATGTTTTCCGACACCGTCATCCAATCGACTAAACCTAAATCCTGATGGATAAAGGCAATGTCATCATGATGTCTATTTTTTTGATCTAACAGCGTTCCTTGGTAAAGGATCTCGCCTTGATCTTCTTGATAAATACCAGCTAAGGTTTTGATCAAGGTCGATTTTCCAGCGCCATTTTCTCCTAATAGAGCGACCACAGAATGGGAGCCCACATTAAAAGACACGTCGTTCACGGCAATGCTATTGCCAAATCTTTTGGTGACATTCTTAAACTGCAAAAGCGATGCGTTTGGCGTTTGCAGCTCACTGGTTTCCAACATAACCCCACCTCACTAACATTATTTTTATTGTTAAGTAATCGATGTCTATTAATGCTGATCTTTATAAATACTATTGCGCCAATTGTTGGATCTGATCCCAAATGTCTGGGTGAATGTCGATGCCGCCCGCTTTTTCATGTTTATCAATAAAGCTCTGTATTTTTGAGCCTGCGATCGACACTTCACCGCTTTCAGCTGGTTCCGAAGACAAGACATAATCACGAATTCGCTGCATCTCTGCGGCAAACTGCGTTTTCTCAATGGTCTTACTTAGGTCAATGGCAATCAAAAACTGTGAGACACCAAATTCGCCTTCTTGATCTTCTGTAATGGCCGGTACAGATCGTCCTCCCGTAATGGCGGTCAACATCATGTCGAGTACAATCGACATAGAAGAACCTTTCCAGAAGCCCATTGGCAAAACGCGCTTGTTCTCCCAAAGCACATGAGGATCTTTCGTTAAATTCCCCTCATTGTCATAGCCACCCACTACCGGCAACTCCTTATCGGCAAGCACATGGTTTTGCAGCTGGCCATACGAAAATTGTGACATTGAGCAGTCCACTAAGACTGGAGGATCACCCGCTATGGCCATGATCAAAGGATTCGTACCAACACGATGGTCTTTCCCACCCCAAGCCGGCATAACGGCAATAGAATTGGTAGCCGCAATACCAGCAAAGCCCTGACGAGCCATTTCCAGTACATAGGCACCGCCTCGCATCCAATGGTTGGAGTTACGCATCCCCACCATACCAATGCCAAATTCACGTGCTAATTCCATCGCGCGGTCAGCACAAATCAAACCATTTAATACACCAGGCCCGTAATGGCAGTCCCATTGCTCTAGTGCGCCCATGCGATTAACGCACTCTGGAACCGCGTTCAATTGGATTTGACCTTTATCTACTTGGCCGATGAAGACAGGAAAGCGATTAATTCCGTGTGAATACACCCCTTCATTTCCCATATCAGCGAACCCCTTAGCTAAACGCTTAGCCATGTCAGGCGACATGTTACGAGCCAGTAGGGCTTTCTCATAGGTACTTTGAAGCAGTTCTACAGAAACGATAGGCATAATAAACTCAACCTTAATTCCACTATGCGGAATATATTATTATTGTATTTCCGTATAATGACACAAAGTAAGAATATGTGAAGCTTTTTTGATCAGTATTTTTAAAAATTTTATAAAAAGGAAAGGCAGGCCGAGCTAATTATTTAATTTTTAAGAAAAAATACATAATCATGCCAATCAGGAATTATTTGGTTTATTTGCATAGAGGAAAAACAGAAAAGGGGGAGAATAAAAACAACCAGTAACAGACGGCACCGCCTTCGCAGGTACCGCCCTCGCCATAAAAACGTCTATGGAACATAACTCAATGTCTTAGCCCATGATAGACAAGGTATAGCGATACCTTAAAGCGGTAAACCGCATTCATTCGCAATGCTCTCTAATTTTGCCTTAGCATGAGCAATATCCTCATACCAATGATCATTTTGAGCCCACATTTCAATCACAAATGGCGCAGCGTAATCGATTTCTTTTAAGGTATTAAAAATCGCATGAAAGTCCACTTCCCCTTCACCGATGACCAAATCGCGGAACTGCCCTTTGCTGTCCGGAGACACTCGTAAAGTATCCTTTAGATGTATTTGAACGATATGATCTTGACCAAGCTTTAGCTCAGTCGGTACATCATGGTTCCAGCCAGAAATGTTACCCACATCTGGGTAGGCCATAAAAAAGGGAGAGGGAATCTCGCGCTTCAACACTTCAAATTTACTCAACGAATTTAGGTAAGGCGTATCCATGATCTCTACCCCGAGCAAAACACCTGCTCGCTCAGCCATTTTCGTCGCACGCTGCATGCCATCAATGAAACGCTGGTGTGTTTCAGCAGATTGAGGTTCGTAATAGACGTCATAACCCGCCATCTGAATACATCGCACACCAAGCTTATAAGCTAACGCAATGGCCTTCTCCATAATGTCAAAAGCACGGGCTCTAACCTTGTCATCCATCGAACCAAAAGGGTATTTCCGATGGGCGCTCAGACACATAGATTGCAGCGGCATATCCAGTTCTATACACAAATCTCGAAGTGCGTAAATTTCCTGATCAGTCCAATCAAGACGAGCTTGTCGCTCATCGGTTTCATCCACCGAAATTTCCAGAAAGTCGAAACCTAAAGCTTTGGCATGGGTTAAACGCTCACGCCAACTTAACTCAGCCGGTAGTGCTTTCTCATAAATGCCTAAACGAAATGTCTTTGAAAATTCGATCATTATTTACCTCAGAAGATTGCTCTTTAAAACAACTTTGCTTCTATCAATTTGGCGGATTGCGAAATAGTGTCTGCCAATGCATCGAACCCGAGACGAACCATTTTGGGCGTCAATGATGAAACGCTAATCGCATAAATTGGCATACCGTCTTTATTAAAAACCGGCACAGACACACAGGAGATCCCGGCCTCATTCTCTTCATCATCAACAGCGTAACCACGCTCTTTGACTCGCTCTAACTCGTTGAAAAAAGCATCTTTATCTAAAATGGTGTTTTCGGTCAGCTGCTTCATAATGGGGTGATTACGCTGCCAATAGGCTTCTCGTATTTGATCCGACGCATACGCTAAAAAGCACTTTCCGGCAGCGGAACAATAGGCAGGTGCGTGCAGACCAACGTAGGTACGAGTTCGGAAAGAGGCATTACTCGGTTCAAGTTTGTCTTTGAATAAGATGTTGTCGCCATCGAATGCCAGAAAGTTGATGGTTTCATCAACACTGTTCAATAGCTGAGTTAGGTAAGGTTTCACAAAACCAGTCACATCCGAGTTTAAAGCCACTTGACCCACATGCAGTAACTTCATCGTCAGACGATAATCGCGTCCACTCGACAATTGACTGACGTATCCCGCACTTTCATAAGTGGACAGAATACGGTGAGCAGAGGACTTAGTCATTCCCGTTTGTTGAGCAATGGTTTGCAACGAAGCACCATTTGGAAATTGACCTAAAAACTCTAATACACTTAATGATTTAAGAAGTGACTTTATTTGTTCACTCATGTCTACCTACCAGTATTTTGCTATTTCATTATGGAATGATTCAGCAATCGATCGACCTTTGTCACTGGCCAAGGCACGACCAGCAATAAAGGACTTCACTTTAAGATCTTTAAAGAGAGGCAGATCTTCGGGTACTATTCCACCCGTTATGGATAATTCGATTCCCAAATCTGATAACGCCTTCATTTTCAATAAGTCTTCGTCGGTCCATGTTACCCCCGCTAACTCGGCGTCACGTGAGCGGTGATAAATGGCTTGAGTAATTCCCATGGCTACCCAGGCTTTGGCATCCTCTAATGTCCAGTGGCCGTATAGCTCAATTTGAATTTCGCCCGAAAATTCCTTTGCAACAGTTTGTGCCGCACGAATTGTTTCAATGTGTGCCGCGGCACTGACTGTGACCCAGTTTGCACCAGCTGATAGCGCCATTTTAGTCAAAATGCTACTGGCGTCGGTAATTTTCATATCACAAACAATAACATGTTGCGGGTACTTTTCGCGCAACAAGCTCACACTTTTTACTCCGTTGGCAAACGCTAAAATGGTACCAACTTCAATAACATCAACATGTTCAGCAATGTTTTCTACGGATGCTAATGCGGTATCAATATCCGTAGCGTCTAAGGCGATTTGTAATAACGGTTTAGTCATATGGACTCCTCAAATTCTTTGAATAGGCTCACTAGCTTCAAATAACGCTGATATTTACGCTGATAAGCTTGGAAATGCTCAGGATTGGGTTCAACCCGTTTGCTGCTAATCGCCATGGCCGCTAAGCCAGACTCAATGCTGTCATATTGTCCCACGCCGACCATCGCCACTAAGGCCGCACCAAGTGAACCCGTTTCATCAATACTAGGGATATCCACCGACATCCCCGTTAAGTCGGCTAACATTTGCATCCACACATCAGAAGAGGTCGTGCCACCTGTCACCCTCAGTACACTGGCTTGAGGGAATCGCGCACGCATGCGATCCAAGTGCACATTGTGACAAAACAAAATACCTTCCCAAATCGCTTGTATTAAATGGCCTTTAGTATGATGTGATTGCAGCCCATAAAACCCCGATTTAATCCCTAACCCCATATTTGAGCCATACAGAAAGGGCACAAAAAACAGTGAACTTTCAGCCACAGGTAAAGCGGAGACTAAGGCTTGATTTTCCAAGTGATCAAATTCGCCATTTTGACTGAGATAGTCCTGAAACCATTCGTAATTGCTGGCAGAAGTGGGGCTGGCATCATGAATGATGTATTGTTTATCCAGTACATAATGTCCATAGACATAATTATATTGATTTGACGTATCACTAGATTCCGTCGGGATATCGGTGGCGATCCCAGACGTCACAGACCAAGTACCTGTGACATAATTCAGGGTGTTTTCCGTCGCATTAATACCAGAGCAAACGGCAGTAGAAACCACATCAAACAAGCCACCGAACACCGGTGTACCAGCTTTTAAACCCGTTTCCTGAGCCACGGCGTCAGTAACATGACCGGCCAATTCATCCGGTTTGATTATGGGTGGTAAAGCAGACCATACTTCAGCAATATCAAAGACGTTCAGTAGCTCTGGGTCATATTGACCTGTGACCATATTATAAAAGTTGCTTTCGGATATGTTCGTTAACTCAGCGGCAATGTTGCCAGTCAATCGATATCGTAAATAGTCATGCGCCATTAAGACCGCACCAATATTTTGATAATGATGTGGCTCATTGTCCTTTAGCCAGCGAATGATAGACACAGGATGCCCAGTCCATAAGGTTTGACGGGTAATTGGATAAATGGCGCTCGGCGTACCTTGCTGCTGCCATTGCTTTACAATATCCAAAGAACGAGAATCCGATGACATAATCCCATTACGAAGATTGTTGCCGTTTTTGTCTAATAGATACGCGCCTTTGCCCTGAGCTGAAATACTCAAGCCTTTAATGTCGCTGGCATCAACATCAACTGAAGCCAGTAATTTAGAAATGGCGGATTTGGCGTCTCCCCATAAATCATCCAGTTCTCGTTCAACCCAGCCTTGCTGCTCATTGAGCACTTGTGCCGACACTTTGGCTATCGCTATCTGCTGGCCATAACTGTCGAGCAAAGCGGCTTTCATAAAAGTGCCACCTGAGTCTAAGCCTATAAAGTAATTCATCGGCCCTCCCCCTGAACGAAAAATAATTCGCCAATTAAACTGGCCAGCGCCATATCATCATCATTCGTGCCGCTGGTTACTCTGTCTGCTATGTGTTGAATGGCATCATCTGCATTCAGCATGGCCACACCCATGCCTGCCAACGTGAGCATAGAAATGTCATTATGATGATCTCCCACTGCCACGACACGGTCAGCCTCAATACCTTGTGTTTTAAGATACTCAGTGAGTGCTGCGCCCTTAGTGTTCCCGATGCCCGCAAAATCCATTCGATTCGCCCAAGAGTATTCCCCGTTAAAATACTGTTTAACGAAAGGCAATTGCGCGAAATGCTCAACCTCTTGACCTTCTAATACAAACTTCCAAACATGCGGATGTTGCTCAACTTCGTCGAACAGACTGTCTACCTTATAAATCTGAGGGCGATTGAGCTCAGGCAAGGAATTGGCCCAATCTGATAAGGCTTCAACATAGGGCAATGGTCGATGTTTTGAATGCAACATGGCTTGAGTCACATACATCACGGCCGTCACATCATGTTGCTCTGCCAGAGTAATGAATTGCTTAGCAACGTCTGTTGATAAGGCGTTATGCTGCAAGACCTGCTCAGTTTGATAATCGTAAAGGTAAGCACCGTTGCAACAAATAATGGGGGTCTTCAATCCCAATTGCTGATAGTAAGGTCGTGCCGCCGTATGATGACGTCCGGTCACAATCATCACTGGTGTCGTCTCAGAAAGCTGGCGAATTTGTTCAATCAGAAAAGGACTGATGCTTCGATCCGATTTAAGTACCGTACCATCTAAGTCAAGGGCTAACAGTTCGTACATAATCGTGCGCCTTACTTCTTTTGCCCGTAATAAGCATTCTCACCATGCTTACGCAAATAATGCTTATCCAGTAATTCGTCTTGCACCTTAATTTGCTGATTCAAGCTTCGAGTTCCGATTGCCATCGCCGATATTTCTTCTAAAACAACCGCGTTATGAACTGCATCAAACCCATCTTTCCCCCAAGCAAAAGGCGCGTGACCAGAGATGATCGCCCCAGGCACTGCGGTTTCACTTAATCCGCGTTTACGGAATTCTTCAATAATGACCGTACCGGTATTTTTCTCATACTCGGTGGCAATCTCGTCTGCGGTCAGCATTCGAGTACAGGGAATATCACCATAGAAATAATCTGCGTGCGTGGTACCTAATGCCGGAATATCCAAGCCAGCTTGCGCCCAGATCGTGGCGTGACGAGAATGAGTATGAACAATCCCCCCTATCGCAGGGAACGCCTTATACAATTCTATGTGAGTTGCGGTATCACTGGAGGGGTTCAAACGACCTTCGACCGTATTACCATCTAAGTCGATAACGACAATGTCATCCACTGTCATATCTGTATATTTCACGCCAGAAGGCTTAATGGCGATCACTTTTTTTTCACGGTCAATTTCTGACACATTACCCCATGTAAAGGTCACCAGACCATATTCAGGCAACTGCAAATTGGCCTTCAACACTCTTTCTTTTAATGTCTGATACATGATGTTTCTCGACAGTCAGTCTGCAATAAAAACACGGTAAAATGAAACATCCGATGCACTTTGACCAGCAAAGTGCATCGAATCATTCTGCTACTTAGATGCCGCTAGAATGTCATTCACCATTTTGTCGCCATGCTCTTTAATAAAGGCTTCCCAAACAGGTTTAACCGCTTCTTGGAAGGCTGCACCGTCCACATCACGATTGACCTTCATGCCGTCTTTTTCTAGCGCCGCAATCATAGAGTCTTCTTTCTCTATGCTCAGCTTACGCTGCATTTCGACAGACTCTTTGGCCACCTGAGTAATGATCGTCTGATTGGCAGGACTTAGCTTATTGAACGTTTTTAGGTTCATAGTAAAGGCAAGAGGAGAGTAAGCATGTTGCGTTAGGCTCAAGTACTTTTGCACTTCATAGAATTTAAACGATAAGGTGACACCAATTGGGTGATCTTGGGCATCTACCACACCGGTTTCCAATGCGGTATACAGCTCAGCTACTGGGATTTGAGCTGGGTTCGCACCCAATAGGTTAAACATGTCATTCAATGCTTTTGAACCATTAACGCGCATACGCAAACCATCAACATCGCTTGGCGTACGGATTGGCCCGCGACTATTGGTCATATTACGATAGCCGTTTTCTGGATAGCCTAATCCTTTAAGGTCGAATTGCTCCATCTGCTTAGAGACTGACTGCCCCACTTCACCGTCTAGCACCTTGTAGGCTGCATCACGGTTAGGAAACATAAAAGGCAAAGTAAAAGCAGCGGATTCTGGTAATAATCCAGAGTAGTTATTCAAACCAACAATGGAAAAATCCACTAAGCCAAAACGCGTACTTTGGATCATCTGCTGATCATTTCCGAGCTGCCCTTGAGGGAAGATATTGATCTTCACATCCCCATTGGTACGTGCTTCTACTTCTTTCTTAAAGAAGAGAGACATATCCTGCTGTAAATCAGATTCTGGTGCGGCATGAGCCAACTTCAGTGTCGTCGCGGCTAGGGCTGAATTTGACAAAACAGCACAAGAAACAACAGACACAAGGCCCACACTTTTAAATAACCGTGTCATTTTTTTCATTATTTTTCTCCTTGGGTTATCCAATAATAAATTTCATCGGGACAGTAATGATGTCGGGAAATACTATGAAGAGTATTAACAGAACGACATAGGCACCTATAAAGGGCAATACACCCTTCACAGAAGTAGAAATAGAGACTCGTGAAACACCACACACCACGTTTAAAACAGTGCCGACAGGCGGTGTAATCAGACCAATCGAGGTATTAATGACAAACATCAACCCGAAATAGACAGGATCAATGCCAGCCATTTTGACAATAGGCATCAGTAAAGGAACAAGAATCAGAATCGTCGGACTTAAATCCATCACCATGCCGACCATGAAGACCAACAGCATAATAACCGCCATCAATAGGCGCGGGCTGTCGACTAAGGGAGCAAGCATTTCAGCTAATTGTTGAGGCAATTGCGCAATGGTAATCAACCATGCCGCGACCATGGCACAACCCACCAGGAACATCACCATAGCCGTAGAACGGCCTGCTCGTCCGAGCACATAATACAAACGCTTAAAGCTCAATTCTTTATAGATAAACGACGACACAAGGATCGCGTACACCGCGGCCACAACGGCGGCTTCCGTGGGCGTAAAAATACCGAAACGAATGCCGCCCAAAATGATGATAGGTAAGAACAGTGCCCAGATGCCGTCTTTAAGAGCAGCCATTTTCTCTGCAAACGTCGCTTTCTTTTCTAGCTCCAAGTTTTCTTTGCGGACAATGAATCCCCATAAGAACATCAACGTCATCCCCATCAACAAACCAGGGACAATACCGCCGATAAAGAGATTTTTAATGGATATTCCACCTGCGACACCAATCAAAATCAGTGGAATGGAAGGCGGAATCACTGGCGCGATAATGCCGCCGGAAGCCAACAAACCAATGGATGAGCCTTCAGGGTAATTGGCTTTTTTCATCATCGGATACAAAATACTAACCAGCGCCGCCGCATCTGCTACAGCAGAGCCTGATAAACCAGCTAACAAAATAGAAGTGAAAATCGCAACATAACCCAAGCCACCTTTTCGATGACCAACGAAGGTATTGGCGAGACGCACAATACGCTCAGACAAGCCACCGGTTGCCATGACTTCTCCTGCGATCAGGAAAAAAGGAATCGCCAACAAGGTAAAACTGTCTACCCCACCGATTAATGCCTGAGACAATATATCGGCACTAAATAAATCCATGTGCAGCATGAGCGCCATGGAAGAAAGTAACAGCGCAAAAGAAACAGGCAAGCCCAACAAAATAGAGGCGATCAATACCCCCAGAAAAATAATCAATGTCATTCGTCATTCTCCTGGTCAGCAAGCCAGTTAGGGTTAAAAATTCGGACTAAAGAAATCAATATGATGAGTAACCCTGATACGACGCCAGCGAGAGCAAACAATGCCGTAGGCAATCCAGTTAGTGGGGATATATTGTTCCAGTTAGCAACGGTTTGATTGATGGCACCAATGAACAGCATGCTGGAGGAAATCAAAATAACCAGCCAGATAAGGCGGTTTAAAATGGGCACAGCGGAAGGGAAGAAACGCTCAGAGAACTCTGTTACAGCGAGATGCTCACCACGACGTAGCACCACCGCCGCACCTAATAGAACGATCCAAACTAGTCCAAGACGAGATAGCTCAACTGAAGCTCGAATACCGGAAGAAAAGCCATATCTTAAGACGACATTGGTGAAAACCAACACCACCATCACAGCCAAAATCGTTGTAATCAGAATATCAATACTCTGCCACATCCAATTAAGTATTTTTTTCATGCCATAAAACCTCTATGAACTCATTGGCGGTATCTCCAATGGTTTCATTTTTTTATATTTATATTGGTCATTATTTAGCTTATTTCGTTAGAGAGCCTAAACCTTAAATTCCGCATTGCGAAATAAATATCAACTCTATTTCCGTATAATGACATATAAAAAAATAAAATGAAGCTTTTTTGTACGGCTTTTTGTAATTTTTTCGTTTTCAGAATAGAAAACAATGGACGCTATTCGATCACCTTGAGCTGAGTTCAAGTAGGGAAGATTTGAGTCACTGAACGAACACGTAAAGATAGAATAAGCGATTTGACGAACGTCAATTGCAAAAACAATGAGTAAAAGAAAAGGAGCGGATAGGACACTTTTCAGTATCCTATCAAAACAGAAGGAGTCGTACGGTCAATACCGTGGGGCTAACGCTTTTTCAGAATACCACTGGCCAGTAATACACCCGTGGCCACCAAACCTAATCCCACGATAGAATATGCTTCCAAGGTTTCACCCAAGATAGGAATGGCAATAATAGAGGCTAACACTGGGGTAAAAGCACCAATCGCGGCCATATTTTCAGCACCCAGTTGTTGCACTGCATAACCATAAGTAAAACCGGTCATTAAGCCCACTAACAAGCTTTGTACCACCAGCTGCACTGCAATCATGTCCCAAGACGTTTGCGCAAGCCCACTTGATACTAAGCCAGTTGACCATAGCACCAGTAAAACAACGAAAGACACAAAGCCCATCAATGAGGTAGACAACAAAGGCGGTAAGCCTGCAATGCGTAAACTCACGGTATAAATCGCCCAAAACATACTGGCCGCTAGAAGCAACAAGTCGCCTTTCCAAGTCCCTTCAGCGGCCGTCAACATGGACAAGCTCAGCAACACCACCACTCCGGTACACACAAGCCCCAAACCCATTTTTCGCGCTCGCGTCACTTTTTCCTGATAAAACAACACAGCGAGTAAGGTAACGAAAAAAGGGTACGCACCGAGAATCAGCAAGCCAGCATGGGATGCTGGTGCATACTTCAAACCAGTAGCACTCAAAAAGAAGAAAGGAACACCAGCGCCACAGACAATGCCTAATAGCAAAATAGGCGACACGGCTTTGATCTTTGCTCGACCACGCCACAAAATAGGCAACAACAAAAGTGCTGGCGGTGTAAAACGTAACAGACCAAGGTCAAAAGGCGTTAGCGTATTCGTCACACCCGCGCGCATACTAACCAACCAAGATGACCAAATCAAAATACTGACAAACGCTGCCAATAATCCCAATTTAAAACCCCAACCCGTTGCGTACACTTTGTAGTCAGGTTGAGGATTGGAAGTAGGTTCAGAGTAGTCTTGTGTTGCAGAATGAGCCATACGCACCTCGCCAGAGAATATTAAATTATATTATCTCTGCAAATATGCAAGCATGTCCTTGCTATTTCACCTATTTATCCTCTATTTTTTAGCATATATACCAACCACAAGACCACAAAGTTATGAAAGATGCCAACATAGACAAAACCGATCTGCAAATACTGGCTCACCTTCAAGAGGACGGACGTTTGACGAACGTGGCGTTAGCCGACGAAATCCACTTATCACCGTCACCTTGCCTAAGGCGCGTAAAACAACTGGAAGGACAGGGTGTTATTCAGGGTTATCACGCCAGAATTGACCGTTTAAAAGCCGGTTTCTCTATGACCGTATTTGTCGAAGTAAAGCTCAGAAATCACGCTGACGACTACCATTTAGAGTTTGAGCAAGCGATTTTAGCAATGGAAGACATCATCAGCGCGCATTTAGTATCAGGCTTGGCGGATTACAAACTGGAAGTCGTCGCAAGAGATTTACCAGATTACGAAAACATTCTAAAGCAGATTCAATCTTTGCCACATGTAAAAGACATTCAAAGCTATTTTGCGATTCGCTCAGTGAAAACCTCAGCACCGCTACCTTTGAATAAACCCATGCCAGATTAATATAAAAAAACCGCCAAGCACTCACTTGGCGGTTTTTTTTAGGAAAGGGGTCGATTAATGACTAAACTTTAAAGCTACCGACTTGCTTATCAAGCGCTTTATATAAGTCAGAAATATCACTCGACTGCTTCTTAATGGTGTCTGAGACAACTTGCACTGAATCAGTTTGCTCTTTTAGCGACAACATATTTTGATTAATGTCATTAGCCACCGTAGACTGCTCTTGCGTTGCTTGCGCGGTCTGCGCGGCCATTTCTTGAACTTTCGAGAAAGACTCTTGTAGGTCTTGGAAAGCCTTAGTGACATCACCAAAATTGTTCACCGTAAAGTCAGCATTGTTACGGCTGTTTTGAATGGCTTTAGACGATTCCGCCACATTCACTTTCAGCTGTTCAATCATGGCTTCAATTTCATTGGTGCTGTCTTGCGTACGAGTCGCAAGCGTTCGCACTTCATCGGCAACAACAGCAAAACCACGACCTTGTTCACCGGCACGAGCAGCCTCAATCGCGGCGTTCAAAGCCAACAAATTGGTTTGCTCTGCAATGTTACGAATCACTTCCAGTACCGATGCAATACTCTCAGAACTCTTCTGCAGCTCATCGGAGCGCCCTAGAGCCAACTCAATGTCAGACACCAGTTCCGTTACCGCAGAGTGAGACTTGTTCACCGCAGTAATACCACTTTCAGTTAAACTGCTTGAATTATTGGCTTCATTCGCGGCTTCACGAGCCACTTCTGCCATTTGTTGGTTTGACATGTCCATCTGATGGCCCGCACTGACAATCGAAGCCGATGCATTTGCCAAAGAGCCAGTAATATCCGTTGTTTGCGATGCGGCATTATTTAACTGACCTGTCACCTTGCCCAGGGCATTCGCTTGCTGATGAATACTGGAAATAATGCCTCGTAAGTTTTCGACAAAATTATTGAACTCATTTGCTAGATCACCGAGCTCATCTTTCGTTGAAAATTCAATACGCTGCGTTAAATCGCCATCACCCTCGGAAATTTCACGAATACGTTGACCAAGGTAACGTACTTGATCCGTTAGGGTTTTAGGCGTTTTATAACTGAACCATACTGCGATCAGTACGCCAATAATCACCACAATGATCGCCACTCGTATTGAAGAAGCCAGTTGCGCTTCCAGCACTTTCTTACTTTCAATAGCATGCTCATAAACCGCCACACCCGCAGCATCAAGAATGTCACGCATGGTACCAAAGGTATCGTTAGCCTGTTTCTCAACCGCCGAATAATTTGCGGCGTTCATATCCGTTTGTACCATTGCATCCGAAGCTTTTACCCAAGCATCAAAGGCGTTATCAAAGTCACCCAAACTGTTTACCACTTGAGGGGCAACTGACATGTGTTCTTTATATAAGTTGAAGCGATCTTTCACTTGTTGAATGTTGTCTGTACGATCACCTTCTTCGCTTTTTACATCACCAAGGCCAGCCGAAACACGTTGTTCAGCTAGTTTGGCTTGGTAAGCATCACGGTCGGCATTCAGAATCACTGAAATCGCCTTTTCGTAATGATTAGTGTGCTCATTTAGCGATGCTTTTAACTGATTGATAATAAAACCCAAAGCAAGTAGCGCTACGACGAATGTCAACGCCATCACAACAACAGGTAAAGAACTCTTCACCCTGACTGAATTAAAACGCATACCCCACCTCCTAGATTCAAGCGTCCCACAATTACGGCAATAGTAGGCTTTCGGTGTTGTGCAATTCAATGAGGATTAACAAATACACACATTAATACTGTAGGACTTTACCTACAAAATATAAGACCTTGCGTTAGATCAATAAATCTTGATATTAAGGTAATTTTAAGCGAAAACAATGGGATGCAAATTGGCTTATCAACATCAAAATTCATAGCTTTTTTCTACGTAATAATGGGAACACCCTTTTTAACACAGACCTTCGCCGCCTAATTTTGCCTTTGCCCTTGAGTTCGCGTACAAAAGAAGCCTGTTCTTTTTATGACTGCACAATGAGACTGTATTAGGTATGACGTTTCCATCAAGGAATGAAAAACTGGCGTTCGCCGCTTATTTAGAGCATCACTCAGATTTAAAACTGCCCGCACAGGCCGACAATTTAGATCAAGCTTTGCAAGTGCTCGACCAACCAACCTCCGTCAACGCACATTGCTACACGGATCAATACGCTCGTCTTAAACGCTATTTTACTAGCGGTATTTTGGTCTTAATGTTGATGAGTTTTGTTATTGGACTCATGGTCACGCCTAGTAGCTTTTTACTCAACGAAAGCAAACACATTAATATTTATTGGTTATTGTTAACCTTGTTAGGGTTTCACCTAATCAACCTGCTTTTATGGTTGGGTAGCCTCATCTGGTTACACCTTAAACCCAATCAGAACAACAACCCCTTGCTGTTAAGCGTATTATCTTTTTTACACCATAAAGTCAGTCAGTGGTTAGCCATTAATGTGAACGTTAGTAAGGCATTCTGGCAATGGCAGAGTTCAAAACAAAGCCAAACTTGGCTTGCCAGTAGCCTTTCTCATGGCGCTTGGTTAAGTTATCTGAGTGCTGGCTTATTCATGACATTACTACTTTTGTTGACCAATCAAGTGAGTTTTATCTGGGAAACCACTCTGCTGAGTGACAGCCGATTTTTGGCGTTAACTCAATGGTTAAGCACGCCCTTAACCTGGTTGGGATTGGACTTACCGACTCAAGCTGACATACTTTCAAGCCGTATTGATCAAACACTACAAAGCCAAGCCACGCGACAACACTGGGCAAACTTCTTACTCGCTAGTTTAATCATGTATGGCCTTCTACCTAGGTTATTATTGTTACTCATGTGTTTGGCTCTGTATCGCATCAAGCGCATAACCCGTAAACGCTCGCCACAAGAAGACATTATTCTGAATCGATACGCACACCAAGAGACGCAGCAAAAGCGTATTATCGATCCGGATCATCTACAACGACATAATCATGGCTCAGAACACAACAAAATCTTGTCAATTTGCCAAGTAGAAACAAATAGCTTATGGGGACTTTATGAATGGAGTGATGACATCCCCACACGGCTCATGAAAACCAATACACAGCTACTAAATGACCAAGCACAACAACACGCCTTTTTAGCGCTGGCTCCAGAGCAAATGACGTATCTATTAGTCAGTAATGCTCACAGCCCAGACCGTGGTACAACTCGCTTTCTAACCAGTTTAGCGACGCAACAACCGCGCGTCCAAATGGTGTTATGGCAAACTAAGTCAGGGCAGTTTGATGATGCTTGGATCGCCTTGTCAGAACAATTAAAATTACCAGCACTTAAGTGTTTGCCGGAGGAATAAACCATGCCTATTAAACTGTTAGTGGTTGGGCACGCGAACACTGGCAAAACCTCTTTGATTCGCACCTTACTGCGTCGTCATGATTTTGGTGAAGTAGCCGACCAAGCAGGCACAACACGTCATGTCGAAAGTGTTGCCATTACCTTAGACAATCAGCACATCATGCAAGTAATCGACACACCTGGCTTCGAAGATTCGATCGGGTTGTGGCAACTCAGACAACAACCTCCCTTTCGTTCCCATACAGGAAGCGACTGGCTCACAATCTTTTGCCAAAGCGACCATGCTCATAACGAGTTCGAACAAGAAGCCAAGATCCTCTCTCAACTAACACGCGCTGACATCATCTTATATGTGATCGATGTACGTCAGGCTCCACTTGGCAAGTACTTGAATGAGTTAGATATTTTGGCCAGTGCTAACAAACCCATTGTGCCCATTCTAAATTTCAGCGCCACCCCAACGCCTCACACCACCAAGTGGCGACAAATTTTAGCAGAACGCCATCTGCATACCGTGGTGAAATACGACTCTGTTGCTTTTTACTTCGAAGACGAAAAACGCTTATACCAAAGCATCCAAAGTCTCATGCCTGATGACTACGACACCTTGCAACACTTTATAAACAACCGACAAGAAGCCGCTCGACTGAGGCTCAATGCCGCCATCAGTTTACTGGCTGACTGGCTAATCAATGCCGCCAGCTTCCGCTTTCTGTGTGATCAATACCCAGCATCTAATGCACAGACTGAACATTTTCAGCAGCACATTAAGAGCCTCGAAGGCCAATACATTCAAGGCCTATTAAAACTTTATGATTTTCAAAGCGACGATTTAGTGCAGAGTCAATTTCATATCCAACCAGATCGCTGGCAACAAGATATGTTTGATAAAGAAGTACTGAAAGAATGGGGGATTGAATCCGGCACCAGCGCACTGACTGGCGCAGCCATTGGTGCTGGCATTGATATGATGTCTGCAGGACTGACCCTCGGTACCGCCACCAGTGTAGGCGCTCTTTTAGGAGCAGGCTGGAAAACCGCCAAACATTACCAAGACACCATTAAAAGCAAATTAACCAAAAAGCATTTTTTGTGTTTAGAAAACAGCACCTTAACACTATTGAGTTTACGCGGATTGGACGCCATTCGCCATTTGCACCAGAGAGGACATGCATCACAGCAGCTCTTTCAACTCAGCAAAGATCATTCTCAGGACAACGACTTTTTACAAAAGCTGCAATACTTCTGGCGACAAGCCAGACAACACCCTGATTGGTATCAAGCCTCCCATCCCCTTAAAAACGAAATGGAGGACACTTTAACGCACGCTCTGCAATCAAAACTCAGCGATGACTCAATCCGCTTTAGCTAACTCATCATCGAGGCGTCGTTGAGTCGCCTGCATTATTTGCTCGCAATCCGTCATGATGTTGATGACATCCGTTTCATGCAAGCCAGTGGTATCGATTGGGTCCAGCATTTCCACAATGACCTTGCCATTATTCAGTCGATTTAACGTTACTTGGCGATGTGTACTACTGCACACAACAGGAATGATAGGCACACCAGCCTGTACTGCCGCATGAAATGCCCCACGTTTAAAAGGTAACCAACCCCGTCCTCGACTGCGCGTGCCTTCGGGGAACATCCAAATGGAAAAGCCAGTCCGCTTCATACCACTCACCACCTGATCTATGGTGGCAATGGCTTTTTTGCGATCATTACGATTGATTAAAATATTACCACTGGCCCAATACAACAAACCAAAAAAAGGAATCCAGAGTAAACTGGTTTTACCGACCGTCACAATGCCTTTTGGCACCACCTTCGCTAACGTAAACAAATCGAAGTTGTTTTGATGATTAGCGACATACACAGCTTGAGGCACTTTTTTAGCCGCCTCAGACACACGACCTTCTACCGTCAGGCCAAATAGAGGCCCAACCGACGCAAAGACTCGACTAAGGTGATACACACGATTTTTGGATTTTAAGGTCAATAAACAAAAAACAATGCCCAACAAAGTTACCAATATAACCAACACCAATAGCAATGCCATCCGTATCAAAAGCAACATAGCGGATTCCACCTTAGCAGTTAAACTGATCCATTCGATTTATCATTAAATTCTGCACGCCAAGCAAAAAAGTCGGCGGCTTTTAATGGTTTAGAATAAAAATATCCTTGTATTTTATCACAGTGAAGCTCTCTTAAAAGTGCCACCCCAGCTTGGTTTTCAGCGCCTTCAGCCGTCACCTGAAATCCCAAACTGTGCGACAAATTGATACTGGCTTGGGCAATGGAAGCATCCCCTTTGTTGGTATCAATGTGCTGCACAAAGGCGCGGTCTATCTTCACTTCATTGACAGGCAAATCTCGTAGATAGGCTAACGAAGACTGGCCGGTACCAAAATCATCAATAGCCAAATGAACGCCCATATTTTGTAGTGCCTGCAAGATACTAATGACCTTGTTTCTGTCCGTCATAACAGCACTTTCAGTAATTTCTAATGCTAATGCATTCACTGGTAACTGATTGGCCTCCAATGCAAGCGAGACAATTAAGGGTAACTCTTCATCCACCAAATCGTGTGCTGATAAATTGATGGCGACACGAATTGTATGACCTTGTTGCCACCAGTCATTCAACTGCATCAATACCGTATTAAGTACCCATTTCGTCAACAGTTGAATGCTGCCGGCATGCTCTAACAAGGCAATAAATTCATCAGGAGGAATAAAACCTAATTCAGGATGAATCCATCGAATCAAGGCTTCAGCTTCGTGACAATCATCTTGTGCTAAACCAACTTTAGGCTGATATACCACAAACAATTGATTTGCCTCTAACGCCGCAGGGAGATCACGAATAATGGTTAACTGACGACGGTGGTTTTCATCTTCACCCACTTGGTAGAAAGCACAGCCATCACTTTCTTCCTTCGCCTTTTCAGCGACGATATCCAGTCGTCTTAACGCCGCGTTCACACTCTCTGTTGCTTGCTCTAGTGGTAAAACACCAATACTCACGTCAATACGAAGTTCTGAACCTGACTCGATTTCAAGTTCATCATTCATCACCTCTTTCAGATCAGAGCAATCTTGAGCGGTAATGTTACGCTGAAAAATTAATAAAAATTTATCGTCGCCTAAACGCGCAATCATATCAGCCTGATGCGCCCAGTCTTGCAGTCGATTCGCCACTTTACCGAGCAAAATATTTCCCAGATCAAAACCCAGCATATTATTAATGTCGCGAAAACGACGAATGTTCAATAATAATAGGCCTCCTTCCTTTGCTGGTAAGGTCTCTTGCAGGTACAGCTCAACAGCACTTTGATTATTCAACCCAGTTAACATGTCATGGGAAGCTCGATAGGTCAGCTCCTCTTCACGCATTAAAATGGAATGCTGCATGGTTTTCATGGTGTTGGACAAAACACCAAACTCACCCGTCATGTTTGGCAAGGTCAACTCAGCTTGTTGTACGCTTTTCCCTATACTGGTTGCAAATTCAACCAAGTGACCAATAGGGCGCGTCATATTACGCGCCAACGCCAGCCCCATCAGCAACGCTAAGGCTAACGCACCAGCAAAAATACCCAGCAATTGGTTGCGGGTGGAGTTATAACTTTCTTTCCAAGGGCCATAAGGTAAATGAATCATGCCCCACTGGTTTTTCACGCCCAGATCGACCGCCAGTGACAAGTACTTCTCATCGTTAGAGAACGTCGGGTCTTGTAATGCCTCTTCGATGGTTTCTATTTCGCTCAACAAACGCCGTCCTTCGGCGGATGGTAAGGTCGTACCACCAAAAAGAATTTGTTCATCTTGGGTTTTATAAACAAAGCTGATATCAAGCCCAGTAACACCTTTAATCTCTTCTGCCAAGGACTGATCAAGTAGAAACGCCATGCCGATCCAAGCCACAATGTTGGGCGATCTCACTGGCACTAGCACCAATTGATAAGCCAGATCGCCAAACGCAATCATGGTACTGATCGACGAGCCACCAGAACGTCTTGCCGCAAAGACCAGGTCCGCGACCACCTCACTGGCATTTAACTCTTGTGTCATCGTAATGACTTCACCCGCCGGAGAGACCAAAAGAGACACATCTGCATTGATGCGTGCACCGTGATTTTGTAAGACAGAACGGATGGTGCCCGTTTCTTTAGTGGCAACCGCCTGCTTAAAACCAAAATCTGAGGTTAAAATTTCAACCCCTTTGGTAAGCTGCTCTGCCCTCGCTTCTAATAACAAATCGAAGACATTTCGAGACACATCAATCGATTGCACACCCTGTCGATAGTTATCCTCTTTTAGAGACGACAAAACAGCCAGCGCGGTTCCCAACTGAGCAAGAGCCAATAAAGCCAAAACAAATAAAATCAATCGCGCCTGAAAGCTGCTGAACACCTTACATCCTCATGTTGATCTAGCGTGATACCTTTGAATATCAAAGCAAATAGCTCGCCACATTTAACGAGTCTGAATAATAGGGCTTATCATATATTTATGCCACTGCGGACAAAAAGACTTGTCATTGGCAATGCTTTAACATAAGTTATTATTTTCAACTTTTGTTAAAGATGAATTATGAAAGAACAAACCCTGCGCGTTTATGAAGCGATTAAACAAGATCCGTTGGCCTCACAAAAAGCGCTTGCTGATCGACTCGATATGACGCGTGAGTCAGTCGCCAGTCATATTATGCAGCTGACAAGACAAGGCCATATTTTAGGTAAAGGCTACCTTTTAGCTGAACAAAATGCCTATGTGGTCATTGGTGGCGCCAACGTCGACATCAACGGCAACAGTCTTTCTCAATGGTTACCGCAAGACTCTAACCCTGGTCGAATCAACCAAAGTCCCGGCGGAGTTGGCCGCAACATAGCGGAAAACCTAGCTCGCCTAGGTGAAAAAGTCCATCTGATTGCCCCTATTGGTTTAGACCAACGCGGCGACTGGTTAATCGAGCAGACTCGCACCAGCGGGGTGGATACTCACCACGTGATTCGCCATGACACCTTACCAACCGGTACGTATTTAGCCATCAGTAACGAACTTGGTCAGTTGCAAGCAGCGATTGCCGATATGCGTATCATCGACACATTAGAAACCAGTCGACTCGCGGCTAAAACGGCTTTACTACAAGGTGCGAGACGCATTATCGTAGACGCCAATCTATCGCAAGAATGCATCACTTGGCTAGCCCAACACACCACTAACGCCAGTCTCATTGCCGATGCGGTCTCTGCAACGAAAGCACCAAAGCTGTTGCCTATTCTCGCACATCTGGATGTCCTCAAGGTCAATCAGGACGAAGCCAGAGCCATTCTCAGCAGCCAAGAAGAAGACCCTAAACAACTCGCACTGGCATTACGACAACAGGGCGTCCAAACCGTTCTGCTGAGCCTTGGAAGCCAAGGCTTACTGCTCTGTGATGCATCAGGACATCATCAGCAAAACTGCTACCCAACGACACCAATCAGCGATACAGGTGCAGGCGATGCCCTGCTTGCTGGCTATTTAACCGCTTGCGAACAATTCGAACAAACAGAACAACGACTTTCTTTTGCCTTGGCTTGTGCCGCCATCACCCTAGAAAGTCCTCACGCCAATCACCCTGAACTCAGTATTCAAACTGTCACACAATGGATGCAAACACTATGAATCAATTTCTTGATATTCACCCAGAAGTCGCTGAAGCCATTGCTTCCGGCAAACCCGTTGTCGCTTTAGAAAGTACCATTATTTCTCACGGTATGCCTTGGCCACAGAACGCAGAAACCGCCAAAAAAGTGGAGCAAGTCATTCGTGACAATGGCGCTATTCCGGCGACCATCGCGATCATCGATGGCCGCCTTAAAGCCGGACTCAGCAGCGATGAAATCGACACTTTGGCGAAAGCCGGTTTATCCGTCACCAAATGCTCTCGTCGTGATTTACCCTTTGTGGTTGCTCAGCAGCAACACGGTGCCACTACCGTTGCGGCAACGATGATTATTGCCGCCATGGCGGGCATACGAGTCTTCGCTACAGGCGGCATTGGCGGCGTTCACCGTGGCGCGCAACAGACTTTCGATATCTCAGCCGACTTACAAGAACTGGCTAAGACCAATGTGGCGGTCGTTTGTGCTGGCGCAAAGTCGATTTTGGATTTGGCCTTAACTCGCGAATACTTAGAGACTCAAGGGGTACCAGTGCTAGGCTATAAAACGGATGTCTTGCCTGCGTTCTATACTCGTGAAAGTGATCATACGGTGGATTACAACATGGCAAGTGCCAAAGACATTGCACAATTCATCAGTGCGAAATGGGACATGCAATTACACGGCGGTACCGTGATTGCCAATCCGATCCCAGAAGAATTTGCGATGGACAAAGAGGCCATTGATTCGGCCATCAATCAAGCCTTAGCGGAAATGGAAGAGCAAGGTGTCGGTGGTAAAGAGTCGACACCTTTCTTATTAGCACGTGTTGCTGAATTGACTGGTGGCAACAGTCTCGCCAGCAACATCCAGCTCGTGTTTAACAACGCTCGTCTCGCCGCTGAAATCGCCACGGCTCTGTAACCAGACTCAGAAAAATGACGTGGAGATCATACTTGGCCACTACGACTGCCAATACTGATCTCGCCAATAGTCGATTTGGTCGTCTGCGAGGAAACTCCAGGCGACAAATCGACTGATTTTTTGACCTTGAGCCATCTCAATCACCTTAACTTGTCTTGCTCCAACGTTTTTGAGGGCTTTTTGGATGGTGTCCAAATTGCTCTGTCGAGCCACTAACGAGGTGAACCAAAAACATTGATCACGATAGCGAGTGCTTTCCTTAACCATACGCACGATAAAACCCGCTTCGCCACCGTCACACCAGAGTTCCGGTGCCGTTCCGCCAAAATTCAGCGTGGTTTTTTGAGGGGGGGTTGTGCGAGCTGTATTTGACGCCCCTTTGACACCACGCCACTTACGCTGAGACTCTTCAAGCATGGCCGATTCACTGGTATGAAACGGGGGATTACACAAGGTTAGATCAAAACGCTCATCGGTCTGCCAAACGCCATCGAAGATTGCTTTCTCCGACGCCTGTTGTCGAACACTCACTGCATTTTTCAAACAAGCATTGGACTTGATAATGGTTGAGCAAGTGGCCACCGCAATGGGATTCACATCAGAACCCACAAATTGCCAGCCATATTCTTGATGTCCAACGATCGGATACACACAATTTGCACCAACACCGACATCCAACACTTTAATATTTTTACCACGTGGAATAACACCCTCGTGACTGGACGCCAAAAGGTCAGCCAAATAATGGATGTAATCGGCACGACCCGGGATTGGAGGGCATAAAAAGCCCATTGGAATATCCCAAAACGCCACCCCATAAAAATGATTCAACAAAGCACGATTAAGCGTTTTCACCGCATTTGGGTCCGCGAAATCAATCGATTCATTGCCATATTTATTAAGCTGAATGTAATGGGATAATTCGGGGCAAGAGTCCGCCAGCAAGGCAAAATCATAACGCGCACGGTGAGGATTGCGAGGATGCAACTCTAATTTGTTACTACGTTTACCCTTTGTATGCTTGCTTTTATGAGCCACAGAATCGCCGTTGTTGATTGCTAAACGCTAAGTATAACCGAATTCCTCAGTTGGCAAGAAGCACCTTATAACACGCTCAAAATGAGCGCTCGTTCGCAGCGCGCCAATGCAACTAAAAGCACATTTAAAAAAGCGTTAAAATCATGACGACAATAGGAAAGGTAGGATTGAGACACTCAAAATCAAACCTATGGCTAGAAGAGTGAACAAGGCTTCTGCTGGGTTTTGACGAGCATGTTGAAAATAGCCCAATAGATATTCACCGATATTTGGGGTTTTCATATCGCGACTGCGTTCAAGCTGATCTTCACGAATGAGAACGCGTGCTTGTTCGGCCTGCTGTTTATCTCTAACCCAAATCCCCGCCATGGATATTTGCCAACGACCCGCACTGGTTTCATAAAACTCAATATCATGCTCCGCGAGAAGTTGACGGATATCGTCGGCTTCTTCTTCAGGAACATATTTTAATCGAAACACCAAGGTCGCCATGCGAATCGCTCTCTGAAAATAAAAGGTAGCAAAGAGTAAGAGAAGGCAAAGCGGAATACAATGCTACAAATGGCTTTTTCTCGCTTGATCGTCCATCAACCACTCTATGACTTGATCAATCGGCAAAGGTCGACAGAAATAATACCCCTGCACTCTTTCAACCCCTAACTCTCTTACCGCCTCCAACTGATCTTCTCTTTCCACGCCTTCCGCAACCACTTCCATATTCAGCTCTTTCGCTAACTTGGTGACGGAGGTTAAGACCTGTCGGGTAAATTGATCTTCTTTTAAACTCGCGATAAAAATTTGATCTAATTTTAGTGTGTCATATGGGAAACGTCGTAAAAAATCTAACCCCGCATAACCCGTACCGAAATCGTCCACTGACAAACGAATGTCTAAGGCTTTTATGTGCTCGAAACGACTCACCATTAAAGGCAGCTCAATGGAGTTTAGCGCCGTTGTTTCCGTCACCTCTAACCCTAGCCGTCCCTTTAATTCAGGCCATTCGTCCATCACTTTAGCCAACGTTGGAGCAAAGTCTTCATGAATTAAACTGTGCCGATCAACGTTCACTGAGATACGAATGTCTTTGAGTAAATCCGCATTTTCACGAAAGAACACCCCCACTTTTCGAATCACCATCCAAGTGAGTTCATCAATTAATCCTAACCGCTCAGACACCTCAACAATGGATAATGGAGAGACCTGACCATGATAGGGAGAATGCCAACGAATTAACGCCTCCAGTTCATAGGTTCTGTTTTCATCTAAAGACACAATC
Organism: Marinomonas sp. TW1; assembly: GCF_001625355.1. Lineage (GTDB taxonomy): Bacteria > Pseudomonadota > Gammaproteobacteria > Pseudomonadales > Marinomonadaceae > Marinomonas. The sequence continues at coordinate 151,953 of NZ_JSEE01000008.1, forward strand.
GGCTGGAAATACACTTCCATGGCATTGTTTTGAATGGCTCTTTTGATACATTGTGGTAACGAGCGCCGATAATACAAAAAGCTCCAATGCAAAATGCTGAGTAAAACAAATAAGAAGACGCTAAAAAGGAAAATAAAGGGCCACATTGACTGATATATTTGCCAGTAATAACGCTCTGGCAAGTACACCGCCAAACTCATCGCCCAATCATCCAGTGTACGAACCTGTTTATCCAATATCGAGCCTTCAATATCCGCACTATTGGATACGACCATTTGTTTGCCCAACGTTAATTGATAGGCATAACCTGATGTCAGCCAACGATCAACATAGCTTCCTAAACGCTGCGGTGGCGCTAAGCCATTTACCCCTATGCCTTTCTCGCCTTTATAGAACACAAGAAATGCATTGTCTCCTAATGTATGTGACTTAACGAGTGACACAGTTCTGTGGGCTGGGCTGGCTTCAATGCGCTGAGCAATGCTGTTAAAAATCTTGAATTTTCTTGGCCCTAGATTGGTACAAAATACTTGGTAATCCGAATTGAACAGACCAAATTCTTTAAAAGTAGGGGAATAAAATGTTGCTTTGCGCAACTGCTTAATACTTTCTGCATTACATGAAAGATCCGCGTCATTTGTGATGCTTTTAAGCTCAACAAAAATCGCCTCCATGTGCGAATCTAATGCCGCTTTAGCGAGGTCCGTTCGAGTATAGATGTCTTTCAAGAGGTAAAAATACAAACCCAAGGAGAAAAGCAATATTGAGCAAACAACGGATATAAAGGCGTAGGAAAATAGGACTTGTTTACTAGAGGGAAATAGCACACTCAACTTACGAAGCATAAATCCCTCTTTTATATGTACCATCCATCGTGTATCTCAACCTTTTGTAATAAAGTGTAACGGCACAAATAATGCCATATAAGTAACAAACTACCAACAAAAGACTGTACAAAAAGTTTATAAATATAAAGCGAACAAGTCAGATATACACATACCTTATAGAGATCTTCAGCTCATATTAAGAATATACAGGTTAGCGACGAATTATTCCGGCAAAAATGGCAGCACAGGGCAATTAACCACAATATCGCTACGCTCAATACGAATGAATCCAGCCTCTTCAGCCGCCAAAACCGCTTCTTCCGAGGTCAATTCATAAGCTTCTTTTGGGTTATTCCATACCACCCAGTACATGAGCCAAAGTGGTGAATAATGGCGATCTCGGCTTAAATAACCTAATGGGACAGGCGCCGACGCAAAGACATTTTGTTGCTCTTTATTTGGAAAGCCATATACCCGTTCCAGTACCGTTTTAACTTGAGGTGGTTTCGGGTAACGAGGAATCGCATCCCGTAAACGCGGCGCATAATTCGCCTGCATTTCCTTTGCTAACTTACGATCAGAAACATCTGTGGTGATGTAAGCCACTTGTTCACCATCATGCCAAGCCTGAAATATCGGCAAACGTGCCATGTTATCCTGCGTCGAAGCGCAACCGGCTAACCACAGGGTGAATAAAATCAACAACACAGAACGACTCAGCAAACTTAGCCTCCACTTGAAACAAAATCATCTTTTTGACTCTCACAAGGTATCAAGACTCATCCTTTTTGGAAAGGCAAGTCGATCTCCTTACTGGTGCCTCATTAGTTTGGTGCCTTGAGCTTAGTGTATTTGTACACAGTATTTCGACTCACGCCCGCGGCTTTCGCGGTTTGTGACACATTGCCCTTGTGCTCATCCAATAAGCGTGGGATCAGCTGCTCAAGCGGTTCTGCTACAGCACTTGCGTCACTCTTCTCAGTCTCTTCTGCAGACGTAATCATCAGATCGTCAAAAAAATCATCGGGTAAATGCCACTCTTCCAACTCGTCGCCGTCAGCCATGGCCATCCCAACCTTTAACGTATGCGCTAATTGGCGCATGTTTCCAGGCCAAGGGTGCTTCTCAAGCAAAGCCAACATGTCATCTGATAAAGGAGGACTCGGTTCTTCTTGACTTAACCTTGCATGCAAATAGGCGATCAATTTCACCTTATCTTGTCGTTCACGTAACGGGGGCAACTCTATGTTTAAACCCGAAATACGATAATATAAATCCTGTCGAAAGCGACCATCTTTCACTTCTGCCTTTAAGGCTCGGTTCGTGGCTGAGATCAATTTAATATCCACAGGATACACCTCGGTTGAGCCTAGCGGTGTCACCACCCTTTCTTGTAGCACTCGTAATAATCTCGATTGCACCGCCATTGGCATTTCACCAATTTCATCCAAAAATAACGTACCTCTGTGGGCTCGTCGAATCAGGCCAATTGAGCCTTTATTTTGCGCCCCTGTAAAAGCCCCTTTTTCATAACCAAAAAGTTCAGATTCAACCAATTCAGCCGGGATAGCCGCGCAATTCACCGCCACCAGCATCTCTTCACGACGAGAGCTGTGATAATGCAAGCTGCGTACGAAGATCTCTTTGCCCGCTCCCGTTTCACCATGAATCAAAATCGGAATGTCCTTTTCCATGATCTTATGCGCTTGTTTCACTAAACGCTCGACATGGGCATCTCCATGTTGTAATTCGGCTAATGGAATGACATTAGGCGGCACATCATGACGAGCGTAATCGGCACTTTCCAAGTCCATAAAAGACAAATCTTTTCCCTTGTTTTGCATAGTATTTTTATTATCTTTAGGGGTGGGAGGAACATACCCAGAGCCTTGACGAAAATCTGGTACACGCATAATTTGTTGCACTGGCGGTATGACTTTGACATAAAACTGATAACGCCCCAGCGCCACCAGTTTTAATGGCAAACTGGCCGGGTGATGCTTAATTTCTCGCATTTCAATATCAAAAATCTGACGAATATTCAGAAGCGCCAAATCCCTCGCCAACACCACTTCGGCACGCCGATTGGCCGACACAATGGTGCCATTTTCATCCAGCACCAGAATACCTGACCAATGACTGTCCAAACTGGTCACATTGGTATTGAAACTGAGGATAAAATGTTCTTGTTGAAAAGCCGAAAAAATAAGCCGATTTTCCACACTCAAAGACATCAGTTTCACCATACCAAAGGTATGATCCTGAGGCAGATAAGCGTCCGATGAGATGTCCAACACACCAACTAAGTCGTTTTGAGTATTATAAATAGGGGAGGCCGAGCCCACCATGAAGCGATTCGCTCTTAGGTAGTGTTCATCACGACCAACCTGAATGGCTTGGCCAGTAATCAAGGCCGTGCCGATGGCGTTTGTGCCCACACCAATTTCACTCCACTGATTACCACCAACAAGACCGTGTTCTGAAGCCGTTCCAAAACGCGGTTGCCCCCAGGTATTCAAAACATGGCCTTGGCGATCGGCTAGCACGATCATACAGGCCGAATTGCTTAAGATATTCTCGTAATAAGGCAATACTTCGTTTTCAGTGGTCTCTAATAGACTGCGATGCTGGTCCATTAGGTCGTGCAGTTCCCCCCTTGGTAAACTCGCAAAGTCCGGTCGACTACCATGCTCCAAACCAAACTGCTCACACCGATACCAAGAGGCTTGAATTTGCTCTTTATGAGTTTTTTCAGTGACTTGAGCCCCTTCAGCTAGGGCATTGGATGACATCTTTTGTTGTTGTTCTTGCTCAGGCATTTCCAGCTCCGACGTGTCAGGGGCATTCGCCAAGTTCATTCCGTATTGTTATTTAGAGCTTACTCAGATGACGCTAATGTGTTCATCTGGTGTTCACAATTCTTCCCCACTCTAAACACTTTGAACACCTCTGAACAGTCTTTTTCACATATGAACATGTTATCTTGATTTAAAGGTCAGATTATTTTTCCTTATATTTCATAAAGTTAAAAACATTAAGAGAAATTTTAGTATTTTGGCACAAGCTTTGTATTAGTCCTTACAAAGCTTGCATGTTCACTTTTGCAATTCACACTGAACACATGCGGCATTGAAAACAATAACAACAAATAAGGTTCTAAACATGTCTCTGACGCTGCAAAATGTCTCGCGCGTTGTTGAGGGTGAAACTTGGATAGACAAGGTCAACATGACGCTTGAGCCAGGTTCCTTCAACGTGTTACTTGGGCGCACCTTGTCTGGTAAAACGACGTTAATGCGACTGATGGCAGGTCTTGATCGACCTACCACAGGAAGCGTTCTTATGAACGGTGTTGACGTAACCGGACTCCCTGTTCGCGAGCGCAATATCTCAATGGTCTATCAGCAATTCATCAATTACCCCAATCTTACGGTCTACGAGAACATCGCCTCACCTTTGCGACTCGCCAAAATGGATGAAGCTGAGGTGGATCAAAGGGTTCGGGAAACAGCCACCATGTTGCGCATCGACCCTTTTCTAGATCGATTACCACTGCAACTGTCTGGTGGACAGCAACAACGAACAGCGATGGCTCGGGCCTTAGTAAAAGATTCACAAATCATTCTATTTGATGAACCTCTGGTGAACCTAGATTACAAACTTCGCGAAGAACTGAGACAAGAACTCAGGGCCTTGTTTAAAGCGCGTAACTGTATTGCCATCTACGCCACCACGGAACCCAACGAAGCCCTTGCCCTTGGCGGCAACACCGCCGTTCTTCACGAAGGCAAATTATTGCAAATGGGGCCAACGGCGCAGGTTTATCATCAGCCGAAAGACATCATCACCGCCGAAATGTTCTCCGAACCGCCGATCAATCTGGTGCCTGGTCGCGTCAGTGAGGAAGAAGTCACCTTTGATGAAACTGTTCACTTCCGCCTAAACAGTGACCTAAGGGGCCTAACGCCAGGTCTCTATAAATTCGGAGTGAGAGCCTCACACATTGGTTTGGTTCCCCATTCAGATGACGACTTAGAGCTTCCTGTCAAAGTCGATCTCGCCGAGATCAGTGGCTCAGAGACCTTTTTACACGTTCACAATTCGCATTTTGATTTGGTACTTCACCTGTCTGGCGTTCATGAATACCAAGTGGATCAAGACATTAAGGTCTATTTCCCCACCCATAAACTCTATGCCTTTGATAGTGAAGGTAAAATGGTGCATTCTCCAGCACGTATGAGGGAGCAATAATCATGGCAGAAATTACGCTTAATTCACTCGCCCACAGCTATGGCGAAAAACCAGATGGTCAAAAAGAGTACGCCATTCGAGAAATGACACACGTGTGGGAACAAGGCGGAGCTTTCGCTCTGCTGGGGCCTTCTGGCTGTGGTAAATCCACCTTATTGAATATTATTTCAGGCCTACTGGAGCCTTCAGAGGGGGAAGTCTTATTTGATGGTAAACGCGTCAATGAGCTCAAACCTGAAGAGCGAAATATCGCGCAAGTGTTTCAGTTTCCTGTGGTGTACGACACCATGTCCGTGTACGACAACCTAGCCTTTCCATTACGCAACATTGGCGTTCCAGAATACAAAGTACGCTCGAAAGTACATGAAGTGGCGGAAATTCTAGAACTCACGGAACAGCTAAAACGCAAAGCCAAAGGTTTGTCTGCTGACCAAAAGCAAAAAGTGTCAATGGGGCGCGGCTTAGTACGAGATGACGTTTCCGCTATTTTATTTGATGAGCCACTCACGGTCATTGACCCTCAGCTGAAATGGAAACTGCGCCGTAAGCTCAAACAAATTCATGAGCAGTTTAACATCACCATGGTGTACGTCACTCATGATCAGCTAGAAGCCTCTACCTTCGCCGATAAAATTGCCGTCATGTATAACGGCCAAATTGTGCAGTTTGGCACCCCAAGAGAGCTATTTGAAAATCCGGCTCATACCTTTGTGGGTTATTTCATTGGCAGCCCTGGCATGAATTTCTTCGAGGCCGATCTGATTCAGCAAACCGATGGCACTACTGCGATTCGTTTTGGTGAATATGACATCACCGCCAGCCAAACCATGCTTTCGCAACTTTCTGACATGCAAGTTAATAAAGTCACTCTGGGAATCCGTCCTGAGTTTGTACACGTTTGGGATGGCAAAAGTGATGATGCCTTCTTGGTAGAAGTCGACTATGTAGAAGACCTTGGCACCTACAAAATTTTGTCTTTCCTATTTAACGGAAAAATGATGAAAGCGAGACTCAGCGAAGACCAGAAAATCCCATCAGGACAAGTCTACGTCAGCTTCCCTGAGCAATGGACCAAGGTGTATGTCAATGACTATCTAGTCGAGCCTAAACAGGAGACACAAGATGCAAACTAAAGTCGAAAATAATAAAGCCTGGTTTCTTGTACTGCCCGTTTTCTTAATTGTGGCTTTCTCCGCCATCATCCCCTTGATGACGGTGGTGAATTATTCCGTACAAGATATTTTTGACCCATCAACGCGCTACTTTGTTGGCACCGAGTGGTTCCAACAAGTCATGCTCGACAGCCGTCTGCATGATGCTCTATTACGTCAGTTTATCTATTCCTTCACGGTCTTAGCCATTGAGATACCACTCGGTATCTGTGTGGCGCTGATGATGCCGACGAAAGGAAAAGGCGCTTCACTTGCGCTCATTTTGGTGGCCATTCCTTTGTTGATCCCTTGGAACGTCGTTGGCACCATCTGGCAAATTTTCGGCCGTGCTGACATCGGTTTATTTGGCGCTTTCATGAGTTACATCGGCGTTGACTACAACTACGCATCGGACCCGACTGACGCTTGGTTAACCGTTGTGTTGATGGACGTTTGGCATTGGACTCCTTTGGTCGCTTTACTCTGCTACTCAGGCCTAAGAGCCATTCCAGAAGTCTACTATCAAGCGGCGCGTATCGATCGTGCTTCACGTTGGGCGGTGTTCCGCTATATCCAACTACCCAAGCTAACCAATGTGCTGATTATCGGTGTGTTATTGCGCTTCATGGATTCCTTCATGATTTATACCGAGCCATTTGTCTTAACCGGTGGTGGTCCAGGTAGTTCAACAACCTTTTTGAGCCAAGCGCTCGTGCAGCAAGCCATTGGTCAGTTTGACCTAGGCCCAGCGGCGGCCTTCTCACTGGTTTACTTCTTAATCATCTTGTTGGTGTGCTGGGTTTTCTATACCACCATCATGAACATGCAGAAAGATAAATAGGGGCTACTATGACACCTTCTAATACGCAAGCACCGGTTCATAGCACCGCCGAACGTAAGGCTCGACATGCCCAATGGCGTGGTCGTTTCGGTCTTGTGCTCTACATTGTCCTATTGCTCTTGCCAATCTATTGGCTCGTCAATATGTCCTTTAAAACCAACACCGAGATTCTCAGCGGGCTATCCTTCTTCCCTGAAAATTTCACCCTAGAAAATTACGCCAAAATCTTTGGTGATGCGACCTGGTACATGGGCTACGTCAATTCCATTTTCTATGTGTCGATGAACATGATCATCAGTCTCTTAGTGGCGCTGCCTGCCGCTTACGCTTTCAGTCGTTATAAGTTCATCGGCGATAAGCACATGTTTTTTTGGCTGCTTTCTAATCGTATGGCGCCCCCTGCGGTTTTCTTACTGCCGTTCTTCCAACTGTATTCGTCGGTTGGTTTGTTCGACACCCACATCGCCGTTGCACTAGCGCATTGCTTATTTAACGTGCCGCTCGCCGTATGGATTTTAGAAGGCTTTATGAGTGGTGTGCCAAGAGAAATTGACGAAACCGCCTACATTGATGGTTACACCTTCCCACGCTTTTTTGTGCGCATCTTTATTCCCTTGATCCGTTCAGGCATTGGGGTAACCGCCTTCTTCTGTTTTATGTTCTCTTGGGTCGAACTCTTGCTAGCAAGAACCTTAACCTCCGTAGACGCGAAACCCATTGCGGCCATTATGACGCGGACGGTGTCCGCCTCCGGTATGGATTGGGGGCTGTTGGCCGCCGCCGGTGTGCTCACCATTATTCCTGGCATGCTTGTTATCTACTTTGTTCGTAACCATGTCGCTAAGGGCTTTGCCCTTGGTCGAGTGTAAGGAGAAATATCATGGCTTGGATGTCTTGGACACTACCAACCGCTCTGTTTTTTATCGGGATTGCGGCCATTTTGGTCAGCATGACCGTCTGGCAAATCATCTCACCTAGTGTGGAGCGCCGTGGCTTTTTACCACTGGCCACCACCCGAGGAGATCGTTTGTTTATTGGCCTGCTAAGCAGTGCTTTTATCCACCTTGCATTTGTTGCACTAACAAGTGTGAGTATTGCGATAGCAACCGTCCTATGCGCTCTTTGGATGATCATCCTAATGCGCTGGGGTTAACGGTTGCCCTTATGGAAAACTTGGCAGGAAGCCAAAAAACTAAAATTGTTGAGGTAAATCATGCGCTACAATAAGAAAAAAATTGCACTGGCCACCTTGCCCTTTGCTGTTATGTTGCACTCAGCTAGCCTATGGGCAGATGCGTATTCAGATGCAGCGGAAAAGTGGGTGAAGGACGAATTTTCAGTTTCCACTTTAACCCAACAGCAGCAACTTGATGAGTTAAGTTGGTTTACTCAAGCCGCGAAGAAGTTTCGCGGTATGGAAATTAATGTCGCATCCGAAACTCTGACTACCCACAAATACGAATCACAAGTCTTAGCCAAAGCCTTTGAAGAAATCACGGGCATCAAGGTAAACCATGACTTGATTCAAGAAGGGGACGTGGTCGAAAAACTACAAACCCAAATGCAATCCGGTCGTAACATCTATGATGCTTATGTTAATGACTCAGACCTCATTGGTACGCACTTTCGTTACGGTAAAGTAGTGCCGATTTCTGACATGATGAAAGGCGACGGAAAAAATTATACGTCACCAACATTGGACCTAGACGATTTCATTGGTCTGTCTTTTACCACTGGACCTGACGGTAAACTATACCAACTGCCTACCCAGCAATTCGCCAACCTATATTGGTTCCGCGCAGACTGGTTTGCACGTGCCGATTTGAAAGCAAAATTCAAATCCATTTATGGCTATGACCTAGGTGTACCAGTGAACTGGTCTGCTTATGAGGACATCGCGGAATTCTTCACCGACAAAGTGAAAACCATTGATGGCGAGCCGGTTTACGGTCACATGGATTACGGTAAAAAAGACCCATCTCTAGGCTGGCGTTTCACCGATGCTTGGTTCTCTATGGCGGGTGCCGGAGACAAAGGCATTCCAAATGGTTTGCCCGTTGATGAATGGGGTATTCGTGTAGAAAGCTGTCACCCAGCGGGTTCCAGTGTTTCTCGTGGTGGCGCAACAAATGGTCCTGCGGCCGTGTATGCCACAACGAAATACGTCGATTGGTTACGTAAGTACGCGCCACCAGAAGCGCAAGGCATGACCTTCTCTGAGTCCGGTCCAGTACCTGCTCAAGGCGGCGTGGCTCAGCAAATCTTCTGGTATACCGCTTTCACTGCAGACATGACCGCAAAAGGCCTACCTGTTGTGAACGAAGATGGTTCTCCGAAATGGCGTATGGCGCCGTCGCCAGTTGGGCCATACTGGGAAGAGGGCATGAAAAAAGGCTATCAAGACGTTGGTGCTTGGACCTTCATGAACTCAACGCCGGATGATCGTCGTCTAGCGGCTTGGTTGTATGCTCAGTTCACTACGTCTAAAACCGTCTCGCTACAAAAAACCTTGGTGGGTCTAACGCCAATTCGTGAGTCAGACATCAACTCACCTGAAATGGCCGCAGCCGCACCGAAACTAGGTGGTTTGGTTGAGTTCTATAAAGGGCCTGCTCGTAAAGAATGGTCACCAACAGGTACTAACGTGCCAGACTATCCTAAGCTAGCACAGCTTTGGTGGCAGTACATTTCACAAGCCGCCAGTGGTGAAGCATCGCCACAAGAAGCCTTGAATGGTCTTGCAGCGGCACAGGATAAAGTGATGCAACGTCTGGAACGTGCGAAAGTACAAGACAACTGTGGCCCTAAACTGAATACGCCTCGTGACGAAGCGTATTGGTTGGCCCAGCCGGGTTCACCTAAAGCGAAACTGTCGAATGAGAAACCACAAGGTGTCACGGTATCTTACGACGAACTACTGCGTTCTTGGGAATAAGTTAAGCTAACGCCTAAAACACAAAGACCGGCTTCCTGCCGGTCTTTTCATTTCTAATCTTGCATTCGCTAATTCAGTCGCACCTTGTCATGTTTTACTTACCCGTTAACCGCCTACGGTCAGATCAGTGCAAAAGCTTACTGTCATTCACCACTTCTTTTAGTTGGTCTTGAAGGTTTTCAATGGTTTCAGCCATCAGGTGCTGCTTATCTTCTGGGAATTTAGCAATATCGTCTAAGGATATTTGCTCAAGGTCTTCCAGCAATTGAGTTAGGTGCTTTAAATCCTTATCTGTTTCCTGCTTCATCGACGTGCTCCTTGCGAACATTGTTTATAACACCAGTAACCATAGCTGAGCTTTCTTCGTTTTGTGCGGATTTAAAAGAAAAGTCTGTGTAAAAAATCGTAATTTTAGTTTAAAACCCGATCCGATCTTGCATGAACAAATGCTAATAAAAAACAAAACCGTCACATTACCGCGTCTTCAATCAAAACGGTAACTGGATGCTGTGACGCCACCAAACACATTTTTATCATGATAAACCCTTGTCGCTTCAGCCTCTTCCGCAGCCCCTAACGCCACCATGAGCGGAATAAAGTGATCTTCTCTAGGGTGACATACTCGCGCTTGCGGTGCTTTATCCCATGCCACAATACGCTCATGACGCTGCTCGGGAGAAGAAGACATCAAGGTCGTTTGTAGCCACTCATCAAATTGAGCCGAAGGGACTTTCGCTTGTGCCCCAAACAAACGTAAGTTGTGATAGCTCAACCCACTGCCCACGATCAACACACCTTCTTCACGAAGTGGGCGCAACGCTCGACCGATGGCCAAATGCTCGGCTGGATCTAGGTTATTCTTCAGGGATAACTGAATCAGTGGCATGTTTTTATTAGGGTACATGATCTCCATGGGCGTAAAGGCTCCGTGGTCGTAGCCTTTTTTATCATCTAAATCCACTGGCATGCCTGCCGCTGACAACAATTCTGCAACTCGAGCCGCTACCTCAGGAGAGCCTGGCGCGGCGTATTTAACGCTGTAAGTATGCTCTGGAAAACCATAATAATCGTATTCCATGCCAGGAGCCGGACTCGACTGGACCGCCAGCTTTTTGGTCTCCCAATGTCCGGAAATCATTAAAATGGCTTTTGGCTGCTCGGTTAACTGATTCGGCATGTCAGCTAAGGCCGTTTCCAACGTTGCCAACATAGCGCGCATGTCAGGCATGTAAGGCCAAGGACCACCACCATGAGAAATAAAATAAGTCGGTAACATAAACAACACCTCGTAACTGGGTTTAATGGGTTCAAACTGATTGAAAAAGAACCAATGGAATTGCCCTCAGTCTAGGCTCGGGGCCCCAGCTGTTCAATATGCGTTCAGTTAATCCATAATTTCCAAATACGAAATAGTTTTTATCTAAAGTCTTTAAACGTTTCATTTTGGTATAAAAAAAGCCCACACTTAAGTGGCTATTTCAGGCCTTATTGCTCGTATTTTATTTTTCGTAACAAAAGACTCTGAGTCTATGTCCATCAGGGTCCAGTGCGGTAAAGCTGGTACCAAAATCCATCACGCTCATGTCTTGGATAATTTCCACACCCAGCTCCGACCATTTACGGTAGTGAATTTGTAGGGTTATCAGATTACTGACTTCAAGAGCAATTTCCATACTTGCAGACACCACGCTATCGGCTTTCGGCTCCACATCAGACCAAGCCCACAAACCAAATTTATTACCTGACTCACTGACAAAAAGCGCAAAACTGTCTTGCTGATCCACTGGATCTCGCTCAAAAAGTGGACGATAAAAATCCACACTGGTTTGCACATCATCGACATAGAAAATTGGAAAATTTGAGAGTTCCACGCGCTTCTCCTTCGTTAAAATCACACACAAACAGGCATGCTTTACAGCCTATACCTGTTATTCCCTATGCTAAACAGCACAATGGTTAGTTTATGTCAGCAGTCGTTAAGCGGGTTCGAGGCAGAATAAGAGCCACAGTTGCCAACAAGGCGCAGACTGCATATGCATGTCATTTAACACCCCTCGTCCTTAGCAAAAGAAGGGGACGGCAAGTCAGTAAAGCCTTCCGCTAGAACGTCCAACGAAACCTCACCAAAACGCTCTAACAACAGAGACTCCGCCTCAATTAAAACGTCACTAATGGCTTTGTTAACGGCTTGCTCAATGGGGCAATGGGTATATTCATCAGACAATCCAATAGTAAACACAGAGCTTTCACCTAGTGCATTGTGGATATCCAGCAAACTAATCTTATTCAACGGCATCGCCAAAGACCAACCACCACCATGCCCTTTGACAGAGGTGACATAGCCTTGTTTCCGTAATCCTGCCATGGTGCGCCTTACGACGACAGGGTTGGTGTTTAGCATCTTGGCAATGCGTTCCGATGTCGCAGGACTTCCCAAACGATCCATATGAATCAGTACATGCAACATACGTGATAAACGACTGTCTTTTCTCATGACTTACCTCGGCCTTAAAATCTGTGAGCATTCTACCTCAAGATTTCACGAAACATTAAAAGTTTCATGTGTTGACTTTGTATTTTCATGTAACTTATGATGTTTCTTAAATAAATTTGACTGAGGATAAAAGCATGTCTGAAGAAGTTATTATCATTGGGGGGAGTTTCGCGGGGTTATCTGCCGCGATGCAGTTGGCTCGCGGGCAAAGAAAGATCACCGTTATTGATGCTGGCGAACCACGTAATCGTTTTGCTAACCAATCTCACGGATTTTTTGGACTGGATGGCGTATCCCCTCATCAAATTCAACAAGAAGCACAGCGCCAATTACTAAAATACCCCACAGTGACCCTGATTGAAGACACGGCCAAAACCGCTTTAAAACTAGACGATCTATTTCATGTCACCTTAGGAAATGGTCAGACGATACACAGCAAAAAGTTGATTCTGGCAACCGGTCTAAAAGATGAAATACCCGATATTCCCGGCCTACGAGAACGCTGGGGAGCCACTGTTGCCCACTGCCCTTATTGCCACGGCTATGAGTTAAGAAATCAGTCCTTGGGCGTCATCGCCACCAGCCCTCATTCCATTCATCAGGCCGCTATGCTGCCAGACTGGGGACCAACCACCTATTTCACCCAAGGTCAGTTTGAGCCAGATGAGGAGCAGTTAGCCTTACTAATCAAACGCGGCGTTACCATAGAACGTACTGAAGTGATTGAAGTCCTTGGTCGACCACCCAAAATCACCAGTCTCTATCTCGCCGATGGTCGCACCATTCAGATTGGTGGCATTTTTGTGGCCCCTAAAACCCATATGGCCAGTTCATTAGCCGAGCAACTCGGCTGTGAATTTGAAGAAGGCCCGTTAGGGTTAGTAGTCAAAACCGATGAGATGAAACAAACCAATATTACGGGGTTGTTCGCTGCAGGAGATACGGTTAACCCCATGCAAAATGCCACTTTTGCATCCGCTGCTGGGGTGATGGCTGGCGTGGGAGCCCATCACGCCTTAATCCAAGACACTTAATAGTCTGGCCGAAAAATGCGACGGATAGCATTTTTCGACTTTTTTAAGTGCAAAATTCCTGTAATAAATTCCATCCTTCCTAGCCAATTACTGACCTTACTTTCTACCTCAACGTGTTGAAAATGCCTGTTAAGTAAACTCTCCGTCATGATAGTGCAATCCCCTGTAATTAAAGGCTTTTCAAGCGATTACGGGGTGTCTTTTCTGGCGTTTAAAACCCGCTTATTCTGAAAAAAAGCACAACGCTTATTGTCAATAAGCACCCAACACCCCAGACACTTATCAGGAGATAAACCATGTCTTTTACTTTTGCAAAACGCACACTGATCAGCAGCTTAGTCGCTGCCGCTTCTTTTTCATCCATCGCTTTGGCACAACCGCAATCTGGTTTCACCATCACCCCAAGTATTGGTCATTACGATATGGACAATGACCGCGATGAAGAAAATGACACCGCTTATTCTTTAGGCTTAGGCTACCAATTCGACAACCCTTGGGCGGTCGAATTTGTTTACCTCAATGCTGACACAGAATCAGCTCAAACCGGCAATAAAGTCGACGTAGATCAGTATCGCTTGGATGGTTTGTACCACTTGCCTAATGTCTCTCGCTATAATCTGACACCTTACTTAGCCGCAGGGGTTGGCACAACGGACTTTAGCACCAACGCAGACAATAATGTGGAGATTAATGCCGGTGGTGGTTTGAAATACGCCATCAATGATTCGCTTGCTTTACGCGCCGATTTTCGTCTAGTAAATGACGTCGAAGATCATCACGTCGACAAGGTCTCTTCTATTGGCTTACAAATGACGTTTGGCCATAAAGGGAACCACGAAGCCAGTCAGGAGATGGATTTTCAACCTATCGACTATGACGAAAATGTCGATCAAGCAACAGATGAAATGGCTGATACAACGCCAGCAAATGAACCTGAAACCATCACAGAAATAGAGCAGCCTGTGATCACTGAAGACAACCCGCCAATGGAAAACACGGTAGAACAAGAAGAGCCATTACCTGAGCCACCAGTGACGGCTGACGGCACGGAACCAAGCCTGTCCGAGCAAGCTGCCGTTGTCGCAGCACAACCACCCATTAAATTGAATATTCAGTTTGCCAGTAACCAAACTCAGGTCCCGCAGAAGTTCTACCCAGAAGTTGAAAAACTGGCCACGTTCCTAATGGAAAACCCCAATACCACTGTGGTCATTGAAGGTCACACAGACGATACCGGTGCCGCCAGTTACAACCAAAAAGTATCGGAAGAACGAGCCAATGCCATTGCCGATGTATTAGTGGAAATCTTCGGCATTCCTGAAAATCGTGTGAGCGCCATCGGATACGGTGAAGATAAGCCATTGTTCGACAATGACTCGGCCGAGCATCGTCAAGCAAACCGTCGTGTTGTCGCTGTGATCTCGGACAATCAGGCTTAAATCACCGGCATTCAAGCTTCCCAATGATTGCCACAGAGCGATTCGCATTTAGGCACGCCCAATCTTAGATTGGGCTTTTTTTTGTCCGCTTTATTCATTTCCCTCCTCCCTAATTGACGTTAAATGGCGCTCTAAAAAGTCTGTACCACTGCAAAATTCTTGTAATTTAAATCCGAATTCCTACACCTTAAACGCAAACTTGCTGCCCATTTAGCTAAATAACTCTCTCGCCAAGTAAAGCCTCTGTCAGGAATACATAAATAGAGTTCAACCCTTTGTTTTTATTAGTTTTTCGCTCTCTTTATTTCTCGTTCAATGGGCGTAACCTAAAGTCTGAAGCGGAACGCAGCGCATCCATCTGTGTTCCTAAATTCAGTGCATTAGGAGAATTAACATGGCGATTTCATTTACTAAGCGTACTCTTTTCAGCGGAGTCCTAATGGCTTCTACTTTAACCACGATGGCTTATGCCGAGCCGAGTAAACCCGGCTTCACCTTGACCCCAAGTATTGGCTTCTACAATACAGATAACGATCGTGATGCAGG
This sequence comes from Marinomonas sp. TW1, assembly GCF_001625355.1. Lineage (GTDB taxonomy): Bacteria > Pseudomonadota > Gammaproteobacteria > Pseudomonadales > Marinomonadaceae > Marinomonas. Next base: position 167,471 of record NZ_JSEE01000008.1, read on the forward strand.
CAATGATCATGCTTACGCTCTTGGCCTTGGTTACCAATTTAATAGTCCATTAGCAATCGAAGCCACTTACCTGCACTCTGATGCAAGAAAACGTGGCCGTGATCACGACTTGGATCAATATCGAGTCGACGGTCTTTATAGCTTGCCTAAATTCACTCAAGTGGACTTAACGCCTTACTTAGCGGCTGGGGTAGGTTTAACGGATGTGGATGGCACAGATGCCAGCACTAACTTGTTGATCAATGCCGGTGGTGGTGTGAAATACGCGCTAAACCAAGATGTTAGCCTACGCGCCGACTTTCGTTTGGTAAAAGACATTGAAGACAATTACTTAGACAATGTGGCGTCCATTGGTGTGCAATACGCCTTTGGTGAACCCGCGTTGCAGTACAGTAACTAAACCTAAATGGACACAACAACGCCCAGCCATGCTGGGCGTTTTTCTAGGATGCAATGCTGGTAGGACTATCAGCGCCTTGTTGTCAACCAACGGCACACACCTTGTCCAGCGAGGCGTCCTGTTGCAAAGCAGGCCGTTAGCAGATAACCACCCGTTGGTGCTTCCCAATCCAGCATTTCACCTGCGCAAAACACACCTTCCATCTGACATAACATCAAGTCGTCGTCGAGACTGGCTTCGCACACGCCACCGGCACTGGAGATCACTTCAGCAATGGGTTTGGTCTGATAAAAAGAAACCGGTAGATGTTTAATGGCATGCGCTAACGCCTTGGGCGAAGATAACGCCTGTTTAGCAAACAACTCATGCAATAAAGCTACTTTAACACCACTTAAGCCTACGCAGCGTTTCAGGTACTTACTAAAAGATTCTTTGGCTTTTCGAGAGGACAACTTGGCCACCAGCTGCTGCTCACTGATGTCAGCCAGTAAATCGATGGACAAACTGGCTTCTCCTTGCGCCTCAATGTCATCGCGCAGGTACTTTGAAAAAGCGTAAATTAAGCTGCCTTCCATGCCATCTTGGGTGACGATGCACTCACCTTTTTTGCTGACTGTCTGACCGTTGGCTAGGGTCATGGAAAAAGCCACGCCTTTTAATGGACTGCCAGCAAATTTGCTACGCAAATGCTCACTCCAATGACTATAAAAACCACAGTTGGCACTGCGCAAAGGCGATAAGGTAATCTCCTGTTCAGCGAGTACAGATTGCCAAGCACCGTCTGAACCGAGTTTTGGCCAACTGGCGCCCCCCATCGCTAAAACAATCGCATCCGCATCAGCGATGACCGTCTCACCTTGGTGATCAAACGTCGCTCGACCCGAACTTAGCGATACCATTTTGTGGCGCATATGAAATACCACACCCGCTTCACGCAGGCGCGACAACCATTGTCGAAGTAAAGGCGCGGCTTTCATATCCGTTGGGAAGACGCGGCCGGAACTGCCTATAAAGGTGTCGACTCCTAGGCCATGAATCCAGTCACATAAGGCTTGGTTATCAAATTGTCGTACCGCACTGGATAACCATTCAGCTTTGTCGTAGTAACGTTGAATAAAGTCGTCATAGGCTTCTGAATGGGTAATGTTCATCCCCCCCACACCCGCCAATAAAAATTTCCGACAGGCACTGGGTTTGGCATCGTATACATGAACCTGATGACCGGCCGCCGCCATTGTTTCTGCCGCCATTAATCCGGCTGGACCGGCGCCAATCACCATGACATTTTTCTTCATGACTACCCACTCAATTCAAAAAGAAAAGCATGATAATGAAATTCCCCCAGATCACCAAGAGATCAAGCATAATCACCTTACTCAGAGGTCCCTTTCTGACTTTGTACACCTGCGGTTAATGTCAATCGCATGGCTTCCTCTACTCCGATATCAAGCTCTGTTAATCGGTCACGAGCGATATACAAGGTAATGCCACCAATTTGGTAACTCAGCGGCACATACACGCCCACTAACCCTTGATCAGGAAACAGTTTTTTTCCAGTTTGTTCACCGGTCACAAAACCAATCACCTGTGCGCCATTCCACTCCAAGGACACCACGCTTTTCATGTCCTTTTTTTCAGACAAATTGAAGACCATCATCATGTCTTTAAAGGCACCATAAATGGACTTCACTAAAGGAATACGCTCCAACAGGTTATGGCTGAGTTTCACCAGATAGCGAATGCCGTATAGATTTACCAGCAAACCCACCAATACCAAGGTCGCCAAACTCATTGTTAAGCCAACACCTGGAAAGTAGTAATCCTCTGGGATAAACAGCAAGATCAGCGGTTTCGCCAACGCCTCGCCAGTCGACAGTAACCAATAGATAAGGTAAAGCGTTAAGCCGATCGGCAATACAGCCACCAAGCCTTTTAACAACAAAGACACCAATTTATTCATAGTCAAATTATCCAATTCCATCGCCTCATAGTATGAAGCACAGCAAGTCTGATCTTGCCTCTTAGTGTGTGGACAAATTCCTCAAAAGCAAGCGATACGAGGAATTTAATTCGTTTCACAGTGCACCGAAAAGGCCTATATTCATCAAGTGATGAATAACAACAGGGACTTTTCATGACCAGTAAGATAGGCCGCCCAAAAGGGGATCAGCAAGATACACGCCAAGCGCTCATAGACGCTGCACGAGAAAGCTTCAGTCGTTATGGATACCGTAAGATTTCCACCCGTCATATCGCCCAACAAGCAGGCGTTGATGCGGCCATGATCCGTTATTACTTTGGCTCTAAAGCCAACCTGTTCGAAGCCATGGTAAAAGACACCCTGTCTCCCATACTCAATTTGTTTCGTCAGCGCCACCACAATGCAGAAGATTTAACGCCGCTCACCTTGATGCAAACTTATTATCGAATGATGTCGGCCAATCCAAGTTTGCCAAGATTGATTCAAGAAATTTTTAATCATCATGATAGTGGCGATGCCTTCAGCATACTGGCCAACATATTTGATGAAGTCTTGCTGCGTTCACAACACTGGGCGCAACAACTGCGTCAGCAACATAAGGTCAACCCCGCGCTGAACCCTGAGTGGATTCGTCTAAGCCTGTTGAGCCTGATGATCTTTCCCTTGCTGGCCCCCAAGTACATTCAGCAAGGGCTTGGCATTGAATTGTCCCAAGACTGGCTGTTACAGCTCGCCGAACATAACCATGCTTTATTACAACATGGATTATTCAACCCACAAGAGGAAGAAGACCAATGAAAGTGTGCCGTATTCTTATCTCTCTTGCATTCCTATCTACCCTAAGCGCTTGCCAGCAAGAAGCGGAACATATCGCCATGGGCACTCTAGAAAGAGACCGCATTTTGTTGTCGGCGACTGCCAACGAAACCATCCGCCAAATTTGGGTCAACGAAGGGCAGACGGTGCACTCTGGCGACACCCTAATACAACTCGATGATCGCAAAGCACGAGCCTTGCTCAAACAACGCCAAGCCGAACTAGCCAAAGCTCAAGCGGCCCTCAACAAACTCTTATCGGGTACGCGTGATGAACAGATTGCCGCCGCACAAGCGGAACGGAATGTGGCACAAGCTGAGAGCAATAATGCAACGTTAGCCTATCAAAGAAGCAGCGAGTTGTTTCGTAAAAAAGCCATAGGAAAAGCAGATTTAGACGCAGCAAAGAGTCAGTTAGAAGCCAAACGCGCCGCCGTGGCAGCTCAACAAGCAAGACTAGACGAGTTACAAAATGGCGCTCAGTCACAAGACATTCAGGCCGCGCAAGCCGACGTCGCCAATGCTTTGGCTGCGGTCACTTGGCAACAGCAAGTGCTGTTGGACTTAACCATTAAAGCCAATCACGATGGCATTATTGATAGCTTACCCTGGCACGTAGGGGAAACCGTTTCCAATGGCACGCAACTGGTCAGTCTGTTATCGAGTGAACGCGTTTATGCTCGCGTTTATTTACCTGCACAGGCACTCAATAAAGTTCAAGTAGGCAGTCAAGTGAACATCTATGTGGACGGCATAGCCGCTCCTTTAACAGGGCAAATTAGTCATATCCGAGCCACGCCTGCCTTTACGCCTTTTTATGCCCTCAACGAAAGGGATCGAGATCGCTTGATGTACCTGACCGATGTGCGGCTGAATGATGCGGATCACCTCGCCACAGGCATGAGCTTGGAGGTACGCATTCCATGACCCAGCTCGCTATTGAAGCCAAAGGATTGAGTAAGCAGTTTGGTCAACATATTGCCGTTAATCAACTGGATTTGAGCATTCCCAAAGGCTGTATTTACGGCTTTCTAGGTCCGAATGGCTGCGGCAAGTCCACTTCAATTCGCTTACTCACAGGCTTATTAGAAGCCTCCAGCGGCGAAGTTCACATTTTAGGGGAATCCTTAAAAGGCAATGAAGAAAACCTCAAGCGTCGTTTGGGCTATATGACGCAAAGATTCTCTTTATACGACACCCTAAGTGTCAAAGAAAACCTGCAGTTCGTAGCGGCTATATACGGCTTTACCGGTAAACGCGCTCGACAGCGCATTGATGAATTGCTGGCTCTGTACGATCTCACGGCGCAACACAAACAACATGCAGGCTCTATGAGTGGCGGGCAAAAACAACGATTAGCCTTAGCTTGTGCCACCTTACACTCTCCTGAACTGCTGTTTCTTGATGAGCCTACGTCAGCGGTCGACCCAGAAAATCGTCGTGAATTTTGGGAACGTTTGTTTGACTTAAGTGCCTCAGGTACCAGCATCCTAGTGTCCACCCATTACATGGACGAAGCAGAACGTTGTCATGCCTTAGCGATTCTCGAGAAAGGCCATAAACGTGCCGATGGCTCACCTCAAGACCTCATGGCCCAACTGCCTGCCAGTGTGATTGAAGTGTCTGGGGACGCATTGCGTCCTCTTAAACAACAATTAACCCAACATCCAAGTGTGCTTTCTGCCGCGCAAGTCGGTACTTACTTACGAGTGTTGGTAAAGGACAACCAAGCCGCGCCATTAGAATTCATGCGGCAACTGTGCCCTCAACATCAGGTCGCCATGACACGCCCAAATCTGGAAGATGTGTTTGTGGTCAGCACAGGAGGCCGCCATGTGGGTTAGGATTTACGCCGTCTTACGCAAAGAGCTTAAACAACTGTCGCGAGACAAGATGACCTTTGGCATGGTGATTATGATTCCATTGGTACAGTTGCTGTTATTTGGTTATGCCATTAATACAGACGCCAGACACATTCCAGTAGGTGTGGTAAACCTCAGTCAAAGCAGTGAAAGTCGCGCTTTAATTAGTGACTTGGAAGCCAGCCAAAGCATCGATTTTCAACAAGAATACCCAAACATTAACAGCGCACAGCAAGCCATAGTCACCGGCGAAGTCCGCGCGGTTCTTTATCTACCAAGCGATTTTGTCAGCCGCCTAGTACAACACCCTAATTATTATTCTGGGCAAAAAATCGCGCCTCAGGTGTTTACACGTCCCGTTGGACAATGGTTGGTGGACGGGTCTGACACTGTGATTACCTCGACCATCAAAGCCCTGCAAAATATGCCCTTACAGTCCGTAGGCAATCGTACCACCGAACAAGCGGTCGCCAGTTTCGCCGTGGTGCCTTTTTTCAACCCTGAACAGCGTACGGTGGTGAACATAGTACCTGGTCTAGTGGCGGTGATTTTAACCATGACCATGATCCTCTTTACCTCAACGGCCATCGTCCGAGAAAGAGAACAAGGCAACATGGAGTTTTTGATCAATACCCCCATCCGCTCGATTGAACTCATGGTAGGTAAGATCATTCCTTATGTGTTGGTCGGCTTAATCCAAGTGGGTATTATCTTGGGCATAGGGTATTGGGTGTTTTCGGTGCCATTAATGGGTGGACTCACCAGTTTATTACTCGCGGCCTTACTCTTTATCTTCGCCAGCCTAACCCTAGGGCTCGTCATCTCAACCCTTGCTAAAACCCAGCTGCAAGCAATGCAAATGACCATTTTTATCCTGCTACCATCAATATTATTATCCGGTTTCATGTTTCCTTACGAAGCCATGCCAAACGTGGCCCAATGGATTGCCGAGTGCCTACCCGCCACCCATTTTATGCGCATGATACGTGCGATTGTGTTGCGTGATGCCATGCTCACTGAATTGTTAAAAGACAGTATTTGGCTAGTTACCTTTATTCTGTGCGGTCTATTAATCGCCTCTCTACGTTTTCGCAAAAAGCTGGGCTAACGACAATACGATAGGTGACACCTGTCGTTTCGGCCTTATACTTGCAGCATAATAAATGAAATATAAATAGCCGCTGCACAGGAGTCTGCTTTGAACTACAAACGCCTCGAAACTTTTGTTTGGGTTGCCACGTTAGGCAGTTTTCGTAAAGCTGCGGAGCGCTTACACACGACTCAACCGGCCATTTCGGCTCGCATTTCTGGCTTGGAAGAAGAACTTGGCGTGAAACTGTTTGAACGCGAAGGCGGTTCCAGCCCGATCATTTTGACGCCAAAAGGCAAAGAATTACTGCCCTATATAGAAAAAATCTTGTTTCAAACGGAACAGCTACGCAAACGCGCCGAGGCTGATACAGCGTATTCTGGAGTATTACGTTTGGGCGTTTCCGAAACCATAGTCAACACTTGGCTACCCGATTTTTTAGCACGGCTACATAAAAAATCACCCAATTTAAACGTCGAATTAACCGTGGACATCACCACTGTATTAGCCGCAGGCGTGAAAGACCGAACCTTGGATTTGGGTTTATTAATGGGCCCCATTTCAGAACCCAGCATAGTCAACCATGATTTATGCACCTTCGCGCTCTCTTGGGTATGCAGCCCAAAATTGGCCTTACCAGAGCGCTTACTTTATCTCGAAGAACTGACACCTTGGCCAATTATCACCTACGCTAAATCCACCAAACCTTATGCGGAAATCGTACAGAAATTTCGCAGTTTAGAAGGCAACCCAGCGCACTTTTATGCATCCACGTCGCTGGCGGCCATCCGCAGCCTAGCGATTGACGCCGTTGGCATCGCTACTTTGCCCGACATCATGATCAGCAAGGAATTGGAAGACAATGTGCTGCGCAAGATACACACCATATGGACGCCGCATGATCTAAAATTCACCGCTTCATACTCGGATGAGCCTTTCAACCCTCTGGCTGAAATGGCCGTTGATTTGGCAATAGAAGCCGCGCAAAAATACGAAAACACCTTGCTTGATAAAATTAATTGATCAAATAACCCAAAAAAACACGATTAGACTTTTCATGGCGAGGAACACTACTCTAAGAAAAACAAAATGTGCAAAAATAAGGAACACTCCTATGACCCCATCGGCTAAGCCACTCGCACAACAAGCTTACGAACTGCGACAAGCCATTCGCCAGCAAGCGCATACTGGGCCTACCAGTGGCCTCGCTACGGGTACCATGCAGGGTAATATTGTCATTCTACCCGCCGATTGGGCTAACGAATTTTTATTGTACTGTCAGAAAAACCCTGTTGCTTGCCCTCTGATCGGCGTATCCGAAATAGGGGATTACCACTTACCCGATTTAGGTAAAGACATCGACATGCGACACGATGTGCCTGAATACTATGTATATCGCGATGGTGTCAAAGTAGAAAGCCGTGCAAACATCGCCGATCTGTGGCGCGATGACTTGGTGGTGTTCGTATTGGGCTGCTCGTTCTCGTTTGAAAATGCCTTATCGCAAGCGGGTCTAACACCACGCAACATTACCGAAGACGTCAATGTTTCCATGTATGAAACCACGATCCCGACCACGCCTGCTGGCCGTTTTTTTGGCAATACGGTAGTGACCATGCGTCCTTACACGCCAAAAGACGCGATTCGAGCCATTCAAATCACCACACGTTTTCCAAAAGCTCATGGGGCGCCATTGCACTTTGGCACCCCAGAAGACATTGGTATTAAAGACCTTAACCAACCAGATTTCGGTGATCCAGTGTCGGTAAAAGACGGTGAAGTACCGGTTTTTTGGGCTTGTGGTGTCACGCCACAAGTCGCTGTACGTAATGCCAAACCACCGTTCTGTATCACCCATGCACCAGGCAAAATGCTGGTCACGGATTTATTAGATACCGATTTAGCGGTTCTTTAGTCCGTTTGCTTTACGCGGCCTTCCCTCCCAGGCGAGGCGGCGCTTTATAACAAAATCAAAACAACACTAACCCTTCAACGAAAGGATAAGGAACAATGAAAAAACTCACGACCGCTCTGGTTCTGGGCAGTGTACTGTCCACTTCCGCTTACGCCGCTAAATGGCATATGCCAACGCCTTACGGCGACGGCAACCTACCGACGCAAATCGCCTACGGTTTTGCTGAAGAAATCAAAGATAAAACAGGTGGCGACTTAGACATTACCGTTCATTCTGGAGGCTCTTTAGTACAGCACACTGAAATTCCTCGTGCGGTAAAAACTGGCCAAGTACAGATGGGTGAAGTCTTTATCGGTATTTTGGGCAATGAACACCCTGTCTTTAAACACGACAACATCCCTTTCTTGGCCACCTCTTTTGACGATGCCAAAAAACTTTGGGAAGCCGCCAAACCACAAGTTGAGCAACAACTGGATAAAAGTGGCATGAAAATGTTGTATGCCGTTGCTTGGCCAGCACAAAGTCTTTACACCAAGATGCCGGTCACTAAGTTAAGCGACCTAGCGGGCTCGAAAATGCGCGCTTACAGCCCATCCACATCACGTTTGGCTGATTTAATGGGCACTACGCCGACAACCATTCAGGTACCAGACATTCCACAAGCATTCAGTACAGGCATCATTCAAGCCATGATCACCTCACCTTCTACAGGTGTGGATAGCCAAGCTTGGGACTATGTGAACTACTACACCGACGTCAAAGCATGGATTCCGAAGAACATTGTTGTGGTCAATAAACGCGCCTTCCGTCGTCTTGATAAAGACACTCAGAGTGCCATCTTGGAAGCAGCGAAAAACGCCGAAGCCCTAGGCTGGGAAAAGGTTGCGGAGCGCGCCGCGAGCGACAAAGCAAAATTGGCGGCTAATGGTATGCAAGTAAGCGACCCGTCTCCTGAATTGCTTAACGAGCTGCAAGCCATTGGTGCCACTATGATAGAGGAATGGAAAGCCGAAGCGCCAAAAGAAGTTGGCGATATCTTAACTCGCTACCAAAACTAAGTACTTTCTTGAAGGTCATCTAAATGCAGTATTTGACCTTCTCACACCGTCTGGTTTCTTCGCCCCCATGTCAGTAGGCTAGACGGTGACTTTTCTATCAAAAGTGAACACTATGAAACAAATAAAAGAAAAATTGTATCTCTGTTCCGGCTTGCTGGCTGGGTTTTGTATCCTCCTCATTACCTTATTGCTGCTGGCACAAATCGTCGGACGTTTATTCGGTTTCATTGTGCCGTCTGCGGAAGATTTTGCCGGTTATGCTTTAGCCGCCTCGACCTTTCTGGGTTTGGCCTACACCTTTAGAGAGGGCGGTCATATTCGTGTGACCCTAGTGATTCAGCGCTTCTCTCCTGTCTCACGTAAATGGCAAGAAGGCGCTATTCTCGCTTTATCACTTGCCTTGATCAGTTACTTATCTTATTCGTGTGCCTATATGGTGTACGAGTCTTATGTCTACGATGAAGTCTCTTACGGCTACATCCCAGTGCCATTATGGATTCCTCAAATTCCGGTTGCTGTGGGCGTCATCGCTCTAAATCTAGCGGTATTGGATGCCTTAATCAGTCTTTTGAAAGGCAAAAAACCGGACTACAGTGAACACGAAAGTGCCCTAGAATTGGAGGAAATCTAATGGATTTAATGTGGATTGCTATCCTATTAGCGTTTGCTCTGTTGGCCCTATTGTCTCTTGGGGTTTGGGTGTCTTTCACCTTGATCACCATTGGCGGTCTAGGACTGATTTTGTCCGAGAATTACCAAGTAAATCTGTTGTTTGCCACCTCCAGCTGGGGGGCCAGTACCGCTTGGTCACTCACGGCGTTGCCGTTATTTATTTGGATGGGCGAAGTGCTGTTTCGTACCCGTTTGTCGGAAGATTTATTTAAAGGCTTATCGCCTTGGTTAAACGGCGTGCCGGGCAAGCTATTGCACGTCAATATTCTAAGCTGTGGTATTTTCGCGGCGGTGTCTGGGTCTTCTGCGGCCACGGCGGCCACCATAGGCCGTATGACGTTGCCTGAGTTGCGTAAACAAGGTTACAGCGAACGCATGGCGATTGGCACCTTAGCGGGGTCTGGTACATTAGGTCTATTAATCCCGCCATCCATCATTTTGATTGTTTATGGTGTGGCCGCAGAAGTGTCCATTGCACGCTTGTTCATCGCGGGAGCTCTGCCGGGCCTATTACTGGTCAGTTTGTTCATGGGCTTTACCATGATCTGGGGGTATCTGCACAAAGATGAACTGCCACAAAACAACCAGCATGACACCAGTTGGCCAATGCGCATCAAAGCACTGCGTAAACTCATACCTGTGGTGGGTCTAATTGGCTTTGTATTGGGCTCTATTTATGGCGGCATCACCACACCTACCGAAGCTGCTGCATTGGGCGTGACGGGGGCATTGGTTCTCGCCGCCATGACAGGGTCATTAAGTCGCAACAGCTTTATCGACAGCCTACTTGGCGCGGTAAAAAGCTCTTGTATGATTGGCTTCATCTTGGTGGGGGCACACTTTTTAACCCTCGCCATGGGCTTTTTAGGCATTCCAAAAGCCTTAGCACTGTGGATCGGGGGTCTGTCCTTGTCACCGATGGAACTCATCCTCTACCTCACGGTATTGTTCGTGGTATTGGGCTGCTTCCTTGATGGTATTTCCGTGGTGGTACTGACCGTGGCCGTGATTATGCCAATGGTAGAAGCGGCCCATATTGACTTACTTTGGTTTGGTATCTTCATTGTACTCGTGGTGGAAATGTCCCAAATTACCCCTCCGGTTGGTTTCAACCTGTTTGTCATACAAGCCTTAACGGGGAAAAACATTCTGTATGTCGCCAAAGCGGCTTTGCCTTTCTTCCTCTTGATTGGTGTGGCGATTGCCTTAATCAGTGTGTTTCCAGAAATTGTTACCTATCTACCAGCGACCATGTCACAAAACTAATGGGCTCGCAGTAGCGGATTTAAGGATGCATTAAAATGAAATTGAATTGCGATATGGGCGAAGCCTTCGGAACTTGGAAAATGGGCGAAGATGTACAAATTATGCCCTTTGTTGATCAAGCCAATGTGGCCTGTGGTTTTCATGCCTCAGACCCACTAACCATGAGCAAAACGGTCGCGTTAGCCAAGCAACATGGTGTGACCATAGGTGCTCATCCAGCCTATCCAGATTTGGTAGGTTTCGGGCGTCGCAACATGGACATAGCCCCTGTAGAACTAAAGGCGCTGATTCAATATCAAATCGGTGCTTTACTGGGCATTTGCCAAGCTCACAATACCAAGCTGAGCTATGTAAAACCTCATGGTGCTTTGTACAACCAGATGATGGCAGACTTTGCGATTTTAGAGACCGTGATGCAAGCCGTAAGTGAACTGGACGCGTCTCTGACCCTCATGGTGATGGCAGTGCCGGAAGCGGAACAGGTCAAAAAACTGGCTCAAAAATACGGTTTAACTGTCTGGTTTGAAGCTTTTGCGGATCGTTTATACACAGACGAAGGCCGACTCACACCACGCAAACAGCCTAATGCCGTACACGCCAGCTTTGAACTGATTGAGCAACAGGTTGTACAACTGTGTGAGACGGGGACCTTAACCACAGCATCTGGACAAAAGTTGGCCATTCATGCCGACACCATTTGTGTACATGGCGACGGGGACCATGCAGTAGATGCGGTCAAACGCATTCGCCAACTGGTCGATGTTACTAATCAAGATAACGCGACAACACCATGAGCCAAGCTGTATCCCCCTTGTTACCCGACATGGATATGGTCAGTGACAATGCCTGTTTACTGACCTTTAGTCAGACCATCAGTGAGGCCATTTCGGATCGCATTGCGCAAGTCAGTCACCAGCTAACGACTCTGCCAGGCATCATTGATTTAGTGCCGTCTTACACCACCTTATTAGTGGTGTTTGATGGCGATCATTTTGACCGTTTTGCCATTTGCAAAGCCATACGCCAGTTAATACTCCAGCTAGATCCCAAGGACGCCTTGCAAGCCGATGTACGTGAGATTGTCATTCCCGTGTATTACGGTGCCGAAGTGGGCCCGGATTTAGACGAGGTCGCGGCACACTGTGGCCTATCGACCAATGACGTCATTGAACAACACTGTGCCAATTTGTATCGCGCCTATGCCATTGGCTTTACCCCAGGGTTTGCGTTTTTAGGCAATACGCCAGCACAACTTCACATAGGTCGTAAAACCACGCCACGTTTAAAAGTGCCGATTGGCAGTGTCGCCATTGCTGAAAACCAAACCGCCGTCTACCCCAGCGTTACCCCAGGTGGCTGGCAAATCATAGGCCGCACCCCAATTAAATTAGTCGATTGGGGGAGCGAAAATTTGGCCCTGATTGCCATGGGCGATAAGGTTCGGTTTGAAGCCATTTCTCGACAAGACTTTTTAGCTCAAGGAGGCAATCTGGATGGCTTTTAAAGTAATCAAACCAGGCATGCTTGCCTTACTACAAGACTTAGGCCGCCATGGTCATCAGGCGATTGGGGTCACCACTGGCGGCCCCATGGATGAACTGGCTTTTCGTTGGGCCAATGCTTTATTAGACAATGAGGATAATGCCCAACAACTGGAAATCACCTTTGGCATGCTGTCTCTAGAAGCCCAAGCCAATACCAGTGTGGCGTTAACAGGGGCTGACTTAGACGCCACATTGAATGGTAAAAGCCTGACGCCGTGGCAAACTTACGCGGTAAAAACAGGCGATGTATTGAACTTTCAGCAGCCCGTTTGGGGATTACGGGCTTATCTGGCGGTGAAAGGGGGGTTTCAATGTGAACTCACCCTTGGCAGTGTCGCCACTGTGATGCGCGAAAAAATTGGCGGTTTAACCGGCAAAGGCGATAAATTACAAAAAGACGATATCCTGCCATACCATCGCCATGATCAGCACCAGCAACGATCCGTACCTCGCGCTGCCATTCCTGATTACAGTCAATCCGACATTCCACTGGTATTGGGTTATCAGTATCGTAGTTTTTCGGATTTACAACGGGCGCATTTTTTCTCCAGCGATTACAAAGTCTCACAAAACAGTGATCGTATGGGCTATCGTTTGGCAGGAAATGCTATTCAAGGTGATGCAAAAGGCATCATTTCAGAAGGCATTGCGTATGGTTCAGTACAGATCCCCAAAGACGGTCAACCTATCGTGTTATTACGCGACCGACAAACCATTGGTGGTTACCCTAAAATGGGCTGTGTGACTCGCTTTGGCGGTGCTTTGCTGGCACAGAAAAAACCCGGTGATGCCATTCAATTCACCCCCATCACAGTCGATCAAGCCGAGCACGAAAGACATTTGCAAATGGCCCGTTTGCAGCAGTGGCGTTAACCAAATGTCATCCTCTCGCGCTCTTTTACATTCTGTATCACGGTAGTAAAAGAGCGCAACAATCCGATAGCCATTCTTACACATCATGACACATCAGTGTCTGTGTTTTACCTGCATATCCAGTAAGCTTAAAGAGTAAAAAAGCAGAATGGTGATACGTACGTGGCTCGTATCGTTTAAAATGGACTTTTGATGATCAAATCCCATCTGCTTCACATTCAAAAACGATTTTAAAGCTGGGATATCATGCGAACAGTTAAGCACTTCAACAATACGACTTCTCTACTTGTCTGGGTAATGGCAGGTGTGGTGTTGTTTGCCACTCTCATTGGTGCGGCCATCTTAGCCAATACAATTCACAATCTTCGCATCCAACAGCAACAGCTGGCTGAACAACAAAATGCCATGTTACGTAATACCGCTAAGCTGAGTGAAATCGTCCCAGCTCAACATAATGCCATGCACCAGCATTTAACAGAAAGTGACCACAACCACGAGCTAAATCCTGAGGCTTGGCTTACCCAATATCAACAAGCCGCCACAGACTTACAAAACAGCTCTGGACAACAAATAGAGCTGTTGGCTTTAGCAGATCGTCTAAAGCAGCAAGGCATGGCAATCGAGAGTATTTTTAATCGCGTAGAAGACTGGCATGAACGCAAAGCAGAGTTTGTTGCCCAGTCCGCATTAAACCGACGTATTGAACAATCACAATTAAAAGTCGAAGCACTGCGTAGTTTGGCGAACGCCCTAAATAGTCGCTACCGCCAACAGGAAAATCGCACCCTGTACGAATACAATCAACAACAAGAGAACAGTCCGTCCAACCTGCTTGAATACTATATCAGTTTGAGAGACACCCATTTAGATACCGCTTTAACGACGATCATTGAAGACGTTGTGGCACTTGATACGGCCTTGTTTTCTCTGTTTTACATTAACAATATCAACGAACTAAACGACCTAATTAACAACAGCTTGACGCCTTCTATTGTGCTGTTGGAAGAGGCGGTTGAGGTTATTCGTTCCGTTTACCCTGCTTACGCAACCAGCATCGATCGTCAAATTAGGGACCTAACAAACATCCTTTATAACAATCAAGAACCGCGATCAGAGCAAGGTCAAGACAGCGCTCAGCCAACCGCCGCTTTGCTTAGTGACCTTAGAAAAAACATTGCCTTAGAAAATGAAGCCAAGGTGCTAGGTCAAGCATTAGACAATACTTTCTTCCCCATCGAATCCTATTTAGACCAGATCAACATTTTGGTACAAAAAGAATCGCACTTATTTGAAAAGCAGATCGGGGACGAACTTCAAACCGTCAGTCTAAAATCCACCCTCATCAGCGCTGGTACTATTTTCATCACCCTTTTACTCGCTTGGGCGATCTCGAGAAAGCTATCCCGTCAACTTAAACACATCATTGAGAGTGAAGATCGTTTTCGTTCTATGTTTGAATCCTCTCCAGATCCTGCTTGGATTATGGTGAATGAGCAAATAGTAGAAATAAATGAAGCCGCCAAGCTCAAACTGAGCCATATATTTAGCGACCTTAAACAGCACTCGCTCCTTTATCTCACACCGACATTCCAAGCCAATGGAAAGCATTCATCAGGGGAAGTTGAGACACTGATTAATACGGTTAAAGCGACAGGGCAAGCGCAGACAGAGTGGCTATTTAGAGGCGATAATGCCCAGCCGATATACGCCGACATGACCTTGCTATCCGTGACGTATCAGGATCAAAAAGCCATCATCTGTACTTGGCGAGACATCACCAAACGTCAACAAACCCAACGTTCTTTGGAGTCTTACAAAGAGCAATTGGAACAGGAGATTGAAGAGCAAACCTTTGAGCTAAAACAAGCAAAAGAGGTCGCCGAAAAAGCCAATCAAGCGAAAAGTGACTTTCTGGCCAATATGAGCCATGAAATTCGTACGCCAATGAACTCCATCATTGGTATGTCCCATCTCGCATTACAAACGGGTCTCGAGGAAAAACCACAAAATTACATTCAAAAGGTACTGGGTTCTGCGGAATCTCTACTCGGCATCATTAACGACATCCTCGACTTTTCGAAAATTGAAGCCGGTAAAGTCGAAATCGAAAAACACCCTTTCCACCTGCAAGATGTCCTATCCGATGTGGCCAACATTTTGTCTTTAAAAGTGGAAGACAAAGGCCTTGAGCTCATCTTCAACGTTTCGCCAGAACTGCCAAACCACTTTATTGGTGATGCCTTACGCCTCAGACAAATTTTACTTAATTTGGGCAATAATGCAGTCAAATTCACCAGCAGCGGCGAAGTGATTATTCACGTAGGACTCAATCAGATACTCAATGACCGAGAAATGGAATTGCATTTTTCTGTTCAAGATACTGGCATTGGCATCAGTGAAGAGAGTCAAAAACATCTGTTTCGCTCTTTCTCACAAGCCGACTCATCGACGACTCGACGCTTTGGTGGAACCGGACTGGGGCTCGCAATTTCAAAGCAATTGTCCGAACTCATGGGTGGTGAAATTTGGGTAGAAAGCAAAGAAGATCAAGGCAGTACGTTTCACTTTACCATTCAGCTGACCACCTCAGACGCCATAAAACAGCAGAGCGATGTGACACACATGCCCAGCATTCAACGCGTGTTGGTGGTGGACGACAATGATGCGGCAAGAGAAATACTCAGCTCAAACGTCAAAGCCTTAGGACTTTGCTGTGATTCAGCAAAAGATGGCTTTCAAGCGCTTGAGCGAGTTCAACGAGCCCAATCTGAAGGCAGCGAATACCAACTGATTTTGGTCGATTGGCAAATGCCCGAAATGGATGGCATCGAAACCTGTCGCCACATTCTAAATCAGTCGGACAAAACGCTACCGACTATGATCATGGTCACCGCACACAGCTTAGCGACCGTTAGACAAGCAGCCAATGATTTAAACATCGCCGGCTACTTAACCAAGCCAGTCACTTTATCTAGTCTGTTTGATGCCATCATGTCGTCTCATCGTTTGGATCAAACCGTCATCATTCAGCAGGTAGACAGGGACGAGCCACCAACACACTACTCGAATCTAGAAGGTGCACGTATTCTCTTAGTAGAAGACAACGAGATTAATCGAGAATTAGCCGAAGAATTACTCAACCAACAAAAAGTCGAACTCAGTGTGGCGATGAATGGCCAAGAAGCGCTAGAGCTCATTGAAAGCAACACTTTCGATCTCGTCCTAATGGATTGCCAGATGCCCGTCATGGATGGCTATCAAGCCACTCGCGCCATTCGTCAACAAGCAAAACATGACCGTTTGCCAATCATTGCCCTGACCGCCAATGTGTTAACTCATGACATTCAAAGAGCCATAGAAGCGGGCATGAATGACCATATTTCCAAGCCTATTAACATTCATAATATGTTTTCGACGCTAGCCAAATGGTTACCTGAGACTGAGCCACTAACACACCACACTCAAGCCGATTCGGCTGTGGATGATGACTCAGTCCTACCACCCAATTTGGCTCTGCCACATTTGCCTAACATCAATATCAAACAAGGGCTGAAGCATACTCATAGCCAAGCACTCTATTGCAAAATGCTGACCCGTTTCCTTGAGAAGTACCAAACCTTCATCATGGAATTTGAACAACATTTGGCACAACAAGAATGGGCTGACGCCAAGCGTTTAAACCATACCTTGAAATCGATTGCCGCCACATTGGGAATGACCAATCTGAGCAAGATGGCCGCTGAGCTGGAGACAGATTGTTCACAACAAAACGTCAAAGCCGAACTGGCATTTGAGCTCGAAAGCATCCTGAATGGTTTAATGCTATGGCAGTCCAAATTGCCGAAGAACAGCAACGTTCAAGGTGAAGAAAAATCCTTGAGTGCTGAGGAAAAACACAAACAATTGAGCGAGTTACGCCATTACTTGGAGCAAAATTCAATCCAAGCGCAAGACCTTGCGCAGCAGCTTGCCCCTTACTTCAACAAGGACGATGAAAAAACTTTATTCAAACTGATTTGTGATGCCCTAGCCTATTATGACTTTGATAGTGCCTTAGCTTGCATCGACAACTTAGACAAAAAGATTCAATCTTAGCGAGTTTAATTATGACCAACATCAGCAACCTTTATCCCGCCGATGACACCCCGCAAGCGACCATCTTGCTGGTCGACGATACACCGGAAAACATCGATCTGTTGGCCGCGTCCCTGCGTGACGACTATCAATTGAAGGTCGCTCTCAACGGTGAACGAGCATTGGCCATCACTCAAGACAAGCGCCTGCCAAAACCAGACCTGATTTTACTCGACGTTATGATGCCTGAAATGGACGGTTACGAAGTATGTAAACGTTTAAAAGCGGATCCGACAACCGCGCACATTCCGGTGATTTTCGTGACCGCCAAACATGAAATAGGGGATGAAGAGTACGGCTTTGACCTAGGCGCGGTGGACTACATTACCAAACCTTTTACTCCCAGCTTGGTTCGTGCTCGTGTGCGTACCCATTTGGCGCTATTCAATCAAAATCGTCAGTTATTCAACCAGGTACAAGAACGAACCAAGGCCTTACAAGACAGTAAACTGCGCATCATTCAACATCTTGGTAAAGCCGTTGAATACAAGGACAATGAAACCGGTGCTCATGTCATCAGAATGAGCCTCATCACGCGCTTATTGGCCGAACATACCGTCAGCGATCAAGCTTGGGTAGAGCGCATTTTTCAAGCCGCACCTATGCATGATGTTGGTAAAATAGGGGTGTCTGATCACATTCTGCGCAAACCCGGTAAACTGACCCCAGAAGAGTGGAATGAGATGAAAAAACACCCTCTTATCGGTGCACAGATTCTTGAGTCTGACGACGACCCATTGTTGTTCATGGCCAGTGTGGTGTCTTTAACCCATCATGAAAAGTGGGATGGCAGTGGCTACCCAAACAGTTTAATGGCGGATCAAATCCCATTAGAAGGACGCATCGTGGCAGTCGCGGATGTGATTGATGCCTTGATGTCCAAGCGACCGTATAAAGAGCCGTGGAGCGTCGAGCAAACCATCGACTATCTAGTTGAACAAAAAGGCAAACACTTCGATCCCGACTTGGCAGATCTGGCCATCAAGCTGATGCCACAAATTGTCGACATTCGAGCGTTATATCCTGACGAACCATCGAACCTACTTGACGATAGCTTTTTTAAATTAGCATACTAAATAATAACAATTTTATTAATTATCGAAGGTCTTCTAATATGTGTCCTGTTGGTAACGCAAACACTTATTAGGAGACACACAAATGATCAACACTCAAATCAAACCATTTAACGCAACGGCTTTTAAAAACGGCGAATTCGTCGAAATTTCTGAAAAAGATGTACTAGGCAAATGGGCCGTGTTCTTCTTCTACCCTGCTGACTTCACTTTCGTATGCCCAACGGAACTTGGCGATGTTGCAGACAAATACGAAGAGCTACAATCTCGTGGCGTTGAAGTATTCTCTGTTTCTACAGACACACACTTCACTCACAAAGCGTGGCACGACAGCTCTGACACCATCGGTAAAATCAACTACTACATGGTTGGCGACCAAACTGGCAACATCACTAACAACTTCAACGTAATGCGTGAAGGCCAAGGCCTTGCTGACCGAGCTACTTTCCTAATCGATCCAGAAGGCACAATCCAAGCCATGGAAATCACAGCAGAAGGCATCGGCCGTGACGCGGAAGACCTACTACGCAAAGTGAAAGCAGCACAATACGTTGCCGCTCACCCAGGCGAAGTTTGCCCAGCAAAATGGAAAGAAGGCGAAGCAACATTGGCTCCTTCTCTAGACCTAGTCGGCAAAATCTAAGACGACTTCCCTGCAGTTGGGTGCGCCGCACCCAACTTCGGGCTTTCGCCAGATCTTGGATAACAGCCCTCAATAACTCAAATTTCGGTACTCCATCCTCAAGCCACGCTTGCTAGGCATGACTTTTTTCGCCCGAAATTTATGGTAATTCTCAATTTAAAACGGATTAGACACTATGTTAGACGCAAATATGAAACAACAATTGGGCACCTACCTTCAAAATATCGTTAATCCGATTGAGATTACTGTGTCCACTAATGGCAACGATAAATCAGCCGAATTGATTGCCCTTGCACAAGATATCGAATCACTAAACACCGCCAAAATTGGCGTAACCATTGATGAGAACCCAAGTGGTCGTGCACCACAAATGGCCATTGGCCCAAAAGGTGAAGCACCTCGCGTTCGCTTTGCAGGTATACCAATGGGACACGAATTTACCTCTCTTGTGCTAGCGCTTTTGCAAGCCGGTGGTCACCCATCGAAAGCCGCACAGGACACCCTAGAACAAATTAAAGGTTTGGACAGTGAGCTCAACTTCGAGGTGTACATTTCCCTCTCTTGCCATAATTGCCCAGACGTCGTACAAGCCGTTAACCTAATGGCCGTACTGAATCCGAAAGTGACCGCGACGATGATCGACGGCGCACTTTTCCAAAGCGAAGTAGACGACCGCAACATCATGGCCGTCCCTTCTGTTTACCTAAATGGTGAGCACTTTGGTCAAGGTCGTATGATGCTGGACGAAATATTGAACAAAGTCGACACGGGTGCTTCCGATAAACAAGCGGCCGCATTATCCGAAAAAGAAGCGTATGACGTCTTAGTCGTTGGTGGTGGGCCAGCTGGCGCAGCCGCCGCCATTTACTCTGCTCGTAAAGGCATTCGTACCGGCATCGTCGCAGAACGTTTTGGTGGTCAAGTCGCTGACACCATGGCCATTGAAAACTTTATTTCCGTCAAAGCCACAGACGGCCCTAAATTGGTCGCCGGCTTAGAGCAGCACGTACTGGATTACGATGTTGACTTAATGAAGACACAAAAAGCAGTTCGCTTAGAAAAGAAAGAATTTGTCGAAGTCGAATTGGAAAACGGTGCCGTTCTTAAGAGTAAAACAGTGGTTTTAGCCACTGGCGCTCGTTGGAGAGAAATGAACGTCCCTGGCGAACAAGAATACCGAGGTAAAGGCGTAGCCTACTGCCCGCACTGTGATGGTCCACTGTTCAAAGGTAAGAAAACGGCCGTCATTGGTGGTGGTAACTCGGGTATCGAAGCGGCCATTGACCTTGCGGGCATCGTTCAGCACGTTACTGTTCTGGAGTTTGGTGACACACTTCGCGCCGACGATGTACTGGTCAAAAAAGCCGAGTCGCTTGCTAACGTGACCATCATCAAAAATGCCATGACGACAGAAGTGTTGGGCGATGGCGAACGCGTGATCGGTCTAAAATACACAGATCGCAAGACGGACGAAGCGCACCTAGTGGATGTGGCGGGTATCTTTGTACAAATCGGCTTGGTACCAAACAGTGAGTTCCTAAAAGACACACTGGAACTGACCAACCGAGGCGAAATTGTGGTGAACGGACACGGAGAAACCTCATTACCGGGCGTCTTTGCCGCGGGTGATGTGACCACCGCACCATACAAACAAATCATCATCTCAATGGGTTCAGGTGCAACGGCTGCCCTCGGTGCATTTGATTACCTAATCCGCCAATAGCCGATTAGGTAAGATATACGCTGAATTGAAGACCCCTTCTTTCAATTCAGCCGCTACTCATTCAGACCTTGATACGCCCTTTGCACTTCGCAAAGGGCGTTTTTTTCATTTCAAAACGATACCGACAAGATAGAAACAAACCACCAGCCTCGCTCCACGCGCAAGCGCGTAAAGCCGCTCGACGGGAGTTTGTTTCTCTTCAATTAATAACGAGAATTCTTAATTAAATTGCAGTTAACCATATAAATGAATAGGCTAAATAAATACATTGCCTAAGTGACTATTTAATACAGTCTAAAATAATGCCAGCATATTGATTTATGTAAGGATACATCCCAATGCCAGAAAAAATCGCTCTCGATTGGTCTAATAAAGATGTCATCGAAGAAGAATCATTCCCTCGAGATACATTAAACCGCGCCAAATACGCCGAGTTCTTGACGCAATTTCTGGTTGGACAAGGTTACGACACAACAAGAGAACCAAACGATGAAAAGCGTAATTATGTACTGAACCTCAATTCCGAATGGGGTTCGGGCAAAACCTACTTCCTTAAACGCTGGTCGCACGATCTAAAAGCGCATTTCCCTGTTGTTTATATCGACGCATGGCAACAAGACTACTCTGACGATCCGTTGATGACGGCAGTTTCTTCCATTATCAAGCAGCTTAGAGATCAGGCAAAGATGCCTGAAAACAGTCCAAAATTTCAACTTCCGAAAAAAGCCTTAGGACTTCTAAAAGCAGCTTTGCCGGGCTTCGCAAAAAGTGTGGCAAAGCGTTATTTAGACATCGATCTTGCCGCACTAATGCAGGCGAACGATGAATCAGAGTTAGAAAAAGTTAAAGATGAGAATGGCAACCTAATAGACATGGGGGACCTGGCTTCAACAATGGTGAAGCAACTTATTGATGAGCATGATGGCAAAAAGAAAGCTATTAATGACTTAAAAATTCATGTGGCAAATTGGGTTAAAACGGTTACTGAAACACAAGAACTGACATATCCTGCTTTTATTTTTATTGATGAATTAGATCGTTGTCGCCCTAACTATGCAGTGGAAATGCTCGAAACCATCAAGCACATTTTTGATATCAAAGGCATTGTCTTTGTCGTCGCCACAGATACCGAGCAACTTCAACATGCAGTCAAAGCCATTTATGGCGAAGGCTTCGATGCTCGTCTTTACCTTGGTCGTTTCTTTAACAGCCGCTTTAGTCTTAAAGCGCCAGACCTAAAAAGTTTTTTGGAAGTACATACTGACATCAGCAAATTATCGGGCGAGTATCTAGCAAACGCAGGGATTCAAATTCTTCCCCCAAACGAAAATGCAAAGGTCACGCTCAGTAATATTTCCATGATTCTAGGTGCGTTTAAAATGCCACCTAGAACCGCCATTCAGATTGCCGATCGAGTTGTGGCAACCATTTCCAATATGCCAAATGGCTCTAAAATTGATATTTTGATGCTGACAACCTTGCTATGTCTAAACGAAGAAGACCATAAGCGATTTCAAGACATTGTTGCGGGGCGTTTTGAATATAAAAGTAAGGGGGGAAAAGACATTTTTCTCTCTGGATATTTAAGTGAGCGGTTTGAACAAAACAATGGCATCTTAAAAATACAAATCAACCCTAGTGAAGATTCAAACGCTTTTAAAAATCCATACAAACCTACTTGCACTCACTATCCAGCAGGTCTTTATGAAACGTCATTCAATGATTATCTAAAAAAGCTATTTAGCTCTCACTGTGGTAGCCAAAACAACTTCTTAGGATTTCTTGATCTGAATAGGGAAGCAGATACACAAACCCCGTTCGAGCGCATACAGGAAGAACTACGTTCCAATTACAACCAACCGCGTAAAGAGAATAAGCCATTAACTAACAGTGGATTATTATGGCTACAAGCTCATTATTACAAAGACAAATTTGATCAGGTCTCAATAGAAAAATACAGAGATTACGTCGAATTGGCTTCCGCGTTAGACCTGATTGAAGAGGACACAAAACATGACTAACAAACACATTGGACCTTCCTTTGATGACTTCTTAGGAGAGGAAGGTATCTTAGCTGAAACCAACGCTGTTGCTATAAAACGAGTGGTAGCTTGGCAGATTCAACAGAAGATTGAACACGAACATTTATCCAAAACTAAAATGGCGAAGTTGATGAAAACGAGCCGTTCTGGACTAGATAGACTTCTTGACCCAAACAATACATCTGTCACGCTTCATACATTGGATAACGCCGCGAAAGCGTTAGGTAAAAAGTTAAAATTAGAGCTTATCTAAAAAGCCAATACAAACCTTAATTCGTATTGGCTGTTTATGTTCTATTCAGCGTTATTTTGCGGCTTTTTCATCCCACGCTTTTAGCGTTGATTTAGACCAAGAACCGTACGAAGCATTTGGCATAACGATCCAGTCGTTACCAAAATGCGCCGCTTCTTTGGCAACTAGACCGCGCTGATACTCTGTCGATTCTTTGTTTTTAAATTCAGCAGCAAAATCATGCAGGCTGTCACCAATTAACATAATAATATCGTGGTTTTTACGGGCAATCTCACGGCGAGACTCTTTCGACTCGGTATAAAGCAACACATTGTCACTGCTTACTTGAGCAACATTCAGCTTTTTCAGTGTCTTAAGTGTGTCGGCTTTGTTCTCTTGGAAACGATCCGAGATATAATAGATTTTCACGCCTTGCTGCGTGACAAAATCGATAAAATCTTTTGCACCTGGAATCAAGGTCGGTTCGCCTTTTTTCTCCCAATCGCTCCAAGTATCCCAAGACGTGTAATCGTGGCAATTATTTACATCACGAACTAATAATGGCGTGTTATCTATCACAGTTTCATCCAAATCCAACACCACAGCCGGTTTTTTATCAGAATGATGATTCGCTAAAATCTGTATAAAACGCTGCGTCGCAAACTGATACGCTTGCAACTGCAACGCCATCACTTCAGCAGACTGTTGCTGATAACGCAGTGCCATATTGTATTCCTTTGGCTTACAGACATTGTCTTGATCCGCTGCAAGTACAGCACTGCTCAATAAAGGTAACGCAACGAGTAAAGAAGTAATGATTTTTTTCATAAAACGAATATCTCCTTGATGTTTAAGGCGACATAAAATGACATGTTTTTTATTAAACGCCAATTTAATTACAGCTCAAACATTTTTAATCAATTCTTCACCGTTTCATCGCGATTGCTAAATACTACTAATGAATCGACAATAACAAATAGATAGATTGGATAATCAGTTGATGGAAACTTGAAATAAAAGCAGCGGCCTACAGCTTGAAACGCCGCGCTTTTATACTAATTAGCAAGTTATTTAACGATACGCTCTCACTAATGCCAATAGACCAAAACCGTTGATGATCAGATTAACACCGACGATGACGCTTAAAAAGATCGGGGCGGCTTTCGGTAAATCCCACAGCATAAGTAAGGCAATGGCGAGAGATAAGATCGCCGACACCGCAACCATGGTGCGATAGCTGCCGGTTAGCTTCCCTGTGAAGAGGCGAATGAGTTTAATCGCGCCATCCACACCAAAAATGATTGCCATGATTAAACCTAAACTGATCACACCGCTTAGAGGGTTGGTTAACAGAATAAAGGCAATGAGGGCAAAGATGAGTCCACTCACCACATCATAGGTAAAACCGCGCCATTGACGCATAAAAAAAGCATGAGCAAAGCTGGCCACGGCGGCAATAAACAATGTCCAACCTAGGATCTTTTCGATTCCTAAGGCAAACGTCGTTGGCGCGAGTAAAGCATAAAAGCCCAATACTATAAAAACACCTGCGATGATTTTCAGCATGGTTTGATGTTTCTGAATCGCTTGCTTAAGCAGTTCACTTGGCGAATAAAAATCGACTGACATGACAAATTCCTTCTTCCGTTTAGACATCAATGAATTAAGTTGACTAAAATTCAGTCTAACAAGTCACCTAGATGATGACCATGTGAGGCCATGCAGGAATAGTTGAAACTTTATGAATCAATTTAGACTTGCTTTCATCGTTTTCCTTTAACACACCACCTTGTTACGATTTTTTCTGGCTCGTTGCCAGCACAACAAAGGCACTAATGGCACTGGTGGGGTTATCTTTACGTGCGACTAAATAGGTCGTGGCTTTAGCAATATCTTCATCCACATGACGATAGGCTAAACCATCCGTTTTATGCAATGCGAGTAAAGACTTAGGCACCATACCAATGCCCATACCTGCAATCACACAACCAAGCATTGTGTAATGACTGGGGATTTCAATTACCCGCTCACAAGTACGAGCTTGTCGTTTCAACCATTTTTCCAAGCGATGACGATAGGAGCACCCCTTGTTGTAACCCACCATGGTTAATACATTGGGCAATTCTTCGACGACTGACCAAGCCTCAGGCATGATTAAAACCAACTCTTCTTCATAGCAAGGATGGCAGATTAATCGCGGATCATCGGGAGGGTCAGACACCATGGCAAGATCCAACTCACCATCCAACACTTTTTCGACCAATGGCATGGACGCAGCCGTCATTAACTCAATCTGAACTTGTGGGTAAGTCGTGTGGTAATCCGTTAATAAGCTCGGCAAACGCGACGCCGCACTGCTTTCCATAGAGCCTAAACGAAATAGCCCTGATGGTTCTTGGTGCGTCAATTCGGCAATCGCTTGCTTTTGCAACTGTAGTATTTTATCTGTGTAGTCCAACAATCTAAGACCGGCAGAGGTCACAGAAAGACGATTGTGTTCACGTAAGAATAACCCCACATTCAGTTCCGCTTCCAATTTTTTCAGCCGCGCCGTGACGTTAGACGGCACACGATGCAGTGCTTCAGCAGCACGAGTGACCCCTTTATGCTCCACCACCGCTTTGAACACAATTAGATCTGAAATCTCCACACGACACCTCTTTTCATTAGATCCTATTCACTTAAAGTGAATGTTATTTTCTTTATTATTCATTATTAATGAACAATAACATAGTCTAGACTGATTAAAAGATAAACAAAATAAGGCATCCACATGAGCAACACACGCACGCCCCCTTTATCGATTGCAGGCATTGGCTATGCACTCACCGCGGTCGCAATTTGGACGGGCTTTATCTTGGTTTCGAAAGCGGGTTCACTAGCGGCACTGGCATTACCCGATATGATGATGGTTCGGTTCGGTACCGCATTTATCTTATTTTCCCCTTTCATTTGGCAACATCGTCATACTATTTTTCAATGGCGTATGTTGGCATTAGGCTGCATTGGTGGACTCGCGTACGCGTTGTCCGTATTCAATGGTTTTGACCATGCGCCCGCCACCCATGCGGCATTATTGCTACCTGGCCTAATGCCTATCATGATTGCCGTATTTGCGTACTTTCTGGCAAATGAACGCCATGGGAATGCCGCTTGGTTTGGCATATTACTCAGCAGCCTAGGCATTGTCGCACTCATATCAGAAACCCTAATGACCGGAGCCCCTTATTGGATTGGCGATGTGAGCTTTATCCTTGCGTGCATATTCTGGGGCATTTTTACCGTGTTATTACGCCGATGGGAATTTGCGCCATGGCAAGCGACACTCGGCATTATTGCGGTGACAACTTGTTTATTCACCCCAATTTATGGCTTCTTTCTACCACACCAGATCACTCAAGCCTCTTGGGAAATGATTGGCCTACAAGCATTTTATCAAGGAGTGATGGCCACGACGGTGCAAATGGTGTGTTATGGTCGAGCAGTGCACTTAATCGGCGCCACCAGAATGGGCAGTCTGATGGCATTAGTACCCGTATTTGCTAGTGCCTTAGCAGTCCCCTTATTTGGAGAAAATTGGACCATAGGGCTAAGCATTGCTTTGACGTGTATTTTGCTAGGCACCTTGGTTGGGAATGCCCCAATCCATTTACTACGCCGTAAATTTAGCCGTAAATATATTGTTTAATACATTTAAAAGGTGCAGGAAGGAAGATTGCCAACCTGTAATAAAAACGGAAAGGGGATACCAACATCCCCTACAATTCCATGGCTATTGACTAGATAAAGCCTAGCAAAGATTCAGTTTCCGTGTGTCCCGCCATAATGCAATCAACACCGCCTTCGTTTTCACCTAGAAAGAGACCCCGTCTAGCGTTTAACTCCTAAAAAAACGCAACAACAGCGCATACCATCCGCCCTCTTAACCAGAACAAAAGATTATCGAAAATAACCTTCGCAATTGATAATGATTATTAATAATATAAACATTATCTGTTGTTAGTCTTGCTAACACGACTTTTTGTAGGAGAAACAACGTGTCTTTTCATTCTGTTGAGCAAATTGCGACGTTTGAACAATTTAATTTAGATTTCGATCCATCAAGTTGGGTGCGGACGGTTAACCACCATTTTGATGAAGAGACTTCCATTGTGAATGTTCACCAACCCGGCCTGTATATTTCTATGATTGGTAAGTGCCAGTGCCAAACATTAAACAAAGGCATGGACAGACAAAAAGACTACAGTCATAACTACATGGTAGCGTTAGTGGACGAATCATGCCCTTCCTATATGAACTTTCCAAGCGACAGTAACTGGCAAACCTTTTCCATCCATTTGTCCCTGGAGCACCTAGGAAAAAGAAGCATCCTGCCCGAATTAACAACCAATGTGCCGCACAATGTTCCTCAGGTACGCTTGGCAGAAGCTGGCCCGATTCCGGTGGACATACTGCAATGTTGCGAAGTGGTTTGGAATTGCGAGTTACAAGGATTTGAACGAGAACTCTTTATTAAAGCCAAAGCGCAAGAAGTGCTGGCCTTGTTTCTTCATCAACATCGTCTAAAAAGCCAAGCCACTCAGAACACACGTATCGACCAATTAAATCATGCTTTAAACCACATACAGATGAACCTACAGTTGGACTGGCCATTGTCCGCTGTGGCACGCCTCGCAGGCAGTAATCGTACTTATGTCAAGCAAGACATCAAACAACTACTGGGCATGAGCTTTCGCGACTGGTTACGTAAAACCCGTATCGAAACGGCTCAAAAACGACTCGCTAACAGCCAACCCATCACCGACATTGCTCACGATGTCGGCTTCAAAAGCCAAGCACACTTTGCCACCTTATTTAAAAGCGAAGTGGGTGTTACCCCAAGTGAATATCGCCAAGCGCTGTGCATACGACATTCAGCCTAAGCTTTTTTCCGTTTTCAAAAGTGACATGTCTGCTTTCGAAAGAATGCTTTGCTTTTCCTCGATAGACTTTCTAAAACGTCTTAGTTGGCTTGTCTCTTTCCCATAGAAGTTTACTTCGACTGTTAATTCCTTATGCAAACGCCATCTATGTCGCACCCTTGCGTCTTGATGATTTGCATAAGATGACCATTAGGATTCATTCATGAAAAACCGCCATCACCCTTGGTTCATGTTAGCCAGCACTTATGTGACGCAATATATAGGCGTCGCCTTTATCCTTTCTGCGGCCGTTGTGATCTTGCGCCAGCAGGGCGCTGAACTGGATCAGTTGGCGCTCTTAAACCTCGCCGTATTGCCGCTTGCAGGTAAAGTCTTCTATGCCCCGATAATTGACAAATTTCACGTAAACTTACGATATATATGCTTAGTAAACCTACAAGGTAGATACAGAAGTTGGCTCATACTCGCGCAAGGATCCATGGCATTATTGCTTGTATTAGCGGGCGCGTTAGACTTCGAAACCCAATTTAGCGGGATATTACTGGTATTGGCTTGTTATGTTTTCTTCATGAGCATACAAGACGTGTCGATTGATGGACTCTCTTGCAAATTATTTGATGCAGACACCCGTAAGTTCGCTAACAGTGTGCAGTTTTCAGGAAATCTACTCGGTAACATCATTGGCGGTGGTGTGATTCTCATGCTTTACCCTTGGCTAGGGTGGCAAGGCTCTTTATGGTTGTTGGCTGGATTGACCACCATCTCCCTTGTGCAAATGCTGTTCTTTAAAGAGCCAGACCAAGCGGCGGAACCGACACAACAAAACGAAAGCGGCCAACACCTTTTTAAAGACATTAAAGCGTTCATTCTAAAACACAGACGTTGGTTTCTACTATTGAGCTTGTACCCAATTGGCTCAACCTGTGGATTCGCACTACTCAACCCGCTTCTTGTCGATCTAGGCTGGCCACTCGATGAGATTGGCTTCGTGATGAAAATTTACGGCTCTATCGTTGGGCTCTTTTCAGCGCTGCTTGCGACACCACTGATTAATAAAATTGGCCGCGTAAATGCTCTGGTGGCGGTGACGTTTATACAATTCACTTCTCTGATATTTGTGCTGTGCCTAACATTAGGCGTCACTAGTAAAATCATGGTTTATGCTGCCATTACCTTACATTTCATCAGTTTTCCGGCGATGTTGGTGGTGTCTTCCACCATCATGATGGACAAAGCCGCACTCACGCTAAGAAAAGCCACCTTCTTCACGCTTCAGTTTAGCGTGGCATCACTACTTGGCTTCGCTTATTCCGCAGCCAGTCTGGCCTTAGCAAAACAGCTGCAATACAGCGGTGTTGTGGCTGGCGGAGCGGTCATCACACTACTCGTCGCCTGCATTATTCGTCCGTTACTAAAAGACAGTCTCATGCAGGCCTCTTCGCCATACAGTCATACCACTCGTTAGCCATATTTCATAAAAGGAAAACATTCAATGTCGAATAAGATACAAATGTCTCTTCACAGCCCTTACAAGCTCACCTTGATCGCCGTATCGGTTATTAGCGCCATGATGATTCAGCCTACCTTTGCGGCTGAAGTGGATCTCGACACCATAGTCATCACAGGCGAAAAGATAGACAAGAGCTTGAAAGATACCATCACAGCGGTCACGGTTATAACCTCTGATGAACTTGAAACAGGCGAAACAAAACAAGCCAAAGACATCGCGACACAAGCACCCAACGTCATTCCTGGCTCCTTTGGTAACATTAACGTTCGAGGTATTTCTGGTGGTGGCGCCGCAACCGGTGGTTTGGCGTTGATCACTGGCTCTCGTGCTCGAGTGGCCACCGTGGTTGACGGTACGCCTCAAGACTGGTCAGGGTACAATTTTTCGCCTATCGGTTTATGGGATGCTCAACAAGTGGAAGTGTTACGTGGACCACAATCCACAACACAAGGGGCTAGTGCAATTGCAGGCGCTCTTGTTATCAATACCAATGATCCAACCTTTGAAAGTGAAGCGGCGGTCCAAGCGGGTGTAGAAAGCTACAAAAATGGCAACCTAAAATACAATGTGGCGGCCATGTCTTCTGGAGCCCTCATTGAAGATGAATTGGCGTATCGTATCGCCATCGATGAAACCAAAGGAGAAGGTTGGCTGAACTATGATACCAATGGCTATGATGACACGCCGAACTTAAGCGAATCAGAGAGCCTTAATATTCGAGGCAAACTCCTCTGGCAACCTGCTAGTATTCCAGAGCTCTCCGCCAAATTGACCGTCAACCATCATAAAAACGACGGTGAACACATCCGCTTCGCCAGTAATACAGAAGAAGGCATTGATAGCCAAACGCTTACCTTGGACAGCGGAACCATTTCTCGCCAACAAGATTCAACGGACCAATCTATTGCACTGGATGTGGATTACCAGATCCGTAGCGGCCTAACCAACTCACTTCACATCAGCCATAGTAATTCAGATTTATACGCCGATGGCTATTCGGTAGCCACAGTCACCAACACATATGACATCCAACAAGATACTAGCTCGCTAGAAAACCGCATTATTTTTAATAACCAACAATCTGATTGGTCTGGTGTATTAGGACTTTATGCTTCTAACAAAGATTCTGTGATTGATGCCACACAAGGCGTGAACATTGATACCAGCTACACGACGAATACCACGGCAGCCTATGGCGAAACAAGTTATGCCTTATCCAAACTAACTCAAGTCAGCCTAGGATTACGCATCGAGCGTGAAGACGTTGATAAAACAGGTTCTTTCAATGGGGGCAGCGACGTAAACCAAGACCTAGACCAAACTCACTACCTGCCTAAGATCGGCCTTACTCATGCCATTTCTGACACCACCACACTTGGGGCAAGCATTCGCAAAGGCTATAGCCCTTCTGGTACTGGTATTAATACATCAACAAATGAAGCTTATGAATTCGACAGTGAAGCCGTGACAGCCTTCGAGATCAGCAGTAAGAGCCTCTTTGCCAACGGCACTCGATTAAACGCTAACCTTTTCTATAATGACTACACGGACTATCAAGCCGCAAGTGGTTTTACCGTCGTCAATGTTGATGCGGCCCATACTTATGGCTTCGAACTGGAAACCAGCACTTGGTTGACGAACAACTTTGAATTACGTGGCTCCGTTGGTTTATTGCGCTCCGAGATCGATAAAAATGATAGCAATGAAGGCAATCAGTTATCCGGTGCACCAGAAACCAACATTGGCTTAGGCTTCACACAATACCTGGGTGACAATTGGTCATTCGGTGCCGATGCAAATTATGTTAGCCAATATTACTCCTCTCTTGATAACAGTGACGCCAATGAAGCAGGCAATCACACTCTTCTTGATGCTCGTGCTCAATATCTTTTAGGGGATTTGACCATAACAGGCTATGTTAAAAATCTCACAAACGAAGACGTAGTGTATTACCGTGAAGGGACCATCGCGACCGTTGGACAAACTCGCACCATTGGTATCAGTGCTCTGTACCGTTTATAGTCCCCAACCGTTAATCACAACAACATAACTCACCATAGGGGCTTGCTTGCCCCTATGGTTATTTAAAGTATTCGCCACCAGCTCACCAGAGGTAACATGGAATCACGTTCCCCCATCCAAGACCTAGATCACAAACTCGACATCCTTGAGCACGTGAATCAAGATCACAGTGAAGAAGTATTGGCCATCGCCGAAAGCCATTTAAGCCGCTCATTCAAGATTGTATCGGCCAAGATTGTGGATCTCTTTGAAGAAGGGGTTTTGATTCAAGCTAGCACCTTAGAAGCAAAGCCATCAGAAGACAGTACGTCAGAGAGTCAGCAGGACATTTTTGCGCCGTTTGTCATCAACGGTAGCCTAGAAGATAAAATTTTATACCTTGCCTATGCCGCGATTGTAAAACAAGGCCGTGATTTTAGCGGTACGGGGAAACGCTTTTTTGAAGTCATCAATACGCAAAAGGTCACGCCAAACATCACTCGATTGACACTGCAATCTTCAACACCATTACCGGATTACTACCCAGGCCACGCCTTTGCTTTTGTGTTAAAAAGTTTGCAGAAGCAACCTGAGTTAGCGGCCTCATCTCAAGGTAAAAAATCTTGGCAGAAAAATCTATTTGACCGAGCCTTTATCTGGCTAATGAAACACCTCTCCACTAAGTATCGTCAAAAACTCCTAATGAGTGCCAATAAGGATGTACGTCTTTACACCCTGCGTAACGCTTGGCAATCAGAAGGGTCTAACTTTATCGATCAAGCGCACGTTGATGTTTTCACCCATGGCAACACGCCTGGCAGCCAGTGGGTAAAAAACCTTAGCAAAGGCGATATTATTTCCAGTCGCTCAGAAGCCAAAGACAAACACCCACATTTGCATCAAGGGCAAGCTTTACTCATCGCTGATGAGACAGCTTACCCAGCACTTGCCGGCCTTTTAGAGCAATGGCAAAACCCCATCGCGCCTTACATCATCCTACTCAGCGAGAAAGAAACGGAACAAGCGTATTTTAAGGTTACGGACTTGCCTGATGGTGCCCACATAGAACGCCTTGTTTGCGCCCCTCAACAACAAGGAGAAAAGGTGTTAGCGGCTCTGGATAACGTCACTGACATTGATGCCGTGTGGGGAGCATTTGAGTCTGACGCAGCGAAACAAGTTCGTCACTTTTTACGCAACGAGCGTCAAGTAATGGGAAGGAACAACCACACCAAAGCCTATTGGCGTTTAAACGCGAAACGCTAAACGAAATACAGGCAAAATGGATTAATCGCTCTCGTAGACGCATTAACTGGGTGTTTTGCCCACCAGTAAATAGCAAGCCACATGGGGTTCGATCGGTGCCAAACTGGATTTCACCCCAAAGGGTTCGAAAACTTTATTAATAATGGTTTGCGCAGGATGGCCTTTGTCTAACTCAATGTCTGTTAAGGTACGGCGGCTCACACCGACTTGATCGGCAAACTCACCTTGCGAGATCCCCAGAAACTGTTTGCGAAGATACTTCAGTAGCTGCCCTTGAGTCAGCTCCCCCAGCATGTGTTGCCTAAGCAGATCAATGAGCAAATTCTGTTTCTGTTCGTCTGTTAAAGTCGATTTCACATCAAGCCCCTAATGCGCAATATTATGCTCAAAATATAGCCTAGATTGATTAAATGAGAAAATAATTACTCATTTAATTCATCAGAAACAAAAAATGAGCATTATTATGCTCATTTTTTCGAGGCACGGCCTTCTCTGTTGATGTTCGGCGTGACTAAGCTGACGCTTTTTTCACAAACTGTGATTTCAACATCATGTCGCCTGCGCCATCCACTTTACAGTCAATGTCGTGATCGCCATCGACCAGGCGTTTGATCGTCGCCTTAGTACCAATTTTCAGCACTTGAGATGACCCTTTCACCTTCAAATCTTTTGCCAAGGTCACCTTATCGCCTTCTTGCAACAACTTGCCAGTGGCGTCTTTGATGATCAAAGCCTCTTCGTCCACTTCCACTTCATTTGGATTCCATTCATGGGCACATTCAGGACAGATCAACATGGCCTGATCTTCATAAACATACTCGGAATTACATTTAGGGCAATTTGGCAAACTCATACTTGTTACGACCTTACATTTGACATAATAAATTTCGCTGCATTATACCCCCATTTTTACTAAGGTTTTTATTTGTCAGTAAAAATTCCTTTTTTTATGTCCTTCTACTCCTTAAAAAGCAATCCAAACAACCTCTCTCTGCGTATCGAAATAACACGTTAGGTGAGGGTATGGGATGAAAATGGGATTGGTATGGTTCAGCAATGACTTACGTTGCGCTGACCAAAAAATGTTATGGCGAGCGGCGCAAGAAGTAGATCAGTTGGTTTGCCTTTTCTGTGATGCCCCAGAATACAAACGCCCTACACGCTATGCGACTCAAGGCATGTCTGCTCAGCGTCGTAGCTTTTTATTGCAAGGCTTGGACAATCTCACACTAGAATTGGAAGATTTAGGGCAAATGCTTTATGTCAGCCAATTGGATCCATTGAACAGTCTGACATTAATACTCAATGAACTGCCTATTTCTCACGTGTTTTTGAACCATGACAGTGGCTGGAACGAACAAGCCAGTCTCCGCCAGTTGGCTAAAAGCTTTTCTGATGTGCATTTTCACCTTGATCATGGCCAAACCTTATTTGAACCATGGCAATTCCCTTTTGCTGTTGCGGATTTGCCGGATAGCTTTTCCAAATTCCGACGTATCGTCGAAACCATGGACATTGCAGAGCCCATCCCTAAAGTTCGAGAGTTGCCGACCGCCGTGGCTTTTTCTCTGGCACAAATCACCCCTTGGCAAGCACAATCCATCTCTTCACAGGGGCCTTTTGTTGGTGGCGAAGACGCGGCGAAACAGCAATTAACCGACTACTTCACCACCGATTTACCCAAGCACTACAAAGACGTTCGTAATGCCTTATCTGGCTGGGAAAACTCCACCAAGTTTTCCGCCTGGTTAGCACAAGGTAGCCTTTCGCCCAGACAAATATTAGCGTCACTGCGCCAATACGAAACGGACCGAGGCGCCAACGAATCGACCTATTGGATTTTCTTTGAGCTTTTATGGCGTGAATACTTCCACTGGTATGCCGCATGCCATGGCAAAAGATTGTTTATGCCCAATGGTGTGGCTAAACAGGCGCCTAAGTTGTCCTATTATCCAGAACGCTTCCGTAAATGGTGCCAAGGCAACACGCCATATCCCATCGTCAATGCTTGCATGAAGCAACTCAATCAAACGGGCTTTATGAGTAATCGTGGCCGCCAACTGGTCGCCAGTTGTTTGATTTACGAACTGGGCGTGGACTGGCGTTACGGTGCGGCCTATTTCGAGCAACAGCTAGTGGACTATGACGTTGGCTCAAACTGGGGAAACTGGCAATACATTGCGGGGGTAGGCGCGGATCCTCGTGGTGGTCGCCGTTTTAACCTAGAAAAACAAACCACACAATACGACCCTGACGGCGTGTTTATTCGTCAATGGCAAGGTGATGAGTTTGATCACCTACTGGACTCTGTCGATGCGGCAGATTGGCCCCTCTACCCAACACTTTAGCCGTCTCATGACCCAAACTTCCTTACCAAACATGTCACAAACACCTGCTGTGGTTTGGTTTAAGCGTGATTTACGCTTAACCGACCATGAGCCTTTGCAACAAGCCATCAATAACCAACACCCTGTCATTTTGTTTTATGTGTTTGAACCCAGCCTAGTGGCCGACGAACATTACGATGAACGCCACTGGCGCTTTGTTTGGCAATCTCTAATGGACATGCAAACTCAATTAACCCCCTATCACATTAAGCTCTACATCGACTATCAAGAAGCGCTGCAAGCTTTGATTACCCTTCACCAAACCACGCAATTTCACACGTTATACAGCAGTAGTGAGATCGGTCTGGGCATTACGTTTGAACGCGATATTGCCATCAAAGAATGGTGCCAGCAGAAGCAGGTGACTTGGTATGAGTTCCCGACAGGTGCCGTGATTCGAGGTTTGAAAAACCGAGAAACTTGGGACAAAGCTTGGCAACAGATCATGCGACGACCTATTGCAGAAACAACACTAGAGCAAGCCACGTGGTACCAAATAACACCGCCCGACATTGATATCCCAGAGCCTTGGCAAACAAGTCAAAAAGGCATGCAGACGGGCGGCAGCACCCTTGCCTGGCAAACCCTCATCAGCTTCTATGAAGAACGAGGGCAATATTATTATTGCTCCTTATCCAGCCCGCTAACCAGCCGTTCCGCCTGCACTAGGCTTTCCCCCTATTTGGCATGGGGCAACATCAGTTTGCGAGAAGTATATCAAGACTTGTTAACTCGCTGGCATACCAAAGGCTGGCGACGTACCTTGATTGCCTTGAGTTCACGACTGCATTGGCATTGCCACTTTATGCAAAAGTTTGAAAGCGAATGCCGCATGGAATATCAGCCCGTGAATCAGGCTTTTCAGGCTTTTCCTTATCGCCAAGACGATCAGGTCGGGGGCGATTTTGAACGTTGGTATCTTGGCAATACTGGCTATCCAATGATCGATGCTTGTATGCGCGCATTGCACACGACTGGATACATCAACTTTCGTATGCGTGCCATGCTGGTGAGCTTTCTTTGTCACCACATGAATCTGGATTGGCGAATGGGCGTAAAGCCATTAGCGAGACTATTCCTCGACTTTGAACCCGGCATTCACTATCCACAGTTTCAAATGCAAGCCTCGGTGACAGGGACCAACACCATTCGCATTTATAACCCGGTTAAACAGTCACAAGACCAAGATCCAGACGGTGACTTTATTCGTCGCTGGGTGCCTGAATTGAGTCAGGTGCCCGCACCACTGATCCACACACCGTGGCAATTGTCCCCAATGGAACAAACACTTTATGAGTGCCAAATTGGTCACGACTACCCACAGCCTATACTCAACTTAGAAGAGGCGGCTAAATCCGCCCGTGATCGTCTTTGGGGCTTTCGAAAGCGACCTGAAGTACGCACAGAAAAACAGCGAATATTAGCCACTCATGTTCGTTCACCTAATAGTCAAGCCAAAAGCAAAAACAAGAGGTCTTCATGAGCCAATTTCATACCCTTCGTTTGGTATTGGGCGATCAGCTCAATACAAACCACTCTTGGTTTCAACAAACCGATTCTGGCGTGCTGTATCTAATCGCTGAACTGCACTCTGAAGCCCACTATGTAAAACACCATATTCAGAAGATCACGGCGTTCTTTTTGGCGATGAAACGCTTCGCTGATGCGTTGCAACAAGCGGGACACACAGTTTGTCATCTGACCTTAGACGACACCCAAGGGCTCAGTCTGACCGATCTACTCACCCAACAAGCAAAAACCGCAGGCGTGCAAAGCATCCAATTACAAAGACCGGATGAATACAGATTGCTCAGCCAGTTAGAACGCTTTCAAAACACCACCTCACTTAATGTGGAATGGTTTGATAGCGAGCACTTTTTGCTGCCTTTTGCGGAAATTCCCAAACATTTCAAAGCCAAGCACAGTGTCCGCATGGAGCATTTCTATCGAAAAATGCGCCAACGCTTTAACATTTTAATCACACCAGAGGGGCAACCAGAAGGCGGACAATGGAACTATGACGCGAATAATCGTAACAAGCTAAAAAAACAGGATTTAGCCGACATTCCACAACCTTTGTGTTTTCAACATCCTGTTGATGATATTGTGGCGCGCCTCCACCAGCATCAGATTCCTTCTATTGGACAAATTGGCTCGCACCTTAGTTGGCCAGTAACGCGGCGTGAAGCCCATCAATTGCTCGAGTATTTTTGCCAATACCTATTGCCTAACTTTGGCCGTTTTCAAGATGCCATGACAGATCAATCCGAGCATGCTTGGAGCCTGTATCATTCACGTCTGTCCTTTGCGCTCAACAGTAAATTGATTGCCCCCCATACTGTGATACAAGCGGCCATCACGCAGTTTCGCCAAAATCCTCAAATAGACTTATCGCAGATCGAAGGGTTTGTCAGGCAAATCCTCGGCTGGCGAGAATACGTACGCGGTATGTACTGGATAAACATGCCGGACTATCGTCAGCAAAATGCCCTCGATGCCCAGCGAGATTTGCCTGAGTATTTTTGGACAGGGGAGACCAAGATGAATTGTTTATCACAAGCCATTCATCAATCCCTAGAATTTGCCTACGCTCATCACATTCAACGCTTGATGGTGACAGGCAATTTTTGTCTTCTCACAGGCATTGAGCCACAGCAAGTGGACGATTGGTATTTGGGCATTTACATCGATGCCATCGAATGGGTGGAACTGCCCAATACACGCGGCATGAGTCAATTTGCAGATGGTGGTTGGATCGCGTCCAAACCTTACGCCGCGAGCGGTAGCTACATAAATAAAATGAGTGATTATTGCACCTCGTGCCATTACAAGGTGAAGGAAAAAACAGGCGAGCAAGCTTGCCCACTGAACAGCTTATATTGGCGTTTTATGGTCAAACACAGAGACAGGCTGAATAAAAACCCACGTATTGGCATGATATACGGCAATTGGGACAAGCAAACACCTGATCAACGACAGGCCGTATTAGACCGAGCGGATTGGTGTTTGCAAGAAATAAAATCTCTTTAAGAAATAGAATCTCTTTAATGAAGCATCAGGCTGTCTGTTAACCAAACTGATTAACAGACAGCTCTACCATTAGATCGCTGCTGATATTCTCTAAGGCCACTTCTAGCTCTGTTAACGGTAAGTTCGCTGGTACAGACAATACCATATCGGTCTTAAACAACATTTCCGAACTCATCGGTGCAGGTTCACAGCTTGTGGTTAACTCTTTCACATTGACCATCAAAGAGTGCAACACTTGCGATACTTCTTTAACAATGCCGGCTCGGTCATTGCCGACAACAGACAAGGACAATGTCGAGCCTTCTGCCGCTTTTGCAACGGCGGTTTCAACCGTCACATGAAGCCCTAAACTGACCAAACCTTGCAAGGCTTCGATTAGCCCTTGTTGTTCAGCAGGAGGGACCGAAACCGTTAAAATACCAGCAAATTTGTCCGCCAGATGAGCCATACGACTTTCCAACCAATTACCTTGATGACGGGCAATCACATCAGACAAACACTCAACGATACCCGGCTTATCTTCTCCAATAAAACTCAATACAAGATGTTGCGACATATTCGTCTCCATTGACTATGAATCAATTAAATAAAAGGCTTTCCTTAGCATAGGCGAAAGTCCTTGATTCGCCATTATTCAATGTGTTTAGTACCTTGTTGGCGATGAAAAAACCAAAAACCTAACAGGGCCGCTAAGGTACCTGAAAAACCACATAATAAAATCGACGCTCTTGCACCGTAATGATCGGCGATAAAACCAACAATGGGTGCGCCTAACGCCGTCCCGCCAATGGCAATGGCCAACACCACCGCCATGACACGACCACGATACGCTTTCTCCGTCGCCAACTGCATATAGGAAGCAGTAGAGGTAGTGAATAACTGTGTTCCCAACCCCAGTGCGATCAACATAATGGCAAACAACCAAAAGCTTGGACTCAACGCAACGGCAAAGCAACTCACCGCATAAAATGCTGCCACATACATCATAAAATGAAACGAGGGCGAAGATTTACGACTCGCTGTGACGATTGCTCCAGTAATGGATCCGATCGCCATCATGGACACAAGAAAACCATATTGGTCAGCCTGACCTTCAAACACATGCACCGTCATAGACGATAAGTACACTGGAAAGTTCATCCCAAAACAACAGATTAAAAACGACATGATGCAGATCACCGTCATTTCTCGGTGATGCCAAATGTATCGAAAACCATCTAAAAATTTGGCTAAATCTGGGCCTGAAGGTGCGTGTTCAGCCTCAACTTTTGGTAAACGATGCTTCAATAAATACAAGGCCGTTAACAAGGGTAAAAATGACACCACATTGATCATGAAAACCCAACCACTGCCCACCAAAGCGATCAAAATCCCCGCCACAGCGGGCCCGACTAAACGCGCACTATTGAAA
Organism: Marinomonas sp. TW1; assembly: GCF_001625355.1. Lineage (GTDB taxonomy): Bacteria > Pseudomonadota > Gammaproteobacteria > Pseudomonadales > Marinomonadaceae > Marinomonas. Next base: position 207,321 of record NZ_JSEE01000008.1, read on the forward strand.
GAAACCGCATTTAGACCAACCGCATTAGACAGCTCTTTTTCACTGACAATATCGGAAACAAAGGCATGGCGAGCGGGCGCATCAAATGCGGCGACGCAACCTAAGCCAAGCGCACAGAGACATACTTGCCAGAGTTCAACCTGTGCAGAAAGCACCAATACACCGAGAATAAGGGCCAGTATGGCCATTAGAGATTGCGTCACAAACAGCAATTTCCGACGGTCTACTCGATCTGCCGTCCAGCCCGTGATGGGCAATAAAAAGATTTGTGGCGCAAATTGCAGAAACACCACTAAGCCTACCGCCGCGGCATTTTTATCAGACAATTCTGAGATCACCAACCAATCTTGTGCCGTGCGCTGCAGCCAACCACCAATATTGGAAATGACAGCACCACTGAACCAAAGACGATAATTAGGATTGGCAAGGGATCGAAACGTATTGGGCAACTGGCTCTCCTGAGAAGGGTAAATCATCATTGATTGAAGACTAAGCAGAGCACATCCTACCGCACAAAAAAAGGGAGCTCATGCTCCCTTCGTCAACATCCTGAGAATTTACGCTTTATCTTCAGATAAACACGCCGCAGCCGTGAACAAGGCATCGGTAGAACTGTTCAAAGCCGTTTCCGCTGAATCTTGTAATACACCTATCACAAAGCCAACCGCCACCACTTGCATGGCCACTTCATTTGAAATATTAAACAAGCTACAGGCTAACGGAATCAGCAATAGAGAACCGCCTGCGACGCCAGAAGCACCACATGCGGAAACCGCCGCAATAATACTTAGTAATAATGCCGTGCCAAAATCCAATGGAATCTCTAAGGTATTCACCGCTGCTAGGGTCAAAACGGTAATGGTGATGGCCGCTCCCGCCATGTTGATGGTGGCACCAAGAGGAATCGAGACGGAATAGGTGTCTTCATCCAGCTCAAGGCGCTTACAAAGGGACATGTTCACAGGAATATTGGCCGCTGAACTGCGAGTGAAAAACGCTGTTATGCCACTCTCTTTTAGGCACTTAAAGACTAATGGGTAAGGGTTGCGACGAAGTTTCCAAAACACCAATAATGGATTGGTTACCAAGGCAATGAATAGCATCGCACCGACTAACACAGTCAACAAATGGCTGTAACCCAATAAAGCATCAAAACCCGTTTCGGCAATGGTATTGGCGACCAGACCAAAAATACCAAATGGCGCTAAGCGGATAATAACATTGACCAGCTTAGTAACACTGTCGGCGACTTCCTGTAGAAATTGTTTACTTGAGTCTGAGGCGTGACGTAATCCGAAGCCTAAGCCAATCGCCCAAGCCAGAATTCCCACATAGTTCCCCTGCATTAACGCATTGATGGGGTTGTCCACAACATTGAAGACCAAGGTTTGTAATACCTCGCCCAAACCTTGAGGTGCCGCCCGGCTCATGTCTGATGCAGAAAGCAATAATTGAGTTGGGAACAAAAAGCTGAACACGACCGCGGTCAGGGAAGCGACAAACGTGCCCAACACATAGAGAAACAATACAGGACGAATATGGGTATGTTGCGACTGTTTATGATTCGCAATGGCGGCCATCACTAAGATAAACACCAGAATTGGCGCAATGGCTTTCAGCGCTTTGACAAAAAAGTCACCCAACAATTGGCTTGAAAGAGCCAGATCGGGAGCAAACTGTCCCACAAGCACACCACACACTATGCCAACCGCAATTTGCAGTACCAAATTACCACTAAAGAAACGCTTCGCCAGCGTTGAAAATACATCAAATATCATCTGAGGGGGTCCACTGAATTTTTGAAGTGGGCACCTTACTGTATCGTGACAATTAAATGAACCATTTTAGGGCGTTTTGTTATAAAAATTGAGCAATGACAAGAAATGCCAGCGAAAAGGGTTGAGCCTCTTTTTGACGTCCTCACTTTGTTCATCATGAACATATTGAACTCCTTATAGAGAAGACCCATATAGAGAGGATCAAAACCATTTCCGTTAAGGACCTCTCATGTCAGATTTGCTAGAAAAATTGAACTGGCGCTATGCCACCAAAAAAATGAACTCAAACAAGGAAGTCGAGCAGGAAAAAGTTGACCGCATTTTAGAAGCGATTCGCCTTACCGCTACGTCAAGTGGGCTGCAACCTTATGAAGTCATTGTGGTGACTAACAAAGCATTACGTGAGAAAATCGTACCACATGCATGGAACCAAGCGCAGATTACGGATGGCTCTCATCTGTTGGTCTTTGCTGCATGGGACAATTACACCGAAGAACGCATTAATACGATGTTTGACCTAGTCAACGAAGAACGAGGCTTTACCAACGAAGGTTGGGAAAACTACCGTCAAATGTTGTTAAGCACATACCCGCCTCGTGATGCCGAAACCAATTACCAACACGCGGCACGCCAAGCTTACATCGGTTTAGGTACCGCTCTAATCGCCGCCGCAGAAGAAGGGGTCGACAGCACACCGATGGAAGGTTTCGACCCAGCAAAAGTGGATGACATTCTTGGCCTGACTGAACGCGGGTTGCGCTCTGTGATCTTGTTACCTTTAGGTTACCGTGCCGACGAAGGTGATTGGCTTAAAGATTTGAAAAAAGTACGTCGTGCCAAGCAAGACTTCATCACCGAGATGAATTAATTCTTTAGCTCATACGTCATAACAGCGCTTTATTGTGAAGCGAATGTTGCGCAACGCCGACCAATGAGTCGGCGTTTTTATGTTCATCTTTGCTACCAGTAGCACACATTATTAGAGCTTAGCGGAACTCTTTGCAGATCAAAGACTCTATTTTAAAGGGCAAAAAACGCCTACGAAGGAGATCATTATGATGAAGCGATTTGGTTTAGTACTACTGGCCAGTTTAGTCAGCGCGTGTTCCAGCGACGGCTGGCGTACAGCAAGTCGTGAGCCTGCTGGCATCGCGCCTTCTCCAGAAGTGCAAAAAAACGCTGTTATAGAAGTCTATGCGGCCGATGCATACAGTTGGCGAGGTTGGTTTGCTGTGCACACTTGGATTGCCACCAAAGCGGAAAATGCTGACCGTTATAAGGTGTACGAAGTGGTCGGCTGGCGACTTAATCGTGGCTTGCCCGCGCTCACGGAATACCAAACGCCCACACCGGACCGTTATTGGTTTGGCGCCAAACCCGAAAAACTCTTATCAATACAAGGCGAACAAGCTCAAGCGCTTATCCCACAAATCGCCCAAGCCGTAAAAGTCTATCCTTGGAAAAACGAATACAAAGTATTTCCTGGACCAAACAGCAATACCTTTCCGGCCTGGATTGGTCAGCAAGTGCCCGAACTTGGACTCAAACTGCCCTTTAGTGCCATCGGCAGTGGTTATGCGGACAATTCGCCATAAAAAAATGGACTCATTGGAGTAATGCTGTTCACTTAAGGGTTGAATTTAATTGAATAGCCTCAGAAAATCCGATTAAGCTTTCTTAATCGGATTTTTTTTGTGTCTATTCAACAGTTACTTCTCAGCATCGATGAGCTCCACTCATT
>NZ_JSEE01000009.1 GCF_001625355.1 Marinomonas sp. TW1
TTCGGGCAATGGATCTTGAGCCTTGGTGTTGAGATAACTTGGCTAAAGACAGTTTAAATGCTCTGTGATATTTGGACATAAAAAGACCCCCAGTAATTGGAATGTCCAACTATTGGGGGTCAGTTCAGTTTGAGCCCTTTTTTGTTTTGACTTGATCGCGTCAACCGCTTTGTTAAAGAAGAGCGAAAACAGACACCATTGAGCGTTAGGTTTGAGGTAGCGAATCCGTACCGTATTTGTCTAGCTTGTTGTAGAGGGTTTTGACACTGATGCCAAGTTGCTGCGCCGTGTCGTTACGGTTGCCCTGATTTTCAGCCAGGGTGTTTAAAATGGCCATTTTCTCAATGTCTTCTAGCGGCATACCCGCAGGAATCTGTTGTTGAGCGTCGTTAGTGTCAGTCAAACCATCGGTCACTATGTGCTCGGCTAATATGGTTTGCTCCGCCAAGATGAAGGCACGTTCAATGGTGTGTTTTAACTCACGTACGTTACCGGGCCAGTTGTATTCAGCGATTTTATTGATCGCTTGATCAGACAAGGTTTTATTGGTTTGGTCCTGAGTATTGCGATAGGCCAAAAAGTGCTGGGCAAGACCAACGGCATCGCCTTGACGATTGCGTAGAGGAGGCACCTGAATGGGAAAGTGGGCGAGACGGAAGTATAAATCTTCGCGAAACTTCTCTTCCTCAATGGCGTCTTTGGGTGTTCGGTTTGTTGCGGCGACCACGCGAACATTGGCTTGTTTAAAGCTTTGCGAACCAACAGGACGATATTCGCCAGATTCCAATACTCGTAATAGTTTGGCTTGATGCTCATAGGGCATTTCGGTGACTTCGTCGAGAAAGAGCGTACCGCCCTCGGCTTGTTCAAATACACCGATATGGTCTTTGTGGGCACCAGTAAAAGCGCCTTTGACATGACCAAAGAGTTCACTGTCGATCAATTCAGGGCTTAAGGCGGCGCAGTTCACCGCGATAAAAGGTGCGTCTGATCGTTGGCTAAATAAATGCAAGGTGTTGGCCACCAGTTCTTTGCCCGTGCCGCTCTCACCAATCAAAAAGGTATTGGCGTCACTGGCAGCGACTTTACGTAAAGTGCGATACAGCTGATGCATACAGGGTGATGAGCCAACCAGCAAACCGAATTGATCAAGATAGCTGCTCTGTGGCGACGGTGTTGGTGGCGCTGGATCTAATGACCAAAACAACTCGTTCAGATTGGCCTCGAGTTGCGTGACGTTAAAGGGCGCTCGGTAGTGAACGCCAGCGCCTTGTCGCATTAACTGATCCATGATCCACGACGGCTCTCCTTGGCTAAGGAAAATACATTGCACCTTATCCAAGACAGGGTGTTGGCTTAATGCTTCAAGTTGCTCTTGCTGATCCGCATTGGCTTCAATGATCGCGAGATCACATTGGCTGTCGATCAGTTGGGCTAACCAGCTGTGTCCTTGTTGACTGATATTCAGTTCAAATTGCTGCAGGCTTGGCAAAGCGAGTAACTCACTGGCCAGCTCTGGTTGTTGAATTTGTAAGAATAACTTCGGCGCTGTTTTCATGATTTCCTTTCGTGAGTTTTATGAACTTAGCCAAATGAGATCACAAGGCAAGGGTCTAAGCCTAGATCATAGGCTGTGACTTTGCGCTAACTCTCAGTTTATTCAAACTTGTTTGCACAAAGTTCACCTTTTATTGAAAACGATGTAACCAGAAAGTCAAAATTCTTGCCTCAAAGAGTAAGGCCAACAAAGTAAGACAGATTAATGTTATTGAAACAACATGGGAGGAAAACATGTTGAGATTTTACCGACGTGGCAAACTCGCCATAGACGTTCGTATTCTACAGGATATGGTGTCCATCTGTTATGACGGCATGATGGCCAATTTTGACTTTTGTCGTAAAGCAACAAACACCTTAGATAAACAAGTTTTTCGTCGTTTAGGTGATGTTTTTCAGCTGTATTGCGAAACCATTTGGGACATGATTGAAAAGCATAAATCGCCCAATACAACACATCATCAAGCCGCCAGTGCGTTAAGCGGCTCTGTCGGTGACGCCTATTGGCAAAGCCAGCAAATGCCCCTTGCACAACAACCGCAAAGGTTAATACAAGTGAACCAATATGTGGCTCGTCAATTGGAAAAATTGCTCCAACAAGTCAATACAAAGTCACTGATGAAAGCGCTCACTAAACCACTCTCACAATTAAAAGTGCAGCTGGACAATGCGCAGCGACAGCGCCTGGCTGCGCAGCGAGAAAATCTTACAACAGTGGTGTCGTGACCTAATTGATCATGACTTTATGGTTGATCACACGAAATCGCTTAGTTATTGACTAAGCGATAATCCAATTTACCAATCAATGAGCCGCTTTGATCTTGAGTAGGGACTTGGAATTTGGCGCTGTTCTTAGCCCTTTGCGGTGACACTGTCATTACCACTTGGCCGTTGATCAAAATTTGATATCGCTCAGAAAAGGTAATGGTTACGTCTTCAGAATTCGGACTCTCAAACAAAAAATTGTCTTTTAAACGAATCACTCGGGATTCGCCGCGGACCCATTGACCAATGAGGGGCTGTGCTTTAAAACTGCCTACCGCTTCACTGACCGTGGTTTCAGACAAGAATATACGTACTAGATCACCACTGATCGGCATTTGTTGACGCTCACTTACGCGGGCATTCAGTGCAGCTAATTCCGTATTGGTTTGACTAATGTATGTGCGCAATTGTTGAATGCTGGCTTGCAAAGCTTCACGAGATAATAGATCGGCCTCAATGATTCTTGGTGGCTTATTGGCACTGCCAAGGCGATCATTTAAGGCTTGATAATGCTTTTCGGCACTTTGCTGATATTTGTTTAAATCGGCCAAGTCTTCCGCATAGCCAGTGGCTTTTGCTGGCTCTTTGATATCCACTTGCTGATTGGGTGTCATCAAATCCGTTGCGGTGTCTTGAACTTGGTCAGTGGAGTCTGATTGAGGAGAAAAAATGGGCATCGAGCAAGCGCTCAAAAAGAGCGTTACAAGTAACAGGCCACTACGAAATATTGACATCTAACCGTCCTGACAATTAGGAAAAAATACAGACACCAAGTATGCGGTATGGCGCACTTGATGTCGAGATAAGCCAAGTCGACATCCCAGTCGAATTTGACTAAATAAAGTGTAAAGCTTGTCTGTGATAGGGCTTGAGCCAGTTATTATGCTTGGGATTGATTCCACAGAATGCATTCATCCAAGGTTACCCCTTTGCCACCAAAAATATCCAATGCGCTGCCAATGGTTAAGTCCACTTGACCTGCTGACAATTCATCAACACGCTTTAAATCCTGCAAGGCGCGCGCGCCACCAGCATAAGTGACGGCGACTGGGCAGGCTTTGCCTAGCAGGCTGACTAAATCTTCATCAATGCCCGCTTGCAAACCTTCTACATCGGCCGCGTGAATCAAAAACTCGTCACAATGATTGGCTAATTCCACCAAGTTATCGTGATTGACTTGCGTCGAGGTAATGGTTTGCCAACGATCTGTGGCAATGAACCAGCCGTTTGCAGTGCGTCGGCAGCTTAAATCCAAGACCAAACGGTCTATTCCCGTTTCCCGTTTGATGTTATCAAGACGATCCCAAGAGAATTCGCCATTTTCAAACAAGTAAGACGTCACAATAACGTGAGAAGCGCCAGCGTTTAGATAACTGGCGGCATTGGTATCTTTTACGCCACCGCCATATTGCAAGCCGTTAGGGTAGGCGCGTAAGGCACTCATGACCTCATCTTTATTGCCTTTGCCTAACGCAATCACATGACCCCCCGTTAAACCATGTTCACGGTACAAGCGAGCATAATGCTCCGCATTGTACTCACTGATGAAGTTCTCTGTTGCGCCTTCATCATTGAGGCTGCCGCCAACGATTTGTTTAACCTTACCTTGATGCAAGTCGATACAAGGGCGGAATTGAGTCACATGACACTCCTAAATTTAGCCAAAATAAAACACCCAGTATAGCGGATAAAAACGCACGAAACGATGCCGTAAAGTCACAAATTACAAATCCTGATATACTCTTTGCTATCAATCAAATAGACCAAGAATGAACCGACTATGTTGCAAATATCCCTCGCGGTTGCCATACCCGATGACGAAATCGAATTAACCGCCATTCGTGCACAAGGCGCTGGCGGACAAAACGTCAACAAGGTCTCTTCCGCCATTCATCTGCGTTTCAATGTCGCCAGCTCCTCTTTGCCGGCATTTCATAAAGAGCGCTTACTCGCATTGAAAGACTCTCGTCTTACGAAAGACGGCGATATTGTGATCAAAGCTCAGCAGCATCGTACCCAAGAGCTGAATCGAGAAGACGCTTTAGCACGTCTCAAAGAACTCATCCTAGATGCCATCAAGGTGCAAAAAGCCCGTCGTCCAACCAAACCGACTCGTTCTTCACAGAAGAAGCGTGTTGATAGCAAGAAGAAGAAAGGGCAGATCAAGAGTTTGCGGAAAAGTAATTGGGATTAGATTTTTTCTCTGCCCGCGAGCGTTTTGATGTCTTCTGGTAGGCTTGTTGGGCGGCATTTCCTGCTATTTACTTCTGTATAAAGCTGAGCGGGTTACGTCTTCTTTTTAAACAAGGCGTAGCGCCACAAAGTTTTTTCATTTCAAGTAATGTCAGCAAGGGGCTTATTTCCTTTCGTGCAATCTGGATCGCATCGAGGATTTTCAGCAGAAACTGATGACCTCTGTTTACGTTGATAACGTGTTCTCAAATAACCTTGATACCGTTAAGGCCAGTCTGAAAAATTGTATTCATAATTGGACCCCTTTAAAGAGCCTGTCGCTGCGTTGTTTTTACGAAATTGATTCGGGGATAGCCCCGTTTCTTTTTTAAAGAAATGGCTAAATTGGCTGGCATCGTTATAGCCTAATTGATTGGCTATCGTTTGTATGGAATCAGACGGTTTTTTTAAACGGGTCGTGGCGTCTATCAGCACACGATTATTGATCAGCTGCAATGGCGGTTTTTGTAAGTTGCGTTGGCAAATGGCGTGCAGTCGATCATAGGTGACATTAAGCTCCTGACAATAATAACGGACGGGCTTACGGTTTTTAAATTCGATTTCAACAAGCTGTCTAAAGCGCTGTAGCACCAGTTCATCTGGTGAGTCGTTTAACTTGATGGATTGAATATTCGTCAGCCGGTAAGTATTGATGAGTAAAATGCGAATAATGGCACAAATGATGGTTTGAGAGCGGTTCTTGGTGAAGCTTATTTCTAAATTAAGCAGTTTTAATAGAGGTAAGAAAACGTCATTAACATCGTTTTTTTGACATTGGGTAAGAGTAAGTTGTTGCATTAATATTTCTAGTTTGGTGCTGTCTAATTCTGTTCCCATGACCAAGTTTGTCAATTCATTACTGTAGCCAATGAGCCAAATTTGACTGCCAGCGGGCACTAAGATCTTCGCGCTGGCTTTGTGTGGGAGGCAAAAAATAGAGGGGCCCAAGACATTGTGTTGTTCGTCTTCATAGACGATAGAAATGTCGCCTCGCTGTACCACACCAATCAAATTAAAGTCGGTAAAATTTCCGCTGCCAGCACTAAAAGTACGAGCTTGCAGTCCCGGTTGGATCTCTTCGAAGCGCACCATAGAGCCAATTATGTTCGTCAGCATTTTCTAACCTTTTATGAAAAACACCCATTAACAAACCATTATTTAACAATAATAACCCATAAATTGACATTTTTATCGGAAGGATAGCTGTTAATCTTTTGTTACTAGCTCATCTACCTACAAAAAAATCTAATAACAGGGAGCATGACATTTTGAATATTGCCAGTGACAGTTTGGGAACTCGCCCTGTTCCTGAAGTGAATTTGTTTGTCGATGGTCAACACCAGCCAGCGATGAATGGAGGCTACTTTGATCGTCTAGATCCGAGCAATGATCTAGTGGCTTCTCACGTGGCTTGTGGTCGACGTGAAGACGCGGAGCATATGGTCGCGGTGGCGACGGCGAGTTTTCCTGCTTGGTCTGCTACTCAGGTTGAGGAGCGAGCCGCCATTTTACAACGTGCTAAATCTCTGATGCCGAAATATCGTGATCGTTTTGCTGACTGTATGTTGAGAGAGATTGGCGCGACACAGGAATGGGTCGATTTTAATATTAAAGTGGCGATAGAGGCCATTGATGCTGCGGTGGATCTCGCGGTTTTTCATCAAGCCAAAAAATGCTCAGCAGAAACCGCTTCAGTACCCTCACAACAAAGTGCATTTCATCAAACTAAAGACTCTTACATTGTTCGCAAACCTGCTGGTGTTTGTCTTGCTATTGCGCCATGGAATGCACCAATTGTATTGGGCATGAGGGCCGTTGTCTTTCCACTTGCCTTTGGTAATACCGTGATCTTGAAGGCCTCTGAGCTGTCTCCCGGCACCCATGTGTTATTAGCTGAGTTGCTTCATGAAGCCGGTATTCCTGAAGGGGTGATCGGGGCGATGACGAATGCCTCAGAACATTCTGAAGAAGTGATTACCAGTTTGATTTCAAACCCATCGGTACGTCGAGTGAATTTTACCGGTTCAACGCGAGTAGGAAGAATTATCGCGGGTATTGCTGCCAAACACCTCAAGCGTTGTCTCTTAGAACTCGGTGGTAAGTCACCATTAATTGTACTGAAGGACGCCAATTTAGCACTGGCTGCCAAAGAAGCTGCTTACGGTGCGTTTTTGAATCAAGGCCAAATTTGTATGGCAACGGACAGGATCATCGTTGAGCAAAGCATTGCCGATGAATTCATTGCTCTAGTGACGGATATCGCCGCTCAATTGGTGGCGGGAGACCCACGCCGTAAAGGTGTAAAACTGGGGCCTGTTGCCAGCCCTTCGGTTGCCTCGCGGTTGTCTGCTCTGATTGATGATGCCGTAGATAAAGGCGCCACGCTACTAACAGGAGCGTCCCGACGTGGTCAATTTATAGACGCAACGCTGCTTGATCATATCACCCCCATGATGCGCATTTATTCAGAAGAATGCTTTGGTCCTATTGCGGGTATCTATCGCGTTGACTCCCCAGAAGAAGCCATTACGGTAGCGAATAATTGTGAGTATGGCTTAGCGGCGGCACTTTTCACGAAGGATTTGCCGTTCGCAGAAACCTTAGCAAACCAGCTTGAATCTGGCATCTGTCACATTAATGGTGCCACGGTAAAAGATGATCCTTACATGCCTTTTGGTGGGCTGAAGTCAAGCGGCTATGGTCGTTTTGGCAGTGACGCCTGCGTCGATGAGTTTACCGAGGTGCGCTGGATTACAGTAAACCGACAGACTTAAGTGCCGTGTTTTCAGGAACATGACATTAAGTGAATAACAATACCTTAACCAAAAAAATAACAAGAGGTTTTCATGAAAAGTAATAAACGAAATCGCCTTAATATTGGATTAACCAAGTTACTGGCTCCTGCATTAGTGGCGACTGGCTTGATCGTATCTGGCCATGTCGTCGCAGCAGACGAGGATACCATTAATATTGGCTTCATTAGTCCAAGGACCGGACCACTTGCTAGCTTTGGTAAAACCGATGGCTTTGTTTTAGAGCAAGCGCGCAAAGCCTTAGCGGATGGTATGACCATTCAGGGAAAGCATTATAAGGTCAACATTCTTGATCGTGATAGCCAATCTGACCCTGCTCGAGCGGGACAACTCGCGAAAGAGCTAATCAACCAAGGGGTGGATTTAATGCTGGCGGTTTCAACCCCAGAAGTCATTAATCCAGTTGCCGATGCCGGCGAAGCCGCAGGCGTTCCTACCTTATCGACTGTGATGCCGTGGGAAGCTTGGTATTACGGTCGTGGTGCCAAACCGGGTCAGCCAAGTCCGTTCAAGTGGACTTATCATTTTGGTTTTGGGACAGGAGAGTTTTACCAAACCTACATGTCTCAATGGGCATTACTCGATACCAATAAAAAAGTGGGTGTGATGTACCCAAATGATGCGGATGGCAGTGCCATTCGTGGGGCGTTAGTGCCACGCTTTAAGGAAGCTGGTTATACCGTAATAGACCCTGGTGCATACGAAACGGGGACAACGGACTTTTCCAGTCAGATTGCAAAGTTCAAAGCTGAAAACGTTGAAATTATTAATACCTTCCCAATTCCACCTGATTTTGCCGCTTTCTGGCGTCAAGCAGCACAACAGGGGCTGAATCGTCAGGTAAAAATCATCCAAGTGGCTAAGACGGGATTGTTTCCTGCTGACATTGAAGTGCTAGGGTCATTGGGGCCAAAAATTGCTTCGGCCGCCTATTGGCATAAAAGCTTTCCATATACCTCTACCTTAACAGGACAAAATGGTACGCAGCTGGCGAATTTATGGGAAAAGGAAACGGGTGAGCAATGGACTCAGCAGTTAGGAGCGACTTTATCTCTGTTGGATGCTGCCACGGAGTCCTTAAAGCAAGCTAAAAATCCAAAGTCACACGCGGATGTTCGTGATGCGATTGCTTCATTGAACGTGACGACTATCGGCGGAAAAGTCGACTTTACCTCTGGTCCCGTTCCGAATGTCTCACCTGGTCCGATTATTGGCGCTCAGTGGGTGAAGGGCACAGGAAAACACAAATTGGATTATGTGATTACGGAAAATGTAACAGATACAAATGTCCCTGTAAGTCACAAGCTTCTTCCGTACAACCGCTAGGAGCGATTCCGTGGAAAATATCACTTATTCACAATTACAGGCGACAGGAATTCATAAGTCTTTCGGTCGAGTGCAAGTGTTGAATGGAATTGATTTCGCCATGGACACCAACGATGCCATTGGCATCGTTGGACCCAATGGGGCAGGAAAGTCTACCTTATTGAGTGTTTTGTCGGGAGCTCAGGCTCCAACCAAAGGCGAGATTATTCTAAATAATCAAACGATTACTCATTCTCCGGCGCGGCAACGTGCCAAGCAGGGGTTAGTGAGAACCCATCAAATCCCCAAACCCTTTTCAGGCATTACTGTGTTTGAAAATGTTTTTGTCGCTGCGATTCATGCGGCAACCAATAATCGTGAAGAGGCTTACGACATCGCGTTAGAGTCCATTAAGTTATGCGGTATGCTACCGCTTGCTAATCGAGATGCAGACAGCATCGGTCTGTTAGACCGTAAGCGTTTGGAGTTAGCTCGTGCCTTGGCGACGCAACCTAAGCTTTTGTTTCTGGATGAAATCGGTGGCGGCCTTACAGAGGCGGAAGCCCTAGCGTTAGTGGATACCATTTTGACCTTAAAAGAGCGTGGTATTGGCATCGTTTGGATCGAACATATTGTCCATATTTTGCTGCGTGTCGTAAAACGTCTCATCTGTATGGACAGCGGCCAGATCATTGCTCAGGGTGACCCACAAGCTGTGATGTCTGATCAAGCCGTAATACGAGCTTACATGGGGGGAAGCATTGATGTTGTCGGTTAAAGATTTAGATGTACGTTACGGGCAATTTAGAGCAGTACGCGACGTCTCCTTAGAAGTACAGCAAGGCGAAACGATCGCGTTAATCGGTGCCAATGGTGCTGGCAAATCCACTATGTTAAGAGCCATTGCAGGCGCATTACCAATTCATTCTGGCACCTTGTCTTTTAAACATCGCACCATGACGCACTTGCCTTCTTGTGATCGAGTCAAACACGGTTTGTCATTGGTGCCCGAAGGCCGTCGTTTGTTCGCAGAGATGACCATCGAAGAGAATTTATTATTAGGAAAGTCCGTTAATAGGTCGGGAGACTGGGATCTTGATCGGGTATTTGAAACCTTCCCTAATTTGGTCAAACGCCGTCATGCCAAAGCGGGCAGTTTATCGGGTGGCGAGCAACAAGCAACCGCCATTGGACGCTCCTTGATGTCCAATCCCGAGCTGCTTATTTTGGATGAGGTGAGTTTAGGCTTATCTCCTCTCGTTGTGGACCAAGTGTATGCCTCCATAGAAACACTGCGTGAGACGGGTACCACCATTATCTTAGTGGAGCAGGCATTAGATAGGGCAATCACCTTTGCTAAACGAGCGATTTGTATGCTGGAAGGTCGAATCGTGTTGGATAAGCCCACAGAAAATACCAACCGTGATGAAATTACTCAGGCCTATTTTGGTTTGCAAGAAAATGCACCGCAGGAGGTCTCATGATCAATAGTCTCGTACAAGCAATTTTGTTGGGTGGCTATTATGCGCTTATTGCCTGTGGCCTTGCCTTCATGTTTCAAGTCATGCGCATCATCAATTTAGCTCACGGCTCACTGGCCATTTTAAGTGCTTATATGGTGTGGATGATGACCGAGGCTTTAGCCTTATCCCCTTTTACGTCTTTGTTAATGGTATTGCCCATCATGGCGATGATTGGTTGGCTGCTGCAACGCGCTATTTTAGAACGTGCAACTAAGGGGGGAGAGTTATTGCCCGTGTTGAGTACCTTTGGTCTCTCGATTGTGATTGATAACCTATTGTTCCAACACTTTGGTGCGAACACTCGTACCCTAGCGTCCTATGTTGGCGATTTAAGTTGGGAGTCCTATCAATTGTTTGATCTGTGGATTGGTAAGTTACCCATCCTTATTTTTGCTACCGCGATCATCGTCATTGGTGGACTGGATTTGGTATTACGCTTTACCTCTCTTGGGCGACAAATTCGAGCGACGGCTTTTGATCCAGACACCGCGGGACTGGTCGGCATTGATGCGCGAAAAACGGCGGCGATTGCCGCAGCGATTGCCATGATGACGGTGGCCATTTCGGGCAGTGCATTAGGGTTACGAGGTACTTTCGATGCCTATGCCGGCGCACCACAACTCTTGTTTGCGTTTGAAGCAACCATTATTGGCGGTGTGGGGTCTTTATGGGGGGTATTGCTTGGCGGCATTATATTGGCGATAGCACAAAGTGTTGGTGCTTTGATTCACCCACAGGGTTTTCTGTTAGGCGGTCACTTCGTTTTCTTATTGTTTTTATTCGCCAGAATTTACCTCAATCGTGACTTTTTAACCTTAAGACATTGGCTCGGAAACAAGAGTAAAGGTGAATCGCTATGAGTATTAAACGGTCAAATGCCTATTCCAAGGTGACCATTATGGCAGTCATGCTGTTATTGATGGTGCTAGTGATTACACCATTTACCGCATCAGACAATGTGTTAGAACGGCTCACGGTACTGTTTATTTACATCATCATGGCTGCCATGTGGAATACCTTAGCGGGGTTTGGTGGCTTGGTGTCCATTGGCCAGCAGTTGTTTTTTGGCTTGGGAGCCTATGCCACTATCCGTTTGGCCCATCTAGGTATGCCTCCTTTTGTCGCTGTATTCATCGCAGCCGTTCTGGTCGGCTTGCTTAGTTGGCCGATTTCTAAGTTCATGTTGCGCTTAAAAGCGGCTGAATTTGGTATTGGCATGTGGGTACTCGCTTCGGTTGGGCATTTATTGGTGAACCTTGATCCCTTAATACAAGGGGAAACAGGGACCTCATTGATTTCACTTAATGCTTATCAAATAGAAACACGTCGCGTGTTGATTTACCTTGCTGCGTTAATTTGCATGTCAGGGTTGTTGATCGGGCTTTTTTACCTGTTGCGTTCAAAAGCTGGCATTGCCATGCAAGCCATTCGTGACAACGAAGAAGCGGCAGACTCGATCGGTGTCGATGCTCAAACCGTGAAAAAGTGGTTCTTTATTTTTGCCGCTTTTGGCACCGCAGTGGCTGGCGCCTTGTGGTTAGCGCAGGCGTCATCTTTCCAACCTAAAACGTATTTTTCCGTGCAATGGACCGCTTACATGATTTTCATGGTGCTGGTCGGTGGAATCGGACGTTTTGAAGGTGCGATTCTCGGAGCCTTACTGTTTTTTGCTGTAGAAACATGGTTTGCCGATACGGGTGTTTGGTATCTGGTGGGCTTGGGGGCCGTTGCTGTGTTGTGTTCTTTATTTTTACCTAAGGGGCTATGGGGCGCGATTGAGTCGCGTTTGGGGCTGCGTCTGATTCCAGTGGGGTATCAAGTAACAGAAGAAACGTTAAAACCAATTAAGTCCTAATGATTAAAATAAAAAGTAGGAGTTAGCGATGATGTTATTCGGAAAAACGATCGTAGTGACTGGCGTGGCCAGTGGTATTGGACGGCGTACTGCAGAGCTTGCCGCGCAAATGGGTGCCGAAGTGATTGGCATTGACCTGGTGAAACCCGAACAAGTGATTGGGCGTTTTATCGAAGCCGATATTTCCTCACAAGCGGGTGTGAAGCAACTCATTATTCAGCTGCCAGATGATATTGATGCACTGTGCAATGTGGCTGGAGTATCAGGTCAATCTGGTGCTGCGACGACACTGGCGATTAATTTCTTTGGTCTGAGAGCGTTGACGGAAGGTCTGATTTCGAAGCTTCGTACCGGTGGTAGCGTCGTCAATGTCGCGTCTATTGCGGGCTTTGGCTGGAGAGAAAACAGTCAGCGCGCCACGGCTATTGCTAAGTTAGCGGGGTTTCCTGATGCCCATCAGGTGGTAAAGGATTTTGATATCCCAAATGACGCGGGTTACCCGATTTCAAAGGAAATCCTTTTGGTATGGACCATGCTGGCTAGCCATCAAGAATCGTTTAGATCGCGCCACATTCGTGTCAACGCGGTCTCTCCAGGCCCTGTAGAAACACCTATCTTGACTCAATTTCGGCAAGTGCTAGGTGACGAGCGAGTGAATTCCGATGTCGAACGTGTAGGGCGTGCTGGTCATGCTGGGGACATCGCTCCGGCCATTCTCTTTTTGTGTTCTGACGCGGCGCGCTGGGTTAATGGCAATAATCTTGCCACTGACGGCGGTCTAGAAGCCTCGTTAACCATTGAACAATTCAACTTATAACCTTTAATTCCTAGAAAGGAGTCGTGTGATGACAACCGTTTTATTCAGCATTGGTGGTAAAGACCGTGCGGCAAGTAATGCAAAAATCTATTCCCGTTTAGATCCAGTGACCAGAGAGGTGGCTTCTGTCTGCGCCGCGGCTTCGGTGGACGATGTGACAAGCGTGACCAAAGCAGCCGATGATGCGTTTGCGAACTGGTCGACAGTGGGGCCCTCTGAGCGTCGAGCTCTGTTAAATAAAGCCGCTGATATTATGGAATCAAAAGCGGATGATTTTATTGGTGCCATGATCACGGAAACCGGAGCAACCGGTCCTTGGGCTGGCTTTAATGTCATGTTAGCGGCTGGCCATATTCGCGAAGCGGCGGCCTTAACCACACAAGTGGGTGGGGAAGTGATTCCAGCGAATAAACCGGGCACCTTGGCGATGGCTGTCAATAAACCAAAAGGCGTTTGCTTGGCGATAGCACCTTGGAATGCTCCGGTTATTCTTGGTGCACGTGCGATTGCTACGCCACTGGCCTGTGGTAATACCGTCATTCTTAAAAGCTCAGAGTTTTGCCCACAGACTCATCGATTAATCATTGATTGCTTTCTTGAAGCCGGTTTCCCTGCTGGGGTGGTTAATTTGTTATCAAATGACCCAAGTGATGCGGCAGAGATAGTGAAGGCCTTGATTGAAGCGCCAGAAGTTCGCCATGTGAACTTTACAGGGTCCAGCCCAGTAGGGCGCATAATTGGTCGCTTAGCGGGTGAAAACTTAAAGCCAGCTTTGCTTGAATTGGGTGGCAAAGCGCCATTGGTCGTGCTTTCCGATGCTGACATTGAGGGCGCGGTGAACGCGGCTATCTTTGGTGCTTTTATGAACCAAGGACAAATCTGCATGTCGACAGAACGCTTGATTGTGGATGACAGTATTGCCGACGAGTTTGTTGCTCAACTTGCTCAAAAAGCATCGAAATTACCTTGGGGGAACCCTCGTGATCAGGTCGTTCTTGGCTCTTTGGTAAACCCTGAGTCGGCGGATAAAATGCACCAATTAATTGACGATGCGGTATCAAAAGGGGCTAAGTTAGTGTGTGGTGGTGAAAGCGACGGTGCGATTTTCTCCGCGACTTTATTGGATGGTGTCAATGATAAAATGCGCATTTACAGTGAAGAAAGTTTTGGCCCAGTTAAGTCGATCATACGAGTCAATGGCGATGCCGAAGCCATCAAGGTAGCGAATGATAGTGAGTATGGCTTATCGGCGGCTTTGTTCTCGCAAAACATGAATCGAGCGCTCGCTTGTGCGAATGCGATTAAAAGCGGTATTTGTCATATCAATGGGCCAACTCTGGCGGACGAACCACAAATGCCGTTTGGCGGCGTAGCAGATTCCGGCTATGGTCGGTTTGGTGGTAAAGCAGGGATTGCTGAGTTTACCGATCTTCGTTGGATTACCATTGAAGACCCAAAACAGCATTACCCTTTTTAATCAGTCGCGACTAACCTTGATATAGGTTGCTACTTTAAGTCATGATCAAAACGCCCGATGTGCTTCGTCGGGCGTTTTGTCTTTTATGAGGGAATGGAATGAGTGAAAAAGTCAAACAGGCCTTGTGTTGGTTGAAAAACCTACTTGAGAATGAGCAAGTGACGTATCAAATGGTGGGTGGCTTAGCGGCAAGGCTCCACGGTGGTCAGCGTGAAATCGCCGACATCGATCTTTATATCCACAATCACGACGCCAATAAAATATTACCTCATGTGAAACCCTTTATATCCAAGCCTTTAGCTCATCATATGGAATATGGCTGGGATCTCGAGTATTTTCAGTTGATATACCATGGTCAAAAAATTGAAATTGGCCTCTCTCAAAATACTAAAATACAGTCCCATAAAGATGGCTCGTGGCATCCGCTTGAGATCCATTTTTCAGAATCAATCTATAAAACGTATCAAGGTATTGAACTGCCTGTTATGCCAGTTCAACAGTTAATCGAATACAAGGGAATATTAGCTAGGGAAGTGGATCAAATTGACATAAAAGAGTTGATTTTGATTACATCTGGTGACCATTTACACGATTAAAGCCTTCATAATCATACCGATTAAAAGGGTGAGTCTTATCATTAATCTTTAAGCGTCATGTTATTTCAATGAACAAAACGACGATGAGGTGAATAGAATGCAAACTGAAAAGTACGATCAAGCTCAAATTCAAGCGCTTCTGGTTGAGCTCAATCAAGCGCATTCGGGTTGGCATTTAGAAGAAGGTAAAATCACCAAGCAGTTTGTGTTTGCGGATTTTGTCACCGCTTTTGGTTTTATGTCTATGGTGGCCCTATACGCGGAGAAAATGGATCATCACCCAGAATGGTTTAATGTTTACAGTAAGGTGAAAGTCCAACTGACCACGCACGATGTGTCTGGTATCTCTGAGAAAGACGTTCGGTTGGCAAAGCACATGGATGCTTGTGCCGCTTCTCTAACAGAGGCTTGATTGATTTAACCGAAGAGTAAACCTCTGAGCATTAATTTTCTTTCGGGTCGGGCCTGCTTGCACTCTGGTTAAGGCAGGACTAAATTATTACGGTAAAAATCATCAACGTGAATGACTTGATATAGCTTAAGGGTGATTATGAGTCTAGTTTGTTTGCTTTACGCAAGTACCATTAGTGAGAATTTTTCCCCTGAGGACATAAAGCAGATTCTGTCCTCTGCTGAGCGAAATAATGCTAAGCAGCATGTCACTGGCATGTTATCTTTTAATCGTCAGTATTTTTTACAGTGCCTCGAAGGTTCCCGTGAGCAGGTTAACGAAATATACCACCGTATTGCTCGTGATCCGCGACATCAGAGGCTTGAAATTCTTGATTATCAAGCCATTCCTAAGCGATCGTTTTCGGAATGGCACATGGGCTATTTGCAAGACACCCAGACCTTGTCCGAACTGTTTTATCAGTACAGTTCAAATGATCAATTCGACCCCTACACTATGTCGCCAGAAGGAGCCTTCTTATTATTGTTAGATATTAAGGCGGAAATACAGAAAGCTCTGCAAGCGTCATAATTCATTAGGTAAAACATAAGACGGTTAGGGGATGAGTTCAGGGCAAGGCGTGACCGCTTTAAGCAAATTCGTTGTCTTGAACGACCAATATAAAAGGAAGCATTGAGGTCGATATTATGAAGATAACGGAAAGAACAGACGAAGACATTTTTAGCATTGCCAAGCCAATGATTGATGACGTGATCAAGGGATCAAATGCCAAGGATTGGACGCTCTTCTCTAAATACCAAACGGACGAAGAATTATACGATCCAGATAACAGAAAGAATGTTGAGGCTCACTGGCAGAAGAGTGAGTTTCTGACCAGTTTGGATTTAGAATGGCAGCCACTTACGATTTTACGACGTGGCGACATTGCTACTTTGGTTTGGAAGCAAACCAGCACCAAGGTTGAAGGCGAAGTATTGGCTTGCTATTCGATCCAGCAAATCGGTCAAGACGTGAAAGAGGTCGGCTTTCGCATTCTTTAGAACAGAGGCATTGAATTAGGGAACCTAACGCTTTTCTGTTTGTCCTTTATAAGAAGATATTATCATTCATTTTAACGGGGGACATGTATGGATTTCTTTTCACGTCGCCGCTTTTTAAGGCGCGGCTTAATCATTACCGGCCTTGCTGCATTAGCACGCAATGGGGTAGCCGCCGTCGTGACTCCGAGGGCCACTGAAGGGCCATTCTACCCAACGCCAGTCATGAGGTTTAATGATACAGATAATGATCTGGTGAAAGTGCGCGGTAAGGTGGAGGAAGCGGGTGGAGAAGTGATTCATTTGCATGGAAACATTCGTTCTAAATCGGGCCAACCTTTGGTGGGCTATCGCATTGAAATCTGGCAATGTGATGTGAATGGTAAATACTTGCACTCTGGAGATGACAATAACATAGAGTACGATACAGGTTTTCAGGGCTTTGGTTATGACATCACGGATGCCGATGGTGCGTATCGTTTTAAGACCATAAAACCGACACCTTACCCAGGTAGAACGCCTCATATCCATGTCAAGGTATTGGATGGACGCCGAGAGAAATTGACGACACAATTTTACATTGCCGACGAACCCAGCAATCGATCCGATGGTGTTTTTCGCCGTATGTCCGTTACCGAAGCTGACAGTGTTTCTATGGTGTTTGTTATGAATGAAGGCCTTCTGACCACCAATATTGATCTGATTGTTTAACCTGAGTCTGCTCGAATTATTTAATAACCTTCTTCCTGAGCGACGAGTGCTTTTTGGGTGGGATTAATGCCTTTAAAGCCCTGCCAATATGACGGCTTTAAAGCGGCACAAATTTACTGTGCCACGACAGTCCCATCCAATTTATTTTAAAGTCGTTATGAAAATACAACCGTTAACTCAATTCATCGGAGCCATGGTTGAAGGTATAGCGTAAAGAGATTTGTCTGATACACAATTTGCGTTTTGTATCAGACATTCTGGCCACACAAGGCGCTTGTTTGTTCTACAAGCGGCTATGAATGTTGATGGCTTGTACCGATCTCATGACTTGCTCTGGATATTGTTGTTGGCCTTTATTGTCGGCTTTTTCGATTAGGGTGAGATGGATATCAGCCTGCTGAAATAAGTCTTTGGCCAAGCGCATATAGGCGCCCGGATGAGCCGATTCCGCCTCAACCGTCTGCAACCAACCGATAGGTTGGGTTAACTCCGCAAATTGCGCTTTTGCTTGGTGTAAACTCGATGCCAAATCGACCTGCTCCAATTGAGCATGCTGCCAAGATTGAGAAAAGAAAAAATTCGGCAGCCACTTTAAGGCGGAAGCGTACCATGCGGCTTGAGTTTGTTGCTTGGTGAGAGTGGCATTGATCAAGACAACCCCACGCACAAAATTCGGGTGCTCGGCGGCCAGTAGGGAAGCCAACGCGCCACCATAACCCTGTCCGGCTAACAAAATTTTCTGTTTGCCATTACGTTCCCAAATATTCTGGATGACAGGTGCTAGCATGTCAGATTGCATTTCTAAGCGACTTGGAAAATCACCGGCGTACGTGGACTTGCCCCAACCAGGACGATCCAAAGCAATTAAACGGTATTTTTGTTTGACGTTGTCCGCTTGGAAGTAGCGTCGAAAGCTGGATGAGTCCTCCCCTGTGTCGTGAATAAAGACTAGAGTGTCTCTTGGGGTTAGCGTGCGGTCACTGCTGGCATAGTGGAGTTTAAAGTCGCCACTTGGGCCTTCCATATAAAGTAGGTGATTTTGGACACCTTCTGGATTGTTGGTGACCTGTTGCGTCAGGTTGGCATTTTTTTCGACATCCGTACTCTGTTCACAAGCCAGCAATAAGCCAGCCAATGACACGAATGTCATCAGACGTAAAAAAGCAAACATGTTAAAAACGGCCTTCATGAATCGATTTCCATATAGCAATAATAAGGGTCATCCGCGACCACTTGTTCGACAAAGCTAAAGATTGTACATCATCGTTAGCAATAATCATTGCTCTTTACTTTCAAAGCAAAGTTTTTTCCTGCTTATTTCTTTCAATCTCTTTATATTGATCTAACGCAATGTTTCGAAATTAAACAGCACTCATAATCCATTCTTATAGTAAGCCCTGATCTTAGGTTTGGGGCTTCGGTGGGCGTTAGATAAAAAGAACACTGTGCCAGAATGTGTCGACAAGCGCCTTTTTCTCAATCGAATGAATGGGTTGAAGTCATATGATTAACGAAGCTGTAGTGGAATTATCGCGGTTCCAGTTTGCGTTCACTGCTCTGTATCACTATTTGTTTGTTCCGTTAACACTCGGGATGTCCTTTATGCTTGCCATTATGGAATCCGTTTATGTGATTACAGGCAAACAAGTGTACAAAGACATGGTGAAATTCTGGGGCAAGTTATTTGGGATTAACTTTGCGCTAGGGGTAACCACGGGTTTGACCATGGAGTTCCAGTTCGGAACAAACTGGTCTTACTATTCTCATTATGTTGGTGACATCTTTGGTGCACCACTGGCAATCGAAGGTTTGATGGCCTTCTTCTTAGAATCAACCTTAGTCGGGTTGTTCTTCTTCGGTTGGGAGCGTCTAAGTAAGGTTAAGCACTTAATGGTGACTTGGCTGGTGGCACTAGGCTCAAACTTGTCGGCTTTGTGGATCTTGATTGCCAACGGCTGGATGCAAAACCCAGTGGGCTCTGAATTCAACTACGAAACCATGCGAATGGAGTTAGTGGACTTTGGTGCATTGCTCTTGAACCCTGTGGCACAGGTGAAATTTGTACATACGGTTTCAGCGGGTTACACAACAGGTGCGATGTTCGTACTGGTGATCTCTAGTTACTACTTATTGAAAGGTCGTGATCTGGCTTTTGCTCGTCGTTCTTTTGCCATTGCTTCTGCGTTTGGCTTAGCGTCAGTATTGAGTGTAATCATCCTTGGTGATGAGTCTGGTTACGAGCTAGGTGAAGTACAAAAAGTGAAATTGGCGGCAGTTGAAGCTGAATGGGAAACCCATGAAGCGCCAGCGCCTTTCACTGTGATTGGCTTCCCCAATCAAGAGCTTGAAGAAACTGAATACGCTTTGCGCATACCAGGTTTGATGGGCTTGATTGCCACACGTTCTTTAGACGAAGAAGTGATGGGCATTAAAGACCTGAAAGAGCACAATCGTCAGCGTATTATTAATGGTATCTATGCCAATCAATTGCTAGAAGAATTGCGTACTGGTAATGAGGATCCATTGGTACTCGAAAACTTTGATAAAGTGAAAGACGACCTAGGTTATGGTCTCCTTGTGACCGCGTTTAATGAAGACATTAACCGTGTGACACCAGAAGACATTGACATGGCGGTTGACTACTCTATCCCTCAAGTGGCGCCATTGTTCTTTGCTTTCCGCATCATGGTGGCTTGTGGCTTCCTTATGCTGTTCATTTTTGCCGTGGCTTTTTATCAGAATGCACGTCGTCGTATTGGCAACAATCCTCTGTTTCTTAAATTCATTGTGGTTTGCTTACCGCTACCATGGATTGCGAATGAAGCGGGCTGGTTCGTGGCAGAATACGGTCGTCAACCATGGGCCATTGGTGAAGTATTGCCAGTACATGTGGCGGTTTCCAGTCTAACAGCAGGCGAAATCTGGTTGACCTTGATTGGTTTCACCGTTCTCTACACGACCTTCTTGATCGCCGAAATGTACTTGATGATTCGTTTTGCGAAGCAGGGGCCTTCCAGCTTACACACTGGACGTTACGCTCTTGAACAAGAAGCCGATCAGTTAAAGCAAGGGGTATAAGATGGATTACGAATTATTAAAAATCATTTGGTGGGTGTTGGTCGGTGTCTTGCTGATTGGTTTCTCCGTAACCGACGGCTTTGATATGGGCGTAGGTAGCTTGTTGAAAGTGATCGGCGGAAACGATGCTGAGCGTCGTATCATGATCAACTCCATTGCACCGCATTGGGACGGCAACCAAGTTTGGTTCATTACGGCTGGTGGTGCTTTGTTTGCGGCTTGGCCTGTGGTCTACGCGACGTCGTTCTCTGGCTTCTACTTTGCCATGATGTTGGTGCTCGCGGCTTTGTTCTTCCGTCCAATTGGCTTTGACTACCGTTCAAAATTAGAGAGCTCTAAATGGCGTAATAGTTGGGACTGGGGCATTGTATTTGGTTCCGCTGTGCCTCCCATCATTTTCGGTGTGGCGTTCGGTAACTTATTTCAAGGGGTACCATTCCAGTTTGATGAATACCTACGTGTGACCTATACCGGCTCTTTCTTTGGCTTATTGAACCCCTTTGCGATTCTATGTGGTTTGGTCAGTTTGATGATGTTGATGACACAAGGTGGCGCGTGGTTGCTAATGAAGACCGAAGGTGACTTGCTGCGTAAAGCCGGTATGGCGACGTCCATTACTGGTTTCTTAGCGGCTGTCTTCTTCATTCTTGCGGGTGTGTGGTTGGCATTTGGCATCGATGGTTATGTCATCACCAGTGTGGTGAATGGTAATGAAGCCATGACACCGCTAATGAAAACAGCGGAAACTCAGCCAGGTGCTTGGTTAGCGAACTATGAAAAAGTACCGGCTCTGATGTTGGCTCCGGCGATTGGTATTTTGGGCATGTTGATGGCCGCGATTGCTGGCGTGAAGCGTAAAGGTGGCATGGCCTTCTTGAGTTCCTCACTGGGTATTGCTGGCATCATCGTGACTGCTGGTGGTTCTATGTTCCCATTCTTGATGCCTTCATCAAGTTTCCCAAGCATGAGCTTGACTATGTGGGACGCAACTTCCAGCGAAAACACCATGATGATCATGTTTGTGGTGGCTTGCATCTTTGTACCAATCGTATTGGGCTACACTCTGTGGAGCTACATCGTCATGTACGGTCGCTTGAGCAAAGAACACATTGAAGCCAACAAACACTCTTTGTACTGAGTCTAACGACGAACAGACTCAGACATTAACAATATTGAATCAGGATCGGGTGAAGTCAGACGCTTCAGCCGATCCACAAACAGGAGAATGAATCATGTGGTATTTTGCTTGGATTCTAGGGGTTTTATTAGCTTGCTCTTTCGGCATCATCAATGCGGTATGGTTAGAGTTTAGTGGTTACGAAGGTGAAGAGGAGCAACACTAAGCATTATGGCGGGAAGTAAAGCTGTCTCCAACGCGTCAAAAAGTAAACGCATTAAAACCCCTGAAGCCGGCTTTCTAGCAGAACTGGCGCTGCAACAGTCGACTCAATACCGATTAGCGCAGGGCTTTGGCGTGTTATTCGCGATCGCCTTGGTGTTGCAAGCGTGGGCGTTTGCCAACGTATTTTCAGACATGGTATTGCAACAGGCGTTTTCGCTTTCCTTCCTGTTTCTGGCTTTATTTGCTTTGTTACTGCGCGCCCTCGCCAACTTTGGTCGAGAGCGCGTTTGTGCCTCTGCTAGCCGACACATTCGTTATGGCTTGCGGCACAAATTGATCAAGCATCTTACTCAATTAGGTCCAGCGCGTTTGCGTATTGAAGAAGACGCGGCCTTATCAACACGAGTGTATGAACAAGTGGATGCACTGGATGATTATTTCAGTCGCTACAAACCTCAGGTATTTATGGTGACGCTGATTCCCAGCGTGATCTTGTTAGCGGTGGTCCCTGTGTCTTGGATCGCTTTTTTAATTTTCATGCTCACCGCGCCCTTGGTGATCGTCTTTATGATTTTTGTGGGCCACAAAGCAGCACAGGCGAATCGTCGTCAATTCAATGTGTTGGCCATGTTGTCCAACCAGTTTATGGATCTCAGCCAAGGTTTGGCGGAACTGAAACGCCTCGGCCGTACGCAAGCCGCACGCGATCGTTTATCTCACAGTGCCAAGGCGTATCAAAAAACCACCATGAGCGTGCTGTTATTAGCGTTTTTATCCACCGCCACCTTAGAACTCTTTGCCTCCCTTTCCATTGCCATGATCGCCTTGTATTTGGGCTTGGGCTTATTGGAAATCCTACCTTGGCAGGTAGGCAGCGCCCCCGTGACACTGACTCAAGCCATGTTTTTATTGTTACTGGCCCCCGAGTTTTACTTACCACTGCGTCAGCTCGGCAACGATTATCACGCTAAGCAAAAAGCCGAAGCGGCAGCCACCGATCTTATGAGTATTTTAGACACGCCTTTGTCGGCGCAGAAAGCGTTGGCGACAACAGAAAGCCACATGCCAAGTTCCGTGCAATTGGCGTATTTATCGTTTTATGAACTCGCTTGGCAAGACACAGGACGACAACGTCTGGCACCAATTACGGGCAATATTCTCCAAGGAGAGCGAGTCTGGCTAAGCGGTGAATCTGGTGTTGGTAAATCCAGCTTATTGCACTTATTACTGGGCTTTGAAGAAAACTACCAGGGGCAGCTTTATATTAAGGGCAAAGCCTTTTCGACACTGAACTTGCGAGACTGGCGCAATAAATTGGCTTGGTTGCCGCAAACCCCAGAATGGGTAAACGGCAGCATTCGGCGCAATCTCTTATTAGGCATTACTGAGCCGAGCGAAAGCAACATACAAAAAGCCCTGCAAGACAGCCAATGTGCCGACTTTATTGCCGCGCTGCCGAATGGTTTAGACACCGCCTTAACCGAGTTGGGCAGTGGTTTGTCTGGTGGCCAAATGCAGCGTTTATCCATTGCCAGAGCCTTATTATCGAAAGCCGATGTCTGGTTGCTGGACGAGCCTTGCTCAGGCTTAGACACTGACACCGCCAACGCGGTATTAAACACCTTAGAAACCGTGTCCCGAGGTAAAACCTTACTCATTGTCAGCCACGATACGCACCCGATTCACTGGGCAGACAAGCACTGGAGCCTAAACAAAGAAGGGCTGGATGAGAACAAAGGAGGATTGGATGAAAAAGCCAACTACGCTATCCCTCGCTAAATTATTATTAGCCAATCCTTGGGGTTTTATTGTGCCAGTAATGACTGGGGTGGTATCCAGCGTGGCGGGTGTGGCCTTATTGGGGGTCTCCGGTTGGTTCATTTCGGCGGCTGGATTGGCGACCGCTTTGGGCACGGCGTTAGCCTTTAATTACCTCACGCCGGGTGCCATAGTGCGTGGCTTAGCCATTCTTAGAACGGCAGGGCGCTACGGTGAACAAGTGACCGCACACAACCATTTATTAGGTTTACTGCGCACCTTGCGTCTTTGGGTGTGGGATCAGCGTGTCGCCAAACCGATTGCCGATTTGCACCAACAAAGCCGTGGCGATTTGTTGCAACGCTTGGTGAGCGATCTGGACCAAATCATTCGTTGGCCGCTGGTGGTGTTTTTGCCTTGGCTCTATGCCTTGCTTGGTTATATTGGCGTGAGCATTTTTGCCTATTTTATCGACCCTGTTTTACTCTGGCCGCTAACGATCGCGGCGCTGTGTCACTTGGTTATCTTGCCTTATGTGTGTGGCCGTTTTGCCTCTCATGCAGTGCACGTTGGACAGATTCTTGGCGTGCACCGACGCAGCCGTTTTGTCAGTTTGTTTTCCGCTTTGATTACCCTCACCATACGTGGCCACTGGCAAGATTACGCAGCTCGTTTAGAGCAATTGGATTGCCGACAAAAACGCATGGAATGGCAGATTCAACAAGCCATCAGTCTTGGGCGATTACTCGGTTATCTAGTCACCATCGGCTTGTTCGCTAGCTTATTTTTCCTATTGGGCGATCTCCAAGCAGACACGTTTCAAACAAGTGCTTTCCAAAATGACAGTATGAACTGGCAACTCAAAGAGCATGTGTCTGGGACTTGGCTGGTGGGATTAGTATTGGCCTTGTTAGCTGTGAATGAACTGGTGTTACCTTTGGTGCAATCCTTTGTCGCACAAGGTCAGTCGCAAGTGGGCTTACGTCGTTTAAATCAAATCCAACAAGACGCGCCATCCGTCTCCGCACCGGCTTTGGGGAAACTCAACCGTCTATCGTTGCAAGATTGGCGTGGTTACCACCTAGAAAGCGGTTTGGGAAATCAGCCGATTCATCTGGAGCTCAGCGCAGGAGACACTTTATGGCTTCGCGGTGCCAGCGGTACAGGCAAATCCACCTTGTTGGCTTCCATCGCTGGGGATTGCTTAGCCACAGGCAAGGCGTATGTGAACCAAGAAGAATGCAAGATTTACGACAACCCGAACTTCCAAGCGCAACTCAGCTACTTGCCGCAGTCGCCTTATGTGTTCCAACAAAGCATTGCTGCCAACCTAATGCTGGGCAAAGCCGATGCCAGCGATACGGAAATGTGGGCCGTACTGGAAGCCGTGGCACTGGCGGATTGGGCCAAAGGGCTAGAAAACGGACTCAGCACCTTATTAAGCTCACAAGGCCGCGATTTGTCTGGCGGACAGCGCAAACGCTTGGCGTTAGCGAGGCTGTTATTGCGTCGCGCACCTCTACTTCTTCTAGATGAACCCTTTGATGGCCTAGACAAAGCCACCATAGAGCGGATTTGTCAGGCTTTGGAACATGACTATCAACCCGATATGTTGATACTGGTGAGTCATATTGATAGCCCATTGTCGGGGAAAGCCAAGGTGATCGAACTACCGAATTAATGCCTTTGATCGTCTTCGCTATAAAATATTGAGGGGGAAGTGATCGCTTCATTCTCTGTATAGGAATTGGCATTCTATCGTGTACGGATTTCTGTATAATTCCCCCCAAATTTAATTAGAAGTGGTAATTTTCACTATGAATACACATCAAGAAACCCCAACTAAGCCATTAAATGAAGAAGCAAGCAGCTGCTGCAGTAGTTCCAGCTGTTGTGAGCCGAAAGCGCCTGTAACTAGAACGGCCCCTAAAGTTGGACGTAACGATCCTTGCTCTTGCGGCAGTGGTGTTAAGCATAAGAAATGCTGCGGTAAAAACTAGTCACGTCATAGTCACAACTGGTTTTGATAAGGGCCGCGCTACTAGATAGGCTCGAATTGAGCAAAACCAGTTTCTTACTTCTTCTCTTCCCGAGAGTGGTCTCTTGGCTTCTGATTGACTTTGGTTGGGGAGATTTTTTCCGCTTTTTAATTCAGGGAAAAGCTGAGCGGGTTACTTTTGCCAAACGATGCAAAACCCTTTATTTAAAGGAACGCAAAAAATCTTTATCAGAATCATAAGGGCTCTTTTCTTTTTGACACTTCCGATATCTATATAGCGTTCTGTACCGTAAGGTGTTGAATGGCACTTATGGCTGGAGGTTGACTGTCGGTTACTGACTTGAGAAGACCATAAGGTCGCGCAATCAGGATCGCGTCGAACTGACAAGGGTTGAGTGGCTCATTATTTCTTTTTACGTTTAAAAGCGTTCCAGCCAAACCAAATCTCATGTTCCCTCCCATTATCTTCGAAAGGAAAGTCAAGGGGAGGGCTAGGGTGGGGTTAGTCCAGCAACCTCAAATGAACTCATTACCATCTACAACCGATCCAAATCTCTTGTTCCTTCCCCTTATGTCTTTAAGGGGAAGGCTAGGATGGGGTTAGTCCAGCAGCCTCAAATTCACTGTTCCTTAAGCTATTCTGGATTCCTCTTATTAGCTTTGATTGGGGAGCATTTTTCCGCTCTGCTGAGCGGGTAACTTTTGCCAAACGATGCAAAACTCTTTATTTAAAGGAACGCAAAAAATCTTTATCAGAATCATAAGGGCTCTTTTCTTTTTGACACTTCCGATATCTATATAGCGTTCTGTACCGTAAGGTATTGAATGGCACTTATGGCTGGAAGTTGATTGTCGGTTACTGACTTAGGAAGACCATAAGGTCGCGCAATCAGGATCGCGTCGAACTGACAGGGGTTGAGTGGCTCATTATTTCTTTTTACGTTTAAAAGCGTTCCAGTCAAACCAAACCTCATGTTCCCTCCCATTATCTTCGAAAGGAAAGTCAAGGGGAGGGCTAGGGTGGGGTTAGTCCAGCAACCTCTAATTAGCTGATCGTGAACAACAGCTTGTAGGTCTTATAAGCGAAGTGCAATCTGACAAAGCTATTTCCAGCCAAACCAAACTTCATGTTCCCTCCCATTATCTTCGAAAGGAAAGTCAAGGGGAGGGCTAGGGTGGGGTTAGTCTAGCAACCTCAAATGAACTTAGTGTTTACTATGAAATGTATGTAGTGATCTGACCAACACAGGGATATCAGGTAAGTCTTTTGAATAGCCATCAAAAACTGCATATCTATACAGTTTATTTTTCATCTCGCCAAGATATTGCTTATTTTGTAATGCCCAATATCGAAAAAGTGCGTGGTTTGTACTGGCAAGAAATGAAGAAGCGTTTTAGTATCAATGGATAAGAATATCCGCAGCAAAAATAACGCGCTGTGGATAAATGAAATAACGCGCATGCTCGTTTTTCCAGTTTTGGATTTTGTTGATATCTTGATAAAAACTTTTTTTATCAGTTATTTATAAAGGTATTGGTAAAGTCTTTGAGTTGTCTAAACGCTCATTCGCATTAATAAAATGTTAGCTGCCTCAAAGGCAATGGAGTAATATGTATATCCCAAGCAACATCAGAACAGATGATATATCTATAGCCCATGACTTTATAAATGAGTTCGGATTTGGAGTTATTGTTTCAAGTTCTCTCACAGGAACTCACATTCCATTCGTATTACACAATGAGGAAGGTGAGAAAGGAGCCCTTTATAGTCATTGTGCTAGAGCCAATAAACATTGGAAAGAGCTTGAAGGTAGTGATGTATTAATAATATTTATGGGGCCACATAGTTATATATCACCTAGTTGGTACGCCCAATCACCCGGTGTTCCTACATGGAATTATTCTGCTGTGCATGCGTATGGAAAAGTTTCTCTTTTAAATAACACCCAAACCCTCGAAGCTGTTGAAGAGCTTGTTAATAAATACGAGCCGGATTTACTGGTAAAAAGAGACATCATTACTGATGAATTTAGAGATAAATTATTATCTGGTATAGTTGGCTTTAAGATAGAGATATCAAATATTGAATGTAAATTAAAACTTGGGCAACAAAGAAAATCGGAAGATCAATCAGGTGTTTATAATGCACTTTTACATTCCTCAGACTTCGATGCACAAAGCTTAGCTCAACATATGAAGAAACTGTCTGTCGGTACAGGCAGCTAACAAGTTGCTTAAACGGACACAAAACAGTTGGCTGTGCTCGTTCCTCGCAAATTTTAGCCAACGTTTTTTAGCCGCTTAGCAAAGCGTTATGTGTGAGCAGAAGTAAGATGGAATTTGATTACGCAGAAATATTAGAGTTTGACGATCAGTTTCATGAGAAGTTCGGTGAACTTGGGGATAAGTTCATACCTATTCTTGGTGCTTCGAAGTACTCAGTCACCGGAAAGACGCTAATCGGCCTCATGGCAAGTGCAAATTCTGTAAAGCTTGGTATCTATGATCTGGCAGAAGCGTGCGATACGCATCTTTATGTGCTTAAAGTACTTCATAGAACTCTTATTGAGCATTACCTTAAGTTTCATTACATACTATTGCGGGCACTTAAAGAGCAATCTGATGATGTTGGCCTTGAGTACAGAAAGTATTCCACAATAAGTGAAACGCTTGCATTCATTAACGCATCTGAGGCATCCATGAAAATTGCCGGAAAGCCCATTGATGCACAAGTACTTAAGAAACTCAGAAAAGATCATCCAGATCTAAATATATCGAAAAGAGATCTTAATGAAATAACATATAAATGGAAGCACCGAAGCATCATTAAATATATTAAGGCCAATAGCAGCTTTATTAAAAATGAGAGTGCTTACCTTTTGAAGTTAATACCTGAATATGCAGAACTATCTAGCTTCATTCATGGTGGCACCTTTGCCGAGGAGTACTATCACGAAGTATTCTCAGAAGGTAAGTTACGAGAACAAATGTATTATGAGGTTTCAGAGGCAGCCATGATGGCTGCAACTATGAAAGTTCATCTCATGATATTGGTCGTAACAATTGATGATACTTTTCAACAGGGCTTGGAGGATCTCATGTCAATAATCATGAGTAGTGCCAGCGAAACACATAACAAAAAAAGGCAAGACGACGCATAAATGCGCGCTTGCTTTAAGCGTTAGGTGTATCAATTTTACGTTTATATAAGGTGTTCAAAGTGTCGTTCGAGATGAAAAAAATATTTTGGCCATGGATCTTACTAATTATTATAGTGATTATTATGGTTAGCTTGTATGTTAGTCAATTTTACCATTATGAATGGTCAGAAAAACCTGGCGACTGGGGGGCTATAGGTGATTATGTAGGTGGTATATTAAACCCATTCGTCTCTTCTCTTGCTTTATTTTTCCTAATTAAGGCATACACAACACAAAAAGAAGAGTTAAAAGAAACTCGCCTAGTTTTGGAGAAAACTGAGACAAATAGTAAAGAGTTGGCTGACTCTCAAAAAGCATTATTAGAAATGCAAATCCAGCAAAGTAAAACATCACGAGATTTAATGAGAACACAGCATGTAACAAGTAAGCTTAATTCTCAATACAAAAGAGTTGAATTTTTACAAGGTGAAGTCCTACGATGTACTGAGGCGATTGTTAATAACCGAAATTCTATAGATGCTGAAGGTAATAGCTTAGTAACTCAGAAAGCATCAATGACATATAGAAAAAAATTGATTTACGAAATAAAAGAAATTAATGAGTCAATTCGAAAACTAAATACTGAACTCGAAGCTATAAATACCTAACAAGAGCTTTAAGTGGAACAAAAACAGTTTGTTAGGTTTCGCTTAGCTCCACATTATAACCAATTATTTTTGTCCGCTTAATCGGGCATTAGCTGTATTTCAAGGAGTGATAATATTAACAAGGATCGAGTTAAACGGTTATTTATAGGGTTTCTTTTACCACCCATTCTTGGCTCATTATGTATTAGCATGATTTTTTTATTGCTAGGCAAAGTGAGTATAGCTTTTAGTGGGTTAATTCTATATATCCCGTTTGCATTTATACTCACAGGTTTTCAATCAATTATATTTAGCTTTGTGATGGAGTTTTTTGTATTACCTAAAATTTCATATAAATATTATGTGATTTTAATCGGCCTTACTTTAGGCATATTGAGCTCATTCTTTATGGGGACAGTGTTTTGTGTGGTTGGGGCGTTAGTTGGTGCTATGACCAGCAATTTTTTATTTGGGCGGTATAATACCGCTAACAAGCCAATAAGAGGCTGATAATAGTTTGCTCTATTCTGTTTCGCTTCACATTTTTAAACTAAAGTGCTCTGACCCGTTTTTTACAAGCAGCCACAGTTTAAGTCGTTTCTGTCGTTATCACTGGAAGCGACTTTCTAGCGCTGAGCCATACGCTTAACATGGCGGCAAGGATAAAAGGGATCATTAATAAGTTGAGTATTTCCCAGCCGAAAAGATTTTGCCAGTAGCCGGCTAATACACTGCCGATAGTTGCTCCCGTGAAGACTAAAAAGTCGTTTAATCCTTGCACTTTTGCTTTGTCTGCTGGTTGGTACGTTTTGGTTAACAGGGCTGTTGCGCCAATGAAGGTAAAGTTCCAGCCAATACCAAGAAAGATCAAGGCGGTCCAAAAGTACCAATAGCCTGAACCAAATTGATTTAAGACAACACAAATCAGTAAGAGCAAACAGCCAGCTTGTATCACCTTCGTCGTACCATACTTTTGAATGAATTTACCGGTGAAAAAGGAAGGGGCAAACATCCCTAATACATGCCATTGAATTACAGTGGCAGTATGCCCAAAGTGAAAACCATGTCCATGCATTGCCAGTGGTGTTGCGGTCATGACCAGAGTCATAACGGTATAGCCAATCACACCAGACGTAATGGCGGCGAGTAAATTGGGTTGTTTTAGTAGGGTTTTATAAGATCTTGGTGTGCCCGTTTGCTCTTCTTGTGTTGGTTGCCTAAGAGGTAACATAAGAATCAGAATGGTGGTAGCAATATACAAAACCAATAAAGCGGCGAATGCGCCAAGATATTGAGTATCCGGTACTATAAATTCAGCCCAAATAGCCATATTAGGTCCTAATATGGCGGCGATCACTCCCGCTCCCATAATTAAGCTAATGGCTTGTGGGGTTTTGTCATTAGGGGCATTTTCAATGGCGGCGAATCGATACTGTTGGCCAACACCAATGGCCATGCCTAACAGTAAGGTTGCACAGCAGAAAAGAACGAAATTAGTCTGTTGTAAGGCATAAAAGGCGGTAAATGCTCCGATTATGCCGATAAGGTTGCCAATGAAAAAGCCCTTTTTTCGGCCCACCGTTCGCATTAATAGTGCGGCTGGTAAAATGACGCCCATTAAACCTAGAAATTGCGTAGCGACAGGCAATGTTGCCAGAGATAAATTAGGAGCGAGTTGTTGTCCTATTAAAGCAGTAACAGAGACAAGTAAAATGTTGCCTGTTATTAGCAGCGCTTGTCCTAAAGCCAAACCCCAAACACTTACTCCTAACATACTCATTCCTTGTGGCTGATTTATCGTTTTATTTGATCTTACCATCAAAATAAAAGAGGCAAATCAGTATAGTGTTTATCCTAGGGAAGGTGCAAATAAGTCGTCTGCACATCACTCTTCAGAGATCGTTTCTTAATTTGGATCAAAGAGTTAATTTGGGGCAGAGTGAAATTTAATACAACTTTAGCTTACGAATCTTCGTCCATTCGTTGTACGTCAATTCTCAGTAGTTTACATAACCGAAAAGGAGTCGTTAGGTCGTTGCGATTGTTGAGAGATACTGTTCAACATAGTTACAGATTTTCCAGTCCTAACTACCTTTGATGGTTCCATTTTTATCGAAAGAATGCTCTAAAGCTCTGTATGCTGCTTGTTGGAGTAAGCGGATTGCTCATGAAAAAAGACATTTTTGAATCAAGCGTAAATTGCCTCTATTACCATTTCATTTTTAAGAAATGACATTGCTGTCCGGTTTTATTAGACCACTATATTGATCAGCGCCGCGTCATCAGACAGGTTCAATTAAACAAGATTACTTGAATTCAAGAGTAGCACCACATAAGCCATCAAAAAGGCTTTAAGACCTTAATGGCTCAAGTTGTGCATAGTCATATTGTGCGGTATTATCTGAGGTCGATGCACAAGGAGGTTGTGCGAATTATGTCGTTAGAATTTAGGGATAAATGGTTAGAAAGTTTTTATGAAGAAGATAAGCCGCATCGCTGTATTTCAACCAACATAGCTAAGGCGCTTTATCGAAAGTTAGAAATTTTGGACGCTGCTAAAGCTGAGGCTGATTTAAGAGTGCCTCCCGGAAATCGCTTTGAGCATTTAGAAGGGAGTTTGAAAGGCTGGTGCTCTATCCGAGTAAATAAACAATATCGTTTGATTTTTAGATGGAAAGATGGGGTTGCATTAAACACTTATCTTGACCCTCACAAGTATTGAGGTAAACAAATGCGTAAAACAAAACGTCGCCCAATCGGTGTGGGTGAGATGCTTAAAGTGGAATTTTTAGAGCCAATGTCTATTACATCTAAAGCATTAGCCGATGCGATGGGCGTGCACCGCAATACTGTCAGTAATCTAATAAATGGTGGAGTATTGACCGCGCCAATTGCTATAAAACTGGGCGCAGCATTAGGAAACACACCAGAGTTTTGGCTAAATATTCAGCATGCGGTAGACCTTTGGGATACTCGAAACCGCTATCAAGAAGAAGCCAAGTCGGTGAAACCGTTACTTCCAAAGGTTAGCGACCCAGAGCATGTTTGAGTGGTTGCCTCTAACAGACTTTCTCTTTTTACTTAAATTAAAGACATAAGGGGAAGACTTGTTCCTTCCCATTATCTTCGAAAGGAAAGTCAAAGGGGGGTAGGGTGGGGGTAGTCCAGCAACCTCACAGCAGCTCAGAGTAAACCACCAAACCAAATCTCTTATTCCCTCCCATTATCTTCGAAAGGAAAGTCAAGGGGAGGGCTAGGGTGGGGTTTTACTGTGTTCGATAGTTTGTTTGTTTCTCCTGATTGGCTTTGGTTGGGGAGCATTTTTCCGCTTTTTAATTCAGGGAAAAGCTAGGCGGGTTACTTTTGCCAAACGATGCAAAACTCTTTATTTAAAGGAACGCAAAAAATCTTTATCAGAATCATAAGGGCTCTTTTCTTTTTGACACTTCTGATATCTATATAGCGTTCTGTACCGTAAGGTGTTGAATGGCACTTATGGCTGGAGGTTGACTGTCGGTTACTGACTTGAGAAGACCATAAGGTCGCGCAATCAGGATCGCGTCGAACTGACAAGGGTTGAGTGACTCATTATCTCTTATTCCCTCCCCTTATGTCTTTCAAGGGGAGGGCTAGGGTGGGGTTAGACCAGCAATCTCAAATTAGCTCATCATGAACAACAGCTTGTGGCTCTGATCAACCAAGCAAAATCAGACACTAGCGAACGTCTAACTACCCAATTCTTACTCGTCAAAAACTCAATTTCATATTGGAAAAACTCAAAACGCTGTTCTATGATGAAGCTCAAGTAAGGGATGTACGAATGAATTGATAAGGGTTTTTCCTGTCTGATTTGATCTCACATCCTATTTTTATAAAACGAGTTTTGATTCTTGCTGTTTCATAGAGTGATGGCAAGATAGATAAATCGTGCCTTGGAAATTCTGGAACTAACATTTTTTCGTAGAAAGCGCCAAATGATTAGAACCAAGTCAGCGCCATTTTAGTGAGTAAAGCATTAGGGATAAAAGCTATTAATGCCTCACAAAAAAATCCGAATAGATGGCTGCAAAACTGTTTTTGTTAGATCTTGATTTTGCTCGCAAAAATCGGGGGGGACATAGATGTTATGCACTAATGCTGAATCACGAGAACACTGGAGAGAAAGATGGATTTTGATAAGTTGGCTTACCCTGAAAAATTTACTATCTCAGGCGTTGAATATAAAGGACAACGAAATTTGTCCCAAGGTAAAGCTCTGGTGCCGTACACAGATGAGCCAGATGTGGGGATTGGCGATGTTATTACCCAAAAGTCAGGTAAGCGTGAAATACACCTTAAAGTTGTAGATGTATCATTTTTAGAGGATGGTACTTTAGGTGTAGGCACTACGCACCCTCACATGTTGACTATGAAAGTTGAGAATATAACTGCGCAGCCTCATGTTACTAAACACGGCGATTCTACTTTCAATATTGGTTCCATTAGTGGTGAAAATGTTCAGGTAGGCAACAGTAATACATTAACGACTAATGTGACTATTCAGGAGTTGGCGGAAAAGATCGCTAAAAGCGATGACTCTGAAGCCAAATCAAAACTGAAAGCACTCTTACAAAACAGCACTGTAGGTAGTCTTATTGGCGCGGGTGCTTCAGCTTTGATAGGCATGCTGTAAGTGCATAACAAAGCCATTAAATTCGCTCCCTTCGGTCGCCCGACTCTCGCGAGTTCGCGAGGTTTAGAAATAATTGGGGGCAGAGGAAAGTTAAATATAATTTAACTCTGCCCCTATAAGACCCACAAGCTCGCTGGACAGCCTTAGTCAAACAAGGAAGGGCACGTTGAACCGTCGATATTTGCTTCTCGCTTTACCTGTATTTAGCTTTCTTTGGTTTGCCTGCACTATTTTCATAGCGGGTCACTTTTACCCAGACTACAGTCATGTTGCTCAATTTATTAGTGAATTGGGGGCAACTGGGTCGCCTTATGGGAATTATGTAAATTATTTAGGCTTTATCCCCACTGAGTTGTTCCTGCTTGGTTTTGTCTTTGTTAGTGATTCCGTATTACCTCGTACAAAATGGAATACCACTGGGCTTATTTTGATTGCTGTCTATGGGGTTAGTCTTGGTGTCGCGGCTTTTTTTCCATGTGACTTTGAGTGTGAGCCCGATGTACCAACACTGTCCCATCTTATTCATATGGCGTCGGCTTTTCCGGGCTACCTATGCGGGGTTCTCGCAATATTCTGTATATCTTCAGCTTCTCTGTCATGGTCAAAATCAAAGACATTTAAATACATTGGTTATGTGGCAGGGATATTCGCTTTGTTCGCATTGATGAATTTAGACCCGAGCTCAAACACAGTAGGGTTAAATCAACGTGTTTTGGAATTGACACTGTATTCATGGTTTATTTATCTTGGCTACAGTTTGAGAAAGAATTTGCCTAACAAAGCTTTAAAACGGGATAAATAACAGCTGTTTTTTTGTACTTGAGGCAAAGGCGTATTGATCCGCTTCGTAACCCCCTTTAATCCATCTTGGTAAGGGGATTAAAGGGGTTGCTCAAATTCTCTTTATGCTGCTTACAGGTTAACGCCATCCAATCATTACCACCAGTCGATGGGGCTGTCACTTTTCAAAGGGATTAGATTATGAATATCAAACACTTATATGTATTGCTCTGTGTTGTTGGGACGCTGGTGCCTTTAAGCCAATTTGTTCCTTGGGCGTTGGAGCATGGGTTGAATATACCGTTATTTTTCGATGAGCTTTTTCAAACTAGAATTGGTGCTTTCTTCGGCCTAGATGTGGTTATTTCTGCATTGGCGTTGTTTGCTTTCATCTTTTTTGAGACAAAGAAACGGAAGATAGCCTATGCTTGGACGGCGGTGTTAGGCACGCTTTGTATCGGCGTTTCTCTTGGTCTGCCTCTGTTTTTGTATTTAAGACAACGGAGTGTTGAGCAAAGCCATTTAGAGTAAAGGCGTTAAGCCACTCGTCAACTTACCGCAGCCGTCATATTGAGTCTGTTCGTGTTTTCATAAGGATAGACATAGACTGCGCACTATTCCCCTTGCTTGGGATGTCATTTATTTTTCAGTATCTGGTTACCAGGTTTTGGGCTAGAGGTAGAACACGCGCTAACGATTTTACATTTGGAGGTAGATTATCGTGAACAGTACATCACATAAGGTTAAGGGACATTGTCGTTGCGGTCAGGTCACATTTGAAATGGATGCTAAGCTAATGATTACTATGGCTTGTCATCTAAGCTAAAAGACAGGTGAAAGACATTGCTGGCAATGGAGCGTATTTTGTTATGTACAACATACTGTACATGAAACTATTTCCAAGCTAAACTTGTCCCATATAATGTACAAGTGAGGTGCAAAATGCGAATTGTCTCTTTTACCGAAGCTCGCAATAGTCTAAAAGCCGTTTTGGATAATGTCGTCAATGATGCGGATACTACGGTCATTACTCGTCGTGATTCTGAAGATGCTGTTGTCATGTCATTGGATTACTATAACAGTCTCATGGAAACCGTCCATTTACTTCGTTCGCCTGCTAATGCAGAGCATTTAAACCGTTCTATTGAACAGTTTAAAGCCAGTAAAACAACTCAGCGAGAACTGATTGATGAGTAACAGGTTGTTATCATGGACTGATGAAGCCTGGAAAAGTTATGTTTATTGGCAGACTCAAGATAAGAAAACCTTGAGGCGTATCAATAAGTTAATAACCGATGTTCAGCGTTCCCCGTTTGATGGAATGGGAAAGCCGGAACCCCTCAAAGAAAACCTTTCAGGCTTCTGGTCGCGCAGAATAGATGATGTCAACCGTTTGGTATACGCTGTGGATGATACTGCAATTACGGTTATTTCGTGTCGTTATCATTATTAGTAGCGGTAAGCTTTGTCTTGTATTGATCCGCTTCGCAACCCCCTTTAATCCCCCTTGGTAAGGGGGATTAAAGGGGGTTGCTCAAGTATATTTCATTGTGCTGACCTGATTGGTCAGATTAACGAGTATTTCTCAAGCCTTTTGTAGGAGTCTGTTCGTTTGATTTCACAATTACCGAGATGGGTAGAGGTCGGTGCGTTTTTTCTGGCCTTGGTGGCAGGTTGTGTGAATGCCATTGGTTTGCTGAGTTTTGATCATCAGTCTGTGTCGCACTTGTCGGGCACGGCAACCTTGCTTGGTACGGGCTTTTTAAATTCTTCCTTTCAAACCAGTTTGCATTTAATGGGCGTTTTACTGTCCTTTTTGCTGGGTTCCGTTTTATCCGGTGTGTTATTGCATGGGTCGAGTCTCAAGCTGGGAAGGCATTACGATACGGCCTTGTTTTTAGAAGCTGTCTTGTTATTAGTCTCGTTGTTCCTGTTATCGAACGGTTCTTTTTATGGGCACTTTTTTGCGTCGGCGGCGTGTGGTTTGCAAAATGCCTTGGCCACGACTTACAGCGGAGCCATTATCAGAACCACTCATGTCACGGGGATTTTTACCGACTTGGGCATTATGCTGGGGAAGTGCATCAGGGGCGAAGCGCTTGATAAACGTAAGGCTCAGCTGTTTCTGTACATCATCATTGGCTTTGTTTCTGGCGGTTCCATTGGGGCCTTATTGTATGAGTCGTATCAGTTTATGGCGCTTTTGTTTCCGGCGGCAAGCTGTTTCATCATGGCGGTTGTTTATCGTGTTTACA
Source organism: Marinomonas sp. TW1 (assembly GCF_001625355.1). Taxonomy (GTDB): domain Bacteria; phylum Pseudomonadota; class Gammaproteobacteria; order Pseudomonadales; family Marinomonadaceae; genus Marinomonas. The sequence goes on from NZ_JSEE01000009.1 coordinate 36,772, forward strand.
TGACGGGACAGCCGCAGTAGAGCCGCGATGGCGAGACATTAAACCGTAGAGATTTTCACCAGAGTGGCCTTGAGTAGACTATGATTGGTGTTATGTTGCTTTTATCGTCCATCAAGTGTGCCGAGGGATAAGTTATGGAAGCTGTCGCTAAATGGTTGTGGAATGTGTTGGTGGCCATTGATCAACTTGGCAATGCCATTGCTGGAGGGGATCCTGATATTACCATCTCTGCGAGGGTCGGTTACTTTGCCAATAGAAGTCCCAATAAGCGGTTCCATTATTACTGGAAATTTTTAGAGCGTGTCATCGATTTCACCTTTTATCCGCTGGATGGCCCAAAGCATTGTTTGAGTTCGTTAGCAAAAGATAATGAGCAAGGTCATGTGCACGGTAGCGATTTTGTACGGGCGATACTGGCGTTAATTGCCATAACCGCGTGTGTCTTTATTAGTCTTTTAACTTGGACGGCGTATTTGCTGGGGCAGCGACCAAAGTAAATCAAACAGATTATTTGGCGTGACACCAATAGAAGCATTTAACCGATTTAGACTCAATTTATTGGAGCTTAACATGTCAAAACTTGAGTTGCGTATTCCGCCTGTTTTATTGATGTTTATTTGTCTGATTGGTATGTGGGCAACGGCGCTGCTTATGCCTGTGGCCTCTCTGTCTTTTCCTTGGGCTAAGCTTGTTGCTGGTGTCTTTTTTCTACTTGGTGGGGTATTGCCCATTCTGTCGGTGGTCGAGTTTCGCAGAGCGAAAACGACGCTGGACCCACGTTTTCCAGAACACTCTTCTCACTTGGTCAGCCGTGGTGTGTTTGGGTTAAGTCGCAACCCCATTTATCTTGGTTTTGTGTTGTTGTTGATTGGGGTGGCTTGGTACTTAATGAATCTGTTGGCGGTGGTTTGGGTTCTCGCTTTTGTGTTGTATATGACTCGCTTTCAGATTGTGCCGGAAGAGCGGCATATGAAAGAAAAGTTCGCAGAGGAATTTGATTCCTACTCGGCAAGCGTTAGACGCTGGTTATAGTGCCCTCATTCTTTAGGTAAAAAAATAGGCGCCCATGGCGCCTATTTTTTTACCTAAAGATGGCTTGCTTTAAGCTTGTTTTTTGCTCCATGCAAAAGGCTTAAACATGTCATCAACGGGGGTTTTTGCGACATGATTCACGTAGTTGCTAATCACTTTCTGTGACAATCCTAAGATGATTTCCAACACTTGCTTAGGCTCGTAACCAGCGGCATAAAAAGCGGCTAATTCTTCATCAGAAGCAAAACCACGCTGACGAACGAGTGTTAAGGTCAAATCTTGCAAGGCTTGTAATTTTTCCGTGGGCATTGGTTCGCTGTTGCGTAAGGCTTCGATTAACGCTTTGTCCACGCCCATAGAATGAGCAATGGCCGTGTGTGCTGGAACACAGAAGTGACACTCGTGTTCAACGTTAATGGTTTGCCAAACAACGGTCAGTTCTTCGGCATCAAAAGAGGTGTTTGTGAAAGCTTGATGCAGTTGCGTATAAGCCTGAAGAATTTCTGGCGACTCTGCCATCACAGCATACAGACTAGGTATCGTCCCCATTTGTTTTACAGCGTTTTCTAAAATGGCTTTGCTGCCTTCAGGTGTGGTGTCCAAGTTATGTAAGGTAAATTCGGTCATGTTTGCGGCCTTAGGTTGGTTAATTAAAAGCTTGGTTTGCTTAAGTAATGAGCAATTTAACTTTAATTGAACGATCGTTCAATATATATTTGAACATTCGCTCAATTATATTTTTTTATAAGGTTATGCTGTGAGTAAAAAGCCAAGGTTTGATCGCCAGCAAGTCATTGAAAAAGCGACAAATTTGTATTGGGGAAAAGGCTATCACGCGACGTCGATGCGCCATCTTCAAGACGCGATTGATATGCGCCCCGGAAGTATTTATGCTGAATTCGGTAGTAAAGATGGGGTGTTTAAGGCGGCGATTGAATACTACGTACAAGTCAGCCTAGATCAGCTTGAACAATTGCGAGCACAATCGGACTCACCGCTTAATACCTTGCAGCGCTTTGTGAGACTGGTGGTGATTGAATCACGTCAAAATGCACCGAGCAGTATGTGTTTGTTGGCAAAAACTGTGGCTGAGCTAACGGAAGAGCAGGGTGAATTGTTTGAACAAGCCAAGGCCGCTTTAAAAAGAGTGGAAGATGCGTTTGCTAAGCTCATGACCGAAGCTCAACAGCATAATGAAATCTCCAAGCAAAAAGACCCACAACAACTGGCGAGATTGCTACAAATTCAAATAACGGGCTTGCGTGTCTACGCTAAAACCTGTGATGATATCGAGATTTTAGAGGCGATGATCGAGGATGTGTTCGCGCATTCCCAGAGCGGATTAAATGGAGTTCAATGATGAAGTTTTTGGTGTTTCTTGGCAGTGTTCGTAACAGTACGCCACCTAAACCGGCCCGCTTGGGTGAACGTGTTGCTAAAGCTTGTTTAGACTGCTTTGCTGAGCGTTTTGCCGACCATGAGATAGAACTCATCGATGCATTGGATTACCCAATGGAGCCTGTCTTCAAGCCACATTTCGCTTATGTGAAAGGTAAAGCCCCAACGGCATTAGACGACTTGGCGGATAAGATTGCGGCTGCCGATGGCTACGTCATGGTGAGCCCAGAATACAACCATTCTATGAGCCCTGCGTTAGCAAACTTGTTGAATCATTTTGGCAGTTCCATTTTTTCTTATAAGCCCAGTGCCATTGTGACCTATTCGGCTGGTCAGTGGGGTGGCATGCGAGCGGCGTTAGGCATGAGAAATTTTTTAGCGGAATTGGGCTGTTTGTCGGTCTCAGCAATGATCCATATTCCTAAGGCGCAAGAAGTATTTCAGGAAGATGGTGCATTGCAAGTAGGGGAAGACCAGAGCGTTTGGTTTGATTATTTTGGGCGCAGTTTTTATCAACTGGTTTGGTGGGCGGAAGCGACTCACCAGCAAAGACAAATAGAAGACCCTTTCACCCATGCGAAGGCGTTTAAACGTCAGCCTTCACAACGAAACGCGCCTTAATGCTCTCGCCGGCATCCAGTGCTTGGCTTGACATAAATAGCTTGCGGTAAATCGCTTGAAGTAAAGACCGCGCTATACATCAAAATGCAGCTCGACAAACTTTTCGTAGAGCTGCGCCTCGCTTTCTTGTCTCGCCGGATCCGGTTTCACGCAATCAATTGGACACACTGCGACACAAGTCGGTTGGTCGTAGTGTCCCACGCATTCAGTGCATTTCTCAGGGGCGATTTGGTAGATTTTGGGCCCCATGCTAATGGCGTCATTGGGGCATTCCGGTTCACACATGTCGCAGTTAATACAGCGCTCATTGATCAACAGAGCCATCTCGTCACCTTTATACTGTGGCTTGTTTGTGTGGCTGTCGGGTAGTTTGGCCCTCTGGCAAGTTGCGCAACAGTATGCCCATAGAAACGTCCATACCTTGAGGGCAAGGGAGGCTGACAATGTGGCCGCTGCCTTTGGCGACGTGAATGTCTTGGTCTTTTTTATCCCACAGCTGAGTAAGTATGAAGGTTAGGTTGCCCTGCGGTGTCATTAATTCCAGTGAATCGCCCACACAGAAGCGGTTTTTGACGGCCAGTGTCAGTTTGTTGTTCTGGCAGGATAAGACTTCGCCAACGAACTGTTGTTGATGGCTGACGGAATTGCCCGTTTCGTAGTTCTGCAAATCCACATGGCGATGACGCTGTAAGAAGCCGTCGGTATAGCCACGATTGGCGAGATTTTCTAAGTTATCCATTAATTGTGGATTAAAGCTTTTACCAGCCACAGCATCGTCGATCGCTTGACGGTAGATTTGTGCGGTTCTGGCACAGTAATAGAAAGACTTGGTTCGGCCTTCGATTTTTAGTGAGTGGATGCCCATTTTTACTAGACGTTCCACATGTTGAATGGCCCGTAAATCTTTTGAGTTCATGATGTAGGTGCCGTGCTCGTCTTCAAAGGCTGGCATGTATTCGTCTGGACGACCTTGTTCTTGTAATAAAAACAGTTGATCGGTTGGCTCTTGAATTTGCACCGCTGAGTTGGCCGTGGCGATGATGTGGCCGTTGCTGTCTTCGGTGGCAGAGTGAGCATTGTATTGCCAGCGGCAGGCGTTGGTGCAAGCCCCTTGGTTTGGATCGCGTTTGTTCATGTAGCCAGACAGCAAACAACGGCCAGAGTACGCCATGCATAACGCCCCGTGAACGAAGACTTCGAGCTCCATTTCAGGCACCTTCATGCGGATTTCTTCGATTTCGTCTAAGGACAATTCTCGGGACAAAATAACGCGGGAAATGCCTTGTTGCTGCCAGAATTTCACCGTGGCCCAGTTTACCGCATTGGCTTGAACAGACAGATGGATTGCTTGATCTGGAAACGCTTCACGAACCATCATGATCAGGCCTGGATCTGACATAATCAGTGCGTCAGGTTGCATTTTCACCACGGGAGCTAAGTCTTGTATGTAGGTTTTTAGCTTGGCATTGTGGGGGGCGATGTTGCTCACCACATAAAGCTTTTTACCCAGCTCATGAGCTTCATTGATGCCGATTTCAAGTTTTTCTAGATCAAATTCATTGTTACGAACACGTAATGAGTAGCGCGGTTGGCCTGCGTAGACCGCATCGGCGCCATAGGCGAAAGCGTAACGCATGTTTTTTAACGAACCGGCTGGCGACAATAATTCTGGTGTAAACATGACTTGGCCCTAAAATGAAAAACGCGCGGAGTGTAACCTCTTGAAGAACGAACTCAAGAGATTGGCACGGCTTTGCCAAGCTAATTGTCAGCCCTTTGATTTAAGTCAAATCTTGCTTGTGAATTGGGAGAGCTATTGTGTGCTGACTGGGTCGACAGACATAAAAAAAGCGAGCACGTTAGGCTCGCTTTTAGGAAAACTAGAACAAATTCACACTAAAACTGGTAAGCCGCGCTCACGTATACACGACGACGTTCACCCACGAAGGAGCCAATTTTATCGGTAAAGCCGCTGACCGCGTATTCTTTATCAAACAGGTTTTTGACGTTGACTTGGAATTTCCAATCTTGCCAGTGGGTTTGCCATGATAAATCGTAAACGCTATAAGGCTTCACTTTTTGCCCTTGGCGATTGATCTGACCACTCACGTAATCCGAACCCAAAGCAATGGACGATGCTAGGCTTGGGAAGTCGTAGCGAGTCCAGGCACCAAGTTGATGATAAGGTGTGTTCGCAAAGCGGTCACCATCGGCGTATTGAATGCCATCGTTGGCTTCTTTCACCACAGTGTCATTGTACGCATAGCTAACATTCGCCACCCAACGAGGCGTAATATCTGCCATAACATCCAATTCAATCCCTTTGCTGCGGACTTTGCCAATGGCAACCAGCATGTCGCTGTCGTTAGGGTCTTCTTGCAAAATATTCTCGCGAATAATTCGATACGCAGCCAGATTGACGTTCAGCTTGTTGTTTAACCAATAGCTGCGCACACCGACTTCCACTTGGTGGCTTGCTTCTGGGTCAAATGGGCCACCGACACTGCTTTGTTGGTCTGCGGCGTCTTGTGGTACAAAGCCTGTAGAGACAGAAGCATAGGGTTTCCAAGTGTCATTTAGTTGATAGCTACCGCCAAAGCGTGCTGTGTAGCCTGTGTCGTTATATTGCTTTTCACCCTCACTGGACATGTGGTCTTGGTAGCTTTCTTCATAACGATCAATGCGGATACCACTGAGTAAATTCAGTTTGTCGGTAATCTGCCACTGGTCTTGGGCGTATACACCAAGACGATCTGACGTGGTGGTTTCGTCTGTTTTAAGGTGCATGGTGTAATCGCTGACATTGTCTTGACCATAGACAGGATCAGTCAGACTCAGATTGGACACACCATCCGCTGTTTTGCTGGCACGGTAGTATAAAAAGCTGTTTTTTTCATGGAAGTAATCACTGCCAAGCAGCACAGTGTGATCGCCCAGTTCGGCAATCAGATTGCCTGCTAAGGTGATGCCTTTTCTTGAGCGAACTTGATCACGATACTGTCGCTGCGTGGTGTCTATAACACCGTCACTGTCGCTGTCTAATAAGCCAACGACTTCGTGGTATTTTTGGTTTTCGGTATTCTCAAAGTAGCGAAGGGCGACGTTGCTTTCGAGCCAGTCATTGATGCTGTGATCAAGGCGCATTTGGAAAACTTGTGCATCCAGTTCTTGGTAGTCGGATTTCTCATTGTTGTTCCATGAGGTATCGGCTAAGAAATTACCATCGTCATCGGTTGGAATACCGCGTAAACGAGCACCGGAAAGGTATTGGTGAATGTCTGTGTATTGCACCGTTAAGGTGTTGTCTTGATCAATGTCCCAAGCGTAGCCAAGATCAATGATTTGGTTTTCTTCTTCCACATTGTTGCGGTAAGAGTCTTGCCCATCAGAATAAATGCCCACGCGGTAACGTTGTGAGGCCTCTTCGTTAGCGGGCCCAGATGACTCAATACTGCCACTTAAGAAGTCTTTGTTGCCCGCGGTGACTTGTAGGGTATTTTGCTGTTCATAAGTTGGCTTTTTCGTCACATAGTTGATCACACCACCCGGTTCACCAGCGCCATAGACTGCACCGGAAGGGCCTTTTAGTACTTGGACTTGCTCGATGGTGAAAAGCTGCGGAATGGAAAAATCGCCAAACGGATCGCCTTTTAAGCCATCATAGAGAATCTCGTCTTGCATAAAGCCACGTAATGTCACAGTTGCGGGTTGATATTGTGACAGACCTGAAATGGAGCGATAGAGGTCAGTAATCTGACGAGCCGCTTGGTCTTCAATCAGGGTTTTGGTAACCACTTGAACGGATTGAGGTGTGTTGTCGATACTGGTATTTGTCTTGGTAACCAGATTGGTTTCATCTTCTTTGTAGTAGGATAGAGCGCGACCTTGCACTTCTAATGCCTGTAATTCAATGGTGTTATCATCCGCTGAAGCTTCTGCAAAGGCGATACATGAGAACGTCAGAGCGCCGCATGCCTGCATCATCAAAAAGGTTTTCTTAAACATGGAGAGTGTCTCTAGGTCGGGGTTTTGAAGTTCGGCATGATAATGATTATGAGAATGGTTTACAATTGTTTTTTGTAGGATAATTCTTACAAAAGGGTGGCGACGCTTATTGGGCTTTTGGGATAGCTTGTTACCTTGGTCAGTGACAGTCTAAATTTGGTATGGATTGCCGGAGTAACGCGCTTTAGCGTGAGAAGCTCGTTAGTGAAAGCGGGTTGGCTTAGCGAGAGGAGGAACAAAAAGCGAGCCTGAAAGGCCCGCTTTTTAACGTCTTTGATAGGTTATGCTTGGGCTTTTTCGGCGGCGGCTTTGCTCGCCCTGATGTAACCTTGCAGTGTGTCTTTTAATTGTAAGCGTTGTTTTTTCAGACTTTCTTCTTCTTGAGTGGTAGACGGAATCAATTCTTGTTCCATTTTCTCAATCTCATGAGTCAGGTGGTTGTATTCATCAAATAATTTTTTGAAATGGGCGTCTTCCATTTTTAAGTGATGAATGTCGTCTTTGTACTCAGGGAATTCATTGACTAAGTTGTGATCTGAAATTGGCATCGTGTCCTCCGATCTGCATTAATTTAATCATTAAGCTTATTTATAGATTAGCTTAGGCAAGGGGAAACATTCTTGACCCTTGTCAGCTTTTCTAACCTTAATCTTCTTATCTTAAGTAATAGGTCATAAGCCTGTATTTTCAATGCTGTCTTCAGTGACTGCGCATTTATTGGACATTTGTGGGGAGACTTGAAAGCTTGCTGACAGAGCATTTGTCCGTTGCGTGACAACGGACAAATAGAAGCGGATGGAAAAAACGAGAAAGGAAAAGCGTCTCAATTAAAAGTTGAGTTCCACTCTTGGTTGGCTGTCTTTGGACAAGTCAATTTCAGGTGAGCAGAGCAAAATACGTGACGAGCGAATACCTGAAGACACAAGGTAATCTTTCAAACGATCTGCTCTTGCTTGTGCCAACTCCCTTGCTTGTGCTTTTTGGTTTTCATCCAATGTCGCAGGTGGTGTGTCAAAGCCCAGATCCACATAACTGGTGACACCACAAGCTTTAAGTTGGCTGTCTTCTTTGTCTTTCATCAGTTGACTCAGTTGCACTAAAAAGTCATTTTGATTCTCACTGAGTTGGGTTTCTGTCGGCGCAAAGGTAAGGGGAGCGACGCGGATTTTTAGCAGCTGGTCACCTGCCAATTGAGCAATGCTGATGACATTGGCATAAGGGATGAAGGTTTGCATCAAGTAGTTACTGGAGGCGGAGTATAAGGCTTTGCGAACCGGTAAGAATAAGAAATTACGCCAGCCGAATTCAGGGTTGTCGATGTCCCCTGAGAGCGGAATGTCGAGATCAATGTTGTTGTCACTGTCTTTTAAAATCCCCACAGCAATATTGAGCGGAATCACCCCCGCCTGCATGACTGAGCCGCTTTCTTGCTGGCCGCCCAAGTCAAATTCCCTGAGTAAAACATGTGCATTGCCATCCAATAAGCCCTGTTGCGCATGCAATTTGAGGTCAAGGTCTAATTGTCCTGAGTCAATTTGATACCCTAAAACGGAGGCGAGATAAGCGGAATAAGGCGGTAATTCGGCTTCTTTAATGGTTAATTCACTTTGCATAGTGAGTCTGTCGGCCAACGGCCAAAGGGTCACATCGGATTGGATTTTTGTGTACTTACCATTGTGGGCTTTTAGGGTGACATCCATTGCTTGTTTTTCGTCTTGGGTATTCAGGTTAGCCAGGGTAAGGGTGTCGATGTCTAAGGTGCGTTCTAATGCTGGTGAAATACTGTCGTCTTTAACATAAACATGAGAGCTGCCGGTCATGGCATATTGGTTTAACACTAATTGATAAGGGGCTTTAAAACCTGACTCTGTCGTTTTAGTTTGCGTTGGTTCTGTGCTTGAGGATTTGCTGTCTTGACGGAGGTCAGACACTCTCGGGCTAGTGTTGGGCTGTAGTTTTGGTTCTGGCAAGGTCGCTGGTGTGTTGTTGATGGAGACCAGATTGGTGAGATTTTTTTCGGCGTCTAACAGCAAGCTAATCACCACATCTTGGGTGTGGATGCTGTCTATCTTTGCTGTGTCTTGATCGGCTTCCAGTTGGCTGATGCTAACTTGTCCTAATGTCGCAAGCGCTGGCCTGTCTGGGGCGCTAAGGTCGTCTGACAAGGTGATTTGATTGATGTCTAAACGCTCAGCTTGAACGGAAAAGACGTCCCCTTGCTGTTCAAAATTGACCCCAGAGAGTTGGCTGCTTTGCCATGCGGCAAGTCGCTTGTCGTTGCTGGCGTAGCTGTCTAAGCCTTTGGTATTGAGTGAAATCTGTTGGCCTGAAAGGCTTGTTTCTATTGGCTCCGGATCTGTTTGTTGTGCTTTTGTTTGATTCAAAGTCAGCTGATCTGCCATCAGCTGAGTCGTTTGCAAGGCAATGCTTTGACCGTTAATAAGGTCGCCATTGAATTCATCCAGTTGAAGGCTGAATGCTTTACTTTGTGCCTGAGTGTGTTGAGCATCTTGTGAAAAAGCTAACTGGCTGTCTAGTGTCAGTGATTGATATGACAAGCGGTTGCCTGCTTGTTTAACCGCCATCTGCTGGCTGTTAAATTGACTGTCGACGGCCACTTTAATTTGCTTATCGGTGGCCAGAGTAAGGTCAAGGTTTGCCAATTCGAGTGCAAGGGTTTGACCACTTAGAATGAGACTGTCAGAGGAGAGTTTCAGTTCCGCTAGGGCGAGTGTCGATGAGTCAGACGTTAATTGATAACCGGATTCGTCGCCAATGACCTTGATTGGGCTTGCTATGTCCAAGGTTTGCCAAGCCAGACTTTGTTCACCCTGTTGGATAGCCACATCTGAAGCCTTTATGGTTAGCTTAGTAGCGGCCGTTAGATTGATGGTGTCATGGTCTGCATTGGTCGCTTTGGGAGTAGGTGCATAGTCCAATTGGGTGTCTTTTAGGTCTAGGTTGGCTGCGTGCAGGCGAATGCTTTGTTCTTGGTTAACTGGTACGAAGGCATTTTGAAGATCCAGATTAAAGGACGTCACATTGAGTTTAAATTGTCCGCTGTTGGCATTGTGTTCCAATAACAAAGCGGCATTTAAGGTTAGGTCGCCTTCTGTTGCCTGATAGTCGACGGGTAAAAAGTGTCGAATGCTGTCAACCGAAAGGTCTGTGGTCAATGTGTTGATGACGAAGTTGGTCTGTTTTTTCTGGTAGTTTAGCTGGCTATCAAGGCGCAACGTCGCATCGTTTACTTGTGCTGATAGGGCGATGTCAGCTTGCCAATCTAAACCTTGTCCGATGAGGTTTTGAACTTCTAAGGAGGTTAAGCCTAGCCGATCTGTCTGCGCGTCTTCGTTCTGCTTGGTGTTACGGGTGAGATCCACAAAGGCGTTTTTAACCTGGATTTGAGGCACAGAAATGCCCCAAGAGGATGTGCTTGCGTTGGGATCAGTGTCTGCTTTTGATTGGTTAGATTCTGCAGCATCACTTTTTTCTGTGCTGTCTGACGTCAGTTTTGCCAGATCGAGTCCAGCGATGATCCAATTGTTCGCTTGTTGTTCTACGTTAAGGTTTAAGCCTGCTATGTCGGCAATGGACACCGCTAACGTTTGGTTGAACAAGGGCCAAAACTCAATGGCGAACTCGGCATGTTCCAGTGTCAGTGTTGGGACATTCTGCTGTTGGACGATGAGGTTATTGACCTCAAGTCGAGGTGGAAAGAAATCAATGTTAGGGGCATCCAGAGTCGCGCTCTGACCATGTTGTTGGAAAAAATCCTGTAGGTAGTGTTTGGCCACAAACGGCGCGGCTCCCCATAAGCACATCATCACTAAGCTGATAACGAGAACAGGGTAAAAGACGAATAGACGAAACTGGCGACGGGTTATCATGGATGACCTTATGATGTCTTGGAATTTAAATGTCTGTCAATCTGCAAACAACGCAGGGTGTTAGTCTTGCTGATCTTCGCGGAGCGGTAATCTGAGTAAATAAATGCTGACGCAAACGCCGATGCTTATCAAGCCCACTGTTGCCCAGAAACGGTAAACAATCAGCATGGAAATGCTCATTCCGAGCCACATGAAGATAATGGCTCGGTTGCGAGAGCGTTTTGGAATGCCATCTTCCGATTGCCAATCGCGGACAATGGGGCCGAAGAATTTGTGGTTCAACAGCCAAGAATGGAAGCGCTTCGATGACTTGGAGAAGCACCAAGCCGCGAGCAGCACCAAAGGGGTGGTCGGAAGCAAGGGGAGATAGATGCCAATAATACCTGTTATTAACGATAACCAGCCAAGTAGCAGGTAAAGGTATTTTTTTGCTGGCATCATAGCAACCACCTTATGGACGAAGCGAAGACAGTAAAAATTTGCGATAGGGTTTCATTATGGTGCTTATTGACCAGAATTGAAAATCGCAGACATGTCATCTTCGGTTTCGTTCGCAATTAACGGCCAGCCACCAAGGCGTTTCCAACGGTTCACCATTTCACAAAATAATTCGGCGGTTTTTTCCGTATCGTATTTGGCAGAGTGTGCTTCTGAATTACTGAAAGGAATGGAGGCGACTTCACAGGCTTTTGCCAACACCGTTTGTCCGAACACCAAACCGGCTAAGCTGGCGGTGTCGAAACTGGAGAAAGGGTGAAATGGGTTGCGCTTGATGTCGGCTCGTTCGATTGCGGCATTTAAAAAACCATGATCGAATGCGGCATTGTGGCCCACTAGAATCGCTCGTTTACAACCTACGGATTTCAGCTCTTTGCGAACTTTAGCGAACATTTGAGTGATGGCTTCGTTCTCGGTTATGTCTTCTCGACCAGGCTCAAAAGGATCAATGCCAGTAAAATCCAAAGCGGCTTTTTCAAGGTTGGCACCTTCAAAAGGTTTGATTAAAAAGCCAACAGTTTCATGTATATAAAGGTCACCATTGTCATCCATTCTTAGGATGCTGGCAGCCATTTCTAACAATGCATCGGTTTTTTGATTAAAGCCTGCGGTTTCGACGTCGATAACAACGGGTAGGAAGCCGCGGAATCGATCTTTGATTTCATGGTTTGACAAAAGAAGGTCCTTAATTCTGCCGCTTGTATAAGATTAACGGTACAATAGGATTTGATGATAACACAACTGATTACGCTTGAACGAGATGTCTCAATGGGAATTGCCCAACAACTGCTAATTCGAACAACGTTTTTACTGACGGCTGGGTTAAGTTTTAACCAGGCCCATGCATTGACTCATTATCAGTCCGGAATTACCGATTCTGAATGGCTGCTATCAGGGGACATTTTCTCCTGTAGTTTGACGCACCCAGTACCGCATTATGGTGAAGGCCAGTTCATTAAAGAAGCCGGTGAGCCAATGAAGTTTGTGTTGCAGCCTAGAAATGAAAAGCTCGGACCGGGTCAGGTGTACATCATTTCTCAAGCGCCGGATTGGTCTCCGGGCAGTAAACCAGAAACCTTGGATATTTTACCTTACCCAGGATACGGTCTCACGGTGGAAGTGGGGGGAAAGGTGGCAGAACGCATGTTGACCAGTTTAGACCGCGGACGTCATCCTGTTGTCGCTGGCCGTGCTTGGGAAAACAGTAAAGAAACCGTTGAAGTCGGCTTGTCTAATATCAATTTCGCGCCCGCCTATAATGAATTTCGTCGTTGCTTAGCCACCTTGTTACCCGTTAATTATGATCAAATTGCACGAACGGCGGCTTTATTTCCTTTAAATGGCGTGGATTTAACAGAGCGAATCAAAGCTCGTTTGGATTTGGTGGCGCTGTATGTGTCGTCCGATCCAAGTGTTGAATACATTTACATTGATGGCCATACCGACAACATAGGTTCTCGTCGAGATAACCGTGAACTGTCGAAAATTCGAGCGGAAAAGGTGACGGCCTACTTATTAGAAAAAGGTGTCGCCGCGGGTAAAATTATTTCTCGTTATCACGGTGAGCGCTACCCATCGACCAGCAATAACAATTCGCAAGGTCGTGAGCGTAACCGACGGGTGACCATTCGGTTGGAAAAAAACGACATCAATTAGTCCACCGTTTAATAGTGTGAATTGATTTCTCTTCTAAAAGCCTTATTTTCTCGCGAAATAAGGCTTTTTACTTGCTAAGCCAGTAGCGAAAATTTAAACTTACAGCCCCTTTTTTAAATTATTTGCGCCGCCGTGTACTGGTTTGAAAGCATTGGCGTGGGAGCGCGAGCTCGTTGAGGAGAATAGAAATAATGTCTGACGTGAAGAAGGTAGTGCTTGCCTATTCAGGCGGCCTGGATACTTCCGTAATCGTGAAGTGGCTTCAAGAAGAGTATAACTGTGAAGTGGTGACCTTTACCGCTGACCTAGGACAGGGTGAAGAGGTTGAACCAGCTCGCGCGAAAGCTCAAGCGTTGGGTATTAAAGAAATCTACATCGAAGATTTGCGTGAAGAATTTGTCCGCGACTTCGTATTCCCTATGTTCCGAGCGAACACGATTTATGAAGGCGAATACCTACTAGGTACGTCAATTGCTCGTCCTTTGATTGCTAAGCGTCTGATCGAAATCGCCAATGAAACCGGTGCCGATGCAATTTCACACGGCGCGACGGGTAAAGGTAACGACCAAGTTCGTTTTGAATTAGGTGCTTACGCATTGAAGCCAGGCGTTAAAGTGATTGCACCTTGGCGTGAGTGGGACTTAACGTCTCGTGAAACGCTAATGGCGTACTGTGAAGAACATAAAATCCCAGTGGATTTCTCAACTAAGAAGAAAAAATCACCATACTCAATGGATGCGAACTTGCTTCACATCTCTTACGAAGGTGATCAGTTAGAAGATCCTTGGATGGAAGCTGAATCTGACATGTGGCGTTGGTCTGTTTCTCCTGAAGAAGCACCAAACGAAGCAACATACATTGAAATCGGTTACGAAAAAGGTGACCCAGTATCATTGAATGGTGAAGCGTTATCACCTGCAACCATGTTAGAAACATTGAACAAAATTGGTGGCGAAAACGGTATTGGTCGTGTCGATATCGTTGAAAACCGTTTTGTTGGTATGAAAGCTCGTGGCTGTTACGAAACACCTGGTGGCACCATCATGATGAAAGCTCACCGTGCGATTGAATCTATCACTTTGGATCGTGAAGCGATGCATTTGAAAGATGAAATGATGCCGCGTTACGCGAAAATCATCTACAACGGTTTCTGGTGGTCAGAAGAGCGTCGTATGATGCAAGCCTTGATCGATACGTCTCAAGAGCACGTAAGTGGTACGGTTCGTCTTAAATTGTACAAAGGCAACGTCGAAGTGGTTGGCCGTCAATCACCAAACAGTTTGTTCGATAGCTCTGTGGCGACATTCGAAGATGACGCTGGTGCTTATGATCAGAAAGATGCAGCAGGCTTCATTAAATTGAATGCGTTGCGCATGCGTATTGCGGCACAAAAAGGCCGTGGCTTTCTAGATAAAAAATAAAGACTAATATTGTTTTATTAGTGTTTCTAAGAAACGCTCCTTCCAAATTGGATTGAGCGTTTTTTTATGTTTTGTCCAATCGGTCAAAATTTGCTAATTTATCCATTGATAACGCCGACGAGTGACTTTTTTTATCGTACACTCTTGGCTACGAATAAAAATGAGCCAAGTGTTTGGCTTTGTGTCACCCAGAAGGATGGGCAATATGACAATTTATAATGTTGGTTCGATTAATCTCGACCACCTCTATCAGTTAGACCATTTCGTTCGACCTGGTGAAACGATGGCCTCAGACCATTACCAGTGTTTACTGGGAGGGAAGGGGGCGAATCAATCCGTTGCCTTAGCGAAAGCCGGTGCTGACGTGAAACACGTTGGCGCGATTCACCATAGCGATCAAAGTGTGGTGACACAGTTGCAGTCTTTGGGGGTCGACACCAGTTTGATCCGACAAATTGATGTGCCAACCGGGCACGCGATCATTCAGCTGACGAAAGAAGCGGAAAATTCGATTATTCTCTACCAAGGTGCGAACCATGCTTTAACGGAAGAGCAGGTGGATCAGGTATTGGAGAAGGCTCAACAGGGTGATTGGGTGTTACTGCAAAATGAGACCAATCTGATTGAATATGTGATGCAGAAAGCACAACAGCAAGGGGTAAAAGTGGCTTTTAACCCTGCGCCAATGGACGTTACTTTGAGCAAAAACGTACTGGGTTTGGTGGATTTATTGATTGTGAATGAAGTGGAGGCGATGGACTTAATCGGCACGCCTGACATTGATAGCACCATTGCCGCCTTTCCAGACGCTTACCCAGATTTAGCCGTGCTGATGACGTTAGGTAAAGCCGGTGTGTGTTATTTCAATGGTGAAGAACGTATTCAAGTTGAGGCTTTTTCCGTGCAGGCGGTTGATACGACGGCCGCCGGTGATACGTTTATTGGTTTTTGTCTGTCGGCCATGATGCAAGGCCAAGGCATGGCCGAATCCATCCGACGTGCTTGTGCCGCTTCGGCAATATGTGTCACCCGTTTAGGGGCGGCTTCATCTATACCCACGCAGCAAGAAGTGACTGAATTTCTTGCTCAGCATGACTAGTTTAAAAAGAGGAACAGGCGATATGGCTCGTAAAATTATTATTGATACGGATCCAGGCATTGATGATGCTATGGCGATTTTCTTTGCTTTCCAAGCGCCACAATTAGAGGTACTTGGTCTGACCACAACCTTTGGTAATGTGTCGGTGGATTTGGCGACTCAAAATGCCATCACCTTAACGGAAATCGCCAAGGTTGATGTGCCTGTTGCTAAAGGGGTTGCGGTACCGAGTGTCATCGCCCCACGACCACACCCAGATTTCGTTCATGGTTCAGATGGGTTTGGTAATATCGATTGGCCTGCGCCAAAAGGTCAGGCTGTTGAGCAAAGTGCCGCGCAGTTTATTGTTGATGCCGTTCGCGCTAATCCAGGTGAAGTCACTATTGTGGCGCTTGGCCCGTTAGGGAATCTAGCGAAAGCGTTAGAGCTAGATCCAGAGGTAGCCAACCTAGTAGATGAAGTAGTGTTGATGGGCGGTACTGCGATCGAATACGGTAACGTTTCTCCTGTTGCTGAGGCGAACATTATGAATGATCCACATGCGGCTGATAACGTCTTTACCGCGCCTTGGCAAGTGACCATGATAGGTTTGGATGTTACTCACCAAGTCTTGCTAGACAACGGTGTACTTGAGCGTATTCGTGAAGCTAACCCAACTGAAGGTGGTTTCTTGTTCGATTGTGCGCAGCATTACATCAATTTCTACAGCAGCCGATTTGATATGGATGGCTGTTACTTCCATGATGCGTCAACCATTGCTTATCTTATGGACCCAAGCATCTTTGGTGTAGAACTTGGTGCAGTGCGTGTTGCATGTGAAGGCATTGGTATTGGTCAAACTATCTTTGCGCCGGAAGGGATGACTTTCCCTGAGCCACATTGGACAGACGTGCCAATGACACAGGTGTGCATGGAAGTGGACAGTGACAAGCTGCTGAAACTCTTTGAAACGACATTATCTTAACGGAAACAATGGCGCTAATTAGCGTTCTGTTAAGACGTTGAACAAACCACAAAGGCGTTGGTCTTTGTGGTTTTTTTAATGGGTTTTCTATGAAGGAATAATAAGCGCTGTTTGGTGTGTTACTCGTGCGCTTCAACAAAGTCTTTAATAAAGGCCACATCTTTGTCTGAAATGGTGTGGTATTTGAGTTTAATGTAATGCTTGTTGTGCTCGTTGAAAATGTCGAGGTCTGGGTCACACAAAACCTTAATCAGTTTGCGCTCTCCTTCGTGCATGGCTTTCAGTTCCAACTTGACCATTTTGGAACCTTCTAGCCCAGTTGGTGCTTCCACTTCAATCATCTTGGTTGAGATGTGGGTGCAGTGAATTGGCATAACCTTGCCATTGGTAAGATACAAAGAGCCTGTCCAAAAGCAGCGGACATAAGGTGATTGGGTAATAGACATGGGTCAATCCTTTCCTATCTATGAGGTGTCGCCTGTGACGTTATTGGTAACAGTATAGTGCATGTTTTTTGGGGAAGGAAGGAAGGAAAATCAATAGATTGAAAGAAGGGGGCGAAATTCAATCTATTGATTTTTGGTGCTGATTTTAGCGTATTTAGCCGAATTTCTTGATACTTTCCCCTAGCGCGTCAATGAGGCTACTCATTTCAGATTCCTCCGTTGTGAACGGTGGCGCCAATTGAATGGTGTCACCGCCATAACGTACATAATAGCCTTTATCCCACATGGACATGGCAATTTGGAAAGGGCGTTTCGCAGGTTCTCCGTCAGCGGCGGCTAAGGTAATGCCAGCGGCAAAGCCATAGTTACGAATGTCCGTAATGGCATCACTTGCACCTTTTAAGGAATGAACGTGATTTTCCCATGTTGGACTCATTTGATGAACTCGCTCAATCAGTCCTTGAGAACGAATGGTTTCTAAAGACGCTAAACCTGCCGCACAAGCAATAGGGTGGGATGAATAAGTATAGCCATGAGGAATTTCCAGCATATACTCCGCGCCACCTGTGTCCATAAAGGTATCGTAAATTTCCTGTTTAAATACTGCCGCACCCATTGGAATAACACCGTTGGTTACTTGTTTTGCCATGGTTATGATGTCAGGCGTGACACCAAACGCTTCGGAGCCAGATTGCGCTCCCATACGGCCAAATGCGGTGATGACTTCATCAAAGATCAACAGGATGTTGTGCTGGTCGCAAATTTCCCGCAAGCGTTGTAAGTAGCCTTTTGGTGGTACGATCACGCCCGCTGAGCCCGACATAGGCTCAACAATGACGGCGGCGATGTTAGAGGCATCGTGCATGGCAATCATGTTTAGCAGCTCTTCTGCTCGTTCTTTGCCTGTGTCTGCCATGCCTTTGCTGAACTCAGTGCCTGGTACTTGAGTATGGGGTAAATGGTACGATTCTAAGCCTTGTCCGTATAAAATTCGGTTCGCTGGAATGCCACCGACGCTGAAACCAGAAATGCCCGCACCATGATAACCTTTAGCGCGACCAATGAACTTTGTCTTAGTGCCCATGCCTTTTTTGCGCCAATAGGCTCGCGCTACTTTGAGTGCTGTATCCACGGATTCAGAACCTGAGCCTGTAAAGAATACACGGTTTAAACCAGCTGGCATGAACTCAGTGATTTTCTCTGCCAGTTGGAAAGACTTTTCGTGACCAAATTGAAAGGCTGGGGAGTAATCGAGTGTTTTGACTTGCTTGGCTACGGCTTCATTGATGGCGGGGACGCTGTGTCCTAGACCGCAGGTCCAAAGCCCTGATAAGCCGTCAAAGATCTGGCGGCCATCCGCATCTGTGTAATAGTGGCCTGATGCCGCTGTGATAATACGAGGATCTTTCTTAAATTGACGGTTGCCTGTGTAGGCCATCCAATGGGCATCAAGTTGAGCTTGAGTTAGGTTGGTTTTAGCGATGTGGCTCATAGCATCCTCATTATCATGGGTAAAAACATAATAATGAGCATGCCTTGAAGGAAAGGTTAGATAAATCTCAGGTTAGTTAAATTTAGTTTAGCGTTTATTTAACTAAATGCTTTTAGTTAATTGAATGCAGGTGACAAGTAAAGGTGAGATTTAATCGGATGTTTTTTCTTTGAATTCACACAAATCTTCAATGATGCAAGCGCCACATTTTGGCTTGCGAGCGACGCAAATGTAGCGACCATGAAGAATCATCCAGTGGTGAGCATCCAATAGAAATTCTTTTGGTACGAATTTTAGGAGTTTCATTTCTACTTCTAAGACGTTTTTTCCAGGAGCCACTTTGGTGCGATTACTGAAACGGAAGATGTGGGTGTCCACGGCCATGGCAATCTGTCGAAAGGCGGTGTTCAACACTACATTTGCCGTTTTGCGTCCAACCCCTGGTAGTGCTTCAAGGGCTTCACGGGTTTCAGGCACTCGGCTATTGTGTTGTTCGACCAAAATTTTGCAGGTTTTAATGGCATTTTCGGCTTTGGCATTAAAAAGGCCAATGGTTTTTATGTACTCTTTTAATCCCTCCACACCTAAAGCCAGCATGCTTTCAGGTGTGTTGGCGACGGGAAAAAGTTTGCGCGTGGCTTTATTGACACTCACGTCTGTTGCTTGCGCTGAAAGCAAAACCGCAATCAATAACTCAAACGGTGAATGGTATTCCAGTTCGGTCACTGGATTAGGGTTTTCTGCTCGTAATCGAGAAAAGATCTCATGACGTTTGGCTTTATTCATTTGTGAGCAACCTTAACCTGTTTGCCCAGTCACACGCACACGTTTGGACTCTGCAGGACCGGCTTTGGCTTTCGCAGCAGCAATGCGCTCTTTCTCTTTTTCATCAAAGTAGTTCTTGCCTGCAATCAGTAAGCCTAATCCGATAAAAGCACCAGGTGGTAAAATGGCAAATAAGACATTCGGGTAATTTTGGAAAACGGTGAGTTTCCAGTGCAGCGCCATGTCACCAAATAACAAATGCATGTCAGAGAAAAGTGTGCCTTGACCAATCAATTCACGCATGGCACCCAAGGCCACCAGAATCACCATGAAGCCCAAGCCCATCATTAAGCCGTCAATAGCCGATGGCAAAATAGGGTTACGGCTGGCAAAGGCGTCAGCACGACCTAGAATGGCACAGTTGGTCACAATCAGGGGGATAAATATGCCGAGAATCTGGTACAGCTCATACGTATAAGCTTGCATGATGAGTTCGATGGAGGTGGTGAAAGACGCAATGATCATCACAAAAGCAGGCAAACGCACCGCTTCAGAAACATAGTTACGGATAATGGATACCGCGATGTTAGAACCGACCAATACGACCAGTGTGGCGAGGCCAAGTCCTAACGCATTAACAACGGTACTGGTCACCGCCAACATGGGACACAAGCCAAGCAATTGCACTAAGGCCGGGTTGTTCTTCCAAATGCCGTTGTAGATGATCTCAGCATAATTGGCTGAGGGTTTTGTCTCAGCTGAGTCTGTGCTTGTTAAATTAGGGTCTTGTACGTCGTCAGCGACGGCGGTTTCTGCGCTCATTTTCATCGTCATTCACTAACGCGCCAGCAGCGCGTCCTTGTTTTGATCAAAGTACAAAAGGGTGTTTTTGACAGCCCGAACCACGGCTCTCGGTGTAATGGTCGCGCCAGTAAACTGGTCAAAGTCACCACCGTCTTTCTTCACTGCCCAACCGGATAACTCTGGATTGTTTAACGACTTATTGGCAAAGCTAAGGATCCAATCGGATTTTTTCAAATCCACCTTATCGCCTAGGCCAGGTGTTTCTTTGTGACTGATGACACGGCTACCGGTGACGACGCCATCACGGTTAATCGCTACCAGCATATCCAAATTACCATTGTAACCACGAGTGGCGGTCGTTTCGAAGATGATGCCAGTGACCTCACCGTCTTTACGGGCAATATGAATCTTAGTGCCAGTTTCGCTGCCTAACAGAGGATCAACCGGCAAAGTGGCGGTGTCCTTGGTGAGATCGTTGTCATACAAATCAGCAGGTAAAATGTCATTAAAGGCAGAGATCTGCGCTTCAAGAATATTGTCCTTAATGGTGTGATCGGTCAGTTGATGGGTCACGGCGATCAAACCTGCGGTTAAGACAGCGTATATGCCTAAGCCAAGACTGTTGCGTCGAATCGAAGAGAGTATTTCCATTACTTGTCCTCCCCAACTTTTAGGCCTTTTTTGGCTTTGCTATGACCATAACTGCGTGGTTGTGTGTAGTAATCAATTAGCGGCGCAGCAAAGTTCATCAAGAGTACACCAAATGCCACACCATCAGGGTAACCACCCCAAGTACGAATAATGTAAATGAGAATGCCAATGCCCAAACCATAGATCAGCTTACCACGATTACTGGTACAAGAAGACACAGGGTCGGTGGCAATAAAGAAGGCACCAAACATGGCCGCCCCCGTTGCTAAATGAAACGCTGGGGAAGCAAAATGGCTTGGATCAATAACATAAAATACGCCAGACAGAGCCAACAAACCGGCTAAGAAAGCCACCGGTGTGTGCCAAGTAATGATGCGTAACCAAAGTAGCCCTAAACCCCCTGCGAGGTAAGCAAGGTTGATCCACAGCCAAGCATTGACACTGGCCGCTTGTAAGGCTGGAAGAGTATTAAACGCGGCTTCACTGTCGAGTAAATCTTTGTGCTTAAAACCGTCTAATGGTGTTGCCATGGTATAGCCATCAATGCTGGGCAAATGATGGAAAATGGCTTGCAGGCTCTGTAACAAAGACAGGGTTTCCCCTGAAGTCGTAAGGCTGGTGTGACCTAGCCATTGGCTCATGGGCACCGGAAAGGACACCAGTACAATAGCGTAACCCACCATGGCGGGATTGAATGGGTTGTTGCCCAAACCGCCGTACAATTGTTTGGCGAAAATAATAGCAAAACCAACCGCAGTAACCGTGACCCACCAAGGCACCACGGGGGGAAGGGCAATGCCCAGCAATACCGCCGTTAATAAGGCACTGTAGTCTTTTAGAAAGAAGGCTACTGAGCGTTTACGAATCAACAGAATGAGTGCTTCACTGGCAAGTGCTGTTAAACAAGCAATGATAATGTTGATCAGGGTGCCAAAACCGAACAACCAAGTCTGCACTAGGATGCCTGGCACGGTTGCCAAGATGACCATTTGCATCACCCAAGAAGTGCGATGGCCTGCACGTTGCGCATGGGGAGACGATATTCTCAATAATGCCATTTATTGACTCTCTTGCTGTTTCATCAGTTGCTCAAGCAAATGTTCCGCTTGCGCTTGCTTGTCTTTAAGTTGAGCGATTTCTATTTGAACTTGCTCCGCATTGTCCGGTTCCACGCCAAGCTTTTTCGCCAGTTTGTTGGCTTGTGCTTTGGCTAAAGCAACGGCTATTTTTTGTTGCTTAATTTGTTCTGCCAAACTGGCTTGAGGCGCGTCGTCATTTGCTGGTTCGCTTGTCGATGCTTCGATTGTCGATGGTTTGGCTTTGGCCGGATTCGACTGTGGCGCTTCGGTCGATTCTAATTGTGCCAGTTTCTGCTGAGCTTCAAGCAATTTTTGTGGCCACTCGGACGCTTGGATTGCTTCGTCGCTCTTACCTTGCTCTTTTAATAGAGCAAGGTTCTTTTCCGCTTTCTTGATACCGGCTTTGGCAATGGCGAGGTCAATCTTGCGCTTTTTGTCATCGTCTGCG
This sequence comes from Marinomonas sp. TW1, assembly GCF_001625355.1. Lineage (GTDB taxonomy): Bacteria > Pseudomonadota > Gammaproteobacteria > Pseudomonadales > Marinomonadaceae > Marinomonas. The sequence goes on from NZ_JSEE01000009.1 coordinate 59,041, forward strand.
TTCGTTGGAGCCGCTGGCTGTGCTTGAGCCGCCGTTGATGTTTTCTTAGCAGAGGCTGTTTCCGCTGCCGGTGTTGCGGTTTCTAATTGCGCCAGTTTTTGCTGAGCATCGAGCAATTTCTGTGGCCACTCAGAAGCTTGGATGTCGGCTTCGCTCTTACCTTGTTCTTTTAATAGGGCAAGGTTCTTTTCGGCTTTCTTGATACCGGCTTTGGCAATGGCAAGGTCCACTTTGCGCTTTTTATCTTCGTCTGCTGTGCCGACACTGTTTTGCGTAGGTTTTGAGGCCACGGTTGTTTTAGGCTGTGCATTCGGGTTGGCTAGGGCATGTTCCAATTCAGAGGCTCTTTGCTGAGCGTCTTTGAATTGCTGACGCAATGTGTCAAGCTCTGGTGCTTGTAGCTCTTCCGCTTTCTTCAGAGCTTTTTCCACTTTCTTCACGGCTGCTTTGGCAATGGCGGCGTCAATTTTGAGTTTTTTCAGCTCGTCGCCGTTCGCTGCAGCTTCACCACTGGCAGGTTTGGCGGTCACATTATCGCTGGCCTGTGCTTGATCCAATTTGGTCTGAGCTGCTTTTTGCAGTGCTTCTAAATCGGCCACCTTTTGCTTCAATTCAGCGTCTTCAGGCGCTTCAGCCAATTGCTTTTGGGCTTTTTTCAGTTTTACACCCGCCAGAGCCAGGTCCACTTTGGCCTTTTTGAGTTCATCATTGGCTGCAGGCTTTGGAGCCGACTTAGCGGCGACTTGTGTGGCTGCCCCCGCTTGATCCAATTTGGCTTGAGCGGCTTGTTGTTGCGCTTGTAAATCCGCGACTTTTTGTTTCAAGTCCGCATCGTCTGGTGTTTCGTCCAGTTGCTTTTGAGCTTTTTTCAGCTTCACGCCGACCAGAGCAAGATCCACTTTGGCTTTTTTCAATTCATCGCTGGCACTGTCTTGCGCTGCTGGTGTTGGTTTCGCCACCGGTGCAGCCGGTGCAACCTTGGCCATTTGTGCTTCCAAGTCTTTCACTTGGTTCGCTTGGTCTGTCACTTGCAGTTGTAAGTTGTTGATCTCTTCAACATGCTCGTTTTCTTGCGCGCTGAGTAATTGCTTTTCCAGCTTCTTCAATTTGGTTTTGGCAATGGCCAGATCCACTTTGAGCTTTTTGGCTTCGTCGTTTGTCGCAGGTGCCGCACTGGCAGCCGCTTTTGGTGCGACTTTGCTGGCGTCCTTAGTTGGTGCCGGTTTTTGACGTGCTAGACGTTTGGCTTCTTTCTCAGCCGCTTCTGCGTCTTGACGTGCTTTACGTGCTTCAAAGCGTTGCTTAGCAAGGTCGGCTTTTACGGCTGATTCACGAGCTTCACGAATGCTGCTCTTAGAATGACGATAATACTGTACTAAGGGGATGCTGCTTGGGCAGACATAAGAACAAGCACCACATTCGATGCAATCAAACAAATTGTGATGTTCGGCTTTTTCGTGTTCTTGGCTTTTGCTGAACCAAAGCAATTGCTGTGGTAACAAGCTGACAGGGCAGGCCTGTTCACACATGCCACAGCGGATGCAGGCTTGTTCTGGGGCTGGCGGCGGCAATTCTTCTTTGGTCGCGGCCAGAATACAGTTGCTGGTCTTCACCACAGGTACTTGAGGGGAATCTAGAGTAAAGCCCATCATAGGGCCGCCCATCACAAGGCGATGTAGTCTATTGTCTTGGGATTCTGCGTAGGCCAATAGGTGAGACACAGGTGTGCCCAATAACACTTCCACGTTTTGTGGTGCATTTAAGGCATCGCCCGTTAATGTGGTAAAACGAGAAATTAGGGGTTTGCCCAAATAAACCGCATCGTGAACGGCGACACAGGTGCCGACGTTTTGACACAAAATACCGATGTCCGCTGGGTGTTGGCCGCTGGGTACTTCTTTGCCGGTAAGCAGTTGAATCAGCTGTTTTTCACCGCCTGACGGGTACTTGGTTGGTACCACCGCCACTTTGATGGTGCTGTTACGCTCATCCAGTAAGTCGTTTAGTAACTTAATCGCGGTTGGTTTGTTGTCTTCAATGCCTATCACCACTTGGCTGGCGTTGACTAGGTGTTGTAATACTTCTATGCCAAGAATCAATTCCAGTGTTTTTTCACGGATCAGCATATCATCTGCCGTGATGTAAGGTTCACATTCTGCGGCATTGATGATGAAGTGAGTCAAAGGGGATTTGTTGGCACCTTGCAGTTTTACTTGCGTAGGAAAGCCTGCGCCGCCCATGCCGACAATGCCCATTTCTGATAAATATGCCAACACATCGGTGCGGTTTTTGGTTTGCCAATCGACCAAAGGTTCGAGGGCTTGCCATTCTTCCAAACCGTCTGGTTGCAGAATGACACACAGGTCGCTCAAACCAGACGGATGAGCGATCAAGCGTTCTTCAATTGCGGTAATGGTGCCAGAAGTCGGAGCGTGTAAAAAACTACTTAGAAAGCCATTGTTAATGGCCAGGGTTTGACCTTTTAACACCTTGTCACCGGCTTTTACCAGAGGTCGTGAACTCTGACCAATGTGTTGGCCCAGTGGCAAGATTAATTCGTTTGGCAGACCTGGACGACCTAAAGGCAGTTGCAGTGACTGTGCCTTATTTTCTGGTGGGTGAATGCCGCCATGAAAAGAGAAAATATCAAACGCCTGCATTAGTGTGCGGCCTCCGTCTGACGATCTGTCGCAATAATATTCAACGAGGTGCTGGTAACGCCTTGCGGTTTATCCCAAGACCAGGTTTTGGTGTTAACGCCCACTTCTACCATATCAATACAATCCACTGGGCAAGGCTCAACACATAGGTCGCAACCGGTACATTCATCAGAAATGACGGTGTGCATTTGTTTTGCGGCCCCTAGAATCGCATCTACAGGACAAGCTTGGATGCATTTGGTACAGCCAATGCATTCATCCTCACGGATCACTGCGACGCGTTTGGCACTTTCGGTACCGTGATCACCGTCTAACGGTATGGCTTCTACATCGAGTAAATCGGCTAGGGCTTGAATCGTTGCTTGACCGCCTGGTGGGCAGTGATTAATGGCTTCGCCGTTGGAGATGGCTTCGGCATAAGGTCGACAGCCTGGGTGACCACATTGGCCACACTGAGTTTGGGGAAGCAAAGCATCGATTTGATCAACGATCGGATCGCCTTCCACATGGAAGCGCACATTGGCATAACCTAAAATGCCGCCAAAGACTAAGGCTAATAACACTAGGATGCCGATGGCCAATAATACAGTTGTCATGGTTTGGCTCCTAAATCTGTACCAAGGCGGTGAAGCCCATGAAAGCCAAGGCCATTAAACCTGCCGTGATCATGCCGATTGCCGACCCTTTAAACACCACAGGTACGTCGGCCACATTGATGCGTTCGCGCATGGCGGCAAACAACACCAAGACAAATGAGAAGCCGACCGCGGCACCGAAGCCATATAAAATGGATTCAACAAAGTCGTTTTGTTTGCTGATGTTTTGCAGCGCCACACCCAGTACAGCACAGTTGGTTGTTATCAAGGGTAGGAAAATCCCCAGCACGCGGTACAACAAAGGACTGGTTTTATGTACCACCATTTCAGTAAATTGCACCACGACAGCAATCACTAATATGAAGGAAATAGTTTGCAGATATTCCAGACCAAATGGCTGCAATATGTAGGTAAAAGTGAGATAGCTGCACAGACTGGAAAGAGTCAGTACAAAGGTGGTGGCCATCGCCATACCAATAGATGTCTCTAATTTTCCAGACACACCCATGAAAGGGCAGAGTCCTAAAAACTGTACCAAGACAAAATTGTTCACCAAAATGGTGCTGACTAGTATCAACAGATATTCAGTCATCTCACGTCCAAAAAAAGGGTAAATTCATCGAAACTAATAGTGCTTGCCCGAGCACTTCCTGCGAGCGTAACTATACCAATCTGCTTATAACTAACAAAGCTAAAAATCCAGTATATATAGTCTGATTTAGTATATAGATAATAAGTTTCGATTATATAAGCTGGATTTATGTATCTATTACAATGCTATTGTTTAACCTATTAAGAATCTTTCTCATCTAGGTTAAACAATAGCAGATGGTGGCTACATGACGCGTTGACCAGGTTTGGCGCCAGCATGTGGTTCCAGTAGGTAAATTTCTTCACCACCAGGGCCTGCTGCTAATACCATGCCTTCTGATAAGCCAAACTTCATCTTGCGTGGTGCAAGGTTAGCAACCATGACCGTATATTTGCCTTCTAAATCTTCTGGCTTATAAGCTGACTTAATACCAGAGAAGACAGTGCGTGTTTCACCACCAATATCAAGGGTCAGTTTCAAAAGCTTGTTGGCTTTTTCTACATGCTCTGCTTTAGCAATTAATGCAATGCGCAAGTCCACTTTCGCGAAATCATCAAAATTGATTTCTGCTTCGAGAGGTTCTTTGCTCAATTCTGTTTCTTGTTGAACGTTTGTCACGGAAGGTGCTTTCGACGCAGCTTCGGCTGCGGCTTCCACCTTGCCTTCTTCAATCATGTCATCAATCTGTTTTTGCTCAATACGACCCATTAGAGGCTTGAATTTATTGATGGTATGGCCGAACAATAATTCTGAACGGTTGTCCCACGTTAGCGCTTTATTCAAGAAGGCTTCGGCATCGGCCACCATGTTTGGCATAACCGGTTTCAAGTAAGTTGCTAACACACTGAATAGATTCAAGGCGACAGTACAGACTTCTTGAACTTTAGGCAGTGTGGCTTCTTCTTTTGCCAAAACCCAAGGCGCTTGATCGGCAATGTAAGTATTCGCCACGTCAGCCAAACGCATGATTTCACGAACGGCTTTACCGTATTCACGGCTTTCAAAATGCTCGGCAATCACATCACCAGCATCAATGAAAGATTGAATCATGTCGTTTTCGCTGACCTCAGTAGCCAACTGACCATCAAACTTCTTAGTAATAAAGCTGGCGGTACGGCTGGCAATATTAACCACTTTACCTACTACGTCAGAATTCACTCGTTGGATGAAATCTTCTAGATTTAAATCAATGTCGTCGACGCTGGCGTTAAGCTTAGCGGCAAAGTAGTAGCGTAAGTATTGTGGGTCTAAATGGTTTAAGTAAGTACGCGCCTTAATAAAAGTGCCGCGTGACTTAGACATCTTGGTGCCGTTTACCGTGACATAGCCGTGGGCATTTACTTTCGTGGGGGTGCGGTAACCGGCGCAATCTAACATCGCAGGCCAGAACAAAGCATGGAAGTTGATGATGTCTTTACCGATGAAGTGGTAAAGCTCGGCGTCTGAGTCTTTTGCCCAGTAATCCTCGAAGTTTAGCCCTTCCGTGCGATCACACAGATTCTGAAAACTCGCCATGTAACCGATCGGAGCATCTAGCCATACGTAGAAATATTTGCCAGGAGCGTCTGGAATTTCAAAGCCAAAATAAGGTGCGTCACGGCTGATGTCCCATTCTTGTAAACCGGAATCCAACCACTCGGCCAGTTTGTTCGCCACTTGGTCTTGTAAGGTGCCACTGCGAGTCCATTTCGCTAAGAAGTCTTGGAAATCGGGTAATTTAAAGAAGTAATGCTCGGACTCTTTTTCAATGGGTGTCGCACCAGAATACACTGAGCGTGGGTTGATCATTTCCATTGGCGTGTAAGTGGCGGAACACACTTCACAGTTGTCGCCGTATTGGTCTTCCGCTTTACACTTAGGGCATGTGCCTTTGATAAAGCGATCTGCTAGGAACATTTCTTTTTCTGGATCGTAAGCTTGCACGATGGAACGTACTGAGATTTTGCCGTTATCACGCAGCGCTTTATAGATGCTGGTAGAAATGTCACGGTTTTCTTCTGAGTGAGTTGAGTGGTAGTTATCGTAACCAATCAAGAAATCATTGAAGTCTTTCATGTGCTCTTGGCGCACGCCTTCGATCAACTCTTCAGAGGTGATGCCATTTTGCTCCGCTTTAATCATAATGGCGGTGCCATGGGCGTCATCGGCACAAACCGCAGTACACACGTGCCCACGCATTTTCTGAAAACGCACCCAGATGTCTGTTTGGATGTGTTCCAGCATGTGTCCTAAATGGATAGATCCATTTGCATAAGGAAGGGCGCTGGTGACGAGTATTTTGCGTTGCGTTTGTGCCATTTTTGATAAGCCTACTGGATTAAAAAAGGTCGAATATTCTATCAGAATTTAGAGGTGGACGACGAAAAAGAGTCTCAGTCTAAATAAGGGATAGCATGTTGAAAGGCGACATTATAAGACGCCACTTATTCAGTGCAAGTCTAAGCCTTGCTTTTCCACGATTTGCCCCCACATTGGCATCATCATATCCATTTATTCGCGCCGCTTGTTAATTAGGAGCCTACATGCCCACCTTAGACGAACTGCATGCTCAACAGCAGACCATTTTGGCTGAACTGATCGATCCCAATACCCAACAAGCCTATGGTGATGTCTGGCAATTGACCGGTGATGACGCCCGTTTACATTTGCGTATTACTTTACCTTACCCAGCGCAGCAACAGCAGGCGCAACTAGAGCAAATTGTTCAAACAGCGCTAAACGATACTCGGGAACTGACGTTAGAGATTGAACACGAAATCAGCCAATACGCTACACAGGGGAATTTACCTGGCCTTAATGGGGTGAAAAATGTGATTGCCGTGGCGTCGGGTAAAGGTGGGGTTGGTAAATCGACCACTACGGTGAACTTGGCCTTGGCCATGGCACGTGAAGGCGCGCGCGTGGGGATTCTGGATGCGGATATTTACGGCCCAAGCCAAGGTATGATGCTGGGTTTTGCCGATGGTACTCGACCACAAGTGCGCGATGAAAAGTTCTTTATTCCGCCGAGCGCTCATGGTGTGCAAGTCATGTCGATGGCCTTTTTGATGACCAAAGATACGCCAGTAGCGTGGCGTGGTCCTATGGTTACTGGGGCTTTGATGCAAATTCTCACGCAAACCGATTGGGATGACTTGGATTATTTGTTTGTTGATATGCCACCAGGTACTGGCGACATTCAATTGACGTTATCGCAAAAAGTGCCGGTTGCTGGATCTGTGATCGTTACCACACCGCAAGACATTGCGCTGTTGGACGCTCGTCGTGGCATAGAGATGTTTAATAAAGTGAAGATTCCGGTATTGGGCGTGGTAGAAAACATGTCAACGCACATTTGTTCTAACTGTGGCCATCATGAAGCCATCTTTGGTGATGAGGGTGGTGCCAGCTTAGCAAAAGAATACGGCGTCAATGTCTTGGGTAAGTTGCCGTTGAGTTTGTCGATTCGTGAACAGAGTGATTTAGGGAGGCCGATTGTGGTAAATTCCCCCGATAGTGAGGTGACGGGCATTTATCAGTCGATTGCTCGTCAGTTGGGTGCTACTCTTGCCCGCCTACAAGAACAGCAATTTGTGATGCCAACCATTGGCATGAGCGACGATTGAGGAAGTAACATGCGTTTGTGTGACCGAGATATAATTAAAGCCCTAGACCAAGGCAACATCGTGATTGAGCCACGCCCAGACAACAGCGTGATCAGCGGTGTGTCGGTGGACTTACGTTTGGGCAACTCATTTCGAGTGTTTCAAGGTCACCCAGCGCCTTATCTTGACCTGAGCAGTTCCAAAGACGATCTGAGTAAAGTCATCGAATCTGTGATGAGTGATGAGATCCTAGTCGATGATGGCAAACCTTTCTTTATTCACCCTGGAGAACTGGTATTGGGTGTGACCAAAGAGTCGGTCACGATTCCTGACGACTTGGTCGGTTGGTTAGACGGCCGTTCTTCTCTGGCTCGTTTGGGGCTCATGGTGCACGTAACGGCTCACCGTATTGATCCCGGTTGGAGTGGTGGCATCGTTTTGGAATTCCTTAATGGGGGGAAATTACCCATTGCTCTAAGCCCAGGAATGACCATAGGGGCGATTAACTTTGAAACCTTGTCTGGTCCAGCAGAACGCCCTTATAACAAGCGCGATAACGCCAAATATAAGGATCAAAAATCCGCCGTCGGTAGTCGCATCAGTGGCGATAAATCTCAATAGAGACGAATTTTTTAGTAAACACCATGACGTATCATAATATTCCAGTGAACATCATTACCGGATTTTTAGGATCTGGTAAAACGACCCTCATTCGCCAGCTTCTCAGTAAGGTACCTGCGGGTGAACACTGGGCGGTATTGGTCAATGAGTTTGGTGAAGTGGGCATAGATGGTGCGTTACTGGCAGACAGTGGTGCTAGCATCAAAGAAGTACCAGGCGGTTGTTTATGTTGTGTGACCTCGGCGGCGTTCAGTACAGGCTTGAATGCACTGATCAAGCAGGTCAATCCAGACCGCATACTCATTGAGCCCACTGGCATTGGTCACCCCGCGCAAATCATGGCGCAATTGCAAGCCGAACACTACCATGATGTGCTGGATGTCAAAGCGTCTGTGTGCTTGCTGGACGTTCGTAATTTACAAGATCCAAGATACCTTGGTCATCCAGCGTTCTTTGACCAGATCGATCAAGCTGATGTGCTGATTGCGTCAAAGGCCGACCAATACTCGGAAGCCCAGCAAGATCAATTTCTAGCTTTTGTCGCACAACTCAAAGACCCGAAAAAATACGCTTTTTCTTATCATGGCGATATCGCTTTATCTTGGCTTGATTATTCGAAGAGAGAAGCGACGATTGTGTCACTCCATGACCATTCACACCATCATGATCATTCACACCATCATGACCATTCACATCACCATCACCATCACCATCATGATCAAGAGGCCATTCCGCGTCAGCATGACAAGATCACCGTCTTTGAAAAGCGCGATCAAACACTTTGTAGCATTGGTTGGGTGATTGCCGGAGACATTTTATTTCAACAATCTGCTTTAGAAGACCTCGTACAACAACTCAAACAGCACAAAGGTTTTTGGCGACTCAAAGGCCGACTCAACCTTAATACCGAGAGCGCCATTGAGTGCAACATCACCCAAACGGAGCTGGATTTCGCCACGCAAGACAGTGTTCTGCAATCCAAAATTGAGTGTCTTGTCGATGATGAACATCAGCTTGCTGAAGTAAAAGGTCTGATAGAAAAGGCGTTGTTTTAGTTTGTCATGCCCTAGGCTTTTTGCATTACGTCTGATTGTCTCTTTTTCACATTTTTAAGATGAACGGTTCTAACTTTTCCCTGTTTTATGGTTTATACAAGGAAAAAAGTTAAGAAAGATTAAACTAATCATCTTGTAACTGGGAAGATCTGATACAGCAATTTCGACCTTTTGCTTTGGCGTCATATAGAGCATGATCCGCTTGTTTAATAAAGTCATCTGGGTCTTCTTCTGTTGTGAACACTTCCGTTATACCTGCACTGATTGAAACCGAAATGGTTTTGTCATCGTAAACTATTTTAAGATTTTGGATGGCGGTACGGATTCGTTCAGCCACATCGAAGGCTTGCTTTTCATTTGCGTGCGGTAATATTACGATAAATTCTTCGCCACCATAGCGACCGACACAATCTCCTTGTCTAAGGCTTGCTCGAATGGCTTTTGCGGACTGTTTGAGTACTTCATCACCCGCGGGGTGACCATAGGTATCATTGATTAATTTAAACTTATCTAAGTCCATTAAAATAACGCTGAGCTTGCCACCAAACTGATTTAAACGGTCAATTTCTTTATCAAAAAAAGATAAGGTCTGAGTACGGTTATTTATCTGTGTTAAACCGTCTTTGGTTGCCATACTTTGTAATTTGTTATGGGCTATTTTCAAGGCAGACAGAGGCAGTTTCATTAAGCGGTAAGCAATGAAAAAAATGATCAATAGGTTGGCAAGGACAATGAGTGTGCCGGTGAGCATGGCGGTGTTCATATCATCGCGGAAGCGAGTGACATTTTGATAAATTTCAATGGCCCCAGCGATCTGCCCTGATTGATTGTAAATGGCTGTGTAAGTCGATACTACATCAATATTAAACTGTTTCTCAAAAGCTAAATCCATCTCACTGTCTTTGTAATACATTTTAGAAACAGGTACACCCGTTAGCGCTTTTTCAAGGGAATCATTGCCAATATTCAGAGTACCGATAAGCTTTTTATCTGTGCTGTAGGCAATGGTTTTCTCGGGAGTAAAGACCTTTACCTTAATCATATGGAATGGCTCTAACGTCTGGCGAAAGGCGATGTCTAATGAGTCTTCAGGAATGTTGCTGAGATCAATCATGGCATTTTCATTGGCTAATAATAATTCATGGTAGCTGTTGGTAAAGGATTGACTGATGCTGATGGCTTCGGCTTCAGCCCGATCAAGAATGTAGGCTTTTGACACCCAGTAAATGGTCAGAGTAGAAAAAATCAAAATGGCACTGGCCAAGAGAGATAGTAAGATAAACATGCTGCGAATGAGCTGAGTGGGAGTGTGAATGTCATCCCACTTTTGAGTCATTAAAGGGGGGAGATGAGATACCTTATAATCCGTCCAAAACATAAATCCTCCTCAGCTATATCCATGCTTTTATTATTTGGTAAAGGCTTTAAAAAAGTGTCCTGAACGGTGTAGTTTGTAGTTCTGATTGCCTTCCTGACCAATATTTGATTTAGAGAATGCCTTATATGTCCACTGATACTCTTCACGTTTTCATGAAGCCATTGTTACTGAGTGTAGTTGATAATTCTTATTTGGATAGGGACTAAGAGCATGTGAAGGCTATGTAGTCGTCTAATAACGTCTGGGAGGTCCAGTTTCCAGTCGACCAGATGATACGAGTAGGGAATCCGTTTAAACATTATAAAATAAGGTTCAATCATCTTGTTTAATGGTATAAAAGTGATGAAACAGCCGTATGGCTGCTTATATTGGGCTTTTGGGAAAGTTAAGGCGCCTTGCTCGGCTTGATCGTATGTTTCTAAGGTTTAGGAGTCGCTCAAGAATAGGCTGATGTTGTGAATAAACGTGCTCTATTCATGCAAAATCATAGTAATATTTATGGAGAAATCGCATAATCACACAGTATTACATTTTGTAATGCTGATAGCATCTTAAGCTGATGTTTTAGTAATAGTAAATACTTTTAATCGTTTAAACCAGAAAGGATGATCTATGTTACGGTCTTTAAAGTTTCAAATATACATGCTTACCTTATTGCCATTGCTTCTAGCGGGTGTGTTATCGGCTATCGAAATGCTAACTGCGATTCAAGTTGTTCAAGAAAAAACCACACAAACCATTTCTCATTCGGTTTTGGACGTGGAGAAGAAAGGCTTGATGGCTGTGATGGAGTCGGTGAGAACAATTGTCGAACCCTATGCAAAGAAGCCTAACAAAGAAGGTCTGCCTGAAGCGTTAGCGATTTTAAATTCGATAAAATTTAATGATGGTCAAGGCTATATATTTTCTTTTACCTCTGACGGCACCATGCTTCAACATGGCGTAAGTAAAAAAATAGTAGGATCCAATATTCTTGATCGCACCGATGCTAAAGGAACATTTTTTTTCAAAGAGCTGGTTAAAGCCGCAAAAAATGGTACGCATTTTGTCGAATATTTTCACCTCAAACCCGGTGCTGAAGAGCCGTCACTAAAATACGCTTATTCCTTATATATCCCTGAATGGGATTTAATGATTAATGCGGGTATTTATCTAGATGAGACACAAAAAATAGTTGATACGATAACAGCAGAGATTAATGGTTCTAAAAACTCGATACTGCTTCAAAATGCAGTGATCACTATTGTTGTTATGCTGCTTATTATTCTGTTGGTGTCTTTCGCTGTGTCAATACTATATCGGTCGCTTAATACGCTGCGTCTTTCTGTCGCCGACCTTGCGAATGGTAACGGCGATTTGACGGTAGCGCTACCTTATAGCTATATCGATTTAATTGATGAGATATCGAAAAACTTTAATCGCTTCCTTGCTTCTCTTAACTCTGATATCACACATTTAAAAGCGACAACTCAAGAGTTAAATCAGATTGCAAAAACGTCCTCAGAGCATCAGTTACTCTTGGTCGAGTCTGTTAATACTCAAAAAGATGGTGCTTTACAGGTTGCTGCCGCAATAGATGAAATGTCCTCTACTGCCAGTGATATCGCTAATAATGCGGAGGTTACTCGCTCATCTGCTGAGTCTGCTAATTCACAAACCAAAGATGTCCTTAATCAGGTGGAAACATCAAATGAGCAACTTGAGAACCTCAATATATTGATGACGGATGTTGAGAAGTCTATTAATGAATTAGGACAAAATGTAGAAGATATTAATTCTGCATTAAGCGTGATTCAAAGTATCTCTGAACAAACCAATCTACTGGCACTGAACGCCGCTATTGAAGCCGCACGAGCTGGGGAGCAAGGTCGAGGCTTTGCTGTTGTTGCCGATGAAGTGAGAACGCTTGCTCAGCGCAGCCAAGAGAGTACTGTTGAAATCAGTGGTATTTTGGAGAAGCTGCAAGCCAGCGCTGCGAACACGGTAAGCGACATGGAGCGTTCTGGCGTGCAACGCAACAAAGTGCTTGAGGCTATGTCAAATATTCGTGCACTCATCAGTAGTAGCACTGAATCCATTGAGGGGCTGACGCTGTTGAATATTCAGGTTGCGACCGCCGCAACAGAACAGTCAGCGGTGGCCGATGAGATTGCAGAGAACATCAATGGCATTGTGGTACAGGCTGATAACATCAGTTCTGGCGCAGAAAAAGCGTCTGAGCAAATGTCTGGTCTGGAGAAACAATCTCAGCTTATTGAAAATATAACGAGCAAATTTAAAGTCTAATAATTATTCCCCTCTGTAAGAGCGTCTTTGTACGGAGGGGATTCTGCTGTTCTGAGTCACAACGAACAGTTATTTATGAAAATAAATCACTGTTCTTAGGCTCACCCCTTATAAAACCCCAAGATACTTTCATGTCCGAGTGGCTTTATTTAATAGCGCTACGTAGGGATCTAGTAATAAAAAGGATGGAATACTATGTGTAAAACTAGGAAATGGTTATGTACCGCATTCGGGATTGCTTTAACAATGTCTCCTCTTGTGACGCAGGCAAAAGTCACGAATTTTACTGTTACCAACACCATTCGCCCTGTTTTTGAGGGCACTCGCTTTGGGGATGTCGGTGCCTATGAACGTATTGATGCGATCGCTGAGCTGGCGATTGACCCTAATTCCACACGGGGCAAAAAAATTGTTGATCTGGAGTATGCTCCGGTAGGCAAAGACGGACTCGTTCATTACTCAACTAAGGTGTCAATTCTACGTCCTATCGATGCGGAAAAAGCGAACGGTACTTTATTTTATGAAGTGTTAAACCGCGGAAGAAATTTATCGCTTGCTTTATTAAACAGGGCAAGCAGCCTTGGTATGCCTGAAACGGTGAAGGATGCGGGTGATGGTTTTTTGATGGACAACGGCTACACCCTTGTCTGGAGCGGTTGGCAAACCGATTTACCCGAGAATAAACTCAAGCTGAATGTCCCCGTGTTGCCTTCTGTTACTGGTCTTTCACGGGAAGAATTTATATTTGATAAAGCCGATCAGGTTATGACCGCCAACTTGACCTATCCGGCGATGGATATGGACAGCAAAAACGCGACACTGAGCGTGCGCCAAAACGCAGATGACCCGCGTTCCACTGTGTCCGGTTTATCTTTTAAATACCTGTCACCTACGCAAATCGAGATTACTCGTCCTAAGGGGTTTGATAACGGCGTCATTTATGAATTCATCTATAGGGCGAAAAACGCCGTACCTGCTGGACTGGCTTTTACCGCCACGGCGGATGTGGTGAGTTTCTTACGCGGTTCTAAGGGCCATGACGTGGCGTCGCCATTGAAAAAGATCGATAACAGCATTGGTCTTGGTCTTTCTCAATCGGGGCGTTTTTTGCGTGATTTCATCTACCAAGGCTTCAATGCCGATGAGTCCCTTACTAAGGTATTTGATGGGGTGATTACTCATATTGCAGGGTCCCGTAAGACTTATACGAACTATCGTTTTGCTAAAGTAGGTCGTTACTCTCGCCAACATGAAGACCATGATGTGCAAGGTGACCAATTTCCCTTTGGCTATGCCTTGTCAACCGATCCTTTGACGGGTCGTACTGATGGTATTTTACAAGCATGCCGTACCAGTAATACCTGCCCTAAAATCATGCAAACGGATACCTCGACAGAGTTTTGGCAAGCCAGGGCGGCCCTAATGTCTACTGCGCCAGACGGCACTGAGATTAAGGTTCCGGACGAGGTTCGTTGGTACTTCTTGGCTGGTGCTCCGCACTTTAATGTTTGGGGGGCGGTGAGTAAAAGTAAGGCGGTATGCCAGTACCCAACGAACCCTATCAGTGCCGCACCGGTAATGCGGGCGTTAACAAGCGCAATGCAAGGCTGGATCGCGGATGGTACTCAGCCTCCTGCTAGCCAGTATCCAAATACTCGCGATGGCAGCCTTGTTGCCTTGTCTGAACTGCATCTACCTGATGACAGCTACATGCCGGTTTATAATGTGCTTAAAGTAATGGATCACAGCGTTATCCCTCCTGTTGCCGGTAAAGCCTACCCTGTACTTGTGCCACAGCTTGATGCAGATGGTATTGCCATGGGAGGCGTAAAAGTGCCCCGTGTCGCTGCGCCCTTAGGGACTTATTGGGGGTGGAACTTGCGCAATGAAGGTTATGCCAAAGGTAATCTTTGTGGTTTGAATGGCTCTTTTATTGCCTTTGCAAAAGAAAAAGGTGCGATAGAGGCCGATACACGTCCCTCGATATCTGAACGCTATGGCGATGTGGAAGGCTATGTAAAAGTGGTGAAAGCGAAGGTGAAAAACCTAGTCGATCACGGTTTTATGTTGCCGGGTGATGTGGACTTTGTGGTTCAACAAGCGAAAAAAGACTTTGAAAACCTTTAAAGACGGTGCGAATAAGTCTACTAACCCTCTTCCTTAATAAGTCTATTAGGTGTCAGGTGAGTATAACGTCTGACACCACTGTTGCTTATTCATTAAGTATCCTTTTTTTCATTGGTATTTTTAAAAAATAATACGTTTTTGAGTGATGGCGTAGGGAGACTGTTTAATTCATATCAATTGGTAAAAATGGTTACGGGGCAGATCAGTAACGTTATTCTGCTGATGCTGCCCCGATTATTTCATGCTTTTAAAAAACCGCTAAAATGTGTTTTCAAACACCAGTTCATCCACAGGAAGTTGTCCGCCACGGGGTTGTGCGGGTTTGGTGCCTTTGCCGATGGCCAGCATCATGACGATGACATGGTCTTTTGGTAATTTGATGAGGTCAGCGACCTTGTCGAATTCGATGCCGATCATAGGGCTGGTGTTGTAGCCCATTTCTTCTGCGGCCAACATGAGATTTTGCCCAGCCATAGCGCCAGAGCGAATGGCTTCATCTCTTTGTAGCCATGTCTTGCCTTGGTAGAAGTTTTCCAGCATGGACACTAGCATGTCTTGCGCCTCATTCGGGGCATTCTTCCAGTATCTTCTCGGGTTGTCGGACCAAGCTTGGGTATTCGCGACTATGATGACGAGTTCCGACGCGGCGCTGATTTGTTCTTGGTTCCAGGCGGCATGTTGGATTTTTTGTCGCTGTTGTTCATCGACCACGCGCACAAAACGCCAATGTTGAATATTGAACGAGGTAGGGGCCAGTATCGCGGCATTGATGAGTTTATGAAACGCTTGGTCCGACATTTTATGGTCGGGATCAAACTGTTTAATTGAACGTCTTTTCTCGATTAGATTGAATACACTCATGATTTACTCCTATGTGTTTAAAGTGAATAGGGACATGGTGCGTTTTTTTTATCAATGCATAAACTGCCTAAGTCGGGTTTCTATTTTTGCGTTGTGCGCAATAATGAGGAATACTGTTTTCCATTAGTAAACAGAGGTTGGATATTGTGTTTGAAGCGATGGAGCAATTTGTGCGAGTGGTGGAATTAGGTTCCTTTAGCGCGGCGGCGGAGTCGTTAGGGAAAAAACCAAGCTCCATCACCAGAAAGGTCAATCAACTTGAACATGAAGTGAAAACCCAATTGCTGATTCGCTCGACTCGTCGACTTGATCTGACGCCAGATGGCGAACAGTTTTATAATCAATGCAAACAAATCTTGCAGTCCGTCCATGCTGCCAAGCACAGCTTTGTCAAAGATGATGCTAAAGTCGATGGCCGTTTGGGTATTGCCACTTTTGATAGCGTAGGGCGGGGCGTTCTTGTGCCGCTCATCGCTCAATTTCGACAGAAGCATCCAGACACTAAGATTGCGATCAGTCTCGATAATAATTTGTCTGATCTTCATAAAGGGCCATTTGATTTGGCCATTCGATACGGGCGTCCTGATGACTCAAGTTTACTTTTTCGGCCGTTAAGAAAGATGCCTAATGTGCTGGTTGCCTCTCCGTCTTATCTGCAACAGTCAGCTCCCATTGAATCGCCAGAGGATTTAAAATCTCACGCTTGTTTGGCCTTCTATCGATCTCGTCAGCATGCTTGGTGGCATTTTAAAAAGGGAACTGAGTACAGAAAAATCCGCATTGATCCAATGCTCTCGTCAGAAGGTGGAACGCCCTTGTTGATGTGGGCTAAAGCGCACCAAGGTATTACTTTGGTGAGTAAGCTTTTTATTGAAGAAGATCTAAGAGACGGTCGTTTAGTTGAGGTATTACCTCATTGGCAAGCCTCACTGACAGAGCAAGATAGCGCCATGTTGTATCTAGTATGGAAACCGTCATCGGGACAAAAGCCCATTGTCAGAGCCATGATCAACGACATTGTCGCAGCGCTAAGTGACAGACCGAAAGAGTTTGTGATTGCTTTACCTGAGAATATGTCCTCATTATGTCAATCCTACCTAGCAAGCTATCTAAAACGTTTACCCAAGGCGCAAGCTGAGCAGTACTCTTCATTTAGTGCGGATTACTTTTGTGCCGATGAGGTCAATGCCAATCTTTGCGCTGAACTGATTTTGCGCGGTGAAAAGCGGGCTTCGTGTAGTATGGCGCATTGGTATCATCACGACGAGGAAGCGTATCCCCAAGTTGGGCATTTGCAAGTGGTTACCAACTGGCAGGGGCAACCGGTTTGTATCATTGAGACAACCCAAGTTAGCGAATGCCGCTTTAATGAGGTGACGGCCGAGTTTGCTGTGGCCGAGGGTGAGGGAGATAAGTCACTGGGCTGGTGGCGTGAGGCACACTGGGATTTCTTTTCTAAAGAATGTGAAGAATTAGACATTTCTCCAGCGGAAGATATGATGCTGGTGTTGGAACACTTTAAACGCGTTTATCCGTTATGAGCTTTTTAGGCCGCAGAGGTGGCTCTCCAAATATACGCTTATAAGCTCTGGAGAACGCCGCTTCCGATTGATAGCCCAATTCTTCGGCCAGATCGGCCAAAGTCACTTGAGACTGATTGATTTTGTGTCTCGCCAAATTCATTCGCCATTCAGTAAGGTAATGTTTCACTGAGGTACCAATGACCTGGGTAAAATGTGCAGAAAACCCTGAGCGCGACATGCCTGCTAATGATGCCAGTTGATCAACCGTCCAAGCGTATTGTGGTTGAGTGTGAATGGCTGACAAGGCTTTAGCTAATTTCGGGTTTTGTAGGCCGCTAAGCCATCCATTTGAGGTGTGGTTACTTTGAGTGATCCAGTTGCGAATGGCTTGAATGACAATAATGTCAGCCAGATGTGTCATGATGGTTTCACCGCCAGGGGCAAGCGTCGAGGCTTCTTGTTCTAAGGTTTGCATCATACTTTGCAGAGACAGAGGTAGGTTGTCCTTTGCTTGGCTTAGGTGAATGACGTCAGGAAGCTGTGTAATCAGCTTTTGTCCTGCAATATGGTCAAAGCTTAGTACCCCGCAGATGAGCCGAGTTACCTGTGCTTCGCTTTGCCCTTCCACTTTTTCTCTTTCTTTTTCACGTCCTTTTCCGCCATAGCGAAGAAATTCATAACGTTCTGAGAGTTTGGTGACGGGAATGTCGAAGAAAGGTTCACATGTTTGTCCCTTTTCATGACTAATATTATGGCCCAGACCTTTGGCGACTAAGGCCAGTTCACCTGGCTGCAAATAGTGGCTTTGACCGTTTTCGAAGCTTAGCCAACTCCCTCCCTCCGTCACGATATGGAACATCATTTTGCCTGCTAAAGGGGGCATGGCAATGCCCCAAGGCTCAATCAGCTCTGAATTGGCGTAGATCAAACCGTTTAGTCTAAGAGAATAAAGGGTTTCGCCTAACGTATCGGAATGAGCAGGTATATCACGAGGTGGAAGCATGTTGGTGTCCATGACTTTATAATCTGTGTTTTTAGACGAACTGCAAAAAAGTATGGACATTAAGGCATTAAATATCAAGTTTTAGCCGATTAAACTGTCATTCAAGTTAGCAAGTACTGGCTGATGTTTAACATTGAATGAGAGGATTTGAGATGAAAGACAATAGAATGGCAATCATTGGTGCCCAGGGTAAAACCGGCGCAAGAGTTATGAATAAGTTGAACGCATTAGGTTTGAATCCCCGTGGCTTATCACGCCACAGTGAAGTGATGTTTGATTGGGCAAGGCGTGACACTTGGGTGCCCGCTTTGACAGGTGTGAAAGCCCTATATGTGACCTATTATCCTGATTTGGCAGTCCCGCAAGCGGAAGAGGATATGAGTGCTTTAGTCGCCGTGGCAAAACAAGTCGGAATCGATCATTTAGTGTTGTTATCTGGCCGAGGTGAAGAAGGGGCGCAGCGCGCTGAGCAGGTGGTCATACACAGTGGACTAAGGTGGAATGTGGTGCGGGCCAGTTGGTTCATGCAAAATTTTAGTGAGAGTTTTATGGCACAGGGCATTGCCGCTGGGAACTTAGTATTGCCTGAGCCTAACGCCACAGAACCTTTTATAGACGCAGAAGATATTGCCGATGTGGTGGTAGCGGCGTTCACGCAGCCGCATTTGACCGATCAATTATTGGAGGTGACAGGGCCTGAGTTACTGAGTTTTATGGATTGCGTCGAAAAAATCAGTTCAATGATTGGGCGAAAGGTGGAGTTCACCCCTGTACCAGTAGAGGCTTATTTAGCGGGTGCTAAGGCGCAAGGTTTGCCCGATGACATGGCCTGGTTGATCAACGAATTATTCGTCAATGTATTGGATGGGCGTAACGAATCGACCACGGATACAGTATGGCAAGTTTTAGGTCGACCAGCGCGTCGTTTTGATCAATATCTCGTGGATCAGGCCGAGGCGTCGATATGGTGTCAATCACAGGAGAATACAGATGGCTGAGTTACTGATTGTCTTATTGGGTATCATGGCTGGAACGTATTTTGCTTTTTCCGCTTTTGTGATGAAAGCATTAAATCGTCTTGCTGCCAACGAGGCAATTAACGTCATGAACAGCATAAATCGAGTGATTTTAAACAGCGTATTCATGCCTATTTTCTTTGTTTCAAATGCTTGCTTGTTGGGGGCTTTTATATGGCATGTGTTTCACTGGCAAGCGGGGTTGTCGGGGCTTTGGGTCGCGTCAGCCTTGATCTATCTGCTGGGTATGTTTGCGGTAACTTTATTTGGTAATGTGCCATTGAATGAGCGACTGAAACAGGGGGCGAAACATTCAGAATTAAGCCACATTCTTTGGCATGAATATGCTGTTAAGTGGACGCGATTGAATCACGTAAGGGCATTAAGTAGTGCTTTAGCCTGTTCTATTTTGACTTACGTATAATGGCTTTTTCAGAAGCGCGGCGGTTTCTGATGGATGGTACACTGTGGTATTGCATCGTTGGTGCAATGAAGCAATACCACCGTAATATTGATGGCTATTTGTAGTAGAGGAATGGATATGGCAAAACTGGGTATTAAAAACGGCCAACTGACGGCTTGTTCAAGCAAGCCAAATTGTGTCTGTAGTCAGGCGCAAGATAGAGAGCATTACATTGATCCATTGTTATTTCATGGCAATCTGGAGACGGCCCATCAGGCGCTGGTAACGATTTTACAGCAGACTAAACGTGTGAATATCGTTACCATCGAGACAAACTATCTGCATGCTGAATTTAAGATTGCACTGCTTCGTTTTGTGGATGACGTGGAGTTTTACTTTGTCGAAGAATCATCGAGTTTGACGACCATTCACATTCGCTCAGCTTCTCGAGTAGGGTATTCCGATTTGGGGGTAAATCGTAAGCGTATGGAGTCGCTTCGAGCCCAATTATGATGTTCAGCTTGATGTGCGCTTGGTATGCTTTTTTCAGTCTTTTGGCCATTCTGGCTTACGGTTTTGATAAATACGCGGCGATACGTGGCCAGTGGCGAGTTCGGGAATCTACCTTGCATTTATTGTCTTTGCTGGGCGGCTGGATTGGGGCGTTAATGGCGCAACGTTTATTTCGTCATAAGCGAAGTAAACAGCGTTTTATGTTGGTGTTTTGGGGAAGTGTGTTTGTCAATTTACTGGGATTGGTCTTGGTCTTAAGCCAATGGTCGGCTTTTATGTAACCAATATGTCAAAAAATATTGAGTATTTCATTTTATTTTCTTCCTAACCTCAGATTTGCTTCCTTCAAACTCGGTTCCGTTTTACTATTTATTCATTGAATGAGTCCTTTTTTAAAGTGGCTCATTCTGTCTTTATTAAACTCAATTTAGGAAACAGTAATGGCGGCTTTTGGTAGCGTTTTTATGCCTAAGATGGCATTAGCGACATTCGAAAATAATCAGTGGAGTGAAGCAAGTATCGTAGCGGCGGACAGCATTCAAATGCATCCAGGTGCGCACGTCTTGCATTATTCTAGTACCTGTTTTGAAGGTTTGAAGGCATTCCGCCACGAAGATGGTAGTGTGCATGTGTTTCGAATGGACCAAAATATCAAACGTTTGGCGCAAAGCAGTCGTTTGTTGTTTTTGCCAGAATTTGACGAGGCAGCCGTTTCGAAAATGATCTTAGATGTGGTCGCAGAATATGCAGAGGATGTACCTACGCCTCCAGGTTCTATGTACATTCGACCAACTCATATTGGTACCGAAGCCGCCATCGGTAAAGCCGCTGCGCCAACGGCTTCTTCTATGTTGTATGTATTGTTGTCTCCAGTTGGGGATTATTTTACGGGTGGGGCTAAAGCGTTACGTTTGTTGTTGGATGAAAACGGCATGCGTTGTGCGCCTCATATGGGAATGGTGAAAAGTGGTGGTAACTATGCCAGCGCATTGGGGCCTATCGCCAAAGCACAAAAAGAAGTACAAGCGGATCAAATCCTGTTTTGTCCAAATGGTGATGTACAAGAGACTGGTGCAGCTAACTTCTTATTGATTGACGGTAACGAAATCATCACTAAAGGATTGGATACTAGTTTCCTACATGGTGTGACACGTTCATCCATTTTGACTCTGGCAAACGATTTAGGCATGACGGTATCAGAGCGTGATCTTACCGTTGATGAGCTACTTGAGCGTGCCGCTAAGCCAGAAGTGGAAGCGGTGTTGTCTGGTACGGCCGCGGTACTGACATCTGTGGGTACTTTTATTCACGATGGTAAAGACTTTAAAGTCGGCAGTGGCGAACCTGGCCCTATTGCACAGAAGCTTCGCCAAGCATTGAATGATATTCAATGGGGTAAGGCAGAAGACAAACATAATTGGCTAACGAAAGTCGTATAAGCCTTTTGTTTTAGAGAAAAAAGTCTGAAAGACAAAAAACGCCTGTTGACACTCACTTAAGTGGATGCCATCAGGCGTTTTTGTGTTTAGGCATGAAAACCCTTTTTTTAACGCTTTGGTTTAGAAACTTAAGCGTAATGAGGCGAACATGGCATCGTAGTTATAGCCTGCAATTTCTGCCGTGTCGTAGTTGGCTGCAACGGAAAAGTTTTTTGTGACATAGTAGCGAGCGGCCACAGCAAAGCTGGAATCAGTGTCTGAGAAAACGTCGTCGTATTTGAATTTACCTTCCAATTCCACTCGATCTGAAATGGTGGTGCGAACACCTGCTGTGATCCGAAAGCCGGTTTCGTCATTGCGGCCAATATCCACTTGGACATACTGTAACTGACCGAAAATGTTGGATTGACTGCCTACACCGGAATACATACCGGCACCAACGGCCATCACATCTAGGCTGCCATATTCGGTTGATTCGAATGCGACGTAAGGTCCCGCTGAGGTTTCAAATGCACCAGAAAGGGAAGTGTAGCCATCATCAGAGGAGCTAACGTCAACTTTACCAAATCCATAATCAAGGTAGGTAAATAATGATTCTGCATAAGTGCCTGTAGAGAGAGTAACGGCAGCTGTGGCTAAACTCGATAACAAAATCTTTTTCATTTTTTTCTCCATTATATTAGTAAATGAAAACAGTTTGTCTGTGTATTTCTATATCGACGATGAGACTGGGAAGTTTAATCACAATTTGGTTTTATTTTAATGACAGTTGGTTTTTTTTGATTAATGATATTAGGCAAAATACATTAATGACGTAATTGGGATCGAGCTATGAAAGTGGTATTGGAAAAGTTGTGTTCACCTATTTTAAACCTCTTTGAGGGTGGTGAAGGGGCGTATGATTACAAACCATCCCATCGTAAAGTACTCATCACCTTAGGGATACTGTGTCTGGTCATTGGCGCCATTTCGATTTATGTGGCTTTGGTGACAGGGCAATTCGCAGGAATGATTCCAATTGTATTATTCTGTGGTACCGGTTTGGTGTGTGAAGTGGTTGGTTTACTTGGTAGTGATCGTGCTGTTGCTCGTATTTGGAAACGAAACTAAATAATGGTCATGAGTTAATGATCGAGGTAAGAAAGGCAGCGGAAGCTGCCTTTCTAGTGGCCCAGAAGGAATCTTAGTGACGTTTACCTTTATGAGGTTTGTCAGCACAGTCTTCAGCGCGCTCTTGTTGAAGTTCGAAGAATTTCGCTTTTTGATCGGCGGTTAAGACGCTTAGCATTTTATGCTGTTGGCTTAACTTGTGTACTTGACGCTCAATGCGTTTTTCACTCATTTCTTTTACCAGTTCGGTGGCTTTAGCAGGGTTAAAGTTATCGGCCATCATCAGATCTTTGAGCTGGTTCATATGTGCTTCACGCGCTTGCATGTCAGGTTTTGGAGCCTTATCAAACTCGGCTTTCATTGCTTCTCGGCTGTCTTTGCGCAACTTTTTCAATTGTTCTTTTTGGCTGTCTGTTAACGCCAATTCTTTCATTATGCCGCGGTCAAAACCGCCCATACGGCATTCTTGTTGTGGTCCTCGTGGGCCTTTACCATCTCTGTCGCCATGAGCAAAACTGCTGGTCGCGCCTAATGTTAAAGGTAGAACAAGGGAAGCGATAATAAGTTGTTTAGTGAATTTCATAGTTTGATCCTCA
Organism: Marinomonas sp. TW1; assembly: GCF_001625355.1. Classification (GTDB taxonomy): domain Bacteria; phylum Pseudomonadota; class Gammaproteobacteria; order Pseudomonadales; family Marinomonadaceae; genus Marinomonas. The sequence continues at coordinate 82,404 of NZ_JSEE01000009.1, forward strand.
ATATGATTAAAGGTTGCTCTCTTGGCAGTGCTCGACTGCATGTGAACTAGAATAGGATCTGCTAGGTAAAGCGCGGTCTAAGCATGGTAAAGTATCGTAAAGGATAAAATTTCAACGGGGTTTCAACGTAAAATAGATTTTAGGATCAGTAAGGTTTGAGAACGCGATGACACATATTTTAATTATTGATGACGATGTTGAATTGAGTGATTTGCTTAAAGAGGTGTTGTCATTTGAAAATTTTCAGATATCGACTGCTTACGATGGTTTGGCCGGATTAGCGACCATGAGTGAGTCAGTGGATTTGGTATTGCTGGATGTCATGATGCCGAAATTAAATGGTTTTGACACCTTGAAGCAGCTGCGTGAAAAATGGTCTGTTCCCGTATTAATGCTTACGGCTAAAGGCGACGAGATCGATCGTGTTGTCGGCTTGGAGTTAGGTGCGGACGATTATTTGCCTAAGCCATTTAGTGAACGAGAACTGTTGGCTCGTATTCGCGCTATTTTACGACGCACTCAGGTGGTTCCTGATGTTGAAAAAACTCAGGATGGCGTTTTGTTTCATGATTTAAAATTGTTTCCAGGTCGTTTAGAAGCCTATTGTAATGAGCAGTTGCTGGATCTAACGAGCACCGAATTTGCCTTGTTGCATTATTTTGTGCAACACCCTGGAAAGGTACTTACTAAGGAAGACCTGAGTCTTGAGGTGCTAGGTAAACGGCTTGCTGCTTTTGATCGTGCGGTCGACATGCATGTTTCCAATTTACGTAAAAAACTACCTGACTGGGACAATGGTAAAGCGCGCATTAAAACCTTGCGTGGTCGCGGTTATTTGCTAGTGGAGAGCGCTTAATGCGGTTGCCAAAAATCACCAGTTTGTATGGCCGAATTTTTGCCATCTTCTGGTTTACCATGTTTTTAATCGTGATGGCGGTATTGACCCTGCCACATCTTGACCCACGTAAGAGTCGGGCGATATCGCCACCGCATTATGACATGATGTTAAAGATGCGTGATCGGCTTGAGCAACGCTATGCAGGCGTCCGCAGTATTGAGCCCATTGTTGCCTTATTGGAAACTCACCCACCGCGTAGTAAAGACAACGATGACCGCCGTTTGCGCCTATTTTTAACGGATTTAGATGGCCACATCATTACATCGGACAAACGTCCCGAGTTTATGTTTCGGTCGTTACGAAACTTTGTTTCCAGCATTGATAACCCAGATGTGCCGCGCCAACGTTTGTATGGCAAAACCATGTTTTCAGGGCCACTGCCCATCCATTTGGCGGGGCAAGACTACTTCTTAATCATTGCTATAAAATGGAATGAGCCACCACACTTTTTACTGCAACTGTTTGATCACCCAATTCGTCTGTTACTGGTCGTGATGTTAGTCAGCACACCTTTTCTTCTTTGGTTGGCGTGGGCTTTGAGTCAGCCTGCAAGACGCTTGGAAGAAGCGGCCAAGCGTGTTTCGCAAGGCGTGTTTGAAATAGATCCCGAGCTTGAAAAGGGGACCAGTGAATTTCGCCAAGCGGGTGCGAGTTTTAATCAAATGGTAGAAGCCGTGAACATGATGATCAGTCGTCAGCAACGTTTGTTGTCGGACATTTCTCATGAATTAAGGTCTCCTTTAACTCGATTACGTATGGCGCAGGCGTTGGCATCACGTAAGCAAGGTGAGAGTGTTGAGTTGGAACGGATTGATATTGAAGCGCAACGACTTGAGCAAATGATAGGTAAATTGTTAGAGCTATCGAGTTTGCAAGTCGACAGCCATCTCACGCGTGAACGTCAACCTTTGTCGAGTTTATTGGAGGGCTTATTTGCGGACAGTCAGTTTGAAGCAGAGCAAAGGCACAAGCAAGTTGAGCTACCAGACATTCCAGCCTGCGATATCATGTGTCATCCACAATTATTGATGAGCGCTTTAGAAAACATTATTCGCAATGCCATTTGTTACAGTCACAGCATTGTTACCGTGTCATTGGTATTACAGGAAAAGAACCTCATGGTGTGTGTGGAAGATGATGGCGATGGGGTGCCTGAGGATGAATTGGAATCCATCTTTAGACCTTTTTATCGCGTGTCGACTGCGCGTGACCGTCACTCTGGTGGAACTGGGCTGGGCTTGGCGATTACGGAGAGTGCCATTCGTCAACACAATGGTCATATTCAGGCTAAGAAAAGTGCACTGGGTGGTTTGAAGGTGGAAGTGGTATTGCCTTTATCTTAGACGCGTTTTGTTCAATGCTTTCTGATTTATGCCAATAGAACAAGCGTAATAGAGCGAGAAGAAAAAAGAACGAGATGTAAAAAAATGGGAAGCCAATTGGCTTCCCATTTTTTATGTTTTTCGCCAGCCTTATACGAAGATAAAGAACTTAGCGATAAACAGCGCTGCCAGAGCATATACTGCTAGGCTGACTTGCTTACCTTGACCGGACAGTAATTTGATGACCGCGTAACTGATGAAAGACAAAGCAATGCCGTCTGCAATTGAGTAAGTCAAAGGCATAGTGAAAGCGGCGATTAAAACAGGCGCGGCTTCAGAAATGTCGTCCCATTCCACATGCGCTAAGCTGCTGGTCATCAACACTGCAACATACATTAATGCACCCGCTGTTGCGTAAGCTGGGATAGAACCTGCTAGTGGTGCAAAGAACAAGCTTAACAAGAACAACGCTGCTACCACTACCGCAGTTAGACCTGTGCGGCCTCCAGCGGCCACACCAGAGGCACTTTCAATGTAACTGGTTGTTGATGATGTACCCAATGCAGCACCCGCCACAGTGGCCGTTGAGTCAGCCAAAAGGGCTTTCTTCAAACGTGGCAGTTTGCCTTCTTTGTTTAGCAGTCCACCGCGTTGACCAACACCAATTAGGGTGCCAGAAGTATCAAATAGGTCGACGAAGAAGAAAGCAAAAATCACACTTAACATGCTGATCTGGAATGCGCCTTCAATGTCCATTGCTAGGAATGTTGGGGCAATGGATGGTGGTGCAGAGATTAATCCACCAAATTCGTTTTGGCCGAACAGCATGGATAAAATGGTGACCAGCAAGATACCAATCATGACCGCGCCAGTGACATTTAAATAAGATAAAGCACAAATGACGAAGAAGCCAAGTAGGCCGTAAATCGCTGATGGCGAAGCTAGATCGCCCAGAGCAACCATTGTCGCAGGGTTCTTGATGATGATGCCGGAGTTTTGCAAGGCAATCATCGCTAGGAATAAACCGATACCTGCTGCAATGCCAAGCTTTAAAGAAGAAGGAATGGCGTTGATCACCCATTCACGAATTTGGAATATACTGATGATGATGAACAAAATACCGGATAGGAATACGGCACCCAGTGCTTGTTCCCAAGAGTAGCCCATGCCCAATACAACACCATAGGTGAAGAAGGCATTAAGCCCCATTCCCGGCGCCATCGCGATAGGGTAGTTAGCGTAAAGCCCCATGATTAAGCAACCAATCGCTGCCGCTAGACAGGTCGCAACGAAAACCGCGCCTTGGTCCATGCCTGCTTGCGCTAGAATCGAAGGGTTTACAAAGATAATGTATGCCATGGTTAGGAAGGTCGTAATACCGCCAACGACTTCGTTACGCACGGTTGTATTGTGTGCTTTTAGTTGAAATAAACGTTCAAGCATTGATTTGCCTTAATTGTGGTTTATAGAATTGAGGGTTTAAAAACGGCGTTAGTATAAAAAAATAAGGCCGATTTGTGCAGTTAATATTGAAAAAATATTAACTGCACAAAAAATATGGGGTTATTGGCCGAAATCAATGGCGCCAACATCTGCGACATGAGGGTCGTTAAACGCCATGATTGCTTGGTGTTCAGGGTGAACTTGATAACGACGTAAATCTTCAATGGAAGCAAACTGCATGTCCAATATGAGATCCCAACTGCGTGCTTCTTTTAATTCATCTCTGCCAATATGCAGCGTTTTAATTTCTTCAATGCGGTCTTTCAATGCTTGCATTTTTTCAATAAAAGTGTCGATGTGATCGGCCGGTGTGTGGTCTTGATATTTGATAAAGACATAATGTTGCAGCATGTTGATTCCTTATTATCAGCTTAAGACGCTGTTTGTTTCGCGCGTTGTTTTTGAGTGTTCACGTTTATGGTGGGAGCGGCATTATTAAGCGCTTCCATCGCATAGCCTGCCGCGGCTTTGTATTTCGCCATCAATTCTTGACGTTCTGTCGTTGGAAAGACGGCTTCGATGTCGTCGAAATGGCCTGAGCAACGTTTGTCTAATTCATTGAGGATCACGAATGGGCCAGCGCCACGATTACGTAAAATGACCTCAGAAATGCCAGCACACAAACGCTCATTGAAATCGGTTACCGCCGCTTGGGTGACGCCAAATTTTAAGATGGAAGCACCTAATTCGCGAGCATCGACAATGGCCTGACTAGCACCGTTCGAGCCAGTTGGATACATAATGTGCGCGGCATCGCCCATTAAGCATACATGACCGTCTACCCAGCTTGGTACTGGGTCTCTATCTATCATTGGGTATTCGAATACTTCTTGGGCACCTCGAAGTAAGCCTTGAATGTCCACCCAATCGTAATTCCAATCTTCAAAATGATGAATAAAGTCTTGCAGTTCCACTTTCTTGTTCCAATCTCCACTGGTCCAACCTTCCGAGTTGTCCATAGTGACTTCGGCAATCCAGTTAATGGTCGCTAAGCCAGTGTCAGGATCGGCAGGCGTAATAGGGTAGAACACGATACGATGGTGATGAGTGCCTAAGCCGACAAAAGAAGCCCCTGTGCGAATCGGTTTTGCTTGGGTGGTGCCGCGCCACATTACCGCACCGCCCCAATGAATGGGCGGTTGTTGCGGATACATTTGGGCACGTACGGCAGAGTGTAAACCATCGGCGGCGATCAACAAGGCACCTTCAAGTTCAATTTGTTCCCCATTGGTTAAGGTAACCGTCGCGATGACACCGTCCGTTGTATTCTGGTAATGAGTTACTTTATGGCCTGTTTTGATGGCGTCTTTACCAAGTCGATCAATTGCGGTGCGATAGAGCAACATTTGTAACTCACCACGATGTACAGAATATTGTGGCCAATGATATCCAGCATCTAGCCCACGAGGCTCACTGTAAACCTCTTTGCCATTGAGGCCAACTAAGGCCCATTCTTTGGTTTGGATGCCTATGGTGTCGAGTAACGTTTGCTCTAACCCCATGTCATATAATTCACGAACGGCATTGGGTTGTATGTTTATGCCGACGCCAAGGGGTTTGAGTTCCGCTACGGATTCAAGCACTAAACAAGGTATGCCAATTTGGTGAAGTGTTAGGGCAAGGCTTAAGCCGCCAATTCCGCCCCCAGCGATTAAAACTGGCTTTTTGTTATTGGATGTCATAGTTGTTGTAGTCCACAGTTTTTGCTTTAAACGGTTATTATCCCTAACCCTGCTGCGGGATACAATCTTATTACATCCTGTAACCGATGGTCAGAGCTGTTCGATCCGATAACCTTTGTTTTTTAAGCTCTGTAATAGGCTATCTGGCCCTGCTAAATGTAAGGCGCCAACCATAATAAATTCGACTTCCGATGTACTGATTAGGTGTTCTATTTTAGTGAGCCAATTTTGATTCCGTTCGGTAATCAGGGTGTGATAAATGGCAGGGTAACTTTGTTGAAGTTCGTTTAACTCCTGTTTCGCTATCTTATCTAGGTGACCATTGCGCCAATTTTGTTTTAAGGCTTGCAACGATTCAGCCATGCCATGGATGTCTTCAAGGGTGTAGTTGATCAGGTCATTTGGGTCAATTTGGTTGAGGCTACGTAAAATGCGAATTTGCTCGTCCGGCGTTTCTAACCATGACTGTGCTTTTTGATCCTGTTTGGCTTTTTCGGCATAGAAGGCATCGACGCCTAATTGGTCCATACCCAGCTGTTTGAGTGCTTGCATACTGAGTAATAGCGAAAGCCCACTGGGTGTAAAGTGTTCAATGGTTTCACTCGCAATGTTTTTAGATTGGAGGTATCGAAAGAGGTTGAGATAGGTTGGTTTGTCTAAAATGTGATGGATTTTGGTGTCATCAGAATAGGTAATGGTGTGTTGAAACTTTCGCTGGAAATAGGGTTGATTTAGAGCGGCGATATCGGTTTCGAAAACGACTTTATTGGCGGCAGAGTAAGCTTGATCATAGGCGATTGGTAATGGGTAATCCGAGGCGCTTAGTATATGAATGGTGCCACCTAAGTAGAGACTGTTGGTTTCACTGGATACTTTCCAAACGGAAGCGGCTTCTGCTTGTAATCCAAGCGTGGCTAACAGGGTTAACACGCTGTGTTTTAGGTTTTGCATAATAAGTGTCAGATCCGCCTTTATTAGTGCCATGTTGCCCATCAGTTCGCTCAACTTAAAGTGACGATTTGGTTGCCTTAATAAACGAATATTACAGCATAGGGTGGTGGGGGAAAGCCTCATCCTAGTGTTTTCATATTTGTTGATTCGCTACTTTTATGAAATGACGAGGGGGATAAGCAATTAAAAAAGCTCGGATGACAGTCAGTGGTGATGGTCAATGTTAGTGTTATCTTCGAGTTTTTTATGGGTTGCTTCTATCTTGGATAAATCACTTTTTAACGCGTTGTGTTTTTAATAAGTTATTGAAAAAAATGACTTTAATTTGATTTTTCAGGATTATTAATTGACTTGGGCGACGAGTTGTTAGAGCTGAGGAAATTAAAAAATTATTGATTGGTGTATTTTGTCATTAACTTTGGCATCTTTTGTTATTGAGAGAATGGCTGTTATAGACGACTCTTTCTAACATCGAGAGAGTTCATTTTGGAACTGTTTCCAACAAAAACAATAAGAGGTCATAGGCCATGCCTGAATATAAAGCGCCCTTGCGCGATATCAAATTCGTCACAGAAGAAGTTCTGGATATTTACGGTCATTACGCCAAATTACCTGGCGCAGAAGAAGCAACACCAGATATGGTGTCTGCAATTCTAGAAGAAGGCGCCAAGTTTGCAGAGCGTGTTCTTTCTCCTTTGAATCGTGTTGGTGACCAGCAAGGTTGTCAGTTCAATGAGGGTGTTGTTACCACACCTGAAGGTTTTAAAGAAGCTTACCAGCAATACGTTGAAGGTGGTTGGCCATCTTTGTCTCACCCTGAAGATATGGGTGGTCAAGGTTTACCAGATTCTCTGGGTATGTTGGTCACAGAAATGATTTCCACGGCAAACTGGTCTTGGGGAATGTACCCAGGCTTGAGTCATGGAGCGATGAATACCATCGAGCAACACGGTACCGATGAGCAAAAACAGACTTACCTAAGCAAACTCGTATCAGGTGAATGGACTGGCACCATGTGTTTGACAGAGCCTCATTGTGGTACTGACTTGGGTATGTTGAAAACCAAAGCCGAACCTCTAGAAGAGGGCGGCTATGCCATTAGCGGTACTAAAATCTTTATTTCAGCGGGTGAGCACGATATGGCGGACAACATTGTCCACATCGTCTTGGCTCGCTTGCCCGATGCGCCAGCAGGCACTAAAGGTATCTCATTATTCATCGTGCCAAAATTTAATGTGGATGCGTCTGGTGAGAAAGCCGACCGCAACCAAGTTACTTGTGGCTCCATTGAACACAAAATGGGGATTCATGGCAACGCCACTTGTGTGATGAACTTTGACGGTGCGAAAGGTTTCTTGATCGGGCCACCAAACCGTGGTTTAAACTGTATGTTTACCTTCATGAATGCTGCGCGTTTGGGTACGGCAATGCAAGGTTTGGCTCACTCTGAGTGGGCATTGCAAAATTCAGTGGCTTACGCCAAAGACCGTCTACAAATGCGTGCTTTGTCTGGTGCAAAAGCGCCTGAAAAAGCCGCCGATCCTATTATTGTTCACCCTGATGTGCGTCGTATGTTGCTGACTCAAAAAGCCTTCGCTGAAGGTGGTCGTGCGATGATTCATTATTGTTCTATGCTGGTGGATAGTACTAAGCATGGCAGTAAAGAAGAGAAAGAAGAAGCGGAAGAGTTGATGTCTTTGTTGACGCCAATTGCTAAGGCGTTCTTGACAGAAACGGGCTTTGAAGCGGCTAACCAAGGTCTGCAAGTATTTGGTGGACATGGCTTTATTGCTGAGTGGGGAATGGAGCAAAACGTACGTGATTGCCGTATCGCCATGCTTTACGAAGGTACCACCGGTATTCAGGCGCTGGATCTGTTGGGTCGAAAAGTATTGATGACTCAAGGGGCAACACTGCGTCGATTTACTAAAATGGTTCATAAGTTCTGTAAAGAGCACAAGGGCGATAAACGCTTTAAGTCTTACATCACGGCTCTGGATAAACTCAACAGTGAGTGGGGTGATGTGACCATGAAGATTGGTATGAAGGCGATGCGCAATAAAGAAGAAGTGGGCGCCGCGTCTGTGGATTACCTAATGTTCTCTGGTTACGTTGTATTGGCTTATTTCTGGGCACGCATGGCAGTTACAGCGAAAACTAAGCTAGAAGAAGGTACTGACGAAGTGGGTTTCTACACTGCTAAGTTGCAAACAGCGACTTTCTATTACGAGCGTATTTTGCCACGCACCAAAGCGCATGCTGAAGCCATGTTGTCTGGTGCTGATAATTTACTTGCAATGGAAGAAGACAATTTCTTATTTCTAAATGCTTAATGACTAAATGGCACGCCACGATATGTGGTGTGCCTGATAAATAGAATATTGAAGAGGTATATTATGAGCGAAGCCAAAGCAGTTTTTGATGCGATGTTAGGGCGTTTTGACGCAGATGAAGCGGATGACATGGAAGCCGTGTTTCAATTTGACTTAGATGATGCGGACAACTATCACTTAAGTATTGAGGATGGGAAATGTGAAATGGGTGAGGGTGAGCATGATGATCCAACCGTGACCTTAAGCATGGACTTGGAAACCCTTAGAGACGTAATGAGTGGCGAATTAGATGGAATGCAAGCCTTTATGCAAGGTAAAATCCGAGCAGATGGAGACATTATGCTAGCCACCAAGTTGACGCAAATTTTTCCTCAGTAAGTCGAAACATTGCGCAACGCTCTTAAGGCTCAACTGCTAAACTGTAGTTGGGCTTTTGCATTTCTCTCCAACATAAAAAAAACAACTGGAGCATTTTATGACAATGGATACTTCTCTACATAACAACTCAGAAAACGAGAAAGTGCCAGGTAGTTATTTACCAGACTCGCTTAACCCTAATGGCTATCAAAGCCTCACGGATGTATTGGCCTTGGCGGTGCAAAAATATTCGGATCTTCCAGCTTTCACCAGTGTTGGTCGAACCATTACTTATCGTGAGTTGGACGAAAAGTCGGATGCGTTTGCCGCGTATCTGCAAAACGAAACCAACTTATCTCCTGGTGATCGCATTGCTATTCAATTGCCCAACATCATCCAATACCCGATTGTTCTTTTCGGAGCAATGAAAGCGGGCATGGTCGTGGTTAATACCAACCCTCTTTACACACCAACAGAGTTGGAACATCAATTTAACGATGCTGATGTGAAAGCCTTAGTGGTGTTTGCCAACATGGCGAGCAATGTTGAGAAAATTCTCGAAAAAACCTCGATCAAGCACGTTATCATCACGGAAATTGCTGATTTGCACTCCCCAGTTAAGCGAGTCTTGGTCAATTCTATTGTTAAATACGTCAAGAAAATGGTTCCTGCCTACAACATTCCGTCGGCCATTTCATTGAATGATGTGTTAGCGAAAGGACATGGTAAAGCGGTCTCAAAAGTACAGGCAACCCCACAGCAAATTGCCGTTTTACAATACACAGGTGGTACCACTGGGGTAGCAAAAGGGGCGATGTTGACCAACGCCAATCTGATTGCCAACATGTATCAGCTGTGTTCTCGTCTTGAGTCCATCATAGATGAGCGCACCGAAACTTACATTGCGCCTCTGCCTTTGTACCATATCTATGCCTTTTTGATTCATGGTTTGACCTTGTTGCAGCGTGGTGCACACAGTATTTTGATTCCAAATCCACGAGACTTACCCGGTTTTGTTTCTGAACTTAAAAAGTGGAAGTTCACCGGTTTTGTGGGTCTCAACACGCTTTTCGTTGGCTTGTGCAATCGTGAAGACTTCCGAGCGTTGGACTTCTCTAGCCTGAAGCTAACCTGTTCTGGAGGCATGCCTCTGACGCATGCGGCGGCTGACGAATGGAAACGCATCACCGGTTGCCAAGTAGTAGAAGGTTATGGTTTGACAGAAACGTCTCCCGTTGTGTCATTCAACCCTATTGGGCAAGAACGCATTGGTACCATTGGTTTGCCTGTCAGTGAGACTGACATCAAGATTCAAGGCGATAATGGTGACGCTTTACCGCAAGGTGAATCTGGCATGTTGTGCGTGCGTGGACCCCAAGTCATGAAAGGGTATTGGAATCGTGAAGAGGCGACTCGTGACGTCATGACCGAAGACGGTTTCTTGATTACCGGTGACATTGCCATGCAGCACGAAGATGGTTACTTGCAGATCGTTGATCGTGCTAAGGACATGATCATTGTGTCCGGCTTTAATGTCTACCCGACGGAAGTGGAAGATTGTATTTCGTCTCATCCTGCCATTCTGGAGTCCGCAGCCATTGGTGTGCCTGACGACAAAACCGGCGAAGCGGTAAAAGCCTTCGTGGTGATGAAATCCGACGAAGCCATGGATATTAATACTCTGCGCGTATTCTGTAAGGAACATTTGGCTGCTTATAAAGTGCCAAAACACATCGAAGTGCGTACTGAGCTACCGAAAACAAACGTAGGTAAAGTTCTACGTCGTGCTTTACGTGAAGAAGAGATGGCTAACTAAGGCTGGATCTCAACCCTAAGAGACGACTGGACAATAAGGTGGTCTCTTAGGTGTTTTCTTTCTTTACGTCTTTTCTAGGAGAGAATGATGACGCAAGTGAAACGTCAGTTGCTGCATCGGCGTCGCATTGAGTCATATGGTTTTTTGCGTGATGACGGCTTGTGGGAAGTCGAAGCCACGATGCAAGACCTTAAGGCCCAAGATGTGCACCGCGAATACGATGGTAGCCTAGTTCCTAAAGACAGTCCTTTTCATGATATGTATGTGCGCCTCACGCTAGACGATAGCTTCCTAATCAAAGACATTGAAGTGTCTATGGATGCCTTTCCATTTCCTGGTTGTGGCGGTGCTGTGCCTGCGTTTGATGTTATTAAAGGCACCCGTATTGGGGCTGGCTGGAACCGTTGGTTAAAACAAACTTTTGCTGGTAAGTCTGGCTGCACCCATATTATGGAGTTATTACCCGTCGCGGCGACAACGGCTTTTCAAACAATGTGGCAGCCGTTGAGTGAAAAGTACCCGCAACAGGTGCCCATTGCGATTGGTAAATTAGTGAATACCTGTCAAGGTTGGGCGGATGATGGTCCTATGGTGAGAAAACTGGTGGATGAACAAGTACTAACATTGCCGAATAAGGAGCATCAGTCATGAGTGAATTTGTTACTGAAAGCATTGAATCTGGTATTCAATACATCTGTCTAAATCGAGTCGAAAAGAAAAACGCCATTACATTAGAGATGTATCAAGTGCTAACGCAGGCTTTGCAGTCTGCCCAGAACAATGCTGAGGTAAAAGCCAGTATGATCTATGGCGCTGGGCCCGATTTTTCTTCCGGCAATGACATCAATGAGTTTCTGCAAATTGCTCAAACGCCAGATAAGATGGAAGCCATTATGGCATTTCTGCAAATGTTGACGCGCTATCAAAAGCCTTTGATCGCAGGCGTTGAGGGGCGAGCTGTCGGTGTCGGTGCGACCATGTTGTTGCATTGTGATATGGTGGTGGCGTCACGTCATGCTAAATTACAGTTTCCATTTGTGCAGTTAGGCTTGGTGCCAGAAGCTGCGTCTAGCCACCTTCTTCCTCAATTAGTAGGACATCAAAAAGCGTTTGAAATTCTGATCTTAGGGGATTTTGTTGAGTCTGAAGAGGCGAAAAACATGGGGTTGATCAATCACTTGTGTGAACCTGGTGAAGCGTTTCAAGTGGCACAACGATATGTAGAAAAAATCGCTGCGTTACCTGTGGAGGCCGTTGCCCTCAGTAAAGATCTGCTCAAGCATCGAGCGCAAGATGATGTGCAAATGGCCTTGATGCGAGAAGGACGGATTTTCAAAGATAGATTAAAATCCAAAGAGGCGTATCAAGCTTTCGCTTCCTTCCTTTCTCGTAATAAATAAACACCTCAATGTGTCTATGAGCCTCACCTTTTGGTGGGGCTTTTTTGTTTGTACGGTATTTGTCATTTGTTTTGTTAAATTCGGTCTAAACTCAAAGGGCATAAACCGCTGGAATTACTTTGGAATTATCCTCTTGAATATTTTTGTTAGTTAACTGGCGCTTTTTTGTTATTGATGAAAATCGCTCTCAAACTAATATAGACTGCAAGAAAATAATAAATATGAGGGACTTATGAAAATCCTAGTATCTGTTAAACGAGTTATTGATTATAACGTTAAAGTTCGTGTCAAAGCCGACCATACTGCGGTCGATTTAACGAACGTTAAAATGTCTATGAATCCTTTCTGCGAAATCGCTGTGGAAGAGGCTATTCGCCTGAAAGAGAAGGGCGTAGCGTCTGAAGTCGTGGCGGTTTCTATCGGCTCTAAAGCTTGCCAAGAAACCTTGCGTACCGCCCTTGCTCTGGGTGCTGATCGCGCCATTCAAGTAGAAGCAGAAGACGATGTAGATTCTCTTTCTGTCGCAAAATTGCTAGCGAAAGTGGCGCAAGAAGAAGCGGCCGATTTGGTCATTATGGGGAAACAAGCGATCGATTCTGACAATAATCAGACGGGTCAAATGTTAGCGGCCTTGTTGGATTATCCTCAGGCAACGTTTGCTTCTGAAGTGGTGATCGAAAACGGTGAGGCGCAAGTAACACGTGAAATCGATGGTGGTCTGCAAACACTGGCTGTGACATTACCTGCTGTGGTAACGACTGACCTACGTTTGAACGAGCCTCGTTTTGCGTCTCTGCCAAACATCATGAAAGCAAAAAGAAAGCCTTTGGATGTGAAAACGCCTGCTGACTTGGGTGTGGAAATTCGCTCTAACGTGAGTGTGGTATCGGTTACACCGCCACCAGAGCGTGCTGGCGGTATCAAAGTAGGCTCAGTTACTGAGTTGGTAGACAAACTTAAAAATGAAGCGAAGGTGGTGTCATGAGTATTTTAGTCATTGCTGAACACGATAATAAGTCTCTTAAGCCAGCTACTTTGAACACAATTACTGCGGCGTCACAAATGGGTGGTGATGTTCATTTGTTGGTTGCCGGTTTTGAATGCCAAACGGTTGTTGAACAAGCCGCCGCTGTCACCGGCGTGGCAAAAGTATTGGTAGCTGATAACCAAGCTTACGAGCACCAGTTGGCCGAAAACACGTCTAAATTAATTATTGATGTCGCGGAAGGCTACACACACATCTTAGCGCCTGCGACCACAACCGGTAAAAATACCTTGCCTCGTGTGGCCGCTTTGCTGGATGTGGCTCAGCTATCCGATGTTATTAAAGTGGAATCCGCGGATACTTTTGTTCGTCCTATCTATGCAGGTAACGCCATTGCCACGGTTAAGTCTTCTGATTCCGTTAAAGTGATGACGGTTCGTGCGACAGGTTTTGATGCGGCGGCAAGCGAAGGTGGCAGTGCCGAACGTGAAGTCTTGTCGCAAGTTATCGCTGCAGACAAGAGTCGCTTCGTAAAAGAAGCATTGGCAGAGTCTGATCGTCCAGAATTAACCGCAGCGAAAGTGGTGGTGTCTGGTGGTCGTGGTATGGGGAATGGTGACAACTTCAAACTATTGGAAGGAGTGGCTGACAAACTGGGTGCTGCCGTCGGGGCTTCTCGTGCCGCCGTCGACGCTGGTTTTGTACCGAATGATCTACAAGTAGGTCAAACCGGTAAAACCGTTGCTCCTGACCTGTATATTGCCGTGGGGATTTCTGGTGCCATTCAGCATTTGGCGGGTATGAAGGATTCCAAGGTGATTGTGGCGATCAACAAAGATGAAGAAGCGCCCATTTTCCAAGTGGCGGATTACGGTCTGGTAGCGGATTTGTTTGACGCTGTGCCAGAACTGGAAAGCAATCTATAAGTATTCCCTAGGGAAAACGATTTAATCTGGGCCCAGCTCATTCCTGTTGAGCAGGGTCATAATAAAAATAATTGGAGACCAGCATGATTTTCGAAGGACAAGCAGTCAAGGTTGCAGTCGATGATGCAGGTGTGGCAACCGTCACTCTGGATTTGGCCGGTGAGTCGGTTAACAAGTTTAACAGTCTTACGTTAAGCGAATTAGCAAAAGCCGTTGATGTTCTGAAACAAACTGATGACCTACAAGGTGTCGTCATTGCCAGTGCAAAAGACGTTTTTGTGGTCGGTGCCGACATCACTGAATTTACCTCATGGTTTAAATTGTCAGATGAAGATTTGACAGACAAACTGCGTGATGCACATAACATATTTAATGATATTTCCAACTTGCCTTGCCCAACCGTGGCGGCCATTAATGGTATCGCACTCGGTGGTGGTATGGAGTTGGTGTTGTCTTGTGACTATCGTGTGATGGCTGACTCGGCGAAGATTGGTCTTCCTGAAACGCAACTAGGTATCTACCCAGGTTGGGGCGGTACTGTCCGTTTACCTCGCCTCATCGGTGTGGACAATGCCTGTGAATGGATCTGTGGCGGTGCGCAAAAACGCAGTGCGGATGCGATGAAAGATGGTGCGGTTGATGCGGTGGTGTCGGCTGATAAAGTTCAAGGCTCTGCACGTCACCTTATCCAGCAAGTAATCGATGGCAAGCTAGATTATAAAGCTCGCCGTGAAGAATTACGTTCGCCAATGGAATTTACACCCATTGAAAAGATGATGATTTTCGAATCCGTTCGCGGTGTGGTTGGAGCAAAAGCCGGTAAACATTACCCAGCACCAATGGCAGCGATTAAAACCATGGAAAAAGGCATCAGCCAATCTATGGAAAAAGCCATTGAGACAGAAATTAAAGGTTTCATTAAGCTTGCTAAAGGGCCCGTGGCCAAATCTTTGGTGAACTTGTTCCTAAGTGACCAAGCCATTAAGAAAACCGCAGGCAAAGTCTCGAAAGGTGCGACGCCAGTGAAACAGGCGGCGGTACTGGGGGCAGGTATTATGGGTGGCGGTGTCGCTTACCAATCTGCTTCGAAAGGCACGCCGATCATTATGAAAGACATTCGCCAAGAAGCATTGGATCTTGGTTTGAGTGAAGCAAACAAGTTATTTAATGGCCAAGTTGAGCGTGGTCGTATGACCACAGATAAGGCCCTTAAAGCCATGAATGGTATTACGCCAGCATTGAGTTATGGTGAGTTTGAGCACGTTGATCTGGTGGTGGAAGCCGTTGTTGAAAACGTGAAAATTAAGCAATCTGTGTTGGCTGAAGTGGAGGGCAAGATCGCTGATGACGCGATTTTGACGTCGAATACGTCGACCATTTCCATCACAGAATTAGCGAAGGCCTTAAAACGCCCAGAAAACTTCTGTGGTATGCACTTCTTTAACCCTGTGCATCGCATGCCGTTAGTGGAAGTGATTCGCGGCGAAAAAACCAGTGATGAAGCGATTGCTAAGACGGTTGCTTATGCACAAGCCATGGGTAAAACCCCTGTGGTGGTTAACGACTGTCCAGGCTTCCTAGTGAACCGTGTTCTATTCCCTTACTTCGCAGGCTTCTCTTTGATGATGCAAGAAGGCGCAGATTTCCAGATTGTTGATAAGACAATGGAACGTTTCGGCTGGCCAATGGGACCGGCTTACTTACTTGACGTAGTGGGTGTGGATACCGCTTATCATGCTGATCAGGTGATGGCGGATGGTTTCCCAGATCGTATGAAACACGAAGGAACAAACGCGGTTGATCGTTTGTTTGAACTTGAGCGTTTTGGTCAGAAAAACGGTAAAGGTTTCTACGCTTACGAGCCAGATCGCAAAGGTAAACCAAAGAAAATCTTTAACGAAGACATTAATGAGTTGCTCGCCCCTGTTGTGACCTCTAAAACGGAATTGAGCGAAGACGATATTATCGCTCGTATGATGATTCCATTGTGCATCGAAACCGTTCGTTGCTTGGAAGAAAACATTGTCTCTTCTGCTGCTGAAGCGGACATGGGTTTGATTTACGGTATTGGTTTCCCTCCATACTTGGGTGGTGCTCTGCATTACTTGGATCAGATGGGACTGCAAGCATTCTGTGATCTTGCAGATAAATACAGCCACTTAGGTAAGTTGTACGAGCCAACCGCGAAAATGCGTGAAATGGCGAAAAACAACGAAACTTACTACAGCGCTTAATTGCCCAAAGGAAGAGGAGAATCTCCATGAAACTGAATCCAAATGATGTCGTAATCATCGACGCAGTTCGATCACCTATGGGTAAATCCAAAAATGGTGTGTTTCGTAACGTGCGTGCGGAAAATTTATCAGCAGGTCTAGTAAAGGCCTTATTCAAACGTAATCCAGATGTTAATCCTAATGACGTCGAAGACCTGATCTGGGGCTGTGTAAACCAGACTCTAGAGCAAGGTTTTAATATGGCACGTGCTGTGTCTTTGTTGGCTGGTTTGCCAATCACATCGGCAGCGCAAACGGTAAACCGTCTGTGTGGTTCCTCAATGTCTGCGATCCATACTGCGGCTCAAGCCATTATGACAGGTCAAGGGGATGTGTTTGTGGTAGGTGGTGTTGAGCACATGGGCCACGTTGGCATGATGCATGGGGTAGATGTTAACCCTGCCTTGTCTAAGCACATGGCAAAAGCGTCCATGATGATGGGTGTAACAGCGGAAATGTTGGGCAAAATGCATGGTGTCAGCCGTGAAGCGCAAGATGCCTTTGCTGTTCGTTCTCATCGTCTTGCTCATGAAGCGACGCTTCAAGGTCGTTTTGACAATGAGCTTGTCGCCATTGAAGGTCATGACGCAGATGGTAATAAGATCTTAGTTGAAGTAGATGAGGTGATTCGTCCAGAAACCTCTATGGAATCTTTAGCGGGTCTGAAGCCAGTTTTCATGCCAAAAGTGGGTACGGTAACGGCGGGTACGTCTTCTGCTCTGTCTGATGGTGCATCAGCGATGTTGATGATGTCGGCTCAAAAGGCACAAGACTTGGGCTTAACGCCAATTGCCAAAGTACGCAGTATGGCTGTAGCGGGTTGTGATCCAGCGATCATGGGCTACGGTCCAGTACCAGCGACTAAGAAAGCACTTAAGCGTGCGGGTTTGACGATTGATGATATCGATATGGTGGAACTAAACGAAGCCTTCGCGGCTCAGTCTATACCTGTGTTGAAAGACCTTAAATTGATTGATTTGGTTGACGATAAAGTCAACCTAAACGGTGGTGCGATTGCCCTTGGACACCCATTGGGTTGTTCTGGTACACGTATTTCCACCACTCTGCTTAATGTGATGCGTGATAAAGACGCAACACTCGGGCTTGCTACCATGTGCATCGGCATGGGGCAGGGCATCGCAACCGTCTTCGAGCGAGTGTGATGCTGATAACTTGTCGAATGCTACTTCGATAAGATCTATCTCTAACTTCTGTCTTTTGCCCCACCTTGTGTGGGGCTTTTTTTGCCTGCTAGCTTATTCGCCATCGTGACTCTGTGGCGATTCTGTATCATGATAACCAATCGAAAGATCCGTTTAGATGTGTATTAAGGAGTTCTGCATGAAGATTGCCGTATTGGATGATTATCAAGACAGTGTTAGACATCTGGCCAGCTTCGCCTTGTTAAAAGATCATCAAGTGGTGATTTTCAATGACACTTTCAATGAGGACGAATTGGTTGCGAAATTGGGCGATGTGGAGATCTTGGTACTGATCCGTGAACGGACTGTTATCACTGAAACGCTGCTAAAACGACTGCCTAACCTCAAACTCATTAGTCAGACTGGTAAAGTCAGTAATCATTTAGACCCAGCATTGTGCCACCAGTATGGCGTGGAAGTAGCGGAAGGCGTCGGCTCTCCTGTGGCACCGGCTGAGCTTTGCTGGGCTTTGATTATGGCGGCGAGTCGTCATATCCCAACCTATGTGAATCAGCTTCAGCAAGGTGAGTGGCAATCGTCGCAAACACTTGGTTTGGGGCGAACACTCAATGGCCAAACCTTGGGCATTTGGGGCTATGGAAAAATCGGCCAGCGCATTGCTCAATTTGCTAAAGTGTTTGGCATGCAGGTGATGGTATGGGGCCGTGAGGCGTCACGTGAAAAAGCCATGGCGGATGGTTTCTTGGCGGCGGAGTCGAAAGCGCAGTTTTTTCAATGTGCCGACATAGTATCTCTGCACCTGCGTCTTAACCCGGTTACTCAGTGCTGTGTGACAAAAGTGGATTTGGCGCAAATGAAAGTCGATTCTTTATTTGTGAACACCAGTCGTGCTGAGTTGGTTGAATCAGGGGCCTTGTATGACGAATTACGTCGAGTGCCAAGCAAGCGAGCCGCTGTGGATGTGTATGAAAATGAGCCAGCGAATGCAGACAATGAAGCTTTACTAAGTCTGCCAAATGTCTTGTGTACGCCGCATCTTGGCTATGTTGAGCAGAATAGTTACGAGCTGTATTTCAAGGCAGCTTTTGAAAATGCTGTGGCTTTCGCAGCAGGAAAACCACAGAACTTAGTTGCTCACTCTCAATAAGCGTTAGTTTGTTTGTACGTAGTTTGGCGTGAGAATTTTGGCTGCTTGACGTTGCATAATGATCTCGCCAGCTCGTATTGACAGTAGCACCTCACCTTGGCGACGAATGACGCTGTAATCGTCTTCGCCGTCCAACAATATGCAGTTTGCCGCTTTACCCACCTCGATGCCGTAATCTTCTAAACACAAGGTTTTGGCGCTGTTGTCTGTGATTAGGTCCAGTGCTTGTCGATAGTCTTGATAGCCCATCATTTGGCAAATATGCAGCGCAAAGTCTAAGGTTCTCAAAAGTTTGCCATTGCCCAAGGAATACCACGGATCAAAGATAGAATCTTGTCCTAAGCAGACATTCATTCCCGCTTCTAACAGCTCTTTTACTCGAGTCACCCCACGGCGTTTCGGAAAAGTGTCAAAGCGGCCTTGTAAGTGAATACTCTCTGTCGGACAAGAAATGAAATGGATGTTTGAATTTTTCAGTAAGCGGAACAGCTTTGAACAATAGGCATTATCATAAGAATGCATAGCGGTCGTGTGACTGGCGGTGACCTTGTGTCCCATATCGAATCTGAGAGCTTCGTAGGCAAGAAATTCCAAAAAACGCGAGTTGGGATCGTCAATTTCATCGCAGTGAACATCCACCAAACGATCGTACTTTCGCGCCAATCCGATTAAGGTTTTGACGGACTCTTCGCCGAGTTCTCTGGTGTATTCAAAGTGTGGGATTCCACCCACCACATCGGCGCCTATTTCCAGCGCTTGTTCCATTAAATTCAGCCCGTTGGGATAAGACAGCATGCCGTCTTGAGGAAAGGCGACCACTTGAATGTCGATTTTGTCTTTCAATTCATCGCGAATGGCACACAGCGTTTTGATTCCAATCAAACTTGGGTCTGTGGTGTCGGCATGGGTACGAATGGCTTGTACGCCATTTTGTACCAATAATTCAATGGTGGAGATGACGCGGCGACGAATGTCGGCTTCGTTGAGCATGGGCTTACGTTGACGCCAGCGTTCGATACCTTCAAATAAAGTGCCGCTCTGGTTCCACTCAGGTTCCCCTGCCGTCAGTGTGGCGTCTAGATGAATATGGGGTTCTACGAAGGGCGCACAAATAAGGTTGTGTTGTGCATCTATTTGTCCTTCAGTGACGCTAATCGTTTGTGTCTGCGCTGTGATTTTTGTGAATACACCATGTTCAATATCGAGTGTAAAAAGCTCAGATTGGTGACGTAAACGGGCGTTGATAATCTGCATAAGTGTCCTTAATCTTCGGTCAATAATGGGCTTTGATCATCCAAATTATGATGGTGAAATAAAATTTGCTCGATCAACAGAGCGTTTTGTAAATTCAGTCGACTAAAAGGGTCCTGCAAAGAATAGCCGAGTTTTTGTTCAATGCGTCCCAAACGATAACTTAGGGTATTACGATGAACACCCATAGCATCGGCGGTCTGCTGCAAATGCCCAAAGTGGTTGAAATAGTGCTCAAGGGTACTTTTCATTTCTAAACTAGTGGCATCTCGTCCAAAGCACAAGTCACCTAGATGCTGTTTGCAAAAGTCAGCCAACATGTTGCGTTGTGGAATGGCGGCAAACAGTTGTGCAATGCCCAGTTGCTCATAGAAAAACAGTTTTTGATGAGGGTGCTTTATGGCAAATTGCAAGGCTTGTCTGGCTTCTTCAACGGCCGCAGACAAGTCCTCCAAACCTTGTTTTTGACTGCTGACTCCCATACTCAAAGCCAAATCTGGAAAGTGAGATTGTAGGCGTTCACGCAATTGCGCAAGGTCTTCATACAGTTCGGTGAGTTCATTTTTCTGAGTAGGCCACACGGCCAGTAAGCCTTTTTCATCAGACAGGACAGGCCACTCAATATGACGGCGTTTTAATAAGGCTTCTAATGCTTGCTCAATGTGTTGGGATTGCTGAAGTTGTTTGCTGGTAGACGGTACTTCAACGTCGGCGTTGTGGCGGTAACTTAATGATAAACCAACGAACGCAGATTGACTGCTGATGCCAAGATCTTTGGCTCGGAGGTGAATCAATTCAGGGGCTTGTTGGAAACCATTTATCAACTTGCTTAAAAATAAGCGAACAGATTTACCTAATAAGTTATCTTGCACTATGGCGTTACTGATGATTTCGGTTACCACCACCATCTTCAAGTTATAGGGTTGTTCAAATAAGGGGATTTGGTAGTGGTTGGCTAATTCCAACACAGATTTGGGGATTTTTTGAATGAATTCAGGCCCAGTCAGGATGACCACGCCCGCTACTTGGCTTTGTGCGGCTTCACGAATGAGCTGACCGAGGTTTTGTTCGTCTCGAGTGTGATTGATGCCGGTGACGAACACCAATTCACCACCGCTGACCCAGGCTTGAATGGATTCGTTTTCAGCAACGTAAGGCCAACGCACTATGCGTTGACCTCCGCTGAGCCCAGCTCGGAAAGAAATGCTTTCTAAACCGGGTAGTTTGGGAATATCAGCACAATTGATGCTCATGAATGCTTCACGGCTGTTCGCGGTTGGTTTTGTGTGATCAAGGTGAGCACAGCATAGACCAGAATAGCACTGATCACACCAACGATAGGTGGCAATACCGGTGAGGTGTAAGCCGCAGCGGAAGCAATGACATACGCCACTAACCCAGGCCAATGAAAGGCGGGTAATTGACTGGATTCAAGACTTGGATACTGACCCTTATGACGAATCCAGAAGTCTGCCATGATAATGCCGCCAATGGGGGGGATAAAGGTGCCAAGCAAAACTAAGAAAGGAATTAAGAAATTGTACATACCAAAGACGGCAAGCAAGGTGCCAATGGCTGCGCCTACCAGAGTCACGGTGCGGCGTTTATCAGTACGCACTAGGTTGCAACCCGCTACGGCAAAGTTGTAAATGGTATTGTCTTGTGTGGTCCATATGTTCATAAACAACATCAGTACCGCTAATACCAAAAAGCCTTGCGCTAACATAACATCCACAATGTCGGCTTGTTGATAGATAAGCGTTCCCAACGCCCCAGTGAGTACCATAAGACCATTACCAATGAAAAACGCCGCCATGGTGGCGATAATAGCGACCTTGCCACTGCTGGCAAAACGGCTCCAGTTGGTCGCTTGTGTGCCACCACTAATAAAAGTACCAATCACTATGGTAACGGCCGCCGTGAAGCTGAGGCTTTCTGTGGTTTCAATGTTCAACAACCCCGTCATGCCACCTACATCCACTAGGCCAGTGTAAAGACTGATTAAAATAAAGATCAGCATCAAAGGCACGGCAAAGCGAGACAAAATATCCATACCTTTGAAGCCAATCATGGCGGTAATGCAAAATGCCATTCCGAATAGAATCATTAACGGCGTTTGCCAGCTTTCCGTTATGCCTGTGACTTTTACCAGCACAATGGCTAAGGTTGCGGTTCCCCAAGCGTACCAACCAATCTGGGTGAAACCCAATACGAAATCCGACAATTTACTGCCCACTTCGCCAAAACAGTAACGTCCCATCAGAACACTGTTCAAGCCGCTTTTAAAGGCAATATAAGCCAGCGCTGAGGCGTAGGCACCAAGCAAAAAATTGCCCAATAATATGACCCACAAGAGCTCAGAAAAAGAAAAAGCCTTACCTAATGTTCCTCCAGCCCACATGGTGGCGGTGAAAAAGGTAAAACCCAACAAGACAAACGCCATAGGCAATAGACCTCGGCGCGCACTTTGCGGAACTTCAGATAACGGATAATCAGACTGGTTCATGACACTCTCCTTTGGATGATTTCTGACCTTGTCTATCTTTTATGAAGCAACTTACGAACCAATTTTTCACGATAAAGAGATAGGAGAAACATTTTGGCAATATGACCAAAAAAGTTGCGACCATCTTAGGCAATCTACACAACTTACTTCTATCTTGCTCTATAGCGACAAAGAGCAGCGGTGAGCCAGTGCACCGATTTATGACGTAAATTGAGGCAAGCCTATTGGTCAGTTAGTTTTTATTTATTAGATGTTATTTTTTAATAGCTTTATAAATGTCATAACGATGTGAAGAAAACTGTTTGCATCCATTTGTAGCAGCCGTCCTGAGTGAGTCAGCAACTCAGGGTAATAAAAAAGTAGGAGAAGGTTATGTCTAATGAAAGCAAGTGCCCATTTCACCATGGGGCTGGAGTATCAACACAAACTGCAGGCCGAGGTACCAGTAACAAAGATTGGTGGCCAAATCAGCTAAACCTTAAAGTTCTGCACCAACATTCTCAAGAGTCGAATCCAATGGGGGGCGACTTTAACTATGCCGAAGCCTTCAATAGTTTGGATTTAGAAGCGGTGCGACAAGATCTCTACGCTTTAATGACGGATTCTCAAGATTGGTGGCCAGCAGACTACGGGCATTATGGTCCTTTTTTCATTCGTATGGCTTGGCACAGTGCCGGTACTTACCGAACTGCGGATGGTCGCGGCGGAGCCACTTCCGGTACTCAGCGTTTTGCACCGCTTAACAGTTGGCCAGATAACGTCAATTTAGATAAAGCTCGTCGTTTGTTATGGCCCATTAAGCAGAAATACGGCCGCAAAATTTCTTGGGCAGATTTAATGATTCTTGCGGGTAACTGTGCCTTGGAATCAATGGGCTTTAAGACCTTTGGTTTTGCTGGTGGTCGTGTCGATGTGTGGGAGCCAGAGGATGATATTTACTGGGGGGCAGAAAAAGAGTGGTTGGAATTAAGTGGGGGTGAAGAGAGTCGTTACTCGGGTGATCGAGATCTTGAAAACCCATTAGCCGCAGTACAAATGGGCTTGATTTATGTTAATCCCGAAGGACCTGATGGCAAACCAGACCCATTAGCGTCGGCGTTTGACATTCGAGACACTTTTGAACGTATGGCGATGAACGATGAAGAAACGGTTGCCTTAGTGGCAGGCGGTCATACTTTTGGTAAAACCCACGGAGCTGGTGATGCGGCACAAGTTGGCTCTGATCCAGAAGCAGCAGGTATCGCTGAGCAAGGTTTTGGTTGGCGTAACAGTCAAGGCAGTGGTCATGGTGTTGATACCATTTCCAGTGGCTTGGAAGGCGCTTGGACACCAAATCCTATTCAATGGGACAATGGCTACTTTGATACCTTGTTAAACCATGAGTGGGAATTAACCACCAGTCCTGCTGGCGCTACTCAGTGGATTCCAAAAGCAGGTGCGTTAGCGGACGCTGTACCAGATGCACACGATGCCAGTAAGCGTCATGCCCCGATGATGTCGACAGCAGACATGGCATTAAAAATGGATCCTAGTTATGCAGCGATTTCAAAACGTTTCCACGAAAACCCAGACCAATTAGCGGATGCCTTTGCCAGAGCTTGGTATAAGTTGACCCACCGTGATATGGGACCAGTAGAGCGTTACCTAGGGCCTTTGGTTCCAAAAGAAGAGTTGATTTGGCAAGATCCAGTTGTAGAAAGTACACGCTCTGTCGTCGATCAAAATGACATTGCGTTACTGAAAGAAAAGATTGCACAAAGTGGCTTGTCTGTCGCTCAAATGGTATCAACGGCTTGGGCTTCGGCTTCGACTTATCGTGGTTCCGATATGCGTGGTGGAGCAAGTGGTGCTCGTATTCGTTTGGCGCCACAAAAAGATTGGGCGGTCAATGAACCCGCAAAATTGGCGATTGTGTTGGGGGAATTGGAAGCCATTCAAGCGGAATTCAATCAGGCGCAAGTCAGTGGAAAATACATTTCATTCGCCGATTTGATTGTGTTAGCCGGTTCTGTTGGCGTAGAGAAAGCCACTCAATCCGCTGGCTATGATATTGACGTTCCTTTTACTCCTGGCCGTGGTGATGCCACACAAGAGCAAACGGATGTGGCCTCATTTGCTGTGTTGGAGCCTTTGGTGGACGGTTTTAGAAATTACCAAAAAGCCAAGTTCACCGTCAGCACAGAAGAGATGCTATTGGACAAAGCGCAATTATTGACTCTGTCTGCGCCTGAAATGACCGTTTTGTTAGGTGGATTACGCGTTCTTGGGGTCAATCATGCGGACTCTCAACAGGGCGTGTTGACCAATCAGAAAGCCGTTTTGAGCAATGATTTCTTTGTCAATTTGCTCGACATGGGCACGCAATGGGTGGCGACTTCGGACGATGAAATGGCGTTTGAAGGACGTGATCGCAAAACGGGTGCTAAACGTTGGACGGCGACTCGAGCAGACTTGATTTTCGGTTCGAACTCGCAGCTTCGCGCAATTGCTGAAGTCTATGCTTGCTCCGATTCACAAGATGACTTTGTGAAGGATTTTGTTGCAGCATGGACGAAAGTAATGGAGCTGGATCGTTTTGATCTAGCTTAACTCCTAAGAGAAAAGTGAATGATTCTAATGGATTGATTCTCATTTTCTCGTGTTACCACGCAAAGCCCTGCTACTAAAAAGTAGTGGGGCTTTTTATTTGATGTCTGCTCTGTTCTAAAAAGTGGTTAGCCGTGGCATGGCAGAGTTTTCTCGTCGAGATTTGAATCTTTGCCTTAAAGAACAATTAACTGAATGAAATTTGTCTGTCATACACTGATGTTCGTTATGAGAATGGCATTTGGGATTTTGTAATAATTTGTCAAAATCTATCCTGTTTAATATAAAGAACAGTAATAATCGCGTTTTATTATCTCTTTCTCATCGTATTTTTGTGCAGGGTTAAAATATGAAAGTATCTCACAAGGTTGTTATGGCGGCGTCACTGGTCGTTGTGTTTGCCTTTTCACTCTATTCTTTTGTTCAGTATCAAAGTTTAAAGTCCGCTTTGTATGAAAAAACAGAAGTCAGTACGCAAGAAAGCAGTAAGGCTTTGGCATTGCAAATTAACAACTGGCTGAACGCTAAGTTGGCGATGATAGATTTAGCTGCGCAAAATATTGATGCGAATTTCAGTAAGCAAAAAATTGTGGATACCTTTAATTTACCCCTTTATAAAAATGAGTTTTTGCTGCTGTTTGGTGGTTTAGAGTCTGAAAATGGCAAGGCCATAAGTAATGACCCTTCTTGGGTCCCTCCAACCGATTGGGATGCTCGTAAACGCCCTTGGTATGCCACGGCAAAACCTCATGATCGTGCGGTGTTAACTGCGCCTTATGAAGATGCGGCAACGGGTGAAGTGTTGATCTCTGTCGTTGCTAGGGTCACTGATAAAGGACAGTTTAAAGGGGCGTTTGGTGGAGACTTAAGCTTAAATGTGGTTTCTGATGCAGTGAACTCTTTGAACTTTAACGAAACGGGTTACGCCTTTTTGATCAATAAAGACGGCAAAATCATCAGTCACCCAGATATTGAATTGAATGGCAAATCTGTGTCGGATTTACTTCAGGGTGGTAAGCCGAAAATGACGACCGCACTGGTGTCCAAAAAACTGACTGACGGAACGAATGTCTATGTGACGTTCAGTCCGTTAGAAAATTTATACGGGGCGAATTGGTATGTTGGTGTGGTGCTAGATGAGAATAAATTATTTGCCGATGTACGTTCGTTCGGTTGGGTTGCATTCTTTAGTACCTTAATTGCTGTGTTACTAGTGTCTGTTGTTTTGTATTTGGTTATCACCAAGTTGTTGCAACCGTTACGAGCCTTGCAGAATTCTTTGCAAGAAATCAACGATGGTAATGGTGATCTCACGAAACGCTTAGAAGTGAATCGTAATGATGAATTTGGTGTGGTGTCGGATGAGTTTAATAAGTTCGTAGCGCATTTGCAGACGTTAATTACAGAGGTTAAGGGACGCTCTCTAAAAGTCCGTGAGAATACAGATAAAACTGCGGCTTCTGCGAATCAGTCTGCCAATGCTCTTTACACGCAGTTAAGTGAGTTAGACCAGTTGGCCACCGCCATGCATCAAATGTCAGCCACCGCACACGATGTTGCCGATAATGCTCAAGCTGCGGCTGGACGCGCCAATCAAGCGGATGTGGCGGCGAAAGATGGTCAGCAAGTGGTCGAGCAGACAACAGCATCGATTGCCCGTTTGACCGAGCGCATGGGTGAGGTAGTCGAGACCATCAATGAATTGGTGGGCTACAGTAATAACATCGAGTCTATCTTGACGGTTATCACGGACATTGCGGATCAGACGAACTTATTGGCACTGAATGCGGCGATTGAAGCGGCGCGTGCGGGAGAGCAGGGGCGTGGTTTTGCGGTGGTAGCGGATGAGGTAAGAACCTTGGCTTCGAAAACGCAAGAATCTACCGAGCAGATTCAGACCATGATTCAACAGTTGCAAAATGGTGTACGTTTGGCAGAAAAAGTTATCTTAGAGAATCGTGAAGACGCAACACTGACTCAAGAAGTGTCGACCACAGCGAAAGCCTCTTTAGAGGTCATACGCAGCAGCATCAATGAAATTAATGATATGACGGTACAAATTGCCGCCGCAGCGGAACAGCAAAGTGCGACGTCCAATGAGATTAATCGTAACACTACGAATATTCGTGACATCAGTCAGACCATTTCTGAAGCTGTGGGTGATCAATCTAAACTATGTGAAACCATGGTTGGCATCACCACAGAACAAGCTAAGTCATTAGACAAGTTTAAGGTGTAACCTCTTAAGCTTTATTTAAAGCCTCATATAGCCAAGCCAAACAGAATGTTCTGTTTGGCTTTTTTTTTGTATAAATCATCCTATCAGCTTGTTTCATCACGCTTTTGTCATCTTCCTTAGTTAGTCTGTCATTTTTAGGATCTGAGACACAAATGAAGTTTGAAGGTTTGCATGCATTGGCCTTGATAGAAGGTGTCAAAGGGGTAATTGCCTTGACGCTTGCTTTCTTCGTGTACTTTTTATCTGGGCAAGATTTGCATGCGATTGTGTTGGAAAGAATGCGCGTTTTGGCTATGTCTGAGCAAAGTCATTACTCCCAATGGCTATTAATGCTTGCTGATAACGTGTCTCGAGGCCGTTTTCCTATGTTTACGAGTTTGGCATTG
The DNA here is from genome assembly GCF_001625355.1 of Marinomonas sp. TW1. GTDB lineage: Bacteria > Pseudomonadota > Gammaproteobacteria > Pseudomonadales > Marinomonadaceae > Marinomonas. The sequence continues at coordinate 110,128 of NZ_JSEE01000009.1, forward strand.
TTATACGCCAGTTTTCGTTTTGTTATGGCTTACGGGCTTTGGTTTCACTTACGGTGGACGGAATGGTTTGCCTTTGTCAGTGGCTGTTTGTATATCCCATTTGAACTCTATGCGATTTATCAAGACGTGAGCAAAGTGAGCAATTGGATGATTTTACTCTTTAATGTCTTGGTTGTGAGTTATTTGTTTTGGGTGTTGAAACGCGACAAACCTAAACCATTAAGGCAAGCGATCTAGTCAAGTGTTAGCTGTTAGCTAGGAGTGCTTACTCTAAACAAGCGCTCACTTAATGATGTTAGGTGTGTCCTAATGCTTCCACTGTATCTGTTTGGTGTCGCCAATCTGACCATCTGCATTTAATCGGTATGCCAGTGACACTAATAAGGTTTGTGCCAATGTCATGGAAGAGGTTAGGGAGCGAAATCCCATGACTTCGGCTTCTTTAATGTCAAAACACACATCAGACATGCCGGCCAAAGGGCTGATTTTGCTGTCGGTAATGGCGATGACTTTCGCCCCTGCAGCATAGGCGTATTCACTGACTGTGACGGTTTCTTGTGCGTAAGGACTGAAGGTTGTGGCTATGATCACATCATCTTTGCGAATGTTACTGGCTTGCTCTACCAACATGCCGCCGCCGCCGTCGATCAAGTGCGTCGTTTTATTAAGGTGGCGTAAGCTGTAAGCAAAATAACTGGAAATTGGAAACGCACGACGCAGACCAATCAAATAAATGTTTTGCGCGTGTTCAAGCAAATCGACCGCCGCATTTAGGGCATCAGGAGAAAACTGATGCGCCATGTGGCTCATTGAAAAGGCATTACTACTGCTAAATTCACTCAGTACATCGCTGGCGCTGATGTTATTGCCAGCAGTGCTTTTGTTCATTTTTACCCGTTCGCTATAGCTGGCGGTGGACGTTTGTTCCACCAAAGATTGGCGAAACAGATTTTGCATCTCTGTAAAGCCATTATATTCAAACGCAGCAGCAAAGCGTACTAAAGTAGAAGGGGGGACCCCACATTGCTGGGCAAGACTGGCAACGGTTTCCAAAGCGACCGTGTTGGGATGTTCCAATAAAAAGCGTGCGACTTGTTGTAAACGTTTGGACAGATTGTCGTAGTTACGACTAATGGCTTGTTGTAATTGCTCAAGGCTAGAAGGTGCGGCCAAAGTAGCTCTCCTTATCATTATTAGAGTTTTATATGGAGATGCTGACAATGGGCATTCCGATTGAGACTGCTATCAAGTGATTTCCTCATACTATGAGGTTCTGGCATGAAAGCAGCCAATTCTTATGTACAAATGTTAGAACCTACGTTTCAAAAAAGCAAATTAAATGAACGGCTTGTTTTTCTCGTAGGAATTTTCTATCCCTCTGTTTTTAAAGTCTTTTATTTTCTTAATTTGATCTGTAATAAGAAAGCGATTAAAAAAATCAAAATATTTTTTTTATTTGTTGAAATTTTTGAAATAAATATTCTATTATTGTTCTGTTGTTGAAATAAACGATAAATATAAAAACAAACTTTGTTTCGGCGCAGGTAAGCATTCCACCGCTGAACAAGATATGGATGAAACATGGGACCCCTTTAATGAGGGTTTTGTTTAGAGGTAAAAGTCGATGTCTAAGCAACTTAGAGTAGGTATGGTTGGATCAGGATACATGGGTAAAGCGCATGCTATTGCCTATCGTAATGCAATGGCGGCGTTCGAGATATCCAATCAATCTCTGATATGTGACATGTTAGCGGATGCGACACCAGAATTGGCCAAACAGAAAGCGACAGAACTTGGCTTTCATCGCTTCACTGGGGATTGGAAAGAGTTAATTGCTGATCCGCAGATCGATGTGGTTGATATTTGCGCCCCGAATTTTCTTCACAAAGACATAGCCTTAGCGGCGATTGCGGCAGGCAAGCATGTGTACAGTGAAAAGCCACTGGCGTTGAATGCAGCCGATGCCAAACTCATGACGGAAGCCGCCGAGGCGGCAGGCGTGAAAACATTAGTGGGTTTTAATTACATCAAAAACCCAACGGTACAATTTATTAAACAACTTATTGAACGCGATGAATTGGGCGACATAGTGCATTTTCGTGGGGTGTTTAATGAGGACTACTTGGCCGATGCTGATCTGCCATTTAGTTGGCGTCTACAGAAAGAATTTGCCGGAACTGGGGCATTGAACGATTTAGGGTCGCATCTGGTGCAACTGGCTTTGCATTTGGTTGGGCCCATTAGTGAATTGTGTGCGGATTTGAAAATTGTTCATCCGCAACGTCCTTTAGAAGCATCAGCTAAGAACAGTACGGCAAAAGGTCTGGTTGAAAATGATGATCAGGCTCACATGATGGTGCGGTTTGCGAACGGTGCACAAGGCTCTTTAGAAGCCTCTCGTGTGGCATGGGGTAGAAAAAATGGTTTGTCGTTTGAGCTGACCGGTACGAAAGGCAGTGTCCTCTTTGATCAGGAAAGCTTGTCTGAATTTTCGCTTTATCTGTCTGGTGAACAGCCAGATATACAAGGTTTTAAGCGTGTATTGGTTGGGCCCGAACATCCAGACTATGCGGCGTTTTGCGTGTCGGCTGGTCACGGTTTGGGCTTCAACGATATGAAAGCAGTTGAAATTCGTGACCTTTATGAGGGCATTGTTCGTGGCCAAACCCTATGGCCAGATTTTAGAGCGGCTGCACAGGTCAATGTGATACTCGATGACGTACTTAAGTCATATGAAGGAAATGCTTGGGTCAAGGTTGAACAATATGATGGGGATCGATAATGAAAAATAAGAATCTGGATGTCATCTGTTTAGGTCGTGCGGCAGTGGATTTGTATTCCGAACAAATCGGCGCGCCGCTAGAAGATGTCAGTAGCTTTAAAAAGTATTTGGGTGGCTCGTCAGCGAATATCGCATTTGGTACGGCTCGCATGGGGTTAAAGTCTGCCATGTTGACTCGTGTTGGTGATGAGCACATGGGACGTTTTGTACGCAATGAGTTAGCTCGCGCTGGCGTTGACGTGTCCCATACGGTGACGGATCAGGACCGTTTAACGGGTTTGGTACTACTGGGCATCAAAGATCAGGATACCTTCCCGCTTATTTTTTATCGTGAAAATTGCGCCGACATGGCGATTTCAGAAGAGGATTTTGATGAGGACTTTATTGCTTCATCAAAAGCGTTATTGATCACGGGAACCCATTTTTCGACAGAGTCGACTGACAAAACAGCCCGTAAAGCCATTGAATACGCAAGAGCGAATGATACTAAAGTCATCATCGACATCGACTATCGTCCTGTTCTTTGGGGGCTGACAGGTCGTGGTGAAGGAGAAAATCGTTTTGTTTCTGATGATGCGGTTACGCAACACATTATGTCGATTTTACCGTTGTGCGATTTGATTGTTGGTACGGAAGAAGAATTCCACATAGCTGGAGGCAGCGAAGATACCATCGAGTGCCTAAAACGTATCCGTAAGGTGTCGTCTGCTGAGCTAGTGGTGAAGCGTGGTGCATTGGGATGTTCCGTGTTTAAAGGTGACATTCCTGACACCTTGGATGAAGGCATTACCCGCTATGGTGTAACGGTTGATGTGCTCAATGTGTTGGGGGCAGGAGATGCTTTCTTGAGTGGTTATTTACGTGGTTGGATCAATCAAGAAAGTACCGAAAATGCCTGTGATTATGCCAATGCTTGTGGCGCCATCGTGGTGTCACGTCATGGTTGTTCGCCTGCCATGCCTAGCTTGGAAGAGCTAGATTATTACCTGATTCACCGCGATGAAATTCCACGCCCAGACTTGGATCCGGTGTTGAATTATCTACACCGAGTGACTACCCAGCGTATCGAGCGTGAAGGGGAAGGCAAAGAATGGCAAGACATGTGTATTCTGGCTTTTGATCACAGACGCCAGTTTGTTGATATGTGCCGTGAAGCCGGTGCGCCTATTTCACAAATTAGTAAAGCGAAAAGACTGATTTTGCAAGCCGCTTACGAAGGTGCACAGACTTTAGGCGATAGCGTTGGCGGAACCGGTATCTTAGCGGATGGCACCTTTGCGCAAAATGTCCTAAATGACATTACGGGCAAAGATCATTGGATTGCCCGTCCGGTAGAAATGCCAAGCAGTCGTCCTTTGCGTTTTGAACTGGGCAATAATGTGGGACAAGCCATTGCGACTTGGCCCGCCAACCATATAGTCAAATGCTTGGTGTTCTATCATCCAGATGACGAAGTAAATTTGCGCAGTGAGCAAGAGCAGAAAGTCATGGACCTTTATCGTGCTTGCTGTACCACAGGGCATGAATTGTTGTTGGAAATCATTCCCCCTGCAGGTTCAGAGGTGGATGATGAAACCTTGTCGCGTTCTATTGAGCGTTTCTACAATCTTGGTGTGTTCCCAGATTGGTGGAAGCTACCGCCTTCTAGCAAAGCGTCTTGGCGGAGCATAAAGGCGGTTATTAAGGCACGTGCACCGCATTGTCGTGGCGTTGTGTTATTGGGCTTGGATGCGCCAGTGGATGAACTGAAGGCAGGTTTCGAAGCAGCAGATACTGATTTATGTAAAGGCTTTGCGATTGGTCGTACTATTTTCTCTACACCAACCAAAGCATGGCTAAGACACGATATTAATGATGCCGAGTTCGTGGCTCAGGTGAAGAGCAACTACCTTGAGATGAGTGAACACTGGCGTCAGCGTAACCAAGCGGGTAAGTCCCTTTAATCGCCCGCTAACGGAGGCAAAAATGGAAACAATTCGTTTGACCATGGCACAGGCCTTGGTAAAGCATTTGCAAGCACAATACACCTTGATAGATGGTAAAGAAGAGCCGTTATTTGGTGGTGCTTGGGCGATTTTTGGTCACGGTAATGTGGCTGGGATCGGTGAAGCGTTAGCGCAAGTGAAAGAGGAATTTACTACCTTTCGTGCGCACAACGAACAAGGGATGGCGCTGGCAGCTTGTGCCTTTGCAAAACAGCACAGACGTCAACGTATTATGGCTTGTACTAGTTCGATCGGACCGGGTGCGTTGAACATGGTAACGGCAGCGGGTTTGGCCATGGCTAACCGTCTACCTGTGTTGTTCTTACCAGGTGATGTATTTGCTTCGCGAACGCCAGACCCTGTGCTTCAGCAAGTAGAGCATTTCAATGATCCAAGTATGTCGGTAAACGACAGTTTCCGCCCGGTGTCACGTTACTTCGATCGCATTAATCGTCCTGAACAGTTAATTACCAGCTTGCCCGTTGCGATCAACACTATGTTGGATCCTATTTCTTGTGGTCCAGCCACCTTGGCTTTGCCACAAGACGTGCAAGCCATGGCATACGATTATCCCGTTAGCTTCTTCGCTAAAAAGGTACATGGATTACGTCGCAATCGTGCTGACTTACAACAATTGTCTGAGGCAGTTGACGCGATTAAGCAAGCTAAGAAACCCTTGATGATATTAGGTGGTGGCGCCCATTACAGCCAAGCGTTGCCAGAAATTAAAGCCTTTGTAGAAAAGCATGGTGTGCCGGCATGTGAAACCCAAGCCGGTAAGGGGGCTTTGCCTTGGGATCATCAATGGAATTTGGGTTCAGTCGGTGTGACGGGCTCCAGTGCGGCGAATGCGGCTGCTCAGGATGCGGATTTAGTCATCGCTGTAGGGACTCGTTTGCAAGATTTTACCTCGGCATCACGTACCTTGTTTGCCAATCCAGACTGCACCTTGTTGAGTCTCAATACCGCGCCTTTTGATGCGGAAAAGCACAATGCTTTGCCATTGGTGGCGGACGCGAAAACCAGCTTACAAGAGATGCAAGCGGATTTGTCTACTTGGCAGAGTGATCAGGCATGGCAAACGCAAGTTATGGAATGGAATAAAGCCTGGTTGGCTGCGGTAGACAAGGCTACGGCACTGCCACAACAGGCGAGTGATACCGCTTATTTGCCTACTGATGCCAACGTCATTGGCGTCATCAATCGTCAGGCACAAGCCAATACCACCATAGTGCAAGCGGCAGGCGGCCTGCCAGGAGAGTTGCATAAATTGTGGCGTACTTCGGACGACTTGGGTTACCACGTGGAATATGGCTTCTCTTGCATGGGTTACGAAATTGCGGGTGGCATGGGCGTGAAAATGGCCACGCCTGAGCGTGACGTGATTGTGATGGTCGGCGATGGTAGCTATTTAATGCTCAATTCAGAGATTGCTACCTCGGTTATGTTGGGTTTGAAACTTATCATAGTGGTGTTGGATAACCGTGGTTATGCCTGCATAAACCGTTTGCAAAATGCTTGTGGTGGAGAACCGTTCAACAACCTATTACAAGATTGTCATACGGTTGAAACAGGGGCGCCAAAAACGGATTTTGCCGCCCATGCCAAAGCGTTGGGGGCGGAGTCCGAGCAAGTGGCTTGTTTGGCCGAATTAGAGGCCGCACTAGAGCGAGCCCGAGCCAGTGATAAAACTTATGTTATCGCCATTGATACTGACCCAATGCCAAGTACGCAAGAGGGGGGAGCATGGTGGGATGTGGCCGTGCCAGAAGTATCGAGCAGACAGCAAGTAGTGGATGCTGAGCGTCACTATCAAGCTGCGAAACAAAAACAGCCTTATTAATCATTGAAACGATTTAGGATGCAATCAGATGAACAAAAATAACAACGCAGTAGCTGCTTCTAACGTTCGAATTGGCATTAATCCGCTGACTTGGACAAATGATGATTTGCCTTCATTGGGGGCTGATACGCCTTTGGAAGTGTGTTTGAGTGAAGCCCGCCAAGCCGGCTACAGTGGCATCGAATTAGGTAATAAATTCCCACGTGACCCAGCGGTACTTGGGCCAATTTTGCAAGAACACGATTTGTCTTTGGTATCAGGCTGGTACAGCGCGCGTTTAATGGAACGCAGTGCGGAACAAGAAATTACGGCCATGCAAGATCATTTAAACCTGCTTAAAGCATTAGGGTCTGATGTCATGGTGTTTGCCGAAGTCACCAATTGCATTCACGGGGATCTGTCTGCTCCTTTGTCACAGCGTCCTGGTATGACTGAGGAGCAATGGGTTGAGTACGCCAAACGTATTACCCAAGTAGCGGATTACATGGCCGAGCAAGGTGTTAAATTGGCCTACCATCATCATATGGGAACCGTGATTGAAACGGCTAAAGAAGTGGACAAATTAATGGCCATGACGGGCGACAATGTCGGACTTTTACTCGACACAGGTCACATCACCTTTGCTGGTGGTGATCCTCTGGAAATGGCGAAGAAACACGCTAAGCGTATTGTTCATGTGCATTGTAAGGACATTCGTCCAAGCATCCTTAAGGAAAACCTAAACCGTGACAGCGCATTTTTAAATGCCGTTCTAGACGGTGTTTATACCGTGCCAGGTGACGGAAGTATTGATTATGCTCCGATTTTTGATGTGTTAAAAAGCGTCGATTATCAAGGCTGGATCGTCGTGGAAGCAGAGCAAGACCCAGCCATTGCGCATCCATTAACCTACGCCACCATGGGCTATGAATACTTGTCGAGCAACTTGCAACAAGCCGGGTTTGCAATTTAGCACAAGCCGATAACAAGATTGATAACAACAGGGAGCACCAAAGAAGGTGTTCTGTTTACCGAATTGATGAATGAAAGAGAGAAGGTTTATGTCTAGTTCAAACACACTGATGGGTAATTTTATTGATAATCAGTTGGTAACGAGTGCATCAGCTCGTCAGGCGAATGTATTCAATCCCGCCACTGGTGATGTGTCGTTGCAGGTGTCGTTAAGTACGGTTGCGGAGACGGAAGCGGCCATTGCCTCTGCACAAACGGCCTTTGAAACTTGGTCACAGGTGACCCCGTTGAATCGTGCCCGAGTGCTGTTTAAGTTTAAAGCCTTGGTGGAAGCGAACAGCCGTGAATTGGCGGAATTGATTTCCAGTGAACACGGCAAAGTATATTCCGATGCCTTAGGGGAATTGACTCGTGGTCTGGAAGTGGTGGAATTTGCTTGTGGTATTCCTCATTTGCAAAAAGGTGAACACAGCCTAAACGTCGGTCGTGGTGTGGACAGCTACAGTTTGATGCAACCACTGGGTGTGTGTGCGGGTATCAGCCCATTTAACTTCCCAGCCATGGTACCAATGTGGATGTTTCCTGTGGCGATTGCTTGCGGCAATACGTTTGTGATGAAACCATCGGAAAAAGACCCAAGTACTATTATGCGTTTGGCGGAATTGTTGAAAGAAGCCGGTTTACCAGATGGTGTGTTTAACGTGGTGAACGGCGATAAAGAGTCGGTTGATGTCTTGCTAACAGACGAACGTGTTCAATCGGTGAGCTTTGTAGGGTCTACACCAATCGCAGAGTACATCTATGCAACCGCCAGTGCTCATGGTAAGCGTGTTCAAGCCCTTGGTGGTGCAAAAAATCATATGTTGGTGATGCCTGATGCGGACCCAAATCAAGTGGTGAATTCCTTGATGGGCGCGGCTTATGGCTCTGCTGGTGAGCGTTGTATGGCGATCTCTGTGGCGGTTTGTGTTGGGGATGAAGTGGCGGATAACTTGATTGCGAAATTGCAGCAAGAGATTTCGACTATGACGGTAGGCCCTGGTCTTTACGAACAGTTTGGTCTGGAAGAAGAACCTCACATGGGGCCTTTGATCAGTAAAGAGCATGCTCAGAAAGTACGTGATTACATCACATCAGGAGAAGCCGAAGGTGCGACCTTGGTCGTGGATGGTCGTCAGTTTGTGCGTAAAAACCATGAACAAGGTTACTTTGTAGGACCAACCTTGTTTGACCATGTGAAAGAGAATATGCGAATTTACAAAGAAGAGATTTTTGGCCCAGTGTTGTCTGTGGTTCGCGTCGATTCTTACGAAGAAGGTTTGGCTTTAATCAACCAACACGAATATGGCAATGGTACGGCGATCTTTACTCGCGATGGTGATACCGCTCGCCAATTTACTGAGAAGGTACAAGTGGGCATGGTTGGGGTCAATGTACCGATTCCTGTGCCAATGGCTTTCCACAGTTTTGGTGGTTGGAAGCGTTCTTTGTTTGGTCCTTTGCACATGCATGGTCCAGATGGCGTACGTTTTTACACTCGTATGAAGACCGTCACGGCACGTTGGCCAACAGGGCTCCGTGCGGGTCCAGAATTCTCTATGCCAACCATGAAATAATGTTTTATGAGGGGAAGCTCTATGTCTCGTTTACTCAGTAAAAAACGTCAACAGGCTGGGCAGTCACAAACTCAGCTGGTGACGCCAGCCAGTGCCAATTGGCAATATGTTGGCTTTGAAGCACATCAGTTAAAAGCGGGGGAGTCGGTTAGTCTTGCGACCGGTGGCGACGAAGTTTGCGCGGTCATTTTGAGTGGCAAAGCCAATGCGAAGACTCAACAAGCGTCTTGGGATGATATTGGCGATCGTATGAGTGTTTTTGATCAAAAAGCCCCTTATGCAGTGTATGCGCCGGCTCAAGATGAAATTCGTATTGAGGCGTTGACTGATGTGGAAGTGGCGTTTTGTAAAGCGCCAGGCAAAGGTGGCCATGCGGCTAAGTTGATTCGTCCTGAACAGTGTCAGTATGAGACTCGTGGTGTCGCCAGCAATACTCGTCATGTGTGCAATATTTTGTTTGGTAATGAGCCCGCTGACAGTTTGTTGGTATGTGAAGTGATCACGCCAAGTGGTGGTTGGTCTAGCTACCCGCCTCACAAGCATGATACTGACGCAGCGCCAGCGGAAACACAGTTGGAAGAAACCTATTATCATAAAATAGATCCGCCTCAGGGATTTGCTTTCCAGCGTGTCTACACGGACGACCGCAGCATTGATGAGACCATGGCGGTGGAAGATGGTGACTTGGTAATGGTGCCAGAGGGCTACCATCCTGTGGGCGTTCCTCATGGTTATCAGTCTTACTATCTGAATGTCATGGCAGGACCCAGTCGTAACTGGATCTTTCATAATGACCCCGATCATGAATGGATCATAGAACGCGATAAAAAAGTAAGTAATGCTTGATTGAATAAAAATAACTTAAGGATTTCACTATGTTGAATTTTGCTTTATTTGGTGCGGGTCGTATTGGCAAGATGCATGCGCAAAACCTTCAGGCGTTCGCGCATTCAAATTTGAAATACGTTTATGATGTGTATGCACCAGCCGCACAAGAAGTAGCAAAAGCCACAGGTGCAAAAGTGGCGGTCAGTGTTGATGACGTTTTAGCGGATCCAGAAGTGGATGCGGTATTGATCGCGACCAGTACAGACACGCACGTGGATTTGATCATCAAAGCGGCGAAAGCGGGTAAAGCGATTCTGTGTGAGAAACCGATTGATCTGGATACCGCGACCGTTAATGCTTGTATGGAAGAGATCAAAGATTGCAATGTGCCAATACAAATTGGTTTCAACCGTCGTTTCGATCCAAGCCATGACGCCGCAGCCAAAGCCGCTCATGATGGTAGTATTGGTAAACTAGAGCAAGTCATTATTAGTAGTCGTGATCCAGGTATGGCACCAGTGGAGTATTTGACGTCCTCAGGTGGTATTTTCCGTGACATGATTATCCATGACTTTGACATGGCACGTTTCATTTTGGCTGAAGAAGTGATTGAAATCCAAGCCTTTGGTAGTGCCTTGGTGGACGAAAAAATCACTGAAATTGGTGACGTCGATAGTGTCATGGTGATTATGAAGAGCCAATCTGGTCGCTTGATTCACATTAATGGATCGCGTCGTGCTGCTTACGGTTATGACCAGCGGGTTGAAGTGTTTGGTTCGGAAGGTATGGTGATTTCGGAGAATCAAACACCAACCTCTGTTGTGCGCTACAACACGGATACAACTGGTGTGAAAGATCCACTGTTTAACTTCTTTATTGATCGCTACGGTGCGGCGTATAACCTACAACTAACTTCGTTCATAGAGAATGTGTTGGCGAAGCGTCCTGTCTCTCCAAGTTTTGAGGACGGTCGTCGTGCTCAGATTTTGGCTGACGCGGCGCAGAAGTCATTTGATACCGGCGAGAAAGTGACCCTCTCTTGGTAGTGGGTTTGTTTAGCTATTTATTCTTTTAACGACAAAGCCCCTTTGCATTGCTTCACAGGGGCTTTTTATTAAAAAACTGTCTAAAACAAGAGGACTCGATCGCTGATTTAGGCCAACCAGTTTGTTGTCTCAACACCGCTCCAATTGACATAGGAGGCTGGGCTGTTTGGATTTGGGAATCGTTCAAGCTTGGCTTCGGTAAAGAGAAATTTGTACGCTTTATTTAGTAGTTTCATGGTGTCTTTTAACCTTCTTGTGAACAGCTGGATTATCATGATTTCACCCCTACTGGGTGACGAATTAGGCAAGCTTAAAAGGCGGCTCTGATGAGCACAACTGATGTGTTCTCAGGTGAATGGTGAGCTTATTTCAACTATCTGATTTGGAATGTGTTTTTCGCTGAATTTGGTCGGTTTCATGCTTAATTGAGGAGGATAAAGGCCCAATTGTGCACAATGCTTTATGGGCCTTAATATGAAGTTTGAAAAGCTTCAAACAATCGCCTGTTCGATTTTTTGGCGATAGTCTTCTGGCAGAGGAATGGCCGCTTGGTGTTCTTTTGAAAAACACACATAAGTGACGTCTGCTTCCACCACCAGTTTTTTGTTGTTGGCATTCACGATACGTTGTTTCATGGTGATACTACGGTTGCTTAATTTGGCAAATTGAGTTTCGACTTCCAGCACATCTCCAAATCCTGCCTCCGCTTTGAAGTCGATATTAATATTCACCACCGCCCACACAATGCCTTGTTTTAGCATGTCATCGCCGACATCGAATTCATCAAAAAAGGCCCAGCGACCTTCTTCTAAAAACTCCAAATAGCGGGCATTGTTAACATGTTGAAAAATATCGAGATGATAGCCTCTGACTTTGATTTGCACTTTACCTTGCATGCAGTCCTCCTATTATTTTTATTCATAGCAAGGTTAAAGCGACACGCCGTGCAAGCAAATAACAAAATCGCCTGATTTTAATGACAGTATGGCAGTGCAAGGAATTAGGGGGTCATGCTTTGTAAATGCTTGGCCATCGACGCGGCCTGTTCAGCGGCGTGAATCAAAGCCGGTTTTGGGGTTTCATGCCATTCATCTGGGTGTAATGCTCGTTTGTCACGGATTAAATCAATGGCTGATTGCAGATTGGGGTAGGTCTGTGGGTATTCTAGATGTAAAAATAGCGCCAGTAGGGCCACAGAGCGGCTTCTTCCACCTCGACAGTGGATCAAGAGGTTGCCTTGCTCTTTAACTGGGTATGAGGCTTTTTCCGGCATGCGTTGGCGTAATGCAGCACGCAGTAAATAGTATCCAGACAGTAGCATTTCTGGCGGATTTCCAGGGCCATCGATTAAGCCAATTTTATAGTAACGTACATGACCAGTACCAAAGTTCAGCAAAGGTGGCTGATGTTTTTGGTCGGTGGTGCTGGCAAAGTCGATGTCGAGATTGACGGCGCAGTTGAAAATAACCTTAATGTTGTGTTGCTGATGAAGCTGATGATCCGCTGCACCAACAGATCCTCCCAAATAAACGTCGACATGATATCCATCAATATTCTGCACAATTAAGCTCATTGGGGGACGAGGGTAGCGTTTTTTAGCGTGACTGTTGGTCATAATCCGTTGTGCCTTGTCAGTGTTTAGGGAGTGTGGTGCTTAGGTCAGTTTAACATGAGCGCTAAGGCCTGACCCTTTTTAGTCTTGATTAACGTTTCGTAGCGAAGCTAAGTCTGCTTTGGTGAATGTTGCGTCACGAATGTTTCATTTATGTTAATGAACTGGGTAAGAAAAAGTTAAATGCTTGTGTTTAAAACAAGTTTTCGTCATTTCGGTCATTTTTTGTCACGCTTGGTGGTAGGATCCTGCACCAAATTTTGATACTGCAAGTGCCAAAAGTCGTGTCATATTTTCCTGAGGAAAAGTGCCGTGAATTTTTGGTATTTGAGCATCATTATCAATGTCTGACAGCTGCAGAATACCTTATGTTGTTCTGGTGACAGTCTGTCTTCTAACTATAAATATAGATGTTGTTGCTTTATGAAAAATCAAAACTCAGCGATCCAAGAAAATGCTTCTAACCAGTTTGTTTATGGCAATATGAAACTGGCCTTTATTTTATTGATTACCTGCTTTGCAGCTTGGGGAGTAGCGGCCAATATGACCGATCCTCTGGTAAAAGTGTTCAGTAAAATTTTCACTATGAGTACGTTTGAATCTGCCTTAGTGCAGTTTGCTTATTATGGCGCGTATTTCTGCTTAGCCATTCCTGCCGCCTTCATCAATGCGCGTTATTCATACAAAGCAGGTGTGCTAAGTGGTCTTGGCTTAGCGATTTTGGGCGCGTTGGCTTTTTATCCTGCTAGTGCTTCCATGACCTATGGATTTTTCTTAGCAGCCTTATTCATTATGGCTGCGGGCATGTCTATTTTGGAAACTTCGGCCAATCCTTTCGTTATGGCGATGGGCCCTGAAGCGACCGCAACACGTCGTTTGAATTTAGCGCAAGCCTTTAACCCAGTCGGTACCAATATCGGTGTTTTTCTTGCTGCAACCTTGATCCTTCCTAAGCTGAACACTGCGTCAGCAGACGAGCGTGCCAGTATGGCGCCTGAAATGCTAAAGAGCATTCAAGCGGAAGAGCTGACAGGGGTCATGACGCCATATGTTGGTATGGCTTTTGTTCTGATGTTGATTTGGGTCTTGGTATTCTTTATTCGCGTACCAAAAGCAAATACGTCTGGGGCAGGCTATCGTGAAGAAGCGACTAAGATTGATTTCTTTGCAACCTTGGGACGCTTGTTTGGTAATGCTCAATACCGTTGGGGTGTGGTTGCTCAATTCTTTAACGTTGCAGCCCAGACTTGTACTTGGACTTTCACTATCCAATATGTTCAAGAAGCGATTGGCGGTACGGAAGCCAGTGCGGCGGATTACTTACAATACAGTTTGATCATCTTCCTAATCTCGCGTTTTGTGATGACTTGGTTGATGGGGTTCTGTCGTCCGGCTTTGTTGCTTAGCTTACTGGCAGCCGCAGGGACGGTATTGTGCTTGTATGCGGTATTAACGCCAGATGTATCCGGTGTGTGGGCTATTGTGTCTATTTCAGCTTGTTTGTCACTTATGTTTCCAACCATTTATGGTGTGGCTTTGAATGGTCTAGGTAGCGATACGAAATTCGGTTCGGCTGGATTGGTTATGGCGATTCTGGGTGGTGCGATTATGCCATTGGTACAAGGTGCGACGATTGACGCTTACAGTGCAACCGTATCCTATGTGGTGCCGGCGGTTTGTTTCCTAATGGTTGCGGCTTACGGTTTGTTCGCAATGAAGCGTACTTAATCGCTTATCCGACTTGTTGAAAAAAGCCTCGCTTATGCGGGGCTTTTTAATGTCTGTAAAATAATTCATACTATGTTTTTATAAGGAAGTGAATGTGTTTGCAAATGATTTTTTTACTCGTCGATCTGTGGTCTTTGCCTCAGCGGTTATTTGTACGTTTCTTTGGGGCAGTTCTTATCCAGGCATTAAGACGGGTTACTTGTTATGGCAAATTGAGGCAGACGATATTGCGTCGCAAATGGTGTTTGCTGGCCTGAGGTTTTTACTCGCAGGGGTATTTTTGCTGATCTTGATGGAAGTGATTGGGCGAAAAAAAGAGACCTTTCAATGGTTCAAATTCCGTCAGGTCTGTTTGCTTGGAATCACACAAACCAGCTTTCAATACGTATTTTTTTATATTGGAATAGCCATGCATTAATAATGAGAAGGTTTTACATTTTAATGACAGGTAATTTCCCTGTTTTGAAGTATTTAAGTCTTCAATGGCTGTTTAACCTGCCAAAACAGCAAGCTACCAGAAAGTAGGCCACAACAGGCCAAACCAGTCCAGATATAGGTATGAGAAATATCACTTGATGAGAGAAGCCAACCTATGGTGATGTTGCCGGTAAAGGCATAGAGGCCGCCTATACAAGAGTACAAACCATAATGGCTGCCAAGTGTTTTAGCTTCACAGAAAGTAGGGACATGTGCGCCCAATAAAGGAAATACCAGCATGGATCCTAAGCTAAAAAACAATGCACAAAATATAAACGGTATGGCTGGGAAGGTGTCGAAATGCAGGTTCAACCATAAATAACTGCTGCCCATAATCGACATGCCTAATCCCATGCCCAGTGCGGTGCCAAGTCGATGCTCAACAAAACGACTAACTGGCATCTGCATGAGGACGCCGGTAATGGATGACGTAGCAAACACCCAAGTAATGATGGTGACATCTTGAGTCACGACTCTTACTTCATGGGGAATGGCGACGTAAAGCTGGTGGAATAGCAGGTGATAAACAGAAGAACAAAGCACAAAGGCCATAAAAGCTTTGTGCCTGATCATACTGAGCCATTGTTGCCAAAAGGGCGGTTGGGGGTCTCTCAATGTGTTTTTCTGAGTGTCTAATTCTGGCAAAAAGCGCCACTGAATCACCAGAAGAATGCTGAATAATCCAGCTGAGAATAGACCCACTAGAGCAAAATCCACTACCAGTAAACTCAGACCAACTAATGGCCCCAATAACATACCGGCTTCAGAGGTCAGGTTTTGTAAAGCAAACACTTTTTGTCGCTGATTTCGATGAGGGTATTCTGACGCTAAATAAGCTTGGCTACTAGGCGTAAATAAGGCACCGGCAAAACCGGAACAAAAAGCCCCAAGTAAAAGTACAGGGATGCTTTGACCTAACCCCAGTAAAGCAAAACCAATAATGCGTATGGCGCAGCCCATTAAAATCAGCTTCTTATAGCCAAATAGATCCCCCAGTGTGCCACCGACCAAAAACAGACCTTGTTGGCTTAATACTCTCAAACCTATGATGGCCCCGACAAACCAACCCGTAATGCCCAAATCGTGCTGTAAATGATCTGCCAAATACGGCAGCAGCATGTAAAAGCCGAGATTAAAGGTAAAGCCATTTATCACCAGTACTTTGCCTGCTGGTGATAAAAGCCGAGAGTCGTTTATAAAGTGCTTGAAAAGCATGTTGTTGGGTTCTTTAAAGCGTTGTGGTGGCTAGCGAATTTGATTTAATAGGGTATCCATTCGCTCGGGCTTAAGGGCCATTTTAGAGCGTAAACGGGGGGCTTTTTTGTCAATCAAAGCTTGGTTTTTAGCATCGCCAACTTGGATCATACCGACCATGCCCATCATCAAATGTGGCGGGCAATAGTATAGGTGTACGCCTTCTGTATCAAGTGTGATGGTATAGGCTTTGTCCAAAGCAGATTTCCACTGTTGACTGCCTTCAGGTACCACATAAGACTGAGCGTTATGACCGGAATGATTGGGAAGAAACGTGACGGTGTCACCAACTTGAGCGTGAATAAAAGCGGGCTCGAATATCATGCCACCTTGTTCAGCTGAACCATAATTTAGCATTTGAATCTGCCATTCTTTGGCATAAGCGGTGTGGCCGAATAGGGTGATGCTAAGCGTCATTATCACGGCGTAAAGTTTAGATCGCATTGGCTATTCCTTTGGCTGATTGCGTTACTTTATTGTCTGGCAGTGCGTTTGCTTCTGCGCGGTTTCTACGAATGGTCCGTACGAAGGGTAGACCATGGCTGTCTTTGGATATTTCAGCTTGTACGCCATACACATTCTTGATTAGCTCAGGGGTGAGAATCTCTTTCGGATGGCCACTCTCCACCAATTGACCCCCTTTTAGCACTAACAGATTATCTGCATATTGAGCGGCTAGATTCAGGTCGTGTAACACCATTAAGGTTACCCAACCTTGTTGCTTAGTTTGCTCATCAAGGTGATCCAATAAAACATGCTGAAAGTGTAAGTCTAGAGCACTGACGGGCTCGTCTAACATGAGAATTTTGGGGTTACGCATCAAGGCTTGAGCGAACAAAATCATCTGGCATTGACCACCACTGAGTTTGTTTACTGAACGATTGGCCAAGTGCAACAGGCCGATTTTATCTAACGCCGATAAGGCTTGTTCAATTAAGGCATCATCAAGTCGTAAACTCAGTGCATCAAGTTGACCTAGCAAAACCACTTCCAACACGCTGAGTTCAACATCCAGTCGGATATCTTGCGGCATGTAGCCGAAGAGTGTACGCCAAGCTGACAACTGTTTTGTTGATAACGCTTGATCAAAAAAGCGTATGTCGCCAGATTTGGCTTTAATATCGCCAAATAGGGTTTTTAGTAGCGTGCTTTTGCCTGTGCCATTCGGGCCAATGATGACGTTGACTTTACCCGGTTGCAGAGAAAAAGACATATCTTTTGCGAGCGTTAAAGTATCTAACGTGACATTGAGTTGATTTATCGTCAGCATAATCTAGCGCCTTTTTCCTAAAATTAACCAGAAGAAGAAAGGCACACCTATGATGGCGGTAACTATGCCAATGGGGAATAAAGCACCAGGAACGATGACTTTCGATAACACGGATGCACTGGACAGTAAAAAGGCACCAATCAAAAAAGACAGCGGGATGAAAAAACGTTGATCTTCGCCTACCAAAATTTTCGCAATATTGGGTGCTACAATACCAATAAAGCCGATGATACCGACAAAGCTAGTCACCGTAGCGGTCATCAAGGCGACGATAAAGAGCGTTTTGAGACGCAAGCGACTGACATTTACCCCCAAACTTTTTGCTCTTTCTTCCCCTAAGCGTAACGCGGTGAGTTTCCACGCATCTTTCATCAAAAAGATCATGCAGACCAGAGTAACGCTACCGACAATCAGCAGATTAGACCAAGATGCTTTAGACAAACTGCCAAATAGCCAAAATAGAATTTGCTGACTTAACTCTGGCGAAGAAATGAATTGCACCAAAGACAATAATGATTGAAACAAAAACAATAAGGCAATACCGGCCAAAATAAGCTGACCAGAACTGATGTGTTGCATGGTCGCCAAAGCAAATAAGAAGGCTGCTGCTAGCATGCAGCAAACAAACGCGCCAAGAGGTACGGCCACATTCGCATTTAAACCAAGCGAGCCAACATACAAGGTCATGGCGGCACCAAACCCGGCCGCCGCGGCCATGCCTAAAGTATAAGGACTGGCCATGGGATTGTTTAACAGGGTCTGCATTTCAGCCCCACCTACCCCTAAAACACCACCAACGATGACCGCCATGATGGCAATGGGCAACCTTAGGTTTGTCACTATGACTTCTGTAGTGGGATCAACGGGCGTGTCAAAACCAATGAGATGAAGCAGGGCGTTTGCCACTTCTTTGACGTTTAATAACGATGGGCCAGTGGCCACATCCAAAATGAAAGAGGTGATTAACACCACGAATAGGATACTCATAACAAACCAGCGACGTTGTTCAGAACGTCGCTGGTTTGAAATAGCATCAGAAAGTAAACCTGATGACTGCATAGTTAGAATACCGGCTTAAATGTTAGGCGGTATATTACTCCGAAAGTTGAACAGTAAAAGTACCTGTAGGGGTAACAGGTAAGTATTTCTTATAGAAATCCAGATAAGCCTGCTCAGGATTGACGTCTTTGAACTGGTCTGGGTACATGGCTTTGGCCATGAATTGGGCCATAGAAGCATCTAAAATGGTACGGGAAGCACCTTGGTAAAGGCCATAGACTTGATCATTTTTTACGGCTGGCATTTGCGCCCAGCCTGCACGTTTTGTGAAACCGGCTAAGCGTTGTTCCGCCAAATCACGATCAATACCTTGTCCCATTGGCAGAGCATCGCCTTTGACACCAGACTCTGTACCTGTGATGAATACAACTTGTGGTTTTGAAGCCAATACTTGTTCTGGGTTCATTGGTCCCCACCACTCGACAAAAGGAGTGGCAATGTTATCGCCTTGCAACATGGTTACCATGGCACCCCACATGTTTTTACCGTAGGTAAAACTATATTGACTGGGTCCTTTGTTACCAAACTCGACGTAGGTACGTGGTTTTGGTAGCTTCGCTTCTTTAATGCGCTTGATAGTATTTTTAATGGTAGTTTGGTACTCGTTTGCGATTTGATCCGCGCGTTGTTCTTGACCTGTTAACTGACCAATAATCTGCGTGCTTTTTACGTGGCGTTCCAAGGTTTGTGCGTTGTAATCCACTACAACAATTGGAATACCTGCGTCTTCTAAGCGCTCAACATCCATTCCCAAGCCTTTGTATTGCCAATCGGATAATAAGACAACACTGGGTCTTAGGCTCACTACTTTTTCAATAGAAAACGTTTGGGCTTCCACTTCACCCACATCTGGGATTTGTTTTAGTGAAGGACGGTAGTTGGTGTATAGATTCCAGCTAGCCGGACGCCAAGCTTCCCAAGTATCGCGGGATAATCCGACCACATGATCAAAGGCTTTTTCTGTGCCTATCGCCATATAATCTTCAGCATAAAACCCGAGGACAACTCGTTTAGCGGGTAAGTCAACTTCAACTTGTCTGTCTAAGACATCATTAATAACCGTTACTTTTGCTTGGGCTGTAGCTGTCAATATGGACATTCCAAGAGCCATGGCAAGGAGGGAGCCGAGTTTCATCAATGTGATCCTTTATTTGAGAATGATTTTCGCATGTGAATCTTACTCAAATACGATCTTTTTTCAAGAAGTATTCATAGCAAGTACCAAAATGATTCTTATTGATAGGATTTTGTCTAAAAAGTTTTCGCTTCCAGCCCCTCTGACCTTTACTTGCAGATTTTTTACATTGAATGACTGGTTTAATTAAATGCAATTGATTATCATTCGCCGCGTCATTATAGAGTTAATGATTCTCATTATTGGAGGCTTTTATGGACGTTGCTTTTCCGGACTATGATTATGATGCTGATCTTTTGTCGTCGTCAGACCAGCACAAAACCGATTTATTTTTATTCAATTCCAGTCAAAATTTGGTACGAGCTAGAGGCGTGAGTCAAACGTTAGAGACGCCTCTGTCAGCCAAGACCTTTCAGCATGATGTTCAGAGAGTCTTTGACGCTGAAAAAATGAAAGGCATAGATAACCCTATTTTAGTGGGCGCTATTCCATTTGATTTGGATCAACCATGTCACCTTTTAGCCCCTAAATGGTCTGAAAGAGTTAAGCCCTTCTCTGCTAATTTCCCCGCCTTTAAAGACAAAGATTTTGCACATCACGTTCTAAGCCATTCGTTTACACCAGATCACAATAACTTCGTGAAAATGATTGAAGAGGCTTTGGTGACACTTGGTCACGATGATTTAAAGAAGATCGTATTGTCAAAAACCTTAGATTTGACCCTTGATAAGTCCGTAGACATCCCTCGTTTATTAACCAATATCATGGGACAAAACCCGAATGCCTATCATTTTAGTGTGCCGCTTGAAACGGGCATTCTGATTGGTGCGAGCCCTGAACTGTTGATCAGGAAAGAAGGTAGCACGCTTTATTCTAACCCGTTAGCAGGCTCTGCTAAGCGCAGCAAAGATCAGCAAGAGGATCGACGAGTTTCACAAGTATTGCAGCAATCTAAGAAAGATCAATATGAACATCGCATTGTAGTGGATGCCATTCGTAGTGCACTAATTCCTATGGTTCAGTCAATGAAGCTAGAGGAACAGCCAAGTCTTATTTCCACCCCGACGATGTGGCATTTATCAACGCAGATTGAAGCCATATTAGCGAGTGACTCAGGGCTGAGTATTTTTGATGTGATCAAGCGGCTGCATCCAACACCAGCCATGTGTGGCACACCTACAGGTTTAGCACATGACCATATTGCGGCATTAGAACCACATCAAAGAGGTTTCTTTAGTGGTTTGGTTGGTTGGTGTGATGCGCAAGGTAATGGTGAATGGGCCATTGCGATTCGCTGTGCTGAAGTGGCCAGTAACAAGGTGAGACTGTTTGCTGGTGCAGGTGTGGTACCGGATTCTTGTGTAGAAAGTGAATGGCGAGAAACCAGTGCAAAAATGCAAACCATGATTAATGCTTTTGGTATAAAGGATTTTAACAATGACGATTGAGTTTACGGCTTGGCCAGAAGAATTTGCGACAGCATACCGGGAAAAAGGTTACTGGACGGATCGTCCAATGACGGATTTGATCGATCATGCTCCTAAAGAGAATCTCGCGGTTTTGTGTGGTGAACGCCAATTTACCTACGCTGATTTAGGCCAAAAGTCTCAGAACCTAGCCGGTTATTTGCATCATCTAGGTCTTAAACAAGGTGACACGGCACTGGTACAGTTGCCTAATATTGCTGAGTTTTATGTTGTGTTCTTTGCGTTGTTGCGGATTGGAGTTGTACCAGTTAATGCTCTATTTAGCCACAATGAAAATGAGTTGTCCGCTTACGCAAAACAGATCAAACCAAGCCTTGTTATCGCCAGTCAACAGCACAGGTTATTTGCAAATGATCAATATTGGTTAACCCTGCAACAGCAAGAGTCTAGCCTGAAGCACATTTTATTGGCCGGAGCTGGCTGGGGGGCATCCTTGGATGAAGCAATGGCAACCTCGTCACAACAATTGGTTGACCACCCTAATGCACCAGACCAAGTGGCATTTTTCCAGCTCTCAGGTGGTAGTACAGGAACACCAAAGCTGATTCCAAGAACCCATAACGATTACTTTTTCAGCATACGTCGCAGTGTTGAAATATGTGAATTCTCCTCATCGACTGTGTATTTGTGCGCTTTACCTTGTGCTCATAACTTTCCCATGAGCTCTCCTGGTGCTTTCGGTGTGTTCCACGCTGGTGGCACTGTGGTAATGGCCCCTAATCCGGAAGCGAACGTTTGTTTTGATTTAATTGAACGTCATCAAGCCAATGTTGTGGCATTAGTGCCACCGGCGTTGGCTCTTTGGCTGCAAGTTGCTGTGGATCGGAAGTCCTCTTTAACCTCATTGTCCTTGGTTCAAGTAGGAGGGGCGAAATTAAGTGAAAGCATCGCAAGACAAGTTCCCGAGACGTTGGGTTGTCAATTGCAGCAAATCTTAGGCATGGCAGAAGGGTTGGTGAATTACACGAGATTGGATGATGACTTTGAAATCATTGCTAAGACTCAGGGTTACCCAATGTGCTCAATGGATGAAGTGAAAGTAATTGGGCTGAACGGCCACCCCGTTGCTCCTGGTGAAGAGGGCGAGTTGGTGACACGTGGGCCATACACCATTCGAGGTTATTACAAGGCAGCAGAACACAATGCCAAAGTGTTTGACCGCGAGGGCTTTTATCATACCGGGGATCTGGTAAGCCAAGATACGAATGGCTATCTAACCGTTGTTGGCCGAGATAAAGATCAAATTAACCGTGGTGGTGAAAAAATAGCGGCAGAAGAGATCGAAAATCTATTACTTAAGCACGAACACATTTTACACAGCGCCCTTGTTGCTATGCCGGACAGTATTATGGGTGAAAAAACCTGTGCTTTTGTTGTGCCTAGGCATGATGGATCAAAGTTGAAAAGTGTACAACTGAGAAAGTTCTTAAGAGGTTTTGGTATTGCTGATTATAAGGTGCCTGATCGCTTTGAATTCATCGATGCTTTACCGCTAACACCAGTAGGGAAACCTAATAAAGTGGCGTTACGAGACGTTATTCGTCAGCGTCTTCAGTTAAATAATGTGTCATAAGGGGAACAATATGAGCATTCCAACAATACCGTCTTATCCTATGCCAGCGGCCTGTGATTTTCCGCAACAAAAAGTAAATTGGGTGTTAGAGCCCGATAGAGCCGTCTTTTTAATTCATGATATGCAAGCGTACTTTTTGCGTTTCTATGATGCGGATTCAGAATTAATAAAGGCCTTAAAACAAAACTTATCCGCCATTAAGGCTTACTGTCATGCGCATGGGATTCCTGTTGTTTACACTGCGCAGCCGAAAGATCAGAAGCCGGAAGACAGAGCTCTGCTGAATGATATGTGGGGAAGTGGATTAAATGATTTTCCACAATTACAACATGTGGTTGATGAGCTGACGCCAAGTGAACAAGACACGGTATTAGTGAAGTGGCGATACAGTGCTTTTCATCGCTCTAATTTACAGGAGTTAATGGAAAGCTGGGGGCGAGATCAGTTATTGATCGGCGGAATCTATGCTCATATTGGTTGTATGATGACGGCTGTTGATGCCTTTATGCGCGATATTCAACCCTTTATGATTGGCGACGCCTTAGCAGATTTTAGTGAAAGTGAGCATTATCAAGCCTTGACTTACACTGCTGGACGGGCGGGTAGAGTGATTTCTACCAATGAGGTTTTGCTTGCCACGAGTGCTCGTTCAAGTGGTCTACATTACGAGCAATTTAAAGCACAAATTTTGAGTTTATTAGACGAAGACGAGCTTGAAGACTTTCAAGCGGATGATGAGTTGATTGATTATGGTTTGGATTCTATTCAAATTATGAATTTGGTTTCTCAATGGAAAGAATTAGGCGTAGACGTTTCCTTCCAAGAGTTGGCGTCGGCGGCGACTTTAAATGCGTGGTGGGATCTACTACAAACCAAAATGACAACGAAACCAGTGGATGTCGTGGAATGAGCCAACTCGATTTTACCGGAAAAACCGTTTGGGTGACGGGGGCTGGGCGAGGCATTGGGTTAGAAGTGGCAAATCAATTTCTCAGTCTTGGCGCTAATGTCATTGGTTTCGACCTCGCGTTTGATGGGGCATCCTATGAGTTTGAATGCATTACAGTGGACATCAGTAATGAGCAAAAGGTGAAAAGCCTTATTGGTCATGTATTGTTAAAGCATCCAGTGCTAGATGTGTTGGTAAATGCGGCCGGCATTCTGCGGATGGCCAGTGTGGATGAGACCAGCTGGCAAGACTTTACTGACTGCATAAATGTTAATGCGGGTGGTGCATTTTTAATGATTAAGCACACCATGGCGTGTTTTAAACAGCAAAAACACGGTGCTATTGTCACGGTTAGTTCAAATGCAGCAAAAGTACCAAGAACAAACATGATGGCTTACTGTGCTTCAAAAGCCGCCTTGAGTTCGCTTAGTCATACGGCTGGGTTAGAGCTGGCGCCTTATGGTGTACGTTGTAACTTGGTGTGCCCAGGCTCAACGGATACGCCGATGCAACGTCAGCTTTGGCAGGATGATCAAGCTGAAGCCAATACCATTAAAGGGTTTCCTGAGCAGTTTAAGTTAGGCATTCCGTTGGGGAAAATCGCGGCTCCAAGTGATATTGCTCAAGTGGTTGTGTTCTTTGCATCGCCAATGGCAAACCATATAACCATGCAAGATGTGGTGGTTGACGGTGGCGCAACCTTGAATGCTTAATCGGTTTCTTCAGAAACAGATTGAAATGCCCAATATATTTGTTATGTTGGGCATTTTTATTGGCTGTAACTAAGTGAAAAATAATAATCGAACTCGTATTCATTTCAAAGGACTGGGTGATGTTCTCGTTCATCATGTGTGTTTTAAGCAAGGCGATCTCATTGCCAATGAGCATACTTTTAACATCAAAAAGCCCAATGAATATCCGCGCTGGCGGTCAAAGCGAAAAGAAACCTATCTAGCTGGTCGACTTGCTGTTCAACTTGCTCAATTCTCACAAAATTTTCCGTTATTTGATGTTATTCGTGGCAATGATGGTGCGCCAATTTGGCCGACAAATTACATCGGGAGTATCTCTCATACGGATAATGAAGCGGTGGCAATTGTTGTTGAACCTGCTGAGTTGGCGATCAAGGGGGTTGGGATCGATATTGAGAGAGTGCAGAGTGCCGCTCAGTTACAGGATAGAGAGTTGATAGGAGAGCCCAAAGAATATGATCTACTAAGGAAAGCCGGTTTTGATGAGAGTATGGCCATTTTAATCTTGTTTTCTTTAAAGGAAAGTGTCTACAAAGCACTCTATCCATACGTTAAGCGATATTTTGATTTCCTAGACGCTGAACTGGTTGAGCTTGAAGAGCACCATTGTTGTATTCGAACAAAAGTGACGTTAAGTGATTCAGTGCCTGCAGGATTTTTGGTAAAGGCAAGGTATCAAATACAGAATAGCAATTTATTGTCTGTCGCCTATTGGTAAGGTATAGGGAATGACTGGACGTTGATGATTGAACACCATAAATGTCTTGTTGATGGCGGTAGTGTCTAACAATAAAAGAAAGTATAAAAAAGACGAATCATGAGTGATTCGTCTTTTTTATTTGAGCTAATACCGCTAAGCGAATTACATGCGGTAAGTCGCGCTTAGACCGATCGTGCGAGTTTGGCCAACTGATGCGCGTGTTCCTCGGTTAATCAGGTAAACAACGTCTTCATTGGTCAGATTTTTAATGTAACCATCTATCATGAAGTCGCCGATTTCGTATTTAACTCTAGCGTTTGTAATGACATAGTCACCCGCTTTATAGTCTTCGGTATTGCCCAAATCCGAGTAATACTCCCCAACGTAGGTAGCGTCTGCTCCAAATGACCAGTTATCGCCGATATACTGAGTAAAGCCCAGCCCTAAATTTAAGTCAGGGGAATAAGTGATTTCATTACCATCCCAAGAAGAAGTGTCTGCGTCGGTAGAGTCAACTTTTGTTTGAAGTGTACCGATAGAGCCACGTATTTCTAAGTTATCTGTGGCAAGTACCGTAGCTTCTAATTCAGCCCCGTAAGTATGTACAGACTTTACATTAACTAGGCGGTTTGAAGTATAGGCTTGATAACCTGAGTAGTCGTTGTAGAAAATGTTTGCGTTAAGGATGAAGCTATCAAAATGACTTTTACTACTGAATTCGTAGGCAGTAACTTCTTCTTTGTCATACGTGTAGTAGCTGTTATCACTCCAATCTAAGCCAGCGCCGCCAGCGTTATAGCCTTTACGTATAGAGCCTCCTAATGTTGTATTGCTTGTTAGAATGTAGGTAGCACTTAATTTTGGTAAAAGTGTTGTCTCTGTTTCATCATGATCAAGGGTGCTACCGTTTGAACGAGCGAGTTTTCTGTCTTGACTCATGCGCTCAATACGACCGCCTGCTGTAATGGCTAGTTTTTCTGTCGCTTCGAAAGTAGTTTCACCAAAAAACGCAAGGGTTTTTTTGGTGCCATTTGCATCAAAGTCTGCTGCTGAGTTCCAGTCAACGTCGAGCAGGGTATCTGTTTGAGATAAATAAAGACCAATTAGGCTTGTAGATCGGCTATTTTGAGGTGTTATTAAGATTCTATTTTCTAAAGCTGTGGTTTCTTCATTTCTCCATGCCTGAGTCTTGCCTGTGTATTCATCAAAATGACTATCTTGCTTACTGCTGCTAATTTGCAAGGTATTTTTGATTCCGTCACTAATTTGATAGTCGATATCAAGAGATACCGTATCTGAGGTTGAATCTTGTATACGTGTATTTTCAGAGCTTAAATCTAATGCTTGGTTATTGTAATCCGATGCCCAATCAAGAAATTCACCTTCATCGTTTCTAGTCGTTATGCTTAGTTTTGCGGATAGGCCATCAATATTTGACGGATTCCAAAGTAACTTTCCCCGAAAATTTGTTGATTCAGCATCATCAAGATCAGGTGCATCGCTGTTTACATTTGTGTAGCTCAACCAACCTTCACCTGTTGTACCATCAAAAGTTAGTCGATAAGCTAATTCGTCCTCGATAAGCGTGCCTGAATTCATAACTGCGATGTTCTTTTTAATATTGCTGTTGTCATATTTTTCTAGACCTAAGCGAATTGCACTTTCAGAATCAAAAGAAGGGTCGTTAGTCTGAATTACAACAGCTCCACCAATTGCATTGGCGCCTTGGTACGTTGATTGTGGCCCTCGAAGTACTTCAACGGCTTGAGTATCCCAAAGCCCTGTAGGGGTGTAGTTATATCCGGCCCATGCTTCAGATACACCATCTACCGTGGTGGTTATACGAGGACTACTTCCCGTTATATAGGCATTACTTCCTGTAGCTGCGCCAGTACCATTAATGCCACGAATATTTATCGTACCAAACCCTGCTGTTGTAACGTTTGGTGCTTGAGTTACTACATCGTTCATTTTTTTAGCTTCACCACTAGCATAACTTTCCCCATCAATAACCGTTACAGCTGTAGTTGTGTCTTTGATGTCTTTATCAATTTTTTCCCCTGTCACCACTAATGTTTCTAGTTGAGTCGAGTTTTCAGCAAATGTATTGGCTGAAATTAAAGCCGCATTAATGCTGATGACAGCGATGGCCACAGTAGATAAATGACTTGGAGTGCGAGTGGATGAGTTCTTAGAGAGATACATGATATTCCTTGTTTTGCATCAGTTTAGTAAAGACTTTGTTAATGTTATTGATAATGAGAACGCTTCGCAATAGTATTGGTGAAAATATTTAACAATCTCGTTTTAATTGAATCAAGGAGGAAGAGTTGTTCGATAAAACAGAGCGCCATAGATTGCTGAACAGTGTTGGAATGGATCTCCATCCGATCGGTTGTCGAGCGTGGTGGGAAGTAATTCGTCAAACTGGAACTCCTTTTATAAAGCCATTAAACGAATCGAGCAGTCTTGTGGTTTTCATCTGGCAAGATCCCGAGGGAAATGAGCAGACATCAACTACCGCTAGTGTGTTATTGGATGTGAATTCACTAACGGATCATCATAGTTGGTATCCAAAATGTCTTCACCGCGTACCTGAAACGGATGTTTGGCTAGGTCAATTGGAAGTGGATTCAAGATGGCGTGGCAGTTACTCCTTTATTCCAATCAAACAACATCAGTTACCAGAAATAGTACGAGAATCACGGTCAGATTCTCGTGAATCGCAACGTAAATGGTGGATGGAGGTTGCGATTAACCAAATAGCGGACGACTTAAATTTGTTGTCTACTTTGGTTTCTGGCTGGGGAATGAGTTCTCCTTTGCATCTCCCTCATGCAAAAAAGGAAGAGGGGTGGAAAGAGTGGGAGCAGGAGCGACTTAATGCCATTCCAGTTGATCGAATTCATACTCTGTACTGGGTAGAAAAGCTACTTAAAAATCAGCGGCCATGTTGTCTTTTCTCTACCGCGACCGGTGAGGCGCCATTGGTGATTTTACTGGATGGGCAGAAATGGAATGCCGCCAGTGGCACGCTTTCTGTACTTCAATATTTGACGGACACGCAAAAAATTGCACCAGCGCACTATCTTTTAATTCCATCTATTGACGGTAAGACTCGTTGGCAAGAGTTAGGTTGTAATCACTCTTTTTGGCTAGCAATAGTCAATAATTTATTTCCGCTCGTTCAGACTCATTTGTCGAAATCTAATCGATCTATTTCGGATTATATGGTTGCAGGTCAGAGTCTAGGTGGGCTTTCGGCTCTTTATGCTGGTTTGGTATTTCCGGATTACTTTTCAAACATTATTAGTCTTTCTGGCTCTTTCTGGTGGCCGGAAGAGAATCGAATGCGCGATTCTAATTCGAGTAAATCTTGCGACATAGTGGTCAATAGTCTGGCAGATCAGATCCTCCAGAAACGTTTCAGCGTGTCTCATTTAAAGGTTTTTATGACGGTGGGAGCCGGCGAGGGTGATATGCACTTTTACAACGATATTACGTGTAACGCAATTAAACAGAGAGGAGGCGTTGTGCATTACGACAAGGTTTATGGTGGTCATGATTGGCTATCCTGGCGTTCAGGTCTTATTGATGGCTTACGACACTTAATGCCAGCAAGGTCTTAATTTTATTGAATTTAACAGGGAGTAAACAATGAATAATGAAAGTGTAAATCCATTTGATGATGATTCTTTGACTTTTTTAGTCTTAATAAATGACCTACAGCAACATAGTTTGTGGCCTGTTTTTAAAACCATACCGAAAGGTTGGCATTCGACGTTTGGACCAGCTTCTCGTATCGAGTGTTTAGAGTATATTGAAAAAAATTGGACAGACATTCGTCCTCAAGCCCTTTCTACTCCAGCTAATCGTGTTTAAAGAAGTTCTATATGAAAAACAATACGGCACCATCAACTAATCATCCCGACATGTTTAATAACGAATCTATAAACCTTACTGATGTACAAACCGGTATTTGGCTTGCGGACCAAATCTCTTCACAGCGTAATGTTTTTACGATTGCTCACAAGGTTCACATTGGTGGTCCTATAGATGAGCCTTGTTTAATGAAATCGATTGAAATGGGATTGAAAGAAGCAGATACAATTAATGCTATTTATCGAGAGGAAGAAGGTATTCCTGCGCAAACGTTAAATCAACGCGATTTTTGTATTGCGCCAGAATGGTTGGATTTATCGAACGCTGATCACTGCGAATCGACAATGGATTTGTTGATTCAAGAGGACTTGGAGGCTGAATTGCGACTTTCCTCTGAAAAGCCTTTGGTTCGACAAATTCTTATTAAGCTCTCTGCACAACATTATGTTTGGTATCAACGTTTTCACCACATTATGTTAGATGGCTTCAGCTTCAATATGTTCACGGCAAGAGTGGCGAGTATTTATCAGTCACTTATTGACGGGAAAGCGGTATCGGATTCGCCATATAGGTCATTCTATGAGGTAGTAAAAGAAGAGCGGCAATACAAAGCATCGGACAAATATCGTTTAGATGGTGAGTTTTGGCAATCTTATTGTGCTGATTTACCACATGTCATGAGCTTGTCGAATACGGCAAGGTCGCAAACGCAAGTTGAGAAAGACGGTTCCACACCGCAAAGATTAATTAGGTTAAATACTCGTGTTCGTGCAGAGGCCTTACAGTCTTGTTTGAGTCTATCTCCATTTTCAAAGTTAACTTCTGCGGACTTAGCCTTGGGATTAGTGTCAGCGTATTTGATTCGAATTAGCGGACAATGGCGAGTACCCGTTGGCTTCCCATTTATGGGACGAGTTGGCAGTGTCGCATTAAATTCCCTAGGGCCTGTTGTCAATGTTGTTCCTATGATTGTTGATGGACATATAGACGATAGCATTTTTGATCTTGCACTGCGTATCAAACAAGATTTAAAGAAAATACGAAAACATCAAAAATACAATGGTGAGCAAATTGCTCGTGATCTTAGTCGGGTGGGAGAGGCGTTATATGGACCTACTCTTAATCTACGTTTGTTTGACTATGATTTGTCGTTTGGAGAGGTCAGCGCCAAGATAGAACACCTTGCCGCGGGTCCTGTTGAGGATCTTGATTTTGGAATGCATTTTGAGAAAGGTGATCTTTGTATCGAGTGGGTGGCGAATGACCATAAATATGACTTAGCAGCACTGCAAATACATGTCGATCGATTTGAGCAATTTGCTCAGCATTTACTATCTTCGCCAAGCACTCGTTTGAATACGTTATCAGCTTTACTTTCATCAGAAAAAGCGGATATTCAAGTTTGGCAAAGTGGAGTTGTCGTTTCTCCAGAGCAGGCGTTAGACCATCCTTATTCAAGTTTGATTGAGTGTTTCTACAAAAATAATCGTCCTGCTTTAGCGACGACAACCGCCTTGGTAGTCCAGGGGCGAGAAGTATCATTCGATGAATTACATCTGAAGATTGCGCAATGGATGCAAGTGCTGGCCGATTATGGTGTTGTTAAAGGTTCCTGTGTTGGGCTTGCCTTGCCACGAGATGAACGCATGGTTTATGCCATGTTTGCCACAATGGGACTTGGTGCCCATTATTTGCCGATCGATCCTACGTACCCGCAAGAACGTATTAATTGGATGTTAGAAGATTCGGCGCCGCAAGTGTTAATTACCAGTGACGGTTTCGGTTTTAAGGTGCCTGACATCATCTCTGTGCTATCTGTTGATGATGATCGTTTTGTTCAATCTTTGAATCAGAAAGATCCATCAATGGCGATGTTTGATCTCCCTTCATCAAGTGATGTGGCCTATATTATGTACACGTCGGGCTCTACAGGCAGAGCCAAGGGCGTGGTAATTTCCCATCTGGGGTTGGTCAATCTAGCGCTCGCCCATTGGCTGCGTGATGGCAAACAATTAGCTGACAAGCTAACTCGAGTGAATGCGATGCTGACGGCCTCTTTCTCATTTGATACCAGTTGGGATACGTTGTATTGGCTTTGTTTTGGCCACACCTTACATATTGTTGAAGATGAGGTGTGTAAAGACCCAGAACTGATTCAGTATTATTGTGAAAAGCATAAAATACACGCAACCGACTTACCGCCGTCTGTGTTAGCACAACTTTTCGATATTGGTGCGACAGAGACTGGAAAGCATTTTCCCGAGTTGGTGTATGTGGGCGGGGAGGCCGCTTCTTCTAAGGTGTGGGAGCAAGCGCGTAATCATCCTGAATTAAAAGTGAGAAACTATTACGGCCCAACGGAAAATACTGTAGACAGCTTGGGTGCGTCTGTAAATGATTGTGAAAAAGTCATTATTGGTCGCCCTATTGCTAATACCCAAGCCTATATATTGGATTCTAGTTTGTCGCCTGTTGCGATCGGCATTCCCGGTGAGCTTTATGTTTCAGGACCAGGCCTTGCCCATGGGTATCTAAATCAGCCCTCAATGACCTCGACTCGATTTATCGCTAACCCATTTATCAATGGCGAAAGAATGTATCGAACAGGGGATTTGGCTCGGTGGTTAGAGAATGGTTTGGTGGAATTTATTGGTCGGACTGATCATCAAGTTCAAATACGCGGTCACCGAGTTGAACCGGGTGAAGTGGAAGTTGCACTGAATTCATTACATGGGGTGAAGAGCAGTATTGTTATTGCTAAAAAGCAAGGCAATACCCATCGTTTAGATGCGTATGTGTTGGTGGAACAATCATTTTTAAGTTTGAGCGATTCTACTGACCAACCGTTAGAAAATGCACTCATGTTGTCTTTATCTACCCAGCTGCCAGCTTACATGGTACCAGCCACGCTGACAGTATTAGACAGTTTTCCATTGAATACCAATGGCAAGATAGATCGAACCGCATTACCAGACCCTGTGTCTGTGGGACGTGAAGGGTTAGCGCCTAAAGGCGAAAAAGAGATTTTACTGTGTCAGTTAGTTCAGCAAGTGTTAAATCTAGACAGGGTGTATGCTGACGATGACTTTTTTGCACTAGGTGGTGACAGCATAGTGGCAATGTCGCTCGGCAGCCTTGCTCGTAAAAATGGTTATTCGTTACGTGCAAAAGACGTATTTGAAAGCCGAATCATTAGTGTCATGGCTACATGTCTTTCTCCTTCGGATAACATAAAACGAAACCCGAGTATTCAGTCGGGTCCTGTGGCTGAATTGCCGATTTATCAGTGGATGAAAGGGGCAGGTGGATTAGACCTAGCGTATTTTCAGGCCGTTTGTTTCGCGTTACCTGATGCGATGACGCTAGTTGAATTTCAGCGGATTGTGGCTGAACTGGTCGCGGCTCATGGTATTTTGAGTTCACAAGTCAATTCGTCTTATTTAGATGTAGGTATGGCAAATCAACATACTGTTTCTGTTCAGACGTTTGTCGATGATGGGCCCTTATCATTATTAACCGATCGTGCTTTTGAAGAGCTGATTGACGCTCAATCTAAGGTAAAATCAACCCATGCGTTTCCTGCTATGCGTGCTGGCTATTTACAGTCTGGACAGCAGAAAGCCGCCATTATTGCTTTGCATCATACGATTGTTGATGGGGTATCGTGGCGGATTATGTTTTCAGAGCTATCCCTCCTTCTGAATAATCCTAATCATAAACTTCAGTCATGCCCAAATACATTATTGGATTGGCAAGCAACCTTACAGAGACATGCTGACCGTTGGCAGTCTCAAAGCCAATATTGGCTAACGCAATTACAAGGTCAATCACTGTTTCCTAGGGAGGCATCAAGGGAGCGTGGACATCAACGAATAAGGTTAGACGAAACAGTTTCCGACTTGTTACTAGATGCTTTACCTAAGCAATATCGATGTCAACCTCAAGAAGCTCTGTTAAGTGCGTTGTATCTTGCTCTTGCTCAGCAATACCAAGTTACTGATATTCCGATCATGTTGGAGTCTCATGGGCGAGCCGATATCAGTGAGCTTGATCTGACACGAACTTTGGGGTGGTTTACGGCCGAATATCCTGTCCGTATGACAGGTAAAAAGACTTTATTGTCTAAGTTAAATACTTTTAAGACAGAGGATGTACCTTTCGAAGCCGTTGTTCAATTAGTGCGTCGTACCTTGATCAATGTGCCAGATGAGGGGGTAGGATACGGTGTATTACGTTATTTAGATGATGAATGGCGAAATGCATTTGCCCAACAAGAAAAGACATCGTCGCCACAAATTCTTTTTAATTATCTTGGCCGTTTTCAGCAAAATGATCTCTTACTATTGCAAGGTGATCAATACTTTAAAGACACCTTTGAAGTGTATCAATCGGATCGATTGGCCTCTAATTATGCTTTGGAATTAAATGTTTTTATTGAGGAGAAGCAAGGCGTATCAACGTTGGTCGTTCATGTTGGGCACGACGTAAGGCAAATCAAACAGCAAGAAGTAGAAGCGTTATTGAATCGCTTGGCTGATGTTGTAAGGGAGATGACTTGTTTTGCTGAAAAACATCAAGCGATAGCAGCAGATACCTTAGTTGCAGAGGATTTGAAAGGTTTAGTACTAACAGAACAAAATCTTGACAATCTCCGTAGCCAATATGGTGCTTTGCAAGCCGTATTGCCCGCATTGCCTTTGCAGGAAGGTTTACTGTTCCATGCTCAATTGGAGCAGGAAACGCAGGCAGAGGATGCCGGTTACAGTTCATTAGCACGGTTGTCTTTTTCGGGAGAAATGAATGCTGAACGCTTAAAAGAGTCTTTGGGAGCCGTGATCGAGAAGCATCCACAGCTTGGTGCCTTATTTGATTTTTCTCAAGGTGATACTGCGTTGCAGATTTTGCCTTGGCGTCGTCGTAGTGAGCGAAAAAATTGGTGGCCACTACAAGTGGTGGATTTAAGAGATCAAGACATTGAATCTCAGTTAACTCAATTAAAAGCCATTGAGGAAAGCGAATTAAGTCGGGATTTTATGGCCTTTCAATCGGCCGGTATTCCTTTACTGAATGCTGTTTTAGTGACGATGTCAGAGCGTCAGCATTATGTATTTTTGAATGCGCATCATTTGGTCGTAGATGGTTGGTCAACGCCGATTATGTTACGTGATTTGGTTACCGCATATGGTAGTGAAGGTATAGAGCTTACAACGGCATCGGTTCCTTATACATGGGTCGTTGAGCAATTAATGACGCGAGACAAGCAGGCGATGCGAGTGGCCTGGAAAGAGGCCATGAAGGATGCATTACCGACATTGTTGTATGCAGAAACACCGCCATCGGACTTGGTGACAACGCATACATTAACATTGAAAAGTGCTGAATTTACTAAGCTGAAAGCGATATTCCAAAGTAAGGGGCTTACTTTAAACAGTGTTTTGCAAACCCTTTGGGCCAATGTGTTATTTACAATGACGGGTCGTTCTGATGTGGTGTTTGGTACCCCAATATCTGGACGTTTTAGTGATGTAATCGGCATTGAAGAACACATAGGTTTGTTCAGTAATACGGTTCCTGTTCGTGTTCAATTACAAGCAGAATTGACTCTATGGCAGCAAATGCTGCAGGTGCAAAATGAACAAGTCGCTTTATTGGAACACGACGGATTAGGCTTAGCTGAGATTCAGCGGTTAGGCGGACATAATAATTTGTTTGATACTTTGCTTGTGGTTGAAAACTTCCCTGAACAGACGAGTTTGTTTAATACAAATTATCACGGATTATCGCTGAACGAGGTTTACAATCGAGGGTTTACGCATTACCCACTGACTGTTCTAGCATTGCCAAGTGAGCAATTGGATTTGCTGTTTGAATACCGAGGCGGTGACGAAATACAGACGCTCATGTCGCGATTTGACATGCTATTGAAATCGTTAGTGAAGGATGCTGCTGAGCAGCAGCACGCATTAGATTTGCGTTTGACAAGCGAAAAAAATGTCATTAAAAATTTGAATGATACATCTAAAATTTTGCCTCAAATGACCCTAAGAGATGCACTGATAAGGCAAGCTTTAGATGCCCCAGAAAGAGCATGTTTGTCCGATGAAAACGGTCAATTAAGCTATTTACAGGCGCGTTTTGAAGTCGTTATTTTAGCCCAAAAATTGCAATCATTAGGAGTGCAACCGGGTGATATTGTTGCCGTTGCCTTACC
This sequence comes from Marinomonas sp. TW1, assembly GCF_001625355.1. Classification (GTDB taxonomy): domain Bacteria; phylum Pseudomonadota; class Gammaproteobacteria; order Pseudomonadales; family Marinomonadaceae; genus Marinomonas. Next base: position 145,268 of record NZ_JSEE01000009.1, read on the forward strand.
ACGATCCGTGAAGTTGAGTCTGGCGTTATGGGCAATTATTGAAGTCGGGGCAGCCTATCTTCCTCTGGATACTGGCTATCCGGATGAGCGATTAAATTATATGTTAGGTGACGCCAAACCAAGCGCTTTAATTACCCTCGAATCAGAAACGTCTCGTTTTGACAGTCAAGCGGCGCGCTATTTTTATGATGGGGATATCACCCCAGCGGAGGATTCTCGTGCCAAGCAAGCGATTGCCGAATGGCAAGCGCCAGCATTGAGCAGTCATAACGCGGCGTATTTACTTTATACATCGGGCTCCACCGGTCGACCAAAAGGGGTTTTGGTGTCACATCAAGCCATAGTAAACCGTATTCTCTGGATGCAGGATCAATATCCATTAGTAAGTGAGGATGTGGTTTTTCAAAAAACGCCTTGCAGTTTTGATGTGTCGGTTTGGGAGTTCTTCTGGAGCGCAATGGTCGGAGCAAAGTTGCATATGGCTCCACCAGATGCGCATCGAGATCCTAATCAACTTCAGCAGTTAATTTCAGATCACAGGATCACAACACTTCATTTTGTGCCATCGATGTTGGCGGCGTTTGTTGCTTCATTGAGAGACTCCAGTGTTGATACTTGTCGTACATTAGTGCGCGTATTTTGCAGTGGCGAGGCACTACCTGTGGAATTGTCTAGGCAGTTTGAAGAGGTGGTTGGGTGTGAACTACATAATCTTTATGGGCCAACAGAAGCGGCGGTGGATGTGACCTACTACCCAGCCTATGGCGATGATTTGGCTCAGGTGAAGGGTGTTGGAGTACCTATTGGTTATCCTGTTTGGAATACCCAGCTAAGAATTTTAGATGACTTCTTACGACCTGTACCAATTGGTGTGGCGGGAGAACTGTATTTATGCGGTACCCAGCTGGCTGATGGTTATTGGCGTCGACCTGAGTTATGTGCCACACGGTTTGTCGCAGACCCATTAGGCGATGGGGATCGAATGTATCGAACAGGAGATGTGGTTCGCTGGTTAGATAATGGTGCAGTTGAGTATCTGGGACGCAGTGATGACCAGCTAAAAATTCGAGGACAACGCATTGAACTAGGTGAGATCGAGCAGGTTTTGTCATCTCAAGAGGGGGTTGACCAATCCGTTGTGGTGGCAAAAGCGTGGGGGCACGATCGTGATGTGATGGGGGCTGACGCTCGTCAATTGATTGCCTATGTGACGAGTCTATCTGGTGAGTTAGATACTTCTCAAATTCGAACTTTGATGAGTGAAGAATTGCCTACTCATATGGTACCAGTGTTGGTTATCCAATTGGATTCGATGCCGTTAAGCGCCAATGGTAAATTGGATCGTAAGTCATTGCCACTACCGTCAGATGTAGTGGATTCTAGCCAAGGTAGACAAATTAAATTAGGGATCGAAACGGACATAGCAAACGCTTTTTCTAAGGTGTTGGGGGTAACAAAGTTAACTGCCAGCGACGATTTTTTCAGTTTAGGTGGACATTCTATTTTAGCCGTACGCCTAGTTTCAGAGTTGCGTAGAACGCTCAAACTTAATGTGACGGTTGGGCAAGTGATGGTATCGCCAAGTATTGAAAAGCTCGCGCATGTTCTGGGAAATCAGAACTTGACTAGTAGTCGAGAATTGTCTGGTTTTGGAGCAGTGCTTCCTATTAAACAAGGCGATGGTACACCGATTTTCTGTATTCATTCTGCATCTGGCTTTGCTTGGCAGTACACTGGTTTATTGCGTTATATTTCAGGGGGTTATCCTTTAATTGGATTGCAGTCACCACGTCCAGATGGTCCGATTGCCGCGCAACAAGATATGGAGGGCGTGATTGCTCAGCATTTAAGGGTGTTGAAAGAGCGTCAGCCAACAGGACCTTATCGACTCATTGGTTATTCGCTTGGTGGTGTCATTGCGCATGGTCTAGCCGTCCGTTTACAAGAAATGGGGGATGACGTTAGCTTCTTAGGTCTTTTGGATACCTATCCGCCAGATGAGCAAGATTGGTCAGGGTCGACAGAAACAGAAGCACAAGATGAAGTTGAGCGAGAAAAAGCGCAATTCATGGCGACGTCGGAAGAGATGCTAGATGAACAAATGGAGGTGGAACGCGATGCCATGTTTGCTGATATTGTGAAGAATTATGCAGACTCAGTCACCTTACTTTCTAAGGCGAAATCACAGCGTTATCAAGGTAAAGCTGTCTTGTTTGTGGCGGATAAAACTGTGCCTGATGGTATGGATATTCAAGCAACTTGGGCGCCTTACCTGGATTCACTGGAAGAGCATCACGTTGATTTTGCTCATGAAGATATTTTATCGCCAGAGGCCTTGGTGGTGTTGGGTCCTTTATTTAATCAATTGATTTCAGAATAGCGTCTTAGAATCGCTTATTGGTAATCGTCTGTGCGCGGCTGTTGTCGCGCCATATTTAATCTTTTTAAAGAGTTATTATGTCAAAATCAAATATCATGTTGGACTTTAGCTTGCTGAAAACCAACGCCAATTTTCGCGCTATCTTCATTGCTCGTTTGATGTCTGTATTGGGCATTGGCATGTTAAATGTTGCGGTGCCTGTGCAAATATACGAATTAACTGGGTCCAGTTTACAAGTCGGTTTTGCCGTGGCGTTAGATGGCATCGGTATGTTTATTGGTCTGATGTTGGGTGGGGTGTTAGCCGATAGAATGGATCGTAAGTGGTTAATATTGTTTTCCCGTTCCATTTGTGGGGTTGGTTTTGTGCTGCTCGCGGCGAATGCGTACTTGTCTGAACCAAGTCTTTGGGCGGTGTATGCGATCTCTCTTTGGGATGGCTTTTTCAGTGCGATCGGTATGACGGCATTAATGGCGTCGATACCGCATTTGGTTGGACGGGAAAATCTGCCCACAGCCGGTGCATTGAGTATGTTGATTGTGCGTATCGGTTCGGTGATATCGCCAGCGGTGGCCGGTGTGGTGATTGTGTCGTTTGGGGTGACATGGAACTACACGTTAGCGGCCATTGGGACCTTCTGCACCTTGATTACCCTGGTCACTTTGCCAAACATGAAGCCGCAACAAGGCGGTCCTCAAGAGCATCCGATGAGATCCTTAGTGGATGGTTTTCGGTTTGTGTTTACGCACAAAGTCATTCGCGCCGTAGTGGCATTAGGCACATTGGAAGCGGTCACGAAATCCATTCGCATCTTATTTCCTGCTTTGGCGGCCACGGCATTTGGCGGTGGGGCGTTTGAAGTGGGTCTTATGTATGCCGCGGTGCCCGTTGGATCGACATTAGGTGCGCTGACCAGTGGTTGGGTTCGTTATACAGCACGACCGGGCGTGGTGATGCTGGTCACGGCATTCTTATCATTTTTCTGTGTTGCTGCCTTGGGCTTTATGGGTCATCTGATATGGATGTTGTTGGCGTTAGCGGTATTCGGTTACCTCGGTTCGATCGGAGGCTTATTGCAATATACGATTGTCCAAGGCCATACCCCAGATCATATGCTAGGTCGCATTGGCAGTTTCTGGACGGCACAAGATGTGGTGGGCGATTCCGCTGGCGCACTTGGCATTGGGGTAATTGTAAAAGTACTCTCGCCCGTCATGGGATTGGTGGCGCTTGGTTTTGGGTGCGCGGCGGCCACTCTATTGCTAGGGGCTGGTGTGCGTTCGTTGCGGGACACCAAGTTGATTGATGCAAACTTATTTCCGGCAGAGGAGTCAAGCGAGAGTTCTTCCAAGAGCGTTGCTGCGTAATCCGTATTGGATCACAGAAAACGAAAAAATGGCGGGGTCTTGTGACCGCGCCATTTTTATTCAAGTGTTAACATTGGCGGCTTTTCGGTATGACCAAAGGTGTACCAGAAATAGGGTCTTCTATAATCAGACAAGGTAAACCAAATACCGATTCAATTAAGTCCTCAGTGACGATCTCGTTTGGCTTGCCCGTGGCGACAATATGGCCATCTTTCATGGCTATGAGATTATCGGCATAGCGACAGGCGTGGTTCAGGTCATGTAATACGGCCACCATGGTATGGCCATTCTTTTGGTTTAAATCCTGAAATAAATCCAGTAATTCCATTTGGTGAGCAATGTCTAAGTAAGTGGTAGGCTCGTCTAACAAAAGCACAGGCGTTTGCTGTGCTAACGCCATGGCCACCCATACACGCTGTCTCTGTCCGCCAGAAAGCTGGTCTACATGATGTTGAGCAAAGTCGGTAATGTGTGTCGCCGCCATGGCCGCGTCGACGGCGTTTTGGTCTTCTTCACGCCAAGGTTGGAACCATTTTTGATGAGGGAAGCGGCCCCGTGAAACCAAATCCATCACCTTAATACCGTCTGGGGCAATGGCGCTTTGCGGCAACAGTCCTAACTGTTTGGCGACGTCTTTTGTGGTTTGTTCGTGGATGTTGCGACCATTTAACAATACCTTGCCCGATTCTGGTACCAATAAGCGGCTCATGGCACGCAATAAGGTAGATTTACCACAGCCATTTGGGCCGACAATCACACTGAATTTGCCTTCCGGAATCTGTACGGATAAATCTTTGGCAATGATGGTTTGATCGTAGCTAAGAGTGACGGACTCAGCCGCTAATAAAGTGGATGAATTCAGGCTCATAGTCTTCCTTCTCGTACAATTAAATAAACCAAATAGAGGCCGCCTAAACTGATGGTGACGAGACCAACAGGAAGGGTGATGCCTTGCCAAGCATGTTGCGCTAAGAAGTCTGCCGCCAGTAATAGCATGGCACCAACCAATGCGGATGCGGTAAGTGAAATGGACGCATTATTCTCCAAACGACGAGCGATTTGTGGTGCGGCCAGAGAGATAAAGGCAATGGGGCCGGTAATCGCGGTCGCCACAGCGGTCAGTGATACACCGACAAACATGAGCGCTAAGCGGCTCTTGTTCACAGAAACCCCGAGAGCGGCGGCGGTGTCGTCTCCCATTTCCAGTAATTTCATACGACTGTTCATCGCCAGAGCAACACACATCAGCAATATTAATAAGATGGCGGCGGGTAAAATCCTAGACCAGGTCATACCGTTCAGCGAGCCCGCACTCCAAAGTGCGGCGGTCATGGCGGTTTCAAGGGACACGGATAAGGATAACCACTGATTAAAAGCGGTTAGAGTCGCGCTGATAGCAATACCAACAATAATCAGACGAAAGCCGGAATGACCGTCTCGATAAGCAAACAAATAGACTAAAAGGGCGGCGCAGAGTCCCCCCAAAATGGCTCCTAAAACGCTCATCCAATAGACATTACCAAACCAAGCAATAGAGAGTAGAACGCCAGTAAAGGCACCGACATTAAAGCCCGTAATATCAGGACTACCTAATGGATTGCGAACCAAGGATTGGAAGACCGCGCCGCTGACACCCAAGCCTGCCCCAATAATTAAAGCCCCTAAGGCCCGAGACGCTCGCCATTGCCAGACGACAATGGATTGGTATGGGCTGGCTTCTCCGGTGAGCAATTGCCAGATGCCTGTCATACCTTGAGCGACTTGTTGGCCTGTAAACAAGGTCGCCACTAGAACCACCAGTGTCAAAATAAATGCGACAGGAACGAGAGAAGGTTTGTACTGACGTGGCATCATAATTAAGATGCCCCCTTTCGTCTGACAAGATAGATGAGAATCGGTGCACCAATAAAGGCGGTGACAATGGAAACCCTGAGTTCACCGACAATCAAGACTCGTCCAACAATGTCGGCGAAGAGCAGTAAGCAAGGAGTCAAAATAATACAGAATGGCATGACCCAGCGTTGATCTGGGCCCACCATCCAGCGGGCAATGTGAGGTATCATTAGACTGACAAAGCCAATCGGTCCGGCCGCCGCCGTTGCCGCCCCGCATAATAAGGTAATGGCAATGAGAGCGAGAATCTGTGCACGGGCTGGCTGACTCCCAAGCGCCGTGGCGAGTGAATCTCCTAACCCAAACGCATTCAGGGCTGGGGTAATGGCCAAAGCAATAAGGCAGCCAATGATCACCACAGGCGCAATGAAGAAGGGGATGGCAAGATTGCGAATGTCTAAACTGCCAACCGACCAAAAACGAATTTGATCAAAGGCGCTAGGATTAAACAGTGTGAGTGCTGAACTTAAACCGCCAAATACGGCCCCAATGGCCACACCAGCAAGGGTGAGTTTTAATGGATCAACTCGACCACCACCTAAGCGGCCAACATAGTAAACCAGTAAACTGGCTAGCAAAGCGCCAATGGCGGCGTAGATAAAAAACTCACTGAGTTGTGTCGCACCGAGAAAGACAATGCTGATGGCGATGGCCAAACTGGCGCCTAGATTGACGCCCAAAATACCAGGATCGGCCAACGGATTGCGGGTAATGGCTTGGATCAAGGCTCCTGAGGTGCCTAACGCCATCCCCACAAACAAACCATTGAGCGTTCTAGGCAGCCGTCCTTCAAAAATGATGGTTTTTGCCAGGCCAGTGTCATCACCAGAGGCGATGTTCCAAAGTTGCTGAAGCGGTATGGCTTTGGCACCAAAACACAGGCTAGCGAGCATAATAATGCACAAACAAATCAAGGCGAAGGTTAGCCAAATGAGTCTTTGTTTAGTTTGCATGCTTGGGCTGTCCAAAAAGCGTTTGTAGGCGGTGTAATAGGTTCGTAGCGCTGTAGTAATCTAGCCGAAACGTGTCATTGCCCACGGCATAAACCTGATGGTTTATGACCGCTTGAGTGGCTTGTAAATAAGGGGTGTGAATGAAATCCTTTACTCTTTCTTTGGCGGCCGCAAAAAGCAACACACTTTGGCCCGTAATGGCATCTGGAAAGCGCTCTCCTGTGGCAATGATAATGTCATTGCGTTGCCCCATACTGTTGTCGCCCTTCACGGAGTCTGGGACTTCAGCCAGTTGAAAGCCTAACTCCGTCAGCAGTTGACCTTGGGCCGATTCATGTGTCCAGATATTGCCGCCGGTATTGTCTTGGTAATACACCATTGCCGTCGTTGGTTGTGGTGGTAGTTGAATCATTGCTTTGGTTTTCTGAACGTCTTGTTCAAACTGGGCAATAACAGATTGGGCTTGTTCTTCTAGTCCAAGAAATTGGCCAAAAATGTTCGCTAATTGCATCCAGCTTTTATCGTCGTAGCCAATAATCAGGGTGGGGGCGATGTCTTTTAATTGCGCATACAATTTTCGTGCAGAATCACCGCCAGTCGCAGAGATAATAATAAGATCTGGTCTGGCTTCAACAATGGCTTCGGCGTTGGCTTCGGTCTGGTACAGAGGGATAAGTTTTCGCTGTTTGGCAACGCTTTCCCATTGGCGCATAAATCCGTATTCACCGGCGACGTCAGTATTTGCCATGGTGCCACCGGTGGCGATAACTGGCGCATTAATGGCGAGAAGGGTGCCGGTCAGCGTGACGCTGGTGGAAACGATTCGCTTAGGAGGTTGTGTTAATGTTAGTCGGCCTTGTTCGGTCTGAATGCTTCGTGGCCAGCCAGTTTCAGCTTGAGAGACTTGCCAAAGAGCGAGGTCTGATTCAGTGTTATGTTCTTGTTCACAGCCTGTTAAGACAACCAAGCAGACAACAGACAACAGCATATAACGAACCAACCCAGTCATGCCGACCATGATACACCTCTTCCATTAAGATAAAGGCGGCATTATAGCGAGGTAGATTGAAATTTTACAGTATTGATAATTGTTTTTATTTGCGTTTGTGATCTATACCGTAAAACACCAAAAATTAATGCTGTATGGACTGATCAGGTTGAGCTTGGATAGTTTTGGAAAATCACTGAGCTTCACCTTACCGTTGCGGAATTTGGGTCGTATGCCATTGATGCGAACTTTTTTGGCGGTTAAGGAATCGGCTGTAATTTCAAAGCGTTTCTTTTTCAAGCCAAAGTGGTGGCAGTGAATCATTCGAAATTGCGATGTCATATTGATGATGAGAAGTGTGCATTTGCCCGTTTTTTTGGTGTTATGACAATACACTAAAATAGACGAGTCACTGCTTTTTACCTGATAGACTTCATTGCCCATGAGTTTTTCCCATAACCAGCTGACCCAAAAATCTGGATTGGGTTTGAGCGTTTGTCGGTTAATCAAAGCGTAATCGCCTCCAATCAGGCTTTGTCTAATCATCACTTGTTGACCAAGCTTTGCGCCTCGTCCTAGTTGGTCGGCCCACCAAAAAGAGGAAATGAAGCGATCAGACAGTTTGGCTTGACCACCACATTGTGCCGAGCCGCTTTCACCTGTCCACACTTGCGCTTGAGTCTGGTATTGGCGGCGATAGTCATCCAGTTTTATAGCGTACTTTTCAAAGCTATCCAGTGCGTTTAATGACAGTAAGTTACGAGGTGTGGCGGCACGGGTTTTGACTGGTGAACGGCTGCTCTGGAACGGGTAATAGTGCCAGTCGACTATGTCTAATGTTTCCGTTAAGTTCTCTAAAAATGGCACGGTGATGTTGCTAAAGGGTTTAACCGCTTCGCCAATCCTTGGCCAAAAGGCGCTGCCTGGCCCGGCGACTAAACTGGTTGGACTGTGTTGTTTGATGCAGCGAATGAATCGGTCATAATCTTTAGCCAGTTTTTTGGCACTGGGCTGAGCCGTGATGCCATGAAAGGCCCAGTAAGCATTGAGTTCGTTGCCCAGTTCACAAACGGCGATGTGTTGATTGTTTTGTTGGCTGTAGGTGAGTAAGTCGACGACCTCGTTTGCTTGCCATTGACCTTGTAGACGGCGTTCAAATAAGCCGTATTTAAAGGTGAACATAAGCCATAGATCATTGCGTTGGCAAAAATCATGTAGCTGGTGCCAGGTGACTTGAGTTAATGGCAGTGCGTCTTGGCTGGGGGCATTGTGGCTAGTGAAATAGTGGAGTTTATCCGCTTCTGATCCGCCCACGCGGACATAGGAAGGCCCAAGAGATTGGACCAGTTTGTCGAGTTTCTCTTGTTGTAAATCCAGTGGCGGTGTCTTTTCTGTGCCTAACCCTTGTTGAGTGCCTTTGCTGCCTTCCCACCAAAATCCCCCTGCGAGAACGGAGATATCAATTGAAAAGGATAAATACCTAGGGCTGATGCAATGCATGGGGGTCGGTGAGGTGAGACTGACCGACACCTGTTTGTTGAGTCGCTTGATGTTCGTTTGGCGGCCCATTGAGCGCTTTAAATTGATGGCAAGCAAGGCGTTATTCCGATCTTTGGTTGCCTATAGACTGCCGGATAAATATGACAGTTTCGTGATCGGGCCAAACTTGTGGTTCTAAAGGAAAGAGCAAGTTTGGGTTTGTTTTAATGCTTCGTTATGACAGACGGCCGAATAAGCCTCTGGATTTTGAATAAACGCATAGTGCTGATTGGAGTTACGGCAACGCATTTGGAAGCGAGCGAGCTTTTGTTCATAGTCATCGCGAATCAGTTCATAGGAATAAAGACTGACACTTTCTTCTTCATCGAGTAAGGCTTGTTTAGTTTCTCGGATCAGTTGGTTTAATTGTTGATGTTGGTCTCGTACCTTATGGCAATATGGGGTGTTTTTACTGGCCTGTTGGCATTCTTCTAGGCTGGTTACGAGTCTGGCCTGCTGTGTTTCATAGTGTTGAATTTGCTGTTTAATACCTTGGCTCACTTGCTGAGCTTGTTGGTGGTTTTGCTGACGTTGGTTAACTTGCATGGCCACTTGGTTTAATTGTTGTTCTGCGATTAAGCAGCGTTTGCCAAATTCAATCAGAGGATTACCAAAGGTGTGTGTTGACCACATAATCACAAGGGCGGCACCCATTAAATTTCGTTTTATTGACCACATAGTTCCATTCTTTCTGTTTTCTTAAACGTGCTAGAAAATTTGTTGATCTAGAGCATGGCTTCCAAATTCACTTTGGTTGAATCCACAAACTGAGTATACACTCAGATCCATCAAATGGATAAAAGGATGAATTTGATATGTCTAAGGATTACAAAATGGGATTTTCCGTACCACTTTATCGTGGACCTTTCCAAAACAATGGGGCGTCTCCTTGGTTCGCTCGAGTTGGCTTTGGCACGCCTGCGCAATCTCTGAAGATCTGTTTTGATACAGGCAGTGACTTTAATTGGGTGACTTCAAGTTTGTGTGCCAGCGACACTTGCCATCATTATGGCGGTGAGCAATTTAACTTTCAGGCATCAAATACTTTTCGTTGGTTAAGTCAGGAGCCACAGTCGGTTAGCTTTGGACCTTGGGGCACCATGGAAGTAGAAGCTGGGCAAGATATCGTTAGGTTGCAGCCTTCGTCACCTACCTCAGAGATTGATCTCATCAGCGATCTCTATTTGGCTCAATCGTACAGCAGTCGGCATTTTGCTGAGCTTGATTGGGATGGCGGCATCGGCTTGCCCAGCGTGGTGACTTATTCCGCAAAAGTGGGGGGCTCGACAGAGCAAGCGGCATCCTTTCACTTTTTTGAAAGTCTTATTCAACAAGGCAAAGTGAATCCAGATTCACCTTTTGTCGGCTTTTTGACAGACATTCCAGAACGACAAGGACGATTAGAGTTTGGTTTGCTTAATCAAGCTTATCGTGACAGTCGCGAATATTTGTTTTTGCCTTGGCAAGAATATCAAGCGAACTATCTTTGGACTACGCCATTGCTGTCTCTCTCAATGGGGGGAAAGCACTTGTTAGAGGCCAAAGACGGTTTCTTTTTTGCTCTCGACTCTGGTTCTTCTCAGTTTAAAGGCGATGAAAATTTGATGAATTCATTGCTGTCGTTGGCAATGGATAAAGAGACTTTGTCGATTCAAATTGGGGAAACGGATAAGGGAGAAGCGGGCGAAATAACCGTAAATTCGACATTATACGATGTGCTCATCGAAGAAGGGCAAGATAAGGGGCAAGTGATTAGTCAATTTGATCCTATGGAAGGCGCTGATGACATTGCTTTAGTTGGTTCCATCATCATGGATCACCTTTATACCCTTTATCAATATAAAGCTGAGCTGGTGGATAAAGTTTGGCAATTAAAACCCCTTGGTGTGTGGATTTTTAACAAACCGGATGGGCCGAAAATTATTACCAGCCGACAAAGTAAACGGGCAAGTCTGTTTGATGCATAGGCTTTTACAGCAATGGTTTATCTTAAGGAGTAAAGAATGGCGTTCATTTTACATGGTGTTTGGCAAAACGAGTACGGTTCTAGAATGACCTTAGATGTCAGTGAAACGGGACAAATTGTCGGTGAATATCAGTCCACCACAGGCGCGTCGGGCACCTATTTTCTCGTTGGACATTGCCGTCCACAAGATCCCGATCCTCAACAAGGTCAGCCGTTGGTCTTATCCATTTTCTGGCGACCATTTGATGTTGAAGCTGAGGACGATGGTGTTCATTGGGTGTCGACTTATTGCGGGCAATTAAACGCGAATGGGGAGATGACGGTGATCAATACTTTGCTAACAACCACGCCTTATCAAGCCTTTGAACCAGGGGATTACATTGATAACTTGGTCTTTAAGAAGTCAGACAGTGTCACTGTTTTAGCGGATTCAACAGCGTGGCAAGAAACCTCTCAACAGAATGACAATCCAATTAATGGTGTTTGGTCGTCCGATGATAAGACCATCCAGTTAGCGCTGGCGGTGCAGAATCAAAAGTATGGTGTGTTGGCTGGGGAACTGTCTTATCAAGGTGAAAAAATTCAGCTCATTGGTTTCACGGACACCTATGCGAATAACAATATATTACAAAGTCTAACGCTAAGTGGATATATGCTGACGTCTTTACAACCTATTTCGTTAGTTGGCCGGATGGATGCGACGAGAAGTCGTTTGTCTTTATCGCGATGGCTGGCCAATGGAACAGATAGCAATAATGCGTATTTTCAAGCGAATTCAATGAACTGGCAATTCGCGAAGTAATCAATTGATTGACGTGATGGACTGTGAGGGATAACACATGAAGTTGAGCCATACCTATGATAAACATGAGCACGATCAAACCATCTTAGATTGTTTTCGACAGCTTTGGCGTTATTCTGCAGACTTAATGTTCATTATGTCGGTTGAAGCGGACGGTGAATTTGCTCTTTATGATAATAATCCGGCTTCCAAAAAAGTCATGGGGCTGGAGCAAGATTCAACCATTCATCGATTAAATTTGCGTGAGCAGTTCGGCGATGAAATGGCTGAGCAAGTGTATGCCACATATCATGAAGTGCTTGCGGCAGGCACCCCTATTTCTGTCGAGCAAAATGGTGTGCGAGGGGATGGCTCTAAGATTTATTTTGATACCCTTTTTGTGCCCATCTATGATGCTTCTAATGCGCCTATTTTTGTGTGCGGTGTGAGTCGTGACATTACCAAAATCAAAGACGCTGAAAAAGTTGCTCTTCAAGCCAATGAAAAGCTTACTGAGTACAGTCTTGCTTTAGAGTCAGTTAATCATGATCTAGATCAGAAAGTACGAGAGCGAACAGCGGAACTTGAACGTGCTAAGTTGATTGCTGAAGAAGCTTTAGAAGCGAAGTCTTCTTTTGTTGCGCGCATGAGTCATGAAATTCGAACCCCAATCAATGCGGTGATTGGACTCAGTTATTTATGTCTAAAAACGCCTTTAAATAAAGAGCAAACCGACTCTCTTTCAAAAATACTATCGGCTGGTGAATCCCTACTGGGAATCGTTAATGATGTCTTGGATTTTTCGAAAGCAGAAGCGGGGAAAATGACCCTTGAAGAGAGCCCTTTCCATATTCATAGTCTGCTAGAGCATGCCATTAATATTAATGCGGTTCAGGCAAAAGCAAAGCAAATCAGCCTCAGTAGTGATGTATCGCCCTATATTCCAGCAAGTCTCTTAGGGGATCCGTTAAAGATTCAGCAACTATTGGTGAATTTGATCACCAATGCCGTCAAGTTTACTGAACGTGGTGGCATTACGGTTCGCCTGTCCTGTTCACCCATATCGGAACAAGAGATCCTGTTAACTGGAGAAGTAATTGATACTGGCATTGGTATTTCAGTAAAAGATCAAGCCCGTTTGTTTCTGTCGTTTCAGCAGGCAGATGACAGTATCACGAGGGTGTTTGGTGGCACTGGATTGGGGTTGGCTATCTGCCAACAAATATGCCATTTAATGAATGGTTCGATCTCGGTTGAAAGTGATATAGGTAAAGGTGCGACATTTCGCTTTAATATACCATTGAAAATACATCAAGAAACCTTGGCGCAATCGAAATCGTCAATGAAAACCAGTGTGACGATTCCAGATTGTCAGGCTTGTAAAATACTTTTGGTGGAAGATAACCTAATTAATCAAAAGGTCATGCTAGGTTATTTAAATGAAACGAAAGCGCATGTTGTGATTGCAAATAATGGGCAAGAAGCGATCGATAAAGTATTGCACGAACATTTTGATTTGATCTTGATGGATATTCAAATGCCAGTCATGGACGGGCTAACGGCTACTCAAAAATTGCGAGAGTTGGATGCCAGTAAACACATTCCTATTTTTGCGATGACAGCCCATGTTTCCGATGATGCAAAATGTAAATCCGCTCAGGCTGGCATGAATGGACATCTGGATAAACCGATTGACAAGAATGAATTGTACAAAATTTTACAAATTCACTTACAAAAGGTTAAGCAATCTAATTCATTGGAATGTAAGAAAAAAATATTATCCGATCAGTTTTCTCATGAGCAGGAAGTATTGTCTAATATTTCGGCTATCGATACATTAGATGTTTGGCACGCTATTGAAAAACTTGATGGTAAATACGAACTTTATTTAGATTTACTTATATCTTTTTATGGAAGGTATAAGCACTTTTCATTTAGTGGTGTGTCTCAATCTGACACCTTACTTAATATTCATTCACTGAAATCCAGTTTGGCCTATATTGGCGCGATTAAGCTTTCTAATGATTGTGCTGAGTTAGAGCAAAGTGCAGCGATGAAGAGCATTTCTTCTCAACAGTTGAAAGAAATTGAGTCCAGTATTAATGCCTTAATTACGGCATTAACGGGGAAATTATCACCACGTTTAAAAGATGGTGAATTGCAAGTTAATCTTGATCAACAACAAATAGTGATTGAAAAGCTCGAGAACATTCATAGCTTATTAATACAGTCCGATTTTGTTGTAGAGGGTCAATTACAAGATGTCCAGCAAATGCTGATGGGCACCAAATACGCTTTATCAATCGAAAATATACTTTACTCTGTTTCGAGCATTGAATTTGAGTATGCCGCCTCTCAAGTAGCCGAACTCATGTTTGATTTGCAAGGTGATAAATAATGGCAATGACCAATCAACAACGCGTTTTAGTCATTGATGACGAAAAAATTAATTTGAAAGTTATCAGCGATATTTTAAGAGAAGATGTAGAGGTTATTCTTGCCGTTAATGGTGAGCAAGGCATTCGTAAAGCCGTTGAGTTGCAGCCTGATCTTATTTTGCTCGATGTGCTTATGCCTGGTATGGATGGTTATGACACCATGGCACGTCTTCGTCATGATGTCAGAACCAGTGCCATTCCGGTGATTTTTATCACCGCCTTGAATGATTCGAGTCATGAAGAAAAAGCCCTCTTGATGGGCGCTTGTGACTACATACAAAAACCGCTTTATACCAATATTGTACAGGCTAGGGTGCGTTTGCATTTGCAGCTGACTAAACAAAGGAAACTGTTAGAAGAATTGGCTAACATTGATCCGTTAACGTCGTTGGCCAATCGTCGTAAATACGAAGACGTCATTTCATCAGAATGGCAGTCCGCGATAGAGCATCAAGAATGCTTGTCTCTCTTGGTGATTGATATTGATAACTTCAAACACTTCAACGATTGTTATGGCCATGCGACAGGCGATAAGGTTCTTAAACAGGTGGCGTCTGTTTTGGCTATGCAGGTCAGTCCTGGTGAAGGCTTGGTGGCGCGTTATGGTGGCGAAGAATTTGTCGTGCTACTGCCGCGTTTTTCTCAGCATGAGGCAACGAAAGTAGCGCATCAGTGTATGTTGGAGATTGAACGTCTTAATCTCAGTTACCATCATGGTGGTCAAACGGGTCAAGTGACTGTCAGTGTCGGAGGGGCGACATGCTATCCGCAGAATTCAGATTTACTCTGCGAATTTTTTGATCGTGCTGACAATAAGCTTGTTCAGGCAAAAAATACGGGAAAGAACAAGATATTATGGGATGTGTCTGATAAATTAGACGTCCCAATGAAGTGATAGGCTTCGTTACATTCGCAACGATTGAATGATAAATTAGTCAAAATGAATTTAAATAGTACCAACCCGTTACACGGTTTAGATGTGCATCCGTTGCGAGATTCTCTCTATGACGAACTGCACTCTCGACCTTTTCAGGTGATTTCCAGCCCTGCTCGCATCAGTTATTTGGCGATTATGCTCGACAGTCAGCAAAAGCAGACGGAGTTTGAGCATTTTTGTCTACTGCACCAATCCTTCGACCTTACACCGCCACAGCACGACAGTGCTTGTATTGAAGTGGATTTCGGTCCGTTCATGATTCGACGTGACAAGCATCTCGAATTTATTTCTTACATGATTAGCACCCATCAGATAACAGAAGACTTTGGGGTGTTTGATCAAGATGCCTTGTCTTGCTTGCCGAGTGCTTGGCTGTCTGAATTGCCTGGTAAGGTGATGGTCGCATTTCATGTGGCGGTTGAAGACGCGATCACCAAGGCTGAACCTGATCTAGCCGAGGTTAAACGTCATTTTGAAGGCATGCGAATGGTGGGCAGTCGACCGCAAAATGGCGATGTTCAAGTCTGGACCAGCTTTAAACTGCACAGTGATGGTTGTGGGCGCTTCCTGATTTATAATAAGAGAATGAGTGACAGCCAGTTAGGTCGCTTGGTGCAGCGATTAGTAGAGATTGAAACCTATCGTTTGATGGCGTTATTAGCCCTGCCTATGGCTCGTCAATACAATGCTGAGCTGGTTAATATGGATAATCAATTAGCTCAAACCACGGCTAGGTTATCAGATGATAATGCGCAACTGGATGAAACCTCTTTGCTCGCAGAGCTGATTGATATGGCCGCTTGGGTCGAGGCGACCAGGGCCAAAGTGGCGTTTCGTTTTAGTGCAGCAAAAGCCTACCATGAACTGGTGTTAAACCGTTTAGAAGAGTTAAAAGAAGATGAGGTGTCGGGGCATCTGACCATCACCGAGTTTATGACTCGACGTTTAACCCCAGCGGTAAGAACGTGTGTGACGACCAGTGATCATTTAGAAAGTTTGTCTACGCGAATAGATCGGGTCTCAGATATGATGCGAACCCGAGTGGATATGTCGATTCAGTCGCAAAACCAAGAGTTACTTTCCTCAATGGATCGACGTTCAAAAATACAATTGGCGATGCAGCACACAGTAGAAGGTTTGTCTGTGGCCGCCATTAGCTACTACAGTGTGGGCTTGCTGAAATTTTTAATAGAAGCGGCGTACGATAAAGGCTTTCAATTTGATAAAAGCCTTGTGATTGGATTGACTGTGCCGCTTGTTGTGGCGGGTGTTTGGTTAGCAACACGAAAAATTCATAAGCGCTTTTTGCGTTTGGCGAAAGAGAAATAAGGCTTTTCGGCCGATTTTCCCTGAGTTATTACTGCTCTTCCGCTCGTAATGTGAGGACTTCATAGCCTGTCTTGGTGACGAGAATGGTGTGTTCCCATTGCGCGGACAGTTTTTTGTCGGCGGTGACCACCGTCCAGCTGTCTTTGCGAGTCTTGGTTTTGGCTTTGCCTTGGTTGATCATGGGCTCAATGGTGAAGGTCATTCCTTCTTTTAATACCAAGCCTGTACTAGGTTTGCCGTAATGAAGGACATTGGGCTCTTCGTGCATTTCCCTTCCAATACCGTGACCACAATATTCTTTTACAATAGAGTAGCCTTTACTTTCTGCTAGCCTTTGAATGGCGAAACCGATATCGCCTAAGGTCGCGCCGGGTTTGACGGTTTTAATGCCAGCCCACATAGCCTCATAAGTGGTTTTAACAAGCCGTTTGGCCATTAAACTGGCATTGCTCATTACGTACATTTTACTGGAGTCTGCAATAAAGCCGTTCTTTTCAAGAGTAATGTCGAGATTAACAATGTCACTGCCTTTGAGGATTTTATTGGCATTAGGGACGCCGTGACACACCACCTCATTTATGGAAGAATTCAATACAAACTGATAGCCGTATTGACCTAAGCTGGCCGGTCTAGCATTGAGTTCATCACGAATATAATGTTCGACCTTATCATTGATCTCTAACGTCGAAATGCCTTCTTTGACAATGCCATCCAGCATCGTAAATACTTTGGCTAATAAAGCACCTGATTCGCGCATAAACGCAATTTCTTCTGCATTTTTAATCTTTACTTGCATGTCATTTCACGCCGATAGAGGGGATGTCTTGATCTATCGTGCTGGCAAGCTCCTGAGCAATGAGCTCAGCAAACGTCAAGGTTGGATTGAGCTCTGCCAAGCGGCCCATTTTTATCCAGAATTCGGCCTGCGCGTTAATAGAGCGAGACATCACTTGACTGCTTTTGCGAATGTCACCGTGAAGTTGATCAGAGATTTTAATAATACCCATAATATATGATCCGTATATGATTTATATATGGATCGTATATTATGAGAAAGAAATTTACAAGAGAGGTTGTTGGTAAGAGGAACGGGGCAACTAATGAAACAATTCCTTGATCAGTTCGATGCCCGCGTTTTGACCACCTTGGTTGTAGGCATCGAGCAGTGCCGAACCTAATATCGCGATGTCTGCTTTACCGATAAGTTGCTCTATCTGGGAACGTTTACGCAAGCCAAAACCAACCCCAATGGGAGCACTGGCGTGTTGTTTGATTAGAGCTAAATAATCATCCAAAGAGGCATCTTTTGCTTTACTCTCGTGACTGGAGTGACCGGTTACCCCAGACCTTGCGACACAGTACAAGAAGCCACTGGCTTGACTGGCTAACATAGTCAGTCGCTCAGTCGGTGTCACTGGTGTCACCAACCAAACTGGATCAATATTATGTCGCTGGCAAGCTTGTTGGTACTGTGAGGCCGCCTCAATTGGTAAGTCTGGTAAAATTAGGCCTTGAATGTTCTCTTCGGAGGCGCGTTTAGCAAGCTTTTCTAAACCGAAACGGTACATTGGATTAAGGTAACTCATGAGGACGATGCGGCTTTCTGGGAAATCTCGTGCCAGTTCTCCCAATTGGGACAAACAAGTGTCAACGTCCAATGTTTGTTCCAGTGCCTTGTGACAAGCGGCGACAATACTTGGGCCGTCTGCCACCGGGTCTGAGAACGGAAATTGTACTTCAATGAAGTCAACGCTTTCTTCTAATAATCGTCTCATCCAAGATAGGCTTTCCGTGACGCTTGGATAACCATATACCACATGGGTCATGGCCAAAATGGGTTTACGGATGAGTTTTTGCTGGGTAAATTCGGCTAATTGGCTCATCAGTTTTGCTCCTGATTATCAAGATGACGAGTAGGGTAAGACGCAAGGTAATCGTTCAAAAATTCAGGAAAGGTTTCATCTTGCACGGCTTTCGCGACATTAAAAATATCTTTGTCACCACGGCCCGATAAGTTAATGACGATCTTTGAATCTTTCGGCAAATTTGGTGCGTCTTTAAAGGCACCAGCGAGGGCATGAGAGGATTCAAGCGCAGGAATGATGCCTTCTTTTTTCAACAACAGAGTACAAGCGGCAATGACTTCATCGTCCATGGCGTAGGTCATTTTGATACGACCTGTTTCGGCCAAATGGGCGATAATAGGTGAAACACCTACATAATCTAAACCCGCCGCGATGGAGTGTGTTTCTTGCAGTTGTCCGGCATTGTCTTGTAAAAACATGGTGGCAAAGCCTTGTGCGATACCTGGTTGACCAAGGTTGTGAGATAAGCGAATCGAGTGTTCGCCTAATGCTAAGCCTTTTCCGCCCGCTTCCACGCCAATCATTTCCACTTCTTTGTTGTCAAGGAAAGGCAGGAACAAGCCGCATGCATTGGAGCCACCACCAACACAAGCGTAAAGGCGGTCTGGGAATTGGTCGAATTGGGCGACACTTTGCTGACGCACTTCATTGCCTATGACCGACTGGAAAAAAGCCACCATTTCAGGGAAGGGCGCACAACCACAGGATGTGCCGATCAGATAATGGCTGTCTTCATGGCTGGAAGACCAATCCCGTAATGCTTCATCTAAGGCATCGCGCAGGGTTTGTGCGCCAGTGGTAACCGGCACCACTTCGGCACCGAGTTGTTTCATCCAAAACACATTTGGGTACTGACGCTCGATGTCTTTTGCGCCCATATAAATGGTGCATTCTAAGCCCAAACGAGCGGCAACCAGTGCCGTTGCAATACCATGTTGACCGGCTCCGGTTTCGGCGATAACGCGTTTTTTGCCCATGTGTTTAACCAATAAACCTTGGCCGATGACGTTATTCATTTTGTGCGCGCCACTGTGATTCAAATCTTCACGCTTTAGATAGATTTGCGCACCACCAAAATGCTCGGTCAGGTTAGCGCAAAACGTGAGGGGAGTGGGGCGGCCTGAGAATTGTTGCCACTGTTTATTCAATTCCGCTAAGAAGCTTTCATCCTGCTTCGCTTCCTCAAAGGCGGTTAAGATTTGCTGCTGACTGGCAAACAGAATTTCAGGAATGTAGCTGCCGCCATATTGGCCGTAGAAACCATTTTCGCTTTGCATGGCTTGCTCCTAATAATTTATTAACTAAACGGTATGGTAAATAAATTAAATCATGCGGAGATCAACGTCAAGCTATTCGCGTCATCAACATGGCTTTTTGACGGAGTCTTAATGCTGTAAGAGAGGATTTAAATCACGAAATAATGGCGTTAATCGTTTTGAAACAGGGACTTAACTTAGGGAGGATAGAGCATTTTTCAACAAGGCAGACGTTCAAAAGATTTATTCGTAGCATCGCTAGATATTTGGCGTTAGCTAAGAGCCAACAAGATATATAGAAAATTGCTGGAAAAAAGAAATTGCTGAAAAAAGAAAAGCCAAAATTCGCAATGGATTTGGCTTTATCGTCTTTTAAGAGAAGTGCATGATTTTTCTAAACCGCATCACTGCTAATCAAGGTCACTTTTTCATCTAGGTCTAATGCTTCTTGTTGGGCGACGTTCTTTTCGGCAGGGTTGGTAATACCGGTAAATTTACCGCCAGGTTCGATGCTCAAATTGTCGCTATAAACGGTGCCACTCACGCGTCCGCAACTTAAAATTTCGATATAAGTTGCATAGCAAATGCCTTCAAAGTGGCCATTTATAATCAATTTTTCCGTGTTGATTTCACCCAACACCTTGCCGGACTCACTAATTTTTATCTGCTTAATAGCATCAATTTGCCCTTCAACGTGACCATCGATTTGCAACTGGCTCGCTACTTGGATGTGTCCATTAATAGTGCAACCTTCTGCGATGAGAGTTGTAGCTGACGACTGACTCTTAACTGTACTTGACCCACCAAAGATTCCCATCCTATACCTCTTACACTTTCAAATATTGTATCGAAATTATCTACATTCCAACTTATAAAGGGTTTCGGGTTTAGAGCTCGTCCAACAAACCTAACTTCATAGTGAAGATGAGGGCCAGAAGATAAACCACTGTTTCCTGAATAGGCGATCAAATCCCCTTTTTTCACAAAGTCACCGCGTTTAACGGCAAATTTGCTTAAATGAGAGTAGGAACTCGAAAAACCATAAGCATGAAATATTCTTAAATAGTTGCCAGAGCCTTTGTTGCTTGGACGAATCACTTCGACCGCACCGTCTGCCGGTGCATAGATTGGTGTTCCGGTATTGACCGCAAAATCTTGACCGCGATGGAACTTTACAATCCCTGTTACTGGGTGTTTACGCTTACCGTATCCTGATGACGTTCGAGCATTGATGACCGGTGGACCACTAGGGATTTGCGTTAACATCATGACGCGCATCGATGTGGTTATAGTAGCGGTATCTAAACGAGATTCCAACTCGGCACCATTTTGATCACTCATGCCAAGTACGTTTTCTAAATCATTAAGCCTGTCGGAGACCAGCTGCATGCGCTCCTCACGCTCTGATAAATCGTGCTCAAGGGTGGACTTTAAGGCCGTTAAGGCAGTGAGTTCACGATTTACCGATGAATATTTTGTTTCAAGCTCTTTCTGTTTAAGTTTGGCAAACTCGGCCTCATGGACGAGATAATAAATAACAATGCCTGTGACGATCACACCAACAAACACTATGTAACTCAACACTTTCATAGTGTGTCGAAACTTCTTTCCAAAGCTAAAATGCTTACTTCCATGAATAGAAGAGACTGATATTGTTACATTATCTTTCATTGCTTACTTGTATCCCAACATCATGACCGCTTGACCGAAAGAAGATTTGAATAGAAAGCATACGATTTACATCATATTGCTAATCTTTGTATACGGCTTCCTTGTTTTTAGGCAGTTTTCATACCTAAAGTACCTTTTCTTTCTTACATAAATGTTTCATTTTGTAAGTAAGGTTTTTGATTGTAACAACTCGAAGCTAAGTCGGATAGTGTTTGCGTTCACAATTGTCTACCGTCAGTAGAGATGACAATGTGATTGTGACAGAGTAATGCGATTTGACAGTGGTTTTAAATGGCTTGTCTATAAGCTGTCTTGTCTGTCTGTCTGTCTTGTCTGTTTTGTCATGTGGAAGCAGGTTTGCCGCTTGGCTTGAAGGCGTTCAAAGTAAGGGGTGGGCGGTATAAAGCATTGTGGGATTGATTCAGTTATGAATCAGTCGGATTTATTGGTAATACATGCTATTCGATTTATCTTATATCCTAATTGCTGAGCTAAATACCGCAAGTTTATAGTGGTTAACCTCTTGGCGTGTTCCTTTAGGGCCATTTATTGCTTTTAGTTTGCCTATTGTCGGAGGTATTCTATCGTTTGTCGTGTATGAAGTGATGGTTAAATGCTTGACTGATATCTGTTTTTATCAATTTGGTGCGACTTAAAAGACGTGGTTCAAAAGGAGTGACTTATGAGTGATGCAAAATACCCAGTTCGTGGTGCTTGTCAGTGTGGCAGCGTTCAGTATCAACTGTTGTCAGCACCCAAAATGATCGTGGCGTGTCACTGTAAAGAGTGTCAAAAGCTTTCTACAAGTGCGTTTAGTATTACCGCCATGGTGGATAAAGAGCAGTTGCTAATTGAAGGCGAGTTGGCTGATTGGCAACGCGGTTCGGACAGTGGTAATGTTTCCGCCGCTAAATTCTGTGTGACATGCGGTAATCGGATTTATCATTTTGATCCGGCTAAACCAGATCTACTTAAGTTAAAACCCAGTACCTTAGAGGACACCTCCATCATCCAACCCTCTGCTCACATTTGGGTGTCGGAAAAACAAGATTGGTATGATATCCCAGAAGGCATGACCGTTTTTCAAGGGCAACCATAGTGTGTTGACTGATAAGTCATTTTCTTGGATGAAGGCCTATTTGGCGGCGTATTAAAATTAATTGGTTAGAATGAGGCATGACATGCTTCAACTAAGGTTAGAGGAAACATGGCTAGGGGAAGACCCAGTAAAAAACACCATATTGTGTCGGCGGCTTGTGAGTTGTTTACTATACAAGGCTATCAAGGTACGAGTATTGATCAAGTCGTAAATGCCGCCGCCGT
Organism: Marinomonas sp. TW1; assembly: GCF_001625355.1. GTDB lineage: Bacteria > Pseudomonadota > Gammaproteobacteria > Pseudomonadales > Marinomonadaceae > Marinomonas. The sequence goes on from NZ_JSEE01000009.1 coordinate 167,954, forward strand.
TTCTAAACCGACGGTTTACAGTAACTTTCCGACCAAATTGGTTTTGTGGGAGCAGGTGCTAGAAAGCGTATCTGAGGCCGCTGAGCAAAGCTTGTCGGCAACCTTCGACGCGTGTCAGCAATCCGCATCACAAGAGGCTTTGACAGCTTGGCTGAACCTTTGGAATACGTGGGTTTCGAAACCTGAGAGGCTGGCTGTGTATCGTATTTTCATTGGTGAACAGCATAAAATGTCGGCCACCTCGATGGCACTTTTTGCGCAATTTGAAGGGCAGCTTGAAATTATACTGGTGCGTTGGAAAGACGTTTATCAAGTGCCAGATGACATCTATCGATTGCTGGATGCCGTCACGCGGCGATCTTTGCTGTTGCCAGCTTTACTAAAACAACCGGCCATTTCGAAAGCGGAGTTGTTGTCCGAGTTACAGCCGATTATTGGCAACCACTAGAGTAACAAAACAGAAAAGCTCGCAACGATTGCCTATTCATCGTGCGAGCTTGTTTGGTTCATGAGGTGTTCGTGAAGTGTTAGGCCGAGGCGCTTCCGACTTCCGGTAGGTCTTCGATACGACCTTTTTCAGCCCAAAACATAATGGCGAGGGCAAGAGAGCCCATGATCACAAAGCCTGCTGAAATAGGAATCAATGTATTGTCATACAATTGGCCTATCACGGTGCCGATTGACATGGACATGATAGAAGAGACGGAACCAATGATGGCTGAGGCGATTCCAGCGACGTGCCCCATAGGCTCCATGGCCAGGGCATTGACGTTACCAAACAGCAAACCAAAGCAGAAAAATAAGACGCTGGCGTAGAGCATAAACATCCACAGATTAATGTCCACAAAGGCATGTAGGCTTAAGAAAATCGCTGACGCCACCACGACTAAGCAAATGGCGCGAAAGGCAATGTGTCGAGCACCATAGCTTTCCACCACTCTCGCGTTGATTAGGGATGATACGCCTAGGACCAAAGCCAATAAGCCAAAGTAGAGTGAAAACATATTGCCTGTTTCAAATTGCACCTGAAAAATTTGCTGAGACGAGTTCAAATAGCCAATAAAGCTACCAAAAAATAACCCCATACAAATCGTATAGCTTGCGGTGATTCGGTTGGTGATAACTTCTTTAAAGCCGTCATAAAAGCCTTTCGTCGAAAACGCAATGCGCTGTTCTTTAGGTAGGGTTTCTTTTAAACGGAAGAAGATCCACAGCATCAAAATGATGGCGTAAACGAGATACAGCTCAAAAATACCACGCCAGTCAGAGATCAGCATAATGCCTTGGCCGAGTGTCGGCGCAATGGCCGGTACCAGTACAAAAATCATCATTACCAACGACATGATGCGGGCCATTTGCGCACCGTGAAATAAATCACGTACAAGTGAAATGGCTGAAATATACGGTCCAGCAACGCCTAAACCTTGTATAAATCGACCGATCATTAGCATTTCAAGGTTATTTGCTTGATAGCAAATTAAGGTACCAATAAGGTAAAGGGCGAAGCCTGAAAATAAGACTGGACGGCGACCTAGAGCATCTGAAAGCGGGCCGCAAATCAGTTGTCCTAATGCCATACCCAAAAATAACATGCTGATCAGCAACTGTGGTTGGTTAGCCGTGACGGCACCAAGGTCATTGCCGATAATACCCAAAGCCGGTAAGAGAGCATCAATTGAGATGGCAACAATTGACATAAGAAGGGCGACCAGAATAGTGAATTCCTTTGCCTGCATGCCAGAAGCCTGAGTATTGTTATGGGCGTTTTCCATAGAGATTCCATTGGGGTGGTTTAAGCTGGTGAACCCACTGGAAATGAGTTCAGATAATTTAATATTATACTTAGGATTTATGACGTTCCGTTGGCGTTTATGTGTACAAAATAAGGAAGTGGACAATCGCTTAATGTCGTATCTAGGAGGTGTCAATGCAAGACAGTGAGAGAGAGAAAATCGAGCTAGAGCATCAAGCCGCTAAACTCTTTATGCGTTGTTATGAAAGAAACACCGGCAAGCCGATTCGTCACATATGGCACAATGATCCAATGCGCCCAGATGTTTCGTGTGTATTTGAAGGGGAGCGGCTCGATTTGGAAATTGCGCATTTATATGGTTCCGAAGAAGAGGCGATGGAAATCCTTGGACGGCATTTGACGCCTCAGACCCATCAGGTACTTGCGCAATTAAAACAAGAACCAGTGGAAGAGCGGTTATTAAAAGCCCTGAATAAGATTTTAGAAAATAAAGCGGGCAAACGTTATCAAACCGAGCGCGTGTGGTTAGTCATTCGCAATGCGCATCCGGCTTGGCGACAAGAAGACATTAAAGCCGTAGAGCATTTAATCTGTATTCCAGAACCTCATGTGTTTGAAAAAGTTTGGATACTGGGGGATTTTGAAGGCAAAACGGGCATTGTGCGGCTGTATCCTTAATGACAAGGTCAACTGTGTTTCTTTACGGCCTAATGATTTTTCTGATTATCTGAACTTGCTGCCGTTGGTGTCTTTTTATTGGCATTTTGCTGGCGCATTTTTTTCACTGTCACCAAGCAAATGGTTAACGCAATGCCAACAAAAAAAATGGCAAAAGCGCCCAGAGCAATGACGGCTTGAGAGTGCATACTAGCTTGGCTCCTTCGTTATATTGAGGGAAAAAGTCGTCATGAATAATACCTCTTGTTTCATCCTATTCATGACGTCTGTGACCTGGTTTTAAGTTCGACGATGAACGCATTGGCCAGCTGAGAAGGTGGCTTGAATCGCTCGATCATCTCCTATGGTCATGAAAACAAATAGGCTTTCTTCTATGTTCTTCGACAAGGCCAAGCGTGAACGAAGTAAAGGCGTGGCCTGCTTGTCTAATAAGATAAAATCCGCTTCACTGCCTACCGTAAGGTTACCAATTTTATCTTCCAGTCGCAGTGCTTTAGCGCCACCTAAGGTGGATAAGTACAATGATTTGATTGGGTTTAGGTTTTCATTCTGCAGCTGAATGACTTTGTAGGCTTCGTTCATTGTCTGCAGCATTGAAAAGCTGGTGCCGCCGCCGACGTCCGTTCCTAAACCCACATTGACGTTATGCTGCTCGGCTTTGCTGAGTTTGAATAAACCGCTGCCAATAAACAGATTGGAGGTGGGGCAGAAGGCGATGGCCGATCCGGTTTCGTTCAATCGTTGGTATTCGTGATCACACAAATGAATGCCATGAGCAAACACAGAGCGTTCACTGAGCAGTTGATTTTGATCGTAGACATCAAGATAGTGCTGACTGTTTGGAAAGAGTTCTTGTACCCAAGCACACTCGTCTTTGTTCTCAGATAAGTGCGTGTGCAGGTAAACATCATCGTATTCGCTGAGTAATTTGCCGGCTAACGCCAGCTGCTGATCTGAGCTGGTTGGCGCAAATCTTGGCGTGATGGCATAGTGTAAGCGACCTTTATTATGCCATTTTTCAATCAGTTGTTTGCTTTCTTGATAACTCGTTTCAGGTGTATCGGTCAGGTAATCAGGGGCGTTACGATCCATCATGACCTTGCCACAAATCATACGCAAGTTATGTACTTGGCTGGCTTCAAAAAAAGCATCCACAGACACCTTATGAACCGTCCCAAAGACTAAGGCCGTGGTGGTGCCATTACGTAATAACTCCGCTAAAAAGCGGTCTGCGACATCACGAGCATGATCTTTATCGCTGAATTTGGACTCTTCTGGGAAGGTATAGGTATTGAGCCAAGTCAGCAATTGTTCGCCATAAGAACCAATCATATCCGTTTGTGGATAATGAATATGAGTGTCAATAAAGCCCGGCGTTATGATGGCGTTCGGATGATGCTCAATTTGAAGAGAGTCTGGCAAATTCGGTATTAAGGTATTGGCATCACCCAAAGCGTGAATCTGATCGCCATCGACCACCAATAAGCCATCTTCAAAATATTCGTAAGCGGCTTCTGTACCCACGTCTTTTGGGTCTGCAATACAGTGAACAATGGCCGCACGCCAAGCTTTTAATTGCGTCATCTTGTCTCTCTCTAAAATATTTGACCGAACGGTTATACTTTATCAGTTCTTGTCTTGGCTTTCACTAAGTTGGCGAATTTTGACGCGATAGAATAGGGTGGCTCGGAGGATGACAACGAGGCAAACTCCCAGCGTATCGGCATAGAAATCTAACCATTCGCCATATCGATTGACACTGGGTTGAATCAATTCAACGGCGCCGCCCCATAGAATAATGAACACAGACAGGTAAAAAAAGCGTTTAAAAGGGCCAAATGCACACATCAAGGCCCAGCCCCCAAAACCAATGACATGATGCAACTTGTCTGACCCTGGGACAGCAGGCAGTTGTTCCATTGGTGTTAAGGTGGCAAGACTGATGACAATAAAGCCGACCAAGAAGCCAACGAGTTGCAACCAAGGGGCTTGAATAAGAGCGTACATCCTTGTCATGGTGATTACCTTAAAATACGCGCACGAATATTACGGCCTTTAATCTTTTTGTTTTCTAGTGCTTTCACGACTTTTTTCGCGACTTGGTTATCAACGGCCACGTAAGCATGGAAATCAAAAATATCGATTTTGCCCACTTGCTGTTTGTCTAACCCCAAACCTGCGGTTAACGCCCCTAGAATATCACCTGGACGAAGCTTATTTTTGCGTCCAGCATCAAAGGCGATGGTGGTTTTTTCCGGTACTAACCGATACGTCAGATCCGCTTCCTCTAATTCAATAAAGTTGGCTTTGGTGTCAAAACGACTTTCAATGTCACGCACTTTGTAATCGTCTTTTGAGGTAATTAAATTGACCGCAATACCTGCGGCACCCGCACGGCCAGTTCGCCCAATACGGTGAGTATGAACGTCAGTGTCTCGGGTGGTGTCATAGTTGACGACCAGATCAATCTCTTTCACATCGATGCCACGGGCCGCCACATCGGTTGCGACTAAAATACAGCTGCTTTGATTACTAAAACGCACTAATACTTGATCTCGCTGTTTTTGCTCCAAATCACCGTGGATGGCTTGTGCGGCCACTTTGTGATCATCTAACCAGTCCGCCACGACTTGTGATTCGGCTTTGGTGTTACAAAACACAATGGCTTGGCGCGGGGCAAAATGTTGCAAACAACTTAATAAGGTAGTGGTCTTGTTCGCGTTTTCGCTGCGTACGAAGAATTGTTCTATGTTGGGTTTTAAGTCTTCCTGTACTTCGACCTTGATATTGATTGGCTGGCGTTGAAATTCAGCACTCAGCGCTTCAATGTTGTCACCATAGGTGGCAGAGAAGAGTAAGGTTTGTTTTTCTTTTGGGGTGAGCTCAACGACTTCACGAATGCTGTCAACAAAGCCCATGTCTAACATGCGATCCGCTTCGTCTAAAACCAAGGTGTTCAATGCGTTTAAACGCAATGTGCCTTTACGCAAATGCTCCATTAAGCGGCCGGGCGTGCCGACGACAATGTGAGCGCCATGTTCTAACGAGTTAATTTGCGGGCCGAATGGCATGCCGCCACACAGACTCAATACTTTGATGTTTTCTTGAAATCGAGCCACTTTGCGGATTTCTTTTGATACTTGATCGGCCAGTTCGCGAGTCGGGCACATGACCAAAGCTTGGACGCCAAAAAAACGTGGATTGATTTTAAGCAACACGCCGATAGCGAACGCAAGTGTTTTACCACTGCCGGTTTGAGCCTGAGCCAGAATGTCTTTGCCATCCATAATTGGGGGCAAACTTTGCTCCTGAATCGGCGTGAATCGGGTAAACCCCATGTCTGAAAGCAGACTGGTTAGTTTAGTGGGTAATTGTTGCTTAAGAGTATCTTGGAATTGGGTCACAAAAGGCCTGTCTAATCGAATAAAATTTTGCCAGAGAATAGCAGAAAAATAGTATAAATGCCCTTTTCAATGAGATATTCCGTGTTCGAGTTAGGGTTTTTAGGTAGAGTTAATGGAATTCAAGGAAAAGTGTTAAGAATGGCATACGTGACGGCGGTGGAATGAATAAGGTTGTGAGTAACAAGTCTCCATTTTTTATGTTTGGGTTGGTCTTTTTTTGTGGTTTGTTAACTAGCCTAACCATTTATTTGGCGGAAATCCGTCATGTCGAAGAGGATATGGAATTGCTTGACTATGTCTTGCAAACAACCTCTCATGCGCTGCCGATGGAAGGACGATTGGCTGGCGTAAATTGGCTGTTTGTTATCACGCCTGGTTTGATCTTTACCTTGCTGGGCATTGGTTTTGGTCTCTTTGTTCATTGCTTGAATCGCTCTCATCGACAAGCATTAGTGCTTGCCAATCAAGATTTTGAAATAGACCCAATGACGGGGTTATTAAGTCGTTACAAAGTACAGCAGCTATTAACAGAGCGGCTTGTGGTGTGCGAGAAGGAATCAAAATGGCTAGCGACCTTTGTATTGGATCTGGATTACTTTAAAACCATTAATGAAGCCTTTGGTCATGAGGTGGGTGATAAGTTGTTGGCCAAGGTCGCTCAGCGTTTAACGTCAGTGTTTCCTGATCAGGCTTTACTTGGTTATTTTGGTGGCGATGCCTTTTTAGTGGCGTTGGAAGCTCAGCCGGATCAGCCGATTTCGCATTTAGAGTCTCTTTCAAAAGAAGTCATTCAACAGGTCAGTCAGACGTATTTTATTGATGGCCTGACGTTAAACATTGGTTGTTCGATCGGTGTGGCCTGGTACCCAGAGTTTGGTACCAATGCCATGACCTTGATTAAAAATGCCGATTTGGCTGTCTATGAAGCGAAGCGTTCAGGCCGAGCGACCTATCATTTCTACGATGGTGAGATGGGGCGTCGTTTTGCGCGCAATGTTCGGATTGAAACCCGTTTACGCCTTGCCATTGAAAATCAACAGTTAGAGATGCATTTTCAACCTAAAGTGGACCTTGTGACACAACAATGTGTTGGTTTAGAAGCGTTGTTGCGTTGGGAGGACGAGGAGTTAGGCAGCGTATCTCCCGCGGAATTTGTGCCCATTGCAGAGCAGTCAGGCATTATCTTGTCTTTGGGTGAATGGGTGTTCGAACAGACCTTTCGTCATATCGTAGAGTGGCAAAATCAGGGGTTGAAAGTACCGCCTATTGCCGTCAATTGTTCTGCGGCTCAGTTGAAGCGTGAGGATTTTCTGCCCAATTTATTAACCTTATTAGAGCGTTATCAGGTCAATCCGAAATCCCTTGAAATTGAAGTGACAGAGTCGATTCTAATAGAGGATGCCGTCGGCTGTGCTGAGTTGTTACGAAAAATGAGCCAGCTTGGTTTTAGTCTAGCCATTGATGACTTTGGTACGGGTTACTCAAGCCTCAGTTATTTGAAAGATCTGCCTTTCCATTCGATTAAAATTGATCAGGTCTTTATTCGCGATATCATTGAAGATCAAAGTCATGCCGCGTTGACCAATGCCATTATCAGTCTGAGCCACAAGTTAGGCTTAAAGGTGATTGCAGAAGGGATTGCCAATGAAGATCAACTCAACTTATTGTGTCAGTTTGGCTGCGATGTTGGTCAAGGTTACTTATTCAGTAAGGCGTTTGGTGCCAGTTCCATGAGCAGTGACCCGATGATTCTGGCATTAAACGAATCCAACGATGCTTAATCTAATAATCCATCACGTGCAATGCGTTGTTTCAATGCTTCCCAGAACTGGGTTAAATTCGGGTTTTGATTGAACTTAGAGCGATACAAACGTATCTCTAATGGTATGTGCCAATGCTCTTCTCCGGCCAGTGCGACCTTGCCATAATTCAACGTATCCATCATTAATCGGCGTGGAATCCAACCAATACCATAGCCTTCTTTTACCATGGCTTTGATACTCACTGAGTGATAATTCTCGGACAGAGTTTGCAGCTGAGGTATGTCTCGCTGACGCTGTAGGTGATGGTGTATCACCGACTGTAAGAATGAATTTTCATAATAGCCAATATAAGGCAAAGGCTTTCTTTTCGCGCCTGGTAAGGTGAATTTGGGTTCACCTGTTGGTTCCGTGGCGCTGCAAGGAATGAGGGTTTCTTTGGCAATGACGAGGTGTTCGTATTGTTCGTCATCAAGGGTGCGAATGAAGTTGATGGCGGGGTGCCAATAGCACATCATGATGTCGGATTGTTGATTTACCAGCGAATTGACAAAGTCGTTGCCCAGCCAAGAGCTGGATTTCATATTAATGTCTAAGTCTAATTCGATGTTCTGACAAAAAGGCTCAATGACTTCTTTATAAAAACTCAAGAATAGGGTCTGAGTGGTCACAAAGCGAACCTGTGATTCCTCCTGTTTACGGATTTCTTGGCAGCGCTCTTTGGTGTCTCGTATTTGACGAGTAATTAGTTCTGCTGTCTGCAAGAAGACTTCGCCTGCTGGCGTAAGAGACAGAGGTAAGGTGTTGCGATCAATGAGCGTCACGCGCATTTCTTCTTCTAACAATTTAATACGACGACTAAAGGTCGGTTGCGTCACATTCTGTTCGTCAGCGGCCCGTGAAAAATGGCGTGTTTTGGCCAATGCGATAAAGTCTTCAAGCCATCTTATTTCCATAACATGACCCTCCGAGCGAGAATAAGGCGAGGCGACATCATAAACGACTCTCCTCAATGGCATGACAAGCGACGCTGCTGCCGTCACTTTGTAATCTCATCTCTGGTGATTCGCTGTAACAACGTGGATTGGCATAGGGGCAGCGAGCTTGGAAAACACAGCCGATGGGTTTTTCGGTTGGGGTTGGCACCTCACCAATCAAGCGAATAGGGTCGGCGGCCGTACTATCCAGTCTTGGAATGGCTGACAACAAGGCTTGGGTGTAAGGGTGTTTGGGGGCGCTAAACAAGGTGCTGGTATTGGCCAATTCGCAGATGCGACCTAGGTACATGACAGCGACTCGGTTGGCAAAGTGTTCAACCACCGCCAGATCATGAGTAATGAAAAGGTAGCTAAGATTGTATTCTTCCTGCTTGTCCATCATCAGGTTCAGTACTTGCGCCTGAACCGAAACGTCTAATGCCGAGAGAGGTTCATCCGCGACAATAAATTCTGGCTCGACCGACAAGGCTCGCGCCAAGCTGATTCGCTGACGTTGCCCCCCAGAGAACTCATGAGGATAGCGGTCGGAGCTGTTGGCGCTGATGCCAACGGACTCAAGCAAGGTTTCCACCTGTTCGTCGACATCGAGACGAGACAATTGCGGATTATGGAAGGCAATGGGCTCACTCAGTGTCTGATATACCGTCATACGCGGGTTTAACGAGGCATAAGGGTTTTGAAACACCATTTGCATGCGCCGACGGAACAGCATTCTTTGACGATTGTTAAGGTGATCAATGCGCTGATCCAAGTAATGGATTTCGCCAGCGCTTGGCTCATCTAACCCCATGATAGACCGAGCTAAAGTGGATTTTCCGCAACCAGTTTCGCCAACCACACAAAGTGTTTCGCCCTGATAAATGGTGAGGTTAACGCCATTCAGTGCGTAAATTTGATCGGTTTTTCCGCGACCTTTAAAGCCAGGTAAGTGCCATTGACCGAACCAACCCGTTTCCGATGAGAAGGTTTTTTCTAGGCCGCTGATTTGAATGAGTGGATGCGTCATAGTTGCCCCTCATCATCTTGGCTAAATTCACTGAGCATGTCTTCCACCATGAAACAGGCGACACTGGAGACACCGCTGTAAATGAATTCAGGCTGTTGAGTACGACATTTGTCGGTGGCATACGGACAACGCGGATGAAAGGCACAACCACTAGGCCGTTCAGCCAAAGAAGGCATACTGCCTTTAATCTGGTTTAATCTTTGCCCTGGTAAGGCCATTTGCGGGAGCGCATTTAACAGGCCTTGGGTGTAAGGGGGCTGGGGATCATTGATGATTTCTAAGGTTGGCCCTTCTTCCACTATTTGACCCGCGTACATCACCAAGGTGCGCTCCGCGACTTTGGATACCACGCCGAGATCGTGGCTAATCAGAATCAAGGCCACGCCATTGTCTCGGCAGATGGCTAACAGTAGTTGCAGTATTTCCGCTTGAATGGTGACATCCAGCGCGGTGGTGGGTTCGTCGGCAATGATAATGTCTGGGTTTAACAGCAATACAGAGGCAATGATAACGCGTTGGCGCATACCACCGGATAACTCATGTGGGTACTGATCAAAGCGTCTTTCAGGCGAAGCAATTTGAACATTTCTCAGCTTTTCAATGGCAATGTTTTTTGCATCTTTATAATTGATTTTAGTGTGGCTACGAATGGTCTCGACTAACTGATCACCGATTGTGATGACGGGGTTTAATGTCATCATTGGATCTTGGAAAATCATCGCAATTCGTTTGCCTCGAATGTCTTGCAGTTGGCGCAAGCTCATCTTGGTAATGTCTTTGTTTTCTAACTTAATGGCGCCTGAGTGAATGTACCCAGGTTTACCAATTAAGTTGACGATGGAAAAGCCCAAAATGGACTTTCCTGCCCCAGACTCGCCGACAATGGCGATACGCTCGCCTCGTTTTAAATTAAAGCTAACATCAATCAGCGCTGTGAGTTCCCGCTTCTTAAAATGAAAATTGACGTTTAAATGGTCGACACTTAACAAATTCATAATCAGTCTTTGTAAGCCCTTGGGTTGAGGTGGTCGCGCAACCAATCACCCAGTAAGTTCATGGCCAGTATTAAAATGATCAGGGTGGTGCTTGGAATCACACAGATCCACCAAGAGCCCGCAAACATGTAAGACACGCCTTCTGAAATAAGCGAACCTAAAGACGGCTCGGTAGACGGCATGCCTAACCCTAAGAAAGACAACGCGGCTTCGGCGACAATGGCGTTGGCAATTTGAACGGTAAAAATGACCAACACTGGAGACAGAGTATTGGGCAAAATGTGACGAAACATGATGCGCTTCTGACTGATGCCCATGACTCGCGCCGCATCCACATACTCTTTTTGCTTTTCAGCCAGTACTGAGGCACGAATGGTTCGGGCAAACAGTGGCCATTCGGTTAGCCCGATGACCAAAATCAGCACCAGCATGGCCAGTTGTTGGTACATGGCGACACCGAAAATAGACTGGAAAACCGCTAAGAAAACGATGGCCACCATCATATTGGAAAACGACAGCTGGATGTCGGCACAACGCATTAAGAAGTTATCGACTCGTCCTCCTAAATAGCCGGCAATTAAGCCAATGCAAATGCCAATACTGGCTTGCAAAATAACCGCGCAAACGCCAATGGTAAGTGACAGTCTGGTGCCATATAAAATGATTGATAAGAGGTCTCGGCCTTGCCCATCTGTGCCCAGTAAAAAACGATAATCGTGACTGATCCAGCTTGGGGCAATTTCGGCATTCAATAGATCCATAAAGGCAGGATCATCGACATCAAACGGTGCAACCAGAGGGGCCAATAAGGCCACTAGGCAATAAAATAAAAAGATGAACAAAGCCAGCATAGCCAACTTGTCACCGGCAAAACCGCTGAGCATATGACGCCAGCGACTGCCAGGAATGGGCGCAGCTAAATCGGGTTTAATGTGCTTCATAGGCCATGACTCGCTAAGCGAACAGTTGGGTTAACCAAGCCATAGATCAGATCTACGAAGGTATTCATTACCACGAACATACCGCCGACCACCATCAAGTAGGCTGAAATTAAGGGCGTGTCGACTCGGCTCACGGCATCCATGAACAGAAACCCCATACCGGGCCATTGGAAGATGGTTTCGGTCAGAATGGTGTAAGCCACTAAGGTACCTGCTTGAATACCGCCAATGGTAATAATGGGCAGCATGGTGTTTTTCAGGGCATGAAAGAAATAAATGCGCGGTGCGGACAGGCCTTTTGACCAAGCAAATCGAATGTATTCGGATTGCAGTACTTCGCTCATTTCAGAGCGAATCAGGCGCACAAAAATCGGGATCAGGGCAATCGCTAAAGACAGGCTGGGTAACAGTAAATGACTCAGACCATCCTTAGTAAATAGGCCGCTTTCCCAAAAACCAAATAAGACGGTTGTTTCACCTCGACCAAAGCTTGGCGCAAGATTCCACTGAATGGAAAAGACGTACACCATAAAGATGGCGATGATAAAGATTGGGATGGAAAGGCCAATCGAACTGACCAACATGATCAAACGTGAAACAAGGTGCTTAGGATGAATCGCGGTGATCACACCAAAGGGGGTTGCGATGCATACCACCAGTAAAATGGCGCAAAAAGCCAGCTCGAATGTGGCGGGCAATTTTTTCAGAATGACATCAATGGTGGGCTCTTTATAGTAGTAAGAGGTGCCGAAATCTCCAGCCAATGCGTTTTTAGCAAATCTTGTGTATTGGGTAATAAAGCCATCATTGAGCCCCAACTCTTCTCTAAGTTGTTCTCGCACTTCAGGCGTCGTTGTCATACCGACCATTTGTCTGACGGGGTCACCTAATTTGTCTTGGATGGCAAAGCTAATTAAGCTGATGACAATTAAGACAAAACAGGCTTGTATTAAACGGCGTAGTAAAAACGCTAACATGGATTAGATTAACTCTCCGCTGGTGAATGTGCCGTTGGACAGCAAGGCATGCATCATGAGCTGTAAGGATACATTATTCTTCAATGATCAGATCTCCAATATAAGGGTAGTTTCGGTCATTGATGACGTCTTGTATTTTGACCTTATCTTTGGCCGCCCAAGTCAGAAATTGCCAATAAAGAGGCACAATGGCAGAGTCTTGATAGAGTGTCTTTTCAATGCCCTGTAACAAGCGTAAACGTCTTTCAGGGTTGAGCTCTTGGTTGGCTTGGCGAATATCATCGGTGATGCTTGGGTTGCAATATTCACTGGCATTATAAGCGCCAAGGCCGGTTTTGGCATCCGTGCAAGCGATAATAAATTCAAATAAGTTGTTGGAATCCATAGTGTCCGACTGCCAGCCCAACATCATCATGTCCGCACTTCGGTCATCGAATTCTTTAAAGTACTGTGCTTTTGGTAGGGTTTTTAAATCGGCTTTGATGTTGATCTTTGCCAGCATGGCCGCCACGGCTTGAGCGACTTTTTCATCATTAGTATAACGATTGTTTGGTGCCATCATACTGATTCGAAAGCCCTGTTCGTAACCGGCTGCTTTCATCAGCTGACGAGCTTGTTGAAGATCGTAGTCAGGTTGTAATTCAGCCACATGGCCAAGGAAACGGTTAGGGCTGAGCTGACCCGCTGGCGTGGCATAGCCGCGTAAAATCTTATCCACGATCAATGACTGATTAATGGCAAGGTTAATGGCTTTACGCACCCGAACATCCCTAAATTCTTTGCGCCTTGTCTGATTCATATGCAATAGCAAGATGCGAGTACTGGGCATGGTGACCAATTGAATGCCCGTTGTCTGTTGAGTACGCTGGATGTCGATGGGGGAGATGGGGAAGATGAAATCCACATCGCCGGACAACAAGGCCGCTAAGCGCGTTGCATCGGTATGAATGGGCGTGGAAATCAATGTGTCGACATTACCAGGCGACGCGGTATCCCAATAATTTGGGTTGCGCTTGAATTCCATTCGTGAGCCTAACTCACGCTTTTCTAAAATGAAGGGGCCAGTACCCGATACATGACGAGAAGCAAAGGTTTCACCGTATTTTACAATTTCATCTTTGCCTTGATAAAAGGCTTTATCCATTGGAAACACATAGGTCATGATGTTGAGTATGAGCGGATTGGGTTTGGCGCTGATAACATCAAACGTATAGTCATCAATGATTTTGGCGGATTGTATGGTGTCAAACATGGCTCGAAAATCCGCCGAATGCTTTAGTCGGTTAATGGTGTAGACCACATCGGCCGAAGTCAGTGGATGGCCAGAATGGAAGGTTACGCCTTGGCGTAAGAAAAAACGCGTGGTGGAGGGCGTCATGGCCTGCCAATGCGTCGCTAACCTTGCTTCAAAGGTGCCGTTTTGTTGCCATCTTAACAGTGGATCAAATGCCAAATGGGAGAATTGCAGCGTCCCTTCAGATAATTGTTCATGCGGGTCGAGGGAAATCGGGTCGGCGTCAAACGCCATTCTAAGAGTGGCAGATAAGGTGTGACTGCTGAGGAGAATACTCAAGCAAGCAACTATAATAACCGTTGGTTTCATTCTTATATGGTCTCTTTTGTGATGCCTTTGAAAGCGATGCTTCCTCCTTCTATTGACGTAAGTTGTCGAGTGAAGGTGTCTGTTTGGTCTGAATGTTGGCGTTTAATTATTAGATTTTGACCATATAGACAAGAGAGTATTCTGACAAAAATGACGAAAAAAAGACAGGACGAGATCGACTTATGACGCATTTAGACAAGTTTGCTTGTCTGCCAACTGGGAGAAAAGTGATATGAATTACTTTGCTCACCTGCATATCGCCAGCCTGACGAACACCTCTTGGGCCGGTAATTTGCTGGGGGATTTTCCTGTGGTTGCTTCTCAACTAGATGAAGACTTATACCGAGGTTGGCGTTTGCATCAAATGGTGGACGTGATGGTCGATGAACATCCTGCTAGTGTGGCCTTTCGAGTCATGCCAAGGCAAGGCAGGCGACGTTTTGCTGGCATAGTGCAAGACATCGCAATGGATTATTGGTTGATACAGTACTGGTCAAGGTTCAGTGATGAGTCGTTAGCCTCATTTTGTCAGCGCGCCGTTGACGGTTTGGTGGAAGATAAATCCAGAACGCCAGAGCGCTTAAAGCGCATGATTGAGTCTCTAGAAGACTATAATTGGTTAGCGAATTTAGGTCAGGTGGACGGCGTTGAAAAGGCGATTCATTCCATCATGAGGCGTTGGCGACATGGTCATCACTTGCAAGATTTTGTCGACGAGTTACCGCAAGTGATTGAACAGGCTGAGCAGCCGTTTCTTAAGTTGTATCCGGATTTGCTGGAATTTGTTGCCCTGCAAACGAAAAAAGCCGAGGTTATCACACACATAACCTCGGCAGAATGAGCCTTAAATGGCTCGATCGAGAGAACAGTCATCAAAATACAATGCGTCAGGTGCAGAAGCCATAACGCTCATTTAGATGACGCTTGCAGTATAGGCGGAATCGTTACTTGAGGGTGTTGACCTAGGTCAGGCTCTTGCTCATTGAGGCAGCAATCAGATTATTCAGGAATGTGTCATTCTTAGTGTGAACTTGTGCTAGAATCCGCAGCCAGCAAGAAACAGATAAAGAAAGGGGAATAAGGGTGGGCGTTCAGTGGTATCCAGGACACATGAACAAGGCGCGTCGAGAAATCGAAGAGGTGATGACGCAAGTTGACATAGTGATCGAAGTATTGGATGCACGCATCCCAGACTCCAGTCAAAATCCTATGCTTAATACCCTTCGTGGCGACGTTCCAGTGCTGCGTTTATTGAATAAAAAAGATTTGGCGGATAAAGCCCGTTTAGATTTATGGCTGGCTCATTGGCGCGGTAGCGAAACCATTCTAGCGCACCCATTTTCCACATTGGACAAAAGTGATGTCGCTAAAATCAGTCAATGGGTTGCCCAGATGGTGCCTCATCGAGGGTCAGCGGAAAAACCCATTCGAGCCATGATTGCAGGCATTCCTAATGTGGGTAAATCCAGCTTGATGAATGCTTTGCTAGGACGTCGAGTGGCGAAAGTTGGTGATGAGCCAGCGGTAACGAAAGCTCAACAAAAGTTAAAAGTGAAAGAAGGCTTTCAGCTGTTAGACACCCCAGGCATCTTGTGGCCTAAAATTGAAAATCCAGATGCCAGCTATCGTTTGGCGGTCACGGGCGCGGTGCGCGACACAGCGATTGACTATGAAGATGTGGCCTTGGCGGGATTGAAATTTTTTATCGCCGACTACTTAGATGCACTGACAACACGTTACAAGCTGAAAGAAGTGCAAAGCGATCCTTATGAAACCTTAAAAGTGATTGGTTCAAAGCGAGGGGCTTTGCGTTCTGGTGGCAAGGTAGACATGCATAAAGCCGCGGAAGTGTTTCTGAACGACGTACGTACTGGTGCAATCGGCCCATACGTGATGGAAACACCCGAAATGATCGCCCATGAAGAGCGTTTAGTAGAAGAAGCGAAAGCGAAAAAAGAAGCAGAGCGTTTAGCGCGTTTGGCGGCCGCTGTGCCACAGCGTCAGCAAGCGAACAATCAAGAATATCGAAGACAGCAGCAACAACATGAAGACAAAGAGTGAGGTTCAAGGCCATGGATTATGAAATAGCCTTTGATCAAGAAGAAAGCAATTATCGTATTTACACGGGTTACGAATTCGCAGCGATCGGTGAATGGGTAAGCGAATTTGTGCGCGAACTGGAGATGATTCAGCGTGTGCTCATGGCCGCTCGTTTAGCTGAGACAGAAAAAGAAACCACTGAATTTTCCCATGGTCCTTTTCGTGTTGTGATCAGTGAAGAAGGCGTTAATGTGGCCAGGCAAGTGGATCTAAATGCGGCGGAAGAAGAAATCAAAGCCATGTTTGATTCGCAAGACAGCTTCTATCAAACCTCAACCGATGGAATTCAGGCCGAATGTGGTTTGGAAGACTTGGTTGAAATGATAGAAAACTGGCATGACGTGCTGCAATAGTTGTTCCACGCGCTGGCTAGGTTTACACTAATAGGTGTTTGAAATTTACGTATTTTTAGGGAGCCGATATGCTCATTGAGTTGGAAAAAGCCCGTACTCGAAAAAATGTAGTGCGCATTTTTCGTGAAGAACTGGATGGCCCAGACAGCTGGTCAGACGGTTTTGTCGTGGATGCCAATGAAGAAATGGTTTTGCTCCAACTAGTAGATGACAGTGTGCGTCTCAACGGTTATCAAATTCTGTTTTTAGAAGACATAAGTGACTTCGCTCATCCGGCTCCTTTTAATGATTTTCAAAAACGTGTCTTAGCCCTTCGAGAAGAAGACGTGGCGGATCCCGAGGTGGATTTAGACGACTTGGCGGTGTTGCTGATGGACATCAGCGAAGAATATGGCCTTGTCACGTTGCACCGTGAAGAAGTCGAACCGGACAGTTGTGAGATTGGTCGCGTTATCCGTGCCGATGCCGTGACTTATGAGCTGGAAGAAATTGGCTCCGATGCTCGTTGGTTTGATGACACCTTTGAATACGATTTATATGACATCACTCGTATTGAGTTTGGTGGTGCTTACGAAGAAGCCTTGCTCATGGCAAACGAAGACATGGGGGAAGATTCTTATGAATTATCAGATGACTACCCTGATGATGATCGGGCTGAAGACGAGCAATAAAGAATAAATTGACCTTAAAAAAACGCCAGCAGTGGCGTTTTTTTTATGAGGTTTCATTGAACACCTCGAACGCTATTTAGAATACTAAGTAAAAAAGGAATGAAGGATTATGTCTCGTTGGCTGATGGTGTTGCTGAGTTTGATTGTTGTGACAGGCTGTGCGGCTTATGCCACGCAACAATTGGACTCCGTGTTTGGTTCCGCCACGCCAGAGAATCGAGAGCAATCCGTTTCCAGTCAAGAAGCCGAATTTTACCAGCAGCAAGTGAAACCCATTTTAGATTCACGCTGTGTTTCCTGCCATGCTTGTTACGATGCCCCTTGCCAGCTTAAGTTAACCGCCTCCGAAGGCATCGAGCGCGGTGGATCAAAAGATTTGGTTTATGATGGCACACGTTTACTTGCGGCCACGCCGTCACGCTTATTCATTGATGGTAAAACCACAGATGAATGGCGTCAGAAAGGCTTTCACCCCGTACTTAACGAACGAGGTCAATCACCAGCGGCTAACTTAGAAGGCAGTTTGTTGTATCGAGCCATTGCTTTGCGTAAGCAGCAAGGCGAGTTTACTCAGCCGGTATTAGATGAGGATTATGACTTTAGTCTCGCCCGTGATCAGCAATGTGTGAGTATCGAGGAATACGACCAATTTGAGAAGGATTACCCGAAGTGGGGAATGCCTTATGGTTTACCGCAATTAACGGATGCGGAATACGATGTACTAAGCCGTTGGTTGGCGAGCGGTGGCAAAATGCCAGCGCCCACCCCAGTTGCAGAAGCATTACAGCAGCAGGTTGACCTTTGGGAAAGTCGTCTAAATGGCGATAGTCTGAAAGACCAGCTGGTGGCGCGATACATCTATGAACATTTGTACCTTTACTCAATGTATTTGGACGATGGTGAGGCGTTTCGTTTTCGTCTAGTGCGCTCTAGCACGCCGCCAGGTGAACCAATAGACCGTATCGCCACGCGACGCCCTTACGATGATCCGGGTGTGAAACGAGTTTACTATCGTTTGTGGTCAGACCCTGAAGTGAAGGTACAGAAAAATCACATCCCCATGCGTTTGGATGATGCTCGCTACCAACGTTGGCAGTCTTTCTTCTATGGTGTGGACTATCAGGTTACCGCCTTACCTAGCTATGAGCCCGAAGTGGCCACCAATCCTTTCATGGCGTTCCGAGACATTCCACCTTACGCTCGCTATCGTTTCTTGCTGGATCATGCCCAGAAAACCATCATGGCCTTCATTAAAGGGCCAGTATGTCGTGGTCAAGTGGCGGTAAATGTTATCAACGAACAGTTCTGGGTGTATTTCCTTGACCCTGAAGTCGCCTACAACAAAAGCTCCGCAGACTTCTTAGAAAATCAGGTGAAAGACTTAGACATGCCGGCGGTGGAATCCAGTAATACCTTATCTATCGCTTCTTGGGTGATGTTTTCCGAGCAGCAAAAATCCTATTTGTCGGCGAAAGCCAAGTTGATGCAAAAGGAAGTCAAAAATCGTATCTCGTTGGATTTGGATTTAATCTGGGACGGGGATGGCGGCAACCAAAATGCCGCTTTGACCATTTTCCGTCACTTCGATAACGCCTCGGTAGTACGTGGTATGGTGGGGCAGCATCCAAAAACGGCTTGGGTGATCGATTACCCATTATTAGAGCGTATTCATTATTTGTTGGTGGCGGGCTTTGACGTGTATGGCAACGTGGGTCACCAATTGGTCACCCGTTTGTACATGGATTTCTTGCGGATGGAAGGGGAAATGAACTTCCTTATGTTGCTACCAAAAGAAGACCGAGAGCGTATTCGTCAGTATTGGTATCGTGATGCCAACCAGATTATCAAAGATTACATTTTCAGTGATTACATCAAGGTTGGGATTCAGTCTGACATCCAATACAGTCGTTCCGATCACCAAGCCGAGCTGTATGAAATGCTGCGGACTAAGTTAAGCGACATTTTGGATCAGAGTTATGACCTTCAGCAAAGTCAGCTGGCTGCGGACGATGTAACGGCATTATTGTCATTACAGCAAGTGCAAGGTGGTGGTATCCAGTATTTGCCCAATGTGGTCACA
Organism: Marinomonas sp. TW1; assembly: GCF_001625355.1. GTDB lineage: Bacteria > Pseudomonadota > Gammaproteobacteria > Pseudomonadales > Marinomonadaceae > Marinomonas. Next base: position 187,273 of record NZ_JSEE01000009.1, read on the forward strand.
GTATTAGTGACGCGCCAAGGCGAACCGCTTGAGGTACTGAGTGTGATTCACAATAAAGCTCACGCCAACATTTCCAGTTTGTTGGATGAAGAATCGACCCGTTTACCACAAGAAGACGGTGTGACCATAGTGAAAGGCGTATTGGGGGATTACCCAAATGTGCTGATGCAAGTGGAAGCGTCGGAATTACAAAGTTGGTCAGCGCAAATTGCCGCGATGCAAACTCGACAAGATTACCTAGAATTACTGAACGGTTTTGGTATTCGTCGGACTCATCCAAATTTCTGGTCAGTCAGTGACGCTATCGCACGCTTAAACAAACAAGATCGACCTAGAGAAAGTGGTATTCTGGACTTCAACCGTTTGGAAAATCGTTAAGCAAGGCGCTCATTAAATGGGTTTCAGTATTTGCTGCATGATTGATGACTTGTAACTGAGCGGCTCAGGGCCAACTATCAAGGTATTGTTTACATTCTTTGAGTAGGTTTTATGATTCCTTTCTCCATTCTCGATCTTGCGCCCGTTGCTGATGGCTTTTCGGTCGCAGATTCACTAAAAATGAGCGTCAAAATGGCGCAAACAGCGGAAGCTTTGGGCTACAAGCGCTTTTGGCTCGCTGAACATCATGGCATGGCTGGTGTGGCCAGTTCCGCCACCTCCGTGGTGCTGTCGCACCTTGGCGCGCACACAAAAGACATTCGTCTTGGTTCCGGTGGCGTCATGCTGCCCAATCATTCTCCCTTAGTGATAGCGGAACAGTTCGGCACCTTGGCGGAACTTTATCCGCAGCGTATTGATTTGGGCTTAGGGCGAGCACCTGGCACCGACATGATGACAGCGCGTGCTTTGCGTCGCAATATGGATGCGGGGGTGGATTCTTACCCAGACGATGTTCAAGCGCTACAAGGTTATCTCAGTAACCAAGAGAAGGGCATTCGTGCCGTGCCAGGCTTTGGTACACAAGTGCCGATCTGGATGCTGGGTTCCAGCTTGTACAGTGCGCAAGTCGCCGCGCAATTTGGTTTGCCGTATTCTTTTGCTTCTCACTTTGCGCCTGACCAACTACACCAAGCCTTGACCACTTATCGACGTCATTTTAACGCCGCCGAAGAGGGCGATCAGCCTTACGCTATGGCGGGTGTCATGGCGGTGGTGGCCGACACAGACGAAGAAGCTCAATACTTGTTTACCTCAGCGCAACAGCAATTTGTCAATTTGCGCCGTGATCGCAATCGTCCGTTCCCAAGACCGGTGGATTCCATGGAAGGCATTTGGTCCGCGCCTGAAAAACACATGGTAGAGCATATGCTGCAATACGCCGTGGTGGGGTCAAAAGCTTCCGTGGCCTTTCAGTTAGAGCGCTTCATTGAGTCCACAGGCATAGACGAACTCATTATTTCCATGCCGATTCACGATGCCGACGCGAGATTGAAGTCACTGCGCTTGATGGCGGAAGTGAGAGAAGGATTGGTGGGGTAGGTCGTTAAGGGGCAGGCTAAGGGGTCAGACCCATTTGATTCCCCATGAAAGGCATTTGGTTCGCGGTTGTAATAAAAGGGTCAGAGTGAAAATTTTTAATTTTACTCTGAGGTTGCCACAATAAAACGGATAAAATAATTAAGAGGCATACTGAGCCTCATAATCAACTGGCGCTACGTAATCTAAAAATGCATGACGCCGCTTTCGGTTATAAAATACTTCAATGTATTCAA